>JAZRCW010000040.1:0-137759 GCA_045659945.1 Ruminococcus sp. | reverse complement strand
GCCATACTTTTCACCACCTGTTTTTTTCTTTAGTATAGCAAATTTGAGGTCTATTGTAAATTGACAAATTCACGATTTTTTTCTTCCACCCTTTTCCTTTCATTATTGTTGAATTCTCTGGGGGACTGAATAGTTACAAATATTTATAACTGCAACGCAAATTTGATTATGTTTTTTATGAATATTTGACTTTTTCACAATAAGGTGATATAATAAAAACGTCAATCAGATACATGCAAAACAAACAATCTCATTGAACACAAACTTATACTTGATAATCATTCAGAAGTGCTGTTCAATCGGTCTTTAATACCATTGGAGCTTATTAAAATATGAATAAATATAAAAATCTTGCATTCAACACTGTTATATTTACTATCGGAAGTTTCGGTTCAAAACTGCTTTCGCTATTGCTGAATAATCTATATACTAAACATATAAGTCCGTCACAGCTGTACACAAAAACTCTGGTAGAAACACTTGCACTGTTTCTTATACCTGTATTCACCTTTTCATTAGGAGAAGCGATAATTCGCTACGGAC
Source organism: Ruminococcus sp. (assembly GCA_045659945.1). GTDB lineage: Bacteria > Bacillota > Clostridia > Oscillospirales > Ruminococcaceae > Ruminococcus. The sequence goes on along the minus strand of JAZRCW010000040.1, from coordinate 137,216 downwards.
TTGATAACAGATATGATAAAACAAAAATATTCACAACAACATCAATAATTTCTCTTTCAGGGCTGACGCTTATGGCGGCAGTTGTGCCACTAATTCAGTTTATACCTTTTTTTTCTTCTCTCAGTAGTTACAGTCTGCTTTTGATTATCTATATATTCTGTTCATCATTAAGAGCACAATGTTCGCAATTTGTTAGAGCAAGAGAAATGGTCAAGCTGTTTTCATTTGACGGTATCCTGACTACATTGATGCTGCTGTTATTCAATATTATATTTATCAGTCATCTCGGACTTGGTGTAAAGGGATTTATGCTCTCAACCATACTCTCTGATTTATTCTCGGCAATTTTCCTGTTTTTTTCAGCAGGTCTGAAAAAATACTTTAATATCAGTGCATTCAGTTTTTCACTTGGAAAATCTATGCTGCGTTTTTGTATACCGTTAATTCCAACAACGGTTATGTGGACGTTTACGGGATTTTCAGACCAGTTATTTATAGGCGGCATGAAAGGTGAGGGAGATGCAGGCATATATGCTGCTGCAGTAAAAGTACCCAGCCTTATATCTATGCTTTCCACCATATTCTTTCAAGCGTGGAATATGTCAGCCATAACTGAAAACGAATCGAAAGACAGAAATATTTTCTATGAAAAAGTTTATGGTGCATACGAATCAATACTTTTTATAGGTTCGGCAGCATTGATTTTAATAATAAAACCTGTATCTGCACTATTGATTAATTATTCTGTTTTTCCCGAATACAGTAAGTCATATATTTACACGCCCCTGCTGATAGCTGCAGCATTATTTACCTGCCTTGATTTATTTCTTGCAAGTATATATACCGCAACAAATCACACAAAAAATGCGTTTATAACCATTTTGGCAGCATTTATTCTGAATATTGTGCTGAACTATTTGTTTATACCGATTTTTGATATTCAGGGGGCTGCACTTGCAACTTTCCTGAGTTATTTCCTGTGTTTTATTATAAGAATTATAGATGCACGCCGTTTTGTTCCATTCAGATACAATCCTTTTGTTAGCTATACAGGAACTGCACTTATATTGCTGATGTGCTTTTTTGCGATATTCAGACCTGCATATCATATTTTCGCTGAATTTGCAATAGCTGCTATAATAACAACTATATTTATAAGCAGGCTTATCCCTCTTTTTACAAACATAATAAGAAAACTGAAAAGGGTATAATCAGTTTTTGTCTTTAAATTTCATGTTATTTATTTTTCAAGAAAGGAGATCAGGCAATACCGTACAAAGCCGTCATGCGAGCTTTTGCGATATTGCCGTTATACTATGGACAATTATAAATTTACCGCAGACGAACAGATTTCACTTGTAAACGGTGCAAATTTTTTCGGTACAACTGCAATTCCCGAAAAAAATGTTCCCCCTTTACAGCTTCTCGACGGAGGAACAGGTATAAACTTTGAACAGCTTTTCGGAGACTTCCTCAGTAAAAGCGGTATTGACGGCATAGGCGGTGATTTTCTGCGTGATGTGCTGAAAAATTTCTACTCCCCCGAAAAGCTTGAATCAGACGAGTCGAAGGAGCTTTACAGCTGGATATACAACAGGCTGAAAGAGATTACTCCCGATATGACTGCACCGTCCTGCTTTCCGTCGGGTATTTTTCTAGGCTCAACCTGGAATCCTGATGTGATTTTTTCCGTGGGACAGGCTTTAGGCGAGGAAGCAAGAGCGTTCGGCATAAATATTCTCCTCGGTACACCAAATGTAAATATCCACAGGGATATACGCAACGGCAGACTTTTTGAGGGATATTCCGAGGATCCATTTCTTACAGCTTCCCTGGCACCCGAACTTGTAAAGGGCGTGCAGTCAAAAGATGTTGCCGCAAATGTTAAGCATTTTGCCGCAAATCATCAAGAAACAAACAGAATGAACATTAACGAACTCATTCCCGAAAGAGCCTTACAGGAAATATATTACCCTGGATTTAAAGCCTGCGTTGAAGCAGGTGTGGAAACGGTTATGAGTGCCTACAATCAGATTAACGACATTCCCTGCACTGAAAATAAAAATCTTCTTACCCATATTCTCCGTGAGGAATGGGGCTTCAACAGCGTAGTTATGTCCGACTGGGGGGCGGTGTACAATCCCGAAAGGGCTGTAAATGCAGGAAATGACCTTGCTATGCCGGGCCCTATACCTCCCGATAAATTGCATGAGGCTTACGACAAGGGCACGCTGTCACCACAGGCACTTGAAACATCCTCAAATCGTATTGCAGAGCTTGCACGGAAGTTTTCAAAGCCACCTACAGGTATAATGAATGCTGAAAAATCAGACAAAATCGCCTACGAAACAGCTGCGGAGGGAATTATTCTTCTTACAAATCTGAATAATACGCTCCCCCTCGATACAGAAAACAATATTGCACTTTTCGGCGAACACAGCGATTATCTGCTGACCTGCGGCGAGGGTAGTGCAGGCATTCTCACTAACAGAAACACCTCTCTTTTAACGGCACTTGAAAGCCGTTTTAATGGTGTATCACATAATAAATTTACTGAAAATACCGACGTTATGGTGTACGTCTACAGCCTGCCGGGACAGGAGGGGCGTGACAGATACACAATTTCAATCCCCGAAAAGGAAAGAGAAATAATCAACTGTCTCCTTGATACTGCCGATGAAAATGGCATTAAAAAAGTCCTTGTACTCAACGTAAGCGGCCCCGTTTCCCTTGACGGCTACGAAAACCGATTTGACGGCATTTTCTGCACATTTCTCCCAGGTATGCAGGGTGCAAACGCCCTTGCAGACTGCCTTTGCGGAAATATCAATCCCTCGGGAAAACTTCCTCTCACATGGCCGAAAAAGCTTGAAGATACACCCTCATATCTCAACTTCCCAGGGGACGGTATGCAGGTTAACTATGGCGAGGGGATTTTTGTAGGATACCGCTGGTATGACGCAAGAAAAATCGCTCCCCTGTTCCCGTTCGGTCATGGTCTGTCATATACAGATTTTGAAATCACAGCTATATCAGCCGATTGTGATACTTTTACTGACGAGCTCAATATATCCGTAACAGTTAGAAACATCGGAGATTTAAGCGGTAAAACAGTTGTGCAGATATACGTTTCGGACGTTGAAAGCACCCTCACAAAGCCTGTACACGAGCTGAAAAATTTTAAAAAAATCCACCTTGAACCAGATGAGGAAAAAACTATCAGTTTCAGACTTAATCGACACTGCTTTGAAAGCTATAACCCCAATCTTTCTCAATGGACTTTTGAGGAGGGATATTACAAAATATCCGCAGGTTTGTCCTCACGTGATATACAGGCGGAATGCACCGTTTATGCCGATGTGGAGTCCCCATATTCCTACGGTGAGAACACATCTGTACGCATAATTATGGAAAATCCACAGCTTTCGGCAATTCTCAAAGACTTCTTCGCTGAATACAATCTGCCATGGTCGGCTATTCTTACAAGCTTTGAATACACTGCACAGGATAAAATATCCATGATTCTCAATCAGGTGAATTGCCACCCTGCAGATTCCGCAGAGCTTTACCGCAGATTTAAAGATGTGAAAAAGAAATAGTGCTTATACCAATCCCTGAAACAACAGTAGACAAATCTAATGACATAAATGCCGTATGTCATCGTTGGACTTCCTCACCATACGGCAGTATGCTTTCGTCGTCCGCCTTGACATACATCATTTCTGCTCATCATCTTTGTCTACTAACATTTTAGGGATTGGTATTACCTAAAAAAACACCGCACAAAGCCGTTAGACAGACTTTGTGCGGTGTTTTTATTCCCACTCACGTACAGCATCATTGTAATACTGAATAAGCACCGGTTTTGTAAGCTGATTAATTGATACCTGTTCTGCTATTTCATCCTTGCCGAACATAAAAAGTGACGGCAGATTTTCCTGCGTCAGATATTTGGTATCCTGCACAAGCTCATGCCGCTGTTCAAGAGAATCATTACTTGCCATATTGAAACCCCAGTCGCCAAAGGCAGGAACCTGCAGGTGATATGGCAAAACTTCTGTAAATTCACTTTTTATTGTCTGATTTATGCACCAGAACGCATTTACGGCATAATAGGGACTTGTAGACTGCACATTGAGAATACCGCCCTCTGCAAGACGCTGTTTGCACAAACGATAAAAAACATTAGTGTAAAGCTTGCTCAACGATTCATTATTCGGATCGGGAAGGTCAACAAAAATCACGTCGTACAGCTCTGTGCAATTCTCAAGATACTCGTAAGCATCCATATTGATAACAGTTACACGCTCACTGACCAGTGCACCTTCATTAAGCTTTGATATATGGGGGTGTTCACTGCAAAGCTCGGTCATCTGACTGTCAAGGTCAACAAGAGTTATCTCTGTATCGGGATATTTCAGAAGCTCCCTTGCGGCAAGTCCGTCGCCGCCGCCGAGAATGAGTATTTTTTCCTGCTCCTGTGCGTAGGCCATAGGAATATGCACCAACGCCTCATGATAGCGGTATTCGTCCAAAGAAGAAAACTGGCAGTTTCCGTCAAGGTACAAACGCATATCGTCTTTGTGACGAGTCATTACGATTTTCTGATATTCCGTCTGCTGACGAAGTATCACAGTATCACGATACAAGCCGTTTTCAATGGCATTTCCTGCATTTTCTGCAAAGAGCATTCCGCCAATCATACCAAGCAATAGCCCCACAGAAGCAAATCTATACAGACGTTCATGACGCAATCTGCTGCGGTAGCAGAAAATAATCAAAACTGCCGCAAGAAGATTAAGCGAACCCACGAGAAATGCTGTTGCAAAATAGCCAAGATGAGGCAGCAGAAGCATAGGAAACGCAATTGAGCCTATAAGTCCTCCGATATAGTCAAAAGAAAAAATCGAAGAAATGGTAACTCGCAAATCCTTTCTGTCCTCCTCGATAATACGTGTGAGGAGCGGAATTTCAAGTCCTGCAAGGGTACCTATGACTATAATCTCCAGATACATTACGATTTCATAGGAATCCAGATGCAGATTTGCAAAGAAAAGAGTCAGCGAACTGAGTCCTCCCACAATACCAATACCTATTTCAACATTTGCAAACCAGTTGAACAAATCTTTTCGGATAAACTTTGAAAGAAAGGAACCGATACCAAGAGCACACATATACAAACCTATTGTAATTGAGTACTGTAATGTGGAATTTCCCACAAGATAAGAGCTGACAGCACTGATGATGAGCTCATAGACCATGGAACAGCCTGAAATCATCAGTGTTGTCAACATTAATAATCGATAATTTTTCATAAAATCAGATTATACAATTACTCCGCTGATTACAGTTGCAAGACCGATGAAGATACCTGCAACCATAATACCTGCAGCCATGTTTCCGTTGCCGACTTCCTCGTTGAGGTTGTACTTCTTGTTGAAGAAACGGATAATAAGATAGCCTATCATAAAAAAGATGATACCGATAATGAAATACATAACACTGCCGATTATGCCGCTAAGTAATGTTTCCTTTGCAGCTTCAGCCGCAGGGGAAGAAATCGCTGCTTTAAGCAGTATACCTACACCGATGTTTGTGCCTGCGGATACAAAACCTACAGCTCTGTTTCCACGCTTAATCTCGTCGGAGAATGAACAGGGAATGATAAGGTCGATAAGAAAGTTACCGAACATCATTAAAACAATACCCAGACAAGAATAAATTGCCACTTCCACAATATCCATTAAAATATCCATAAATAAAAACCTCCTGAATTATTTTCCGCCGCTGAGTCCGCCGCCCGAGGACGAACGTGAGCTTATACTGCTCTGACGGACGCTGTTTGAATAAGTGTTGTATGTATCGTTTGACGAGTACTCAACGGTATCACCGTCATATGAACTATAAGGCGATGAATACTTGCCGCCGTAATCTACAGTATCAGCATAGTATCCTCTGGAATAATAAAATCCTCTGTAATAACTTCTTGAACGTGATGTACCGTTATAAAGGTCGTCATCAGTAGTATAGGCATATTCACGGTCAGACACATGAACAAGCACTTTTTCATCTACAGAATTGTATATCAGACAGTATTCCTTATCTGTCAGAATAGCAATCGAGCCCTCTGTTTCAGCGTCATCCTGCTGAACATACTGCGTATCACCTTCAATGGCATCAATAATATCCCTTGCCGTTGTACCAATTGAATAGCCGGCGGGTGCTTCGTATACATCAGCCTTTTGCTTTTCATTTCCTGTAATTGAAGTCACATATGTATAGCTGTCATTCTTTTTCAGATACTTTGAAATTGTTGTAGTAAAATCAACACATTCAAGAAGTGTCGATAAAAGAGGCAACGCAAAAAACAGAATAGGGATAATTAACACCCATAAATTGTTTGATTTTTTTGTACTGTAATTTCCATTACCGCTATAACCGCTGTTCACAGAAGAAAAACGTGCAGTCGGATTGCTTCGCACGTGCCAAAACTCAAAATCATCAAGATAATAACCCTTTGAGTATTCCGTACCATCACTCCATATTTCAGTGGAGATTATCAATTCCTCTGTATCGTCCTCATACTCTGTAAATTCTGCACGGTCACCACGTTCAACATCTACGTCGCCGTCACAGAAAACAACAACCTCTGTTCCATGGTCGCTCCAGTGATAGCCCGTAAAATCGTTTTTTCTGCATACTTCCCAGATTGAATATTCCTTGTAGACATCGTCAACGGAAAGCCAGCGTTCACTTCGGTCTTTTTCAGCAATAAGGCGGTATTCGTCCCACTTACAGCCGTCACTTACATTTTTGTACGTAATTCTGCCAACTACCTGATAAAGCTCACCGTCCGCACAAATCGTATCACCCAATTGAAATATCAAATATCATACTCCCTTTCAGACTATAGGTATAGTCATTTCATTATTGTAAATCACAGTAAGAGCGATGTATTTACAACTCTTATATTATATCGTTTTTTCACTGAAATGTCAAGACATTCTTTAAATAAAGTCAATATAATTTACTTTTTTTGCAGACGTTTCAGAGACTCACATAAACAACCAGGGCGTGTTGATTTCAGTATCAACACGCCCTGAATAGAGGGAAGCTATAGTTATTCCTTTACAGGAAGCTGATTAGGTGAATAAATACCTGCATCAACTTTCTGAATTGTTATAGCGTCAGATGTAGTTATACCGTCGCCGTTATTATATACATCCGCATTAATTCTGCCCTGTTCAGAAAGAGCATATTTATCAGGGTTGCCAATGAACTGGAGAATTGAAGCTACGTCTGCAATACTTACCTGGCCGTCACAGTTTGCGTCACCGTAAACAACATTTGTCTGCGGTGCCTGTGTTGTAGGTTGAGTTGCAGGCTGTGTGGGCTGTGTTGTGGGCTGTGTTGCAGGCTGCTCATTTGCAGCTGCTGCAAATACTGTGTAGTTTACTACATTGCCAGTCATGTTATTGTTGCCAAGAACTACTCTTTCGCCCTGATTGATAGTTTTCTTGTATACGGAGAATACTACGTCATTGCTTGTTTCAGCTGTCATATCAGTCTTTGTCCAGCTTCCAAGCCATGAGGGAACATTGTTTTCAGTTTCAACTCTTGTATCAAGGAAGATGTAGACATCTGTCTTTGCACCTGCTGTAAATTCAGCAAGATCGCCTGTTGCATTCTTTGAATCGCAAGCTGTAAGGAGTGATTCTGCACCGTTAAGCTGTGCAGGGAATTTTGTGTATGTGTAATCTCTGTCGCCGAATACAAGTCCGCCCTGTGAAGCTGTTGTTATTTTCCAGTCAGCAGCATTATCGTTATCCTTAACACTCATATTTGTAATGTATTTACCCTGAACAGGAGGATTTGTAGGAGGCTGTGTTGTAGGCTGTGTTGCAGGTTCTGTAGCAGGAGGATTTGTGGGATTCTGTGATGGAGGAGTTGTTGATCCGTTGATTGTTACAGCAGGTCTTTCGGGAAGCTCCTCATCTGAACCGAGGTAGAAGCTGGGATGTGCAGGCTGATTATAGCAGTTCTGCTCGCCGGCTACCTGACCACGATACTGAGGATCGTGCATAAGAGTTGTAAGACGAGTGTTTGTGGTGTATTTTGTATTGTAAATTCGGAGATACTTGCTGTCAGACGTTCTTAAAACAAGTTCCTCACGCCAGTCGCCCATGATATCAGCAGCAAGACCGGGGTTATTCTTTGAGCCGTTATTTGCAGCACAGCCGTCAGCTGTAAGAAGTCTGTTAAGCTTGCCTGCATCTGTAAAGTCGTCAATCTTTGTGCCGTCGAGGATTTCACGCTCAAGGTCGCCGTCCCAGTAAATCATAAAGTTCTGAGCAGGCTTGGTTGTAGAAATTGTTTTACCTGAACCGTCAAAGATATCGTTTCCTGTAGCACCCCAGAATTCAGCACCGGGATTCTTGGAGTAGATATTACCGCAGCAAGCACGGCCTGTATCCTTTGTGTGATTTTTGTGGAAGATATTCTTACCTGTTTTAGCGTCTATGAGAGATACGCCCCAGGGCTTTTCTTCATGACACATCCAGAGCTCGAGACCGTCTCTGTTGGGGAGGAAATCACCGAGGTGCATAGCGTCACCGTGTCCCTGTCCATTACACCAGAGAAGCTTACCGTTATCATCGATACATGTTGAACCGAGTACGAGCTCCTGCTTGCCGTCACCGTCAACATCGGCAGGCATACAGTTGTGATTACCGTTGTGGTAGCCCTTTTTAGCGTCGTTTCCTGAATCATACTTCCAACGCTCAACGAGCTTCTTGTTAACAACATCGTAAGCAACGACTGTCATACGTGTATAATAACCTCTGTTTGAAACAGCAGAGGGCTTCTGACCGTCGAGATAAACAACAGCACCATTGAAACGGTCAACACGGTTACCGTAGTTATCGCCCCAGTCGCTTACCTTGCCTCTTGGGAAAGCGTACTCAACTGTATCAAGTGCCTTACCTGTAGCACCCTCAAAGAGTGTATAATACTCGGGACCGTCAAGGATATAACCCTTGCTGTTTCGGTAGTTCTTACTGCCGTCGCCGATTACCTTTCCTGTACCGTCCTTTGTTCCGTCGGCTGTCTTACAAGTCATTTCAGCCTTACCGTCACAGTCGAAATCTGCAACGAGGAACTGTGTATAGTGTGCACCTGCACGGATATTTCTTCCGAGGTCAACTCTCCAGAGCTGTTTTCCGGAAAGTGTATAGCAGTCGATATAAACGTTTCCTGTATCACCTTCCTGTGAGTTGTCCTTCTGATTCGAAGGATCCCACTTAACGAAGATTTCATATGTACCGTCACCGTCAACGTCACCAACGGAACAGTCGTTAGCACTGTATGTACAGCCTGAACCATTAGGAATGTTGAGAGGAATATCGAAATAGTCCTTGTTTGAGGTAAGACTGCAATTTTCAGAACTTATAACCTTTCCGCCGGAAAGATAGTCAACTCTGTATTTTGCACTGCTGCTGCCGCCCTTATCAAGGTAGCAGGTAGCCTGTCCTGACTTACTTGTGTAAATAAGCTCATTTCCACGGTAGAGCTTGAACTCTGCATCGTCAGCGTCGTTAGCAAGGAATCTCCAGCTTACGAGCATACCATTTCCTGTGTTGATAGCGGAAATACCTCTGTTAAGGTTTTCCATAATGTTTTTGCCTGTACCATACTTTGCAACAGCAGTCAGTGACTGTGATGCGACAGGAACAATAAGACTTGTTGCAGCTGTCAGTACTGACAGTGCCGCAGCGGCTGTACGCTTAAATGTGTTTTTCATTTAAATGACCTCCCAAAATAATTTTTCTACCAAAAATACATAAAGCAACCTATATATATGTATTTAATGTCCCTTTATGTATTTTTGATAAATGTTGATTGATATAATTCCTTAACGGTTTCTTCATATTTTCTGTCTATATTATACATTCTGCACATGCAAATTGCAATGATGTTTTTTCATCTTTTTATGATAAATTTCATTATATTTTTATTGACAAATATAGAAAATTAAGTTATAATTAAAGTAAGGAATAATTAAATATTACTGAGGAGGCGTTTGTATGTATATTTCACTTGCAGGTTATCACTGGAAACACGATGCGGATTTCCGCATAGAACGAAAAGACGGCTACAATGGTATGCAGCTTCTGCTTATTCAATCAAGTGCAAAAATATCTATTGCAGGTATAAGTTACAATATATTGCCTAATACAGCAATTATTATAGATACATCAGTATCTCACTGTCTTTACGCAAACGGTGAGGAGTATATGGACGACTGGATTCGTTTTCAGCTTTCCCGTGAAGAAAGACAGGAAATGGATGAGCTTGAAATACCGTTTAATATACCCGTTTATCTGAATGAGGATGATACTCTTGAACTGCTTATAAAATCAGCCTGTCAGATGTTTGACAATGAAAACCTGGATAAAAAGCGAATTCAGCACAACCTCCTTATGGCTATGCTTTTGTATATAGGCGGTGTAGGCAAGAAAAGCCGTTCAGAAAAGAAAATTCCCTACGAAGCTGAATTAAGACAGCTCCGCAGGGAGATTTATGAAAACCCCGGGGTTGAAAGATCAGCTCCGCAGATTGCCAAGGAACTTAATTTATCCGTAGGATACTTAAATAAGATATATAATGAATTATTTGGTACATCATATATGAAAGATGTGTTTTCAAGCCGTATGGAATATGCACAGACGCTCCTTTCAAAATCCGATAAAACGGTAAACGAGATTGCCGAACTCTGCGGTTATAACTCATCAGAGCATTTTTCACGCTCATTCAAAAAATACAGCTGTATGTCGCCCTTACAGTACAGAACAAAAGGCGGAAAGCAGAAATAATACTAAAGGCAATCCCGCACAGATCTTGTATGATGAGTGCGGCAGTCCCTGGGTTAATATATTTATAAAAATAATTGCTGCTTTGTCGTAAGTAATTTTTTGTTTGCTTCTGACAGTCCGTTCATTATACACTTTTTTCAAAAATATCTCATTTCGGCTGCGTTTTTGCAGCCCTTTTTATTTTTCTTTTAGGGCATCTCTAAAAACCCCTTTTGAGGAAAAGCAGCTATGCACGGCATATGTGTGTTCCGCTCGCCTTACAGTTGAAAGAGAAGTTCTTACCATACTCTTGTATAATTTTAAAATCTGTGATAAAATATTCTATAACTATGTGACTTTTCAAAAATTACACTGTCTACTATAATGAAGCACCATGGGCTTTGGAGAGGAGGAACGAAATGACGGATAACGAACTGCGGTCACTTATGAGCAGTGATGTGAACAAAGGCACAGATGCCCTGTACAAACAGTATTCGCAGTATATTTACGCCATTATCTTCCGTATTCTTCGTGATTGCGGCAATCGCGAGGATGTGGAGGACTGCTTTGCAGAAACGTTTGCAGAGATAGTCCGCCGATTTGATAACATCCGCGGCGACTCACTGAAATCATACATAGGAAAGGCGGCACAAAATCGTGCGTTAAACTACAGAATGTCCTTGCAGAAAACTCTGAAAAATACCGTATCCCTTGAACTCACAGCCGAACCTCCGTCCGAAAATTTACAGGATACACAAGAGGAAAAGGCAAAACAACAGTATTTACTGCAAAAAATCAAGGAGCTTGATGAACCTGACGCTACAATCATTGTACAAAAATACTATTTTGGCAGGTCAATGCGTGAGATAGCGGAAATGACAGGTTTAAAGCCGCACGCGGCACAAGTAAGATGCGGCAGGGCTTTGAAAAAACTTCGCAAGGAAATGGAGCAGTGGAGGTAAAATTATGAAAAACAAAGATATTATAAAACTGCTGCAGTCTGTTGACGAGGAAGCTGCCGTGCAGTTAAGCGAGGAATATCACGGAATTTCAGAAAAAGACAACAGAAGATTACGGAAAAAGGTGCGTAGAATTTTATCGGAGCAGGATTCAGGCGAATATGAGTATTTTACGGAAAAAGTAACCGTAAAAAGCACAAAATTCAGCTGGATTTCAAAGGCAGCAACGGCAGCGGCTTATGTTCTTGTTTTCGGCGGCATAGCGGCAGGATTATTCAATATGAATATGCCTGTACAGGAAGAAGAAAAGCAGCAGGAATTATCGAATATACCGTTAATTGAAGTATACGAAAATAATTATATTCACAATATGGTATCTTCTGGAGCTTTAAAAGCAGATTTAGTAAAAGCTGAATTTACAGAAAGCGGTTTATACCAGATTACCATTGAAGTAACAAGTGAAAATGCCGTTTCACTCAACGGTACAAAGACATTTTTCGCAGATAATTTTATGGCGGCATATACATCTGAAAACGGCATAGAAAGCACTGTTTACCCCTGCGAAATTTCAGATACGGGTGAAGATTATGACTATGCTTTTACCCTTAACGACGGAGAAAGCTGTACACTTACGCTTAAATACCCCCTTGAAATCGCCCCTGATGTCCTTATAAGCGGATATTCTGAAAAAGCACTCTTTTTGAAACTGACGGAGGATTAAATTATGCAATTCAAGAAAATGTTATTACTTCTTACAGCGGCTTGCTTTACATTAAGCGGTTGTACAGGAACAAAAAAAGTCGAAACCGTTTCCCCTGAAACGGAAAATATACAGCAGGTGGATACAACTCTGCCTGTCGGTGAGGATTCACTGACAACGCAGGTCAGAGTTGAGGAAATCGATTTAGGAATCGAAGGAGCAGGAATAACTGAATTATTTATAACAGACGGCGGATATGGTGCAGTTACAATTCCCGAAGAAAATCTTGATATATCATTCAGAGAGTTTACTTCTGACTTTGAACTCAAATCAGATAATAAACTCAATTTACCTGCACCACAGGATGATTTTTACTATACCAGTGGATATTACACCTATGAAAACGGCATAATCTATTCACTTGCCTTTATGGAATGGCACAGCGGAATGAAGCCCTACATTTACAGCGACGACAAAGAAAATTTCGACTGGGATACTTTCAATTCAGATGTTGAAACAAGATATATGCTGTGTACCTACTCAACAGACGGCACGCTTATCAGTGCTGTAAATATTGAGGGGTTAACGGAATATTGTCCTGAAAATCAATATGTATACGATCAGTTCAGTGTAAGTAATGGTGAGGTGTATCTTACGCTTAATACGGGATATATTCTCCACATCAATAAAAACGACGGAAGTCTGAAAGAAATCTACGTTCAGGAGGGAATTTCTGAATACGATACGTGTGCACTCCGATTTATTAAAGATTCTAACGGAGAAATTATGCTGTTTTCCGCTGTTCCGTCACACAATTCAATAGAAGTAGAATATATAGCAAAGATAAATGAGTTTGACTTGCAGACGGGTACCTGCGGAGAGGAACTGTATAATAGTCAGTACATAGCTTATAAATCGGATAGTGGTACTCCTGTAAATGGTTATGGCGATTATCGTTTCTGCATACAGACATCAGATTATCTGACAGGCTATAAATATAACGGTGAAACAGAAGAACTTATTGACTGGGCAGCTTCTGATATATATCCGGATATGATACAGGTTGTAGGCGAAAATTGTTTTGTAATGTACGGCTGGGGCGAATCGGGAGTAGAATTAAGCCGCCTTACAAGAAAGCGACAATCAGAACTGAAAGAAAAAACTGTTCTGGAGCTTATGAATCTTGGGTGGGACGATTATAATATCACTAATATAGTGAATAACTTTAATCGAAACAACAATGATTATCGTATTGACGTTTTAAAAAATCCTGCTTATAACCTGGATTATGATGACGAAAACTATCAGGAAAATTTTGAAGAAGCTAACAGAGATTTTACGATGAAACTGCTTACCGATGATGCTCCTGATATTGTAATTACCCCTGATTACGAATCTATAAGTAATCTCTGCGATAAAGGGGCTTTTGTTGACCTTTATACCCTTATGGCAAATGACAGTGAAATGAACAAGTCGACATTCGTGCCCAATATCATTGAAACCCTTGAATCAGAAAACGGTGCACTTTATTGCCTGCCCTCATCATTCAGCATAAGTACCCTTATGGTAAAATCAAAATTCCATAATAAGGAAAACTGGACAGTACAGGATATGATTTCCGTATATGACAACGCTGAAAAGGACGTTTACAAATGGGTTGAACGTGACAGAATGTTGAGCCTGCTTCTGGACGGAACAGATTTTGCAGACGAGAAAAACGGCACGTGCAGTTTTAATTCTCCCGAATTTGTAGAGCTTCTTAAATTCTGCAAGAGATTTCCTACTGAACTTAATCAGCCTGCAAAGAATTATGACAGTCCCGAACAATCGGAGCTGTTAAGTCAGTTCTATACAGACCAGTTCCACAGCTATCAGAAAGATGAAAACCTCATTTATCCAATAATACTTTCAAGTCACAGTATAGGCGGCGGATATTCCTATGTTAAAGCAATGTTTGGCGAAGATGTAACCCTTGTCGGCTATCCCTCCGATACCGATCAGGGAAGTAAAATTACAACCTATAATCATATCGCTGTTGCCGCAAATTGTGAACAGAAAGAAGCGGCTTGGGAATTTATAAAGGAATATATAAAAGGAGATAATAGCTATATCCCTGTCACCGAAAAAGAATTTGAAGCAACGCTTGACAGCTGGATGAAATTATCAGACGTTTTTGCACATTCAGGTGAAGAATATTACGAGGACGACGGACTGAAAGTATATCCACTCAATCAGCAGGAAAGAGAATATATTGAATCGTATATACGAAATTCAACTGCACTTCTCCCCTCTGAAAACCTTTCACTTCATAACATTATTTTTGAAGAAGCCGAAGTATTCTTTGCCGACGGCCGCACAGCAGAAGAAGCCGCTGAAATTATTCAGAATCGTGCTGAAATTCTTGTCAGCGAGCAGAGTTGGTAATACTAGAAAAACAGACCTGAACAGCATTATCCGTTCAGGTCTGTTTGCTTTTAGAGAACCACTTAAGGGCACCTCTAAAAAATTTTCAAAGAAAATTTAAAAAACATATTGACAAATCTCTATCTATGATGTATAATAACATATAGAAACATATCAATCTGAGGTGAGCCAATGGAACTTAATGAAAAAAAGGTTGCTGTAATTTTCAAGGCGTTCTGTGATGAAAACCGCATTAAGATTTTACAGCTTTTAATTGACGGTGAAAAATGTGCCTGCAAGCTGCTTGAAGCTATGAACATCACACAGCCAACCCTCTCCCACCACATGAAAACGCTCCTTGACAGCGGAATTGTCAATGGTCGTAAAGAGGGTAAGTGGATGCACTATTCTATCTCAAAAGAAGGCTTGGAAAAAGCACAGGAATATCTTGATTTTCTGAAAGAGAAAGGAGAATAATTATGACAAAATCCGAAAAGGCTTTAGAACTGTTTGCACGCGGCTTCAATTGCTCACAGGCTGTACTGACAGCATTTGCACCCGATTTCGAACTTGACGAAAAACTTGCGTTAATGCTTGGAACACAGTTCGGCGGCGGTGCAAGAAACGGTGAGATGTGCGGTGCTGTATCAGGGGCGTTAATGGTTCTTGGACTTAAATATGGACATTACGAATCGGATAATTCCGAGCAGAAATCCCGTGCATACGCAATTGCAGTTGAATATACAAAGCGTTTCAAGGAGCTTAACGGCTCGATTGTCTGCCGTGATTTGCTGGGATATGACCTTACAAATGCTGACGATATGGCTTGTATAAAAGAAAAAAATCTGTTCGGAAGCATATGTCCTGAAATGATTAAAAGTGCAGTAGAGGTGCTTGAAAGCATATTTGCAGATTACGAATAAAAATAGCCGTGTGAATGCACGGCTTCTGAAAAGCACTTGATATTGATATATTTCAATATTTGAATATAGAATAGAAAGGAGCTAACCTATGGAAATAATCAAAACAGGCTGGGAGTTTTTTCAAGACGAAATTCTCGGTATGGCTTGGCTTAATCGGCTAATCGGCACAATTCTGAACACGCTTGGGCTTGACACAAGTAAAAAAGTCGGAGGGAGCTTACACTTCTTCATTTACGATATTATTAAAATTATGGTATTGCTAGGCATACTGATTTTCGTTATCTCGTATATTCAGAGCTACTTTCCTCCCGAAAGAACAAAGAAAATCCTTGGCAGATTTCACGGTATAGGTGCAAATATCATCGCCGCACTGCTTGGAACAGTAACACCGTTCTGTTCCTGTTCGTCAATACCACTGTTTATGGGCTTTACAAGTGCAGGTCTGCCCCTTGGTGTAACATTCTCTTTTCTGATTTCCTCGCCTATGGTTGACCTCGGCTCTCTTATTCTGCTAATGAGCATTTTCGGTTGGAAGGTTGCGGTTGTATATGTATTGCTTGGACTTGTGATTGCAGTAGTTGGCGGTACTTTGATTGAAAAAATGCACCTTGAAAATCAGGTGGAGGAATTTATCCGAAACGGAAAAGCAATCGACACACCGCAGGAGCAACTGAATTTCAAAGACCGTGTAAAATATGCTTTTAAACAGATGTGGGAAACTGCAAAAAAAGTATTCCCTTATGTGCTTGTGGGTGTTGGCATAGGTGCAATTATCCACAACTATATTCCAGAAGAATTTATTATTAAGGCTCTTGGCGATAACAATCCATTTGGTGTAATTCTTGCAGCAATTTGCGGCATACCTATGTATGCGGATATTTTCGGTACAATTCCCATTGCAGAAGCTCTGCTTGCAAAGGGAGCGTTGCTTGGCGTTGTTCTCTCTTTTATGATGAGTGTCACGACTCTTTCACTGCCGTCGATAATTATGCTGAAAAAGGCTGTCAAGCCGAAGCTTCTTGCAATTTTTATCACGATATGTACTGTCGGAATTATCCTTGTTGGATATTTTTTCAATCTCATTCAACCAATTATTTTATAACACGGAGGTATTTAAATGAACATTAAAATATTAGGCGGTGGCTGTGCTTCATGTAAGAAGCTCTACGAAAATACGAAAAAGGCAGCTGCCGAAATGAAGATTTGTGCAGAGGTGGAATATATCACCGATATGCAGAAAATAATGGAATACGGCGTTATGAAAATGCCTGCCCTTGTTGTCAACGAAAAGGTTGTAGCTATGGGTAATGTATTAAAATCTAATGATATAATTAAGCTGTTGAATAAGGTAGGTGAATAAAATGAAAAAAATTGCTTTTATATGTGTGCATAATTCCTGTCGTAGTCAAATTGCAGAAGCACTTGGCAAACACCTTGCAAGTGGTGTTTTTGAAAGTTATTCCGCTGGTACGGAAGTAAAACCGCAAATCAATCAGGACGCTGTAAGGTTGATGAAAAAGCTGTATGGAATTGATATGGAGCTTACACAGCATAGCAAAACCTTTGATAAAATCCCAACTCCAGATATTGCAATTTCAATGGGGTGCGACGTAGGCTGTCCGTATATCGGCAGAGAATTTGACGATAACTGGGGACTGGATGATCCCACAGGTCAGAATGATGAATTTTTTATCAGAATTATAAAGGCAATCGAAGAAAATATAAATACACTTAAAGTTAATTTATCTCGGTCGGTTGTAAGCGAAGATTAATTTCAGAGCAGACACAGAGCAGCTGATAAAAATGCAGATATTCCTGCATTTTTATCAGCTGCTCTTTTTAATTTTCTCTGCCTACTTTTATTGCTCCCAAAATTAATTCATTTGCTCCCCCAAGCTTCATATAATTCTTCAAGAGTTAGTTGGTAGAGCAATTTTTTACATTAAGGGAAAATTTTCGGAGATTTATATTTCCCTAAACTTCTCCAACCTAATCAATCCCTCATCATCTGGCTCGGTAACTCCGTTTTTGTAGTCATAGCCCAATTTGCGGTAGAACTGACAGGCGGTAATTGAAGCAGGAATCTCAATACGCTTTGAACGGAGGAAATACTCGTCATTTTCAACCGCATTTATAAGGGCTCTGCCTATGCCTTTCCCCTGATAATCGGGATGAACGAAAAACGTGAAAAGACAGGCTTCGTCCTTTTTATCCCAGTAAGAGCCGATAAATCCGCAGCCTACTATTTTTTCACCGTCGCAATAAACATAGCCGTTAGTCCAGCTCATACGATTAACGAGATATTGGGCATTGAAAATCAGAATATCATTTTCAATACGCTCAACCGAATAATCCTTTATATTTGAAGTCCGCAGAGTAAGTGCAACAAGCTCGGAAACCTGCTGTGCATCCTCTTTTGTAAAATTTCTTATCATAACTGCTCCTCACTTATTTTTTCTGTAACCCGTAGGAGTTACCCCCACGATTTTCTTGAACTGACGCATAAAATGCTCCTCGTTGTCATAGCCGCACATAGCCGCAACCTGCGACACAGTACAGCTTGTTTCGTTGAGGATTTCCTTTGCCTTTTCGATTTTGCCATTTATTACATCGGTCATACAGGAAACCCCGAAAATCTCACGGTAAACGTGCTGAAAATACGAGCGTGACATATTCACAACCGCCGCCATTGAATCCACATTCCATTTCATCTGCGGATTGCGGTAAATCCTCTCACGAAGTGCAATAAGCGAACTATAATGAGGCTCGGCAGCAGACTGAATGATTTCACGGTTGTAACCATTTTCGGAACATCTTATAATAAGCGTTTTCAACATAAGATCAATTATTTTATTTCTGCGACTATTGGTTGAGTAAAATTCAGTGGTTATGTTCCGTATAAGTTGGCTTATAAACTCCCAATCAGTGTATACTAACGGCATATTATACGGAATATCGGCAATATCTGTTATATCAGAGTCACCCGCCGCATCAAAATAAATCCAGTCGCAGACAAGACACTCACCAACGGCTGAATAGACAATATCCTCACATCCGTCGAAAATTACAAGTGTATTTGCAGGGAAAATATCCCCACCGATACTCACCTCTGAACGGGCAAGGAGCAAAAGAAATCCACCCTTTTCACTCTGCTGAAAAAAAGTGTAATCGCTGTCATAAACGCAATTCCAACCAACAGAACGAATATTCACTCAATCACTCCTTTTCCGCAATATATCGCCATTTTACATTCTTCCAATACTCCCCTGCATAGTCAATCCCAACTCTCGCAGCAGTCGTAATTTTCGGTCTGCAGCCGTCATCCTCAATCCATACACGGTCATTTCCACAAATTTTTTCGCCGTTGAAACTTCCGTCAATCTGCAGGTATTTCGTCAGCTTGGCAGGGCCGTTTTTCAGCGTACCACAGCGAAAAAGTACGCCTTGCGGCTGTTCACGCTCTCCTGTTATGACGTTCATCAGCCAGTGCATACCATAGCAAAGGTAAACGTAAATAATGCCACTTTCACCGTAAAGCAGCTCTGTCCGCTTTGTTCTGCCCTTTGAAGCGTGGCAGCCAAGGTCCTCCTCGCCGCGATATACCTCGGTTTCGGCAATTCGCTCACGGAGAATCGTGCCGTCATCAAGCCTTCGGGCGATTATCTTCCCCACAAGTTCAGGGGCAACTTCAAGAGCGTCACGACTAAAAAAATCTTCATTAAGCTTCATAATATTATACTTTCAGTTTATTCACTAATTCTTCATCGGGAGTTACAAAAGCCGTCTTGTAATTGGTGAAAATCACCTTTCCAGGCTTGGATCCCGAAGGTTTCTTAACAAATTTTGCAAGGCAGTAGTCAACAGGCACAAGATTTGAGCCCCTGCCCTTGCTGTTGTATGCGGCAATAATCGCCGCCTCCTCGATTGTCTTGTCAGGGGGTGTTTCGCCGTCTGTCACAATGATGACATGGGAGCCTGTAATAGTCTGCGTGTGCAGCCATATGTCCGATTTTTCGGCAAATTTCATAGTAAGCTGGTCGTTCTGATGATTATTTCTGCCCACTAAAATCGTGTATCCGTCACTTGATTTATACTCCAGCGGCGGCAGAGCCTTCGGCGGTTTTGCCTTATTTCCTGTGGATTTTATATATCCCTGCTCACGCAGTTCAAGGCGGAGCTGTATAATATCATTTTCAGAATCAGCACGTGTGAGAGCGTCAAAAACGCTTTCGAGATACTGCAATTCTTCCTCGCCTTTTTCAATCTGAACAGTCAGCATACCCTCCGCAGTTACACATTTTTTATACTCATTGTAGTAATGTTGTGCATTCTGGGACGGTGACTTTCTTGAATCAAGTTCAATTGTGATTTTCGGGCATCCCTCCGCATAAAAATTTTCAGCAGTCAGCGATTTATCGCCTTTTTGAATAGCGTACATATTCGCAGAAATTATATCTCCGCAAAGCTTGAAATGCTCTTTTTCCGCACAGGCTGAAAGCTCCTCACGTTGGGCTATAATTCGCCTTGAGGTACGCTCTGTCAGGTTGACAAGAAGCTTGAAAAGGTCGTTGGCACGCTGTTTTGTGCGTACTGCTCTATCTCTTTCGTAATAAAAATAGTCAAGTAATTCAGAGGCAGACGATAATTCTTTTGTTAGCATAAGGTTGCCGAATTGATTAAGTCTGATAAAAGAAAAATCTCTCAGCATTCCCTCTTTCGTACTTGCAACAGAATAACAACACTCCCCCGAGGTAAGCTGCTGCTTTGTTTTCTTGACAATATACAGTAATCTGTCGAGGAAATCACCCTCAATTGTATTATTTTGGAGGTATACACCCCTGCCTGCAAAAAATGCCCATTCACGTGCAAGAATTGGCGATATTCCTTCAAAAATGCGTATCAGTACCTTTGAAAGCTCCGCAGGATTTGCGGCTTTTAACCGTTCAACAATCTCCTCGGGCTGTACATCGAGGAAGTTCATTCTGTCGTCACGAGGAGGAAGCGTATACTGCATACCAGGCAGTACCATTCGCTCACGGGACATTTCCTCGTCAACTCGCTTAATACTGTCGATTATTTTACCATTTTCGCCAATGATTATAAGGTTTGAACAGCGTCCCATAATTTCACAGGCGAGGGTAACTGTCACAATATCGCCCAACTCGTTGACGCATTCAAAATCGAGAAAAAGTATTCGCTCCAGCCCGTCCTGACGAATTGAAATCAACTTTCCGCTACCCAATTTTTTACGCAAAAGCATACAAAACATGGGCGGAGTCTGCGGATTATCAGGCTGTTTTTCCGTAATATGCACCCTTGCACTGCCTGCATTTGCCGATATATAGAGCTTTTTGCTACCCTGTCGGGTACGTATGAATATTACGATTTCTTCACGGGAGGGCTGAAAAACCTTTTCAACTCGTCCGCCAATCAGTTGCATAAGTTCATTTTTTACTACATAGAGAAATGCTCCGTCCAGAGCCATAAAATCAATCCTTTTCTGTTTTTTTATAGGTCAGAATTTCAAATTCAGCCTGTGTTTCAAGAAATTCCAATTCATTAAGCCGCTGTTGTTCGATTTTTCCAGTTTTGTAGTAATAAGGAGTCATTGAAAAAAGGCTTAAAATGTCCGATTTTTCGGGAATCTCCATAGCGTAACCTATCTTTTCCGCACCCAGAAACTCAAATCCGTCAAGCTGATAATCCTTGACCTCATTTTTGTATGGTGTGTCGTATATTTTACTTTTCAGCTCCCACAGATGATTTTCCGAGGGAATTGCCATAATCATAATTCCGTCACTTTTCAGCACTCTACGGTACTCCTCGCCGCAATATGGTGCAAACATAGTCAGCAGAATATCGCAACTTTCCGTCATTACAGGGATGTGAAACACACTTGCCGCTGCAAAATTCACTCCCGATTTCCGTTTTGCCGCCATATCTACTGCATCTTTGGATATATCAATACCGTACATATCTACCGCAATATCTGACTGGTCAGATATTGCCTTGACTGCTGTCGTATAATAACCCTCTCCGCAGCCAGCGTCGAGTATAATAGAGCCATTACCGCAATATTTAGCAATAACTCTGCATATAGCATCACAAAGCGGTTTATAATAGCCTTTTTCAAGAAATTCACGTCTTGCCCTCAACATAAGCTTATTATCCCCGTGAACACTGCCGCTATTATTAGTAGGAAGCAGATTTACATAGCCGCTTTTCGCCATATCAAAAGTATGACGATTAGGGCAGATATATGATTTTCCCGATATTTCAAGCTTTTCGCCGCATACGGGACATATAAAAATACTCATTATTCACCTCAATAATATTCACAAGGATCTGTTGTAGATTCTGCAATTTCTATATCAAGCATAGGGAACTTTTCCTCCAAAACGCGTCGTAGCTCCCATAATACAATGTTTTCTGTGTGGAAATGACCGCAGTCGATAATGGTAAATTTGCTGTTATTTGCGTCAATCCAGACATCGTGCTTTACATCACCTGTAATAAGAGCACTGCAGCCCCTTGCTTTTGCAAGCTTCCACATTGAGCCGCCGGATCCTGAACATATCGCAATTTTTGATAAGATAAATTCACCATAATAACTCATTTTTATTCGCTCAATATTAAATATCTCTTTTAGGATTTCAGCTAAATCAACGCAGTCAGTTACTTTTTCAAGTTCTATGATACAGCCTAATCCGCTTTCCTCCAAAGGCTCAATATTCGGCAATATATTGAGCTTTTCAGCAATTTTTTTCACGATTACCGTATTTGTTCCGCCCTCTGCAATGTCAAGATTAGTGTGCATACAAATTGCACCAATACCGTTTCTAACCAAATTATAAACAGGAGTATCCACTTGTATTTTCTTCAGCGGATTAAAAATTACGGGATGATGAGAGATAATAAGGTCAGCCTTTTTGTAAACTGATTCATCAACAACATCATTTGTTATATCAAGAGTAAGTACAATTTTTGAACAGCTATCGCCGTCTGATTCAACAATATATCCCGAATTATCCCAGCTTTCCTGCAAAGAAAAGGGATATTTCTCGTCAAGAAAAGAGTATACGTCGCTTATGCGAACAGATTTACTTCCCTCAACCATACGGCTCGCCATAGCCGCATAATGAACAGCCTCATTCAACTTGCCAGCTTTTTTCAGAGAATCACTGACTTTCAACAGTCTTTCCGACTCTTTCTGACGGATTTTTCTGCCGATTTCATCATCATCACTAAATAATCCACGAAGTGCTTCAAATTCAGTCAGAGATTCACAGCCAGGCATAGCTGTGGCTGTTATAACCGAATACAGTTTTTCGCCCTCTGCAACGCCATTTTCCGAAAGGATTTTATATCCGTAGTCCTCAAGCCATTTTCGTAAAACCTCCGCCTTTGTCATAGGCTGTAAAATAAGACGAATACCGCCAAGATCAAATTCGCACTCGCCAAGAATTTTTGCTATCGTTTCGCCGCCCATACCTGCAATGACAATATCAGACACGCCATCACCATTGACGTTTTTCAGCCCGTCAGACAGAACAAGGTCAACTTTTTCCGATATACCGTACTTTTCAACAGTTTTACGTGCAGATTCCAAAGGTCCCTCATTTATATCAGAGGCAATAACTTTTTCGCATTTGCCTGTAGTAATCAGATGTGCCGCAAGAAGTGCATGATCTGTTCCAACGTCGCATACTATACCCTTGCCGCTTATCATATCAGCACACATTTTCAGTCTATTATCAAGCATAAATCAATCTCCATTCAAAAAATAAAGCGTGCCGAAAAATCAGCACGCCGCAATTACTCAAGCCTTTTTAGCAAAATGCTCGTTCAGCTTTGCAACCAATTCATCGGCATTTGTGCCATGAACAGCACAAGCCTCCTCAATTGTTTCGCCTCTTGAAGCAGGGCAGCCAAGGCAGTGCATTCCCATTTCAAGGAAATAGGGAGCAACTTCAAAATCAGCGTCAAGAATATCGCCGATGATAGTATTTTTTGTAATTTCCATAATTTACATCCTTTCAAAATTGGTGCGGATTGCGGATATTCCACCGTTTTCCGCCATATTCATAAAATGGCATGCTTTCCCCGATTCAGGGGAAAGCCACATAAACCACCTTTAATTTGTAAACTAAGTCAACAAATTAGTCCTGATTGAGCTTTGCAAAGCAATCGCTGCAGTAAACAGGTCTGCCGTCCTTGGGCTCAAAAGGAACCTTTGCCTCACCGCCGCAAGTTGCACAAACGCCTGTGAAGAAAGTTCTCTCACCTCTTGCGGAGTTCTTCAGAGCATCACGACAGCTCTTGCATCTTTTAGGCTCATTTGTAAGACCCTTTTCAGCATAAAACTCCTGCTCGCCTGCAGAGAAAATAAACTCGTTGCCGCAATCCTTGCAGACTAATGTCTTGTCTTCGTACATTTTAATATACCTCGCTTAATTTTTGTACCCCGGCCGGACTTACACCGACACCTTTGAAATATCTTTGATGATAAACAACGCTCTTTTTAAGCTACACGGTCATTATATATTTTCAGTGAAACCGCAGCGTATTTTCCCCCTCGCTCTATGCATAGCATTGGCAACAGATTTCGTGGAAATACAAAGGCTTTCAGCTATTTCGGCATAGGATTCTCCGTGAATTACCCTCTCAAAAACCCTTGATTCAAGGTCAGAAAGCTGATTATTCACAACATTCCACAGCTCGGAGAAAAACTCTTTATTGATATATATGCTTTCGGGATTTTCTTCCGTATAAGCCATATTGTCCGCAAGCTCGTCGATACTGATTACACTGCCTGACTTTGATTTAATCTTTGCAGCATAACTTTTCATCCGATTTACTATACAAACCTCGGCATAAGTTGAAAATTTAGCAGTCTTTTCAGGATTAAAGGAAGATATTGCCCTTAAGAGTCCCATTAATCCCTCCTGCCGAAAATCATCGCAGTCGGAACTATTACATGAAATAATTTCCGCTTTAATAAAAATCAGTCTTGAGAAACGGAGAACAAGAGCGTCTGCCGCTGATCTGCTGCTTTTGGCAAGCAAAGCAAGCTCATCATCGTTTTTACCGCAGAATTCATTCAGTTTTAAGTTCAAATCAAGCAAGATATCCACCCAACAATCGCTGTTTTCGGTTTAATAAAGAGTGTTTCCGACAGCCCATTAAGAGCTGTCGGACACTTTACACAGTACCGCTGTGGGTACTGTCACATTTTTACTGTTCTTCCTTTGCAGCTTCTTCTTCAGCAGCCTTAAGAAGATCTGACATATCAAAGTTGAAGTTGCTTACAGGCTTCTTTGGAGTCTGCTTTGAAGCATCGTTAGCAGGTGCAGAGGGCTTGTTGTAGCTATTATTGTTATTGTTATTGTTATTGTTATAATTATTGGAATTTCCTCTGCTGTTATAGGAGCCGCCTGCTACTCTTGAAAAAGGATCATTATTCTCCTCGGGCTTGTTTTCAGGCTTTGACATTGAAGCTGTAGGAGCCTTTGTTGCTGTGAAAGAAGCCTTGGGAGCCTCTGCAAGCTTTACGCTGTTATCGTCGGAGGGAGCAACAGCCTTTCTTGCCTCCTCGATAATTGTCTTTGCGTCGCCCATTCTGTCAGTTGCCTGACCTGTAAGCTTCATAAGTGAAGTTGTAATATCATTGAACTTGCTGTTTACGCTTTCAATCTCGTTGAGGAGCATTGAGCGAACAGTTGATGACATTTCGTTGATCTTTCCAGCCTTTGTATTAGCATCCTCAACAGTCATTTTAGCCTTCATATTAGCCTCTGCAATTGTCTTTTCAGCAGCTGCATTAGCCTCTCTGATTGTCTTGTCAGCAGTAGCATTAGCCTCACGAACTACAGCGGCAGCCTTATCGTCAGCTTCCTTTGTAGTCTGATTAGCTTCCTGTTCAGCCTGTAACTTAAGCTGTGAAACTGTTCTCTGTGCCTCTGCAAAGAGTGAGCCCATGATTGCGGCAGGGTTATTTGCGTTAGCCTTGAGGTCCACAATTTCTGCATTGAGTTTAGCAATTTCCTCGTCCTTCTTTGCAGCTTCCTCGCCAGCCTTTTTAGCTTCCTCGTTAGCCTTTGTGAGTTCGTTAATCTTATTATCCTTTTCAGCAATGCTCTTCTTCACGCTGTCAAGCTCATCAGACTTTGATTTGAGGTCAGCAGTAATCTTTGTAACTTCTTCCTTAACCTTTGCAAGTTCTTCTGCGGACTTGTTATCAGCTGGAGCAGCCTTTGCAGGTTCAGCAGCCTTTTCAGCTGATGCCTTGAGCTGTGCCTTAAGGCTTTCAATTTCCTTTTTAGCAGCTTCAAGAGCAGAGTTATCAGCAGCAGGTGCTCCACCCTTCTCATTAGCAGACTTAAGCTGTGCACGGAGAGAATCGATTTCCTTCTTTGCAGCTTCAAGAGCAGCCTTTGTCTGTGCGTCTACAGCAGCACCACCTGCCGCAGGAGCAGCACCGCCTGCTTTCAGCTTTGAAATCTGCTGCTGGAGCTCCTCATTCTCTTTTTTAGCGAGTCTGAGGGCATTATTTGAAGCGTTGAGCTTTTCCTGTAAGTTATCAATCTGATTTCTGTACTTTATAATTTCCTGTGAGTCAGCAGGCTGTCCGCCGCTTGCTTCTTCAAGCTGTCTTTTCAGTTCATCGTTTCTTGAATTAAGCTCATCAAGATACATAAGAACGTCTTCTTTTACAAAGCCTTTCTGACCCATTTTGGTTTCTCTTAAAATATTCTGTTCCATGCCTATGCTCCGATCCCCGCAAAAAGCGGATATAATTAATTGACAATATGCCTTATTTCAATTATATCATATTTTCAATTTGGTTTCAATTGTTGAAAATACTAAATTTTACATTATAACATTAGCAATATTGCACAACAAAAAACACAAGGGTATCAGGCCATAAAACCTGATACCCTGTTATTAAGTCAATTATGAACCAAGAATTTTGAGAATATCATCAAGGTCATAGTCTGTAGCAGACTGGGACTTTGCAGAGCCCTCATTGATACCAAGGCCGTCAATAAGGGGATTATCAATCTTGATAACCTCATCTTCCACAGGCTCAGCAGCCTTTGGAGCTGAACAGCCCTCGGGATCATCAAATCCTGCTGCGATAACTGTAATAGTCATCTCATCCTGCATATCCTCCTTGAATGCAGTACCGAAGATAAACTCTACATCTTCTGAAGCTGTATCAGTAATCATCTTTGTAGCTGCGTCAACATCAGAAGAAAGAATATCCTCTGACATAGCAATATTGATAAGGAGTCGCTTTGCACCGGAAATTGATGTTTCGAGGAGGGGGCTTGTGATAACTGCGTTTGCAGCTTCCTTTGCCTTATCCTTACCTGAACCGTGACCGATAGCCATGTGAGCGTAGCCTGCGCCTCTCATAATTGTGGAAACATCGGCAAAATCAAGGTTTATGTAACCTTCCTCAACGATAAGGTCGGAAATGCTCTTTACACCTGTCTTGAGAATATCATCTGAAAGGGAGAAAGACTGCTTCATAGTAAGCTGCTGCTTACCCTCAAGGAGCTTCTCGTTAGGAATAACGATAAGAGAATCAACATACTTTCTGAGCTCTGTGATACCTCTTTCAGCCTGTGCCATTTTCTGCTCTCTCTCAAAGAGGAAAGGCTTTGTAACAACAGCAACAGTAAGAATATCCATTTCCTTTGCAATTTTAGCAACAACAGGAGCAGCACCTGTACCTGTTCCGCCGCCCATACCTGCTGTAATGAAAATCATATCAGCACCCTTGAGATGTGCTTCGATTTCGTCTCTGTTCTCCTCGGCACTTCTCTGACCGATTTCAGGCTTATTTCCTGCACCTCTGCCCTTTGTGAGCTTTGCACCGATCGGGATTCTTGTAGTAGCCTTTGACTTATTAAGAGCCTTTGCATCGGTGTTTACAGCGATATACTCGATATTGCTTACACCTGACTCTACCATACAGTTAACGGCATTACCGCCGCCGCCTCCGACACCTATAACTTTTATATTAACATCGGGTTCCATTGCTTCCTCGTAATTAAAATCTGACATTTTGA
Organism: Ruminococcus sp.; assembly: GCA_045659945.1. Lineage (GTDB taxonomy): Bacteria > Bacillota > Clostridia > Oscillospirales > Ruminococcaceae > Ruminococcus. Next base: position 109,304 of record JAZRCW010000040.1, on the reverse strand, counting down.
AACTCCTCCTAAATTATTTCTATAACTCCAAAAGGGGTTCTCTAAAAACCAAAACATAAGCAAAGTTTTTAAAGATTCCCAAAGTAAGCTATAAATACACTTATCATTTTATCATATTTTGCTCATTATTGCAAGTCTAACAGCTATTTTTTTAAATTTCTACACTTTACACAAATCGCCAACGAATTACGCCGCCAATTTAGTCCGTTTTCACTACACGAGAGAAATTCTAAAAACCATAGGCTGCCACAATTGTAGTAACCGTAGTTTCAGTTACAGGCTGCCCCAGTGCATCTGTTGCAACAGGAGCCGTTGTTTCTGTAACAATTTCCTGCTCGCCATTACTTCTGAAACTACACTGATTTTTGCCAATCATCGTTATATAGCCTTTTTTGTCCTTAATCGACTCGTCTTTCATGACTTCCTCGGCAAGTTCAAGCTTATAATTCATATTGCTCCAGTTGCCCATTCTGAACACAACACCGTTGCGAAATGTAACAACAATATTATATTCATCGGAAATATCAACAGCCGAAATATTGCGTCCTCCGCCATTTTCAAAACGCTTTATAAGCTGATTGAAAGCAGCGTCCTTGTCAGAACTTTCAGATTCAGCCATTTTTCCAACAGTTTTTACAGACGGGTTGTAGCCGCTGATTATAGGAATATTTTCAATATCTGTATAAACTTCACCGTCGGAGAGAATTTTTCCCTTGCGGCTTACAAGAAGAACACCACCATCGTAGCGAATGTTAAATCCTGGAATACAGCGTGTTACCGTGATTTTCAGCGTTGAGGGAAAATCCCTGCCAACCTCGGCTGTTTCCACGTAGGTCAACTTGTCCAAAATGTTCTGTGCGGCCTTTTTAGCGTCAAGTCGGAGCATGTTGTCCCCCGCATTGACTTCGGAAGCTTCAACTATCTGCAAGCTTGTGTAGTCCTCCGACTCTCCCGAAACAACGATTTTATCAATATTGAAAAGGAAAGTGAAACACATCGTTATTCCCACCGTCAGAACAATAATCACAACCGTAAAAACATACACATTCATCATACGTCTTCGCCGACGCATACGTTTTCCGCTGTTTACCCTTTCTATATTGGTTTTTTCTACATCATTCATATCTTTTCTCCTCTGCGGAGGAGGGCAGGGAACTATACCCTGCTTATCCTGCCTCCCAGCGATGTTATATTATCCTCAAATTTTTCATAGCCTCTGTCGATATGAGAAATACAGCCGATTGAAGTTGTTCCCTCCGCACCGAGAGCCGCAACTGCCATAGCCGCACCTCCTCGCAGATCGGTAGCCTCCACATCGGCACCGTGAAGCCTTTTTACCCCACGTATGACCGCCGCCTTGCCCATAATCTGAATATCCGCACCCATTTTAATAAGAGCGTCGGTATGTCTGTATCGGCAGTCAAAAATATTCTCCTCGAATACACTTGTTCCGTCAGCCGCCGCAAGAGCCGACATAAGTACAGCCTGTGCGTCTGTAGGAAATCCAGGGTGCGGCATAGTCCTTATCCTGTCACGGATAGCTTTAAGCCGTCCACCTCTGCGGAGATATATTCTGTTGTCGGCAGTACATATATAGCAGCCAGTCTGCTCCAGAACGGAGATAAAGGGCTCCATTTCAGCTATACAGGCATTTTTAAGTATCATTGCTCCCCCTGCCGCCGCAGTCATGGCAAGATAAGTTGCTCCTGCAATACGATCGGGCATAATACGGTATTCACAGCCGTGAAGCTTCTCCACACCCTCAATGACGATACGACTTTCACCGTCGCCTTTTATTTTAGCACCGCAGGCACGTAAAAAACGGCACATATCGCAGATTTCAGGCTCTCTCGCCGCATTATTAACAACAGTTTCGCCCTCCGCAAGAACAGAACAGAGGATAATATTCTCCGTCGCTCCCACCGAGGGAAATGAAAGGGAAATTTTGCCGCCATGTCCCCTGCCTTTCGGCATTCGGCAGGTTATTTCACCACCGTTGTCTGAAATCTCCGCACCAAGCTTTGAAAAAGCCGCAAGATGCATATCAATGGGACGAGGGCCAAGCTCACAGCCACCTGGGATACTGAATGTACACTGCCCTGTTCTGCCAAGAATAGCACCCACAAACATAATTGAAGAACGCATTTCCCCCATAAGCTTTTCGGGGATAGAATTTCCGCTTACATGTGAAGCGTCGATTTCCGCTGTATTTCCTGCTACAGCACATTTACAGCCAATACTGTTGAGAATCCTTGCAGCGGAATAGACATCCGTAAGATTCGGGCAGCTATTAAGGGTACATTTCCCCTGTGCAAGAACAGTCGCCGCCATAATGGGGAGGGCACTGTTTTTACAGCCCTGCAGTTCAATTTCGCCGCCCAGCCGATTTCCTCCCGTGATAACAAATTTCTGCATACCACCACCTCACACTTATAGTATGCCGTGGGGGCAAGGTTGGTTACTTTTTCAGGAGTTCCTTGACAACAGAGAGTATACGCTGATTTGTGTCAGTGAGATGAAGTCCCTCTGCACTTGCGGACATAATCTCAACCTTATCTTTGTTGCTGTAAAGCTTTTCAATCTCGGAAATAATTCTCTCGGGAGAAGCGTCTTTCTGCTCAATAACCTCCGCAGCACCTGCTTTTCCAAGAACCATAGCATTGTGATACTGATGATTTCCTGCAACAATAGGCGAGGGAATAAGTATTGAAGCCTTTCCTGCGGCTTCAAGCTCCGCAAGAGTTGACGCTCCCGAACGGCATATTACAAGGTCAGCCGCCGCAAGGCATACGTCCATATCTGAAATATACTCGGTAATACGAAGACGATTGCTTTTTAGCGGAATACCTGCCTCTTTCATAGCCTGTGGGAAAGTATCCTTTCCCATACCGCCGTAGCCGTGGATATGATTAATTGCAAGCCCCTTGCTCTGATGCCATTTTATAGCCTCTGTCATGGTTTCGTTTATACAGCCTGCACCAAGACTTCCGCCAAAAGAAAGAATGGTGAAGTCGTCGTTAAAGCCAAGTTTTTTTCTTGCCTCCGCCTTTGTCAGCTTATTGTTAATGCTGCTGCGGACTGGAAGTCCTGTAACGCTGTAGCGGAATTTGCTCTTATCCATATATTCAAGAGCTTCCTCAACTGTCAGCATAACGTAATCAACTTCCTTTGAAAGAAGTCTGTTTGTTACACCTGGGTATGCATTCTGTTCATGAATAGCTGTAGGGATTCCCATTTTTGCCGCCTTGCGTATAACGGGACCTGCGGCATATCCGCCTGTACCGATAGCGATATCGGGCTTGAAACCCTTGATTATCTCCTTTGCTCTCTTACCAGAAGTCAGAAGATATGCAACAGCCTTCGCATTTCTGCCGATATTTTCAAGGGAAAGACTTCTCTGAAAACCTGCCACCTTGATAGGCTCAATTTTATAGCCTGCCTGTGGTACAAGCTTTGACTCCATACCGTTTGGAGTTCCTGCAAAGAGAAATTCCGCATCGGGATATTCTGATTTTATTATATCTGCAATGGCAAGCCCCGGGTTAATATGTCCGCCCGTGCCGCCGCAGGAAATCAATACTCTCATATTTACTCCTTATCTGTTTCTGCCGCTTTCTTTTCAGCAGGATAATATCTGTGCTGTGAAATATTAAGCATAATTCCCATTTCCACAAGCTGCATTATAAGTGCCGTTCCGCCGTAGCTGAAAAATGGTAAGCTGATACCTGTATTAGGTATCAGATTACTTACAACGGCAAGATTGAGAACTGTCTGTATGCCGATTTGTGTTGTAATGCCAACTGCAAGAAGCATACCGAAGCGATCCTTACAGCGTACAGCAATGGAATATCCCTCCACCACAAGGAGGAAGAATACAATAATAATTGCAAGTGCTCCGACAAAGCCGATTTCCTCGCATACAATAGGGAAAACGAAATCGTTCTTTGTTTCGGGGAGGTAGAGATATTTCTGTCGGGAGTTACCAAGTCCAAGGCCGAAAAGTCCTCCCGAGCCGATAGCAATAAGAGAATTGGCAGTCTGCCATGAATCGCCGAGAACGTCCTCAAAGGGATGAAGCCATGCATTGATTCGTGCCTGAACGTAACTGCCGGGGGTATTGTACTGCCAGAAAATGAAACCTGCCGCTGATGCAACGGCTATTACGCCAAGGACTATGAACTGTTTTCTGTTGGCACCGCCGCAGAGAATCATTGCAATTGCAATTGTACCGATGAGTATAATACCCGAAATATGCCTTTCAAGGGCAATAAGCAGGACATACACACCAAGAAGCGCAGCATATTTAATAATACCTGTTTTAAAGGTATTCATCTTTGCTCCGTCCCTTTCCATACTGTAGGCAAAGAAAACAATAAGTGCAAGCTTTGCAACTTCAGAGGGCTGTAAGTTAAACGGACCAATGTCAATCCAACGCTTCGCACCCATTTCACCGCCCTCGGTGTTACCAATGAGAAGAACGGCAATGAGGAGGATTGCAACGCCGATATAGAATATACCTGCAATATTGAATTTTTTGAAAAGGGGAAGTTTAAGCTGCTTGAAATTGTGGTAATCGAATTTCATGAAGAAAATCATAGCCAGAAATCCGACACCTGCGTTCATAGCCTGATTTTTTGCATAGTAAAGACCATCGCCGAACTCACTGTATGCCCACGCATAGCTTGCAGAGGACATCATTACAAGTCCCACAACGAGAAGTATCATAACGTAGGCGAAAAAGGAAAGGCTCATATCGCCGTTTCTTCCGCCGCCGAAAAGAGTTTTCAATAAAATGGATACCTTGCTTTTCCTGCGTTTTTTATTAACTGTTTTTGTCGCAGCAGACATGTGCTACCCCCTAATTATGGATTGGTATCAGAACGTGAGAACAAGAGCAATTCCCAGAATGCCGAAAACAGCACCTGCAAGTGAAAATGTGATAACGATTTTGTATTCGCTCCACTTGCTCATTTCAAAGTGGTGATGAATGGGAGTCATCTTGAAAATTCTTCTGCCCTCGCCGTATTTTTTCTTTGTTATCTTGAAATAGCCCACCTGAATAACTACAGACAGAGCCTCTATGATGTATACAAGAGATACAAGAAGCATGAGGATATGATTGTGAAGCGCAAGTCCCACAGCCGTTACAGCCGCACCAAGGAACATTGAGCCTGTATCACCCATGAAGCATTTTGCAGGGTTGAGATTCCACATAAGAAATCCAAGACAGCCGCCTGCAAGTGCCATAGTAAAGATACTTAATTCTGTTTCAAGAAGAATTGAACAGCAGACGGTGAAAATAAGCATTGCCGTAAATGTTACGGATCCGCAGAGACCGTCAACGCCGTCGGTGAGATTTACTGCATTTGTGAGGTAGATAATCACCGCAAACATAAGTATATAGTAGAATATACCAAGGTTGGGACTTTCCCAGAAGCCAAGATTTATGGAAGTTCTTCCGCCGCCGAAAATATGCAGTGCAAAGAGAAATCCCACAGAAAAAATAGTCTGTAAAAGTATCTTCTGAATTGCTGTAAGACCGTCGTTATTTTTACGGACTACCTTTGTGTAATCGTCAATAAAGCCGATAAATCCGAATAAAATGGAGAATATCACAACAGCAAGCAGCAGGAAAAATCTGTTATTTGCCGCAATATCAAGCGAGTCAATTCCTGCCCATATGCGGTATGCCATATAACCGCCCATTGTAGCAAGTACGCTTGATATAATAAACATAAAGCCGCCCATTGTGGGAGTACCCTGCTTTTTTGCGTGCCATTCGGGGCCGTCCTTTACTTTGATAGGCTGACCGAATTTCAGCTTATGAAGAAAGGGCACAAGCCACTTTCCTGACATCGCTGCAATTCCGAATGATATCAGGGAGGTCAGCAATATTATTAACCATAACGTCATTTATATACATCTCCTTATTTCTGGAGAAGCTTCAACCCCTCGGCAACAACTTCTCTCTCGTCAAAATGGATATGTTCCATACCTGCAAAAATCTGATAATCTTCATGGCCCTTGCCTGCCAATACTATTATATCACCTTTTTCCGCAATTTTCAAGCCATAATATATAGCGTCACTGCGGTCAACTACCACATCATATGGTATTTCTGTTTTTTCTATACCCTTTAGAATATCGTCGATAATGCTCTCGGGATTTTCATTTCTCGGATTATCCGAAGTGATAATAAGTCTGTCGGCATACTGTGCCGCAGCAGCAGCCATTTTCGGACGCTTTGAAGCGTCACGGTTTCCGCCGCAGCCGAACAAGCATATCAGTCTGCCCTCGGTGTACTCCTTTACGCTTTTAAGGATATTTTCCACAGCGTCTGGAGTATGGGCGTAGTCACATATAACGGTAAAATCACGATAGGTCGGAATGATTTCACATCTGCCCTTTACACCGTTATATTCTGCAACAGCCTTTAAAATATTCTCCATGGGGATATTTTCAAGGCGGCACACAGCAATTGCCGCTGTGACATTTGACACGTTGAACATACCGGGGATTCGCGATGTTACAGCAAATTTTTCGCCGCCGCAGTCAATTTCAAAACTGCTTCCCGTGGATTTAATAGAGATGTTATCGCTGTAGAAATCAGCCTTTTCCTTTACTGAAAATGTAAGCTTATTGCAGTTCACTTCTTCGCAGAGTCGTTTGCCGTAGCTGTCATCAATGTTCAGCAGTGCAGTATCGCACACATCAAAAAGCATTTTCTTTGCGGCAAAGTAATCCTCCATATCCTTGTGATAGTCAAGGTGATCCTGTGTAAGATTTGTAAATACAGCCGTTTTAAAGAAAGATGTGCCTATTCTGTGCTGAACAAGGGCAAAGGAGCTGACCTCCATAACAACGTATTTACAGCCTGCGTCCGCCATTTTTGCAAGGAGAGCCATAAAGTCGTATGCCATAGGAGTTGTATTCTCCGTGTGGAGCACCTCGTCGCCTATCTCGTTGCGGATAGTGCCGATAAGTCCCGTTTTATAGCCGTTCTCCATAAGGATATGCTTGATTATATTGGTTATAGTAGTCTTGCCGTTTGTACCCGTTACGCCTATCATAGTAAGACGCTTTTCGGGATGACCAAACCATGCCGCACAGAGTTTTCCGTACAGCTCACGGCTGTTTTTTGTTATAATCTGCTTGTCGCCAAGGCCGAGGTCACGCTCGCACACAACAGCCGCCGCACCCTTTTCAAGCATTTCAGCCGCCGCACTATGACCGTCGAAGCTTCCGCCTTTTACGCATACAAAAAGGCTTCCCTCTGTGACTTTTCGTGTATCGTCCGTTACAGACGTTATTTCCGTATCGCCAATGGCGGTTACGGCATTATTTTCAAGAAGTTCATATAATTTCATATTTCCTCCGTTCGCCGCTGCGACTAATGCATAACATTAGTCTCCTCCGCTGGCTACGCTGAATTCAAGAATAATTGTGGTACCCTTTGCCACCTTTTCTCCTGCATCAATTGACTGACCTGTTACAACAGCACCGTCACGACGAATTGAAGCACCTGTTGCCACGTAATTCAGATCCATATATACAATTGAATCGTTGGCAATCTGCGGTGAAAGACCGATAAGATTAGGCACTTCCGTATAATCAACAGTATGGCTCGGGTCTGTGTAAAGATAAACCGTACCGCCCTTTGCAATTGATGAGCCTGTAACAGGCGACTGTGCAACAACTGTCGTACCCTCGCCGATTACTACAACGTCAGCACCAAGGCTCTCTATAGTCGCCTTTGCCGCCTCAACGCTTCCCTCAAGGAGAGGTACTTTAATATCAAGTTCTGCAAGCTCCTGTTCGGTATACTGCGGACTTATTCCGATATAAGGCAGAACTTCCGTAAGAATATCTCTTGCAGTAGGAACTGCAACCTTACTTCCGTAGTAGTAACCGCCGTTGTTTTTTCTGTCTGGCATATCTGCAAGAACAAGGAGTATAACCTCGGGGTCATCAGCAGGAGCAAAACAGCAGTAGGATGAACCATACTCCTGCTTTTCAGCATCTTCCTCCTGTCCCTGTACAAGAACCTGACCTTTTTCAGTTTCAGAAAGTCGCTGTGAAGTACCCGATTTTCCGCCTATAGCATAGCCTTTGATATTGATGTTTCCGTCTGTCGCAACGTTGTGGAGAGCGTCACGCATTATAGCAGAAGTTTCCTCGGATATAACCTGACGTGTAACGGTACGCTCATTTTTCATAACTACGTTTCCGTCCTCGTCAACCGCCTTATCAACAACATATGGCTGAAGCAGATAGCCGCCGTTGATAACCGCACAATAAGCTGTTATCATTTCAAGGGGAGTAATTGTTTCACACTGTCCGATTGATGACATACCAAGGTCAACATTTGTAAATTCAGACGGCATTTTCTGTATTCCGCTCCATTCAGCAGGCAAATCAATACCTGTAGGCTCACGGAGTCCAAATGCATCATAGTAGTAAAGAAATTTTTCCTTGCCAAGTCTTGCACCGATTTCCATAAATGCAGGATTGCATGAATTAGTCAGTGCTACCTGATATTTCTGTGAATCGTGACCGCTTGTAAGATGACAGTTTACAGGCTGTTCCATACCGTCAAGCTTTACATAACCCTGACAGTAAAAACGATCATTTTCTAAATCAATAAGATTTTCCTCAAAAGCCGCCGCACTTGTAATAACCTTGAATACAGAGCCGGGCTCATAAACCTCTGTAAGGCACTTGTTTTTCCACTGCTTTTCACGTGCTTCACCCTGTTTGATGCTGTACTGTTCATCGTTAAGAGTTTTCAGTTCCTCCAGAACTTTTGTATCAACTACATCGTAAGGATTATTCAGGTCATAGCTGGGATACTGTGCCATACCATAAATCGCACCTGTTTTTGCATTCATGAGAATAGCACAGCTTCTGTTCTTGACCATAAATTCCGTTGACATTTCCTCAAGATATTTTTCAAGGATATACTGTATTTCCGTATCAATAGTAAGATACAGGTCATTGCCGTTCTGGGCAGGATATGTCTTTGAATAACGGTAAGGAAGTTCGTTTCCGTGGGAGTCCTTTGCGGAAATCGTTCTTCCGTCCGTACCTGAAAGATAATCGTCATAATAAGATTCAAGACCGTAAAGTCCATAGCCGTCGGAAGCAGTAAAGCCTATAACAGCCGCCGCAAGCTCATTCTGTGGATAATAACGCTTTGTATCCTCCTCCACGTTAAGGCATACAAGATTATACTGATTAAAAAATGCAAGCACCTCGTCTGCAACAGGCTTTTCAACCTGTTCCTGCAAAACGCTGTACTGATTTTCTGCAATCATTGCCTTTTCAACCTTTTCCGCAGTAATTCCAAGCTTTTCAGTGAGAACAGCTATAGCTTCAAGGCGGAAAGCCTCTGCTGACTGCGGAAGTGAATCTTCAACCACCTGCGTGATTTCATTGCCCTCTGCGTCGGTAGTTGTTTCAATCTGTGGCTTATATGTACCGTTTTTGATATCCTCCGCCCTTTTGTCAATACGCTTCTGCAAGGATTCCATATCCTCACGAAACTGCTTGGGATCGAGGAAAACTTTATATACCGTAGCACTTTTTGCAAGGGCAGTACCCTTTGAGTCGTAAATTGAGCCACGGTGTGCAGATATGGGAATAGAGCCGAAATGCTGGTCATTCGCCATAGTCTGGTATTCTTTATTTTTTATAACGGAGATGTTGAAGAAATTTGCAGCAACTCCTGAAAAAAGCAGAAGAAAAACACCTGTCATAGTTATCTTCGCTCTGAATTTCATTGATTTTGAAGGCAGATTTTTATTGTTCATAGCTAATCCTTTCTGCTTCATAGGGGATTAAAAGTTTCCCTGATATGGATTATCAATAAATAAGGCAGGGTTAACGAGCAACCCTGCCTATACATCGTTCACGATGCTTTTGCTCTTGACACACGATGTAAAAGGTTTTCGCTTGTTGTCCCTCAAGCGAAGGATAGGCTCTCCCCTGTTTATATTTTTATGCGGGGAGAGCAATCCTTTATTCCGATCACTCGCAGTGTCTCCGTGTTCTACTTTTAAAGCAATTCCGCACGTTCTACTTTACGGAATTACCGAAACTGCGGCGGTTATATTTTTTGTACCGTCAGTTTTTTTATACAGGCAGTCCAGGTCGTTTTTATTTATGTGTTCCCTTTATATATATTGGCTCTACCCTCTGAAATATTCCACACAGTAATCGAAAAATTTCTTTATCTTTGCTATTAATCCTTCGTCCTGTTCAGGAATACTAACTACGTCATCGGTCTGAATCTCAATGTACTTAATCTGTGAGGGATCTATTTTTTTCATTCCCAGTACATTTTCTGCATAATCCTCGACGTTCTTTGCAGATATTTTACTTTCAAGCTCTGTCTGTAGTCTGACATTTTCAGCACGTGCATAAGTCAGCTCGTTATTGAGCGAAGCAACCTTGCTGTATACTGTATTTCTTCTGTCAAGACTATAGATTACTGTTCCGAAAAGTACCGCTGCAAGAGCCGCTATAAATATAATAGATAAAACGGAACCAAGTCCTGTTTCATTTCCCTGCGGATCTTTCTTTGAATGACTATTTTTCGCATCGTTCTGCTCTATTGCAGAATTATGTTCAGCCATTGCAGCACGCACTCCTTTCTATAACCCTGAGCTTTGCACTTCTGCTTCTGTTGTTGTTTTCCAGTTCTTCACTGTCAGCCTCTAAAGGCTTTCTGTTCACAAGATATCCCTGCGGCTTGCGTCCGCATACACACTGGGGAAAATCGGGCGGACATATACAGCCCTTACACCAACCTGTAAATCGTTGTTTTACAATTCTGTCCTCAAGGGAATGGAAGGTGATAACGGCAAGTCTGCCACCAGGCTTTAATGCTGCAAAAGCTTTGTCAAGTCCCTCCGAAAGGTGGTCGAACTCTCCGTTCACAGCTATACGTATTGCCTGAAACGTTTTTTTACAAGGGTTTTTATCTCTCCGTGCTTTCTGCGGTACGCTTTCCCTTATGATATCCGCAAGCTGAAGCGTCGTTTCTATTGGAGCAGTTTCTCTTGCCTTTATTATATTTGAAGCAATACGGCGTGAGAATTTTTCCTCACCGTACTCAAATATAATCTTTGCAAGCTGCTGTTCCGAGAAAGTATTGACAACATCGGCAGCGCTCATACCCGTCTGACTCATTCTCATATCGAGAGGAGCATCGGCATGATAGGAAAAACCTCTGCTTTCTTCATCAAGCTGATATGAAGACACACCCAAATCCATGAGTATACCGTCAACAGCCTCAATGCCCAATTCTGCAAGAACAGCGTCAAGCTCCGAATAATTCCTGTGAATTACACGGGCATTTGAAAATTCAGCAAGTCTTGCGGAAGCCGCCTTAACGGCATCGGGATCACGGTCAAGGGAGTAAAGTCTGCCCTTTTCGCTTAATTTTGCAGCAATTGCAGAGGAATGTCCGCCACCTCCGGCAGTACAGTCGATGTAAATGCCGTCGGGGTTGATATTGAGTCCTTCAATACATTGGTCGAGAAGAACAGGAATATGTCTGAACTCCATTGTAATCTCCTTTACAGTACAAGATTAGCCAGTGCAGCCTTTTTAGCGGCAACATCAAAGCTCTTTCTGGTTTCTGCATAGAGAGCAGGATTCCAAATTTCGGCTCTGTTCATATTGCCTATTACTGTTACTTCATCGGTAATGTTTGCAAATTCCCTTAATGTCTGTGAAATAAAAATACGTCCCTGCTTGTCGGGTATCTGCTTGTCAGCACCTGCAAGAAGCTCACGTCTTATCTCCGAGCCTATTTCGCCGGGGATTTCATTAAGCTTATCGCAGTACTTGTAGAACTCTTCCACGGAGTAAACGGCGATATAATTTTTATCGTGTCCTATACAAAGATAAAATTCGGCACCAAGAATATCACGGAGCTTTGTCGGAAAGCTCATACGGCCTTTTGTGTCGATACTGGGATTATAAGTACCGCATAACGGCTCGTTCATGATATTCGCCTCCTTTTTCTTCTTTTGGGTCACAACCAGTTGCCTAACTTCACCAAAAAGTGGAAAATTTCACAACTCATCACCTAAATTTACCCTATAACCATTATACCCCATTTAATAATATTTTTCAAGAGGGCATATTGCACAATCATAAACTAAATTTCAAAAGAGAAATCAGAGATATTGCCGAATTTCGATTTTTAATATTAAATTTTATAACAGTAAATTTACCTTTTTTCACCCACAGGGCATAAAAAGGTGATAATTTCAGGAAAATTTCACCTATTTCCTACATCAGAAGCAGAAACGCAAACAAGTCCCCGAAGCTGACCTGTGCGTCAGCTTCAAAGACCTGTTTATTTATTATAGTATATCAATAGCCGTAATTATAATTGTAATCTGTGCTGTAGTCGTAATTATAGTCATACGAACTTTCAGTCCAGCTTGTTGTAGTATCCGTCCATGAAGTTGTGGTGTCAGTCCAGCTTGAAGTGCTGTCTGTCCATGTGGGATCCTCATACCAGTCAGTAGAGGGTTCAGTCCACTCGTCCTCTGTGGAAGGCTCCGTATATTCAGGCTCTGTAGGCTCGGGAACTGCACCAATATCAGTAGGATAATTATTCGGATACCATACTCCGGGAGTCTGTGTATATTCGGGTTCTACCACGACTATATCAGAAGAACCGCTGGGAATTGCCTCTCCCGCCGGTCTGGGAGTATAGTGAATATTGAACTTGGGAGCTTTAAGTCCCATATCAAGCTTAAAGTCATAACCCTTGACTGTAAGCTGATCATCTATATTTACGTAGGTTACATATCCTGTTTCGTCGGAATATTCAGGCTTGATCCAGTTGAAAGGGTCAGACGAAAGAGTAATTCCGTATGCCGTTTCAATCATGTTCTTGAACTGATAATCGTCGATATATGTAACTGTTCCGTAATGGGGATCGTATGCTGCGTCATAATCACTTGGAACTGAACGCAAATACGGTAAATCTCTCCAGAAAACTTCATGGCAATTTGCGGTAATACCGCCGCTTGAAGCGGAGAACATAGTCAATGCGTAATCTCCGTCATAATAGAGTGCCTGACCGAGAACCTCGGAAACAGCGTCAACAACTATCTGCGGAGGACAAGGCTTGCATCTCAGGTCACTTGAGTCATTGCCGTTGTACTTACAGTAAGTATAAACCGCAACAGCCTGTGCCTTGATAGCCTCGTAATTCATAGTGCTGCCCACCTCGTTGAATACAATCTGGGAAACCATAGAAAGAACATCGCCCGAAACACCCGCAACGGTGATTTCTTCGTCATATGCTTCACCTGTATCCATAAGGTATGTATCGGGATAGTAATGGAAAAGGATATCCTGATAAGTCCAACCGCTGTATGTAGCGTAGAAATTCGCACCGTTCTGGCTCATTCCTACACCATGTCCCCAGCCGTAGGTTACGACTGCGAATTTTCCGGGTGTGGACTCAATAACAGGCTCACTCTCGAACCATGGAATATCTCCGACATATCCGCCGGTGACATCAAGCTCAACAGGAGTCGGGCCCTTTTTCTTATTTCTTCCCGATGATTCTGGTGAAGTTTCATAGCTGATAAGGGACAGGCTGTCATCGTAGCTGTCAAGCTCTGCCTTAAACCAGTCGGCTTCTTCACCTTTTTCCTCTGCCGCAGCCTCTGTGGACGCTTCCGTCGAAGATGCTGTGGTTTCGGCTTCGGATAATTGAGCAGCTGTAGTTGAAGCGTTCTTCTCTGTGGGAGCTGTACTGTCCGCAGCATAAGCAGTTCCGATAACGGTACCGCACACCGCAAGAACAGCCAGTGCCGCAGCAGAAGCCTTCTTTAAGCGTTTATTATCCATTGGAATCACCTCAAACGCACGATACAAGACCGTGCTTTATGTTAGCTTTTTTCCTTTGTCGTCTTTTCTTTTTCTTTATCTTTTTGCTTTTGTATATATTCGTCGGTACGCTGAATTGTGGACCAATCGCCCGCAATCTCGCCCTCACGGAGTCTTCTTGCAACAAGTATGAATCTCATATTGTTCTCGGAAACACCGTAGCAAGTTGAAAGAGTAAGCAGCTTGTCGCCGTACTCCATATCAACGCCCGAATCGAAAACCTGTTTTTCACGGAGCTTATTCTTGTAGAAGTCAAAGTCCTCCTGTGTGTCAAGCTCCTCCATGTCCCAGTAAACGAAATCAGATTCCTTGTAACCGCTTGTAATGGCATTGCCGCAGACTACGTAATCGTAATCTGCATAAGGGGAACTCAATTCAATAAATCCTGCTTTTTCCCAGAAAGAATGGTCATTGTAATAGTTTCTGAGAGAGCCAAACATTGTAAGATTAATCATATTATGACCGTAAATCATAATATTTTCGGATTGAGCTTCCTCATCACCGCCAAAATTGCAACGGTAATCCATAAACAGTGAACCTGCAAATTCATATTCCCTCTGTAAATTCTTATATAAATAGAAGGAATTTGGGTCATGGGCTTCATTTTTATAATAAGGCTGTCCCGCCTGAACCTCACCAGGGTCCATAACTATGGGATAGTCAACCTGCGTATTTTTAATTGTAATCCAACCTGTATAATCCTTATTCTTCTTTAACCAAAGCTTTGTCTTTTCACTCATACCGTCTTGGGACGGCACATAACTGCCGTATACAGGGATAGTAGCAGCCTCTGTTGTGGCTTCTGTAGTCTGTACTGCTTCGGAGGAGGAAATTTCCCTTGTCTCCTTTTTTTCAGAACAACCAACAGTTACCAGACACGACGCAGCAGCAACAGCAGCGGCGGCTGAAATAAAAATGCCGTACTTCTTCATTATAATGTTATCATTCCTCGGCTGATGTTTTTTTCGTCACGGCAGCAGTACTTTTAACAGCTGTAGTCTTTGTTGTTTTTACAGTTGTCTTTGTGCTGTCGGATTTTTTTGTCGTAGTAGTATTTTTTGCCTTTTCGGCTTCCTTTGAAGCCTGTTCTTTCTTTTTCTTTTCTTCTTCCTTTTTCTTTTTCTGGGCTGCAAGCTTGGCTTCTGCCTCCTTTACAGCTTCTTCAGGACCATATGGTATGAAAATGGCTTTATCATCGTACTTCTCATTTGTTTTGGTATTGTAGTACATAGAGGGCCATTTAATATTCTTATTTTTCTTGCTCTTTTCTGTACCTGCGTATTCATCTTCACCAGGACGGATAGTTCTTGCCATAATCATAAGTCGGCTTCTGTCCTGTAAAAGATAGTGGCATGTTGAAAGTGAAAGCAGACCGTCGCCGTATTTTACATCAACATCGTTGGTGTAAATTGTTCTACGCTTTGCCTCGTTGACAAAATTGTAAAATTCCTCCTCTGTATCAAGCTCCAGCTGATTCCAGCAGTCGTACTTTGTTTCAGTTTCGTCCTTGGCATCAACAATAAACACAGCGAAAATCTTATATTTATATGAATCATAATTTGAGTTGAGCTGAATTATGGGGTGCTCGGTATAGTACTCCGCACTGCCGTAGTAGTATTTCAGCTTGCCGAACATACTCTCATCAGCCATATTATGACCATATATAACAAGGTGCTCGGAATTTTCATTAACAAGATGACCGTCCTCAACCTCATCAAAATGGTTTCTGAAATCGAGGAACAGCGTACCTGTTCTTGAATCATCACCGTTGAAGTTACGGTCGAGATACTTCATATTGTCATGAGCCTTTACAACAGGCAGGTCAACAATGGGATCACTGCCATCCTTTGATGGAATACGGATATATCCTACTGTATCGGGATTTATACCCAGAAGCTTTTTCGCACCGTCAAGCATTGTGTAAATCTTTTCGGGTGGATCCTCCCCCTCTGCCAAGGGCTTTGTGGGGATTTCTACTTTTTCTACAGGCTCATAAATCTCGTAGATTTCAGAGATATTATTGTACTGCATACGGCTTCTCCACAAATCGAGATAGTAATCAGCAACCAGATAACCGCAGACAATAATGGCAATAATAGAAATAAGAAAGACGGTTTTTCTGATTATTTCAGCCACGCTGTCACCCTTTTCGGGGAAAAGCTCCCTTATTCTGCGTTTCAGCGGCTTTTTCTTCTTTTTCTTCTTGCCCGTTTTTTTCTTTTTTGGCTTTTCCGCAATTACAGCAGCTGCCTCAACAGCAGGCTGTTCCTCCGATACGGCAGGTGTTTCTGCTTCATCGTTTTTTACTGCTTCAATACCCATAGCCGCAGCATTTGCCACAGCGGCTTCCTCTGCGGGAGTTTCCTCCGTCTGCACCTCGAGGGATTCTTCTGTCTGTACTACAGGAATCTGCTCCGCCTGCACATCGGAAGTTTCTTCCTCCTGTGTTTCGGGAGTTTCTTCAGTCAGAACTTCGTGAACTTCCTCTGTCTGTACTTCTGCATTTTCCTCTGTAGGAACTTCTTGGTTTTCCTCTGTCGGATCTATTGAAGCCTCCTCAGCTTTACGCAGAGATTCACGGATAGCCTTGATTTTATCAGCTCTTGCAGATGCTTCTTCATCGGCTGTATTGTCTATGATGTCTTTGTTCTCTGAATTGTTCATCAGCTTTTGTCGCCTCCGCAGGAAAAAATATACAAAAAACAAGTATATATTTTGTCATAATACACCTATTTTATGATACTTTATTATACACTATTTCTGCAAATATGTCAAGCATTTCACTTTAATTTCCGACATTTCCCACCTTTACCACACAAAAGCACACTGTATTTTCAGCAGTTTTACACAAATCCGCCGTTAATTTTTATGCAAAATAAAACAGGCAGTATAACCGCCTGTTTTATAATATTATTCTGTATATTCGTTCTCACTGTAAAGAATATTCCTCTTTTTATCCATTACAATGTATTCTGTAAAATCAAAATATTCGTTCTCATTTATTAAGTATGATACAGCGAGTCTGTGAATATAACCGTATTTATCTATTCCCTCGGCATATATCACAATACTTTCATCAGTTGAATTCACATCAAAGCTTTCATTAATTTCAGTTATGTGTTCAGTAATATCAATTCTTTTGACTTCCTTATCGTTAATACAAAAAATCAGCTGTACGTCATTAATTTCGCCCTTCGAATGATTTAAATATTCTGCGTTTATAAAATACTTGCCATTTTTATATTCTTCTTCCCATACATGCATTTCGGCACCAAAATATCCCATAAAATCGCTGAAAAAAGCACCATAAAAATCATCAACCAAATGAGATGTAGTTATACCATTAGTTGTAATTGAAGCATATACACTTGAACAACTACGGTCAAATATATTAACCCCGACTGTTCCCCTGTATCTTCCGTCAGAATTCTTTTTTAATTCAACACTTTCATTTCCAAGCGTCAGCACTATTACAGTGTCCTCTCCTGCTGTTTTCGGAATACACTCAAACTTCAACTCAACATTATGATTTTCAGTATCAACCTCACCGTATTCATATATAAAATCCACAAATACAGAATTTTGTTCTTCAAGCTGTTCTTTTAAATCAGTAATTTTATACCGTAATGAATTAATCGTATTATTAAGATCATTCTGCGTATTCTGCACACCTGCGGAAATATTTGAAAGCATAGACAGCGTTGAAATTGCAAATATAACTGCTCCCACAATCAGAATTATTCTGCCGATACTTTCAGTGGAAGCCATTGAAACATGTGCCGTACTTTCATTCTGCTCCAGCTTTCTATTAATCTTCTTTTTATAAATGCTTGAATATACTAAAAAAACTATCAATGCAATAACTATAAGGCATACAATTATAAAAAATATGCCAACAGCTGTTATTTTAGCCATAATAATCCTCCTAAATTCCAAAAAATTCTTTGAATGAAGCGTAATAGCTTCTCGTAACGTCTACAAGAGAGCCGTCCGACATTGTAAGTATAAATTTCATTGACAATGAGGGCTTGATTTTCTTAACGTGGGATTTTGCGATAATAGCACAATTGCTTACACGCAGAAATTTCTCATTGTCAAGTATGGTACAAAGCTGATACAGCCTGTCGTAAGCGTAATATGACTCCCCGTCTGTGCTGTGAGCCACTACGTCATGACCAAAGCTTTCTATGAAAATTATTTCCTCCGATTTAAGCCTTAACTTTTCACCCTTTTTATTCTTTACGGCTATAAATGAGGAATATCGCTCTTTTTCTGTGATTATCAGCTCTGCCTCGTCGTCAATTTCAAAGCCAGCAGCTAAAAGCCGCTGTTCAAGTTCAGCATATCTTTCATCGCTGACATTAAGTCTTATTTTCACAAATTCCCCCCTTTGCCTTTTATTCGTATCCGATAATTATATTATACATGATTTATGTTTTTTTGCAATACATTCCGCACAGCTTGCATTATAATCGTCACAAATTGCAATTCAGGCAAACAAAAAGGACACGGCGTACCGTGTCCCGAAATTGTTAAAAACATAAATTTCGTTCCAAAAATGCGGGCAGATAATATCTGCCCCTACGAAATAGCTATATACCATAATTTTGTATATGGGGCGATGATTTACATCACCCCAATGCATTAATATAAATTATGAATTGAGAAAATTTGAAAGTGAGTCTGTGCCGCCTGTCTGAATATATGCATAGTATGCAAGTATCAGTGAAGCGTCGATAGCGTCATATTTGAAATCGTTGTTTACATCAGCAGCATATGCCTGTCTGAAAGTTAATGAGGTTTTATTACCTACAGCAAGTTCAGCATAGTCTGAAAGGATTAATGTGGCATCATTGGAATCAATTGAGCCGTCTCCGGTTACATCACCTGATAAGCAACTCATATTTGCTATAGGGTTTAATGTAAATGTTCCGGTTTTTCCATTTCCGCAGTCGTAAGTGTATGTAATGTCCATTGTGATATCCTTAACTTTAAGAATATTGCCCTCAACTGTACCGTTTGCCCAGTCAGAAGCTTTTGTTACATCAAAGTCTGCAGAAATGGCAGAAAGGTCAATTGTGCACTCTGTAAGGTCGATTTTATCTGAAAGGTCGATTTCATATGTGTTATTCTTGCACTCTAACTCTTTCAATGCTGTATTATTACTTACATCAAGTGTTGTAAAATGATTTAAACTACAACTTAAAGTCTCTAATTTTACATTCTTACTGACATCAAGAGTTGTAAGTTGATTAGAATTGCAATGAAAGTATTTTAAAGCTGTGTTATTACTTACATCAAGAGTTGTAAGTTGATTATTAAAGCAGATCAAATTATACAAATCTTTGTTATTACTAACGTCAAGTGATGTGAGCTGATTATCGCAGCAAGATAAAGAACGTAAAGCTGTATTATTACTTACATCAAGCACTTTAAGCTTGTTGTAATTACAATGCAAGTCTTCAAGATTTGTGAAGTATTCTATACCGGTTAAATCTGAAATACCCTTATTTGATACATCAATGTTGGTTACGGTTATAATTTCCTCCGTAGAAAGTACTCCGTCGTTGTCTTTATCAATATTTTCAGTAACATACTGTCTGAAAATAGCGTCAGGGAAGTTAGTTTCGTTGATTTCCACGCTTTCAGCAATAGCCTTCCCAGTTGCATTTGCCGCAAAATCACCGATTTTCAGTGCTCCCTCAGGCATATAGCCCATAACCCCGGAGCAAATCAACAGAGCCACTGTCATAGCCGCAATTCTTTTCATTTTTTTCATTTTAAATTCCTCCATATCATTTTGCAGTTTACCAAAATAAACCACTTGAACATATTATATCATATATCCATATATAATGCAAGAAAATATTCGCACAAGATTCAGTGTTGATAAACACTGATATTTATGCAAAAAAAGATACCAAGGTACCACTTTTTTATGTGTGTGGTATCTTGGTATGTTGGTATCTTGATTTTCGGGGGGATGATATCCGCCCCTAAGCATAATAACGAATCACAACTCATACCGCACGCACAAGCTAATGGCTAACGGCTAAAAGCTAATGACCGAATTACTTATTATACTCAAATATTTTAAGTTCCGTTTCCTCAACAGCTTTCTGAATGAGCGGCTCAAAATCAAAGCTATTCTGTGCCTTTTCAACATCTTCAAGTCTTGGGCGAACCTTTGGGTGCTTGGGAGTAAATACTGTACAGCAATCCTCATAAGGCTCGATAGATGTCTCAAATGTGTCTATTTTACGTGCAATTTCGATAATTTCCGTCTTATCCATACCAACGCAGGGACGAAGCACAGGGATTCTGCAAGCCGCGTCGGTACAAGCCATAGCCGCCATAGTCTGGCTTGCAACCTGTCCTACGCTTTCGCCTGTTATAAGTGCAAGGCAGTTCTTCTTTTCAGCTATTCTTTGGGCAATTTCCATCATAAGACGACGCATGATAATTGTGAAGAACTCCTCTGGGCAGTTGTCCTTGATAGCCTCCTGAATTTCAGTGAAAGGAACACAGAAAAAGGCTATATCTCCGCAGTAATCCGTCAGCTTGTCGCAGAGTGTTTCAACTTTAAGAAGTGCTCTGTCGGATGTGTAAGGGGGGCTTACATAGTGGATAGCAGAAATGTGAATACCTCTCTTTGCCATCATCCAGCCTGCAACAGGACTGTCAATTCCGCCCGAAAGAAGCAGCATAGCCTTGCCGCTGCAGCCTACAGGAAGACCGCCTGCACCACGGATATTTTCAGCGTGAACGTATGCATTTGTGTCACGGACTTCAACAGTAACTGTCACCTCGGGATTTTTTACGTCAACTGTAAGATGAGGGAACTTTTCAAGGAGAATACCGCCGAGCTCCGCACATATTTCAGGGGATTTCATAGCAAAAGCCTTGTCAGAACGCTTTGCATTTACCTTAAATGTCTTTGCACAGCTTAAAACATCGTCAAGATATTCAACAGCCTTTGCGGAAATGTCGCCGAAATCTTTTTCACATACGCAAGCACGGCAAAGTGCCGCAATGCCGAAAATTTTGCCAACACGGTCAACAACCTCTTCTAAATCGACATTTTCATCAAGAGGGTTGATATATGTTGTGGACTGTGCCGAGGTCAGCTCAAATCTACCCAGATTCTTTATACGTCTTTTGATATTCTTTTTGAGCATATCCTCAAAACTACGTTTATTAAGTCCTTTCAACGCCATTTCGCCGAATTTTACAAGTACAACTTCTTTCATTTTACATTCTCCTATCATCTAATTCAGAATTATGAATTAAGAATTAAGAATTGTTGTATGCTACAAGAAAATTTCGTATTAATTCTTAATTCTGCATTCTTAATTAAAATTTATCCTCTTACGGAATTGATTCCCTCACGGAGTTTTTCCGCAAATGACCGTATATCCTCAACCGTGGTATCTCCGCAGACGCTTACACGGAGTGCACTGTCGGCGGATTTGCCGTATATTCTGAACTGTCCCAGAACTCCGCTTTGCTGGCCCTTTGAGCAGGCTGAACCGCTGCTGACGTAAATTCCGAAGCTTTCGAGGTAGTGGAGCATAATCTCCGAACGCTTTCCTGCCGCAGAAATATTTATAACGTAGGGTGAGCCGTCCTCGGGGGAGTTTACAGTAACTCCCTCAATTGCCGATATTTCACTGATTAACGTATCTTTCAGCATCTGTGTGTGAGCATATCTCTCGGCAATTGTGGGCTGTAGATACTCCACAGCTGCACCGAAGCCGCATATAAGCGGAACGGATTCTGTTCCCGAGCGTATGCCCTTTTCCTGCTTGCCGCCTGTTACAACGGGAAGTACGCGGACTCCCTTTTTTATGTAGAGTGCACCCACACCCTTGGCGGCATGGACTTTGTGTCCGCTTATGGAAATAAGGTCGGCATTTAGCGTTTTTGCCGAAACTGGAATCTTCATAAATGCCTGTACGCAGTCGCTGTGGGTTATAATTTCGGGATATTTCCGCTTCACAGCGTTGAAAATCTCCTTTACGGGGAGAATATGCCCCGTTTCGTTATTAATCTGCATAACGGTCAGCAGGACGGTATTATCATCGCAGGCGGAAAGAAAATCCACAGGGTAGAATTTTCCATCCTCACGGGGAGATACGCGGACTATTTCAAAGCCGTTTTTTTCCATAGCTGTGAGAGTTTCGTCAACAGAGGCATGCTCCACCGCAGAAGCCACGATTTTACGCCGTTTTTTACCATATGCGGCACAGGCTCCACGGATTGCAAGGTTATTGCTCTCCGTTGCTCCCGATGTAAAAATTATGTTGGAGCTGTCGGTACTTAAAGCACCTGCTATTATTTTACGTGCCTTATCAACCGCAAGCTGTGCGTCAAGTCCTGCACGGTGGAGAGATGAGGGATTGCCGAAATTCTCCGTCATCATCTCCGTAACCGCCGCCACAGCCGCCTCGCAGGGCTTTGTGGTTGCGGCATTGTCTAAATATATCATCATATCACCTGTTTTGTTTCAATATGCTTAACTATATTATTATAGCATATATTTTGTGATAATGCTATAGGTGGGGGATATTTTTAAATATGTTATAAAAAACAAAAGGCATTGCTGATTTTGCAATGCCCTGTGAATACTAATATAAAACAACCATGTTTTCAGCCGATAAAGCTTCCATAGTTCTGCTTTTTTCGGCTATGGCAGAAAGGCTGATATTTTTAGCCTTGCAGAATTTCATAATCGGCTCACTTGTGAAAAGTGCTTTGATTTCACTTTGCAGCTGGTCGAAAACTTCTTTTATTTCTCCTGCTGTTTCCTCGTCGTCCACAACGGGTATGAAGAACAGATACACAAGCTTTGCAGGCTTTTCACATCTGTTTGCCGCAATTCCGAGCAGGTGGCAGATGAACTGCTTAACGTCAAAAGAACACTTTTTGTTTACTCCTAACAAATTCAAAGGAATTGATAACTCCTTATCTACCGTCCAATCTTTTGGAATTAATTCAGTGAATATATCATTTTCTTTAAAATACTTCCCATATTTTTTCGACATTTTAGTTTTGTGAGAATCAAATATCTCATGACATTTCACTTCGACAAACACTTCACAATCTTCCTGTGGAATGTAAGCGTCAATGTGCGGAACTGCCCTATAAAATATAGGGCAGTCCTTTTCAAATTCTACACCTTCTATATCTTTAAGTGCAATATAACAAAAATGTGACGAAGAACCAACGCTTGCCATATGAGGCGGTTCGTTACCTTTCGGTTTAATTTCACGACCATACCTATCACGAATCTCATTTGCCATACTATTTACAAATGATTCAAACCAACTTTTTTCATAATAAAGGTCAAAATTTCTACCTTCAATTTTATATCCGAAATTATTAGCTGAAACATCAGATTTGAAATTAATAAGATTTGATTTAATAATTCCGTCAAATTTTTCTTTAGTAAGCTTACTCATTTTTCTCTCCCCCTTTTTTATCACTCTGCCTAATCCATTAGCTAATAGCCAATAGCTAAAACAAAAAAATCAATCATCAAACAACGGTGTCGAGAAATATCTCTCCGCAGTATCGGGGAGAATTGTTACAACCGTCTTGCCCTCGCCCAGCTTTTCAGCCATTTTCAGAGCTGCCGCAACGTTTGTACCGCTGGAAATACCGCACATAATACCCTCCTTGCAGGCAAGGTCACGAGCAGTCTGGATAGCCTCCTCGTCGGTGACAATATAAATATCATCATAAATTTTCTGGTTAAGTATATCGGGAATAATTCCGTCGCCGATACCCATTTGCAGATGTGTACCAATATTTCCGCCCGCAAGAATAGCCGCATTTTCAGGCTCTACCGCCCATATGAGCATATCGGGATACTGGGATTTCAGCGTTTCACCGATACCTGTAATTGTACCGCCTGTGCCTATTCCCGAACAGAAACCGTCAATTCTGCCTGCTGTCTGCTCCAGAATTTCAAGGGCCGTGTAATACTTATGAGCAAAAATATTGTTCATATTTGTAAACTGCTGGGGCACGAAAACTCGGCTATCCTCGGCTTTCATGCGGAGTGCAGTATCAAGACATTCACGTATGCACTTGCCTATATCGCCGTCATCATGCACGAGTATAACCTCCGCACCATAGTGGCGGACAAGCTTGCGGCGTTCCTCACTAACGGAGTCAGGCATGATAATTATCGTTTTATAGCCCTTTACAGCTCCAACAAGGGAAAGTCCGATGCCCTGATTTCCACTTGTAGGCTCGACGATTATAGTGTCCTTGTTGATTAATCCCTCTTTTTCAGCCTGACGTATCATATTGAACGCTGTACGTGTCTTTATTGAGCCGCCTACGTTAAGTCCCTCGAATTTTACCAGAACTTCGGCATTTCCGGGCTTATTCATCTTATTCAGCCTTATAATCGGCGTATGTCCAATTGCTTCAAGTATATTGTTGCAAACCATTACAGATTTCTCCTTCTAAATCTTCTTTAATAAAATTGCCTTTAATATTATATTATAAAATGAAGAAAAATGCAATAGGTTTTTGAAAAAAACCGTTAGCTAATAGCTATAGGCTAAAAGCTAACGGCTCATATTTAATTCTTAACTAAATCTTTCACTACTTCAGAAGCAATAATAAGCCCTGCCACCGAGGGCACAAAGGCACATGAGCCTGCCACAGGCTTACCCGAGGGCTGTGAAATTCCGCTTAATTTCGGAGAAATTGCCTCCTCTTTTGAATATACCACCTTAAGGGAGTCAACTTTCCTTTTCTTCATCTCACGACGCATAACACGTGCGAGAGGGCAGACGGAGGTCTTGTATATATCTGCTACCTCAAATGCCGTAGGATCAAGCTTATTTCCTGCACCCATTGAGCTTATAACGGGAATACCAGCGGCTTTCGCCCTCATGATAATCTCTATTTTTCCCGTTATTGTGTCGATAGCGTCCACAACGTAGTCATACTGCAAAAAATCAAGCTGTTCCGCTGTATCGGGCATGAAAAAAAGATTGTGTGCCGTCACAACGCAGTCGGGGTTAATGTCGTTTATGCGTGCTTTTGCCACATCTGTCTTATATTGTCCTATATTGCTTCTCAAAGCAATTATCTGGCGGTTGAGATTAGACTCACTCACTGTATCATTGTCAATAAGGTCAAGAGCCCCCACCCCCGAACGGGCAAGAGCCTCGGCGGTATAACCACCCACTCCACCAATGCCGAAAATGGCTACACGTGCGGATTTCAACCGTTCCATGCCCTCTGTACCGATGAGCATTTCTGTTCTGATGAATGTATCTGACATAATTACCTCCTTGCCAAAAAGTCCGAAAGAAGTCCTGCTGTAGCTTCCGACCAGGAGTACTGATGCATATACTCCCCCTGATAACTGCCATAGGACGAAGAAAACTTGTATAAATAATCAAAATAATCACAGGCAACCGCATTGATATCAAGACTTATGCTGTCACGGGTTTTAATAATTATATCCCCTGCATTAACCGAGTCAAGCGTTTGTTTCAGGCAGCTGATTGCGTTGCGGAGATTGCTTCTGCGTGACGGAGTATCACTTCCGTCCTCCCATAAGACGGTCATAAGCTGTCCCATACTGCACACAGCTCCACGGCGGTCTGTGAGGTACGCCAGTATTTCCTTGGCTTTCGCCCTCGAAAAATGAATCGGCTTACCATTGGCGAAAACTTCAAAATTTCCGAAACATTGCAGGTAAATTTTACTTTTATCTATGGGATAACGCAGATTCTCCATAGTTTCACGAAGTCTCTGCTCCGTGGGATTTATCAGATAGTCAACAGCATAGACTCCGAAAGCCTCCGCCGCACAATCGGGACTGTCCGAAAAAAAGACAATATTCACACGCTGTTGATTCTGCACCAGATTTTCCGCCAGCTCATACCCCCAGTGCAAATCTTCCGCAATTCGCAGAAACAACGCACTACAGCCATTTCTACGGATATATGATATCACTTCTCCCTTATTTTCAGAAACAAATATTTCATCGTCGGGGAAAGCTTTTTCAACAATCTCCGCCATTGATTCAGCGGCAGAAATATCAGTATCGGCAATAATAAATTTCATGAAATTCACCGTCTTTCGATTGAGCTTCCTCATAATTATACCACATCGTCAGAAGATATGCAAGAGGGTTGATTCTTCACAAAATGTTTACAAACTTTCACTGTTTTTTATAAAAGTCGTCTTTATTTGTTGCACTTTAGTTGCAATGTATAGGTTATAATAAATTATCAAAAGGAGATAAAAGATTTTATGAAGAAAAAGAAATCCGTCGTTTTATCGACAATTGGAATTGTAATGTGCATTGTTTTTGGCTTGATGCTGCTGTGCAATGTCATTATTATTATAAAAGGTACAATCAATCCCGAAAAGCCGCCGTCGGTGTTAGGCATTACTCCAATGGTGGTACAATCAGGTTCTATGAGTGGAAATGCAGAAGACCATATCGAAGTAGGCGATCTGATATTTATTTCCAACGCTGATGCGGACAAGCTTGAAGTTGGAGATATAATATCCTTTATGGAGGAAAAACTGGTAATCACTCATAGAATTACGGCTATTGAAACGGATGAACAGGGCAAGCTCCTTTTCACCACAAAGGGCGACGCAAATAATGTTGAGGACAGCTTCCCCGTTTCGGAAGAACAGGTAATAGGCATTTACCGTTTCAGACTTGCAGGAGTGGGCGATTTTGCGATGTTTTTGCAGACTCCTCTGGGAATGATACTTTTCATGGGAATCCCCCTCTGCCTTTTCGTTGTAACTGATGTTATACGCAGACGCAAAAGCGACAAGGAGGATGACAAGAAAACTGCTGAATTACAGGCAGAAATCGAAAGACTCCGTAAAATTGCGGAGGAAAAACAAGATTAAGTTATATACCGTCCTGCGTGCCACACACAGCCACGGTTTATAAGCAAACCAACAAGGAGGTTACATATATGAGTAAAAAGATTAATTTTTTAAGAGCAGGCGCATTAACTATGGTTCTGGCAATGGGTACAACATGTTTTATGAGTGGCACACTTGCAAAGTATGTGACCAGCGGCGAAGGCTCTGATAGTGCAAGAGTTGCAAAGTTTGGTGTAACAGTTACTGCTAATGGCGAGACATTTGCTAAAGAATATGCAAAGACTGATACTTCATTTACACTTGATGCCAATACTGTCGTTTCAGCCAACAAGATTGTTGCACCAGGCACATCAGGCAATATGGCAAGTATGACTTTAACAGGCACTCCCGAAGTGGCTGTAAGAGTAAGTTATGAAATACCCGAAGGAGTAACAATGTTTTCCGGTTGGGAAGTAGAAGGGGCTTACTATTGTCCTATTGTAATTACAGTTGATGAAACTGAAATAAAGGGATTAGATTACTCATCCGAAGCTGAATTCCAGGCAGCAGTAGCAAAGGCTATTTCAGATTATAGTGTTGATTATGCAGCAGGAACTGATTTGTCAACAGTAGGTACTGACTCCCTCGCTATCAGCTGGGCATGGCCTTTCTCAACATCTGACGCAAACGATATCAAGGATACAGCACTTGGAAATACAGCGGCAGGTATTGATAAAGACGGAAACGCAATTACAGCAAATCCTGCAACTATCAACCTCACAGTTAAAACAACAGTAACCCAGATCGACTAATAAAAACAAAAGCGTAAAATTGTGCATAGCCACATAAATAAGTGAAAGGGACAGGTTTTCATCATGTGGCAGGTGAAAACCTGTTCCCATTATTAAAGGAGGGATAGCCGTGCCGCAGAAGATAAGAAAAATTATGCTCCCTGCAATTTTAATACTGTTTCTGCTTGAAGTTATGACGCTCCCCCTCGTTCTTGGAATGACATACGCTACGGGGAGTGAAACTCCCGAGCATATTCTCACATTCTCCGAGAGAAATCTCACATGGGATATCCGCACTGAAACAGATTCACAGGGAGCCGCCGTACTGTCGCTTTTCGAGGCGATATACGGAAATACAAAATCGGACAACGATGAAAAAATCGTTGCCCCAGGCACAAACGGAAAAAGTATTGTCCGACTGCTTAACGAGGACGAAAAACCTATAAATTACACGGCTATAGTCTATTCTGTCCGCACAGATGAAAAGCTACCCGTCAAGGTGAAGCTGTCGGGGGAGGGATTTTCCCCTGCCATGGACTACACGCTCCCCGAGGGAATTGCAGAAAACAGCGTCATTTCAGCTGTCTGCGGAACGGTGGGAAGCGGTCAGATACAGGACTTTGATATCAACTGGTTATGGGAATACGAGGAAAGCAATATACAAGATTATGCCGATACGGTATTCGGCGACAATGCCGCAAACGACCGTGCAGAACGTATAAAGGCAGGCATAATCGTTCTTGTGGAGGACGAAAGCGGAGATATAATCGTATCAGCTCCGCAGACAGGCTATTACGGTGTTTTAAGCGGTTATGTAATCCTTATGATTGTCAGCCTGTTACTGCTTTTATTCCTTGCAATTACAAATCCAAAGAGGAAAAATGAAGAACAATAAACTACGAAAATTTCTATCGGTTACAGGAAGTATTGCGTCCTTTGCGGTTATCGCTGTTCTTCTCCTGTTTACGGTATATCCTGCCGCCGCAAAGCTGTTTTTCGGGGTAAAGCACCCGACAGTGTTCGGCTATTCAACGGCTGTAGTTATATCAGGAAGTATGGAGGAAGAAATAGGCGTAAACGACGTTGTAATAATCCACAGGCAGAAAAGCTATGAAAAAGGCGATATAATCTCATTTCACAGCGGTACAAGCCTTGTGACGCACCGAATTGCAGAGGAAACGGGCGGAGGATTTATCACAAAGGGCGACGCAAATAATACTCCCGACCCCGATATTGTCGAATATAACGCAATTGAGGGCAAGATTGTGCTCATCATACCGAAAATAGGCGGTGCAATTCAGTTTTTCAGCACTCCTGTCGGTATGCTCATACTTTTTACAGCGGCGGTTATACTGCTCATTATGCCCGTCAAATCGAAAGACAGCTCCGACGGAGGTGGAAAGGGTGGAGAAGAAAATTAAAAAATTCAGGCTGCCGCTCCGTGCGTGGCTGCTTTATCTCGTGCTTGTGGCATTTCTCTCCACAGGCGTTACACTTTCAAAATATGTCACGTCCACACAGGGCGGCGACGGTGCAAGAATCATAAAATTCGGCGATATCGCCATAACGGAAACGGGAGATTTCACCGACGAAAAATTCCGAGTACAGCCAGGCGTTGACCTTGAAAAAAGGGCTGAACTGAAATTTGAGGGCAGTGAAGCCAACACATATGTTTTCGTTGAAGTTACAGTTGAAAATTTCACAGCCAATGATGACAATTACAGCTTTTATGCAATCGCTGATAATAAAATATACTGGTCTGTAGACAAAACAAAATGGACTTATCTCACGAATGAAAACGGAAAATATATTTACTATAAGGCTCTCACAGCCAATACACCACTTGAAGATACAATCATAACCGATAACAAGGTTTATGTTTCACATGAACTTAAAAACTCCGAAACACAGGGAATTACCGACCTATCCGCAAGCTTTCGGGGTATTGCCGTACAGGCAAACGGCTTCCCTACGGCGGCTGACGCATGGGAGGCAATAAAATAATAAAGAGGATCTCTAAAGATAAGGGGGAAAGAATATGAAAAAAGGCTTACTGTCATTTGTTGCTGTGGCACTTGCCGCATTATGCCTTTTTGTATGCAGTCTTGCTGATATTCCCCTTTTCTCCGACAGTTCTGCTGAAATCAGAATTTTCTGCGACAATACGGAAATAAGCGAGATTTCCTTTTCCGAAAACGACCACATGACTATAGAAGCGAGGACTTCTGTCCACGGCGACTATCAATGGCAGATACTGACCGACGGCGAAATATGGGCAGATATCTCACGACAGACCGCTGAAACTCTGGAGCTTTCCCACGCTATGACAAAGGCTGTCAGCAATGACGGTCAGGGCGTTTATGTCCGCTGTACGCTGACAAATGAGGGCTCTGTGCTTCACAGTGAGCCTGTATGCGTCAATGTCACTCCTGCTCCGATAAAGGCGAAAAACAGCTTTACTGTAACGCCTATGAAGTACTCCCCTGCGGCTGTTCTTGCCGATGAAAATTTTGTTACAATCACCGTAAATTATCTTGACGGTGACTCCAAAGAGCCTATCTTTTCGCCGTATACCGCAACTATAACAGCCAATGATACAAGCTTCACGCAGAATATCATTTCACCCACATTCATAGGCTATATCCCGATATATAACCCTGATAATCCCTCTACTGATATTGTCGGTGAAAATATGGTTGAAGTATATACACTCAATCTCAATCTTTCATCGGTAACTGAAAGCCTTGTATACAACATCTACTATGTACCCACAGAGGTACCCTATGCGGCAAAATATTACTTCCAGAATATCTATGACGACCAGTACACGGAAAACGTGGGCTTCTACAAGCAGGATTATGCCCTTACAGGCACGATTATAAGCGATAACGAGCTGACAGCCAATGTAAACGCAGAAGGCTTTACAAAGCTTTATCACTACCCTGAATCTGTTGCCGCCGACGGAAGTACGGTATTTGAATGCTACTACGACAGAAACTACTACCTGCTTAAATTCGATATGAACGGCGGTTACGGCGTTGACCCGATTTATGCCCGATATGACACACCTTTCGTTGTAAATGAGCCTGTACGTCACGGCTATGTTTTCGCAGGCTGGGATTTGCTTGACGAAAACGGAAACGGCGACGGAGTTGCCGATGTAATGCCCTCACGAATCCCTGCGGCTAATCAGAATTACAAGGCAGTGTGGACTGTTACAAAAACCTCTTACACAAAGGTTTACTGGCTCCAGAATCCCGATGATAACGGCTACAGCTACTGGGGAAATGTGGTTGTGGACAATGTTGACTCCGCTTCATTTGTATCGGGCAGCGACGATGTCCCCGACACTTTTGCAGACAAGCGTTATACACAGTTTAAAGAAGCCGACCAGAATGTAGAAGTAGACGGCGACGGCTCTACTGTTGTCAATATTTATTATGACCGTAAGGTTTATACTTTGAAGTTTTATTATGCGAGATATAAGAACGGCAATTATGGTATTGCAGGTGGTAGTACATATGGATTCAACGGTATGAAGGATTCTGGTGAATTAAATGTATCAAACGATGAAATATACAAACTCCTTGAAAACGTAGAAAATTTCAGACCACAAACGTGGGGCAATATAACAGGTGTACCACAGTTGAATGAATTAGGAAAATCACGAAATTATAACCTTGGTGAAGATGTGTTTAATGACGTAACATATTATTATCTGACAATTTCAGGCAAATACGGTCAAGACATTAGTAAGCAGTGGCCTATAGGCATATTTGACCCGATACAGACAAGCTTCACTCATAAAGGAAACCTTGCATATTTCAGTGCGTGGAATGTAGAACATCACTGCTACTATAAATCTCATTGCGGAGGAAATTATACTCTTAAAGGCAACTATATGCGTCTTGACTACAATCTTTTATATGATTATGAAAAATACGAAGACCGTGATTTAGTATGTTTCCTTGCTTTCTGGGAAAATGGTTCAAATTCAGTCGGATGGAATGAACCACACCAATGGTGGTATGAAATATATCTTCCTGTACTTGAAGATGAAGTATACGATGAAGAACTGAAAAACTGGAACGGAAAAGAATATTATTTATCAGCTACATATGATACCTGTGATAACAACGGAACAGGCAGCCCATATGAACAAACAGCAACTGGTATAGAGGGTTTTACCAATGTAGGCAGATATGCATATGAAAATGAAGAAGATAAAATCGCTGATTACAGGCGAAGCTATCATATGGAATTTTACTATAGCCGCAACAACTACACCCTTGAATTTAACAACAACGGAACAATAATGACAGAAAAACAACAGACAGTTCCCTATGAAACAAAGCTTAATAAATACAACTTCACACCGCCATATCCGAACAATCTGGAGGAAAACGGCTACTATTTCGAGGGCTGGTATACATCACCCGGTTGTTATGAGGGTACAAAGCTTGATTGGGAAACAGCAACAATGCCAGCAAGCAATGTTATGCTTTACGCAAACTGGCTGCCAAAGACTCATACAATCAACGTGTTCAAGACCTATTCAGCTATGCAGGAATACGAAAATGCCGCAGAAACCGACAAAGCTGCCGTTCTTGAAAGACTCCGCAGCGAAGGCTTGTATCTGGAAAGCTTACAGGTTATCCATGGCAATACCGTGAGCACTCTTGAAAATCCTGACTCTATGAAAGATAACGACGTTGTATACGACTTCGCAGGCTGGTTTTACATGGACACAGGCACACCTAAAGCCTATACTCCCCTTGATATGCCCGTAACGGGGGATATGAATATCTTTGCGGAATGGGGCTCAAAAACTCCACGTCCCTACGTTATTCACTATGCCCTGAACAGCAGGGAAAATGACAGCTCAATAACCGCTCTCCTTGACGCTGAAAGGGGCGGCAATGCCACGGAAAATATGAAATATACTGTAACTGTCAACGGTACGGAACGCAGCTATATATGGCTGAATAACGGCTATCACCTTTGTGTTGCAGGCTCAACCACAGGCTTCGGCTATCAGGGTACTACAAGAACTTTCCGCCCAAAGGCAGGTGCTCCCTATAATCAGCTTGAACAGGATTACAATTCAGGCTATTTCCCTACGGTGGGAAGCCACTCTATAACAATGCAGTACGAGGCGGATGTTACATCTCCGCAGACAAATGTATATACATTTACCTATATTGAAACTGACGAGCTTGAATACACTGTTCGCTACATCAACAAAAACACAGGCGAGGAGCTTCACACTTCCAAAACAGCCAAGACTTCCGACGCTGTTATTACGGAGCGTTTCGTGCCCGTTGAAAACTTCATCCCCGACGCATTCTATAAGAGACTTGTTCTCTCCGTTGAGGAGGACCCGAACAATCCGGGGCAATTTATAAGCTCAAAGAGTAATATCATAATTTTCTACTACACTCCCAACACAAAGGCAAGCTATTATGCTGTTCACTTTATGCTGCAAAAGCCAAATACAGACGGTACAAATTACGCCATTGACGGCAGCGGCGACTATGAGGACAGCGGCTCTACAATTGAGGGTGTTGGAGATACAAACACAACTATAAAAATCACACCGCTTGAATTTAATGGATTTACCCTGATGAGCACAGCAAAGGTAAATATTGACAACACCATAACCAATGCTTACTACAATGAAGGTTTTTCAATTCAGATTAGTCCAAATGGTACTGAACTTTATATCTTCTACAAAAGACAAACCCAGAGTTATACAACCTACTATCTCCGATACGGTGCAGATATTTCTGATTTGGACAATCTTGATGAAGATGATATTCTTGCTCAATCCGTAACAAAATCAAGTATCCCCTACGGCTCAAACGTAATAGAAACCGCCAAAGACATTGACGGCTACCGTTGTGTATCTTCATCAGTTCAGAGCATTACCCTCGGTCACGATAATGAAAAGAACAGAATAATCTTCTACTACTCGCCATTGCAGTACACTATGGAATACCGCATTGCAGGCGGCGTGGGAGGTATACTTTCAAGAACAAGTGAAACCATTGAGGGCGATACGGAAATTGTCGGCTCCGAGGTAAGACCTAATGCAGGGTATATCTTCGAGGGCTGGTATACCGATGAAGCATGCACAGTCAAAGTCGGGGACGATGTAAAGTTTATCCCCGAAAAATCAACACTTTCTCCACAGCCCGATGTTAACATCTACTACGCAAAGCTGACTCCCCAATACGGCAGTATTACAATAAAGCGTGATAATGCCGACGACGAGGGAAACGGCGAGCAGGTATTTGTATACCGTGTAACAAACAACAACACGGGGGACACAGTTGAAGTAACTGTAAAGGGTAACAACGGCACTACAATTACAAATCTTCTTTATGGCAGCTATACCATTGAACAGCTCAACAACTGGTCATGGCGATACAGCGACAGTTCAGAGAATATAACCCTTGAAAGCGACTCCGCAGAGGTTACATTCGATGATGCTGCCGACAAGGATTTATGGCTGTCGGGCAACAGTGATACTGTAAAAAATGTAAAGGGGGCTGACTCATAATGAAAAAGTTCAGACTCCGAAAAAAGCGAGTGCTTTTGTTTATTGTGCTCCCTGCGTTTCTGATTTCCGTAGGCATTACCCTTGCCTTTATGTTCAAATCCTCGGAAACGGTTGAAAATATATTCTTCCCTGCAAAGGTTGAATGTGAGGTTACCGAGGAATTTGACGGAACGCAGAAAAGCAGTATTGCAATAAAAAACACGGGAAATACCGACGCTTATCTCCGTTTAAGGCTTGTTACATACTGGGTAAACGAAAACGGTGAAATCGTTGGCAAAGAAAGCGAACCCATTCAGATTTCCCACAGTTCAGACTGGACAGCAATGGGCGATAATACGTATATGTACAAGTCGCCTGTTGTGCCGAATGGGACAACTCCGAATCTCCTTACTGCTCCGCTGGAACTGAAAGAGGATACATACCTTGGTGAAAATGTATATCAGGTAGTTGAAGTATTTGCCGACGGCATACAAAGTGAACCCGACGACGCTGTTGAACAGGCGTGGGGCGTAGATAATTCGTAATGCGTAACGAATTATATTATAGGGGCGGATATTATCCGCTTGATAATCAAGATAACAATGAAGATACCAAGATACCAAGATACCACACACATAAAAAAGTGGTATCTTGGTATCTTCTTTTTGCACAAATAATAGTGGCGGCAATTGTGCAATGTGCATATAAAAATTAATTGCAGGCCGCCAAAGGCAGCCCCTACAAATTAATTACAAATTAATTCTGAATTATCACAGTAATGCCTTTTCAAGCTTTGTCCGCAGTTTTCGTATTATCTTCTTTTCAAGCCGTGATATGTATGACTGGGATATGCCAATTAGCTCCGCCGTTTCTTTCTGCGTCTTTTCCTTGCCGTCAATAAGCCCAAATCGCAGCTCCATTATCTCCCTCTCACGGTCACAGAGCTCCGAAACTGCACTGCGGAGAAGTTCACGCTCCGCCTCTGTTTCAATGCCCTTACTGACAATATCATCCTCCGTGCCTATTACATCCGACAACAGCAGTTCATTTCCGTCACAATCCGTATTCAACGGCTCGTCTATGGACAAATCCCCACGATATTGCGAGGATTTACGCAGAAACATAAGTATCTCGTTCTCAATACAGCGTGAAGCATATGTGGCAAGCTTTATATTCTTGTCGGGACAGAATGTGTTGACCGCCTTTATAAGTCCGATTGTGCCGATTGATACCAGATCCTCCGTACCTATTCCCGTTGACTCGAACTTCTTTGCAATATACACCACAAGCCTTAAATTACGCACAATAAGGGTATTTCTCGCCTGTACGTCCTTACGGCTCAAAGCGGCAAAAACTTCTTCCTCCTCCTCACGTGTCAAAGGGGGCGGCAGAGTATCGGGGCCATTGACATAAAAAACATTACCGTTGAGTAGCTGCTTCACCTTGTTCATAAGTTTTCTTATAATCTCCATAATTTTCTCCTTATACGCTTTTTGGATTGAAAATCGCTTTTCCATGAGTTTCGCCCAGTCCTATCATTACATCTGCTGACCGACGCTTCTTTTCATTTTCTGCGGATATCATCACCTCATCGGGGCGAAAAATCTCCATAAGCCCCTCCCCCGATACAGTGTTCATGGGAATTATCCTCATAGCCGTTCCTTTCGGCAGTTCGCCTATATCCTCTCTGGAGCATATTATAACAGGCTTCCCCGAAAAGTAATCCACAAGGCAGTTTCCCGTATCTGCAAGACCGTCAAGCTTCAACAGCTTTTCACCTATACGGATAAAAACCGTGTACCCGTCCATGGGAGAGCTGTCCCACAGGCGGCGGATAATACAAGCCGCAAGGTAAAATACCGCCGTTGCCGCAATAAGAAGCAGCAGTGAAAAATCTATGTAAAAACAGGAGTTGGAAAAGTGCAGAAAATCAGGTTCAAGCCATATATATGCCCCGTATATCCCACCTGCAAGAATAAAATTCGTGCCGTAAAAGGCTGCGGAGTTTTTCAAAAACCGCCTTAAATCGCCGATACCAAAAGCTATCATCACCACCGTCACCGCCGCAACGAGCTTTATTGCAGTATTTAAAGCGGCTGGCAGAGCCGGCACAAGTATCAGCAGAGAGTAAAGGCTTCCGTAAACCGATGCCGCAACGCACCGCAGTGGTTTCAGATAGGAGCCGCTGAGCTTTGATGTTATCAGCAGAAGAAAATAGTTAACGTATATATTCAGCACGATTAAAACGTCTACATAAATTGTCATAAGCCTGCCCCCTTGTCTATATTATACTACGGACAGGGTGAAAAAAATGTCACTTTCACAAACAGGATAAAATAATGCGTAATTCATAATTCGTAATTATTGTCATACTGCACAATTATTAATATCAATATTTGTGCAAAAAGAAGATACCAAGATACCACTTTTTTATGTGTGTGGTATCTTGGTATCTTGGTATCTTCATTGGTATCTTGAATAGCTGATACCTGCCATAGGGAAATCTATAAACTTATAAAATTTAATTTTCATAAAAAGATTGAAAAAATTGCTGATATATGGTATAATATAGTATTACGTAACTACAGTAGGTGAAGCTATGAAAAAATGGACTAAAAAGGATATAGATAAAAGCCTTGTGCCAAAACTGGCTATGGGCTGCGGTATTTCGTCACTCGCCGCCGCCGTTCTCGCCGCAAAGGGCTATACTTCCGCAGAAGCTGTCAGGGATAAGCTTGAAGTAACCGAGCTTTCAAGCCCCTTTCTCATCAGAGATATGGAAACCGCCGCTGAACTGATAAACGAAGCTATCGAAAACGGCACATCTATCTGCGTTTACGGCGACTATGACTGCGACGGAATTATGGCTACGGCTATCCTTGCCACCTACCTCACCGAAGCAGGTGCAGATGTTTCCTGCTATATCCCCGAGCGTTCAGAGGGCTACGGACTCAATAATAATGCCATAGATAAGCTTCACAATGACGGTGTAGAGCTGATTATCACCGTTGACAACGGCATTTCAGCAATTGCAGAAGCTGAACACATCTACTCCCTCGGCATGAAGCTGATTATCACCGACCACCACCAGCAGGGCGATACCCTCCCCCGTGCGGAGGCTATCATAGACCCACACCGCCATGATGACTGCTCCCCTTTCAAATATGCCTGCGGAGCTGTCGTTGCATTAAAGCTTGTGGCGGCTCTTGACGGGGGTGACTACACTCTCGCTTTGGAGCAGTTCGGCGACCTTGCAGCTATTGCCACAGTTGCCGATATCGTAACTCTCACAGGCGAAAACCGCCTTATCGTCCGCTATGGCATGGAGCTTATAAACGAAACTGACCGCCCTGCCCTTATGGCTCTCAAAGAAATAAGCGGCTACGGCAAAAAATCCGTTGACGCTACTGCTCTGGGCTTCGGACTTGCCCCGAGAATTAATGCGGCAGGCAGATTCGGCTCGCCTATGACGGCACTTGACTTATTCCTCTGCGACGACCCCGATGAAGCCATGGAGCTTGCAAAGGAGCTCGACAGTCTTAACGGTCAGCGTAAGCAAACGGAAAATGACATCACATCGGAAATTTACGCTATTCTTGATAAAAATCCCGCAATCCTCAACGACCGTGTAATTGTGGTCTGCGGAAAAGGCTGGCACCACGGGGTAATCGGTATTGCCGCATCACGCATTATGGAGCAGTTCGGAAAGCCCTGCTTCATCGCCTCGGAGGAAAACGGCGAAACACGTGGCTCTGCACGTTCTTTCGGCAGTTTTTCCGTATTTGCAGCCCTCACAGCCGCTTCGGAGGTACTTGACAAATTCGGCGGTCACCCCGGTGCAGGCGGATTTACAATAAAATCCGGTATGTGCGACGAGTTCCGCCGCCTTGTAAATAAATATGCCCTTGAAAATCACAGGGAAATGCCCTGTTATGAGATTTCAGCCGACCTTGCACTTTCACCGGCTGATATAACCGTTGAAAACGTGGCAGGACTTGATGTGCTTGAACCCTTCGGCATGGGCAACGAAAAGCCTGTTTTCATCGTCGAAAACGCCTATATAAGGGAAATCCGTCCCCTTTCAGAGGGTGCACATTCCAAGCTGAAAATTGTCCTTGGCAGAAATGAATTTGAAGCTCTGCGTTTCAGGACTTCCCCTGACGCTCTCCCTGTAAGGGCAGGAGAATACTGCGACATGGCTGTGACGCTTTCAGTTAATACATTTATGGATAAACGCTCTGTGAATATGTTTATTTCCGATATACGCAGCCATAATTTCAATCAGGATAAATATTTTGCGGCACAGAACGCCTTTGAAGCGTTCATGCGTGGCGAGAAGCTCCCTGCTGCCTATTACCCCGCTATGCTCCCCGCAAGAGATACCGCAGTTATGATATACAAACTCATTCCCACAGAGGGAATTACCGCTGATAACCTGTATTTTCAGGTATGCGGACAGGTGAATTACTGCCGCTTCTCAACGGTTATAGAGTCGCTGAAACAGCTTGGACTTATCACTGTAAGCTGCGAAAACTCAGTCATAAAACGTGTACGTGTCACAAGGAAAGCAGACCTTGACTCAGCGGAAATTCTTGTAAAGCTCCGCAGATTATCAGAACAGAAAGGGTGATCATATGAACAGCAACAACAGGATGAACAATGACGCAGAAGCCATCCACGACCTGCCTATTCCAATTTCTCCCGTAGATGAGCTCTCTGAGGATTACATCAGGTCAATCCCGGACTATGACGACAACTTCACAATTGAAATGATCATCCAGAAAATTCTGAAAGATGACCGTCAATATGATTTAAGTAAAATTCTCTCTGCATACGAGTTTGCGGAAAAGGCTCACAAAGGGCAGAAACGCTCATCAGGGCAGGATTATATCATCCACCCCCTTGCCGTAAGCTACATTCTCCTTGAACTCGGTATGGATACGGATACAATATGCTCCGCCCTGCTCCACGACGTTGTGGAGGATACCCCCGCAACCCTTGACGACCTGAAAAAGCACTTCGGTCAGGACGTTGCACTTCTTGTTGACGGAGTTACAAAGCTGGGTAAAATCCCCACCAACTCCAAAGAGCAGCAGCAGGCTGAAAACGTCCGCAAGATACTCCTTGCAATGTCGCAGGATATCCGTGTAATGATTATAAAGCTTGGAGACCGTCTGCACAATATGCGTACGCTGAAACACCGTCCACCCGATAAACAGCGTAATACAGCCCTTGAAACAATGAATATCTACGCTCCCCTTGCACACCGTCTTGGTATACGTGCGATACAGGAGGAGCTTGAGGATCTGTCATTCCGCTACCTTGACCCCTTTGCATACACGGAAATTGAAAACATACTGGAAAACAAAAAAGAGGAGCGAGAGGCGTTCATCGAGATTATCAAGGAACGTATAAAGGAACGCTTTATGAAGGAGGAATTCTCCGAGCCCCCTGTTGTTTCGGGACGTGTAAAAAGTATTTACAGCATATACAAGAAGATTTTCATGATGCACAAGAATATTGATGAAATCTATGATAAATATGCAGTCCGTGTAATCGTGCGGACAATCCCCGAATGCTACGGAGTTCTCGGACTTATCCACGATATGTTCAACCCATTGCCCAACCGCTTCAAGGACTATATCGCCACACCGAAAGCCAACGACTACCGCTCGCTGCATACTACGGTTTTAGGTACAGAAGGTATACCCTTTGAAGTACAGATACGTACGTGGGATATGCACGAAACCGCCGAATACGGAGTTGCCGCCCACTGGAAATACAAGGAGGGCATAAGCTCCCGTGACAAAATGGAGCAGCGTCTTGCATGGGTAAGACAGGTTATCGAGGCACAGCAGACATCAGACGACGTCGAAGAAATCGTCCGTATAATAAAGACGGATATTGCCCCCGAGGACGTTGTTATAATGACTCCCAAGGGCAAGTCGGTTATCCTCCCCATGGGCTCAAATGTCATCGACTTCGCCTACCGTATACACACGGAGATAGGCCATAAGACCATAGGTGCAAAGGTTGACGGCAGAATAGTTCCCCTTGATTTCAAGCTTGAAACGGGGCAGATTTGTGAAATTCTCACCTCAAAGGACCCAGAGAAAGGTCCGAACAGAGCGTGGCTTAACACTGTATTCACCACCGACGCACGTTCAAAGATACGTTCATGGTTCAAGAGAGAACGCCGTGAGGAGAATATCACAGAGGGCAAAGCAGAGGTTGAACGTCTTTTCCGCAGACACCGTATCAATGTCCCTGATAAAGATATGGCGAATTTCCTCAAGGACGATTTCGCAAAGCACAACTGCGAAACACTTGACGATTTCTACGCTTCCGTAGGCTACAAGGGTACATCACTTGAAAAGATGATGCCCCGCCTCAAGGAGCGTTACAACAAGCAGTACGGCGAGACGACACAGGATTCGGGCAGCAACTCAATGATAAAGGCAAAGCCCGACGGAAGAAACAGCATTATCCTTGACCAGATTAACGATATAGCCATAAAATTTGCACAGTGCTGCAATCCGCTCCCCGGAGATGACATCGTGGGATTTATTACACGTGGCTTCGGACTTTCCGTTCATACAACCAAGTGCACCAACTACCGTGCAGCCATGCAGCGAAACGATGAGGAGGAAATAAAACGCTGGTACGACATACAGTGGTCGGAGAATACAGGTTCACAGTTCCAGACCAGCTTTGAAGTTATCGCAGATAACCGCATAGGGCTTATGTATGACATCACAGCCGTTCTCATGGAGTCACGTATTCCGATAGTTCATTCATCATCAAGAGTCCTTAAAAACGGCAATGCACTTTTTGAATGTACTATAGTTATCGCAAGTATGGAGCAGCTTAAATCGCTCTTTGAACGAATTAAAAAAATCAAGAACGTCATATCAGTTGAGCGTTCCACTATATAGGAGGGAAATTATGCTCGTTAAAACCTTACAGCTCGGGGAGCTCAAAGCAAATTGCTATATTGCAATAACTGAACCCAACCGCTGTGTAGCCATAGATATAGGCGGCACACCGCAGATGCTTTTACACTACCTTAAAATGAA
Organism: Ruminococcus sp.; assembly: GCA_045659945.1. GTDB lineage: Bacteria > Bacillota > Clostridia > Oscillospirales > Ruminococcaceae > Ruminococcus. The sequence goes on along the minus strand of JAZRCW010000040.1, from coordinate 68,112 downwards.
CAGTCTTAAGCTTACAAAGATACTCATTACCCACGGTCACTATGACCACATAGGCGGCGTTGAGGAAGTCCGTCAGGCTACGGGCGCAGAGGTATTCGTCCACGAAAGCGACTCCCCCATGCTTGAAAGCTCTGCACTTTCGCTTCATTCTATGATATCCATTATGCCTTTTAAGCCAGTTATGAAATACGAGATAATCCGTGACGGCTGTATCATAAGGGACGGAGATTATACCTTCCGTGTACTCCATACCCCAGGGCATTCCCACGGAAGTGTGTGCTATGTGTGCGAGGAGGAGCGTGTTATCTTCTCGGGAGATACACTTTTCTGCTGCTCTGTAGGAAGAACTGACTTCCCGGGCAGTGACCCACATTATATGATGCAGTCATTGCAGGTACTTCACGAGCTTGAGGGCAACTACAAGGTATACCCAGGTCATAACGAGTTTACCGACCTTGACTATGAGCGTCGTAATAATCCCTATATGAAGCCATTCAGAGGATAAGAAATGATAAATAGAAATAATGATTATAAAATGCCGATCGTGCTGATCGGCAATTCTTTTAAATATGAGATTGAGTCCATATGCAAGCTGTTTTTCCATACGGCACGTTTTAACTTTACGGAGGATATTTCAGAAGCACAGGGCGACAGCTATATCATAGCTGAAAAAGCGATATACGGCAGCGAAATGAAGCTTTCCGCAACAGTACGGCTCAACGGAGATACTGCTGAAAACGAGGAAATCCTGCTCCCCGAAGCCACAGAAAAAAGCACTGCGGAACAGGAAATATGCAGACTGATATACCACATTCTCTGCCGCAAAACGGGTATTACTCCACCATGGGGACTTATGACAGGCATACGTCCCGTTAAAAAAGTCACAGAGCTTATGGCACAGGGGCTTTCCCGTGAGGAAATCGAAAACAACCTGCGAAAGAGATATGAGCTTTCGGACAACAAGCTTGCCCTTGCCTATGAAACAGCTGTAAATCAGCAGCCAATACTTGACAGCATTGATACATCTGCCGCAAGCCTTTACGTGTCAATTCCATTCTGCCCCACAAGATGCAGCTACTGCTCCTTTGTGTCACACAGCATGGCATCAGCTATGAAGCTTATGCCACAGTACATAGACGCGTTGTGCCGTGAGCTTGAAATAATCGGCAGACTTGTAAAGGAATGCGATACAAAAATTGATACAATTTACTTTGGCGGAGGTACCCCCACTTCCATTTCTGCCGAAGATATCCTCAAGGTCATGGAGGCTGTTGCCGCAAATTTTGATTTGGACAGAATAAGAGAATACAGCTTTGAGGCAGGCAGACCTGATACAATAACAGAGGAAAAGCTCCGTGTTATCAAGGAACTTGGTGCGGACAGAATTTCCGTAAATCCGCAGACTCTCAATGACGATGTACTCAAAGTCATCGGCAGACAGCACACGGGAAAAGAGGCTCTTGAAGCCTTTGAGCTTGCAAGAAAAATCGGTTTTAACAATATTAACACCGACCTTATTGCTGGACTTCCTACGGAATCGGCGGACAGTTTTAAATATACCCTTGATAAAATTGTGGAGCTCTCCCCTGAAAGCATAACTGTACATACCCTTACAGTTAAACGCTCGGCGGCGTTATTCCGTGAGGGCAATGTGAATATGGCTAATCCTGCCGCAGAAATGGTGGATTACAGCATTGAAAAGCTTATGGCCAACGGCTATCTGCCCTATTATATGTACCGTCAGAAAAATACTGTTGACAACCTTGAAAATGTTGGATATGCGAAAAAAGGCTATGAAAGCCAGTATAACATTTTCATCATGGACGAAACCCAGACAATTCTCGGGGCAGGCTGTGCGGCATCGACAAAACTTGTATATCCCGACGGACTTATCAACAGAATTCACAATTATAAATTCCCATATGAGTACATCAACCGCTTTGATGAGCTTATGGAGAAAAAGCAGGAGGTTACACAATGCCTGAGAAAAATCAAATCTACACCGCAGAAATAACGGGGCTTACCTCCGAGGGAAGCGGAGTATGCCGCATTGAAAATATGGCTGTATTCGTACCTGAAACAGCTGTGGGAGATGTTGCTGATGTTAAAATTGTCAAGGTTTTAAGCAGTTATTGCTTCGGCATTGTTGACAAACTTGTCACCCCCTCCCCCGACCGTGAAATCCGTGAGTGCGGAGCGTATAAGAAGTGCGGCGGCTGTGTTTACCGCCATATAAGCTATGAGGCGGAATGCTGTGCCAAGGCTGATACAGTGCGGAGTGCCTTTGAGCGTATCGGCGGACTCTCACCCGAATACGATGAGTTTATCCCAAGCGATAATCCCGACAGATACCGAAATAAAGCACAATATCCCCTTGCTGTGGTTGACGGAAAGGCTGTCTGCGGCTTTTATGCACCGAGAAGTCACCGTGTTGTGCCTATTGAGGATTGTCCCTTACAGCCTGAAATTTTCAGCAGAATCACAGTGGATATCCTTGATTATATCAACAAAAAGAAACTGCCTGTATACGACGAAGCCAAAGGAACAGGCATAATGCGTCATATCTACCTGCGAAAGGGTGCATACTCCAATGAAATCATGGTGTGCCTTGTTGTGCGTAAGGAAATGAGCCGACAGCTTTCTGCTCTGTGCGGCAGGCTTACAGAGAAATATCCCGATATAAAGAGCATTGTGATGAATATAAACCCTGCAAGAACAAATGTAATCCTCGGTGAGGAGTGTGTTACTCTGTGGGGAGGAGCAGTGGTCTCCGACACCATGTGCGGCAATAAAATTGAGATTTCACCCCTTTCGTTCTATCAGATTAATACTCCGCAGGCTGAAAGACTTTACGCAAAGGCTTTAGAATATGCCGCCCCCGAGGGTGATGAAGTTATAGCGGATTTATACTGCGGTGCAGGCACTATCGGGCTTTCAATGGCTCACAGGGCGAAAAAAATTGTGGGAATTGAAATCATCCCCGAGGCTGTGGAAAATGCAAAGAAAAATGCCGCTGAAAATAATATTTCCAATGCGGAGTTTTACTGCGGTGATGCAGGCGAGGTTTTCTCACAGCTCCACAAAAATGGCTGTAATCCCCATATTATCGTGGTTGACCCGCCGAGAAAGGGCTGTTCACAGGACTCCCTTGATGTGATACTTGCCGCTGCTCCCCGAAAAATTGTTATGATTTCCTGCAACCCTGCTACCGCCGCCCGTGATGCGAAATATCTCTCCGACAACGGGTATAATGTGGAGAGGGTTTGCGGAGGGGATTTTTTCCCGGGGACCAAACATACAGAATGCGTCGTAAAAATAGTAAAAAATTCGAATTAGAAATTTCTAATGGGGTTCTCTAATATATATTATCAATCTGCACACGTATATTTGTGTGAGGATTGTTATTTACTTCTCCCCCATAAAACGAAAAAGGCTGCCGAGGAAAAATCCCCGACAGCCTTAAATACTTTTCAGGAACTCCCCTTAAGCTTTCAAAGGAAGTTCAGATAATTTAATCAAACCTGCGTCAACTTTCTGGATTACAAGTGCGTCATCGGCAGTTATGCCTGCTTCGCCGTTTACATCGGCATTAAGTTCACCCTGCTCTGAAAGTGAATACTTATCCGGATTTCCGATCGACTGAAGAATTGCGGTAGTGTCTGCAATGGAAACTACTCCGTCACGGTTTGCGTCACCGTAAACAATACCCGAAGGCTCTGCTGGTTTTGTTGTGGGTTCAGTTTTATCCTGCTCACCTGTGTTTTCATATTCGTATACAACTTCTATCTTTGTATATTCTACAGAAATAACATCTTCCCCACTCTCTGCTTTTTCGGAGGAATCCCACCATTTCTGCAATTCGATTTTGCCGTCAGCAACAACAGCATTTACAACCACTTCTTCGTTGATAAGAGTGCCGTCAAACTCAACAGAAGCAGTTACACCTTTTCCAAGTCCCAAAGAGTAGCTCTTGGATGTCCAGAATTTTGTACCGTCCTCATCAACAGCGTTGATACATACAGCACAGCCTGCTGTTCCCCAGCTTGAACCTGCACTTGATGTTACATCGCCTGTAATATCAATTCTTACAAGGTGTTCAGGATCTGAAATCGGTACTTCAACATATCCGTTATCGTTAATCATGTTTTCTATATCTTCAAAGGTTTCTGTTTTCTTTATAATTTTATCAGGGTCGTATAATTCAAGTCCCTCAAAATCAGAAGCGTCGTCTGTAATAACTACCATAGCCGCTGAATAAGCGGGAAGCTCAATATTAACCACGTTGTCCTTTACATCTTCAACTATATTGATAAGACGGATATCAGCAGAATCACCGTATACTGCATATACAGCCGCAGCCTCATAGGTTGTATCTGCATTTTTAAGGTTAATCACAGCATTTTCAGGATTTTCAAGGTCTTTGTTTGTAATCATAGCTGTTACAGTACCCTGATCGTCGCCATTAATAGAAGCATAAGCACTTGCAAGTGATACGTCATCCGTCTTTGTGGGAACGAGCATATCACCAAATGAGCTGCCCTTTCCGTCATAGTTTGTGTAGAGATTTATTGCGGAGAACTGATAAGGATTTCCGCCCCACATAGAAGCCATGTACACGCCTGCATCAGCATAACAGCCGAGAGCCTCTGCGTGTGAGATAGTGCCGCTTAAATCCTCACCGCCGAAGTTATACTCTGTAATAGCAAGCTTTGTTCCGGGGTAATATGTATCAATTGACTTCTGAACTGTTGGAAGAATCGGCACATTTTCCTGGCACCACTGACCAATCCAGCTGTTTTCAACGAAGCCTTCCTCATAAAGTGTACGGACGGACTGTAATCTGTCCTCAACGCCAACTCTTGCAGATTCGGAATAATAGTGAATATCAAGAACATCAAGAAGTCTAATTCCTGCCTCATCAGAAGCTTTCTTCATCTGGTCGAGGTAGCAGTCGAGATACCAATGATAATTGTTTTCCTTTTTGATATTCTCCCATTCATCACTTGTGTCATCATCATCAAGGTGGTCAAAAGCAGTATATCCATAAAGTGCAGGGCCGAAAATCTCTGCATTTGGATCTACTTTTTTAACTGCAGTTGAAAGTTCAACGGACTTGCTTCTCAATTCCTCGATTGTTGTCATTTCAGGATGCATACGGCTGTGAGTATGCCCCCAGAGAGCAGGCTCATTGTCAAGACTGTAGCCCTGAATACCTGTAGGTGATTTGGAATCGCCGAGAACATTTACGATATAATTAACATATTCATCCATATAAACCTTGCCGTCGGTAAGGTCAGGAGTTTCAGCAAAGGGAGCATTCTTTGAGAATACAACCTCGTTCCAACGGTCAGAAGGAGCTGATTCCTCCTCTGTTACAACACCGTCCTTGTCAGCGGAAACATATCCTGCCATCTGGAGAGTTGTTATTTTATATGGTATTTCATACTTTTCAGCTTCCTTCGAAAGCACCTGCACACAGTCAGCAGGCTCATCCGAATTTGAAAGGTTATTGTCAGAGCTGTGCTTCCAGTCCGAACCTGCATTAGATGCATTATTTTCCCAGTTATAAGCGGTCATTCTGTTTCCGCCCTGTCTTACAGCTGTTGCAGTAACCTTGCTAAGGTCATTGCTGTACTGGTTCACACCATAGATGTAAGGGCTTATTTCTTTTTTGTCGCCGCCAAGGTCGATATTGATATTCATCTTATATGCTCCTTCAGCATTAGCAGCTGAAAAAGGTGCTGTAAGGGCAGTTGCCATAACCATAACAGCTGCAAAAATTGATGTACACTTCTTCATAGCTTATTCCTCCTCAGAAATAATTGAATTATTATTATCCCATAATTCTGCCTGTGGTACAGGAGTTGAATTTTCTGCTGTTTTACAGCGGAAAGGCCCACGAGAATACGTGTCAATGAATAAATCATGAAATCTTATGTATCTTGAAATTGATTTTGCTATAATCAGCAGAACAGTAAGCGGTGTATTATATCCATAACCGTAAATAATTGTCGGCGTATCGGTAATATCAGCAGATACACGCCATACAATTCCGAGTCGGTCAAGATTATCCATAATCTTCTTTACACGATTGACAGGAATTTTTACCTGTTTGGAGATATACTCCAGCGACTGCATTCTGTTGCGGTAGCAGCTGCCGAGATAGTGAACAATATCGATTGCATCTCTGTTGGCAAGAGTCTGAAAAAGATGAATCATATTATCGCAGACCTCTGTATAAGAATCAACTCCGTTTTCAGGCATCTTTACAAAGCAGCAATATTTCAAATCTGCGTTGAGTCTTGCTATAGAACATTCGTTGTCTGTTCTCAACTCGGCGTATGTTTCAAGTTCAAGATTTTCAGGATATTTTGCAGCTGTAGGCGTATAATCATTATAAGCCGAAATAGCCGCATAATAAAGCTTCATAATTAAATCTGCACGTTCTTTTTCGGGAGTCTGTCTGATTTTTTCGGTTATAAGCTGTTCCAGATTATGCTCGGGTTGTTCTTTCTTTATTCCGAACATAACATCAATAGAAACGCCTAATATTCCCGAAATTTTCGGCAGAAGCTCCGAATCGGGCAAGCTTCCGTTTTCCCATTTTGAAACAGCCTGTGGTGTGACATTCAGTTTAGCAGCAAGCTGCCCCTGTGTCATTCCGCAGGATTTTCTGTATTTTGTTAAGTTTTTACTGAATTGCAATTCCATTTTCACACCTCATAAGTCAACGGGTGATTGATTTTTGAAAAAGAGATTTCCGGATCATCTCTTATTGTATTCATTATACCACAATTGCCCGTTGTATGCAAGCAATGATTTCTTTATAAAAATCAACTATTCGTTTACTGTCAAAACAAGCGGTTGAATATTTTTTTCAGAAGATGTAACCTTACAGTTGTTTGTCGGAAAATTCTATTTCGTTGTGAAATTGTGAACATGGGACTCACTTTTGCTGCACAAAGCAATAAAACCAAAAAAACTTCACATTTTCCGAGAATTTTAAGATTATTTTAAGAAAGTAAATATATAATGAAATTATCAGTTTATTTTTATTATTTTTTTATTCAGGTACACCATAAAAGAAAAAAGCTTAATGCGGTGTCGCCTAAATCTTATCCGGAGGAGTATGATAGTTATGAGGAAAATCTACGCAAAATGTCTTGCGGCAGGTATATTTTCAGCCGCCGCTGCACTATCGGTTTCAGCATTTTCAGCATTCGCAGCAGAAGTAACCTATGGCGACGCTAACTGTGACGGAAATGTTACAATCGCTGATTCAACTGCTATTTTTCAGGCAATCGGCAATCCCGACAAGTATTCACTTTCTACAAACGGCGAAGATAATGCCGATGTTTACAGCAGAGGCGACGGTCTGACAGTTCAAGATGCATTGTCAATACAGCGACTTGACGCAGGACTTATCACAGAGCTCCCAGAATCATGGCTTGAGGGGAAAGAACCCGAAGAAGATGAAAAGCCTGCGGCTACAAAGACATATATCAGACTTAACGGTTCATCAGCCGATATCGAGGGCGAATATGCCACAGCAAACGGAAATATTATTACTATCACTCATTCAGGCGTATTTTATATCGAGGGCAACCTCACCGACGGACAGATTAAAGTAGCTGTGGCTGATGAAACATCCGATCCCGAAACTGTAAAACTGTTCCTCAACGGTGTCAGCATTGCAGGAAAATCAGCTCCTGCAATATATGTAGAAAACGCAGAGAACACTTCAATTAATCTTGTTGACGGCACTGAAAACACAATTTCCGACGGCGATACAGCCTACAGCGGTGACTGGCTTGAAGCAGCTGTTATCGAAGCAAAAGACGATATAACCATAAAAGGCGGCGAACTGGGCACAGGTAAGCTGACTCTTACAGCAAATTTACAGGACGGTATCTTCTGTAACAACGACCTGAAAATAACAGGCGGAATTATTGACGTTACAACACTTAATCAGGAAGTCGGAACTGACGCTGTCAAGGGTAAAACCTCCGTTACAATCAAGGGCGGCGAGCTTTATGTAGACGCAGAGGGCGACGCTGTTAAATCCTCAAAGGGTGATGTCCTCATTGAAGGTGGAAAGCTTTCAGCAAAGGCAGGAAATGACGCTGTACAGGCTGAAACAACCCTCACAATAACAGACGGAACTGTTATTGCCTGCGGTGACAGAGGTTTAAGAGGAACAACAGGCGTAAGTATTACAGGCGGAAATGTCCTTGCTACTGCTACGGATTATCAATGCGAAAATCTTACAGCTTCACAGGCAGCATATCTTTTCGATTTTGTCAAGGAATGGTCAAAGAATAACGCCTTAACCCTGACTGACCGTTCAGATAATGTCATTTACGATGTGAATACACTGAAAAAATACAACTATGCTGTCGTTTCATCCCCAGATATAAGCAGCGGTACGGATTACAAGCTATTTGCAGGCGGCATAGGTATGCTGACAGAAACAGGAGAAAATGTATTCAAAGCTGATATGCCTGCTGCATACAAAGGCGTTAACAACAGCGATACAGCCGAAGTTCTTTACGAAGATTTATTCTCAATGCAGCAGGTACATAGCATTGATATCCAAATGGACGAATCGCAGTGGAATCATCTCATTGCAAATTCAGACACAGAAGAATACTACGCCTGCGATATAGTTATTGACGGCGAACTTATAGAAAATGTCGCTATCAGAACAAAGGGCAATACTTCACGTACATCTGTTGCTTCGGCAGGACGTGATAAATTCAGTTTCCGTGTAAAACTGGACAAGTACGATAAAACAAAGAATTATCATGGCCTGACAGATATAAGCCTGAATAATATGTTCTCTGATCCCTCCTGTATGAGAGATATGCTCTGCTATAATGCAATGCAGGAAATCGGTGCATATGCACCTAAATTCAGCTATACAGATATGACTCTCAACGGCCAGCCTTTCAGCTTCTATCTCCTATTAGAGCAGCCGGAAGAAACTCTTACAGAACGTCTTTCCACAAGCAGCGGTGCCTGCCTGTACAAAGCAGCTGAAAACGGTCAGGAATGTAACAGCACCTTTACAACAAATATGTCCCTCGATTATTTCGATATAAAAGTAGGCGATGATATCGAAAAAGTACATATCAAAGAGGTTGTCGATGCAATAAACAGAGTTACTCCCAACGATTATAAATTCATTGAAGATGTAGTTGACGTTGACAGTTTCCTCAAAGGCTTTGCCGTTAACGCTGTAATGTGCAACTATGACAGCTACAACGGAATGATGCCCCATAACTTCTATGTTATGTACGATGGCGGTAAAATGAGCTATGTGGGCTGGGACTATAACCTCTGCCTTGGCGGATTTATGGATTACGGTGCATCAGCCGACTCCGATATAACCACTGGTCTTTATCAGGCTGACGCAAATCAGCGTCCCATGATAAAAAATCTTTTACAGGTACAAGAGTATTACGAAAGATATATCGGATATGTACGTGAAATTTCATCGCTTTACAGCAACCCTGAACAGACTGTAAATTCATACGCTGAACTAATTCGTCCTCACGTAAAAGCTGACACTAGATTCCTTTTCACAGCAGAGCAGTTTGAAACAAACATTGCCAGAAGTGCAAACGGACTCCAGACAGGCGGCGGAAACGGTATGTGGGGCGGAGGCTTCGGCGGTGGCTGGGGCGGCGGCTGGGGCGGCGGCTTCGGCGGTGGCGGAATGATGTCCTTCGGCGGCGAAAATGTTTCTATCGTTGACTTTATGATTAAGAGATTTGAAGTTATCAGAAATTCCATTGGTTAATGCAACACTATAACAACAAAAGAATCCGGACACCTCATTGAATTGAAAGGTGTCCGGATTTTTGTTTATATACCAATCCCTAAAATGTTGATAGAGAAAGAAGATGAGCAGAAATTCCGTATGTGTCAGATGTGTCCACTGTTGTTTTGGAGATTAGTATAAGCACCTCTTAACGCTTTCTAAATCCCCATATATTCTTTTCAATAAATTTCAGATTTCTCCCCGACTTGTTCCACCACAAAGTCATAATGCCGATTATTAATGCCGCCCCGACAATATAAATCCCAAGTGACATAAGTATATCAATTTCTAACGAAAGTCCAAGTCCGTATTTTATTCCACTTGTATAACAAATCGCAGGCGGCGTAAACATAAAGGCACATAAAGCGGCAAGTACGCTCAATCCGCTGAGTTTAGGCAGTTCCTGCGTTACGTGGGATAACGTAACTATAACTGTACCTGCCGAATAAAACACAAGTAAATCCCCTGCAAATTCTCTGTCGAAAAGGCAAAGCGACATCACAAAGCTTATAATATCAATAATCAGAAAAACAGTTCCCACAACAGCCATTGGTATTACTGTATAATACAGCTTGGCATTTTTAATTGAAAAGAAAACCTTATTCGCCAACATGTTACCATATCTCTGGAAAAATAATGCACCAAAGGAATGGAACAACAGAAGTATTGAATACATGACCGTTTCTGTTTTTGATTCTTTTAAATGTGCCCAGCCAAGGACAAATACCGACAAAAAATGAAACAGCATCAGTATTACTCCCAATACTGCACATCCCGGACTGAATGCCGTTTTAAAATAAAGCTTGTATGCTTTTAAAAAGTCTTTCATATAAATCCCCCTTACGCTTTAATCAGCTGACCTGTTTTACTGCCGATAATTCTCTGTGATTTATTCCACCAATGGGTTGATACAGCAATTGTCAGCACCAGAACAAGAAGATAAATTCCCACAACTATAGCCACATCGGCATATGCAGGCAGACCAAAGCCGTACCGCCCGTGAAATATTTTCTCCAGAATTGAATTTCCGCCGAAACAGAATGCAATCCAAGGTATAAAGCCAATCATATTGTACTTTGTTTCAAGACATAAAGTAGTGTGAATCAGACAGATAATAAAAGATGAAGCCGCATTTACAATAAGCATATCAAAAGCTAAATCAACCGCACAGAATAAAACCGCCGCCACAAAAAGTATAAGGTCATAAACCACACAAAGAGACAATATAGAGAAAGATTTCGCCTTTGTGAAGTATAATTTTGCAAATTTTGTTGAGTGAAAAAATTTCAAATTCGCTAACACTCCACTGGTAAACGCAACACTAAAAAGTCCTATATGTAATTGACTGACAAGCCTAAAAATTGACGTATAATCCTCCGCATTCTCTATTCCGCCCATTATTCCCGAAATGACTATAATAACCAGACTTAAAAACATAAAAAAGAAAGGAAAAGCCAGTAAAGACGGCGTAAAATTCGCTTTCATATACAATTTACACGCTCTGAAAAAATCTTTCATAAACTCCACCTCAATCTCTGTACCAGTTTTTTCTGAACTGTTTCAACACAAATCTCTCCGATAAAAAGAATATAACCGCCGCTGAAACTGCAAGTATAATAAACATTACTCCAAATTCAATTTTAATACGGTTTTCATCCAACATCATACTCAAAATCAATGCTGCAATCGTCACCGGTATACAAGTGAAAACAAATAATAAAATTCTTACAATATCACGTCTTACTACGCATAAAATATTCGCCATTGCTCTGAAAAGAAGCAATATCAATGCACAGAAAAGGCACTCTTTCATAATGGAAAAACCAATACCTATTGCAATGGAATTTAACAATACTATAGCTATTCCAGACAGAAGCGAAGCAAGATGATATTTCTGATATGTTCCTATGCAGTCTTTTATTGTGCGGTAGAACACTCCTCCGATTTTAGGATCGAATGATGTGAATATAGATAAAGCTGAGGCCAGATAACATAACAAACTGTTCATGTACAAAACCAAATATTCAAGTTTATCGCCGCTCTGACGTATACCTACAGCAAAGAAAACTCCCACAGCAACAGTTATCAGTACCACAGCGATAGTAAATTTTACAATATTACAGCTGCAATAAAGCTTAAACGCCTGCGAAAGGGTTATTTTTTTATTCTCCATCTTTCTCCGCCTTTCTGAGAATACCAACGCTTAACTGCTGTAAATTAGGCTTTTCAACGGCTGTATCAAGCTGTGTCAGCTTTACAAGATTTTCGGAAAGGGCGATTCCCTCGAAATTCATGCTGTTAGATGTGCAGGAAAGCATATAGGGCTTTGCCTTTTCGCACTTGTCTGCATCACCGTGAATGAGAATGTATTTTTCTTTTAAATCTTCAACGAATCCCTGTTCCACCACTTTACCGCCTGCCATAAATACAGCGTAGTCCGTAGCAAATTCCATATCGGCAATATTATGCGTTGAGAAGATTATTGAACGGTTTCCGTCACCCTCTGCAAGATATTCTCTGAAAATTTCGCAGAGTACATCACGGGCAAGAGGGTCAAGGGAAGATGCAGGCTCATCAAGTACAAGCAGCTCTGTATCTCTTGCAAGAACAGAAGCAAGATACATTCTCATTTTGTTACCGTCGGACATTTTAAGAATTCTTTTTGCCTTTTTAACAGTAGTATCCTCAAGCTTGAAACGTCTGCACAGTGCGTCAAATCTATTTCTGTCAAAGTTATCAAAGCCGATTTCCATAGCCTCGGCAACCATTTTTGCATTCCATATCTGCGGCAGAAAATTCATTGATGAACAGTAGCCGATACGGTTTCTTAAATCGCTGTCGTCAATATCCGTCTTATCTCCGAAATATACACATTCGCCGCCGCTTTTCCCCGTAACGCCGCATACTATATCAATGAGAGTAGTTTTTCCTGCTCCGTTTGCACCGATAAGAGCCGTAGAAAATCCACAGGGAATTTCTATATTTACAGGGCCGAGAGTAAATCCCTTATACTTTTTTGTGATACCGTTTATTTTAATTACATTTTCCATAATTTATACATCCTTTCAATTTTCCATTTCCCAAAGAGTTCGCAGAGTTTCGCAGACCTCTTCTACATCAAGTCCTGCTATTCTTGCGGAGTTTATTGCTTCTGTAAGACTTTCTTCAAGCTGTCGCATATGCTGTTCCGCAAGCATTTTTTCATCCTGTGAGTTTACGAAATATCCCTTGCCCTTTGTCGCTGTCACAAGCCCCTCGGCGGATAATTCCTCGTAGGCTTTCATTGTTGTTATGACGCTTATTTTCAGATTTTGTGCAAGGACACGTATTGACGGCAGCGATTCACCTGCTTTAAGCTGTCCCGAAAGTATCTGTTCCCGCAGCTGTGACGCTATCTGTTTATAGATAGGCTCATTTGAATTCTGATAAATTTTCATTCAGCACCTCCTGTATCATTTTTATGTCGTAACTGTTATACGGTGTTCATAACTGTTTAACTGTTATATATACAGTATATAGCAGTTAAAGCGATTTGTCAATAGATGCAGTAAGATTTGTAATATTTCACAATTTTCAAAAAATAATGCAGCAACAATAACAGCGTATTCGCCAAAATGCAATTCCCACTGTATATAACAGCTGTTATAATAATGAAGAAAAAATCCAAAAACCTTGACAAAGATGAATAAATAGGTTATAATAAAATGTATGTATCGTGAGATAGTCTGTCATTATGAGGATTATCCCCGAAATTATTATACTTCAAGGAGTGTTTTATTATGGGCAAGCAGATGTCAAGATCAAACTACGAAAAACTCGTTCTGGAACTTGATGACCTTAAAATCAATAAACGTAAGGAAGTTGCCGAAAGACTTAAAGTTGCACGTTCCTACGGTGACCTTTCCGAAAATGCCGAGTATGATGAGGCTAAAAACGAACAGGCTATTCTTGAAGCACAGATTGCAGAGCTTCAGTATACCGTTGACAACGCTGAAATCATTGAAGAATCCAACATATCTGTTGACGAAATCGGTATGGGCTCTATCATCAAAATCAAGCGTGTAGGCACAGACAAGGTTGAAACATTCAATATCGTTGGCACAAACCACGTTGATATCAAAAATGGAAAAATCTCCGATGAATCACCTATCGGCAAGGCTGCTATGAAAAAGAAAGTCGGTGATATTTTCATCGTTGAAGCTCCTGTAGGTGAGCTTCGTTTTGAGGTAATTGAAATTTCTAAGTAAAGGATGATTCAAATGAGCGAAATTCAGAATAATACTCCTGTTGAAACAGAGGAAATACAGGATATAAATATATTAAAGAAAGACCGTCTTGATAAGCTTGCTTCTCTCCGTGAGGGCGGCTTCGACCCCTTTCAGACTACAAAATACGACGTTACAGGCAAGGCTGCCGCTTTAAAGGCTGAATATGAAGCTAAAGAGGCTGAAATCATTGCTGCTGCAAACGGCGACGAGGAAGCTGTAAAGGCTGGACTTGAAGCACTCAACGGCAATATTATCCGCATTGCAGGACGTATCATGAGCTGGCGTGACATGGGTAAGGCTAACTTTATCGATGTACGTGATAACACAGACCGTATTCAGGTTTATATCCGTTCAAACGATATCGGTGCAGACCTGTTCAAGGAATTCAAGAAAAAGTGGGATATCGGCGATATCATTGGCGTTGAGGGTTTTGTTTTCAGAACAAGAAAGGGCGAAATTTCAATTCACGCCCACAAGATTGAACTGCTTTCAAAGTCACTTCTCCCCCTCCCCGAAAAATGGCACGGCTTAAAGGATCAGGATACACGTTACCGTCAGAGATATCTCGACCTCATCGTAAATCCCGAGGTTAAGGATACATTTGTAAAGAGAAGCCTTATTCTCAAGGAAATCAGAAACTATCTTGACGGTCTTGGATATATCGAGGTTGAAACTCCTGTTCTTCTCCCTATCCAGATTGCAGCCGCTGCAAGACCTTTCGTAACACATCACAACACTCTCGATATGGATATGTTCATGCGTATCGAAACAGAGCTTAACCTTAAAAAGCTTATCGTAGGAGGTTTTGACCGTGTATACGAGGTTGGACGTATTTTCAGAAACGAGGGTATGGATACCTCACACAACCCCGAGTTCACTACTATCGAAATGTATCAGGCTTATACTGATTACATCGGCATGATGGATCTCATTGAAAATATGTACAGAAGCCTTGCTTTCAAAATCTGCGGAAGCGATACTATCTCATATCAGGGCGTAGATATCGAGCTTGGCAAGCCCTGGCAGCGTCTTACAATGGTTGAATCTGTCAAGAAGTATGCAGGTGTTGACTACAACGAATGGGCAACCGACGAGGACGCAAGAGCATGTGCAAAGGCTCACAATGTTGAGGTTGAGGAAGGCGACAACGCTACAAAGGGACACGTACTTATTGCATTCTTTGACGCATTTGTTGAGGATAAGCTTGTACAGCCCACTATTATATATGATTATCCCGTTGAAAACTCACCTCTGGCAAAGAGAAAGCCTTCTGACCCTGCATTTACAGAGCGTTTTGAGTACTTCATCTACTGCCGTGAAATGGGTAACGCATTCTCCGAGCTTAACGACCCAATCGACCAGAAGGAGCGTTTCATAAAGCAGGTTGAGGCAAGACGTGCTCTCGGCGATACAACAGGAGAAGTTGACGAAGATTTCGTAACAGCTCTCGAATACGGCTTACCTCCTACGGGCGGTCTTGGTCTTGGTCTTGACAGACTTGTTATGCTTCTCACAGACAGTGCTTCAATCCGTGATGTACTCCTGTTCCCCACAATGAAGCCAATCCCTGCAAACAGCGGCAGAGAAATCAAGGACGAAGATGAAGAATAAGGACGAAAAAAAATCGGCTGTTCCTGCCGATGATGAAAAAATTCATATTTCAAAAAGCATATTTGAAACCAGCCGTGAAATGAAAGAAAAAGCTGCCGCCGAAGAACTGAAAAAACAGGCGGAGCTTGAACAAAAACTTGCAAAAAAAAAGAAAAAAGCCGATGAAGCAAGGGCAAAACGCCTTGAAGCGGAACGACTTGAGCTTATACGTCTTAAACAGGGAATTATCGAGGAAAGTGACTCGATAAAGGAAGAAACTGTTGAAGAAGTAAAAATGACTTTAGGTCAGAAAATCGCAAGCTTTTTCTACCTCAATAAATGGTGGCTTGGTATTGCAGCTGTTTTCGGTTTTATAGCAGTTTTCCTCATTCACAACCTAGTTACTCGTCCGAATCCGGATATTATCGTGCTTTTAATCGGCGAAAACTATACTATGGCAGAGGAAAGCCAGCTTGAAGAATATATTGAATCCTTTACAGGGGATTTCAACGAAAACGGCAAAACAGAGGCGGCGGTATACTATATCCCCTACACGGGAATTGAAACAAAGGATTATGCAAATGCTGTTATGGGTAAGCTTTCTGCGGAGCTTCAATCGGACGAGTCAGCTATAATAATCGGAAATAAGCTTTGTGCAGATATGCTCGGCGATTCAGTCCTTGTGGATTTGACAACGCTCTATCCCGAAAATGAACTCGTAAAAGACGATAAGCTTATGCTTAAAGACTCGGCTTTTGCTGAAAAAATCGGTGTTGATGAAAGCGTTATAACAGATGAATGGTTTATCGCTATACGCGAACCACACAAACTTATGCATACCAGTGAGGAAAAAATGCAGGAGCTTTATGAAAAAGATTTCCCTGTATTTGACGCTATTGTAAAGGATATTTCGGAGTAAGGTGAAAATTATGAGCTATAATTTCAATGTTGAAAAGACAACTGCTGACCTTATCCAGTGGGTTAAGGATTATTTTGATACAACCGCTTCCCCCGATACAAAGGCTGTTATCGGCATTTCGGGAGGAAAAGACAGCTCTGTTGCCGCCGCTGTATGCGTTAAGGCACTGGGCAAGGACAGAGTTATCGGTATTCTTATGCCAAAGGGCGAACAGCACGATATAGATTGCAGTCAGCTTCTTGTTGATACCCTCGGCATTCAGCATTACACAATAAATATCGGTAGTACCGTTGACGCTTTTACAGCAGAGTTTGAAAGCCATATGCCTATGAACTCACAGGCGGTTATCAATACTCCTCCACGTATCAGAATGACAACCCTTTATGCAGCGGCAGCCTGCCTTAACGGCAGAGTTGTAAATACCTGCAACCTCTCCGAGGACTGGGTTGGCTATTCTACAAAGCATGGCGATGCGGCTGGAGATTTTTCTCCCCTGTCTATGCTGACGGTTACGGAAATTCTGCAAATCGGCGATTATCTCGGACTCCCCGAAAGCCTTGTTCATAAAGTACCCATTGACGGACTCTGCGGCAAGACTGACGAGGAAAATTTAGGATTTTCATATGCGGAGCTTGACACTTATATCCGTGGTCTTACAGATTTAAGCGATAAGCCTGAACTGAAAGAAAGAATTGACCGTATGCACAGAAATAACCTGCACAAATTGCAGTTAATGCCGAAATTTGAGTTTGAAATATAAAATATTATAAGGGTATCAGATATGATACCCTTAATTTTTACAACAGGAGCTGATTGAGCTGAAAATAAAAAATCTCATTTTAATATCTCTGTTTTCGGCTCTTATCGCTGTCGGAGCCTTTATAAAAATCCCTACTCCCCTATGTCCAATTACCTTGCAGATACTTTTCACTACCCTTGCAGGAGTAATTGCAGGTGGCAAAATCGGAGCATTGAGCGTTGTTGTTTATATGCTTACAGGTCTTGTGGGTTTTCCCGTTTTTGCAGGAGGCGGAGGTATCGGCTATATATTCCAGCCTACTTTCGGCTTTCTCATCGGCATGATACTCGGGGCATACATCACAGGCAGAATATGCCACGGCGGAAAGCCTGTTTTCAGGCGGCTTTTAATCGGCTGTCTTGTGGGACTTGTGCCTGTTTTCACCATTGGAACGGCTTACAACTGCCTTATAACAGCTCTTTATCTCAAAGATGAAAATGCCGCAACTGTAATTTATTACTGCCTGCTCCCCTTGCCTTGGGATATAATTCTGTGCGTTTTTTCTGCATATATCGGAAAAAGAATATTAACACAAAAAGGGTATCGGAATTGACCGATACCCTTTATTTGTTATTTTTCAGGCAATTCCTCTATCTGCTTTGCATCAAACTTCTGTATTGCAAGAGCATCAGAGGCTGTTATACCGCTTCCCGGCTCGGAGCAGTCCGCATTTTTTTCGCCTTTCTCTGATAAGCTGTACTTGTCAGCGTTGCCTATAGCCTGGAATATAGCCGCCGCATCGGCAATAGTCACCGTTCCGTCACAATTTGCGTCACCGTATAATATATCGTCGGGAACAGCTGTTGTAGTTGTAACAGGTTTTGTAGTAGTTTTCGTAGTTGTAACAGGCTTCGTTGTTGTAGTCGGCGGATTTTCGCCCTCTGTTATGGGATATGTTTTAAGGTCGGGAAGCTCATCAAGAGTTATGCAGTATTCGCTCTGATAAATCTCCACAAGATTTTCCACAGGGTTATTCTGCTCGCTTGTAAGATAATTCATATACCATGGGCAGAAGTAAAGCCATGCCGCCTTGTCATTCACGAGATTTTCAAGAGAGGGTATACTGTCATTCTCCGTCATAGCGACCATTTTCTGTCCGTTTGTACTCTGTACAAGGCTGTAGAAAGTGGAGGAAATTGAGCTTAAATTCGGCAGACCGTCAACTGCGTTGTATTTGTCATAGCCCACAAGGTCAACAACATCATCACCGGGGTACCATGCAGGAGATGTGGGGAATGTGTAACTTGTCCATGTCCAGATAAGGTTATCAAGCCCATATTCATTTGTCAGCTTATCATAAAGCAGGCGGTAAAGCTCCTTGCATGGCTCGGGACCCTCTGCTCCCCACCAGAACCATGCACCCTCTGCCTCGTGGAGAGGTCGCCAGAGAATAGGCACATCAGCTTCTTTAAGCTTTGTAAGCTCCTGTGCTATAAGGTCAATGTCAGCCATAAGCACTTCATTTTCCCATGTGCCCTCTGTAAGTGCCTTTGATATGCTGAAAGTGGTGTATGTTGCACTTGCGGATTCAACATAAAATGCCGTTTCAGTACTGCCCTCCTCGCAGGGAACATTCCAGTGCCATGTTACAGTTGCAATACCCTTATACTTATTAGTCCACTCAATACATCTCTCGGGAGCCTGATCACGCCAGTCCGAAGTGGTATTATAAGCAAGGAAGTCGATTCCACGGATTGCAGGAAGTTCCCCTGTCTGCTCCTTGATGTAGTCAAATTCAGCCTCATTGTCCTTAATATATGTATCAGGATCATTCCATGAATTGTAGTTATGAGAGCCACAGTATTCCTGCTGTCCTGCAATAATATGATTGCCGTATGTGTCACAGAGGAAGTTATACAGCCTTTTTGCTGAATCAGAAGCATTTGGATTTGAAAGCGTTCTCGTTGGTGACAAAGTTGTAAGGCTCTTATCCGCAGGCTTTATTGTGAGATAATCGTAATAAGTATATCCCCAGTAGGCTTTCAGTTCAATTGTATTCTTGCCTTCTTTGAGATTTACAACACCGCCCGATGCTTCCTCAAATGACGTATTATATGGGAAACTTACTTCTCCCTGATTAACTCCGTTTACATTGAGATACTGCACCTTTTTGTTAGGATCACTGGGCTCGCAGTAGCAGATTGAAAGCTCATAAAGTCCTGCTGTTGGAACATCAACCTCAACGGAAAGGGTTGTGCCTTTCTGGTCGAGATAGGCAAATCCGTCTCCCGAAAATCCCGAAAAATCAGCATTTTCAGGCATTTTGTCAGAGGGTACATCCTCAACTCCCATGTAAATTGCTCCGCCGCTTGTTGTGCCGTCCTCAAATTCATATTTCTGAACAGCAGTATCTGCCGCAGTTACAGCAGGAAGGCTGCCAGTAAGTGAAAGTGCAGTCACAGCCGCCGAAATAATAGTTAAGGATTTTTTAATATAGTTTTTCTTCATAATTAACTCCTTAATTTAATTGATTTATTCATGTTTTCTATAATATTTCACGTAAAATCGTGAAAATATCGCTTATAGGTTTATTATAACATATATGAATGAAAAAATCAAGATTAAATTTTAAGAATTTCAGTAAAATTTAAGTAATTCTCTGACTATTGCATTTTGTTAAAAACAGTGATATAATATATATAAATGTATTTCAAGGAGTATTTGCTAAATGATATATACATTAACTTTAAATCCTGCTATTGACTACGTTGCAGACTGCGGCGAAATCGCTATGGGTGCAGTAAATCGTCTTGGCAGCGGCGAAATATTCTTCGGTGGAAAGGGTATAAACGTCTCCCTCGTCCTACGACAGCTTGGTATCCCCTCAACTGCGACGGGATTTATTGCAGGCTTTACAGGTGAAGCGATAGAAAAAGGCATTGCGGAAATGTGTGTAGATACCGATTTTGTCCGCCTTGACAGCGGATTTTCACGAATTAACATCAAATTGCGTAACGGCTTTTCGACAGAAACTGAACTCAACGGAAAGGGTCCCGAAATACCGCAGAATAAGGTCGAGGAACTGTTTAACAAGCTTGAAAAAATAACCGACGGCGACACCGTTGTGCTTGCAGGCAGTATTCCTGCTTCGCTTTCAGATGACATCTACGAAAAAATCCTTGCACATCTTGGCGGCAAAAATATCCGTACTGTAGTTGACGCATCGGGAGAGTTACTTCTGAACGTGCTTAAATATAAGCCATTTCTCGTCAAACCCAACAATATCGAGTTAGGAAATTTGTTTAACGTCACCATAGACACGGCAGAAAAATCCGCAAAATATGCCATGAAACTAAAAGAAATGGGTGCGGAAAACGTCCTCGTTTCCATGGGCGAAATTGGTGCTGTTCTGGTTGACGAACAGGGCAGAACCCACGTAAGCAAGGCATTTTCGGGAACTGTAAAAAATACCGTAGGTGCAGGCGATTCAATGGTTGCAGGCTTCATTGCAGGCTATGAAAAGGGCGGATATGAGTATGCGCTGCGGCTTGGAACAGCATGCGGAGGTGCAACGGCATTTTCCGACGGACTTGCCACAAAAGCAGAAATTGACGCACTTATGGGCGAGGATTAAGCTATGGCTGATGAATATATTTCATGCCGTCTGTGCCCGAGAAAATGCGGTGTGAACAGATACGAAACCACGGGATACTGCGGAATGTCCGCTGAAATAAAAGCTGCAAAGGCTTCACTTCACCAATGGGAGGAGCCTTGCATATCCTACAAAAACGGTGCAGGAACGGTATTTTTCTCGGGATGCAGTCTGCGGTGCGTTTACTGTCAGAACAGCGAAATCAGTAATAATGGATTTGGTAAAGCTATAAATGCCGAAAAATTGGAAGAAATCTTCCTCCGCTTACAGGACAGAGGTGCTGACAATATTGAACTCGTCACCCCTACGCATTTTATTCCTCATATTATCTCCGCACTGGACAGGGTGAAACCGAAGATTAATATTCCTATCGTGTACAACTGCGGAGGATATGAACTGACCGAGACTATTAAACGACTAAATGGATATATTGACGTTTATTTGCCTGATATCAAATATTTCTCATTGGATATTTCAAAAAAATATTCATCCGCCCCCGATTATTTCACCTACGCTTCAGAAGCGGTAAAAGAAATGATTAACCAGGTAGGGAAGCTTCAATACAACGACAAGGGCGGACTTAAAAAAGGTACGATAATACGTCATCTTGTATTGCCAGGTTGTCGCCAAGACAGCATGAAAATCATGGACTGGATTGCAGAAAACACGCCCGCTGACAGCCGCCTTGTAAGCATTATGAGCCAGTACACCCCCTTTGATTTCATCTCGCAGGATTACCCCGAGCTAAAACGACGTATAACTAAAATGGAGTACAATTCTGTTGTGCGGCATGCCGAAAACCTCGGTATAAAGGGATTTACACAGGATATAACCTCTGCAAGGGAGGAATATCTTCCTCTGTTCGATTTAGAGGGAATTGATTAAACGAAAGGATAAGAATAAAAATATGAAATACGGACTTGTTATGGAAGGCGGTGCAATGCGTGGACTTTTTACCGCAGGTGTAACCGATGTACTTATGGAAAACGGAATAGAATTTGACGGTGCCGCAGGTGTTTCCGCAGGTGCTTGCTTCGGATGCAATTACAAATCAGGACAAAACGGCAGAGCAATCCGCTATAATCTGCGATTTTGCAAGGATAAACGCTATTGCAGCGTTTATTCACTTATCACTACGGGAGATATGTTCGGTGCAAAATTCTGCTACCACATCATGCCCGATGAACTTGATATATTCGACATTGAAGCATTCAAAGAAAATCCCATGGTTTTCTATGTTGTATGCACCGATGTAGAAACAGGCAGACCTGTCTACAAGAAGCTTAATACCGCCGACTATAACGAACTTGAATGGATTCGTGCTTCTGCTTCCATGCCCCTTGCATCACGTATAGTTGAGGTTGACGGACGAAAGCTTCTTGACGGAGGTATTTCCGATTCCATACCGTTAAGCTTTATGGAAAGACATGGTTTTGACCGAAATATCGTTATTCTCACACAGCCGAGAGATTATTTCAAAAAGCCGAATAAGAGCATATCCCTCATTAAGACGGTATATAAAAAATATCCCAAGCTTGTGAAAGCATATGCAGAACGTCCGAAAATGTACAACGAACAGCTTGAATACGTCCGCAAATCCGAGTCGGAGGGAAAAGCTCTTGTAATTGCACCTCCCGTTACTCTGCCAATCGGTCACGTTGAACATAAGCAGGATAAACTCCTTGAAGTGTACCGCATAGGCAGAAAAACAGCTCTGGACAATATCGACCGTATTCTTGAATTTATGGGAGATTAAGTCATTAGAGATTTCCATTAGCCGTTAGCTATTAGAGTTATAGCTAACGGCTATTTTTTGTGTCACAAAAACCTCTTTACAAACGCAGAAAAATCTGATATAATATATGATAGATAATTATGCAGTAATGGAGGAATTACTTTGGCTAACGATAAAATCAGAAACTTCTGCATTGTGGCTCATATCGACCACGGCAAATCCACACTGGCTGACCGTATACTTGAAAAGACGGAAACTGTTGCTATCCGTGATATGGAAGAACAGCTTCTTGACAATATGGATATTGAGCGTGAACGTGGAATTACTATCAAAGCCCGTGCAGTACGTATGAAATATAAAGCACAGGACGGCGAGGACTACATCTTCAACCTCATTGACACACCTGGCCACGTTGACTTCAACTACGAGGTTTCACGTTCCCTTGCAGCCTGTGAGGGTGCTATCCTTGTCGTTGACGCTTCACAGGGTATAGAGGCTCAAACTCTTGCCAATACTTACCTTGCAATCGAACACGACCTTGAAGTTGTTCCGATAGTAAACAAAATCGACCTGCCCTCCGCTGACCCCGAAAGAGTCTGCAACGAGGTGGAAAATGTAATCGGCATCCCTGCAATGGACGCACCAAGAATTTCCGCTAAAATGGGTACAAATATCGAGGAAGTACTTGAACGCATCGTTACAGATATCCCTGCTCCTACAGGGGACACAGAAAAGCCCCTCAAAGCCCTGATTTTTGACAGCTATTATGACTCCTATAAGGGCGTTATCATCTACGTCCGCATTAAAGAGGGCAAGGTAAAGGTTGGCGACAATATCCGACTTATGGCTACAGGAGCAGTTTTCACCGTTGTTGAGGCAGGCCATATGGACGCTACAAACCTTGTGAACAACGGCTATCTTGAAGCAGGCGAAGTAGGCTATATTTCGGCTTCTATCAAGAGTATAGGCGATACACAGGTAGGCGATACCGTTACAAATAACGACAATCCCTGCGACGAAGCACTCCCCGGCTACAGAAAGGTAAATCCAATGGTATTCTCGGGTATTTACCCTGCTGACGGTGCGAAATACGGCGATTTGCGTGAGGCTCTTGAAAAATTACAGCTCAACGACGCTTCACTCTCCTTTGAGCCTGAAACTTCAATCGCTCTGGGATTCGGCTTCCGCTGCGGATTTTTGGGACTTCTCCACATGGAAATCATACAGGAGCGTTTAGAGCGTGAATACAACCTTGACCTTATCACAACCGCCCCCTCTGTTATCTACAAAGTAACGCTGACAAGCGGCGAAGTGGTATACATCGACAACCCCACAAACTACCCCGACCCTGCCCTCATTCAGACAGCAGAGGAGCCTATGGTTAAGGCAAATATCCTCTCTCCCTCCGACTACGTTGGAAATATTATGGAACTTTGTCAGGACAGACGAGGTGTATTCAAGGATATGAAATATCTCGATGATACCCGTGTTGAGCTTCACTATGAACTGCCCCTCAACGAAATAGTTTATGACTTCTTTGATGTGCTGAAATCCCGTACAAAGGGCTATGCAAGCTTCGATTACGAAATGCTTGGCTATGTTCCCTCAAAGCTTGTCAAGCTTGACATTCTCCTCAACGGCGATATTGTGGACGCTCTTTCATTTATTATCCACACTGATAAGGCATACGGCAGAGCACGTAAAATCGCTGAAAAGTTAAAGGAAAACATTCCACGTCAGCTCTTTGAAGTACCTATACAGGCGGCTATCGGCGGAAAAATCATCGCCCGTGAAACTGTTAAGGCAATGCGTAAGGACGTACTTGCAAAGTGCTACGGCGGTGATATCACACGTAAGAAGAAGCTGCTTGAAAAGCAGAAAGAGGGTAAAAAGCGTATGCGTCAGCTGGGAACAGTAGAAGTGCCGCAGGAGGCATTTATGAGCGTTCTCAAGCTTGACACCTGAGGAATAAGCTATGTTATTTTACTATATATTATCCGCCCTATCGGTAATATGGCTTATACTCTGCATAATATCGGCAGTAACGGAAATCAAGCCGCTAAAATCGGCGAAAACACGCAATTTCTTCCGCAGAATAAAAATATCATTAAGGGAAATAACCCTTTTCTGGACGGTTATTATTGTCGGACTTGCGGTATATATCGCCGCAAAATCCGATAATATAAACTGGCTGTGGCTTGGAATTTCCCTCGGAATATTCCTCATAGGACTGATAATCCTGGAACATTTCCGCATATTCGGCGTTGCAAGGACAAAAAAGCGTAAAAAGCGTGCTCCATTGTCTAAAATCAAATTATAACTGCGGGCGGATAATATCCGCCCCTACTTACAGAAAGGAAAAAATATGAACAGTATATATAATTGCCCCCATTGCGGCAAAAAGAGCTTCAATCCGTGGAAAAAAGCCTTTGCAGGACAGCTCAATTCCCCGGGAAAGGTTTGCATGGAATGCGGTCAGAAGGCTGTAAACGGCAAGGGTGCAACGATTTTCAACGCAGTTTTTTCAATAATCTGCTTTGCCCTTGTGGTATTTATCTATCTGAAATCCCAGGATTTCTGGGGCACAAACCTCGAATGGCTGGCATTTTATGAAGTTCCCCTCCTTGTGGGAGTAATTCTGCTGAAATTCATCGTTCCAAGACTTGTTAACGCATTTTTCTTCAAACTTGAACCTGCAATCAGAGTTGACGCTGTAAAATGAGCCTGGGACTATATATCCACGTGCCATTCTGCGGCAAGAAATGCCGATACTGCGACTTCTACTCGCTCCCCTACAGGAAAGAGCAGGTTTCAGCCTATGTAGAAGCTGTACTGCGGAATATCCGCCATTATTCGGATAAATCAACGGTTACGGATACGATTTATTTCGGCGGTGGTACGCCCTCGTTACTTTCAGCGGAGCAGATTTCGCTGATTTTGCAGGAAATAAAAAGTTGCTTTACTGTGGCTGAAAATGCGGAAATAACTCTTGAAGCTAACCCGAACACACTTACTGCCGAAAAGCTTGAAAATCTCCGTATATCGGGAATTAACAGGCTTTCTATGGGCATTCAGTCAATGAATGACGAAGAATTGAAAATACTTGGAAGAACCCACACGGTGGAACGTGCTGTCAAAGCCGTATATGACGCAAAATCCGCAGGTTTTGACAACATTTCCTGCGATTTAATGGCGGCTCTGCCCAATCAAACGGTGGAAATGCTCATTCGCTCCATTGACGCTATGGCTGAACTGCCAATTCAGCACATTTCCGCATATATCCTCAAAATCGAGGAGGGAACGCCCTTTGACTGCATGGAAATCCGTGAGAAAATTCCCGACGATGACACATCTGCGGAGTTGTACACGGCTATGGTGAAACGGCTTCGTGAAAAGGGATTTTTTCAGTATGAGGTGTCAAATTTCGCCAAAAAAGGCTTTGAAAGCCGCCATAACAGCCGCTACTGGAAATGCCTTGACTATATCGGCATAGGTCCTTCAGCACATTCCTGCTACAAAGGTGCAAGATTTGCAGTTTCAGGCGATTTACAGGGATTTATCAACTCCCCTATACAGATAACGGAGATAACTGACAGTTCCCCCTGCGGCTTTGAGGAATACGCAATGCTTAGGCTGAGATTGGCAGAGGGGTATGATTTAAACGACTTTCCACAGCATAAAGACAATTTAATAAAAAAAATCCCGCCCCTTTTAAAGGCAGGATATATCACATACAACGGCGAAAAAATCGCCTTGACGGAAAGCGGATTTCTTATGTCAAATTCCGTTATTGAATATTTAATATTTTAATCAAACTATTTTCAGAAATGCCGATATGGAGGGCAATGGGTTATGAAAAAGAAAATGATAATTACAACCATTATAGCTGTTGCTTCATTAACAATGACAAGCTGCGGACATGATACTGACATTGATAAGAGCGAACAGAATACTGCTGTACAGGAGTCAAGTATAACAGTTTCTGTTGATGAAAGCTCAACAGAAACTACAGAGCAGAATGTTCAACTTACTGAAAATGAACAAAATGCAACTATGCAGAAATCCGATACAACAGCTCCAGTTGACGAATTCATAATGGAAGCAACATCGTCAGTCGCTGTTGCTATAAGGGTAGATGCAAGTCAATACTTCGTTGACGAGAGGGAAATTTGTAACAAGGTTATACATAGCGTCGTGCAAGAGGATGACGGTTTTGGAAGCTATCTCATTGAAAAACATCCTACACTAAAGGGAATAGAATATATAGTTGAGTTTGATAACGATTATTCACCTTGCAACTCTTTCTGTTATCAATCACAAGAACCTCTCGTGTCAATGGGATGTAGCGGTGAAACAAGAAAACTTAGTGATTGGGGCTTTGAAACGTGGGAGGATGTTTTAAATCACTATGGTTTAGAGAGTTTAGAATCGTAAATTATGAAAAGAAATAAAATAAAGCAATCAGAATATAAAGTTGTAAGCAACCCCTTATATGGCTATCGTTTCAGTTTGTCCAGTTGTAATGCTGCTGCAATAGGTGCGTACATTATTAGTCTTATTATCGCAATATCGCTTAGTATGTTTTCCTTGTTATATGAGAGTGATGGATATAATTGGAAAGCTCTTCGTGAATTTAGTGGATATATTCTCGTATTTTCATTACCAGTTTTCTTAATGGGAGTGTGGCAGACGTTATGGACAAGAAAAGTAAAAAAAATAATAACAAATGGTGAGCAGGTTGACGGTAAGATCGTCTCATATTGTAGGTACAAAGATTTTAATAGCGATGGAGCTTTGAATGCTACTCTTCTTTATGTGATGTTTGATTACCATGGCAAACAATATTGTACTGTACCCGCAGGGAAAAAAAGACCTGAAAAAGCACTTGCTTCGCCATACTGTAAGGTATATATTCTTGATGATCAAATATTTGTCACGGATTTTGAACTTCGAAAAAAAGGTGATCCTGTAATTGAATTTATAGAAAAAGATATTCAAGATATGAATAATGATCAATTTCTGTAAAATCAACTCAAAAGCTCTTTACGCATTTCCGTAAGGAGCTTTTTTTCACGCCTTGATACCTGAACCTGCGTCATTCCGAGGATTTTTGCCGCCGCTGACTGCGTCATATTCCTGAAATACCGCAATTCCAGCAGCATACGGTCATTTTCGGGCAGAGCTTTCATAATCTGCCGCAATGCAAGCAAATCCAGAATCTGCTCATCATGTGCCTCAACGGGAATATCTGTCTGCCCTCCCTCATCATCGGCAGAGGTGAGGGAAACAAGAGGCTGTGCGGCACATAAAGCCTCTGAAATATCAGCCTCACAGACTCCCACAATCTCCGATAATTCGCTGATTGCAGGCTCTCTCCCCTCACGGAGCATAAACTCCGAACACACTTTTTGCAATTTCATGGATAATTCTTTAAGACTGCGGCTGACTTTTACCGTGCCGCCGTCACGGAAAAGCCGCTTGATTTCCCCTAAAATCACGGGAACGGCATAGGTTGAGAATTTCACTCCCCTGTCGCTGTCAAATGCCTTTACAGCTTTGAGAAGTCCAAGACAGCCTGCGGAATACAAATCGTCATACTCAATCCCCCTGCCACGGAAACGATTGGCACAAAGGTGGACAAGTCCGAGATTTTCCTCAGCTTTAACACTTCCCATTGCCGCCCAGCCTTTTCCGCATTGTCACCGTTGTACCCTTTCCGCCCTTGCTTTTAACTCTCAGTTTGTCCGTGAAGCTTTCCATAACCGAAAAGCCCAGTCCTGAGCGTTCTTCTTCGGGAGCTGTGGTGAAAAGCGGCTCCATTGCCTGTTTTACGTCAGCTATGCCGCATCCTCTGTCCTTGATTTTTATGTAAATCTCGCGATTTTCAAGAAGTCGGACAATAATTTCAATACTGCCATTCGTTCCCCTGTAGCCATGAACTATGGCATTTGTCACCGCCTCTGAAACGGCTGTACGGATATCCGAAAGCTCCTCCACCGTAGGATCAGCCTGTATCAGAAAGGACGATACAGCGGCTCTTGCTGCCCCTTCGTTTACCGAATGAGAGGGCAGAATAATTTTCATCTCGTTTAAAATTTCCATTTTTTTCACCTCACACAATTTTTACAATTCTTTCAATACCCGACAATTTCAGCACACGGCGGATATATGGCTGTGTGCCACGTATTTCAAGCTGTCCGCCCCATTCTTTCATAAGCTTGTATCTGCCGATTATAAGCCCTATTCCCGAGCTGTCCATAAAAGTTATGCCTGTAAAATCCATTGCAAGCCGTTCGGGCTGCATTGTTATTACAAAACGGTCAATCTCCGAACGCAGGGAACGGGCGGTATGGTGGTCGATTTCTCCGTTGAGCACCGCAACAGCCGTTCCGTTTTCTGATGTTATATTTACTTTCATTTTGTACCTCCCTGTTTTATCTTTGTGTTGATTATATCATAACAATTGTGAAAAATCTGTCGTAATAAGCTATTGTTTTTTCTTTATATATGTTGAAAAAGTGCTTAAAATATGTTATAATACTGATATATTCATAAAAAGGAGATTTTTACCATGCCGAAACAATTCTGGAAAGGCAGTGCACTGCTTGCACCTGTTCCTGCCGCCCTTGTAACCTGCGGAACTATGGAAAAGCCAAATGTGCTCACGATAGGCTGGACGGGCATTGTCTGCACTCGTCCGCCTATGACATATATATCCGTCCGCCCCGAGAGATATTCCCACGATATAATTATGAAGTCGGGGGAATTTGTAATCAACCTTACCACCTCCGCCATGGTTAAAGAGGTTGACTTCTGCGGCGTAAAAAGCGGAAAGGATATTGACAAATTCGCAAAATGCGGCTTCACTCCCGTACCTGCTCAAAAGGTTTCCGCCCCCATTATAGAGGAATGCCCCGTAAGCCTTGAATGTAAGGTTACAGAGAGCAAACTACTCGGCAGTCACACCATGTTTCTTGCGGAAATAGTGGGTATTGACGTTGATGAAAAATATATCGACAGCAAGGGGAAGCTTAATTTACAGCAATGCGGACTTGCGGCATATGCCCACGGGGAATATTTCGCATTAGGACGCAAATTAGGCGATTTCGGCTATTCTGTGAGAAAAAAGAAGAAAAAGCCAAAAAGCCGTTAACTAATGGCTAACGGCTAAAAGCTAATCAAGTAGCAATATCCTCGATAAATTGCTGTAACTCGCTGTCGGACTCAATAACAACGCCCTCACGAAGTTGTTCCTTGTCGTAGTCGGAAAGCAGGGAAAAGTCGTAGTCAACTATACGATAAGGCTTTGAACTGCCCTCACGGAATATGCCTATTCTGCCGTTATATTCACGAATAATTGATATATCGACAATCTCTGCGGCTGAAATATCCGAAAGCCTCGCCGCAACCTTTTCCCTGTACATTGACTGCCCGAGGGTACATATAATAATAAATCCCGATACAGTAATGGCTGTCATTATAATAAGATAGATTCTCTTGTCAGCTGAACTCATAAAATAATTGCTCCTTTGCTGAATTTTCATCATTAATTTACCCGATTTTTGCTAAAATATACAAAATTCAAAAAAATTTCTTTATGGTATTAACAAACCGTTTTTTTTGTGGTATAATATATAATGTATAATAGTATGACGAAAGGAGAACGGTGCGAATCACACCGCACTAAAGGACAAAATGGCAAAATATAAACGTGACAACGAGCCTTCAAGACAAAGAGCATATCCCGATGATATGCCTGTCAGACAAGCTCCCGTAAAGAAAAAGAAGAAAAAGAAAAAAAGGAATATATTCCTCTTTATTCTGAAAAAACTGTTTGCTTGTATTGCAACAACGCTTCTTTCACTTTTTCTCATTATCATTATAACAGGTACTGTAGTTGCAACGGCACTTACAGTCTACGTTATGGACTTCATGGACGACTCTACATCAATTACTCTTGCCGAACTTGAAGCAGGAAGTACTACTTTTTTCTACGGAAAGAAGCTCAATGAAGAAACAGGTGAGTATGAGGACGCAAAATTGCTTGAACTTAAACCGCCCGACGGTATCCAGCGTATCCCCGTTGATATCGAAAGGGTACCACAGCACGTCCGCAATGCCTTTGTTTACACCGAGGACGAGCGTTTCTATCTCCACGACGGTGTTGACTACAAGCGTACATTCACCGCTTTCCTCAATATGTTCATCCACTTCTACGACTCCGAACAGGGTGGTTCAACAATTACACAGCAGCTTATCAAGAACCTGACAGGCGATGACGAAAAGACTCCACAGCGTAAAATCCGTGAAATTTTCTCCGCTATGCAGCTTGAAAAGAACTACTCAAAGGACGAAATTCTTGAAGAATATCTGAACTATATCGGCTTCGGCGGTCCAAGAAACGGCATACAGGTTGCCGCTATCCACTACTTCGGCAAAGGCGTAGAGGATCTTACCGTTCCCGAAGCAGCCGTTCTTGCAGCTATCCCAAAAAGCCCCGAATATTACGGTCCATTTGTTGAATACTACGATGATGACGGCAATCTCACTGTTGACGGCAGAGCAAACAACAAAACCCGTCAGGAATACGTTCTCTGGCAGATGTACAAAAACGGCGGTATTACCTATGACGAATATCAGGAATATCTCGTAACTGACCTGCTCTATACCGATTCCGAGGAGTACAGAAAGCTTCACCCCGAAATCGACCTCCAGGAAATGGAGAACGAGCAGAAAACCTATTCATGGGAGCTTGACGCTATGTATTTTGAAGCTCGTGATTACCTCATGGAGCTTTACAATATCGACCAGGAACAGGCTTCCAAGCGTATGCTCACAGGCGGTTACAGAATTTACTCAACTATCGACCCGTATATGCAGGCATACGTTGAGGATAAATTCAGTGATATCAATAATATCATAAGCGAAGGCTCTGTAAGAAAATGGGTTGACCTTGACGGCGACGGTACTGTTGAGGAGGACGAGGCTCTGCCCCATATCGCATTTACCGCCCTCCGCTATGACGGCTCTGTTATGTGTTCAGTTGGCAACTGGGGCGTTAAGGAAGAAATGGGCTCACTTATCACAAACTACGCCTGCCGTGACAAGCGTCAGATTGGTTCAACAGTAAAGCCTATTGCAACTTATGGCTGCGGTATTGAAAGCGATTATATCCACTGGGGAAGCGTATTCCGCGACTCCCCTCTCCAGCATATCCAGATAGAAGGACACGCATGGCCTTTCAACTACGGACGTACAGTAGGTAGCGGCAATCCCAACTTCGTTTTCTACTATCTGCAGAAATCCTACAACACCGTTCCCGCACAGCTTGCTGATAATATGGGTGTTTCCACTGTTTATAAATTCTGTACTGAAAATCTCGGTATGGAGCTTGATGAAAAGGACGAGGCACATTCACCTCTTGCTCTGGGAGCTCTCACATATGGTATTACTCTTGAAAACCTTGTAAACGCTTATCTCCCCTACGGTGCAAAGGGCGTTTACAATGAGGCTCATATCATTTCAAAAATGGAAGACGCAACCGGTCAGATTCTCGTTGACAACACAAATGGAAGAAACACAAGACAGGCAGTTTCAGCTGAAACAGCATGGGTTATGAACAGACTTTGTAAAAATGTTGTTGATAACGGTACAGGTACGGCTGCAAAACTCTGGAACAAGACAGTTATCGGTAAGACAGGTACAACTGAAAACTGGTACGACCTTGCCTTTGTCGGCATGACAAGAGATTTCGCAAGTGCTGTTACTATCGGTTACAAGCAGAATCATACCTCCCTTACCCTTTCATCGGGTATTCAGTCGGCAGCTGTATGGAACAGAATTATTGGCGAATACGCAAACACAAGATTCCCCGACACAGGCGTTGACTTTGACCCTGTTGATACGGTTATTACAGCCCAGATGTGTGCGGCTACAGGTATGATTGCAAATTCCTACTGTCCAAGAGGCAGTACGGGTTACTGGAAGTCATCCTACGCTCCTTACTGTGACGGAACCCATGGCGGTGTTCTTGTAGGTCAGCCTACAACACAACAACAGCAACAGCAGCAGCCCGAATACGGTCAGGGAACAGGCGGCGGTACGGTAGATCCCGGCACCGGCGGCGGTACAGTTGACCCTGGCATCGGCGACGGCACTGTTGATCCAGGCACCGGCGGCGGCACAGTTGATCCTGGTACAGGCGGCGGTACAGTTGACCCTGGTACAGGTGGCAGTATGGTAGATCCCGGCACTGGCGGCGGTGACGCAGGTACAGGAAGCTGGTAAAATATCAGCTCCGAAATAAAAAAAATAAAGCCTGCCCAACAGGAACGGGCAGGCTTTTATTGCTCCACCAACTAACTCTTGAAGAATTATATGAAGGGCAACTCTAAAAACCCGTTTGATTAAAGGAAAAGCAGATAGGTAATACAGCTGCAAGGAAACCTTCCGAAGGCGTGCTGTCGCACTCCGAGGGAGGTTGACGAAGCAGTTGGCGTACATAGCTGCTTTTTCTCAAAAGGGGTTTTTAGAGGTGACCTGAAGCTTGGGGAGCAAAAGGCAAGGAAGAAAACCGAAAGAATACTTTCGTATTGTAAGGTTTTCTGACGCAGAATTTTGCTCCCCAGGCAAAATAGAAAATTCAAGAGTTAATTGGGGGAGCAATATAATACAGGTGATATTATGAGTGAAAAAATAAGACTTTGCTGTCCATGTCATTTCGGACTGGAAAGCGTACTTAAATATGAAATTACAAAAATCGGCGGAACTGATTTAAAAGTCAGCGACGGAAAAATCAGCTTCACAGGTGATTTAAACATAATGGCAAGGGCAAACCTATGCCTTTCAACGGCTGAACGTGTACTTATTGAGCTTATTGAATTTCGTGCGGAAACCTTTGAGGATTTATTCCAGGGAGTACGTTCTGTTGAATTGGAGCGATATATCGGCATTGACAACGCATTCCCTGTCAAGGGATATTCCCTCAACTCAACTCTCCACAGCGTCCCCGACTGTCAGTCCATAGTAAAAAAGGCGGCTGTAGAACGTCTGAAATCCAAATATGGCGTTAGCTGGTTCAACGAAACAGAGCCCCCCGTTCAAATTCAGTTCAGCATTTTAAAGGATATTGTTACAATATATCTTGACACAAGCGGAGTCGGACTCCACAAAAGAGGCTACAGAAGAAATTCCAATGCCGCACCTATTAAGGAAACTCTTGCGGCAGGAATTATAGACCTTGCCCGTGTACGTCCTGAATCTATTGTATGCGACCCATTCTGCGGAAGCGGTACACTTCTCATTGAGTCTGCATTGAAGGCACTGAAAATCCCCGTAGGTATTAACAGGCGATTTGCCGCCGAAAAATGGGCATCAGTTGACAGTAAAATATGGCAGGAGGAGCGTAAACGTGCCATTGACGGCGTTGACCGATCAGCAACATTCCACGGCATAGGCTTTGATATTGACGATGCCGCCGTTGCACTCACACTTGACAATGCACACAAGGCAGGCATAAAGTCCCGACTTAAAATCGAGCAGGCAGATATATCGAAATTCGTACAGCCCGATGATTCAATTGTTATCTGCAATCCACCCTATGGCGAAAGACTTCTTGAACTCCGTGAGGCAGAGGACATCTACCGCAAAATGGGGCAGGTTTTAGGCAAGGGCGGAAATCGTCAGAGCTATATAATCTCCCCTCACGAGCAGTTTGAGCAGTTCTTCGGGGCAGAGGCAAGAAAACGCCGCAAGCTCTACAACGGCATGATAAAGTGCCAGCTTTATATGTATTTCTGATGAATTACTTACTGAAAAAGCGGCTTATTTCGCTGATATTTCCTACACGCTGCCCTGTTTGCAATGAGGTAATTTTTCCCAACGAGGACTTCTGCGAAAAATGCCGTGCTGAACTTACCGAATACAATGACAGTTTTAAAATAAGGGGAGCTAAAAGCTTTACCGCGGCCTTTGAATACAACGAAAAAATCTCCCCTGCTGTTATACTGCTGAAAAGGGGCGTTAAAGGCAATGCCCCCTATGCCCTTGGAACGGCACTTGCGTCAGAACTTGAAAACAACGGTATATCGCAGAAAATTGATATTATAATTCCAGTACCCCTTTATAAATCCGACAAGAGGGAAAGGGGCTTCAATCAGGCGGAGCTTATTGCAAAAGAAGTCGGACGGATAACGAAAATCAACGTATCTCCCGATATTGTTGAAAAAACACGCAAAACAAATCAGCAAAAAACTCTCACCAAAAGAGAAAGAACTGTCAATCTGAAAGACGCATTTGAAATAAAATCCCCTGATAAAATCAAAGGGAAACGTATACTTCTCGTTGACGACGTTTGCACAACAGGAAGCACGCTAACGGAAATAACGATACTTCTACGAAAAAGCGGAGCGGCAGAGGTGCATTGTGCTGTATGCTGTAAAACCCCGAGTATAAAGAAAGAAGATGAAAAAAATGAACAATTACGCTGAAAAAGCCTGCCAGCTTTTTGCTGAAGGCAGAAACTGTTCACAGGCAGTATTTGCCGCATTCAGCGATATAACAGGCATTGACGAGGAGCTTGCACTTCGTCTGTCCTCCTCATTCGGAGGCGGTATGGGACGTATGAGAGAGGTCTGCGGAGCTATTTCGGGAATGTTTATGGTGGCAGGAGTGCTTTATGGCTATAGTTCTGCTGATAATGATGAGGAAAAGGCTGAACATTACCGCAGAATACAGCAGCTTGCGGAGGAATTCAAGGCTGTCTACGGCACAATAAACTGCGGAGAGCTGCTGAAAGATTTAAGCGTAAACAAAAGCCCTGTTCCCGAAAAGCGAACAGCGGAATACTACAAAGCACGCCCCTGTATCAGATTTGTTGAAACGGCGGCAGAAATTCTTGATAGATATATAGCGGAAAATCCGCTGTAAACTAAATAAAGGACGCTTCAAAGCAAGCGTCCTTTTACTTATAATTTATCATAATGTATATTTCAGATGTGAGAAATTTTCTTCGTCCTCTGGTGTAAGTTCTATTTCTCCTAATTCCTCACGGAGAATAAGTGAAGGTACATTAAGATAATCGCATAATTCATCATCAGATTCAACTGATACATAGTATGCTTTCTTTACATCTATTTCACCTGATTGAACGGCACATAATATTCCATCATCAGACATATCATAAATCATACTCATATCAAGATCCTCAAGATACCCAGCCTTATACATTTCTATGTTATACTTCGCAATAACATAATCAGGACTGCAGAAACAGAGGAGAGCAAACATAACAGTGAATATTCCTGCAAACCATGCTGAAAATTTCATTTCAAACTTAAACTGCTTCACGATAATCAGCACAAACATAAATGCACACAGAAGCATAAACCACATTGTATAAAAACGAAGTCTTGTAAGACCGTATTCAGAGATATACATCACCATTTTGCTGATTGCAACAGCAATGAGAATGATTGTTGAGAAGCTCAATGACAGTGTATAGAATTTAAGTGCGGCAGGCTTGTTCTTGCCGCTTTTCTGTGATAAAAAGCTGATGAATGTGATTATGAGCAGATTTATTACAGTAACGCCGCAAAGCTCGAAGAATCCGCGTCTTGCGTATTCGGAGTAACTGTAACCATCAGGGAGATTTCCCGAAAAAGCAGAGAGGAAATAGCTCGCCTGCGTGAAAAAGAATACAATATAGAGCAGGATAATAGGCGTAACCGCAGTATAAAGTACCATATTAGGTATAGTCTTTGCATTTCCTATACGGAACTCACACAAAGCTGCATTAAGCACATTGAGTTTATCACGCTTACAGTTAGCATAAAGCATACCATAGAGATACAGACCGCAGGGAATGGACACAATAAAGCGAAGAAACAGCTCAAATGCCTTTTCTGAAAAGGCATTTGTAAAAATACTGTTGATAATATTCTCCATACCCTTATCAGCCGAAACGAGAAGTGCCGCTACAACTAATGTCACAGGGATAGTCATAAGAAGTCCAAGGAGGATATATTTTATATTTCCTGCGGATTTTGACTCCCCTGCCGCAGATTTAACAGCTAAAGCCTCTGCACCGTAATCGATAAACGGAAACTCGAATAATGCCTTTATAAGTGCAATGGGAAGATATTTTTCCATTTCCTTTTTCCCCTCTGCAACGGAGTATACAAAATAAGCCCCTGCAATAAGAAGAAATACGCCAACAAGCCATTTAATAAATCCGTTGTCGGTGATTGAAAAAACGAAAGAAAACAGATACAGCACAGCGGCAATAACTCTGTTTATGGCTGTAAAACGACAGCCCTGCTTTTTAAGAAATACGATTGACGCTGTGATAACAGCAACATCTACAGCTGTTGTAATAAATCCATTTGGATTGAAAACCTGAAACTGCACCACAAGAAAAGCAAGGATAGCAATAACAAAAGCGAAAATCTTTTCAGTTTTGCTGAAACTTCTTTTCTCCGCAATTTCTTCTGAAATAACATTATTTATAGCTTCTTCGTTTGAATTGATAACTGCTGACTCGGTCATAAAGAACACTCCTATCGTGTTCTGTTACTGTTTTTCAATCCCCCTGAATTCCAGTATATCCCCAGGCTGACATTCAAGAATTTCGCATATTTTCTCCAGCGTAGAGAAACGTACAGCCTTCGCCTTACCTGTTTTGAGTATGGAGAGGTTTGCGGTGGTAATGCCCACCTTTTCCGCAAGCTCCTGTGATGACATTTTACGTTTCGCCATCATAACATCTAAATTCACAATAATCGGCATTAATCTTCCTCCTCATATTGT
The DNA here is from genome assembly GCA_045659945.1 of Ruminococcus sp. Classification (GTDB taxonomy): domain Bacteria; phylum Bacillota; class Clostridia; order Oscillospirales; family Ruminococcaceae; genus Ruminococcus. Next base: position 30,581 of record JAZRCW010000040.1, on the reverse strand, counting down.
AAAATCGTTTTCGGATTTTATCTCCACAGCCTTTTCAAATACGTTTTTGAGAACACGCATTATAAGCCCAAGCATTAATGCCATAACAGAGGGCATGGCGAAAATATATCGCCAGAGGCAGAGAATGAAGAAAACCACAGCAGCCAAAATACAGCACCATGAAATAATACGCAGGCATTTTGTGTTAGAGCTGTCGAAAACGATTTCCTTGTTGATGTTATCCAGCAGCTTATGCAGGAAAAACAACGCCACAAGGGCAAGGGCAATTGCTATGTAAAGCCCAATACAGAAAGGAATAAATATATCACCCTTGATAATGCCAAGGGGTTCTGATATCATTTCGTAAAATTCCACTATAAGAGGCAGAACGCAAGCAACCATAATGAATACAGCCGCCACAACAACGGTCAGTATTCTTGACAGTAACAGAGATTTAGTTTTAGTCCACATAAAATAGAGCTCCTTTATGTTTCTGAATATAGTATATCACACTTTTTACCATTTGTCAATACCTTTTTATCGAAAAACAATAATTTATTTTTGAATTATGATATTACCCCATAATACACAACAGACCGCACACAAAATGCGGTCTGCGTTTATATAATGCGAAAATTATTACATTAGCGGATAAAAAACATATCACGAGATTTCATATAACACTCACAATTTTTTCTGTTGAAAAATAGTCAAAAAGTAGAAAATAAAAATTATTTTCCAATATTCAACCATTTTGGGTTGAAAAAAGGCACATTTTTGCCCTATAGTGAGGGGGTATGTTATCATTGCTCCCCCAACTAAACCTTGCCATCAAATACTTGGCATAAAGAAAATTTCTCTGTGTCAGAAAAACTTGAAATGCGACAGCATTCCTGTGTTTTTCTTCCTTGATAAATTTTCTTTCTGCCTTCGCCTTTTGGGCAAGGTGTAATTGGTGGAGCAATATGAACCAATTTCAGCTTATAAAATATCAGCAATATCAAGCACAAGTCTTTCAGACTTTTCCCAGCCGAGGCAAGGGTCCGTAATTGACTTACCATAGATATCCTCACCGATTTTCTGACAGCCGTCCTCGATGTAGCTTTCAATCATAAGTCCCTTTACAAGCTTTCTGATATCCTCGCTGTGACGCATACTGTGGAGAATTTCCTTTGAAATACGCACCTGCTCCTGATACTGCTTGCCTGAATTTGCATGGTTTGTATCAACAATAACTGCAGGGTTTTTCAAATCCTTTTCAGCATATGTCTGTGCAAGACGGTATAAATCCTCAAAGTGATAGTTGGGGAATGACTGTCCTCTTTCATTGACATAACCACGGAGAATTGCGTGAGCATAGGGGTTTCCATCGCTCTTCGCCTCGTAGCCACGGTACATAAATGCGTGGGAATGCTGTGCCGCTGTGATAGCGTTCATCATTACAGAAATATCGCCGCCTGTGGGATTTTTCATACCGACAGGAATTGAAACTCCGCTTGAAACAAGTCTGTGCTGCTGATTTTCAACGGAACGTGCACCAATTGCAACATATGCAAGAATATCGTCAAGATAGCTGTAGTTCTCGGGATAGAGCATTTCATCTGCCGCTGTGAAGCCTGTTTCCGCAAGAGCCTTGATGTGGAGGTTTCTTACGGCAACAATACCACTCGCAAGGTCAGGCATAGCTGTGGGATTTGGCTGGTGAAGCATACCCTTGTAGCCGTCGCCTGTTGTACGGGGCTTACCTGTGTAAATTCTGGGGATAATGAGAATCTTATCCTTAACCTTTTCCTGCAATTCACGGAGTCTTGTGATGTAGTCGATTACAGGCTCCTCGGAATCAGCAGAACAGGGTCCGATGATAAGGAGGAATTTATCGGAATCCCCACGAAATACAGCCTTTATTTCTTCATCTCGCTGAGCCTTTATTGCCGCAAGCTCAGGGGAGATAGCGTGTTCTTTCTTAATTTCCGAGGGCTTTGGAAGTTCTCTTATAAATGTCATTGACATAAAAAATCATTCCTTTTCGTTATTTTTCTATAAGCTTATCTGCTCCGTACTTCTGACAAAGCAGGTCAATAAGCGTTAATGCAGTTATACTGTCCACCACAACTCTTGCACGGTGAACAATAGCAGGGTCATGTCGTCCCTGTATCTGTAAGGTAGTATTTTCACCATTTCGCATATCAATTGTCTGCTGCTCCTTATAAATAGAGGGAGTAGGCTTCACAGCACAGCGGAAAAGTATAGGCATACCATTTGTTATACCGCCAAGAATGCCGCCGCAGTTATTTGTAACTGTCCGTATATCGCCGTTTTCGTTGACAAAAGCGTCATTTGCCTGACTGCCTCTCATTTCAGCATAGTTAAAACCTGCACCAAACTCAACACCTTTAACAGCAGGAACACTGAAAAGTGCGTGGGAAAGGAGACTTTCAACGGTATCAAACCATGGCTCACCAACACCTGCAGGCATACCGTAAACAGCTGTTTCAAGTCGTCCGCCTACGCTGTCGCCCTCGGCTTTAGCCGCCATTATAGCCTCTTTCATAGGCTCCTCGGCATCGGGATTAAGCACAGCAAACTCCCTGCCGTCAAGATAGGAAATATCCTCCTTGATATTCTCAAAGCCACGGTCAAAAACTCCGCCGCATGAGAGAATATGAGTGCCGATTGTTATCCCCTTTTCTTTAAGGGCAGATATAGCAACCGCACCTGCCGCAACGATACCTGCGGTTATACGTCCTGAAAAGTGTCCGCCGCCGCGGAAATCCTGATAACCGCCATATTTTACATCAGCAGTAAAATCGGCGTGTCCGGGACGTGCTTTATAGGCAAGCTCGCCATAGTCACGGCTTCTTGTATCCTGATTTTCTATAATAAAAGTTATAGGAGTACCTGTAGTTCTGCCGTTGAAAACTCCACTGACGATTTTAACCTCATCGGCTTCTTTTCGGGGAGTTGAAATAGCTCCCACGGACTTTCTCAGGCTCATCTGACGGGCGATAAAATCCTCGTCTACGGCAATACCTGCAGGCATACCGTCAAGTATTGCACCGATAGCTGTACCGTGGCTTTCGCCGAATATTGTAACGGATATTTCAGAGCCGAATGTGTTTTTCAATATGTTTCAACTCCTTTGAGATAATCTCAAAAAATAATTCAACAATAATTATACATCAATATTAGGCTGTTGTCAAGAAAAAAATTGCTTTACGCACATGAAAACTCCCCGTACCCATAAGGAAACGAGGAGTTCATATCCAAGCGATATTTAGCGTATTCCGTACTTTTCGATGATATAATCCATATCCTTATCGCCTCTGCCTGAAAGGGTAATAAGAACAGAGCCTTTTTTCATTGTTTTAGCAAGCTTCATGCCATATGCTATAGCGTGTGAGCTTTCAATAGCAGGGATGATTCCCTCAAGTCTTGAAAGAGTAAAGAAAGCGTCGATAGTTTCTTCATCGTTGATAACGTCATATTTTACTCTGCCCAGGTCGTGTAAAAATGCGTGTTCAGGGCCCGATGAGGGGTAGTCAAGTCCGCTTGCAACGGAATAAACAGGTGCTGGTTCACCGTTTTCGTCTTTCAGCATAATGCTGTTGAATCCATGCATAATGCCCTCTGTACCGTATTTAAGACTTGCGGCATGGTCGCCGAGAGCTGTACCTCTGCCAAGAGGCTCAACACCGTAAATATCAACAGGGTCGTTTAAGAATCCTGCAAATGTACCCATAGCATTTGAGCCGCCGCCTACGCAGGCTACAACAGCGTCAGGAAGCTCACCTGTCATATCTATAAACTGCTCTCTTGCCTCAATACCTACAACGCTCTGGAAATCTCTTACCATTAAGGGGAAAGGATGAGGACCAAGAACAGAACCTATGCAGTAAATAGCATCCTTGTACTCTCTTGCGTATGCTGCAAAAGCAGCGTCTACGGCTTCTTTAAGTGTCTGGAGACCGTCTGTAACTTCAACAACTCTTGCACCGAGAATTTTCATACGTGCAACGTTGGGAGCCTGTTTCTCGATATCCACCTTACCCATATAGATATCGCATTCAAGTCCGAAATATGCGGCAGCTGTTGCAAGTGCAACGCCGTGCTGACCTGCACCTGTTTCAGCGATAACCTTTTTCTTGCCCATATACTTTGCAAGGAGAGCTTCACCCATACAGTGATTGAGCTTGTGTGCACCTGTGTGGTTTAAGTCCTCACGCTTTGCATAAAGCTGTACACCTGTTCCGATGCTGTCGGAAAGACGCTGGAGATGTGAAATAGGAGTAGGTCTGCCCTGAAATTCTCTGCGGATACGACGGAGTTCATCAATGAACTTTCTGGATTTGCAGATAGTGTTATAAGCGTGGGAAATTTCCTGCATAGCTGTCTGGAGCTCGGGAGAGATGTAAGAGCCGCCGTATTTACCGAAAAATCCGTCCTCTGTGGGATAATTCTTTAAATAGGTATCAAAATTAATATCATTGAAAATCATAGTTATTTCCTCCAAAATAAATTATTTATAATTTCTGAACATAAAAAACCAAAGTATTTTTGAGTGTCACCATCGTTTAGCCAGCATACCGTTTACCTCCATAGTCATTGAAATATTTCTGTAGGGGTAAAAATAAAAATAGCCCCGACAGAAATATCCGTAATTTCTGTCAAGGACGAATAAACTTTATCCGCGGTACCACCTTGATTCATAGGATTAACCTATGCACTTGCAGGATACTATCATATCCCCGACGTTTAACGCACGTCCTTACGTTGCGGAATACTCGAATTATGCAGAATACCATTATAGAACGCCCCACGGATAAATCCAGTAAACACGCCCCTCGCACGCACCCTTAAACACCAACCCTTTGACCGCACCCTCGGTGGTCCATTTGCTGAACTGTTTTCAATCCGGATTCCAGCACCCCGGACTCTCTGTGTGAGCATACCCAGCTTTATCTCCACGTCAACGGTTTATAGGTGTATTATATCACGGAAAGGGGGATTTGTCAAGGTTTTTTTGATAAAAAGTGACGAAAGGCAATAATTCGAAAATTATTTTTGAAAATATTGCAAAAAGACTTGAAATTTCTTCCAAAATGGTGTACAATATAATACAGGGTTGTTATTTAATTAACAACATCATTCTATAAGATATTTTTATATGAAAGGATGTCATACCAATGGCAGGATTAAACAAAGTTACTGTAGAGGACATTAACGTTAAGGGCAGAAAGGTACTCGTAAGAGTAGACTTCAATGTACCACTCAAGGACGGCGTTATCACAAACGATAACCGTATCCAGGCTGCTCTCCCCACAATCAACAAGCTCGTTGAAAATGGTGCAAAGGTTGTTCTCTGTTCACACCTCGGCAAGCCCAAGAACGGCCCTGAGGCTAAGTTCTCCCTCGCTCCCGCTGCTGCAAGACTTGCAGAGCTCGTAAACACAAAGGTTGTTTTCGCAGCTGACGATACAGTTGTAGGCGACAACGCAAAGAAGGCTGTTGCTGAAATGAACGACGGCGAAATCGTTGTTCTTGAAAACACACGTTTCCGTGGTGCAGAGGAAACAAAGAACGGCGAAGATTTCTCCAAGGAGCTTGCTGCTCTCGTTGACGGAGAGGCTTTCGTTATGGACGCTTTCGGTTCTGCTCACCGTGCTCACGCTTCAACAGCAGGCGTTACAAACTTCGTTAAGGAAACAGCTGTAGGCTACCTTATGCAGAAGGAAATCCAGTACCTCGGAAACGCTGTAGAAGTTCCCGAGAGACCTTTCGTTGCTATTCTCGGCGGTGCAAAGGTTGCTGATAAGCTCAACGTTATCTCCAACCTCCTCGAAAAGTGCGATACACTTATCATCGGCGGCGGTATGGCTTATACTTTCATCAAGGCACAGGGCGGTTCAATCGGTACATCTCTCGTTGACGATGAGAAGCTCGATTACTGCAAGGAAATGCTCGCAAAGGCTGAAAGCCTCGGCAAGAAGATTCTCCTCCCTGTTGATACAACAATTGCAGCTGAATTCCCCAATCCTATCGATGCTGAAATCGCTGTAGAAATCGTTGATTCTAACGCTATCCCTGCTGACAAGATGGGACTTGATATCGGCACAAAGACACAGGAGCTCTTCGCAGAGGCTGTTAAGTCTGCAAAGACTGTTGTATGGAACGGACCTATGGGCGTATTTGAGAACCCCACACTTGCAAAGGGTACAATCGCTGTAGCAAAGGCTCTCGCAGAGACAGACGCTACAACAATCATCGGCGGCGGCGACTCCGCAGCAGCTGTTATGCAGCTCGGTTTTGCTGACAAGATGAGCCACATCTCCACAGGCGGCGGTGCTTCACTTGAATATCTCGAGGGTAAGGTTCTCCCCGGTGTAGTTGCTATCGCTGAAAAGTAAGCTAAAAACAATTATAGGGGCGGATAGAAATATTCGCCCTTATTTAAAAGGAGTTGAAAATTATGAACAACTTAATCGAAAAGGCACAGCAGGATAAGCTTGTTATGGGACTTCTCACAGTTGCAGGATTTCTTCTCGGACTTGCAGTTGGAATTCTCATTTCCCCTATAAAAAAAGGTCTTTCCATAAACACTTCAATCGCAAGCAATAACGGCTGCAACAATGGTGCGACAAAGGACAAGTGCAATTGCGGCGGAAACTGCGACTGCGATGACGACTGCGATTGTTGCTGCGACTGCGATGATGAAAACTGCTACGACAACGGCGGTGCAACAGAAGATGTTGTTGAATTCTGATATACAAACGATAGAAAATATAATAGGATTCGCTGTTATCATCCTTTTTGTAATAATATATAACATAACAATTATAGGATTTCTGTTTTTTGGTATCAGAAGTCTTATGAAGAAAAATCTGAATTTTCCCCCACGCAAAAGCAAATGGGCAAAAGCCAATACCCTGCCCGTTTGCGAATGGGAATTTGAGGTTGCAGGTGAAGTCGAATCCGCCAATATGTATAATGATCTTCAATATCATATGACGGGAATGAGGTACAAAACAACACCACAGCATACAGCGAGATACTGTAAGCTGAAATATGATTATGACGGACAGACTTATGTGACAAAAACTATGAGATACAACAGCGGTATGAAAGTATACTGCCGCAGGGACAATCCCGAAATTATCAAAACTTATATTCCGCATTATCCTATGTCCGCTGCAGCGGCAGTTTCATCGCTGTTTCTTGCAGGGTGTATGATATTTATGGAATTAGTCTTTATTTTAAATTAAAGGAGTAAATTAAAATGAACAAGTCAACAAGAAAGGCAATTATTGCCGGAAACTGGAAAATGAACAATACAAGAGTAGAGGCTAAGGCTCTCCTCGAAGCTATCAAGCCCCTCGTTGCTAACGCTGAGGGTAACGTAGAGGTTATCGCTTGCGTACCTTTCACAAACCTCGAAACAGCTATGAACGTAACAGCTGGTTCTAACGTAAAAATCGGTGCTGAAAATGTACACTTTGAGGAAAAGGGTGCTTTCACAGGTGAAATCTCTGCTCCTATGCTCGTTGAGCTTGGCGTTGAGTACGTTGTAATCGGTCACTCCGAGAGAAGACAGTACTTCGGCGAGACAGACGAGACTGTTAACAAGAGAACTCTTGCAGCTCTCAATGCAGGTATCAAGCCTATCGTTTGCGTTGGTGAGTTAAAGTGGGAGCGTGAGTGCAACATCACAGAGGAAGTTATCGCTCGTCAGATTAAGCTTGACCTCTGGAGCGTAACAGCTGAGCAGGTTAAGAATGTTGTTATCGCTTATGAGCCTGTATGGGCAATCGGCACAGGTCTTACAGCTACTCCCGATCAGGCTGAGGAAGTTTGTGGATTTATCCGTGCACAGCTTGCTAAACTTTACGATCAGGCAACAGCTGACGCTGTAACAATCCAGTACGGCGGTTCTATGAACGCTGCTAACGCTGCTGAGCTTCTTGCTAAGCCCAACATCGACGGCGGTCTTATCGGCGGCGCTTCACTCAAGGCTGAGGACTTCAACACAATCGTTCAGGCTGCTGTAAACGGTTAATTTTATTTGATTCAGCGGGCGGATAATATCCGCCCCTACATTTGCAAATGCACCAATTTTAAAAAACAGAAAAATATTATCGAAAAACAATAATTTTATATTGACAAATAATATTTTATGTGGTATACTATAGTCATAGGCAGGATTTTCCTGTATTCACTATTTTTATGAGGTGGTAACTATGACTAAAATTAATGTACCTAACAAAAAAATTGAAAAAAAGCATCACGGCTATGCCTTCGACTACGACAGCGGATTTGTTGTCGTATGGGGTTAAGGGGGTGGCGTTATGAAAGATAAAACACGAGAAAATTCCGTCACATTCTCCTTTGGATTGACAAATTTAGTGATGTTTTTCGTCCTTGCCTATACAGGATTTATTAATCTGTTTACTTTTAATCTGATTGCTTTCACTCTGATAATACCATTTATCCTTGCGAATGCAATTTTATACAATTACTACGAGAAATACAAGCAGAATCTTTACTATAAGAAACACGTAATTATCTGCCGTATTATTGCTGTAACACTTACGCTTATTATATTCGGCTCACCCTTTATGGTAATGTTTTTCAACCGCACAAAGCCCTTTTATCATCTGAAACAAGCGGTGTATTCCTGCGGATATCGCAGCGTAATCGAACAGCGTACAAGAGAGTTTCCCGACTTTCTACCATGGGAATGTAAGGACTATTATTTCAGGATTAAGGCTCCTGCACCTTTCCCCGAAGCCACTAATACTTACGCCTGCGTTTCTTTTTATACAGACGAAGAAACAATGAAAAAGTATGAACGAGAATTTGCAGAAAAAGGCTATGAAACTGTAAACGACAATAAAACCTTTGAAGATATTATGCTTGAAAAAAATATCGATACAACTGACCTTCCAGCATATTTCGATGATATGACGTTAGTTACAGATATGTACCTCAGAGGAAAAGGCGCTCCCTATTATATCAGCATGTCTGTCAATGATGAAAAACTGCTGAATTTAAGCCATGATGTTGTTGTATACGATTTCAGAAGCAAACTTGGTTTCACGTCTGGCTGTCTGCTTGATTACAACAGCGGACTTGTAATATTCTGGGCATAATCCCAATATATATGACATTCAAGAAACGACAAAACCAATAAATTTTATTTAGGAGGACTATTATGTCTAAAAAACCCGTAGCTCTTATTATTATGGATGGTTTCGGCTACAATGCCGAGGATTACGGCAACGCAATCACAGCCGCAAACACACCTAATATCGACAAATATATGCAGGGACCAAACACTCTTATCGGTGCAAGCGGTCTTGATGTCGGACTTCCCGACGGTCAGATGGGCAACTCCGAAGTTGGTCACACAAATATCGGTGCAGGACGTATCGTTTATCAGATGCTCGTTAAGATTTCCAAGGACATCAAGGACGGCACATTCTTCAACAACAAGGCTATCCTTGACGCTATGAACAACTGCAAGGAGAAAAATTCCGCACTTCACCTTATGGGACTTCTCTCCCCCGGCGGCGTTCACAGCCATATGGAACACCTCTACGGCATTGTAGAAATGGCTAAGAAAAACGGTCTCGACAAGGTTTACATACACGCATTTCTCGACGGACGTGACGTCCCCCCCTCATCTGCGGCTGATTACATGGCTGAAACTGTTGCTGAGCTTGACAGAATCGGTCTTGGAAAAATCGCTACAATCAGCGGACGTTTCTACGCTATGGACAGAGATAACGCATGGGACAGAGTTGAAAAGGCTTACTCCGCTATGGTTTACGGCGAGGGCGTAAATGAAACTGATCCCGTTCAGGCTATCAAGAATTCCTACGCTAACGACGCTACTGACGAGTTTATGCTCCCCACAGTTATCGAGGGCGGTGCTTCTATCAAGGCTGATGACAGCGTAATTTTCTTCAACTTCCGACCTGACCGTGCAAGACAGATTACAAGAGCATTTGTTGACCCTGATTTTGCAGGCTTTACAAGAAAGAACGGCTTCTTCCCCATTAATTTCGTATGTATGGCACAGTATGACGCAACAATGCCTAACGTATCTGTTGCATATCCCCCAGAGCAGCTTACAATGACAATGGGCGAATACCTTTCAAAAATCGGCAAAACACAGCTCCGTATCGCTGAAACACAGAAGTATGCACACGTTACATTCTTCTTCAACGGCGGCGAGGAAAAGCAGTTCGAGGGCGAGGACAGAATACTTATCAAGTCCCCCGATGTTGCTACATTTGATATGAAGCCCGAAATGAGTGCTTACGAGGTTTGCGATGCTGTTGTTGAGGCTATCGAGGCTGACAAGTATGATGTTATTATCCTCAACTACGCTAACTGCGACATGGTTGGACATACAGGTATTTTTGACGCTGCTGTACAGGCTGTTGAGGCTGTTGATGAGTGCGTAGGCAGAATGGTTGACGCTATCCTTGCAAAGGGCGGTGCTGCTCTTATTACTGCTGACCACGGTAACGCAGACAAGATGTATGAGCCCGACGGAAGTCCTTTCACTGCTCACACAACAAATCCCGTTCCACTTATTGCTGTAGGCGTTGAGGGCAAGCTTGCAGATGGCGGTGTTCTTGCTGACCTTGCACCCACAATGCTCGATATTATGGGAGTTCCCCAGCCTGCTGAAATGACAGGTAAGTCACTTCTTATCAAGTAATTTATAAAAACACATAAGAGGCTGACCGAAATCAGCCTCTTATTAAATGGTAAAGGTATATGACAAAAGGTGTAAAAATTATTCTTATCTGCGTTATAGTCGTTTTTGCGGTATCTGCCGTATTATCGTTATATTTTCTTCGCCCTGCTGACAGTAAAAATGTCGTGGTTATCCGTGACAATACAGAGCTTTACTGCTTTGATTTATCAACTGCGAAAGATGAACAAATCAAGATAGAATACGAAGGCGGCGGTTATAATATCATCGAGATAAAAGACGGAGAAATCCGCATTTCCCAGGCTGACTGCCCCGACAATACCTGCGTGAAAACAGGTGTGCTGAAATCGGAGGAAATGCCTGTTGTATGCCTGCCACACCACCTTATAATGCGATTTTCCGATGATTAATGAAAGGAATGATAAATATGAATCCAATGGGATTTTTAAAGATTAAGCCACTTTTTGAGCGTTTTACACAGGACCACCCAAAGCTGTTGATGTTTCTTTCAGCTGCGGCTGGTGAAGTAAGCAAAGACAGTATTGTTGAAATCACGGTTATGAACGCTGAGGGTTACAAAATGCGTACCAATATAAAAGTCAACGAAAATGACGTTGAATTATTCGGCGAATTAAAGAAAATGATGAATAAATAAATATGAAAAAGACAAAATTTGACGTTACGGGCATGACTTGTTCAGCTTGTCAGGCTCACGTTGAAAAGGCTGTAAAGGCTGTGGAGGGTGTTTCTGCTGTCAATGTAAATCTACTGCGGAATTATATGCAGGCTGAATTTGACGAAAATATCACATCTCCCGAAAAAATAATCGCCGCTGTTGTAAGTGCAGGCTATGGTGCTTCTGAATCGGGTAAAAAGGCTGAAAAATCCGCTTCAGGCAGCGATTTATCAGCAATGAAAAGGCGGCTTATTCTCTCCCTTTGCTTCATGCTTCCCCTGTTTTATCTTTGTATGGGGCATATGCTCGCACTGCCTGTTCCTGCAATATTCAACGGACACGAAAATATAATGATTTTCTGTCTGACACAGCTATTGCTGACTATACCGATTATTGCTCTCAATTTTCACTTTTTCCGAAACGGATTTAAAAATCTGTTCCACCGCTCCCCTAATATGGACAGCCTTATTGCTCTCGGGGCAACTGCGGCTTTCGCCTATAGCTTATACGGAACGTATATGATTGCTTACCATATGGGACACGGCAATTTAACAGCGGCTCACGGATTTATGATGAATCTATATTATGAATCATGCGGAATGATTCTCACGCTTATCACAGTGGGAAAATATCTTGAAGCCAAAAGCAAAGGCAGAACATCCGACGCTGTATCCACACTTATCGACCTTGCACCGCAGACTGCACTTGTTGTCCGTGAGGGCGTAGAAACTGAAATCCCTGCCGCTGACATTGTTGTGGGAGATATAATTCTCATTAAAGCAGGTGCGGCTATCCCCTGCGACTGCACTGTTATTGAGGGCAGTTGTTCCGTTGACCAGTCAGCACTCACAGGTGAAAGTATACCCGTTATAAAAGATATTAGTGATACGCTGATGAGTGCCTCTGTTTCAACAGGCGGATTTGTAAAATGCCGATGTGACCGCACAGAAAAAGACTCCACCCTGTCGAAAATTATTTCCCTTGTGGAGGAAGCTGCCGCTTCAAAGGCTCCCATAGCACGGCTTGCGGATAAAATCAGCGGTATTTTTGTTCCCGTAGTTATCGCAATTGCCGTTATTTCGGCAATTATATGGTTTATAGCAACAGGCGATACCGCGGCGGCACTCAAAGCGGCAATTTCCGTTCTCGTTATTTCCTGCCCCTGCTCGCTGGGACTTGCTACTCCCACAGCAATTATGGTGGGCACTGGAATGGGTGCCAAAAACGGCATACTCATAAAATCGGCGGAAAGCCTTGAAACTGCACATAAAATCACTGCAGTAGTCCTCGACAAAACAGGAACTTGTACCGAGGGAAAGCCTAAAATTCGAGAAATATTCCCTCTTGGCATTTCTGAAAAGGAACTAATGGCTTATGCCGTATCCCTCGAAGCTAATTCGTCACACCCCCTTGCAAAGGCAATTACCACTTACTGCAAGGAAAATAAAATAGACACATCCCCCTGTGACGACTATAAAGAAACAGAGGGCGGTGGTTTGTCGGGTATTGTAAACAGCAAAAAAATTCTCATAGGCAACAGGCGACTTATGGAGCAGAACGGAATTGATATTTCTGCACTTATCAATAACGCTTCAAAATCCGCAAAAAATGGCGGTATACCGCTATTTATTGCCGCTGACGGTAAAGCTGTTGGTGTAATATCAGCCGCAGACCCTGTGAAATCAACCTCAAAAGAAGCTGTAGAAATATTCCGAAATCTTGGCATAAAAACAGTAATGCTCACAGGCGACAATTCAAAAACGGCACAGGCAATATGCAGTGAACTCGGCATTGACGAAGTTCATGCAGAATTGCTCCCCGCTGATAAAACCGCTGTAATACGTGATTTACAGCAGTCAGGGCAGTCTGTTGCCATGGTAGGCGACGGTATAAACGACGCTCCTGCACTGGCGGTGGCTGATGTCGGCATAGCCGTAGCCGGAGGACAGGATATCGCCATAGAATCGGCAGATATAGTCCTTATGAACAGCGATTTACGTGATGCGGCGGAGGCAGTACGTTTAAGCCGTGCGACTATGCGTAATATAAGACAGAATCTATTCTGGGCATTGATTTACAACAGCCTTGGAATTCCCCTTGCGGCAGGACTTTTCTACCCTGTTTTTCATTGGCAGTTAAATCCCATGTTCGGGGCGGCGGCTATGTCATTGAGTTCATTCTGCGTTGTTTCAAACGCTTTGCAGCTTAATCTTTTCAAAACTGTAAAAAGAAAGGGAGAAATTCCCAAAAATAACGATATATCCACAACGACGGAGGTTAATACTATGAAAAAAACAATGTATATTGACGGCATGATGTGCAATCACTGCACAGGCACTGTTTCAAAGCTTCTCAACGCAATTGAGGGCGTTTCTGCCGAGGTTTCACTTGAAAACAAGTGTGCTTATCTTGAAATTACAGGCGATGTTTCCGAGGAACTGCTCATCAGAACTATCACAGAGGCAGATTTTACAGTCAAGGGAATTGAATAAATCTGCAATTTATTGGGAACCCCTATTATAACTTACGAGGTAAATTATGCCAATTATAGAAATAAATGATTTAACAGCAGAGGAGCTTATCCCCTACGTTTCAAGCAATGAAATACAGCTGAAACGCTATTTCGAGCCTGATTTAGGCATATTCATCGCCGAAAGCCCCAAAGTAATCCGTCTTGCACTGAAACACGGCTACAAGCCGATTTCTCTCCTTGCGGAGCGTAAATACATTGAGGGACAGGGCAAGGATATAATCGATAGCTGTGCAGATATCCCTGTTTATACGGCTGATAGTGCAGTTCTCACGGAGCTGACGGGCTTTAAGCTTACACAGGGGCTTCTTTGTGCTATGAGGAGAAAACCGCTCCCAACAGCGGAAGAAATATGCCGTAATGCACGACGTATAGCCGTTTTAGAGGACGTTATGAATCAAACCAACATCGGTGCTGTAATCCGTTCGGCGGCGGCTTTAGGAATTGACGCTGTATTACTCACAGAGCCGAGCAGTGACCCCTTATACCGCCGTGCTATCCGTGTGAGTATGGGAACTGTTTTCGGTATGCCCTGGACGTACATAAGCGGAAATTCCCCCGAATATGTAGCAAAACTGAAAGAAATGGGATTCACAACGGCGGCAATGGCACTTCACAGCAACACTGTTGACATTGATAATCCCGAACTAAAAAAAGCCGAGAAAATCGCCATGATTCTTGGAACAGAGGGTGAAGGACTGAAAGACAGCACCATTGAAGCCTGCGATTATACCGTGAAAATTCCTATGGCAGAAGGTGTGGACTCTCTCAACGTGGCGGCGGCAAGTGCTGTAGCTTTTTGGGAAATTACGAGATAAAAAAAGGTATCGGCGTAACAGCGGTGCTCTTGTAGGAGAATATATACGTGTTATTGAGGGAGAACCTTTCTTCAGAAAGGTTTCCCCCGATAAATACATATAAACTCCTATATGAACATCACGGATAACCGATACCTTTTTTAATTACTGCTTATACTTTCTTGAAGCAACAGTTCCCATAAGCGAAAATATCAGAAAAGCCGCTAAATCAGCCGTTACAATAGTCGCTCCCACGGGAGTTGAGCAGAGAACTGACATAACTATACCGATTCCTGCACATACGACAGATAAAACCGCCGAGCATATTGTCACGCTTTTGAAGCTCTTGAACACTCTCATAGCCGACAACGCAGGGAAAATTATAAGTGCCGATATAAGCAGAGAGCCTACAAGATTCATCGCAATTACAATAATTATTGCCGTTATTACCGCAATAATCAGATTATAGCAATCGGAATTAATTCCTGTCGCCTTTGAAAAGCTTTCATCAAATGTCACGCTGAAAATCCTGTTGTAAAACAGCACAAAGAAAATCAGCACCACAACAGACATCGCAAGACAAAGCCAAACATCGCTTTCTTTTAAGGTAAGAATTGAAGTTGAGCCAAATAGACTTCCGCAGACATCAGCCGAGATATTTGCCGATACAGGGAAAATATTCATCAGCATATAACCGATAGCGAGTGCTCCTGCTGAAATCATGGCAATTGAAGCGTCGCCGCGTATCTTTGTATTTCTGCCTGTACGAAGTATTAGCACAGCTGAAATCACCGTCAGAGGAAGTATTATTATCATTCTATCGGTTATTCCTGTAACTGCCGCAACCGCCATTGAGCCGAACGCCACATGAGATAAGCCGTCACCGATAAATGAAAAGCGTTTCAGTACCAATGATACGCCGAGAAGCGATGAGCAAAGGGCGATAAGCAGTCCAACAATAAGGGCATACCACACAAGGGAGTGTGAAAAATAATACTGTAAAGTTGAGATGATATCACTCACTGCCGCCCACCTCACTTTCAAGGAAACGCTGTCCTGCCTTGCTGTTTATGTAATCATCTTTTGTACCAAAAAAGAGTTGCTTTTTCGATATATGCAAAATGTGTGACGCATATTTGACAGCAGACGATATATCGTGAGATACCATAACTATTGTTATCCCTTTTTCGTTAAGCTTTCGGATATATTCATAAAGCTCCGTTTGTGCAATGGGATCAAGCCCAGTTACAGGCTCATCAAGGAGAAGCATTTTGCTTGCCGCACACAGGGCACGTGCAAGGAGCACTCTCTGCTGCTGACCGCCAGAAAGGTCACGGTAACAGCGTTTACTTATGTCATCAACTCCAAGCTGCTTCATTGTATCGAGGGCAAGCTTTTTTTCAGTTTTGCTGTAAAACGGACGGAATCCAAGCTTTGAAATACAGCCTGAAATCACTATTTCCTGTACAGACGCAGGGAAATCCCTCTGCACGGGAGTCTGCTGGGGAAGATAGCCGATATCCTTTGCGGAAAAGCCGCCACAGCAGCGTATTTCACCGCTTATCTGCGGTTTAAGTCCGAGAAGTGCCTTTATCAGCGTGCTTTTTCCGGAGCCGTTTTCGCCCAGTATGCAAAGATAATCACCGTTGCTTACGGTGAAATTGAGGCCCTCTGTAACAATGCCGTCCTCGTAGCCGAGAGCTACATCGGAGCATATAATCTGTTCACTCACGAAGCGTATACCTCTTTCAGTACATTGTAATTGTTTTTCATGGCGGATAAGTAAGTATAACCCTCCTCAATCTGCTTTGCGGTAACTGACTGCACCGAGTCAAGAACGGCTATATTCTGTGATTTTTCCTTTGTATTAGCGACTATCGCCTCTGCAATATTGCAATCGGATTTTTCAATTGCGAATATGGTATCGGCATTAAGCTCGTCCATTTTTTCAGAGAGAAAGGTTATGGTTTTAAAGCTTGCCTCGGTATCTGCGGAACAGCCCGAAAATGCCGCAAAATAGTCAAGTCCGTAATCCTTTGTAAAATAAATGAAAGGGAACTGGTCGCCAAAAATCAACGTCTGCGGATTTGCGTCAAACATCATATGAAAACTTCTGTCAAGAAGCTGTAATTCGGTGTTATAGGCATTCGCACTGTCGGAATAGGTCTGTGCATTTGAGCTGTCAACAGCAGAAATCGCCTCCGCTATATCAGTAACGCACACCTCTGCATTATTGACAGAAAGCCAGATATGCTCATCGTAGGCAGTTTCTTCGTGGTCATGGTCGTGCTCCTCGTGGTCGTGGGAATCCTCCATCCCCTCTTTATGCTCCTCATTTTCGAGATATTCAGAAAGGCTGTCCATGAGTTTTACCACTTTCATATCCTTATTGCGGGCATTTTCAAGAGCCTTTTCCACCCATTCATCGGACTCGCCGCCGATATAGACAAAAACGTCGCAGTCTGAAATGCGAATCATATCATCAGCGGTCGGCTGAAAGCTGTGCAAATCGGAGCCGTCATCGAGAAGATACGTAATATTCACGTTTTCGCTATCCCCGACAATTTCCCTTGCCCAGTCGTAGCATGGGAAAACGGTGCATACAACATTTATTTTTCTGTCGTCGCTGTTTGCATCTGTACTGCATGACGCAAACGCCAAAAGGAATAAAACAGCGGCAGATACCGCTGAAACTGTCTTTTTAAGCATAATTTATCCTCATAACAAAATTGATAATCATTTTCATTTTTAGATTATACCACATTCCATAGCGTTTGTCAATAGGAATATCGCACAAAATGCGAAAAATGCACCCTTGTGAGGTGCATTTCTTTGTTTTACAAATCCCTTTTCTCGTAAATCTTCACGGAAATAAACCACGAAAGCAAGAAAATTGCAATAATAACAGCCATGGCAATTAATGATGTTGAAATAGCAGGATACATTCCGAGCAGTTCGCCCATAATGCTTATGAGAAATATAATAGGCAGACATATCATTGCTACGGCGTATGCAATTGCAAGCACAATTCCGCATACCTGTGAATTAAATCTGTATGCAAACGGCAGATACAGCGAAAGAGGAACAAGAGAAATTCCCATAGAAACAGCACACAAAAAGAATAAAATCCTGATATTAAATTCCATTTCATCCAAAAGTGATGAAATCAGTGAACAAGCAATGATAATTACAACTGCAGCAAGGGCTAAAATAAATGCCGTAATATATTTTGCAGAAACATATTTTTTTCGTTCAAATGGAAGAATGTGTGAATATACCGTCCATTTGCTTTTTTCATCATTGTTTATATTTCCGCTAACGGCAATCGACAGAAACAACGAAGTAATAATT
Source organism: Ruminococcus sp. (assembly GCA_045659945.1). Classification (GTDB taxonomy): domain Bacteria; phylum Bacillota; class Clostridia; order Oscillospirales; family Ruminococcaceae; genus Ruminococcus. Next base: position 12,528 of record JAZRCW010000040.1, on the reverse strand, counting down.
GCTGTACTGGGAACAAAAATTCCGAATACTCCGAAAAATATTAAATATATTATAAGAAAAACCTTGTTCATTCTTAACAGCAGAAACTCTTTTAAAATCAAACCTTTCATTTTGACATCTCCTTATTTTACAAATCCCTTTTCTCATAAATCTTCACGGATAACCACCAGGAAAGAGCAAAAAGAACAACAGCAAAAGCAAGGAAAATATAAGGGAGAATATTGGAATATTCGGAGATTTTAGCAAGAACCTTCGTTGTGAAATTAGATGACATACATACTCCCAATAAACCGCCCATAATAGCACTCACAGAAATCATAAACATTCTGCTTTTTTCAGAGTTGAATTTAAATGCTACAGGAAGAATCAGCGAAGGATAAAGCATACCGATAACCAATGATGTGACAGCGTAGGTAATGAAAAGTTCAGTTGAAAATTCAATTTTACCAAAAGCAGCGGCAGCAGCAAGAGTAACTACAGTCAGTACAGTTGAGAAAATAATGGACATTATCATAGCCACATACTTTGAAGAAACAATAGTTTTTCTCCCGTATGGCATAGCAATGGAGTATATATGCCATTTTGACTGTTCATCATAGTTAAGATGACCGAACAGGAACATTCCGAAGAATGCGGACATCATAGACAATACACCGCAGTTCCCGGCAAGACCAAAGCCGCAGAAAATTACAATGAATAATATAAACATAACCACACGCTGTTTCAGCATAAAAAATTCTTTTAATAATAACCCTTTCATTTACTTTGCCTCCTTAACCATAAATACAAATAATTCTTCGATTGTAACGGGTTGTGTGTCGAATGTGTGGGGGATTTTCTCCCTGTCTACGATAGCCTCAACGCCGAATTTATTAGCCTTTGTGCCGATAATTGCGGATTTGTCAAGCTCTTTCAGCATATCCTCTGTTGTGTTGATAAAGCAGAACTGCTCTAAAAGTCTGTCTTTTTCCTCACAGAGCATAAGTCTGCCGTTGTGAAGAAATGCGATATAATCGCAGATTTTTTCAAGGTCACTGACAATATGGGAAGAAATCAAAATTGAATGGCTTTCATCTCTTGTGAAATCGTTGAGGATTTCCACGATTTCGTCACGTACAACAGGGTCAAGTCCGCTTGTAGGCTCATCGAGAATAAGCAGCTTTGCGTCATGGGAAAGAGCAATTGCAATACCCATTTTCATTTTCATACCCTTTGAAAAAGTCTTGAAAGTTTTCTTTTCTGGGAGTCTGAATTTCGCCATATATTGAGAAAAAGTCTGCTCATTCCAATTGTTGAAACTGTGTTTCATAACAGCGTTGATGTCCTTTATAGTAAAGCTTTCGGGAATTCCCACCTCGTCAAGAACAACTCCGATGTCGTTTTTCTGTGCGGAATTTGCAGGGACACCAAAAATATTGATTTCGCCGCTGTCGGGGCGGACAATATCGAGGAGCATTTTTATAGTAGTGGATTTGCCTGCACCGTTTTCGCCGATAAGTCCCATAATACAGCCCTTCGGCAAATTAAGGCAAAGGTTGTCGAGAGTAAATCCCTTGTATTTTTTTGTAAAATTTTTAATTTCAATAGCGTTCATAATTTATTCTCCTATTCATTATATTTAATCATATCAATTATATCTTCTGTTGTCAGATTGCAGGAAGCCGCAAGCTGTTTAATCTGCTCAATAAGTTCCTCAATTTTTTTCAAATTTTCCTCACGGAGCATTTCCGTATTTTTCGGGGCAACAAAGCATCCCTTTGCAGGCAGGGTATAAATGAATCCCTCACGTTCAAGTTCGTCATAAGCACGTTTTGTCGTAACAACGCTGATACGCAGATCCTTGGCAAGTGCTCTGATTGAGGGCAGAGGATCATTTTCCTTAACCTCGCCGCTTATAATCAGATTTTTTACTTGTTTATAAATCTGGTCGTAAATGGGAGTGCCGCTTCGGTTGTCTATAAAAATGTTCACTGTATCACCTCTCTTTACTGTATATATACAGTATACACAGTTAGCACAGAAATGTCAATAGTTTTTTTGTTATCACAAACTAACAATTTAGAAAATTTTCTATTACTGTTGCAAATTTACATAAAATGTAGTATAATATATAATGACAAAATCTGATATGAGGTATTTTCTATGTGCGGAATTACAGGCTTCACAAATAAAATCGATAACTCAAATAAGATAATCGCCGATATGATGGACAAAATCCGCCACAGAGGCCCCGACGCAGAGGGCTCTTATGTGGACGAGGATATTGCTCTCGGTCACCGCAGATTGAGCATTATTGACTTATCTTCATCGGGTGACCAGCCGATTTTCAACGAGGACGGCTCTCTTGTAATAGTTTTCAACGGTGAAATTTACAACTACCGTGAAATCCGTGAAAAGCTAACAGCCGCAGGTCACATATTTAAAACAAATACAGACACAGAAGTTCTTATCCACGGCTATGAAGAATACGGCGAAAAGTTGCTGAATATGCTCCGTGGTATGTTTGCTTTCGTTATATGGGACAAGAACAAAAAGGAGCTTTTTGGTGCCCGTGATTTCTTTGGAATAAAGCCCATGTATTACGCAATAATGGGAAAAACATTTATGTTCGGCTCAGAGATAAAAAGCTTTCTCCCCCACCCCGACTTTAAAAAAGAACTTAATACAGAGGCTCTTGAAAACTACCTCACATTCCAGTATTCTCCCACAAGAGAAACGTTCTTCAAGAATGTGTATAAGCTTATGCCTGCCCATTATTTCACCTTAAAGGACGGCAAATTGCAGATAAAGCGTTACTGGGACGTGAATTTCAACGCTGACGAAAAGCCTGCCCTTGAAGAATGGGTACGGCGGATTTCAGACACGTTCAGAAATTCCGTAGAAGCCCACAAAATAGCCGATGTTGAGGTTGGCTCTTTCCTGTCAAGCGGCGTAGATTCAAGCTATGCGGCGGCTGTAGCAGAGGTAGACAAGACTTTTACCGTTGGTTTTGGCGACGACGAAAAATATAACGAAATCGGCTGGGCAAAGGAGTTTTCCAAGGCTATCGGCAAGGAAAATACAAGCAAGGTTATCACTCCCGAGGAATACTGGGGAAGCCTTGAAAAGATACAGTATCACATGGACGAACCCCTTGCAGACCCCTCGGCGGTTGCTCTCTATTTTGTGTGCAATATCGCTTCAGAGCAGCTTAAAGTGGTGCTTTCGGGAGAGGGTGCAGATGAGATATTCGGCGGCTACAACGTCTACAGCGACCCCGACGGCACGCTCTACGACAGGCTGCCCATGTCCCTGCGTAAGGGAATACGCACAGTTGCAGAGAAACTTCCTGCAAAACGTGGCGTGAATTTCTTTGTGCGTAAGGGTAAGACCGTTGAGGAGCGATTTATCGGCAACGCCTATATTTTCACTCCCGAGGAGCGTAAAAACCTCCTTAAAATCACAACCGACGCTCCCCATCCTATGGAGCTTACAAAGCCTTATTACAGCCGTGTAAAGGGCAAGGATGACGTTACAAAAATGCAGTATCTCGACCTGCATATGTGGATGGCAGGGGATATTCTTCTCAAAGCGGACAAAATGAGTATGGCAAATTCTCTTGAACTCCGTGTACCTTTCCTTGATAAAGAGGTTATGGCTTTAGCGGAGCAGATTCCCACAAAATACCGTGTAACCCACAAAAATAGAACAGATGACACAAAATATATAACAAAATATGCAATGCGTCTTGCGGCTAAAATGGACACTCCCGACAGCACAGCAAAAACAGCTGCAAAGAAAAAGCTGGGATTCCCTGTGCCTATAAGGGTATGGCTTAAAGAGGATAAGTATTACAATATCGTCCGCGAAGCCTTTGAAAGCGATAATGCGGCAAAATTCTTCAATAAAGAGCCGCTTATAAAGCTGCTTGCCGACCACAGAGACGGTAAATCCGACAACAGCCGAAGAATATGGACGGTTTTCACATTCCTCGTATGGTATAAAGTTTATTTTAATAACTAAAAAGGAGGGGCAATTATGGCAAGTCTTGTAACTTATAAGTATATCAAGCAAAATCCCGATATCATGGAGTATATCCAGCGTGCGGACAAAACCCTTGAAGCTATGGGATATACGGAGCATTCATTTCCTCACGTTGAGCGTGTAGCGGCAACGGCGGAGATGATACTTGAAACCCTCGGCTATGACGAGCGTACAATTGAGCTTGCAAAAATAGCTTCGATTATGCACGATATCGGCAATATAATCAACAGAATAGACCACGCACAGAGTGGTGCGGTTATGGCATTCCGCCTGCTGGACAATATGAGTATGCCCGCAGGTGAGATATGCTCTATCATTGCGGCTATAGGCAATCACGACGAGGGTACGGCACAGCCTCTTGACGCTATTTCCGCCGCTATGATTATTGCCGATAAAGCAGATGTACGCCGCAGCCGTGTGCGTAATACCGACCTGACAACCTTTGATATTCACGACCGTGTTAATTATGCTGTTGAAATGTCAAAAGTAGGATTCAGCGAGGATAAAAGCTCACTTATACTTGAATTGCAGATTGATACGAAAATATCTTCTGTAATGGAGTATTTCGAGATTTTCATGAATCGTATGATTCTGTGCAAGCGTGCGTCAGAATTTCTCGGCCTTAAATTTGAAATGATAATCAACGGAAGTAAAATTCTGTAAGATATACATAATCATAAACGGAGGTAAAAATTATGCAGTCAGAATATCAGCACCTTATTGATTTAAGCGATTACCCTGTAAGCTGGTGGACAAAGCTTATTGACCTTGGAGTGAAAATCAAGGAAAATCCACAGAATTACGCTCACGAGTGCGACGGAAAGATTATGGCAACTCTTTTCTATGAGCCATCTACAAGAACACAGATGTCATTTCAGACAGCAATGCTTCGTCTTGGCGGCCGTATTATCGGCTTTGACAACCCTGCCAATTCCTCTGTAGCAAAGGGCGAAACAATCAAGGACACCACAAAAATTGTCAGCAGCTATGCAGATATTCTCGTTATGCGTCACCCTGTAGCAGGTGCAGCAAAGGCGGCATCTATCAGTGCTGATTGCCCTGTAATCAATGCAGGTGACGGCGGACATCTCCACCCCACACAAACTCTCACTGACCTGCTTACACTGAAAATCGAAAAGAAAACCCTATGCGGTCTTACAATCGGACTCTGCGGGGATCTTATCAACGGCAGAACAGTTCACTCTCTCTGCAAAGCATTGAGTATGTTTGAGGGCAACAGATTTATTTTCATCTCAACTCCCGAATTGAGAATGCCTGCTTATATCAAGGATATCATCACAGCCAATGGCAGTACCTTTGAAGAGGTTGACGCTCTCGACGAGGTTATCGGCAGTCTTGATGTGCTCTATATGACACGTATTCAGCAGGAGCGTTTTGCAAGCCATGAAGAATATCTTGCACAGAAGAACACATACGTTCTTGACAGAGAGAAAATGCTCCTTGCGAAAAAGGATATGATAGTGCTTCATCCCCTGCCCCGTGTTGATGAAATCACAGTTGAAGTTGACGAGGACAACCGTGCTATGTACTTCACACAGGCGAAATACGGCGTATACGCACGTATGGCACTTATTCTCACTATTCTCGGCGAAAAGGTTGGCTCTGAAACATTAAAGGGCAAGGTATACAGCGGCGTTCGCTGTGATAATCCCAAGTGTATCACAAATCACGAGGAATATCTCCCAAAGAGTTTCCGTTTCAGCGGTGATGAAACTTTGCTTGAATGTGAATATTGTGATGAGAGAAAGTTGATATAAGGGCAAATATGGAAAATAAGAAAGAGATAAGCAGGATTTTATCAATATATTCCATTGTAAATATAATTTATCTTTCAATTTTACTGTTGATTTCAGTTTTCTACAGAATTAATTCGGAACTTTTATTTCCACGATTTTTGGCTCTGATTCCGATTTCACTAATATTTTATTTGCTTGCAAAACTTCCAATATGCCATATTGTGTTTTATGTGATATACACATTCTTTTGTATAGGTATGTCAATAAAAGAAAAATGCAGAATGAAAATTTTACTCACAATCTTTCTTTCAGTATTCGGTATTTTGTTGAATGTATATTGGTTGGTGAATGGCAGACCGTTTCTTGTTAACTGATAAATACAAAATCCCCCGATTTTTCGGGGGATTTTGTATGCATATATATCTTATTTGATATATTATGATTTTGATTTCTTTAATTTTTCCTACCAACAATAACAACATGATTACTTGCCCCGAGAGTAGATTTCTCACGGCATACACTATAATGATAATCGCACCAGATTATGAACTGCTCCTCATTCCATTCATCAACTTTTTCACGAAACTGTGGAGTAAGTCCGTCCTGTGCAAAGTGGTCGGTAACGGCAAGACCATTTTCTCTATAAAGACGCTCCATTTCCTCCGCAGATGAATAATATGTATCAGTCCAGAAGCATTTTTCGTCGTCATGGCGAAGCACACCCGTGGATATAAGCTGATTAGCAAGTTCTGCATCAAGGAAATAATCGTCCTGCATAGCAATAAACTGGAAAATATAATATCTCGAAATATATGCCGTTACAAGCAGTCCACCTTTTTTCAGCACACGCAGACTTTCAGCAAGGCATTTCGCCCTTTTCTCCTCGTCAACGAGATGATAGAAAGGTCCCATGTTCAGCACAACATCAAAGCTTTCGTCCTCGTAAATGCTCATATCGCAGGCATCAAGCACCGCAGTTTTCACGTTATATCCCTTTTCTGCAATGATTTTATCCATAATTCCAACGTGTCGGGGAGTTATATCTGTTGCGGTCACTTCATGCCCCTGCTCCGCAAGATGAAAGGCATATATTCCTGTTCCTGCGGCACAGTCGAGGATTTTTTTACTGCCGTCAAAAAGCTCGTCAAATATTCTTGATGTTGTGATAAATTCAATTCTTCTTGCGTTATTGGTGGACAGTCTGTCCTCCTCACGATAGTTTTCGTAATTTTCTACTACATAGTTTTTCATAATTTTTCCCTTTCAATACAATAGCACACTTCTCCGTGGGGCAGTTCATTTTCTCTGCGAAAACGTTCCACATTGTCGGTTATGTGCATAGCCGATTTTTCAAGAACTCTCCCCGATTTTGTATTTTCTGATCTGTGGTATGCTTCAAGCTTTTCAATATCCGTGTGCTTGAATGTAAAGTCTATAACCGTCTGCAAAGCCTCTCCTGCATATCCCTTTCCCCAGAAAGATTTGCCTATGCAATACTCAATTTACGCTGTATTGCAGTCGGAATACACTCTGCAAAAGGCTATCTGCCCGATACATTCGCCGCTGTTTTTCTCGATAATCGCCCAACGATAAAAATCGGGATTACTGTATTTGCTTATGTACTCCCCCACAAGCTTTTCCACCTGCGGCAGAGTTGTATAAACAGGCTCGCCGTATTCACTCTGAATATCCTCATCGGCTATCCAGTATTTCAGCATAGCTGTATCGTCAGTATACTCGAATCTACGGAGTATGAGCCTTTCTGTTTCAATTGTTTTTGTTCCGTTATGTGTAAGCATTCTTGATTACCTCCAGAAATATATTTCACCTATTATAACATACGCAACCGAAAATGTCAAGACATTTTATCAATCCAAATTGTTGACATTCTGTGAACACCATGATATAATAAATATATAAACCATATTTATTATAGAAGGAATGATTCTATGCATTTTAACAGATACTACAACAAGCAGATTAAAATTGATGAGCTCGATTATATAACTGTGGAGAATATTCAGACTTCCAATATAAATATAACCTCCGACAAAATGTATGCAGAGGTACATGATTTCAACGACCATATGTTTGAGATGCAGAAAAAGCGTGAGGTATATGTCCGTGATTTCTGGAAAGTTCTTATATTTAACATAGTGGCTTTTCTGGCACTTTACGCCTTTATTTTCAGCTTCGGAGTTTTTGATTTTATCATAAGCGAAAAAATCTCGCTGTGTTACAAAATAAGCCGAAATATCCCATTCTGTCTTGCTATATTTACTCTTGTTTTCCTTATATTCTTTTTAATTGTGTTTCTGCGAAAAAAATATGAACTAAAATACTCCGTAGGCATTCTGCTGCCTGCAATTCTGATAAATATCTGCACTATTGTTCTTATTATCCCCGATATCATTTTCTTTAAGACGTTGAAAAAGCATCATGACGCTATTAAGGACGATGTAGGCTACCCTTATTTCGTGCCAATAAATATGACTTTCTACAACGAAGAAGTCATGGAAAAAGTTAAAAAATCCGCAAAAGAATATAAATTCGACGATTATAAAATAGATCCCGATACTGAAATGGGGATTCCTGCGTTGGATTGAAAATTACACCTCAAAGACATTTAGGGAACCCCTTTAGTTTTTGAGGTGTAAATTTTTTTCAAAACCTACTTGACAAAACCAAGTAGGTATGATATAATAAATTCAAGCTACTTGATAAAGTCAAGTAGCAACTCAACGAAAGGATAAAGGGATTCTCTAAAGATATGGACAACGCACAGCTTTTAAAAGGTATACTTGAAGGCTGCGTTCTTGCTGTAATTGCAGAGGGTGAAACTTACGGCTATGAAATACTTGGCAAACTTGAAAAATCGGGGCTTGAAGATATAGGCGAAGGAACGCTCTATCCCGTACTTACAAGACTTGACAAAAACAAGCTTATACAATGCCGCCGTGCAAAGTCCCCTCTTGGACCTATACGCAAATATTACAGCATAACAGCAGAAGGAACGGAGTATCTTGAAGATTTCAGAGAAAGATACAGCAAGATAAGCAAAAGTGCCGATATTCTACTATATGGCACAAAAAATGGGGTGGAATGAAAATGGAAATAATTAATACTTATGCTATTCATGTAGAAAAGCTGAACGACGAATACAGGGAAGTATTCAAAAAAGTCAGCGACTATGTTACTTCAAATAATATGGACGAAATGCGGACGGAAGAAATTCTCAGTGAGGTTATGGATAATTTCCTTTCCGCACAGGAGGAAGGTAAATCCGTTGTGCAGGTAGTTGGAAAAAATCAGCAGAAATTCTGTGAACAGCTATGCTCCGAAAAGGGATTTAAAACTCATTTTATTCATTTTATTGAGGGATTTCACTCGTGTTTTGTTGTATACCTGATGTTAAATCTGTTCGACTTTATAGATATGATAATCAGGCTATCAGAGGGAGAAAAAATAAATTTCTTTACATATCATTCAAGAACAGAAATAGTTTCATTTTTATGCGGTTGGCTGATATTCATATCAGCTTGCTATGCAGCGAATTATTTCAGAAAAAAGTATGTGTTTACCTCAATAAAAAGATACAAACTGATTTCAGGGATTATCTTTGCTTTTGCCTTGGTGTTTACTTTTGCACTTGTTGTATTTCTACTCGAAGATTACGACTCGGAAAATACATATTTATGGATTGGATTTCTTGTATGTGCTGTTTATCTGATATTTTACCATATAATCACCAAGGATAAAAGACGCTTCAAAAAAGAAAACCGCATTACTCTTAATGAATTTATAGGCGTTTCCGAAACTGTCAGAAACGATATGGAAGAAATGGAAATGAAGCGTTTTGAAAAGATGAATAAAAGAAACGTTAAAAAAGGTAAGCCCGAACTTACTTTTGAGCAGTTCCTTGATTTTGAGGAAAAAGAATGTAACAAATGGGATAAACAGCCGACCTTTTATATTGCTTTGGCAACGGGATTTCCTGTAGTAGTTACTGTAATTGTACGTTTAATGAATGGTTTTGAGCAGAGTTCTGATATGTGGTTTTTCTTCTTTATAATGCTTGTTGTTGAGTCTGCGGTAATGTATGGAATGTATAAAATTACTGATATGGGCACTAAAGCACGTATGAAGTGGATTGAAGCCAAAAGAGAAAATAATCTGCAATAACATAAAACACCTCAAAGACATTTCAGCCTTTGAGGTGTTGTTATATATTTTTGATTAATAATTTTCTTCGTGAATTTCAAAGTAAGCCTGGGGATGAGCACATACGGGGCATACATCTGGAGCTTTAAGTCCCACAACGATATGACCGCAGTTACGGCATTCCCATACCTTAACCTCTGATTTTTCGAATACCTGTGCAGTTTCAACATTGTTCAACAGTGCACGGTAACGCTCCTCGTGGTACTTTTCAATAGCAGCAACTGCTCTGAATTTAGCCGCAAGCTCTGTGAAGCCCTCTTCCTCGGCTGTCTTTGCAAAACCTTCATACATATCTGTCCACTCGTAGTTTTCACCGTCGGCAGCGTCAGAGAGATTTTCAGCTGTTGAGCCTATGCCGTTAAGCTCCTTGAACCACATTTTTGCGTGTTCCTTTTCGTTGTCAGCAGTTTTCTGGAAAAGTGCAGAAATCTGCTCATATCCCTCTTTTTTAGCCTTTGATGCAAAGTATGTGTACTTATTTCTTGCCTGTGATTCTCCTGCGAAAGCTGCAAGAAGATTTTTCTCGGTCTGTGTTCCCGAATATTTTGTTTTTTTAGCTTCTGACATATCAAAAACCTCCTCTGATAATTCATGTCGGCTGAAATTATCAGCTACGCTGTGCAAACAATAATACCAACCGATACATATATTCTACCATATATTTTGTCAATTGTCAATAAAATTATACATATAAATTTACTGTTTGATATATAATACTGCTGCCCAAAATAAAAAAATGATTTCCTGTAACAATTTTATAAAAAATACTGGACAAATGAAAAATTATATGGTATAATATTATGTAGCTGATTATGTTATTAAATGAGGTGAAACAAATGGATCTTTTCTCTATATTCAAAGGCGGTAAGTATTTCGATAAACACATGGCTCCCAAGTGCGATTACTGCCAGTTCGGCAGACGTGCAAAGGACGGCAATAAGGTACTTTGCGAAAAAAGAGGACTTGTTGACTGCAACTACTCCTGCAGTAAGTTTATTTACTCCCCTTTAAAGCGTATTCCAGTTAAACAGCTTAACTTCGTTGGAAGCCTTGCAGATGAAGATATCTACATCGAGTCGGCAGGCGATATCGCAGAGAAAATGGAGCTTGAAAACCCCCAGAAAAAGGATGAACCCAAAAAGGAAGCTGCTAAAAACAACGCACCCAATTCACAGGAAGCTCCCAAGCCTGCAGAAACTCCTAAAGCTGATGCATCTGCACAAGCTGCTCCACAGCAAACAGAAGCTCCCAAGGCTGAATCAGGTTCACAGCAAAATACCGCTCCAAAGGCTGACGCTCCCGTTCAGTCAGATTCACAGCAGGCGGAGGCTCCAAAGAATGAAACAGTTCCTGCTCCTGCGGCTGATGCAAATAAATCTCCTGCAAATTCTTCAATTGCCGAGATGAATGCACTTGCCGAAGCTGCAGCTATGGCTGCTGAAACCGACAACGACACTGACGCACAGTAATTTCATCATATTGCAGACGGTGGTTTACCGCTGTCTGCGGTATGTGATAAAGTAATACAGTAATGAAAAGAGTATATATTAATGGAAAGAGTTATTATATTATCTGATAAAACTGCGTTCTCTAATGCGAAGACGCTTCCGCTCGACCCAAGTATTGTTAATAAGCTTCTTGATGAAGGCTGGACTGTAAAACATGTGAGAACTACTGCTACTGAGAGTTTTCGTACAATTGTTTTTGTACTGGAGAAAAAAGATAACTGATTACAAGTGAATATGCGGGTGTGGCGGAACTGGCAGACGCACGAGATTTTGGTTGCGTCACTACAGTGCATTTATCCCCTGCAAGCTCTGGCAGGTAAAAATCGGAGCAAAATTGAATATGCGGGTGTGGCGGAACTGGCAGACGCACGAGATTTAGGTTCTCGCGCCGCAAGGTGTGCAGGTTCGATTCCTGTCACCCGCACCAATGAGAAATCCCCTAAATATAGGGGATTTCTTTTGTTTTATCTCTTGGTATACGCACTACATACAGTTAACGTTCGCTGTGCGAAATCATGCTGATTTATGCTGTTTTTTCGTCAATATATACAGAAACACTATCCTCAAAATCGCCATTGAATTCCAGCCTGACATCGAGGCTCTTGTCCTCATTCTGATGCACATAGACCGTTTTCACCAGAAGCCGCAGGTTCGCATCGCTGATGTGCTGTTCCTCGATCATCTTCTCCAGGAGGTCTGCTGTGGTTTTCAGTTCGTTGCGTTTCCGCTTGCTGACTTCATCGAACTGCTTACTCTCCTCGATCTTCTTCTGCAGGTCAGCGATTTCTTCCTCACGCTTGGTAATCATGCTGTTGTAAACCGAAGCGTGTTCACGGTCAGAGATTCGCTCGATAATTAAATCTTCAATCTGCTGTCGGTGGTGCTATACTAAAAAAGTGGACAAAAAAAGAAGAACGATATATAATAAAAGAAAAGGCCAGGAGGAAAAAGAAATGGCAGGAAAGAAAAGTCCACGATACAGTGAAGAATTCAAGAAAACGATCGTAAATCTGCACCAA
>JAZRCW010000039.1:0-1095 GCA_045659945.1 Ruminococcus sp. | reverse complement strand
GGGCTTACCGCTTGAGTAAGCAGCCTTAACCATACCGGGACCGCCTGTTGCAAGGATGATGTCTGCTTCCTTCATAACTGTGTTTGTCATTTCGAGTGAGGGAACATCACTCCAGTCGATGATTCCTTCGGGAGCACCTGCTGCAACGGCAGCTTCAAGAACGAGTTTTGCTGCTGCAATTGTGCAGTTCTTTGCTCTGGGGTGAGGAGAAATAATAATAGCATTTCTTGTCTTGAGAGCAAGAAGGCACTTGAAAATTGCTGTTGATGTGGGGTTTGTTGTGGGAATAACTGCCGCAATAACACCGATGGGATCTGCAACCTTCTTAATACCGAAAGCCTTATCCTCTTCGATTATGCCGCAGGTCTTTGTGTCCTTGTATGCATTGTAGATGTATTCTGAAGCGTAGTTATTCTTGATAACCTTATCTTCAACAATACCCATGCCTGTTTCTTCAACAGCCATTTTTGCGAGGGGGATTCTTGCCTTGTTTGCTGCAGAAGCTGCTGCAAGGAAAATCTTGTCAACCTGCTCCTGAGTGTAGGTTGCGAAAACCTGCTGAGCCTTTCTCACACGAGCAATTGCTTCGGTGAGCTTTTCAACGCCGTCAATGATTTCGTAAGTTTTTGTAGCCATTTTTATATCCTCCTGAAATTAATTACCTAATTTATTGTTAAGATATGCGAGTGAGAGTGCAAGCCTTTCCTGTTTGAGAAGTATACTGTCCGGCACTTCAAGGTTGCACGGTGCAAAGTTCCAAATTGCTGTTATGCCGCTTTTAACCATACGGTCGCACACATTCTGTGCAGAGCCTGCACCTACCGTTATTATTCCGATTTTCACGTTATTCTTTTTGCAGAATTCATCAAAATCATTCATCGGCAGAATTTCAATTGAGCGGTTATACTTAATCGGGTTTTGGTTGCAATCGAACGCGGCTATGATTTTTACACCGTAATCTTCAAAATCGTTAAACTCAAGAAGAGCTTTTCCGAGCTTTCCTGCTCCGACAAGTACAGCATTTGTCATATCACCCTGACCGAGATGAGCCTCAATGCTCTTTATCAGGTCAACCGTCTTATATCCGACCTTGGG
>JAZRCW010000038.1:0-20183 GCA_045659945.1 Ruminococcus sp. | reverse complement strand
TCCACAACAGATTCGGGAAATTCCACATCTTCGGGCATTGCCATTGGCTTTTCCACGACAGATTGGGGAAACTCCACTTCTTCGGGCATTGCCATTGGTTTTTCCACAACAGATTCGGGAAATTCCACATCTTCGGGCATTGCCATTGGTTTTTCCACGACAGTTTCGGGGAATTCCACAGAATTGTGTATCTCCGCAAGTTTCTGCAAAAAAGAATCCACAGGTTTCGGGGATTCCGCAGGCTTGGGGAATTCCACAGGCTTAGGCTTTTCTATGGGCTTGGGAATATCCACAGGCTTCGGCTTGACAATGGGAGTCGGTCTTTCTATGGGTTTCGGTCTTTCCATAGGAGTCGGCTTTTCCATTGGCTTAGGCTTTTCCATAGTGTTTTCAGCCGCAGGTTTCGACGGAGGTTTTCGATTAATTTTCTTACGTGCAGGAACGTAGTCCCCCGATTCTTTCTTACGTTTTTTCTTACGTGCCTTTTTTGCCTCTTTGCTTTGAATTTTTGCACCGCAATAGGAGCAGATTTTATTTTCAACAGGCTGAATTGTTCCGCAGACCTCGCACATTACCTCGTCAAGGACTTCTCCGCTGTAAACGTCATCAACCTCATATCCGCAATATTCGTCCATATATCATTTCTCCTTTTGCAAAAAAGGCCATACCTTGCGGTACAGCCTTTTAAATCTCAATTTACGGGATTATTCCTCGTCCTCGTAATCTTCCTCGTCCTCAGCGTCAGCTGCATCTTCAAGGAGAGCACGCATAGAAATGCTGATTCTCTTGGACTCGTCGTCGATATCGATAATCTTAACATCAACTACATCGCCAACAGATACAATATCCTTAACGTTCTCAACCTTCTTGTCAGCAAGCTGTGAGATGTGGATAAGGCCGTCTACACCGTCGATAATCTGTGCGAATGCACCGAAGCTTGTTGTAGAAACGATTGTAGCCTTAACTACGTCGTCAACACCATACTGTGACTTGAAGATTTCCCAGGGATTGTCCTCTGCCTTCTTGAAGCCGAGAGAAATTCTGTTCTCCTCAGCATTGAGGTCCTTGATGTATACTTCAAGAGTATCACCAACAGCTACAACCTCGCTGGGGTGCTTGATGCGCTTCCATGAAAGCTCTGAAATATGTACCATACCGTCGATACCGCCAAGGTCAACGAATGCACCGAAGCTTGTAAGGGACTTAACCTTACCAACGTATGTCTTGCCGATTTCAGCGTCAGCCCAGAATGCAGCCTTTGCTTCTTCCTTCTTTGCTGAATCAACAGCCTTGATAGAACCAACAGCTCTCTTCTTGCCGCCCTCGTCTACCTCGATAATCTTGAACTGAACCTTCTGCTTGTTGAGCTGATCAAGCTCTGCACCTCTGGGAAGGCCTGTCTGTGAAGCAGGGATAAAGATTCTTACACCCATGTAGTTGAGTGTTACACCCTTGTTAACAACACGGCTGATTGTGCCCTCAAGAACAGCACCCTCTTCCTTTGCCTTAACAACAGTGTCATAGCCAGCCTGCTCGTCAACCTTTCTCTTGGAAAGAGCAACTGTACCCTCGCTGTCGTTTACCTTGATAACGATAAGCTCAATCTTATCGCCAACGGAAACGATGTCCTCGGGCTTCTTTGTGGAATCGTCTGTAAGGTCTTCAAGCTTAACGTAGCCTGTGTGCTTTGTTCCGAGATCTACAGTGATCTCTGCGTTGTCAACACTTACAACGAGTCCTTCTACCTTCTCTCCTGTATGTATTTTTTTGAAAGACTGATCGAGAGCTTCCGCAAAATCGATCTCCTCATCAATTGCATTGAGATTTACATTCTCTGTCATGGTTGTTTGTACCTCCTCGATTATATATGCCGGCGTGGATGCCCCGGCTGTTATGCCGATTTTGCCGGCACAGGGCAGCATCAAAGATGAAAGCTCATCCGAATTTTCTATGTGATACGTTTTACAATATCGGCTGCACACCTCGTATAGCTTTACGGTGTTTGAACTGTGTCTGCCGCCCACAACAAGCATTATATCAGATTCCTGTGCCAGTTTGGCGGCATCTGACTGCCTTGTATCGGTTGCACTGCATATTGTATCGAATATGACAATATCGGGATTGCCTTTTGGGATCACCTTTAAACATTCTTCCCATTCTATTATATTATACGTTGTTTGAGCGACGAATGCAAGCTTTTTTCGCAAAAAATTCTCGTTTTTTTCAAAAACGTGTTTTAGCTCAATATTATCCTTGAATACGCAGTAATTTTGTTCACAATGCCCAATAATTCCTTGTATTTCAGGATGATTTACGTCGCCTGCAATGAGGATCATATAACCCTCTTTTGATTTTTCCGCCACAATTTTATGAATTTTTGCGACAAAAGGACAAGTAGCGTCTAACATCCGACAACCCTTTTCCGCAATTTTATCATAAACCTCCCTGCCTACGCCGTGAGAACGGATTACAACGGTTTCCTCCGGCAGCAGTTCGTCAACGGACTCCACCACCCTTGCACCCTTGGCATTCATATCATTCACAACGTCCTGATTGTGGATAATAGGCCCGAGAGTTGCAACCTTTGTGTTGGACTCCAATTCATTATACACCATTTTTACGGCTCTGTCAACCCCGAAACAAAATCCTGCCGACTTCGCCACCGTAACCTTATTCATCAGCCTGCTCCTTTTCGCTGTTATCGGGGAGCTTTTCAGGCTCGGGCTCACCCTCAACGAGAAGCTTTATATCTGCCATATAGCGATTTTTCAGCTTTACAAGCTGTCTTGGATTGGGTGTATCACATATCTCCACATACTCCGCAGGGTTAATGGGAGTACCGTACTTTATTCTGATTTTAGTGCGGAATTTCAGCTTTTCACCGAAAATAATTCCAACGGGAATAATAGGCTTTCCCGAACGTGCCGCAATAACAGCCGCACCCGAATGACCACGATGTACTTTGCCGTCCTTGGAGCGTGTACCCTCGGGGAAAATCATAAGATTCTGACCGTTTGCAAGTCTGTCAACAGATATATCGAGCACTGCAGTATCACCTTTACCCCTTGAAACAGGAAATGCACCAAGATTTCTTATAAGCCAGCCGAAAAGCTTATTCTTGAAAAGCTCCTCTTTAGCCATAAATGAGTGCTTGCCTTTAAGCCCGCAGCTAATAAGGGGCGGATCTGCATTTGTACGGTGATTTGAAGCAAATATGCAGTTTGTATCCTTTGGAATATTCTCCTTACCCTCCAACTTAACGCTGAAAGCTATATTCATTGCTATCCATACAAGCCATTTTGCAATATAAAACATACTACACTCTCTCCTTTATAATTTCGGCAATCCTTGCCGCTGACTGCTCCAGTGTAAGCTCCGTTGTGTCTACGAGAACAGCATCCTCTGCCTGTTTAAGGGGAGCTGTTTCACGGTGCGAATCATTATAGTCACGCTGAATAATGTCCTTTAAGATTTCATCATATGTGGGGCAATCGGGCTTTACCGAAAGCTCCTTGTGACGACGCTTTGCACGCTCCTCCGCAGAGGCTGTAAGGAATATCTTAACATCTGCATTAGGAAGAACAACTGTGCCGATATCTCTGCCGTCCATAATTATATTATTCTCACGGGCAAGCTTCTGCTGTAAATCGAAAAGTCTTGCTCTAACCGCAGGAATTGCGGAAGTTCTCGATGCCGCCATTGACATTTCAGGGGTGCGGATAAGCTCTGAAACGTCCCTGTTGCCGAGATATACACGCTGTGCCCCGTCAATGAATTTCAATGAAACATCAACATCGCCGATATATTTTTCAATATCCTCATCGGGGATATTATTTTCCGTAAGATAAAGGGCAACAGCACGGTACATAGCCCCTGTGTCAACGTAGATATACCCCATATCAGCGGAAACCATTTTTGCAATTGTACTTTTTCCTGCTCCGGCAGGGCCGTCTATAGCTATATTTATTGTTTTCATCTGAATTGCTCCTTAATAAATCTGTGTATGCTTTTTATCTTATGTGTGCACCGAATGGAGAAAGGGCAAGTTTTGCAAGCTTGAAAAACTGCATTCCAAAAGGTATGCCAATTATTGTAATGCACATTATGATGCCGAAAGTGCAGAATTCCAATGCAAGCTCCAAGCCGCCGAATACAAGCCACAGCACATTTGATATAAGCGAAACAGCACCGCCGCTGTATTCAACCTCTTTGCCGAACGGCATGAATGAAAGCCCTGCAAGCTTGAAACACTGCACTCCAACAGGAATTCCAACTATGGTTACACACCATAAAATCCCTACGCAAATCCAGCTGAGTCCGCTTATGATACCGCCGAAAATAAACCATAAGATATTACCTAAACACCCCATTTTTATCCCCCTTACAAATATAATGCCGCCGAATATGCCGTAGAAAAGGCAATCTGCAGATTAAAACCGCCTGTGTATGCGTCAACGTCAATGACCTCTCCTGCAAAGAAAAGTCCGCTGACAAGCTTTGACTCCATTGTTTTCGGATCAATTTCCTTAACGCTTACACCGCCGCTTGTAATTATCGCCTCGTCAATGGGGCGAAATCCCGATATTCTCACTGGGAATGCCTTTATAAGCTCTCCGAATTTACGGCGTTCCTCTTTAGTAATGCCGTTTATCTTCCTTTCGGGAGCAATTCCCGAAAGCCGTATTATAACGGGGATAAGCTTCGCAGGAAGCAGCTTGCGTATGCCATTCTGGAAGTCACGGTTAAGATTTTCCGCGAAATCTCGTTGAATACGTGCGTCAAGCTGTTCGGGAGAAAGGGCAGGTTTAAGGTCTATAACCGCCTTGAAACAATTTGGCTTCATATCCCTTATGTGACTGCTTGCCGAAAGCACAAGAGGTCCGCTCAATCCGAAATGAGTGAACAGCATTTCGCCCATTTCGCTGTATACCGTTTTTTCGCCCTCCATAAGCTTCAATGTGACGTTTCGGAGAGAAAGTCCCATAAGCTCCGCACAGAATTTATCGGGAGAGGTGAGAGGTACAAGGCTTGGTTTAAGCTCCGTTACAGTATGACCTGCCTGCTCCGCAAAGGTATATCCTTCACCTGTCGAGCCTGTTGCAGGGTAGGATTTGCCGCCGCAGGCTACAAGTACGCTCTGACTGCGATATTCCTGTCCCCCTGCAATAACACCCTTGCACACACCGTCCACGATAATCAGCGATTTTACCGCCTTTCTCACGATTTTTACTCCGAGATTTTTCAGCTCGCGGTCAAGTGCATTTACAATATCCTCTGCATTGTCGCTGACGGGGAAAACTCTATTTCCCCTTTCGGTTTTCAGAGGAACTCCCAGCTCCTCAAAAAATGCCATTGTTTCCTCTGCTCCGTACATTGCAAAGGAACTGTACATAAATCGGCTGTTTACGGGGATATTCTCCATATGCTCACGGGTTGGGGAATTATTTGTCACGTTGCAGCGTCCCTTGCCCGTTATGCGGAGTTTTCTGCCGATACGCTCATTTTTTTCAAAGAGCATAACACTTTTTCCCCACCGTGCCGCATATATAGCCGCCACGCAACCTGCTGCACCGCCGCCTATAATAATAGTATCAGTCATAATTTTTCCTTTTGAATAATTTATCAAGCCTTACAGAGATTTCCGCTCTCTGCTCGTCGGCTGTTTTGTTATCGACGATATACACACCGTTTGAAAAGGTTACAATATCCCCCTCTTTTACGTCGCAGGGGAGCTGTGAAAGGGGTATATCAAGCATAATCCCCTCGTTTTCAACAACGGCGAAATCGCCCTCTATGCGGTCAATTACCATAAACTGTCTTCCTTTGTAATTACTGTAAGCTCCTTGCCGTCAGATTCAATAACAACTGTGCCGTCAAGGTCTGTTCTGTATATTTCCTCGGTATAGGATTCAAGTCTTTTCATAACCTCGTCATTTGGGTGACCGTAGCTGTTGCCCTTTCCGCAGGATATAACAGCAATTTCAGGCTGTATCATCGAGAGAAAAAGCTCCGTATTTGAGGTTGCACCACCGTGGTGAGCCGCCTTGAATACGTCCACATTTTCCGTAACTCCCGAATATGCCATTGTTTTTTCAGATTCCTCCTCTGCGTCGCCTGTAAAGCAGAAGTTATTTTCGCCATGCTTCAATATAATTCCCACAGAGCAGTTATTAAGGTTGTCCTCGTCGCATACAGCAGGGGAAATTATTCTCCATTCAGCGTCGCCGAGAGTGCCTTTCATTCCTACTTTTGCCTGTGTGAGGGGAATTTCTCTTTTCTCAATGACATCAACAAAATCCGAGAAAAACGATGTAAGCGGTATTGCCTTTTCTGTAAGAGGGGGAATTATAACTTCACCTATGTCAAACTGCTTTATAATCTTCGACATTCCACCCATATGGTCTGAATGAGGATGAGTTGCAATAACGTAATCAAGCTCTACAGCTTCTTCACGGTTCAGATAGCTGATAACATTGGTATATTCCGATTTTTCGCCGCAGTCAATGAGCATATTCTCACCGTCGCAGCTTATGAAAATACAGTCGCCCTGTCCAACGTCAATGAAACTCACTCTCAATTTATCATCGGCAGGCTTGTGAATATTTCCTCTTACACTGTTCCATACGACAAGTCCAATGAAAACTCCAAGGCTGAGCAGAACTGTTATAAATCCGCTTAAATCCTTGGCTTCCGACCTTTTCGGGACGCTGGCTGTGTTTTCTTTCCTTTTGATGTATCTCGGCGGTTTGTTTGCCGCTGTGGACGTTCTGAACCTGGTTTTCTCTGATTTTTTCCGCCTTGCCACGACTTTTCACCGCCTTTTCCGTTGTTTCTTTTCTGATTGTCCTCCACAAGGCAATTGGGCGAAGTGCCTATGAGGTCGTATCTTCCTGCCGCTTTTAACGCTTCAAGGACAATTTCCTTGTTCTGTGGACGGAAATACTGCAATAACGCCCTCTGCATTGCCTTTTCCTTTGATGTTTTCGGAACGTACACCTTTTCCATTGTGTAGGGGTCAAGCTCTGTATAAAACATACAGGTTGAAATCGTGCCCGGTGTGGGATAGAAGTCCTGTACCTGCTCGGGACGGATTTTATTGTCACGTAGGAACAGAGCAAGGTCTATAGCCTCATTCAGCGTGCTTCCGGGGTGTGACGACATAAGATATGGCACAAGATACTGCTCCTTGCCTATGCCCTTTGTAATCTCGTAGAAACGCTTCTGGAATGCCTTGTATGCTTCAATATGGGGCTTACCCATTTTATCAAGGACTACCGCCGAACAATGCTCGGGAGCAACTTTCAGCTGTCCGCTTACGTGATGTTTTATCAGCTCACGGATAAATTCATCGTTTTTATCCTCCATAAGGTAATCATAGCGTATACCTGAACGGATAAATACTCGCTTTATGCCCTTTATAGCCCTTATTTTACGTAGCATAGCCAGATATTCACTGTGGTCTGCCTTTAACGCAGGGCATGGAGTTGGAGCAAGGCATTTTTTACCCATGCAAAGTCCCTTTTCAATCTGCTTTTCACAGGAGGTATGGCGGAAATTCGCCGTCGGGCCGCCTACATCGTGGATATATCCCTTGAAATCGGGCATTTTAGTAATACGCTCCGCCTCTGCAAGAACGGATTTTTCACTTCTTACGGTGATTTTTCTGCCTTGATGAAGTGCAATTGAACAGAAATTGCAGTAGCCGAAACAGCCACGATTGTGAGTGATTGAAAATCGCACTTCCTCAATGCCGGGAACGCCGCCCAAAGCCTCATAAGAGGGGTGATACCGCCTTGTGTAAGGCAGGCTGTATATGTAATCCAGCTCCTCTGTGGTAAGACTCTTTGCAGGGGGATTCTGCACAAGCATCATATTCCCGTGACGCTGTATAACCGTCTTGCCGTATACCTCGTCCTGCCAGTCATATTGGATTTTCGTTGCCTTTGCGTATTCCCTTTTGTTGTCACGTACCTGCTCAAACGAGGGGCACTGTGCCGCACCTAAAGGGGTATTGACAGGCTCTGTCATGTAACAGGTACCTCTTACATCGTGGATATCCTTTATGTTTTCGCCATTTGCAAGACGTGTACATATCTCCTGAATCTGATGTTCGCCCATGCCGAACATAAGCAAATCAGCACCGCTGTCCGCAAGAACAGAGGGGCGGACTGCGTCGTCCCAGTAGTCGTAATGGGCAAAACGGCGGAGAGAGGCTTCAAGTCCGCCTATAGCTATCGGCACATCGCCGAAGTATTCACGGAGCTTCTGACAATAGACAATAACGGCTCTGTCAGGGCGTTTGCCAGCCACTCCCCCTGCGGTGTATGCGTCATCGGAACGCTTACGCTTTGCCGCCGTGTAGTGAGCAACCATGGAATCTATATTTCCCGATGTCACCAGAAAGGCATATTTAGGCCTGCCGAATTTGCGGAAATCCCTGTCGGTATGCCAGTCGGGCTGGGAGATAATTCCCACGGTAAAGCCCATAGCTTCAATCAAACGGGTTACAATTGCCGCACCGAAGCTGGGGTGGTCAACGTAGGCATCGCCTGTTATATAAATGAAATCAAACTGCTCTATGCCGTTTTCTTCCATTTCTTTTTTAGTTAAAGGTATAAACTTATCGTACATAAAATATATCACCAATCAGTCAAGATCATAGTCAAAAGTGACTTTTGAGAAATCACGGTTGAGCAGGTCCGCCTTATTCATAAGCCAGTATGCCGCCCAAAGACAACCGTCGTGATAGTCAAACTGGAACAGATTTACCGTTTCCTCAAAAACTTCGGGTGCATTTCCGCCTTTTGGGAAGCCAAAAAGCTTGTCGCAACTCTCGGAAAAGTCGTAGGAATCCATTTCAAGGGTTTCTTCAAGATCATCAATTTCATCAACAGAATCCTGACTATACTCGTCCATGCTGTCAAATTCAATCCCTCTTTCGGGCAGGCATTCCTCGAAATACTTGGTATAATAGCCGCAGGGAGGGAATGTGCGTTTCAGCTTTGACATATCGCCATCCCACCAGATAACATTGAAATAATCCTTATTTTCGGGATTTTCAAGGGTAAATTCGCTCCATTCGCTGCTTTCAAGGGATGAAACTTCACCGCTCCAGAAGATATAGAGCATTCCCCTTTCAGGCAGGAGTTTTTCTATGTCTGCTTCTGATTCAGCCAATTCATAGAGGTTAATCTGTGCCACAAGCTGCATTGCAGATTCTTCGTATCTTTCCACTTTGCCTGTGTTTTGCCCCTGAAGCCATTTTTCAGTATAACCCGACATAACGGGATATTCCATATTTGGCGGCAAATCAGGAAAACCGCCCATTTTACTTGCACCTACAGGTATATCGCCGCTGTACTCCTTTGTAAAACAGCCGATAGCATTGCGGTAGTACTTTTTCAGCTCCGCCGCCATATCGCTTAAACCCTTTGCTTCAAGCTTTTCAATTGCTGTCTTGTAATCAGACATAAAAATTCACTCCTTTTTCGTTATTATATTTTCATCATTGCGGGCGGATAATATCCGCCCCTACAATTTAATTACGCATTACGAATTACGCATTAAACAAAGGCTCACTCCTCTAATTTACGCATTTTCCATTCGTCAAACTGCATTTTTGACATAAGCACCTTTCGGGGCTTTGAACCCTCTGCCTCGCCCACAATGCCACGTTCTTCAAGCTCGTCCATAATACGGGACGCTCTTGCGTAACCCAATTTCAACTTCCTCTGAAGCATTGTTGTGGAAATCTGACCATTGTTTACCGCAACCTCTGCCGCTCTTACGATGTAATCCTCGTCAGTGCCTGCCTCAAATCCGCTGTCAGCTGAACCGCCACGGTCACTCTTTGTCTGGGGGACAAAATTTTCAACAGCTTCAACAATGCGGCTGTCATACTCCCCTGTTGCCTGTGAACGTATAAAATTCAAGGTCTCGCTTATATCCTTTGAGGAGGCAAAACAGCCCTGTATACGTATAGGCTTGCTTGTTCCTATGGGCATATACAGCATATCACCGTTACCTAGAAGCTTATCCGCACCTGCCATATCAATGATTGTACGTGAGTCAACCTGCGACATAACGGAAAGGGCAATTCGGCTTGGAATATTTGCCTTGATAAGTCCCGTAATTACATCAGTAGTCGGTCGCTGTGTAGCAACTACAAGGTGCATACCTGCGGCACGTCCCATTTGTGCAAGTCGGCAGATCGAGTCCTCAACTTCCTTGCCTGCTACAAGCATCATATCGGCAAGCTCGTCAATGAATATGACAATCTGCGGCATACGCTCTATTTCGTCATCATCGTCGGCTATTTCGTTGTAAGACTTGATGTCATTTGCTCCGATATCCGCAAAGGTGTTGTATCGACGCATCATTTCGTTAACCGCCCAGTTAAGTGCTCCTGCCGCCTTTTTAGCCTCGGTTACAATAGGTATGAGCAGGTGTGGTATACCCTCAAACACCTTAAATTCAACCACCTTTGGGTCAATAAGAATAATCTTTACCTCGTCGGGCTTTGCCTTGTAGAGAATACTCATAATTATTGAACGGGTACAAACAGATTTACCCGAACCTGTTGTACCTGCAATAATAACGTGGGGCATCTTTGTAATATCGCCTACAATGGCATTTCCCGTGATATCCTTACCAACCGCAAAAGCAAGCTTGCTGTCGGCATTTCTGAACTCGTGAGATGAAAGTATCTCACGGAGAGTTACAACGTCTTTGTTAATATTCGGCACCTCGATACCTACCGCTGCCTTACCGGGAACAGGAGCTTCAAGACGCACGCCCTGTGCCGCAAGACTAAGGGCAATATCGTCCTCAAGTCCACGGATTTTCGATACCTTTACACCCACACCAGGCTGTATCTCGTATCTTGTAATTGACGGACCTCTGTAAATATCTCTGATAGTTACCTCAACGCCGAAGCTTTTGAATGTGTTTACAATCTTTGCTGCCTTTTCATTCATTTCGGCAACAGCTTCGGAGCTATTATTCTTTGCAGTCGGCAGTGACAGCAAATCAAGTCCCGGGAGAATATACAATGACATCTGGGTATTGTTTTCAGGCTCCTCAATAACCTCGCCTGCCGCCATTCTGTCCTGACGCTCCTTGTTTTCAACAGCTCTTGATATCAGCTTGTCAAGCTCTGTTTCGTTCTTTTCTGCCCCTGCATTTTCAGCCTTTGGAGCAGGCTTTTTCTGCGTTTTTTCCTCGGGGACGTTATGTATCGTGATATTCTCCCCAGGAAGGCGAATATCGAAATCACGGCTGAAATCGTCAAGCACTCTCTGCTCCTCGGGACTTAAAGGAGTTCTTTCCTCTGTGGGAATTTGTCTGCCAGCCTCTCTTATATCCTCCATTTCAATGGATATACCGCCGCCCTCGGGATTATTCTCATATTCCTCCTCGTCGTCCTCATCGTCATCATCATAATAGTCATCATAATCGCCGTTAAAAAGGCTTTTCACACCGTCTCCGAAGCTTTTCATTGATTTAAAAGGACTTCCCACTATATCAAAAAAATCGTTAAGACTTTTACCTGTGCTTATAAGAAGCATTACAAACATGGTAAGGAACATTACAATTATAGCTCCGCCCTTGCCAAGCCATGAAAGAAGCAGGTAGGACAGGAATGAGCCGATTACTCCGCCGCCGCTGTAGTCCGCACCCGATCTGAACGCTTTCCCGATAAATTCACCAAGTCCATTTTCGGGTACTATTTTTCCGAAAAAAACTTGAACAGCCGAACAGAGCACAACTGTCCAAGCAACCATTGAAGCATTTTTGGACGCTGTTTTCTTATCCCTTTTAGCTATCAGATATGCCGCATAAACCATAGCGACAGGCACACCGAGAGATATAATTCCGAATGTACCGAGAATGCCGTTATGGAAAGTCAGCCAGCCCTCGGAGCCTTTGAATAATACGGCCATTCCCACAAGAATACCAAGTGCAAAAAGCACTATAGAAACAACTCTTGCCTGGTCAGGAGTCAATATTTCGTTATCGCCAAGTTTTTTTCCGCTATCCTCGTCAGACTGTTCGTCATCGTCGATTTTTGCAGCTACACTGCCCCCTGATTTAGCCGACGCTTTTCTCTCCGCCGCTTCTATTTTCTGCATCAGCTTTTCTTTTTGTTCTTCTGCCATGCCCTTGGCACTCATATCAATTTCCTGTGTGTTTTCAGCATCATCGGCTCCGACTTTTTTCTTCGGCTTTCCGTCCCTTGTGAAATCTTCATCTTTGAAATCAGCACCAAAAAGAAATTTTCTATCAAAAAATGACATTTTGCCCTCCGTTATGGGGATTCCCCGAAACTTCGCGGTTTCAGAATTCCCCTGTATATCTTTTTTCGGTATTTTCAATCATATTATACAGACATTCCATGGCATCGGAAAGACTTCCAAGGCTGTCAATAAGCCCGAGCTCCACCGCCTTTTCACCGTCGGCAACAGAGCCCACATCAAGAACAAGCTCCTGTGTATTCATCATCATATTGCGGAATACATCTTCTTGGATATGGCTGTTTTTCGTTACAAAATCAATTATCCTGTCCTGCATTTTATCGAAATATGCAAGCGTCTGCGGAACCCCGAGCACCGTGCCGTTCATTCGAACGGGATGAATCGTCATTGACGCAGAGGGCACAATAAAGGACTTTTTCGCCGCCACAGCAAGCGGCACGCCAATTGAATGACCTCCGCCCACCACAAGGGAAACCGTAGGAGTTTTCATTCCTGCAATAAGCTCCGCTATGGCAAGACCTGCTTCCACGTCGCCGCCTATTGTGTTGAGGATTATTATAAGTCCCTCAACGCTCCTATCCTGCTCAATAGCCACAAGAGCAGGGATTATATGCTCATATTTCGTGGTTTTGTTTGTTTCACCAAGGACGTAATGCCCCTCAATCTGCCCAATAATATTAAGACAGTGAATGATATGCCTGCAATTATTTGCAGTTGATATACCGTTATCTGTTATCTCATTCTTATTTTCATCAGCCATAGCAGCACCTCAAAACTATAATTTCATTGCTATTATAACCGATTTGCAAATGAGTATACATTATTATTATAAAGCATTTTTATGGTAAAGTCAAGGAAATTCCGAAAATCACGCACGGTATTTTGTTACACCCGTCAAAAACACAACAGCACCGCATAAAATCCATGCGGTGCTGTGATTTGTTTTATTTCAATGTGTTAATCAATCCCATGAAGGAGTTTTACCTGTTGCAGAGTCTGCATAGTATGCAAGAATAGCAGAAGCGTCTGTTGCACTTACATCGCCGTCCTCATTTACGTCAGCAGCCTTTTTCTGACTTTCCGTAAATGATGCCGCACTGCCTGTCTGTACTGCGGCATATTCGCCAAGTACAAGTGAAGCGTCGCTGGAGTCAATAGCTCCGTCGCCGTTTACGTCGCCTTTGACAAAAGCAGGCTCCTCACCATTAGCAGCAATGGTGAGCTTACCGGGAATTACTGTAGCGTTGAACTCTACGATAGGTCCTACAAGCTGATTAGGCTGCTCTACAACGTGGAATCTGCTGAAGCCGATTTCGTATGTGCCACTCTTGACTGCATCGTCAACTGTGAGAAGAAGGCTGATTACGTAATTGTCATCATTGAATGCAAGAGGGTCCTTTGTTGTGGGATCCATTGTCTGACAGCTCCATGTCTTGTTCATGAGTGACCAAGCAGGCTCGTGATCAAATGCAAGACATGATGTAACGTCAACCTCAGCTGTGATACCAGCAGGAAGATCGTCGATTTCACATACAATCATAGCACCCTTGTGACCGTTAGACTCTGTATAGAAGTCCATGTAGTTGTCCTTACCTGCTTCGTATGTTACATCTGTACCTCTGAGGATAAAGTCAGCCTGTGTATCTCCGCTTGAAGCAGCTGCTGTAAGTGATGTCATACCTGTATAAGGCACGACTGTTGCAGCTAGCAAAGCTGCAAGAGCTACTGTTGATAATTTTTTGATTTTCATAATAAAAATCCCTTTCTATGCATATTTTTACGGCGTTATAACCGCTTACATATATAACACATTTGAAAATGCAAAAAGGTTGCATTTTTTCAAAAAACTTCCGAAACATATTTACTCCTGATATTCTTTCGGAATTATATATATTATATCACACTTATGTACAATCGTCAATTATATAGATATATAAATGTGCAATCTATTTTTTGTGATAAATACACAAAATTCCCCCTTGAAATAATCCAAGGGGGAATGAAAGCATTACAGCATGTTTAATTTAGAAGCTTTATTATTTCAATGTGTTAATCAGTCCCATGAGGGCTTTTTGCCTGTTGCAGCGTCTGCGTAGTATGCAAGAATAGCAGAAGCGTCTGTTGCACTTACATCGCCGTCCTTGTTTACGTCAGCAGCCTTTTTCTGATTTTCTGTAAATGATGCCGCACTGCCTGTCTGTACTGCGGCATATTCGCCAAGTACAAGTGAAGCGTCACTGGAGTCAATAGTTTCATCGCCGTTTACGTCACCGAAAATAATTTCAAGAGCAGTTTCAAATGTTCTGTCATACTTTTCAGCATAAGCCTCTGCGTTTGAACCTGCAAGGGCTGTAATAACTGTATGCTCGGGGAATGTAAATTCGCTGTCAGCAATTTCACATTCAGGATCAGTGATTGTCACATTTTCAAGGCTGTCACAGCCGTTGAATGCGTAATCCATAACTGTCAATACATTGATGAACGGGAATGCTTTGAGGTTTTTGCAATCCTCAAATGCGTGTGCACCAATTACTGCAAGCTTATTTGAGACAGGAATATTAAAATATTCAAGATTCTGGCATCCTTTAAATATATAATCGTCAATCCCGATAATATCACCGGAAAACTCAATTGTCTTAATCTTGTCAGTAAGACTTCCCCAGAAACCTTCACAATCAGGACCGGTAAGCTCTCCCTCACCTGTGATAGTAAGAACACCGTCCTTTGTAAGTGTATAGCTGATTGTTTCAGTCAAGGGCCCCTCGCCAATCAACTGTTCATCTGCATCAATAGCTTCAAATGTTCTGTTATACTTCTTGGCATAAGCTTCAGCTGTTGAGCCTGTATAGCCATGGATTACAGTATTCTCGGGGAATACAAATTCACTGTCGGCAATGACACATTCGGGATTTTCGATAAATACACTTTCAAGGCTGTCACAACCGTTGAAAGCATAATCGCCAATTTCAACAAAATTTTCCCAAGCAGAAAAATACTGCAATTTGTCACATTCCTCGAATATATGTGTGCCTATTTTCAATTCAGCACCAGGATAATAACCATATATAACTTCCCTAAGATTTTTAAGGTTAAAGAATGCATAATCACCTAATGAACCTTCCATAACAGTTAAGGTAACATACTCTATCTTATCAGCATAATCACCCCAGATGTCAGCACAATCGCCGTCGGGCATATCGCCCTCACCACTAATGTTAAGGACACCATTATTAAATATAGACCATGTGAAATTATCATCAAGCTTACCCTCAACTGCTAAAGTATAGTCTACATAATTCAGATTATACTTTTCAGCATAAGCCTTTAAGCTATCGCATATACCTTCGATTGTGGTATTCTCGGGGAATACATTGGGACTGTCTGCAATTATACAGTTTTCAACCTGAATATTAGCTAATCCAAGGCTGTCACAGCCATAAAATGCATAATCTTTTATTTCAATAGATTCTTCAAAAGAGTAGATATGCTCAAGCTTTTCACAGCCATCAAATGCGTGTTCACCGATAGTCTTTACATCTATGTCTGTGCTGCGAAGATTCTTGCAATTGTAGAATGTGTAATCGCCAATATTTTCAATATCGCCAGAAATCTGAACATACTCAATTGAATCAGCATATTCGCCCCATGGATTTTCACCGTCAAAGTCAGGCATAATGCCATTTCCCTCAATATAAAGACCACCGTCGCTGTTAAGCTTCCATGTGATATCTTCGCTTAATGTACCATTTGCAACTTCCACAGGAATTGCATAAAAACTTCTGTCATACTTCTTGGCATAAGCTTCGGATGTTGAGCCTGCATAACCACAAATAATTGTATTTTTCGGGAATACATAAGGGCTGTCTGCAATAACGCACTGTGGATTCCAGATATGTACATCATAAAGATCATAGCAGCCATAGAAAGCATAATCACCGATTGACTCTATATTTTCATCGATTTGAACATATCCGAGATTATTGCAGTTAAAGAAGTTATATTCTCCAATAGCTGTTATGCCATTTGAAAGAGTTACAGATTCAACTTTATCGCTGTTTTCAAAAGCAAGGCTCCATCTGGTTATACCGTCAAGTTCGCCCTCACCCTCAATAATAAACTCGCCATATGAAGTGATTTTATATGGGAATTTTTCAAATAATGTGCCTTTTGATATTACGTCTGTTTCTTCTTCCTCAGGCTGCTGAAATTCAAAGAACTCAAACACTTTGCCGTACTTTTCAGCATAAGCCTGTGCTGTTGAACCTTCTGCACAGCCTATTGCCATACCAACGGGAATTACTGATTCACTGTCGGGAATAATGCAGTCGGGATTTTCAATGATAACTATGTCAAGATATTCACTGTTGAATGCTGCAAATGCGTTATCGCCTATATTTGCAACTCCATTTTCAAGGCGTACAGCCTCGATAAAGCTGTTATATTCAGCCCAGGGTGTTTCGTCGGGATTTTCCCAGCTATCCATTGCACCCTCCCCGCTGATAATAAGGCACTTTTCGTCCTCGTAAATTTTCCATGTGAGATTATCACCACAAGTACCCTCGGCTACTATTGGCTGTTCGCCAAATCCGGGTGCACTTATATCTACAAATTCTCTGCCATACTTTTCAGCATAAGCCTGTGCAGTTGAACCTGCAACACCAAAAATAGTCATGCTTTCAGGGAATACATGGGGACTGTCAGCGATTATACATTCAGGATTTTCTATAAATAATCCGCCCAGATTATCACAGCCATAGAAAGCGTAATCACCGATTTCATTAAGAACAAATCCAGCAGGTGTCATAATACTTTCAATATTTGAACAACCCTCAAATGCGTGTGCACCAATTACAGGTGCAAGCTCAATGGATTTGAGATTCTTGCAGTTGTAGAAAGCATATTCACCATAGTTTGCAAGTTTTCCGGAATATTCAACTGTATCAAAAAGTTCAGTATATTCCTCCCAGTTGCTGTAGCCCACATAGCTGTCCATTACGCCGTCGCCATTAATGAAAAGACGCTTATCACTCTGGATATTCCAGTCGAGAGTTTCGCCGCATTTGCCTGTAGCTACGATATCCTGTTCGCCATTTTCAGAAGAATTATTATCATCGGGAGTTTCAAAGTCCTCGGGATTATATTCGAATTTTGGAACTGACGGCTCGTCATCGGTAAGCAATACAACTTCCCTACCGTATTTTAAAGCATACTCATGTGCAGTAGAACCTTCAAAACACTTAATTTTCACGCCATCTGCTATTGTAGTTTCTGTATCTTCAATGTAACAATCGGGATAATTAAATATTAATGACATATTATCGCCGCAATCCTTAAAAGCGTCCTCTTTTATAGCAACAATTGGATTATCTGGCGAAGAAACATACCCACTAAGTTTAGTACAACCCTCGAAAGCATGTGCTCCTATTATTCCAAAAATAGGTATAAATTCAAGATTTTCACAACCATAAAATGCATAATCGCCTATGTTTTCCATATAATCCCATGAGAATGAAAATTCTGTTATCTGATTCACATACGCCGCCCACGGAACTTCTTCAGGAGATGTCCAGTTGTTCATCTTTCCCGTGCCGCTGATTTGCAGGCATCCATCACCCATAAGTTTCCATTTCAAATTCTCACCGCAGGTACCTTTGGCAATACAATTAAATGCCTCAATATCAAATGCATAAGCAGTCAAGTCATTGTAAGGCACATTAAGTCCTGTACAAGGAACAGTTGTAGCCGCCATCATAGCAGCAAGGATTACGGATGATAAGTTTTTGAGTTTCATAAATTTTACCCCTTTAATCTTAAAATTTTTGTGTCGAGCATCTTTTTCAGGTGCCTTCATATATAACACCCCTCAGCACATCAAAAGGTTGCATAAAATTCAAAAAAATTTTTTCGACACTTATTTGACTACCTGACGATTACATCAGGATTAATATATATAATATCACAATTGTATATATTTGTCAAGCGTTACATATATGTTTTATATATCCGCTTATTACCAACCTGTTCTGCATACAGCATTTGTACAAAAATATATACAAATTCCCCCTTGGAATACTCCAAGGGGGAATGAAATCGTTACAGCATAATATAATTTATATCTTAATTAGTCCTGTCCGTAGAGAGTTGTAAGACGTGTAAGATAATCGTATCTATCCTTTGCGTTAGCAACAGCAGCGTCAAAGAGCTTCTCTGCACGCTCGGGGTTAGCACGTGCAAGTGAGTTATAACGAACCTCGCCCATGAGGAAGTTCTTGAACTCATCTGTGTTAGGAGCCTTGGAGTCAAGGATGAAAGGATTCTTGCCCTCTTCCTTGAGTGCAGGGTTGTATCTGTAGAGGTGCCAGTAACCAGCCTCAACAGCCTTCTTCTCCTCAGCCTGAGCTGTAGCCATACCTGTCTTGATACCGTGGTTGATACAAGGAGCATAGCAGATGATGATTGAAGGACCGTCATAAGCCTCAGCCTCTGCAAATGCCTTGATACACTGGTTCATGTTAGCACCCATAGCAACGTGTGCAACGTATACATAACCGTAGCTCATTGCGATACCAGCAAGGTCCTTCTTCTTAACAACCTTACCAGCAGCAGCGAACTGTGCAATAGCACCTGTAGGTGTAGACTTGGAAGCCTGTCCGCCTGTATTTGAGTAAACCTCTGTATCGAATACGAGGATATTTACGTTCTTACCGGAAGCGATTACGTGGTCGAGACCGCCGAAACCGATATCGTAAGCCCAACCGTCACCACCGAGGATCCACTGTGACTTCTTGGAGAGGTAAAGCTTTTCAGCGAGAATAGCCTTGCCTTCTTCACAGCCGCATGCCTCAAGAGCAGCTACGAGCTTGTCTGTAGCTACGCTGTTAGCAGCACCGTCGTTGTATGTCTCGAAGTATTCAGCGATAGCAGCCTTAACGTCTGCACACTCTGTCTTTGCTTCAAGAGCCTTAACCTTTTCAGTAACTCTTGCTCTGAGTGTCTCCTGAGCAAGGTACATACCGTAACCGAACTCTGCGTTATCCTCAAAGAGTGAGTTGGACCAAGCGGGACCTCTGCCCTGCTTGTTAACTGTGTAAGGAGTTGAAGGAGCAGAACCACCCCAGATTGAAGAACAACCTGTTGCGTTTGCGATGTACATTCTGTCACCGAAGAGCTGTGTTATAAGCTTAGCGTAAGGTGTTTCACCACAGCCTGCACAAGCACCTGAGAACTCAAGGTACGGCTTTCTGAACTGTGAACCCTTAACAGTTGTGATAGGGAACTTTTCAAGAACAGATGGCTTTGTAGCAAGCTTCACGCCGTAGTCATAACCCTTCTGAACATCAAGGTTCATATCAAGTGGAGACATTGTAAGAGCCTTAACGCCCTTAACCTCAGGACATACGTTAGCACAAGAGCCACAGCCTGTACAGTCAAGTACAGAGATAGCCATACCGTAGTAGTAGCCGTCAAGCTGTTTCATCTTAACGTACTTGATGCCTTCTGGAGCATTGTTCATTTCCTCTTCTGTAAGAACTACAGGACGGATACAAGCGTGAGGACAAACGTAAGCACATAGTCCGCACTGAAGACATGCATCACCATTCCAAGTAGGAACGTCGATAGCGATACCTCTCTTTTCAAATGCTGATGAACCGAGGGGCACCTGACCTGTAACATACTTTTCAAATGTTGAAACAGGGAGCTGCATACCCTTGAATGAGTTAACGGGTACGAGCACGTTGTTTACGTAATCAATAAGATCGCCGTTGCCCTCAAAAGCAATTGTCAGATCTTCATCGGCAGCGTTCTTCCAGCTTTCAGGAACTTCTACCTTAACAACCTGCTCTGCACCTGCATCAATAGCATCGTGGTTCATCTTAACAATTGCATCACCCTTCTTTGAGTAAGAAGCGGTAGCTGCGTCCTTCATAT
>JAZRCW010000037.1:0-1621 GCA_045659945.1 Ruminococcus sp. | reverse complement strand
TCAAGCGTTATTTTCGCACCGAGTTTGAAGCCGGATATGAAATACTCTCGTTCTGTTTCGGACAGTATTCGGGTGTAGGCTGATTCAAGTTCATTCATCTTATTTATGTATTCTTCGGACAATTGACTGCAAACAGTCTTTGAAAGCTCGGTTACTTTATCAAAGCATTTACCGTATCCAGAATCCCTCACAAAGCTTATTTCACAAGAGTTTATATTGCCATAGTATAAATTTTCAAGTGTTGTTTGTTTCATTCGAAACATCCTTATACCAGAAAAAGTGCAACAAGATTTTAAATCCCATTGCACCTAATTGTTATATCACACCGTTTGACAAATTGGAAATTATCCGATACGATTACTCGTTCAGAATTTATCGGCGGATCTTATGCACAGAACCATATCGGTTGCCTGCGTTCTGTCGCCGATATAATATGTGCCGAATCTTGTAGCGGTAAATTCATATTCATTGGAGTATTCACCGCTGATGGGGTCAAACCATTGATAAGTATAGCTTCCGTTCGGAATGAGATTTCCTACAGTTCCTGTTTTTATTCCGCCGTAAAACTTGGTGTTGTTTTTCTGTGCAACAGTTTCATCGGTGAATGAATAGAAATATATAACAATTTCTGTGTTATCATCATTACCTGCATAAGCATAATAAACATTGTTTGCAGGAACGAAATATGCCTTGTTGTCAAATCTCGGAATAAGATTATACCACTCTGTGCTTTCAAGGAATTCACGCATATATCCGACCTGATATGAGCTTTCATATTCAAGTGAATCCTGCCAGGTTGCATTGATTTTTTCTTCGCTTGTTATTGTATCAACACCATCGGAGCTGTCATTTTCTTCGTCAAAAACATTTAGATAGCTCCATGTATCATGACCGCCCCAGCCGTAGCCGTACATACCGTTAAGATATGCTGACCAACCCTGCATTCTTGAACCGAAATTCTTTGTCCAGAGATAACAGTACTGACCCTCATAATTGATTGCAGGTTTGCCTTGTGAGTTATACCAACAGTCTTTTTCAATT
Source organism: Ruminococcus sp. (assembly GCA_045659945.1). Classification (GTDB taxonomy): domain Bacteria; phylum Bacillota; class Clostridia; order Oscillospirales; family Ruminococcaceae; genus Ruminococcus. The sequence continues at coordinate 580 of JAZRCW010000037.1, read as the reverse complement.
CGGAAATCGCTTTGCTCCGTTTTTGAAGTATGCCATTGAACGGCATAAAAATCATGTGCTTTTACGTCTCTGAAGCAGGAGGGCATTGCGTCCTTAAAATAAATCTTGCATTTATCCGTTGAACCCTCACCGTTGCCGTAAACCGATGTTGAAACAACATTTTCCATATGAGCGGAAAGCGGATGGTCGTATGCGTCATGCTTTGCTATATATTCCGCAACAAGCTTGTAAGGGTTGTTATACAATCCCCATTCGGGATGGTTTGTTTCGCTCCAATAGAAATCGTTGTCAACCTCCTGACCGAGTGTCCAGACCACGGGATAGGCACCGTATCTTGCAACCCAGTAACGGCTGACTTTTTCAAGGTAAGCTTTTGCCGAATCGGACGGCTCATTACCGTTGAAACCGGCGTTATTTGAAATCAGAGGCTCAATAAAATAGGAGAAGCAAAACTGTGCATTTGCGTGAACAAGACCGTTTTCTGCAATGATTCGGAACTTTTCATCATAGTCTGCAAGACCTGTCATATCGTCTTCGGTTATGCCGTTTGTGAAATTAAACTTTGCTCCGATAGGTTCAC
>JAZRCW010000036.1:0-16588 GCA_045659945.1 Ruminococcus sp. | reverse complement strand
GCGAGACATGAAGAAACATCAACGTCAGCTGTGATACCAGCAGGAAGATTTGCAATCTCGAATGCGAGCATTGCTCCCTTATGGCCGTTGGACTCTACATAGAAATCCATGTAGTTGTCTTTGCTTGCATCGTAAGTAATTGTTGAACCCTTAACGATGAAGTCAGCCTGTGTATCGCCGCCGCCTGTTGTAGGCTGTGTAACGATTTCGCCACCTTCACCTACAGTAAGCTTTCCGGGAATTACTGTAGCGTCAAACTCTACAATAGGTCCGAAGTTCTGGTGAGGCTGCTCTACAACGTGGAATCTGCTGAAGCTGATTTCGTACACACCGTCAGCAACGCTGTCAGCAACTGTAAGAATAAGGCTTACAACATAATTGTCATCGTTGAATGCAAGGGGATCCTTTGTTGTGGGATCCATTGTCTGAACACTCCATGTCTTGTTCATGAGTGACCAAGCAGGCTCATGATCAAATGCGAGACATGAAGAAACATCAACGTCAGCTGTGATACCAGCAGGAAGATTTGCAATCTCGAATGCGAGCATTGCTCCCTTATGGCCGTTGGACTCTACATAGAAATCCATGTAGTTATCCTTTGTTGCGTCGTATGTTATTGTTGAACCCTTAACGATGAAGTCGTCCTGTGTATCGCCTCCTGATGTGGGGGGCTCTGGGCCAGGATCAACGTCACCTACGATAAGCTTTCCAGGGATTACTGTAGCGTCAAACTCTACAATAGGTCCGAAATTCTGGTGAGGCTGCTCTACTACGTGGAATCTGCTAAAGCCGATTTCGTACACGCCGTCAGCTACGCTGTCAGCAACTGTAAGAATAAGGCTTACAACATAATTGTCGTCGTTGAATGCAAGGGGATCCTTTGTTGTGGGATCCATTGTCTGACAGCTCCATGTCTTGTTCATGAGTGACCAAGCAGGCTCATGATCAAATGCGAGACATGAAGAAACATCAACGTCAGCTGTGATACCAGCAGGGAGATTTGCAATCTCGAATGCGAGCATTGCTCCCTTATGGCCGTTGGACTCTACATAGAAATCCATGTAGTTGTCCTTGCTTGCGTCATATGTTATATCAGAACCCTTTACAATAAAGTCGCTCTGTGTACCAGATGATGAACCACCACCTGATGTGGGTTTTGTTGTAGGCTGTGTGACAACATCGCCACCCTCACCTACGATAAGTCTTCCGGGAACTACTGTAGCGTCAAACTCTACAATAGGACCAAAATTCTGATGAGGCTGTTCTACAACGTGGAATCTGTCGAAGCCGATTTCGTATGTACCGTCAGCAACGCTGTCAGCTACTTCAAGAATAAGACTTACAACATAATTGTCATCGTTGAATGCAAGGGGATCCTTTGTTGTGGGATCCATTGTCTGAACACTCCATGTCTTGTTCATTACTGACCAAGAAGGCTCATGATCAAATGCAAGACAAGAGGAAACGTCAACTTCAGCTGTAATACCGGACGGAAGTGTTGAAAGCTCAAATGCAAGCATTGCACCCTTATGACCGTTGGACTCTACATAGAAATCCATGTAGTTGTCGCCGCCCTTGACGTACTTTACTTCAGAACCTGTAATGACAAAATCACTCTGAACAGCATATTTGTTAGCAGCACCGTCTAAAACTTCCTCCATACTAACATTAGGCTGCACAGCGGAAACTCCGCCGGCAGCACTAACATTAAAGGATGAAGCAAATGCACTTGTTACAAAAGAACTAGCCATTAAGACAGACGTTACTGCTGAAAGCAGTTTCTTCATTTGTGCATTTCCTTTCCGAGCTTTTCGCTCTATTTAATTGAATAAGGAATGTGGTTCTTAATTACTTAAGATCAGCAGCCTTGCAAGGAAGTGTTACGAGATGTACGAGGCTCTGGATGATAGCCTTGGAGTCGTTCTCATCAGGTGTACCAGCCTTAGCGTCGCAGCAGTCAGCGTTGATCTTACCCTGTGCTGTGATAGCATATGCAGAGTTGTCGTTGAGCCACTTGTTGAGTACAACAACGTCAGCAATATTTACCTTGCCGTCGCAGTTTGTATCACCGTAAAGAACATCACCAGGCTCTGTAGGAGCAGGAGTTGTTGTAGTTGTAACAGGCTTTGTAGTAGTTGTAGTTGTAGTTGTTACAGGCTTTGTTGTTGTAGTTGTAGCGGGAGTGCCAACAATAAGCTTACCAGGAACTACTGTAGCGTCGAACTCTACGATAGGTCCGAACTTCTCGTGAGGCTGCTCAACAACGTGGAATCTGCTGAAGCCGATTTCGTACTCGCCAGCCTTTACGCTGTCGTCAACTGTAAGGATAAGGCTTACAACATAGTTTTCGTCGTTGAATGCAAGGGGATCCTTTGTTGTGGGATCCATTGTCTGACAGCTCCATGTCTTGTTCATGAGTGACCAGAGAGGCTCGTGATCGAATGCAAGACAAGATGTTTCGTCAACTGTAGCTGTGATACCAGCAGGGAGATCAGAAAGCTCGAATGCGAGCATAGCACCCTTATGGCCGTTAGACTCTACATAGAAGTCCATGTAGTTATCCTTTGTTGCGTCGTATGTTACTGTTGAACCCTTAACGATGAAGTCAGCCTGTGTATCGCCCTCGCCTGTTGTAGGCTTATCTTCTTCGCCGCCGTCGCCAACGATAAGCTTACCAGGGATAACCTTTGCGTCAAACTCTACGATAGGTCCGAACTTCTCGTGAGGCTGCTCAACAACGTGGAATCTGTCGAAGCCGATTTCGTATGTACCGTCAGCAGCATTGTCAGCATCAATAATAAGGCTTACAACGTAATTTTCATCATTGAATGCAAGGGGATCCTTTGTTGTGGGATCCATTGTCTGACAGCTCCATGTCTTGTTCATGAGTGACCAGAGAGGCTCGTGGTCGAATGCGAGACAAGATGTTTCGTCAACCTCAGCTGTTACGCCAGCAGGGAGATCAGAAAGCTCGAATGCGAGCATTGCACCCTTATGGCCGTTAGACTCTACATAGAAATCCATGTAGTTTTCTCCGCCCTTAACGTACTTAAGCTCAGAACCCTTAACAATAAAGTCAGACTGTGTATCGCCACCGCCAACAGTAGTTGTAGATGTTGAAGGAGTCTTTGTAGTTGTCTTTGTTGTTGTAGCAGGAGAATCTCCCTCAATTGTAATTGTGAGGTTCTTGCAAACGAGGTTGCCAGCATCTACTGTGTATCTGAGGCCGGGCTCATCGCTCTCGAGCATTGTAGACCAAACATTGGGATACTTCTCATCGGGAACCATGTTAACGAACTCAATTGTGTATGTACCAGCAGGTGTTCCCTTGGGGAATGTACAGTCAAATACAAATCCGGGGAAATCGTCAGAAGCCTCACCTGTCCATGTGTATCCACCCTGTACAGGCTGTGCCCATACGAGTGAACCCCAAGCGTTAGGCCAGTTCTGTGAATCCTGCTTCTTATCAAGTGAACATGTATATGTTCCTGTTGAAATGAACTTGTCACCATTTCTTGTGGAAGACATTGAACCAGCAAAAGCAACGATGTTGTTTGTGCTGTAGTCCTTACCACCAACTGAAACAGTTACATTGTCATTAAAATACTTATAAGCGGGGATGTATGCAACGTTGTCAGCACCACCGAACATAACGCCTGAGCAGTCGCCGTCCTTAGAGGAGATACCGAAACTTGCACGGATTGACTTTGTGTCGTTTACCTTTTCTACAAAGTAAACACCAACGGGGATTGTAACATCGCCAGCAGCGATAGCGTCTGCGGAGATTGTTGTGCTTACAGCCTTATTATCCTTATCAACGAATGCTCTGAGTTCAAGAGTCTTGGAAGCCTCAGCAGCTACTGTTGTAAAAGGAATAGCTGAGCCTACTAATGATGCAACCATCGCCATAGCGGAAGCTGCAGAAATAAATTTCTTCATTTGTAATAATTCCTTTCTTTTAGGTTTTTAAGCCTATTAATAACTTATAAATTGGGTTTGTATTCCTTTGTAAGGGGGACAAATCAGATAATCTCGTAAAATCGACGGCTATTAAAGCTTGTCGATAAGACCAGCATCGAGTTTCTGGATTTCGATAGCGTCTGCAGCTGTGATACCAGCAGGCTCTACCACGTCAGCGTTAGCTGTACCATTTTCAGAAAGTGCATACTTATCAGGGTTACCGATCATCTGGAGAATTGCCGCTGCATCAGCAATTGTAACAACGCCGTCACAGTTTGCGTCACCCTTGAGTGAAGCGCCTACTATACCGCTTGTTCCAACAGTAACAGATCCTGAAGTTGCTCTTACATCATAAGCAACTCGAGTGCCGTCATCCTTAATATAGCCGCAGTCAATAGTGCTGTTTGCAACGTTTGATTCAGAATTTTCCATACGCTTTACAGGTACGATGTCAATGCTTGACTTTGCACCGTCTTTAGCACCTGACGCAACTGTTCCCTCAATAACACAGAGAACGCCCTCGCCTTTAAGCCAGTACTTTGAATCGTCAACAGCAGTTGACCACATTACGCTGGCATAGCCCTCATCATTCTCCTTAATTACGTTAAAAGTGGGAAGCAGAGATGCAGAAGAATCTGCTGAATCAGCACCTGTTTCAGTAAGCTCACCTGCAACAATATCAGTAATTGTGATAATAGAATTATCAAACTCAATTCCGAAACTGCATCCACGAGCACCGGGCTCAGGAATATCTGCAAGTGTCACCTCCACCGTGAATTTCTCACCTGCCATTGCTGTTGCGTTGCCAGCTGTAATCTGCACTGTTTCGCCAGCTGCAGCAGCAGGGATGAGTGAGCATACGGAAAGTGAAAGCATTGCTGCCGCCATAGTTCCGATGACTATCTTTTTTGTCTTCATGTTTTTTTCCTCCTTCTTCGTTTAATGTTATATAACAAAGGAACGTGTGCCCCTTTGGTTATATCGTGCCTTATGCGGATATCCTCTGTGGATATCCCGGGATAGGGGACTCTGTACAGTCCTGCCGCACCATGAACAAACATATTTTCACATTATGCAGCATCAGCACAAGACGCATCACACTGCCGTGACGAGATGTTACTCCCAGTTTCGATATTTATTCATGATTTTATTATATATCAAGTCTCAAAAAAAGTAAATAGGTTTATACTGTTTTTGGTATTTTAAATAAACAGGCTATCCTGTTTTTGCACAGTTTGCACAATGCATTTAAGCTGTGTTTTATGCTCATAAAAGAAATTGTGAACTAAATATGAATTAATTCACTACTTGTCGAGCTTACGAAATTCCTCGGGTATTGCGTTGGCAATTATCTCGTTCAGTATGTCATAACTGAAGTAATTGTACGTACCCGCAGGCACCGCATACGGTATGCCGTGAGCCGCCGCCATTTCGGGGGTATACTTGCTGTAGGGGTATACCGCAAGATTAGCATAATCACCCACCTCATAGTGAATAATATTGGGAATTACTCCCACATCCTCCAGACGAACTTCGCCTGTTTCACCGTCAACAACTATATCAAAATCGGGCATTTCGCCTACAAGATTGAAATTATCTGTCTGACAGCAGATGAAATTACCCATGGAGTAGAACACGAAGCCTCTTGTTCCGTCCTCACGCTCTATCCATTCCATAGTTTCAGCTGTATGTGTATGAGCACCGAGTATAACATCAGCACCCCAGTTCACCATTTGATTTGCAAGGGCAATTCTGTCCTCGGATACAATTGTTGTATCTTCAACACCCCAGTGTGCCGATACAATAACAGCGTCGGCGATTTCGTTTGCCTCTTTAATCTGACGTTCAATAACATCGGTTTCGTGATTCATAACCACACGGAGAGGTGAATCATAGGGAATTGAAAATCCGTTAAGATGTTCCGCATAGGAAAGAAAAGCAATCTTTACGCCGTTTACCTCGCGGACACGGATATTATTTGAATCCTCCTCGTTGAGATAAGCTCCGAGAACTGTCAAATCATGAACCGCCGCCTTGTCGTTCCAGAAATTAATGGACTCGATTGTAGCTGACGCTCCGAAGTCGAGAAGGTGATTGTTCGCCATTGTGAAAACGTCAAAGCCAAGGTCAATTACAGCATCTGCAACCTCAGGGGGAGAGTTGAACAGCAGTGCACCGCCGTTTGCTCCTCTTACCTCGTTGCTCTGACTTATAATTGTTTCCTGATTGAGTATAGCAAGGTCTGCACCCTCAATAAGGTACTTCACAGGCTCATAAAGGGGCTTGAAGTTGTATCTTTCCCCGGGACCTGCAAGTCTTTCCGCATTTTTGTATACCGAATAATGTATAAGATTATCGCCCGCCGCAATAACGTGAACACGTTTATCCTCTGGAATGGGCTCTGTAGGCGGCTCTGTTGTAGGTGCTTCCGTAGCAGCAGTTGTCGGCTGAACGTGAACATCACCCACGGGAGACTCTCCCACTTTGCCTACAGTTCTTGTTGAACAGCCTGTACAGCTCGCCATAAAGGCTGCAAATACCGCACAAACGGCGGTACGTTTTATTTTAAGGTTCATTAATATTGATATCTCCTTTTTCTACCCCGACAATCCGCACATAATATCTCATCATTCTTCCTTTATTATATCACATTAGTTTTTATTTTGCAATTGTCATTTTGCACTTTCTACTGATTTTTTATGCTTTATTTTTGATTTATCCAATCATTTCGCAGTATTTCGTGATTTCAGACGCTTCGTTATATCTGACGAATTTTTCTAACAATTTTTATGCAATCTGCTTAACTGAACTTGTATAAACTCATCAGCAAGTTTTTCAGCCTCCGCGTAAGAGGAAAGTGTGTAACAGCGTCCGCGGAATTTAGCAGAGCCGTAATAGCCATTCATATACCACGCAGCGTGTTTTCTCGCCTCGTGTATTGCAAATTCTTCGGGTTTTGCACTGTTTTCAAGCATCAATCTTATATGCCGCAGCATAACCTGCATTTTCTCCTCAACTGTGGGCGGATTATACTCCCTGCCCTCAATTGCCGCATTTATTTCCTCAAAAATAAAGGGGTTGCCATAGCTTCCTCTGCCTACCATAACAAGGTCACAGCCTGTTTCACGATACATCCGCAGACAGCTTTCGCCGTTGGTTATATCGCCGTTGCCGATTACGGAGATTTTTACAGCCTCCTTGACAGCCTTTATAACGCCATAGTCAGCAGTTCCGCTGTAGAACATATCCCTTGTGCGTCCATGAACAGCAACAGCCGCCGCACCTGCGAACTCCACAGCCTTTGCCATTTCCACCGCATTTATTGTATCAGCAGACCAACCGCTTCGTATTTTTACAGTTACAGGGACATCTCCAGCCGCTCTTACTGCCGCTTCTGTAATTTCAGCGGCAAGCTTCGGATTTTTCATCAAAGCCGAACCTGCTCCCGTATTTACAACCTTTGGCACAGGACACCCCATATTTATATCAATGATATCCGGCTTGTACTCTAAAACTATCTTCACAGCCTCCGCCATAAAATCAGCTTCATAGCCGAAAAGCTGAATACCCATAGGACGCTCGCCCTCGGTTATGGTACATAGCTCCGCTGTTTTCTTGTCACTGTAGCATATACCCTTGGCAGATACCATTTCGCTTACCGTATACGCCGCACCGTATTCCCTGCACATCAGGCGGTATACCTTATCAGCTACCCCTGCCATTGGTGCTAAAGCCGCTGACTTTTCCAGCGTTACATTTCCGATTTTTATATTATCCATTTGACTTATTTTCGTCTTTCTTCTTAAATACAAAAAGTTTGCTGATTACATAGTTTAATATCAATACAACTACATTGGCAAATATTTTTGCAACCCAATAATTTATACCGATCCACGAAAATAAAACTCTCATCATTATAATTTCGGTAAAGAAAGTCGCAATTCGCCCACCGTAAAAAGATAAAAACTCCTTAAACAGTTCCTTTTTTCCTGATGCCTTTGAATCAAAAACCCACACTCTGTTTGTCAGATACGCAAAGGTTACTGCACAAACCCACGATATTGCAGTACTTATATCGCTTACTGCATCACTGTCCAATCCGCCCTGTTCAAGAAAATGCTTTGCAATTCCAGCTGTTATAAAGCTGACAACAGTTGTAAGTCCGCCAAAAAAGAGATAAAGCCATTTTTCTTCATATTTGTAATAAATGTCCTGTAGCTTCTTTGGAAGTATTCCCACACACATTCTTATAAACTTTTTCATTTTAACATTCCTTTCAAAAGCGTATATGATTATTATAACAACTTCCACAGAATATTTCAAGTATATTTTCAAAAAAAATATACTTCCTGCAAATAATTAGTCAAATTAAACAAAAAGAAGAACCGCCGCAGATATTTCCACGACGGTCATTTGCATTATGCTATTGTTTATTTCTTTTTCCAATTAAAAAATTCCTTTTCCCTATGATGTTATTATACTCCATTTGACCGTATATTGCAATAACAGCATTGTATCAGCTAAAATACAAATTGGTTACAAAAATGACAAACTCTATTCGCACATCAAAAAATATTCTCTTTTGTCCTGTTTCTTTGTGCAGTTATGGCAATATTTTCTTTGTCGCTTTCGCCTTTTTCTGCATAGAATATATTATACGGCAATATCCCTGTACATCGGCTGATGTCTTTAAGGCACCGGTGCCGCCCATGAGCAGCTGTACGGAAATAGTGCTGTTTTATATAGATAGGGGATAGCGTTCTGAACTTTTTCAGAACTGCTGTCCCTGTTTTTTTCTTCTTTCGGCTATCTCGCTGTATTTCCGCTTTGTAGCAAGACCTCCCCTGATATGTCGCTCCTGCTTGTTTATTTCCAGTATGTCCTTTACTTCCTTGTATAACACGGGATTTTCCTTTTTCAGCCTTTCACTTACGTCCTTATGTACGGTGCTTTTTGATATGCCGAATTTTTTTGCCGCCGACCGTACTGTTGCCTTATTTTCTATTATATATTGCCCAAGCGTTATTGCCCTCTGTGCAGGCTGTTCTTTCACTCCGAACACTCCCTTTCTGCCTTATTCTGCGGACAGTAAATGTATATGCAGAATAAAATGGGATAATTCGGGAATTGTGGATTAAAAAACACCGCACAGAGTTAATTCTATGCGGTGCTCACTTAATTCTGATGCCTTACAACTCCGTACTCGTCATCAAGGCGGAAATAGGGGCAGGCATAATTCGTACCCGATAAAAATCGGCACATCTCGTCCTCGTCAAGGTTTATCATGCATACGTAGCAGTCGTAATCCTCGTCATAAACGTAGTTTGTACACATTTCGCAGTTGGTGGATTTATTCATAGTCATCGTTCCTTATGTAACTCTTTGTATCTTCGTTGAGGTCATATACTATTCTTGCCATAAACTAAAATCCCCATAGATTGCCTTTATTTGCTCTTCTGTAAATCCAAGGGATTTCATTCGCATAATGGTATCAGCACGTTCTACTGCTCTGCCCTCCGCTCTGCCCTCATTCTTGGCATTAGCAAGTGCAGAGGCTTCATCGTGGAGTGCTTTTTCTCTTATACGTGCCGCCTCTCTGATTCTTGTATCTTCGCTGAGGTCATAGATTACATTTACAGCCTTATTGATAATAGGTACATTTGTCTGCTTTAACATTTCAAAATCCTCCTCGCTGTCCGCATTCAGAAACTGCATCCACAATTCCCTGCGGTTATTTGGATTAACTTTCTGATTAACCTTTTTTAGTTCAAAAAAGTGCATATTGAATTTGTCAGAATAAATTCTGTCTGTTCCCTTGATAGCAGTAACTATTTCTGTGTGATAGTCATCACCCTCAAACATGTTGAAATTGATGATATTAATTGTAATCGCCTTTTTGAGCTGTCCGTAGGTATCGCCGCTTTTCAATTCTGATGTATAGAGCTTCGCCCAATAAAACAGTGCTCTGTCACAAAAATCTGCTTCACCTTTAAGCTGAATTTCAACATTAACAAGAACATTGTCAACTTTCAGATTAAGGTCAAGGCGGCTGAATTTTCCGTCCAAATTTTCAGGAGCAAGCTCCTGATTTCTGATTGTTATTTCCTGTATGCTTTCACTTGGTATCTCAAGTATATCTGCCACAAATTCGTGAAGCATATCTGCATTTTCGGTAAAATCTTCTTGAAAATTATATCAAGCTTTGCGGATACTACATTTCTTCCCATAGGTATTCCCCCTTATTTTTAGAGTATTCCTTTATTCATTCTTATTATACCATACTTTTCATTACATGTCGATACCACAGAAAAATTTTCTCCCCCTTGCACAAATATGGCTTTCGTTATTGTCTAATCTGCGATTTTCCCATCATCTGTAAGCACGGGCAAATCACCGCTTTCACCGTTGAGAATTTTTCCAAGCACCGTAACAATATCACATTTTTCTGTAAGCCTCTTTTCCTCCGCACGTTTCAGAACTCCCACAATTTCCTCTGCCTTGCGATTTTTCAATATATCCCCTACCTTTTCAGCATATGCAACACGACAGGCAGGAGGCACTTTCCACTGATTAAGCATAAATTCAAGGATTTTCTGCTCATTGCCCTGCTCCAGTATCACAAGCTCTGTATGCCCTGTAAATATCTCTTTTCCGAGTGCAAGCTCCGCAGCAGATTTTGCGTCCTCAATATTATCAGCTGAAAGGGACAGCACTTCCTCATCAAGATAAAAGGAAAATGTAACTCTATCCCCCCCAACTGCCGCCGCCCTGACATATGCCATTTCATTTACATCTATGCCTGTATTGCAACCTGTCAGAAATATACACATAACTGCGAGAATAATTTTTTTCATACTCTGATTTTCCTCTTGATAAAATATATTATGGGAACAATTAGCAATCCCGTCGTCGCCAATGCAGCTGTAATAACACCGAGATAAAGCCATTTTCCCGATACAGCACCGATAACCGCCATTATGACAAGAATTATACTGCACCTGTATCGCTTTATAAAGGGGAATACCTCACCTATAAGATATTCCGCCGCTGATGCCTGCACAGCTACAGAATATACCGCAAACACCGTGAAAACAATGAGAAACAGGGAATCTATACGCTGTACCGAAAAGGGCTGTGTAAGCTGTGCCGCACATACTATGGGGAAATCCGTTATTTCCATTATGCCACCGCAGACAAGCACTCCCGTTACAAGCACAGCCGCCGATATAACTCCTTTAGCAATGAAATATCCAACGGCTGTGCGTGTTATATTATCCTTTACAAAGCCAAGCATTACTGTAAAGCCTGCAAGTCCTCCGCTTAATGCAAAGCCTTTCGCCAATTCATGTAAAAAGCCTGTAGACTCAACCGCTTTTATATTCGCCATATCAGAACGAAGTATCGCAGATACAACGACTATACCAAGGCATACCGCCCCTAAAGCCGCTGCAATAACCGCTGAACGTGCCATTGCCTTTATACCCGATGAGGAAATATAAAGGCATACAACCGCAATAAGAATGGTTGTTATGATACTGCCCCATTTTCCGAAGCTTTCAAATGGTACAAATACAAGCTCCCCTGCGTTCATAAGCATTGAAAAAAGCATTCCGCCCCACAGAATTGTACCTGCAAGAAGTATCAGCTCCCCGATTTTTCCGCAGTCCGCAAGAGTTCCCCTCTTTTTGTACATACATATAAGAGGAATGGCCAAAAGCAGCTGTATTATGCTTCCCAGTCCGAAGCCTACCGCTGTTGCCGCAGATATTTCTCCGCCAAGGCAGAAAATGACAAATACATCATTTATCAGCATAATTGAACATAGCTGAAATGTGGTGATTTTATTACTCATGATATTCCTCCACGGTGAAATTCCTGTTCTGCATTTTTCTGAATCCCATGCGGAACAGGGTATCTCCCATTCCCTTTGAAGAAAAAGGTGAAATCGGTGCTGTAAATGGGAATCCGTAATCTTCTGTGCCGCATATATTCGTCAACACAGCACAGGCGAGTATGCTTATACCGAAAAATCCGAGAATCCCCCCAGCCGCAAGAAATGCAAATCTCAACACTGTTATCTGTGGATTGAGGTCGGGGACTACAAGTCCGCCAAGAACGGATAATGCCGTAATTGTCAGCAAGGGAGTGCTTACAAGTCCTGATTTTACCGCCGCATCGCCGATTATAAGTCCGCTTATAATGCTCACCGCACCGCCTACAGGCTTCGGCAGACGCACCCCTGCTTCACGTATGACCTCATACATAATCAACACAATAAATGCCTCTGTAAGCAAGGACAACGGTGCGTTTTCCTCCTCCTTTGCAAGAAGCATAAGCAGGGTACTGTTGAGCAGCTCGGGATGATACATAACTATCGCCGTATACACCGCAGGGAGAAGAAAGGACAGTATAAACGCACCGTATCGAATCCAACGCAGAAATATAGCGTAAAAGGGCTTATGTGCGTAATCGTCAATTGTGTGAAAGCTTTCGCATAACAGACGAGGGATAATTATGCCATACGGCACACCGTCAACAAGTATAACCGCCCTGCCCTCGATAAGCTTTGAGCATACCACATCAGGACGCTCCGTCAAGCCTGTACTGCTGAAAAGCTCGAAGCTCTTTTTTTCAACAAAAGGGCGTACATAGCCTGTTGAAAGTATGGTTTCAAGGTCAATTTCATCAAGGGATTTCATTATGCGGTCAAGAAGTCGGGGCGGTACGCGGTCTTTCATGTAGCAAAGGCATATTTCCGTGTTGGATTTGCTCCCCTTTGTCATCATTTTCATAACAAGCTCGGGAGTTTTCAGTCGGCGACGTATAAGCGACATATTTGTGCGGATTGTCTCGGAAAATCCCTCGTGACTGCCGAGTATATTCCCCTCCCCCGACGGCTCCTGCACTCCCCTTGTGTTAAATCCCTGCACACCGAAAGCAAGGGCGGTATTCGCACCCTCTGCGATAAATACCGCAAATCCTGAATGTATCAGCCGCATTAAATCGCCGTAGTTTTCGGCTGTGTTTCTATCGGCTGAAAGGAGCATATGTGCCTGTATATAGTCAAAAAGTCCCTGTGCGTTGGCTTGCTTTGGCAAATCGGTAATTGGTGCAAGTACCATATCAGCAGCCGCCCGTGAGGACAGCATACCGTCACAGCAGATAAATGCACATTTTATTCCCCCTGTGACAAATTCATTTACAAGTATATCCGTTGAATGTCCCGTTATTTTCTTGATGTAATTCAAATTCTGCGTCAGATCTGCATATATACGCTGTTTTTTGTAGTCGTTCCCTTTCATAATCTCACCTCTTGAATAGTATTTCCATATTTCAAGGGGATATGCAAAAACCCCGATTTCATAAGAAATCGGGGTTGTAAATTATTCTATCAGCCTGCATTATTCAACATTTTCAAGCGTTTCATCTTTATTATTAAATACGTAGTCAATCTTCCATTCACCATCTTCAAATACAAATACAAAATTTCTGGTTACTTCATTACAACCAGTATCAGGAGACTTATATTTTCTTTTTACTAAAAGACGCTCACTACTCTCAAACTCAATGAAAACTTCAGAAGTATATTCAGCTAATTCAAAATCACATTGCCTTACATATAATTCACCATTGATATCGCTATAAACGGCAGCATTGATACGCTCATAATCATCATCGAAATTTTCAGCAAGGTCTATTTTTCCGTCCTTTATGTAATCGCTCAATTCGCTACCAAGGTAGAAATTCAAATCGTAACCGAAAATAGTCGCTTTAGAAAAATCATCTTCGTCATATCGCTGTTTTGTATAAATACTTCTTAACTCGTCATATAAATCACGTCTGCAAGTAAAACGAGGGTCGGTAACTTTGTAGAATATGGTTTCATATTCCTCCTCAAATGGAGCTGAATTATCAGAACAATACACAGTAACTGATTTTCTATCATTTTCATCATATGAAACATCGCCGTAACAAATTATATTCTCCAGTTCAAGCAGTTTGTCTGTTAATTCTGTTGCAATTGCGGTGTATTCTTCTTCGACCTTTCTATCATATTCTTCTGACTCTTCCCAATCTACAAAATTTTCTTCATCAAGTTCACCGGGAACATATACACGGTCAATTTTCCACTTTCCTGCTTCAAGAATAAAATCAAAATGGATTTCACTACATTGAGTCTCTGTAGAAAAATATTTTGTCTTTTCTCTTGTGGCTGTAAAACGGTCTTCGCCAGTAACTCCAACAGAAACATCTGACGTATATTCACGGCTGACATAATCATGAGTATTTATCGGCTGAACATAAAGCTGCCCATTATATGTAGTATAGTGAGTCAACCGCTCCTCGCCACGTTCAATTCTTGCACCTATTTCATATTCACTCAAATCATTGCCAAGCCAGCTTAATACGCTGCTTTCATCAATCCACAAACCGTTTCTGTAATCATCCTGTGGATTAAATTCAAATGATGTAAAAGAACGTATGGAAGTATATATATCCTGACAGCTGTTGAAACGTTTATCTGTTACCCTGCAATATCTTACTTCTTCATCTTCCGCATCGGGATTAAAGGAATCATATCTGTAAAATAGAATGCTGTCGTTTTCATCATATTCAATATCAGCGTCTAACAATATTTTTTCAAATTCAAGAAATTTATCAGTAAGCTGTTGTGCAATTGCAGTGAAATCAGTTTCTTCACTTCCAATACCCTCTGTATCAAGAACAGATTCCGAAAATTTGTCAATAAGCCATTCGCCGTCCATATAGAGGAACTTAAATTCGGCTTTTTTTATTATATTCTCATTGTGGGAAATATCAGCATATCTTACCGCAGTAAAAGAGCTTTCAGTGACATCGGTAATTTCAATTGTATCGTTGTAATCATAAACAATACCCACAGGATTGAATTTATAATCGGGAGAAATCACATAAAGTGAACCGTTGTGTTCAACATAATCAGATACCCATAAACAATAAGGTGTTTCCCAATCATTATCATCTTCAAAATCAACTGGTACACGCTCATCTGATTCGTCGAACATTTTATTTACAAATAGCGAACGATCAACAGAACTGCCGTTTTCAAATACGCTGATATCTGTCCCTAATTGAGGAAAGAACGGCACAGACACATAATCAGCCTCAACCGGAACTGAATAAACATCCCACGGAATTTCCGCATTAATATAGCTTTCTTCGGGAAGATAATACATTGTGGTAATATTTCTCAAAGCGTCGTAAATATCCTGCGAACATTTAAAACGCTCATCAGTTACCTTGTAAAAAACACGGTCATAAACTTCGGGATTTTCCACCGTATCATCAAAAATTCCGATTTTGTATGTCAGCGTATCATTTTCGTCATAAGCCGCACCCCTTGATGAAATGATATTTTTTAACTCAAAAAACTCATCAGTAAGCTTTCGTGCAACTGTTTCATACTCATTTCCACCAAGCTGCTCTGAAATACTTTCAGAAATATCTGTATCTGCACCATTACGAGTAAGGGTAATTCCGCCGCCTACAACACCAACAGCAACCACAACCACAGCAGCAACACTTGCAATCTTCTGCCAAACAGGCTTGCGGTAACGCTCAACTCCCGATACTTCAATATAATTTCCCGTATTTTCCGTCATTTCTTTATTGTATTTTTTCTTGCTCATTGCATATAACCTCTCTTTGTCGTGGGAACTCAAAGGAGGATATTTTTCTGCAATTGTGTCAATAGTCTTTTCGTCGGCGTTATCGAAAAAATGTTGTATATTCATCATATATCCTCCCCTGTTATTCCTGCATCACAAAGCAGCTTTTCAAGCTTTTTCTTTGCTCTGCTGATTCGTTTCTGTACTGTCCAATCGCTCATATGTAAATGCTTTGCGATTTCCCGTGAAGTCCTGCCATAAAAGAAGTAAAAGACAATGATTGACGAATCAGGCTCGCCAAGCCTGTCTATGCAGTCAAGGATAATTCCGCGTATTTCGGCCCTTTCAGCCTCGTTGTCAACTCGTATGTCAGAGGGCAATTTCGGAAAATCTTCGTCGTCAACTGATACTGTTCTGCCAATTTTTCCCGATAATCTGCGGAAATAATCAATTGCGTTCCTCTTTGTAATCGTACCGACTATGCCTTTCAGGTCGCCGTTTCTGTTGCTCTTGTTGTCGAAATAACGGAATATAGCCGCAAAGGAATCACTTAAACATTCCTCGATATCCTCCTTTGTGCCGCAGTCTTTAAGCTTGTTTGCACAAATAGAATAGACATATCCCGAATATTCGTCAAATAACCTACGATGAGCATTTTCGGCAGATTTCAGCATAAACGTTCTAAATTCGCTGTCAGTCAAGCCTTTCACTCCTTTTGAACATGTTCATATACTACACTCGTTTTATATTTCCTGTTTCGGACAGGTTTTATATATTTTTATATTTTAATTTAATCGGTATATGCAAAAAAGCACCCCTTTTTCAAGGAGTGCTATCTAAGTGCCGGCATTGAAATAATTTCCCGGGCCGTCGCCAGCCAAGTATCGTCTTCGCGACAGAGCTTAACTTCCGTGTTCGGAAAGGGAACGGGTGTGACCTCTGTGCCATAAACACCGACTCTTAAAAACTGAATAAGGATG
>JAZRCW010000035.1:0-2189 GCA_045659945.1 Ruminococcus sp. | reverse complement strand
TGCATCCTCTTTTGACTGCACGTAGCTCTTATCGTCAACGTACTGCTTTACGTCTGCACGGGTTACGCCTTTGGCTTCTTTCTGTATCTGGCTTTCGGTCGGCACTTCATTGCCTGCAGCTGAAAGCCTTTCTTCAGCAACTTGCCTTTTATATTTTGTCATGGCCTGCGCTTTGTCCGGAAGTCCTCTGGTAGCTTTCTTTACCTGCGCCGCAGTTAACGCGCCCTTTGCTTTTGTTACCTGAATGAAGCCGCCTTTTGATACGTGCACGGTGCCTGCCGGAAGATCGGCCGTCAGCCTGTTCACATACATTTCATATATCTCGCTTTCGCCGCCCCATTCCTTGTAAATGTTCTTCAGCTGCTTGTTCAAGGCATCCGCTGCACGGTATGCCGCCGTACTGTAGTATTTTGCCATTTGTAAAATCTCCCTTCTTATATTAATGTTATGGCCTTCACTTGCGGGCCTATTACAATTTTACCATCATTATAAGTAAGGTCAATAGTCTGGCTTGTATTTTCATCGAAATACATTGTCTGGTAATCACGTAAACGCTGCATCCCTCTTTGATATTTCCATTCTTCTATCGTTGCCCCTTCGTTTGTATCAAACAGCTCTACGACTTCTTTTATCGTCTTACCGATGCCCCTTGTAAGCAGCCCGGTGTTGAATAGTGATATCAGCCAGTACGTGCCGCTTTTGCGGATGTGTAACGCGATGCCCTTATGCTCGAAGGCACGGCCGTCATACTGCTCGATGATCTTTTTACCGTCAAGTATGGAGCGTGCTGTCATTGTGTTGTTCATCTTTTGCCCTGCCTTTCCTGTCTTATGGTGTAAAGCACCTGAAGCCATGCGCCTATTGTTTCAGGCTTCAGGTCGATGGTTGAGTGGATGGGCATTTTGTGCCCATCCGGAAACTGATAGAATACGCCGTTGTTAATTATTACTTTTATACCGGTTCTTGAAAGCTCCGCAGCGTGGCGGGCTTTGCCGATCTGTTGAAATGTTGTAAAGCTCATAATAACACCAACTTTGCATTATCGTATACGGTAACCTCTACATCATCTTCAAAACGTTTTTCGATCTTCATAAATCCACCCTTTCCGCCTTTTTAAGGTCTTCGGCTTTAACTATGAATGTGCTACTTTCGCCTTCAAGCCAGCATTTATATGTATATGGCTGGCCTTCAAGTGTCTTTTCGTGCACTCTTCCGTAAACAATACGGTTTGTGTTGATTATGCCGTCGGTTAAATCGTCATCACTTCCAAAATAATACTTTGTTTTAATTATCATTTGTTATCACCTCGCTTGTTACAGTAATAAACCACGTCGTCAATTAAATGTTCTAACCAATAATTTAGCACATCAGGAGATTCGGCTTCTTTCATTGTAAGAAACCGGCTTGATTCCGCGTGTTCATTTCCAACACGTATTTTCAATAAAATATTTCCGCCTAATGATTCAGCGCTTAAATTAACCTTGATATTATTTGAAAACATTTCATTTAACATAAATTATCTCACTTTCTTTCATAATATTCGGGGTGCCTGTTTTCGCGTTTGGCTATCTCGTACGCTTCGTGCTCCATTCTTGTACATCTTGCCAGATCGGCAAAGCGTTCCGGGTCTTCTTTTATCAGGGCTTTGATTTTAAGCTTAAGCTCAACCACTCCGGCAGCTGAATACCTTCTGCAGTCATGATGCATCATGCTTCCGATGTGTCCATCATTTACAAATGGTATATAAATGTCATACATCGGATTGCGCTTAATAAAGCCGGTATACTGTCCGTATCTGGCAGGCTCTTCAATTATGATGCTGAAGGTGTCGAACATGAAGCGCGTATACTTTTCGATGGACAGCCGATCGGCTGCAGTGTTGTAATGGCCTTTAAGTAGCATTTCATAACCTCACTTTCTTTTTATAATGGATTTGCCGCACCCGGTAAGATATGCCGTTGTTATGGTCCTTTCTGGCCTGAATGATCCAGAGCAGCTGCACCGGCTGGCCGGGTGATGTATTAACTTGTTACGGTACTATTATCGTCTATTTTATGCCGTTTGTAAATTGGTAAATGTTCACAATATTATCGATCATAAATGAAGATATATTTGTGCAGGTTTAACAGGTTATTTTATATAATATTAGTAATTGTGCAACTTGCACAAAAAAGTCAGCGGTTTTTTAG
>JAZRCW010000034.1:0-4367 GCA_045659945.1 Ruminococcus sp. | reverse complement strand
ACTACACTATCCATTGTACGAAGCAGATAGAGGATTATATAAGCTTTACGGTGATGATGATTACGGAGACGGAATTAACCACGCCGCGCTTAAGGACTATTTTGATGAAGTGTGAACAGCATAAGGTTAGAAAAAGCAAGTATTCTGAGGAAGGAATAGCAGAAATAGCAGAAGCCCTTAAAAAAAACTATATGGGATATAGCGAGATCTATGCTATTGCCAGAAAGTACGGAATGAAAAGCGGCATAGAGAGCTTACTTTCTTTATTTGCTGTAAGAGGTTACCAGATTGCAGAAAAATCTGTGACATATTACAGCATTGATAAAAAAATCTATGTCAAAAGAACTTTATACAAAATTGTAACAAAAGAAGATTACGAAAAATACGAAACGGAGGCGACAAAAGATGCTAAGAGACGTTTATTGGCGACAATATCCTATTGATCTGCTTAATGATGACAAAATGCTTTACGTAGAGTCTCTAATGCCAGCTGGCTATGAGTTTGCACCGTATATGTTTTATATCACTGCATTAAAGCTTGCAGATGATAACGGCATATTTGATATTGAGGATGGCATTATATTTGCGCGATTGATGCGCATTAAAAGCCGCGCCTTAGTATTCCAGATTGCAAACTTAATGAGGCAGCATAAGATTATTTACAGGCTTAGCGATGATACAACATTGCTGCAGCTTGCAGACTGGACTTATTCAGATAAAAAAATAAGAACTGCAGAAGAACGCAGACGTATTGTAGCTGATGTAATACAAAAAGAGCGAGCGAAAAAAGCTAACTAC
Source organism: Ruminococcus sp. (assembly GCA_045659945.1). Lineage (GTDB taxonomy): Bacteria > Bacillota > Clostridia > Oscillospirales > Ruminococcaceae > Ruminococcus. Next base: position 3,569 of record JAZRCW010000034.1, on the reverse strand, counting down.
AGCCAGGAAGATTTTAATGTAGATGGATGCGCGGGGAAACGTAACGACGTTCCGCAGTCCGAAGGCTACGCGGGGAAATGTAACGCCATTCCGCAGGCCAATGCAGCAGGATCATCCGCGCCAGTAGCCGCGCCGGAGGCCGAAACAACCGCGCCGCGCCGCGATTTTTTATGCCCTGATGACGACAAAAATGCAAAAAATGTCGTCAAAACCGCTGATGACGACAAAAACGCCGAAAATGTCGACAACATACAGACAGACAATACAAACAATACAATACAGGAGGAACAGACAACACACACACACACAGACACACAGCAATTTACCGGCTACGCGCAGCCCGTAGGCGCTCCGCCGGTAAATTGCCAGGACACAATACCGGCAGTGGCCGAAAAACAAAATACTCAGACACAAATACCTACAGAAAATCAAACAGATAAAGACGCTAATAGCTTTGGTGAGATCTCTACGCTTGCAGCACAGGCATTGCAGATAAGCCAGAGCAATGATGAGAAACCAAAAAACACGGCGCTTTTTGATTATCTGCAAAACTTTTTTGTTAAGAATTGTTATGGGTATGAGCCAAAGAAATCCATTCATGCACTCACTGAATTATGCGAGAAGATAAACGGCATAAGTGATGAAATGAATCCGCCGGATGTAGTGGCAGGCGTTTTGTGTAGTGAGTTTAAGAAAATGTGTGACGGAGGCCGAAGCGAATACTGGAAAAACCAGCCGTTACTTCCGGCTTTTATGATGAAACCGCGTTGCTGGATGGAGCTTATGCAACATGCAGGAAAGATTTTAGCAACTAATTCTGCATCTAATAAGTTTACGGAAAGCTGGGCTAAGGCCGAGGCCGAATACTTAGCAGACCGCGAGCAAATTAGTGTCGCAATGCGAGACGAGTACTTAAAATATCAGATAGATCCAGATGCACCGGATGCTAGTAAGCAGCTTCTTATGGCAAAGAGCCATGAGCAGGCAGAGCTTAAAAAGGCTAAGGAAATCGAGGAAGAAGCTGCAGTTGCAGAAAAATCTGAGCAAGGCTTTGATATTTTTTAAGTAAGGCGGATTAGTGATGCTGGAAGTTGATGAGAGCAACGGAAGATGGGATAACGGACTCAAACGTAAAGAGCGGCTATTTGTGCTGCACTACTGCACCGACGATCTTACTTTCCTGAATGCTACAGCCAGCTATAAAAGCGTATACAAGGATCGCGATAAAGTTACCGGAAAGGTAACAGATCGCAGTAACGAAGTATGCGAGGCAGCTGCTTCCAGATTACTGAGCAAGGATTATATAAAGACTGCAGTATCTAAACTGCTTACAGAAACGCAGGCGGACCTGGATGAAAAGAACAGCTATAAGCTGCTTAGGGATTTGATGCTACTTGCTTCTTACAATCCGGCAGAAATTATCGACAAGAGAGGCCGGCTTAAGGTAAAGAGCATTGAAGAGCTGGGAGAGTATGCGAAGTGCATAAGCCAGATTGAAGTTACACCGAACGGCGTGAAGGTTACACTGGCGGACCGTGCTAAGTATATTCAGATGTTCTTAAAGTATCTGAACTTGATACGGCCGGAAGTTTTGGTTGCGGAACAGCTTAAGGTTGTGGCAATGGTTGAAAAGGATAGCAGCATTGAAGCATGGAATAACCGTGCAGGAGGCTTAATTGAATCTGATGCAGGAACGCAGTGAGATTATGCACGGCCTATTGTTTTACTGGAGCTGTAAGACTTGCCGCAGGCTTGGATGGGATAAGGAAAATGGATGTCCGGAAAATAACCGGGAATGCAGCTTATTTCTTTACAACAAGCTGGGTACTCATTTTGTAGCTATTCATAACGAAAACAAGAAGGCAAAGAAATGAGCTACGATGTGTACTGGAAGCCGCAGCCAAAGCAGGAGTTTGCTTTAAGATGCCCGGCAACGGAATTATTTTACGGCGGCGCTGCAGGTGGTGGTAAATCAGACTTTTTACTTGCAGACTTTTTGCAGGGAGCAGAAAAGTATGGCCGGCACTGGAAAGGCATACTTTTCAGAAAGACTACAAGCGAGCTTGAAGAGCTGCAGGCACGGGCTGTAGAACTTTTTACACCGCAAGGCGCACGCTATTGCGGAACAGGTACAAAAGACGGCAGCAATATGTGGAAGTTTCCAAATGGCGCAACGCTTAAAATGCGCTACCTGGAAAATGAAAAGGATGTATCACATTATCAGGGCCACCAATACACTTGGATCGGCATTGATGAGCTGGGTAACTATCCTACACCTTATTGCTGGACTTATATGAAATCACGCTTACGTAGTGTTTACGGCGTACCGTGTTATATACGCGGCACTGCAAACCCCGGAGGCGTAGGACACGGATGGATTAAACAGCGCTTTATGGATGGCCATATTCCAAACCGGATTTTTTATATTGAGACTGAGCTGAGTGCAGGAAAAGTAAGTAAAGATACAGCTTGCTTTATTCCTTCAAGCTTGGATGACAATAGGATCCTTATGGAGAATGATCCGAACTATGAAGCACGTTTAATGAGTTTACCGACACACCTGGCGCGGGCTTTACGTTTTGGCGACTGGAATGTATTTGAGGGACAAGTTTTGGATAGCTTTAGGGAAAACATTCATGTATGCAAGCCGTTTGTTTTGGAACAAGGTAAATGGTTTAAGTTTTGCAGTATGGACTGGGGATTTAGTAAGCCGTACTCTATCGGCTTTTATGCTGTAAACAGCACAGGCCGATTGATCCGATACCGCGAAATGTACGGATGCAAACAAGGTGAGTATAACGTAGGACTTAAGAAAAGCGCTACGGATCTTGCAGCAGAAGCATGGAGTTTTGCTACTACTGATGGTATTACAGATATGGTTGCAGATCCTGCAATATGGACCGAAGAAAAAATTGAAAATGAGTCTAAAAGTATTGTGCAGGTATTTACAGAAGCCGGCTTTAATATGATTAAAGCAAACAATGACCGCGTAAACGGGCTTGTAATGGTTGATGACGTTTTTAAGCAGACAATTGACGAGAAAGGCACACCTATGTTTCAGGTATTTAATACCTGCACAGGCTTTATAAGAACAATACCGCTGCTTACACCTAATCCGAATCATCCAGAAGATATAGATACAAAGCTGGAAGATCATGCTTACGATGATCACAGATATGCAGTTATGAGCGATTTTGTTATGCATCCAACTACATATATGCGCAAGATTAACGGCAGCTGGCGCCAGGAAAGACAAACTAAGGAGTGGGATCCGTTTACTGCTTCTTAAGATTACACCAAAAGAAAAAGAAGGAGAGTTTAAATTACGTGATTACGATGTAAAAGACTTTTCTTCTATTATTACACGCTATGGCCCAAATTGGTACAAAGAGCCAGAATTATTTGATGAGGAATAGCTTATGTCAAATATCAATGAAATAATTTTAGAAGGTAACCTAACCAGAGCGGCAGAGCTTAGCCGCTGGGGAAATGGTACACCGTATTGTAAGTTTACTATCGCAAGTAATAAAAGTTACAAGGATAAAGATGGTAACTGGATTGAATACACT
>JAZRCW010000033.1:0-88835 GCA_045659945.1 Ruminococcus sp. | reverse complement strand
TGGTGTATATACCGACCGCAAAACCGCAACTGCACGGACTTAAAACCGAACAGTAACGGTTACAAAACCGCACACTTGCCGCTGCTGAACCGCAGGACATATCATCCGGTCTATGGAGTTGGTTAGAGTTGATGGGACACTTCATTATTTGGCGGATACCATTTTTCCGCTGTTTTCAAGAATTTATGCCTGATTTTATCTTTAATTAAAACTTTAACCCCGATTTCTCCTTCGAAATTGGGGTTTTTGGACAGGCTGAAGCCTGATGTACTCAACGAGTACATCAGGCTTTTTTTATTTTACAGGATTTCTGATAGAATGCAATGCCATATTTGATGATATTCTGATAACACTCATCTATGAGTTCAGCTTCATAATTTCTGTCCTCAATCTGTTTTAATGCTTCATCACATTTCTTGTCAAGCTCTGCAAATTTTTCTGCAACTTTCACTTCAATTATTACTGCAAGTTCGTGTTTTTTTCTTTTCATTATAAGCAGGTCAGGTCTGCCTGTTCCGCTTTCACGATTAGATTTTACGGTATACCCCTTAAATCCCGAAAGTACACCAGACAGAAAACCGTGATAATAAACTTCTCTGCCGTCGTAGTAGCTGATTGTTTCGTCAAGCCAGTCGCCGAGAATATCTTCGAAGTTTTCTGTATTACCTGAAATCATTGCATTGAACAAATTATCTCGTGAATTAGTCTTGATTTTCTCATCAAACCAATGTATTACAGTATTTTTATAAACGTTTTTTACTTCACGATTTGGAATAACCATTTTAGAATATATAGTATCTCCGTCAAGATATGAGTCAATCTGTTTAAGATAACCTGTAAACAGCAGAAAACTCCAGATATAATCGCTGTTGATTTTTACATTGCGGTAGGTTATATCCTCATAAATCGGCTTATCAACATATCCGCCGTTTAAAAGTTCCTCAATCTGCTCACGTGTTTCTTCATCGCCTTCGTTTATAAGCTGATGAATAATATCATTTGAACTTGTGTTGCTCCAGTATGGCTTGGGCAGTACATCCTTGCTTGTAATTGCTTTTAACAAATAATTCAGAATACTCCACGGATTATAAATCTCAATTTCACCAAATCTATAGCCATCATACCAGGCTTTCAATTCATCAAAATGATTAGATATATTATAGAATCTAACAATTTCCTTTACTTCTTCCTCAGTAAATCCAAAATATTGAGAAAACAAATTTTCTGTCATAGGGTAAACTGCAAGATTATTCAATCCTGTGAATATGCTTTCCCTTGATATTCTTAAACAGCCTGTAAGAATACCGAATTCAAGTGAAGGATTTGTTTTCAATGCACTTTCAAAAACTGAACGGATAAGATTAACCATTTCATCGTAAAATCCACCAAAATACGCACTTTCAAGGGGTACATCATATTCATCTATTAAAATGATTACGTTCTTATTATAGGCTTCTTTAAGACAATCAGACAACAGTTTTAAAGCATATAAATATTGGCTATTATCTGCTGTTTTCTCTAATATTGATACGTATTCTTTTTTATCAGTTTCCGAAATCTTGTCTGATAATAATATTTCCTTATGGCGATGAAATTCCTTTGAGATAATATTTTTAAACAGCAAAAAAGAATCTTCAAAGCGGCTTTGTTTCATACTTTTCAGAGAAAGAGTAATAACAGGATACTGTCCCTGATATTTCTTGTACTTCTCCCCTGCCTTTGAGATATTCAAGCCCTCAAAAAGATAAGCATTGTCTTCCTCAGTTTTCTCAAAATATCGCTGTATCATGCTCATATTGAGCGTTTTTCCGAATCTTCTCGGACGGGTAAAAAGGTTTACTTTCGATGTGGTATCAATTATCTCCTTTATCATCAAGGTTTTATCAACGAAATAATACCCCTTGTTGACTAATTCCTTGAAATCTTCAATTCCTATTGGTATCGGTCTGAAATCCATTGCTTCCACTCCCTTGCTTTAGATATACTTCTATTATACAACATTTCTTCGGATTTTGCAAGAGGGTGAATACCATAATCATCTATTGCCAGTCGAATTTTCGTCAAAAAATCATTATGTGCTTTATTTTTCGGTTTTCTTACCAGATTTATCCAGCTCTACACCAAGCTTTTCAAATCTGACGGCATATTTATCAGCAAGCTTACCCTTACGGAATTTTACTTTGCAATTATTAATCCAATATCCCAGCTTATAACCGTCATCGCATACGGTCTTTGATGTAATTGTATCTACACCATTTGCTTGAATATACTCCTCAAGATGCTTAAAACCTGTCTCATAGGATTGTCCAACACGATTAATATTGCCAAAATTAATACCTATTTCAGTCAAAAGCATTATGTATTCTTCAGCAAGTTCACCATTGTGATAATGCTTTATCTGACGACTGAGCCACTGGCCAAGTCCGAAACCGTCTGAAATATAGTTTTTTGGAATATCAAGATTTCCGTTTTCTTCATAGTACGCTTTTGCCAGATTATAGCGTTCATACCAAATTTCTTCATTTTTCGTTGCGTTATATCGAAAATCAATTGATTTTAGCTTTTCCAATTGTTCAGGGGTATGCTTTTTCTTTCGCTTTCCCTCTGCTATGAGCTTCTGTTCGTTCAACCACTTACTTAACCAAACACCATTCACTACATACTGTGCAGGAACATTCAGATTACCATGCTCCTCAAAATATGCTTTTGCCAGTTGGAATTTATCTTCCCATGGATCACTTTTTTCAAGGACGAATCCGATATTCCGCAGTTTTTCAATTCGTTCTTCCGATAGTTTTCCTTTTTCAAAAAAATCTCTCTGACGACGAATCCATTTTCCAAGAGCAACACCATTGTCAGTTACATAATTTACAGGAACATCGAAAGAACCGTTCTTCTGGTAGTACTCACAAAGCAGCAGATAAGCTTCATTCCACTGTTTTTCGTACTTATTCCCCCATATCATTCCTAAAGCATCGAGACGTACAATCTGCTCCTCTGTCAGTCCCCTGTACCCAGCCTTTGAAGTCCCATTATATACAGAACGGAGAGTTCCAAGCCATTGACCAAGGTGAATACCTTCACTGTCAATATAGTTATGCGGAACATCAAGATTTCCATTTTCTCTGTGATAACGAACAGCAGACGCATAGTTTTCTTCCCATAGATAGTCAAGAACATCCCATATCATGCCGATTTTGTCGAGTGATTCAATTCTTTCAGCTGATAACATTCTGCTCTTGATTCCACTTTTTCTGAATAAGCGAATCTGTGCAATCCAGCGTCCGAGATCTATGCCATTTTCATCTATATACTTTGCAGGAACTTTCAGTTCTCCATTCTTTTCATAGTAGTTTTTAGCCGATTCGTAATATTTTTCCCATGTTAAATCAGATTTAGATTCCCAACGCATACCAAGTTCGTTAAGTTTATCAACTTGAACTTGCGTCAGCGTTCCATTTACTTGTCCGTTGTATACCCTACGCTGTGTTTGAAGCCATAAGCCTAACGAATACCCCTCGGGAGTAAAATATCTTTTCGGAATATTAATATTGCCGTACTGTTCGTGATAAAGTTTAGCTTGTTCGTACATCAAATCCCATGAAGCCGACAGAGTTCCCTCTAATTTTTCAAAGAGTGATTTACAATCAGCAACTTTGTCAATAAGTTCGAAGGTTTCGTTGACTACTGTCCCCTCCCCCTCGTGTGAACGATAATATTCAATAGCAACCTGCATTTCTTCCTCTACAGCGTCAATGCTATAGAGATTTTCTATGTTATTGACTATATCAAAAATCACAGGATTTCTTGATTTAGAAGCTGAAAGAGCACGACCTATCTGCTGCTTGTAGATTATTGGGGAAATCGTAGGACGAAGCAGTATAACTCCCGAAACATCGGGAACATGAACACCCTCGTTAAGTGCGTCAATGCAATATAAAAGCTTTAAATGATTGCTTTTATCCTCTTTGAAATCGGCAAATGACTTGCTTGCTGTAGGATCATCTGAATAAACTGAATAAATATGAGGCTTTTTATCAACCTTGTGAAACCATTCTGAAGCCTTATCAATCATATCCTGCATATGCTCAAAATTAGCACAAAATACAATATATTTTCCTGTTCTGTCTGCCATATGCTTATCAAAAAGAACATCAAGCTTTTCAGCTTTATCCAGAGCACGACGAAGTGCTTCGAGATAAGCTGTTGCAGCATCCTGAACAGCCTTACTCTTTGCAGATTTCACACGTTTTTCGTATTTTTCAAGGTCTTTCTGATAAGAAAAGATTGAAAGGATATACTTGGGCGGACTGAGAATATCACGTACAATAGCTTCACCTAATGTCATTTCGCTGGCTATATTTCCGTCAAAAAGCTCGTCAGTCATATTACGCTGATTGTCAAGATAACGGATTGCTGTTGCGGAAAGTCCAAGAACAGGTGTATCTGTATATGCTTTGAGTACAGCGTCAACTCCTGCACCCCACAATTCTGCTCCACAGCGGTGGAATTCGTCAAGAATTATGAAATCTGGCTTTATTTCAGAAATTTCATCAGCTGTAACATTCATTAGCTTTGCATATGTATAAAACTTTACATTTTGAGGCTCATAGCCGTCAGATGTTTCTGCAAGATTTTCAATCTGTGTCTGATAAATATATCTTGACGGAGAAAGCCAACAAATTGTTTTATCAGGATTATTCTCACACAGCTTGAAGCCAATAAAGCTTTTTCCCGTACCAGTTGGGTGAATTACGGCAGCTTTTTTTCGTTCTGCAAGCATCTTTACTGCTGCTTCATATGCTGTTTGGTTGTGTTGGAATAATTGTATTGCCATAAAACGCCCTCCTTGTGATTTAATAAAAGCACCATGAAGGTGCTTTTATTATTAAATATTAATCAGCAATAGTAAAATTCTCATTTTCCGCAAGCATACCGATAATATAATTTATATCCTCCTGCATTGCATAAAGAATAAACTCCTCATCCTCTGTCCATGTATCATCTGACTTAAATTCATAAGATTCAATATTAATTGCGACATCTTCGCCACTTTCGGTTCTGATTGTACCAAGATTATAACCAACAGCTCCGTTGAAAATCAGGTCAAAAAGATGCTGTTCTTTTTTACCCTCAACTGTACCATAAAATTCAACCTTGTAATCGTCCTTGTCAACTATCTCTGTACGGAGATTTTTCTCCCATTCAAGAGGATAATAAAATGTGCAGTATTTTGTCTCGATTTCAATTGCTTCTCGCTCATCATCGGGATTTCCGATAGTTATAGAACCGCTGGACTCTGAAACGGAATCCACCTTACCTACAATATTATTTTCACTCTTGCCAAGTAACATCCAGAGAAGTACTGCTATTACAGCCAACAGCAATGCAATGATTGCTACAAGTACAGTAATTATTGATTTTGAGTTGTTTTTCTTTTCTTTGTTTACCATTTTAAGATTCTTCTTTCATATGTATTTCATAGCATTACTATACTTTTCATCCCATTTTTCAATCTTTTCAGCCTAGGCAACAGAACTGTCAACACTTCAGTTTCTGTCCATATCGTAGGTAAGATCGGCAAGCTTTACTTTTGGGGCTATGGGATTATCCTTGATTTTACTGACATATTCAAAATGATCCGTATCTTTTTCGTGAGTGAGAAGTTTCAAAGCTTCGATTACCTCCTGCGAAAACTCCTTTGCCAGTTCATCAAGAGTTACTGCAGTATCCTCCGCTACGTCGTGAAGCAGGGCATTACAGCATAAATCTAGTCGTCCATTTTCTCTACGAGATGATACGGATGAAATATATATGGCATCCCGTTGCAGTCTGTCTGCCCGTGGTATGCCATATATGTTATCAGCATTGCTTTTTGAGTTAGTTTGGTGTAAATCACAACAGGCTACTATCATATAATTTCCAAAAACATAATAACAGTAAAGTATACTACTCCTATCAAAAAAATACATGAAGAAACAAAGAAACACAAACAGCTGATTATATCGTGTTTGGCAACATATGGCGTGTTTTTGTTGTATACAATCGGAACATCCATTCCTATTTTCCATTTATCTTTTACTCTGTCTGCTTTACACTCATATTCTTTTTCTGCGACTATATATTTTATTACACAGCATTTTCCACGGGTATGTTAAAACATAGCAATCTTTCCGTCAAGCATAATTCCTTGTTTACGTATTGAAATGATATCTGAAGCACGATTGAAAAAAACACGCCATCTATAATTATAAGCCACAGAATATTAAAAGAAACTCATCTCCAAAGAAATAAATTCCTATCATCACCGTGTATATATTCCATAATAGCAACTTCTGATTATTCGGTATGTGTATGCTCACATCTGGTTTATGCAACCAGTTCTACTCTCATGGTCGATAATGTGTTCGCCATTGCAATATACACACGAGTATAGCACATACTTGATATTTCAACCTTTTCTGCTGCTGAACTATTATGCGGTTTGTGCTATTTCCGTAAACGCCACTACGAAGAATATATCACCCAATTATATATCATTCAGTTAGAATGTCTGCAATTCTCTTGCAAGCAAAACCATCACCATAAGGATTACTTGCCTTGGACATTGCATCATACTCAGACTTTTCTTCAAGAAGCATCTTGAAATTCTCATATATAACCTGCTCTTCCGTACCAACTAATTTCAGAGTTCCCGCCTTGATACCTTCAGGACGTTCAGTTGTATCACGCATAACAAGAACCGGCTTACCCAAAGACGGAGCTTCCTCCTGAATTCCACCGCTATCGGTCAAAATCATATAACTACGAGCAAGGAAGTTATGAAAGTCCAAAACTTCAAGAGGTTCAATGATGTGGATGCGGTCACAATCACCAAGTTCTTCATCGGCAGCTTGACGAACAATCGGATTCATGTGGATAGGATATATTGCCTTTACATCGGTATGTTCATCCATAACACGACGAATCGCACGGAACATATTGTGCATTGGTTCTCCAAGGTTTTCACGCCGATGAGCAGTAATCATTATAAGGCGACTATCCTTTACCCACTCCAGTTCTGGATGTGTATAGTCATCACGTACTGTCGTCTTCAGAGCATCAATCGCAGTATTTCCAGTAATATAAATTGTTCTTTCATCCTTACCTTCCTTAACAAGATTCGCTTTAGAAAGTTCTGTTGGAGCAAAATTGTATTTGGAAATAATGGAAACCGCTTGGCGGTTAAATTCTTCCGGATAAGGACTGTAAATGTTGTATGTACGCAGTCCTGCTTCAATATGACCAATCGCAATCTGCTTGTAAAAGCATGCAAGTGCGGTCACAAAAGTAGTAGAGGTATCACCATGAACAAGAACAACATCAGGTTTTACTTCATCAAGAATATTCCCTATTCTATTCAAGATGTTCGTTGTAATGTCAAATAAAGTCTGACCCGTCTTCATAATCGACAGATCGTAATCAGGCACAACATGGAATGTGTCAAGAACCATATCTAACATCTGTCTGTGCTGACCTGTTACACATACAATTGTTTTGAAATTTCCTCTTGTTTTCAATTCGTTTACAAGAGGACACATTTTAATCGCTTCGGGACGCGTACCGAAAACGAGCATGACTGTTTTCATAATATAACTTCCTTTCAGAAATTACAATCTATATGTACCAGGAAGATCACAGCACTTACGTGTATCAAGTACAATCTTTCCTTTGAGCTTGTCGATGCTATCCTTGATTTGTTTGTGATTTACCATGATTACTACAAGATCGGTATCTTCCAAGAACTTGTCAAAGTCATGATACTGATTCGGCACAATATCTGTATCGAAATAAGGGTCATAAGACTTAATCGGAGACGCCAAATGTCTCGACTGACTTTCCAAAAGTTGAATAGTAGGTGATTCTCTAGGATCATCTACATTTTCCTTATAAGATAATCCGTACAACCCAACACGATTGAAATCTGTGATTTTGTTTTCCTTCATTATCTCATAAATACGGTTTAATACAAAATCCGGCATACCATCATTAGTTTTCATAGATTCGTCTATCACTTTTGCAAGACTTGGGTAATCTCCTACAAGGAACCATGGATCTACAGAAATACAATGTCCACCAACACCAGGACCAGGTTGAAGTATATTTACACGAGGATGCATATTGCAAATGCGAATAATCTCATAAACATCCATATTGTCGTGACGACAGATCTTTGCCAATTCATTAGCAAATGCAATATTAACAGCACGGAACGTGTTTTCCACGACCTTCGTCATTTCTGCAGTTCGGATGTCCGTAACCACAATTTCTCCTTGACAGAAAGATGCATATAAGTTCTTGATCTTTTCTCCAATCGTTGGATCGTCGGCACCGATCGTACGGTTGTTATGTATCAATTCGTATACCATGTTTCCAGGAATAATACGTTCCGGTGCGTGAACAAGGTGGATGTCCTTTCCAATTACAAACCCGTTTCCCTCAATAACGGGACGCACATGTTTATGAATGGTTCCAGGAGAAACCGTAGATTCGATTACAACCGTAGCACCTTTTGGACATACCTCCATAATGGATTTAACGGCAGAAACCACATAGCAAGCATCAACCTTTTTGCTGAACCTATCGTAGGGCGTGGGAACGGAGACGATATAAGTGTCCGTTACTTGATATTCCGTGGTAAATTGAATTCCATTACTGAAAGCCGTTTCAAAAAGTTCATCAAGGCCTTCTTCTTTAAAGGTGGTTTTTCCAGCATTCAGAGTGGCAACTAACTCTTTGTTATAGTCGGTTCCCACAATCTCCACATCGTGTGCTGCCATTATCAGTGCTGTGGGAAGCCCTATGTAGCCAAGTCCGATTACGTTAATCATTTCTATAATCCGCCTTTCTGCGAAAGGCACCAATCAGTCATGAAAAAGTGCTTTCGTTAAAAATAAATATTTGATATAATGTAGTTGAGAGAAACGGTCAACTACAAAAACCGTGGAGGTGAGTGGCGGGGCTGTATATCGGCAACCTCGCATTTTCATATAGTTTGTCTCTCCGTTAAGACATCAACTAGTGGCACAAACAAGTAGCCCGTAAACTTAGTTCTTTCAAATCGACTCGATTTGAAAGAGATTCAGTCAATGCCGTTTCCTCTAATAATTATATGGAGGTATGTCTATGGCATTTAAAATCTTCCGTAAGAACTGTTGTGGACTTGATGTGCATAAAACTTGGATTTATGCCTGCATCAGAATTACTGACACCAATAATTGTACAGAATACAAGCAAGCTCGTTTCTCTTCCTTTTCAAAAGAATTGCAGGAATTGTCTGATTGGCTTACTAAATATTCCTGTACTGATGTTTGTATAGAATCATCAGGTAAATACTGTATTCCTGTCATTAATGTCCTTGAGAAAACATTTTAGGTTAATCTTGCTCATCCTAAATATACCAAACCTCAAAAAGGCAACAAAATCGACCGTAAAGACGCTAAATGGATTTGTGATTTGTTTATGTGTGACATGATTAAACCAAGCTTTATTCCTACGCCTGATATTCGTCATTTTCGTAATCTTCTGCGTTTTCGTATGAAAATGACTTATCAGATTACAGGCATGAAGAATCGTGCACTCAATTGTCTTACAGTATCAAATCTTAAACTGGATGATGTGTTTTCAGACGTGTTTGGCAAATCTTCACGTTCCATTATTCAGCAGCTCCTTGAACATCATGGTGAAACTTTTGATGTGACACCATAAATTCATAAACTCTGTAAGCATCCTATTGAAGAAATTCGGGCTGCTATTGACGGTGCAATCTGTCCTGACTAGGCGACAAAACTGAAAATCCGCCTTGATTTTATTGATGAACAAGAAAAACGTATATTCGAACTTGATAAAGAAATTTTTCGTCTTGCTGAACCGTACACCTCAGTTCTGGAGTTTATGCGTACAGTTCCGGGATTTTTCAAAGAACCCCTGACAGCAATTCATTTGCTTTCGGAAATCAGTCCGGATATGTCTGTTTTCAGAACATCAAAGCATCTTGTTTCGTGGGTAGGATATTGTCCACGTAATGACAGCAGTGCTCAGAAAGTTAAATCCACACGTATTTCCCATGTAGATTCTTATTTGAAACCATTACTGGTTCAGATTGCCAACGCACTGTTTAAATCAAAGAAACATCCTGAATTCAAAGAGCGTTATCGCAGAATAAAGGCTCACCGTAAGCATAAGAAAGCTATTATTGCATTATGCCGTACGCTCCTGACCGCTATCTGGAACGTACTTTCTAAATGCGAATCTTATTCTGCTAAAGGTTATCTTGCTGATAAGCTTACTGAACTCTCTGTTGTTATATCCAAAGCTGAAGGTCTTTCCTTCCTTCATCAACGAGGATACATCTTCAAAGATGAGGTAGCTGATTTCAGCTGATAACTACTTTAAATTATTTTTTGCCATTTTGAAATGGCTTGCTTTACTATGCACTTTTTTATTCTCAGGAGACAGCATTGTTTTTCAAATTTCATTCCTCCAATGCTTTCGATAATGCTTGTTGAAATAGCGAAAAGCTTTGTGCTTCCCGATCCATTTGCATAATAATTTCAGATTTTAAATCTAATGCCAACATTTTTTCGGCTGTTTTTTTGATCGCGTCTATATTTTGTTTGACATAATCTGTTTCAAAATACCACGATTCATATCCAAGCCTTATCAATACATCCAATGTTTTAGGTGTATGACTTTTAGCAAAATCTGTTTTTAGTGCAATGCATAGTACTGGAACTCCGTTTCGTAGGGACAATAAAGTTCCATGGAAATAGGTAGTAAAAGTCATTTTAAAATAACGGAATACATATGCCCACTCATACGGTGTCAGATCATATAGATTGACATCCACTCCTTTTAGCGGCACGTACAATGCAACCAATTGATAGTTCGTTCCAAAAAAATTGCGAACCATTTTCAGCATTTTTTCGTTTCCCATTATCCCAATGGTCGGTCGGTTAAAGTCAAACCCTTTTTTGCGCAGTTTTTCTTCTAATAACGAGACATCAACCGGCAGATCTTGTACATCTAAAAACACAGTAGGATCACATACGTGTACGGGTACTTTTTTACAGCCACTCCATTGAACCATTTCTTCCGTAGCGGTATCTCTTACTCCCAAAAATGAAAAATCATTAAAAATTCCACCTATTTTCAAACGCTTTTCTTCAGAAATGTTCAAAAAATCCATGCCGTAACAACTGGCGGCGTAACTGAATTTCTTGGTAATAACGGAAGTGTCCGGGAAATATGCATTTGGAAAACCTCTTAACGTGTAGTTCCAAACTGCATCGCTCCCCACAACAATGACATCATAAGAATTGTTTATGTGAGCAAACAATTCTTCTGATGTATCGGATAAAAGCGAATAGGATGACAAAGGAAGAAAATGGCGAACATTTTCAAACACTTTGATTCGTTCGTTCATTTTTTTCAAGTATCCCATATTCAACAATAATTTCATGAGACGCTTGAGAAAAACGACTGGATTTGATGATTTGAGGCTTTTCCTAATAGTATATCGATAGGATTCGACCACCGTGGGCATTTGATAGTCAATAATCTCGACAGAATAAGTCGGGTTTTCTTGTTTGATTTTTTTTGAGAGTGAATACGCTTGTATTACAGCACCGTTATTAATGCTGCTGTGAAAGGTCAATATTCCAATCTTTTTTTTAGGTTGATTCATGCTTTTTATATCCTTTCCCAAAATAACACTTTTCCTGAAAACTAAAACCATATGACCACAACAATACGGCATAAATAATCAAGAATATTGCAATTTTACAAAGTAGCCATACCCAAGAATGATCAAAGAGAGGGCTGATTATCATTACCACAATCGTAGGAAACAATACACAAACAATCAGACGACGGAATACATCAAAATAGAATTTGAATACTTTAAATCCAATTCGTTTGTGATAATAAATGTTCATTGCAATAATGCTACCTAAAACAACGGAAAAACCTGTACCGATTGCTGCGGCGTAATATCCGTAGAGCTTGGTTCCGATAATTGTTAACAGTAAATTTAACAAGGTTGTACAGATCAAACTACCTGTTCTAAAGTTCATCATGTTTTTGGCACGTAGAATGGAAAGACACACGTTTTGCACTAGGGTGAACGTTACAGGGATAATCATAAGCAAAGACAAATAGTATACGTCTTCAAAGCCTTCACCCAGCCACAATGCAATGAATTCTTTTCCCAAACAAATGAACCCTGCCAATGCTGCACCCAAAATCGTAAATTGCATTCTGCCCACTTTCGTTACGATCTCTTGAAGCTGGGCATTGTCAGCACCTTCTGCAATACGTTTTGATATATTTGGAAGCATTAAGCCTGAAAACGCAGTAGCCAGAGATTCATACATATTGAATAACTGAATACTAAAAGAATATACAGTTACCGCAGCAGAACCGATTATGCGGCTGATTACAATGCTGTCAACATTACCGTTTAATTGTACTGCAATGGTTTGGGCAAACATGAGCAACGTGTAGCCGAGAGACTCTTTGAACAGCGAAAAATCCCAATGATATAGGCGGATTGAAATGTGCAACTGTTTTCGAATGTATAACAGTTGCAGAATCATGGTGAGTATTGAGCAAATTAATGTGATGCTCACCAAAACAACCGCACTATTCCATTTTTGCAACAGTGCAATGTTGGCACCTATACGAAGCAAGAGAAGCACCAATTTTGTGCCATTTGCAAAGATGAAATGGTTGCATCCTGTAATCACACCGTTTAATACATTTTCAATGATTACAAGTACTATGTTCACGGATAAAATCAAAAACAGTGTTTTTGCCAAAGAAATTTCCGTATCAGTAAAAGACTCTTCGTAAAAAATGGGCAAATAAAAATAGATTCCTATAGAAATGATGATGACTAAAACTGCCATGATAGCAGCTTCAATCAAACCCAATGCTGCAAAATTTGAAATATCCTTGTTCTTCTTTTCTGCACGGAATTTTGCTGTATACCGCATAACAGTTGTGCCGATGCCCAAATCCATAACCATGATGGTGGCAGAAAATGCTGAAATTGTTTTATATACTCCGTAATCCCCTTCGCCAATTTTGGAAAGAATATACGGAGCCATAAAGATGCCTTGAAGGGAGTTTGCAGCAATTAGAATGTACGACAAAATGGCACCGTACTTAACCTGATTGATTTTTCCAAAATTACCGTTATTCATTTTTTTCACATCCAATATGCTTTAAATATGCAATAAGAGGGGCAAACTGCATCTCCCATGAAATATCGGTTGCAAGTTTTATAGCATTACAACGACACTGCTTATAAAATTCTTTATCCTTATATAAATGTAACACAGCTTGTTCAAACGCCCTCTGCTCATTATTTTCAATAATAACTCCAAAATGATATTGATCATTAAGATAACGATGTTCGGGAATATCTGACATAATCACAGGTATACCTGCCGCTGCATATTCGAACAAACGATTAGATACAGATAACTTAAAATTTAAGCACACAGGTAATGTAACCGCCACACCAACATGGGAACGTGCCGCTTCAGGAATAAGCATATTCGGATCAACTGGCGAATAAAAAATAAAGTTTTCAAGCTTTTCAGTAGCAACTTCTTCTTTTAACTTTTTTTCAATTCCACCATATCCTCGTGCTGCCATTTTTATTTCAGGATACTCTTCAAAAAAACGACAACTATCTCTCATCATCTCCAAACCGCGTGAATCGTGAAGAATTCCGTGATTTAGAACTTCAAATCCTTCATTTTTGGCCGGATACTCTGTCAGCACGTTTTCTTTCATAATGCAATTGGTGATAACAAGAGGCTTCTCTATTTTGAATTCCTCTTGAAAATATTCTGCCGCGGCATGGCTAACGCATATCATTTTGTCACATTTTTTCACAATGCGTCGCTCGGTATGCTTCATATACTGGTTGTAGATCCAATATTTATCATAATATCTGGTTTCGCAACAAATCTCATGAGAATCGTAAATCAAAGTACACTTTAATTTTTTCATCGCTTTATATGCTGGTATTAATGCATCCAGATCATTTGCGTGTATCACATCAGGTTTTTCTGCGACTATTGCGTTTACAACTGCGTCAATTCGGTATTTTTCGCGCAATATTTTCTTTATAATACTGTTTTGCTTGCCACCACAAGTTCCATCTCGTTCCAGCATAACTACCTTACACGGCATAACATCAATCTTTTCTTGATTGAAATTTTTATATTTCATTCCTACGCATACAACCTCAAATCCAGCCTTAGTATATTCAGCAACTTGCTTTGTAACACGTGGATCATTCCAAACAGAATTTAAAACCACATCACATATTTTCATAATGTTACCTCTTTCGCTGTATGTAAAATCACGTATTGATCCATTTCACAAAATCAAATTCATCGGTAAAATATCTTTTTCCGTTAAGTCCTTTGAAACTGGTCAAATTAGGTTTAACTGCACCTCGTAGATCTTTTTTCCAAACTGTTCCCTGCAATTTTACGCACTGCGGATAGTTAAATTCTTCTGTCGTAAAGATTACCTTGGGATATGTCACATCAATCACTCTTTTAACCAAATCCTCTCGTTCGTGCAAATTCCAACTACACGAAATCACAAATATCTTGTCATAATTCACGCGCAATCGACGTTTGTTCCATGCTTCCACAGCCTCTTGACAGTTTTCATAATGCATACAACAAAGAAAAATATCGTCCACTTGTATAACAGGATATACTAATTCGTCATCTCCCACCTTATCAACGTAACAGTCATTATACGGTTTTGCATCTACAGAAAAGTAGTGGTGAGGATTTTCGACCAACTTTACGAAATTCTCATCTTCAATGAACATATTGACTGTCGGTGAAGAAAATTGCAAGCCAAGCATATGGTAAATAACGCCACCAACACAATTTTGAGAAATAAACGTAACATCTGACTGATGATTATATCTTCTATATTTTTTGTTATAAAGTGGTGCTGTTATCTTGATAATTGCTTTTTTAAACAGTTTATTCATATATTTCCTTTCTCATGGCACTCCTGTATCTTTAGTTACCTATCAAATTTATAGACGCTACCTGATCACACTCCATATGTTCATAACAAACATAATTAAATAAAACATCACAAATTTTCATTTTTTACTTTTCCGCAAACAACTGTACCAACTTCATTAAATCTAATCTGATTGACACAATAACCTAAAATCAAGAAAAATAGTCCTTCATACAAGAATGAGCTTGAAAGGAATAACTTTAAAAATCCGGAACATGTTAATACTAATAAAAAGCCTCTTTGAATTTTATCAGATAATTTTATCCATGCTTTGATAATGATAACCAGCGTGGTTATTATTATAGCAGAACCAACAATTACGCCAAAAGCGGTCCACAGTTCAAATACATAATTGTGAGCATAACTTCCAGTTATTGTTCTATCTGAACATAAACCGTAACCCAATATCGGATTCTCCCTTATAGCAACAATCAATTTTTTTATTATTAAATTGCGTCCATTACTTTCAAGGAAAGTTCCATCAGATAAGCGTTCAAATATACGAATGCTTAAGCCGAATTTGCTAAAAATCATAATGAACGCTGCAAACACCACTTCATAATAATAAACCATAAGGCCAACGACTGAAAATGTCCCAATACATACTAATGCTCGTCTTTCCCTTTTAGTATTAAAGAGAAGATAAATTGCAATAAACACCAAAAACAGCAGAACCGAACCACGATTACCACACATAAGAAGTAATACAAATCCAATTACTCCAGTTATAACATTGACGATATTTCTCTTGTTTAAAATCCCCTCAAATACAACCAATACTTGTGGTAACAAAATGTATGCCCGTCCCATAAAACTTGCATACGTTATTGAAGATGTCTCAAATGAGCCATCACTAAAGACCAGATAATATACCGCAAAAGCTAATATATTAACGATTGACATTATGTATATTGTTTGAAAATGTTTCGATATATCTAATCTTAGTCCAATAAAATATAACGGAAAAACAGACAAGAAAAATGATCCAGCTATAGCACCAAGTTCTTCATTTTCAGGATAAATCAAAATATTCAACAAATATATTATTGCAACAGAACCAGCGAATATTATATCCTGCCAAGCTACGCTTCTAACAAAATATTTAAATGCAAGGACGAAACATATAAACATTAAAATCGGTAGAATATAGTCTGCTGTATATTTTATATATGGTATACGCAAAATAATTGCTCTCACATAACTAAAAATGATATCCTTACCCCAATATAATGCCAACATAAATCTCCAAAAATATTCCGATGTCAATTTGGGTATTCGTATTTTCAATTTTTATTCCTCCGAATGGATTAAATCATAATGTACATCAAGTGCCATAGTACTGTTTGTCTCGTTTTGAAACGAAATAATTTGATATAGCACTAGGAATAATTAATGCGACAAGCGTTTCAATGTATTTTCTTTTTTTGATTAAACACGTGTCAATTTTCCTCATATGCATCCAAGCGGTCTTTTTATCCCCGCTCACGATACAATAACGTACAAAAGACAACTTACGTTGCTCTAACAATCTCTTCAAATATGCCTTCCTTTCTTCAGAGACTTCGGACGATGCCATGATGGTATTTACGCGACCAAGGAAAGGCCAATTGTTGGTAAAGACTCTTGTAGCAGTTGCGCTACTGTTTTCCCGTATATAGATGGTTGTCACCATGCTTGAAACAGCAGCGGAATAGTATGCGAATAAACGATACCACATATCATCATCCTCACCATTCTTTACCCCGACTTCAAACACTCCGACCACATCAAATGAGTCTCTTTTACAAGAAATGCTATTTGTAGAAATAAAATATCCATACTTAAAAATATACTTAAACACATTATCTATTTGCAAATCGTTCTCCACGCCCGGCCAAACCCTAATAACGGATTTTCCATCATGTAAAAGTATCTCGTAACCAGTTAAAAAAACAGATGCACCGGGATATTTATTGATTAAATTCAAAACCACCTCTAGATGATTTGGCTTCCACAAATCATCTGCATCAAGGAAGCAAACATACTCTCCCCTTGCATTACGTATTCCGGTATTTCTTGCTGAAGAAACACCACCATTTGACTGCCTGATATACCGAATTCTTTCATCCTTGATAATATTAACTATTTTTTCTGTATCATCTATCGAACCATCGTCTACTACCAGTATTTCAAAATCACTAAAAGTCTGATTTAATATACTATCAATGGAATTTTTTATATATAACGCTGCATTATAAGCAGGTATTATTACTGAAAACTTCACGCTTCCACTCACCTTTACACTCGATTTGTTTTTGCATACCGAAACCCTCGATACATCTGCTTCCATGCATTTAACAAACCGTATGTTTTATATTTTTTGCAATGCTTAATGCAATGATACCCTGCAAATAATCCGCCTAGTTTTCTATTTAATAAATAATAAAGAACACCTTTATCAAAGAAAAATTTTTCATTATATCCTTGAAACCAAGTCGATTCTCTCTCGTTGTGCAATTGTGCAATCACTACCGGATACGAGAAAATTTTAAGTTTTCTATTAAGACAGTCATTCAAAAACAGTGTATCTTCACCGCTACTATATTTTGCACCTCCACCAAAGTACAAATTAAAATTAACACCGTTAAGATGAATTTGAGGTAACCTAGCCGCTATGCGAGCAGTGCCAAATCTCATACAATGTCTTTTGTTTAAGCGTCGAATTTTAGTTATAGGTGCTCTCCCTCCGTGCGGATACTTCAGATCAAAAACAATAATATCTGCATTAGGAAGCTCTTCAAATGCTTTTTTTACAATTTCAGGATAAGATTCCACGTATACCATGTCGTCATCGGCAAATAACACAATATCTGCATCTGCCCTCATAAGAGCATTATTTCTATTTAATCCAACGCCACGCTCGTGAAAAGAATACCAAGCAATGTCGTATCCTCGATAATCAAAGTGCTCGACTTCATTCCTTTCGCACTGATTTCCAACAATTGCATCCGTTTGAATATTCATCTTTTCCAACAATGAATGATCTTGTTGTTTCATTGTTGCAATTAACACTTGAATTCTCATATATCTGTATACCTAAATGATATTCCCCCAAACCCGACTCCAAATTCGCATTTGTAATCAGATTCGGGGGATTTTTTATTTCATATTCTTTATATATACGAATCAGAAAATCATCTTTCCTGTTTCAGCATCAAATGAGTAATAACCAGCAGGCATCAGTTCGTTAGCTCTGCTTACCCAATACTTACCAGTCTTACAAGCACCGCCAGAACTAGCATAATAATAGTTACCGTCAAATAATACAAGTCCTGCATTAGTGCGGACACCATCTACATAGTAGAAAATACCATCATCTTCTACATACACACCATTCTTAATATCCATCTTACCGTCTTCATTAAAGAAGTAGTAACCAGCGTTGAGCAGATCGTTGGTTCTGCTTACCCAGTATTTACCAGTCTTGCATACACCGCCGGTAGAAGCATAGTAATAATAGCCGTCAACATTAACAAGACCTGCACTGGTTCTTACGCCGTCAACATAGTAGTAAACAGCACCGTCTTCAGCGTATACGCCATTCTTGATGTCCATCTTACCATCTTCGTTAAAGAAGTAGTAACCAGCCTTGAGTAAATCGTTGGTTCTGCTTACCCAGTACTTACCGGTCTTGCAGACACCACCAGTAGAAGCATAGTAGTAATAACCATCAATCTTAACAAGACCCACGCCAGTACGAACACCATCTACGTAGTAATAAGTCTTGCCTTCCTCCTGATAGATACCATTCTTCAGTACAACTACAGGATTTTTGTAAGGAATGCCGTAAGTTTGAGCATAAGATTCAGCAACACTGCCCGCTTCAACCTCAAGAACCAATCCTTCTTTATATGCGTAGAAAGCATCCTTTTCAATGTTAATTAAACTCATAGGAAGATAGATGTACTTTAAACCATAAGTCTGTCCAAATGCATGTCGGCGTAATGTTTCAACAGAATCTGGGAGAACTATGCACTTTAGTGCTCTCATATTATAAAATGCACGCATTCCAATGTAGTTTAGGGAGCTATTTTCATCAAAGACAACCGAGGTAGCTACAAAACAGTTTCTAAAAGCATGGTTACCGATTCTCGTAATATCCTTACCAATAAAGATTGTCTTAAGGAAAGTTTTAACGTGTGCTGACCACGGCACAACACCAACCTCTGTCACATTCATCATATCACCACTACCGGTAATACGAATAGATGCGTTGCTATAAACCATATATTCTACAGCATGTAGCCCTTTTTTGTTCCACTCTGCACCGCACCAACCTGCTTCGATTACGGTTTCGTCTTCACAAGAAACAAACAAACCATTGTCAAAGAGACAAGCCTTACCGTCGATGGTGTATTCACCCTCATAGCCCTTGCCATCTTCGTCAAAGTAATATGGCTTAGTGTCTAATTTCTGGTAGCCAGTGAGCTGCTTATTATTTACAAAATACATCACGGTTTCGTCAATCTCATACCAGCCATCGTAGATGTAATCAGGAAGATATACGCCGTTTGCATCAAAGGTACACATCTTACCATCAATTAAGTGAGAACCGACAAGCTTAACACCATTAACATAGTAGGCAGTATTATCAGCATTCCAACCGTCTTCAATCAAAACACCGTCAAGGTAAGTCTTACCGTCTGTGTAAACACCACTGAACAGCTCACCGCCATTCACACAAGTGAGCTTACTATCAACATTAATTACGTACTCATGTCCCATTGCAGGAATTGTAGTACCCCAATCTATTACAGAACCACAACCATTATGGTTGTCGCATTCAGTTCCAAGATTTTCAACAGAACCACATGAACATCCAACACAGAATACACGATTTTCATATCCGTTTTCTGTACATGTCGGTGCCTTGCTCTGTGCATCTCCAGGAGTACAAATATGGAAACTCCACTTGTTCTGTCTGTCTGCGTTAGTATAATAGCGATTCATTTCTGTCTGAAGAACTGTCTCATTTGCAGAGAAAGTGGTAGTAGTTCCATCAACGTAAGTAACAACACCAGCTTCAGCGCTAACAACTAATCTATAGTCTCTTGTACCATCGGAATACCACATAGCATGAGGAGTCAGAATCCAATATTTATCCTGTTTAGCTGGATCATCGGAAATATAATCCTTACGGATTCCGCTGTCATTCATCCATCCCTTTGCCATCCAGATGCGAACGGGCAGCTTCGCAAGGATGGTTGTATCAGAAACCTCCGTTCCAGTACGAGTAAAGGTAATGACTGCATCATTATGATTATTGATAAAATATTCAGCCTTGAAACCATAAGCAACTTCCATACCTTCCAGTTCCCAATCGTTGACGTAATCAAGATTGATGGTAGTAGTAACAGAGCTTATGGAGGAAAGGTTATCGGCAACAAGATTGAGCCAATAGATAGAACCAGTAGGCAACAAAGTTGCATTGGGATCAGACACTTCCAAACGGACATCGCTCTTATCTGTATTTACAGTAACTTTACGAGCAATATTACCAACATTGCCCTGAATGTCGCTGATTTCCATAGCGAGCGTATGAACACCGTCATTCAAATACAGATTTGAAACAGTTATTGTACCGTTATTAGCCATAGAAATGTCTGCATTGCTAAGTACACCGTCAACGTACAGTTTCACTGAATTAAGATTCAGACCAGTAGCATTTGCCTTGGTTGTATTTTCGCAAGCCTGTGCCATCAGCGTAATAGTGTTAGTGTTAATAGTCTGTCCAGAAACCTCTACACCGTTCGTATACTCATCAGCTATGGTCATACTTGTGAAATATGGATTCTCACGATCAATTGTTGCATCAGAATAGTCTACAGTCAGATCATCAATATAATAAGTAACATCCTGGTAGTAGTTATAATTGCCTACACCTGCGGTATAATGGCTGTTAATCTGTATATACTCCAAGGATTTGTAAGTATCCAGAACATCCCAGCTAAAATAATACCAACCGCCATTATCAATACCAGTATCCTTACTTAAAACATCAGGCAACTTGTAGTCAACACGACCACCTTTGAAGCCAGCGCTCACCTGCATGGAAGCAGTGACCAACTCTGCAGGAATATAGAGCCAGAAACCAACGCTAGTTGCGTCAGTCAAATCCAAGGATTCTGGAAGAGCCAAATCCATCTGACCATGACAGGATGCGGTAACATTGGTCCAGTCAATGTTTACACTCATAGCATAATTGCCGTTTCTGACCATGCCAGTGTTTTTATCCACCAATTTCAGTTCAGTAGGAATATCAAGACCTACAGGGGTATATGATTTCTTTGCATAATATCTATATGCGTAATATCCGTTCTTTCGGGTATCAGCAATATGCCAACCGTATATATATTCACCTGTATCTTCAGCATCATCGCCACCGATGTTACCAGTGTTTGATGTATCTACAGGAAGCTCACCATCCTCAAAATCATAGATTATTTCGGATGCCTTGCCAAAACGAATGTTGGCAGTAGCTTTCTTTGTTTCCTGGCCGCAAATAACAGCAGTAATAATACCCTCTGTCAATCCGTTACTTGCATCACAAGCTGTAAACTGATCTCCAACGATTGTACCCAAAGACTTATCGGATAAAGTATAAACAATATCATCGGAATCATAAACAACAGTATTTCGACCTTCATTGGTTGTTACATCTATAGGCAAAGCCATAGTATCGCCGTATCCAATAACAATGGTTTCATTTCTGAAAGCAATCTCAGGAAGCACTATTGTAATTGAAGCTTCGCCAACCACTTCGCCGTTATAAACGAGCTGTACGGTAGCCATACCTTCTTTACCATTGGAAGTGAAAACACCATCTTCAATGCTACCAAATGAATCATCAACCAATTGCCATTCTGCATCTGCAGGGATTTCTACTACAGCACCAGACATATCAGTTCCGACTGCATCAAAGAGAACTTTTGAATTCGGTGTATAATACTCATTTTCAGCAGAAATATGAGCCTTGTAGAATTGTCCATCAGCAGGTGCTGTAGAAATAAAGCAAATACCTGATGTTGAAGGACGAAGACCGCCATCGGAAGGAGAATTGTTTACTTTCAAATCTTCGCCAGGACGCTGAGAAACAAAAGTGGAAGAACCACCACCGTCACAGTTCGCAGCCCATACACAGCCGGCAGCAATCATAACTTCTGCACAATCGTACATATTCATACCAGCAGAGAAGGGAGATTGACGTCCATCATTCTCCATCATAACAACCTGTCCGTCTGCAGTGATACCTACTACAGAACGGGGCGCATCATTGTCTTTATGCGTAGCTTTGTATTGGTTTTCACCGTCTTTTACAATGTAACCGCTTGAAATCGGAATAACTGTATTTTCCCAACCGTCAAGATCAGCTGAAGTACGAATCTGTACCATTTCAAGCTTTGGAACATCTATCGGTCTTTCCTCGCCTGCTTCATTAACATCTTTATTGATAACAACACAAGTCGGGAATCCTACATTGCCGTAATCATAACCACAGTTACCTGGATCAAACATAATCTCATCGTTAAGCATCATAAAGCCAAGAGGTTCACCAACACGATCTCCAGGATAGCCAGTGTACCAGGACAAACAGCAGTTCATTGTACCAATAACTTCACCGTCCATATTTTCGTCGATCCAGTTAGCCTGATCAAGCATGGTGCCTGTCTGGTATTTAGATGTATTCATTTCAGAATACGTTGGAATTACATTTACGTATGAATTGTTCACGTCAGCTTTCATAATGTGAATAACCTGACGATAATCTCCAGCATCGTTATTCAAAACGATCTCAGATTCTGTAATACCAGGCGCATTGTCCCAGTCTGTTTTAGCGATGAGTTTGTAGTACTCATCTGTGCTTGTAGAAGCATTGTGATTGTAATCGACACCTGCTGCAAACGTTGAGAGAGGCATAGTTGCAGAAAAGCTTGATAACATCGCAAAGGTTAGCAAAAACGATACACTTTTTTTGAATGTTTGCTTCATCTTTAAACTCCTTTTCTGATTTTTTCTTCGATACATTGGTTATATATATCAGAGAGATCGAAGATTAACTCTAATATATAGATCTGCAATAAATTCAAAATATCTTCTTCGCTCCTTTCTTGAATTTCATGTATTTATCCATCGAAATGGTTGGATACTTATTAGAGCAATACGTAATCATAATTAGAATTGATATTCACCTTATACTTCGGGTATACGTATCAAATTTCAGCCCATCTCGGTAAGTTTTGTATTCCGTATAATCATTATCAGTATCTACAAGTATTGCATGTACTTTGCATTGTCGTTCCTCGGCAGAAGGCAACACCATATAGTCTCCGTATTGCATGGTAAGTAACTCATGATAATGTAATGAAACAGGTATCGAAATTGACTCAAAAGGCATATTAATTGTATCAGATATCCATCTCCTTTCAAAAACACCTTTTTTGAAGTTAATCGACCCGCCTAGAAAGGAATGGACATACCGTGAAGTTTTATTTTGACTCATCTTCACTATTTTCAAAAACGGTTTTAGAGGCAACACACTTGATAAAAGCATTACACCTTTTTTAACAATTGAAGCAGTTTCATACCCTCTCTTAAAAAAGGATTTAGCTTGCACTATTTTAGATGCATAAAATTGTATTTTTCTCACAAATGGCTTATCGGATGCATTATCTATTGGAAAAATATCAATATAAATTCCCTGATGTATCTCCTTATCTTTAGGATGGTATTTTTCAAGACACGTGGTATTGTTCTTTCTTAGTTTTGAAAAATGAATAGGCCAATGGTTAGAATATTCACATTGCATATAATATGTCTTATTCCATTCATCAGGATCTAATTTCATCAATCGATCGTAATCTTCTCGCAATAAAGCAACATCCAAATCATCATCCCATGGTATAAATCCTTGATGTCTTACTGCCCCTAATGCCGATCCAGCAAATAATATATATTTAATATTATGCTTTTGGCACACTCTGTCAAATTCTATCAACAGTTCAATCAATATTGCTTGGTGCTCTTTTAATGTTGACATTGATTCCACCTCTCGTTACCAGAATAATTGGTAAATCGCCTTATACGAAAAAGTTCTATCAAACTTTTCTTCTGACAAAGTGCGAGCCCCTTTCCCCATCGCTACGCAAACATCTTTATTGGCAATTAAATATTTAATTGCCTCAGCTACATCAGTTGAGTTTGAGCACTCACAATTTATTCCACATTTATATTTTTCAATAAGCACTCTGTACTCAGAAGTTGATTGTGTATTAATAACCGGAAGGCTAGTTGCAGCATAATCACCATGTTTATTAATTATGGACTGGGTAGCCCACTTGCTTATTGGGTTAATACAAGCATCACAAGATGCGATCAATCCACACATCTTGGGATATGGAACTCTTCCATAAAAAAATACATCCAATTGATTTTCTATGGCATATGTTTCGAATTCTTTTCTCAAAGGACCATCGCCCATAATCCAAAAAGATATATCCTTATATCCATGATTACGCAATTGAATCATTGCATCCAACACGCACTTAATATCGTAACTGTGTCCTAATGTGCCACAATAACCTATAACAAAGTTATTATCAGTGCGTTGTACTCTATTTTCTAATACATATTGATCAAACAGATCTAATTTTGTTCCCAAAAATACAGGAATACACTCTGCATTTTTTCGGTTGACTGCCGCAGCACGCTTACAATACGTTTCAGAAACACCAACAATTTTGTCCGCACATGAATAGATATAATTTGCTTTTCGCATCATTGGATAAAAAGCCAAATCACTTATGAGCGAAAGCCTAAAAACCATTTTAAAAGCTTCTGGCCATAAATCCTGTACATCAATAATGAATTTCACATTATGTTTTTGGGTGTATTTAGTAGCGTAGTAAGCACAATCCAAAGAAGGAACCGCACAATATATTATGTCTGGCTTTTTCCTTGCTTCTAAATACTTCTTTACTTTTTTCCCAAATGATTTATGGCTAACAAACCGTTGAAGACAAACATTTTTCTTATAGGTAGGTTCATCCAAAAGTGTAATTTTTGTTTTCAAATCATATTCTTGTGTCATTCTCTGCTTCTTTGATATATGATCGAATTTGGATGTAACGATTTCGACATTATGAGATTGACTAAGTTGTTCTGCAAGAAACACAAAACGACTTGTACCATCTTTAACAAATTCAGTTATGAAATGCGCTATTATAACTATATCCATAAACACACCTTATTTTACCATCCTCGCCGGAACCCCAACATAAGTTCCCTTCACTTCAATATTTTTCACAACAACGGCACCTGCTCCAATCATACAGCCACCACAAATATCTATATTATTACTAACAGAAGCACCAATGCCAACCCATGTTTTTTCACCAATATTAACAGTACCTGCTATATGAACACCAACCGATATATGAACATAGTCGCCTATGTGACAATCATGGTCTACTGATGAACAAGTATTAATTATACACCCCTTACCGATTACAGCATCGGAATTCAAGACAACACCTGCCATAACAACTGTTCCCTCTGATATAGAAACGGTATCTGCTACTACTGCCGACGGATGAATCAATATCGGTTTATTCCTTTCAGCGTATAATTTATGCAGTTTTTCCCTTATCTCTGCATTTCCAATCGCAACTATTACATCGCCTTCATAAGCGTTAGCATCTGATGATTTACCTACTACAGGATATTTACCACATTCTTTTACATTCTCATTATCATCAAAAAAAAGTATATTTTCATATCCGTTCAATTTCGCAATATCTGCTACTGCTTTTCCGTGTCCGCTTGCTCCGATAATTAATAGTTGTTTCATCTTTTACCCCTTATGTTATTATTTCACTTCCCATAAATTCTTCCATTGTTGATGATGTTTCCGAGCTAATACCGCTTCTCTTAAGTACGCATTTAACAGTAGCAAGAATTATCTTCACATCTGTTTTAAATGAAATATTTCTTGTATACCATACATCCATTTCAAACTTATCTTCCCAGGTAACCACATTTCTGCCGTTCACTTGTGCCCAACCTGTTAAACCTGGACGAACATCATGTCTGTGCTTTTGTTCCTCGTTATATCTTGTAAGATATTGAACAAGCAACGGTCTTGGTCCCACAATTGACATATCTCCCTTAAGTATGTTAATGACCTCTGGGAGCTCATCAAGTGATGTACTTCTGAGGAGCTTACCATATTTAGTAAGACGCTTATCGTCCGGCAGAAGATTTCCGTCTTTATCCTTCTGATTGGTCATTGTACGAAACTTTACAAGTCTGAATATCTTCTCATTTTTTCCGGGACGGAGCTGTGTAAAGAACGGATTGCCTTTCATATTTATCGCTCCTAGTACTATTAGCACTAACAGAACAGGAGATAATAGCACTAACGCCGTAAGCGAAAGTACAACGTCGAAGATTCTTTTAAAATATTTAGCGTACATTTATTACTCCCAAAACATTTTTAATAAATATCAATATTTTCACAAAACACAACGACATAGCAACCTGAAATACTGGTAATTGCTATGTCGCCTTTTAATTTTGTCACAAAATTCGATATTTTACGAAAAGTCATATAAACATAGGTCGTTTTGCAAGAATATATAAAATCATATATAATGATATACACGCATATTTCGACCATATGATTATTATATCACTCATTATGACATTTGTCAACTAATAATAACAAAAAAATCATAAAAAATGCACATTATTTATAGTGATGTCAAGTGAGTGTTAAAAAACGGAGGAAAAATGAATAAAAATATTTACAAACGAAAAGACGGAAGATATGAGGGGAGAATTCCAGTTTATAGTTCTGATAGGAGCAGGAAATACAAGGCATTCTTTGGTAAAACTAAAGAAGAAGTGATTGAAAAGATAGCAAAATACAGGAAATTAATGAATAAATCCCAACAAAGTGACATTTCTTTTAGCTCTGCATATGCAGAGTGGTTTCAATCGATAGCCTATCACATTAAAGAATCTACAGCAGCTAATTATACTCTTAAAGTAGAAAAGCATATTCTGCCGTATTTCGGTGAATCAAGGATATGTGACATCGACCAGGCAACTGTTTATCAATTTATTAGTGACAAGCAGGATAAAGGTTTATCAAACCGCTATATATCGGATATTCTCATTCTTATGAAGTCTGTATTCAAGTTTGCTTCCAGAAAATATCATACTCCTAATGTTATGGATGATATTGTTATGCCTAAAAAGCAGAAATCAAACGTAAGGCTACTGTCAAATAACGAAGAAAATCAGCTTATGACAATTTTAAGAGCAAATCAGAATAATACCTCAATGGGAATAATCCTTGCCAGAATGACAGGATTACGCATCGGTGAACTATGTGCATTACAGTGGAAAGACCTTAACCTTGACCTTAAAACTCTGACCGTAAACAAGACAATTCAGCGTATACAGACAAAAAATGGCAATAGTAAGACGAAGCTTATTATTACAGAACCTAAAAGCGAAACGTCAAAACGTACTATTCCCATTCCGGATTGCGTGATTGAGCTGTTATCAAAATTTAAGACTTCCGATGATGATTACATACTTTCAGGCGATGAAAAACCTGTTGAGCCAAGAGTAATGCAATATCGATTTGCCAAGATATTAAAAAACGGAAATTTACCGTCAATTCCTTTTCACTCAATCAGGCATCAATTCGCTTCATATTGTGTAAAACTTGGCTTTGATATAAAGGCATTATCTGAAATTCTTGGACATAGTACCGTTGAAATCACGCTAAATCTCTATGTCCATTCTTCATTTGAACAGAAAGCAGAATATATGAATCGCCTTGCATTTGCTGTCTGAACCCTTATAGTAACTTGAAAATTGAATATTGTGAGTTCTCCTATGACTTTTCGTAAAATATCGAATTTTAGGAATCCGAACTGTTATGAAGTTCGGATTTTTTGTTTCGAAACAATGCACACATCACATTTTACTCATTTTATGAGTAAAAGTCAATACGCATTTTCTGAATATGGTATACTTAATCCGAGGTGATAGCACTATGGAATTACGTTTACGTATTCGGGATTTAAGAGAAGATAACGATATGTCGCAGGCTGAAATAGCTAAATTACTAAAATGCTCGCAGCAGACATACTCCCGTTATGAATCACATACAACTGAAATTCCGCTTGAATCGCTGATTTTTCTCGCAGAGTACTACAACACTAGTGTCGATTATCTGCTTGGTATCACAAATCAGAAAGAGCCTTATCCAAAAAACGGAAAATGACCGTCAAAAAATCCCACTGAAAGAGTTTTACCTCAATCAGTGGGATTTTTGAAATCTCATTTCCTTTCAAAGTATAATCTCCACCACTCATCCCCTGTTACCTTTAAAATATGCTTCATAAATCTTCCAATATCCTTTTTATTGTCGGCAAACATCTTTCCGTCAACAAAACTGACGGAGTTCATTACGATATGTACGTGATAGAGTGATTTGCCATATCCTGATTCAGCACAACGTAATTCCTGATGAACGGCATATAGTATCTGATATCTTGATTTGTAATATTCTGCTATCTTATGTGCATACTCAACTGCCGTAGATAGCTGTATTACATCTTTATCAAAGCAAACAACAAAATGAACAAGCTGATTACCGCTTGTTTTTCCGAAGTATTTCTTCACGCTTCTCATTTGCTTATAAGCCTTTTCAGGACAGATGTTTATTCCGCTATAAAAACAAGCGTCAGTATTATCCACGATGTAATTTACAGCATTTTTCAAGTATTCTTTTCCCGCATCATTTTTAACTATCATTTTAAGCAATCCCATAACTCATTTGCTTCCTTTCTTATAATTTCTTTTACAGTTTCGTTATCACAATATAAGGTACACAGTTCAATAATGTTCTCAAGTCTGCATAATACTTCCGGTGTTATGCAGTTTTCATTATGTAACGCACAATCAATCATATATTGACTGAAATTCATATTCTTACTCTTGGCTTTACTTTCAATCTTCTTTCCCATATCAATTGAAACTTTTAAAGATTTAGTTACTGATTTCTTTTCAGATTCTGCTCTTTTAGACATAGTATTATCCCCTTTCACTCGGTTATAAAATATATAATCATTTATAATATACTACTGTATTATTATGTCAATTATAATTATTCTTATATTGGCATATCTTTCTGCAGGTATAAGGTTTTCGTATTACCTTATACCATGTAAAAAAAGAGATTCGACATTGCCGAATCTCCTGTAAAATTATTATTTGCCTTATGGCTTTATTATTGTGTTTACTTATTTGTTTAGAATTATCGTGATTTAATTTGATATCTGACAAAGACCGATTTTTGGCTTTTATTGATGTATTTTAGACTCAATATTATATTATCAGCAAATAAAAAATCAGTGCATAACGATTTATCGCTACGTTACGCACTGATTTAAACAACAATATTTTTATCTCTCTTTTAAGCTCTCCCCAAATCCCTTAATAATAGGATCAAGGAAATAACTCATAACGCTGCGTTTGTCAATTTTGACTTCAACTGCACCAGAAAGTCCCGACATAACTTCTATTCTTTCATTAGTGTTGTCTATGTCGAGCTTTACAAGATAAACGCTGCCCATTTGTTCGCTGTTGAAGGAACTGGGACTGATATATTTTACCGTTCCTTTTACAGTTCCGTATTTGTTGTAGGGATAAGCTTCAAGCTTGATTTCTGCATCCATTCCAACTTCAATTTCAGCAATATCCATATTTTTAACATAACATACCATTTCAACGGGAGTATCGGCAGGAACGATAGTTATAACCTGCTGTGCCGAGGTTACGGTTTCGCCTATATTATTCACAGAAATGCTGTTTATGTATCCGTTTACAGGAGCTGTGATTTTCTGATATTCAATTGAAAGCTGATATTTTTCAATCTGTGCCTCAATCTGACTCAGAGAACCGTTTATTTCCGAAAGGCTTGCGTTTATTTGCTCGCTGTATGATATCTGTGCTTTCAGCAGATTTGTTTCTGCCTGTATATATTCGTTTTCAGCTTGCTTTACAACAAGATTCTGTGCATCATATTCAGCCTGTGAAATCATATCATTTACTCTGTATTCTTCCAGCTTGATTTTAGCTATATCTCTGTTAAGTCCTGCATTTTCCTTAACACTTTCAAGTGTACTGAGATTATTGTGATATGCAAGGTCTGTATTAATAATTGTACTGATATACGGCTGTAAATTAAGTTCATATTGTGTCACATCAATATCGGAAATATCCTCATTATTTATTATCATAGAATAAATTTTCTTCTGTGCGTCAAGAACTTTTTTCTGATTCCGTAGTGTATCAACATCAATATCAAGACTTTGAGTGTCAAGTTCAATCAGCACATCGCCTGCTTCGACATATGAACCTTCTTCAACATTTATAGCCTTTATCGTTCCGCTTGCATAGGAGTTCAATGAGCTTATATTACCCACAGGCTGAATTGTTCCGCTGGATGTTACAACTACATCAATTTTCGAACAACAAGCCCATATTACTGCAATAATCAGCATTGAAAATACGCTTAATATTATTACTGTTCCTGCTTTATGAGCAGGTCTTTCAATGATTTCAAGGAGTGACGGCATAAAGTCGTATTTCAGTTCTTTATCACGTTTCTTACTGTGTTTCAGAATGTATTCCGTAAGCTTATTATCCATCTACATCACCCCTTTGCTGCTGATTATAAAGATGACAATACAAGCCCTTTTGCTTCATAAGATTTTCATGGGTATCATATTCTACAAGGCTGCCCTTATCAATAACCATAATTTTCTGTGCTTCTCTTAAAGTTGAAAGTCTGTGGGCAATAATCAGAACTGTTCTGCCCTTGCAGATTTCTTTAAGATTATTCTGAATGATGCTCTCTGATTCATAGTCAAGAGCTGATGTAGCTTCATCAAATATGAGTATTCTGGGATTATTAAGAATTGCTCTTGCAATGGCAACCCTCTGTTTTTGTCCACCTGAAAGTCCCATTCCTTTTTCGCCGATAATTGTGTCATATCCGTTGGGCAATTCAAGAATAAAGTCATGCGCACCTGCAATCTTTGCACAGTGAATAATCTGTTCCATACTTGCTGTCGGGCAATGTATGGAAATATTCTCTGCAACAGTACCGTTGAACATAAAGTTTTCCTGTAATACTACACCTATCTGCTTTCTTAACATAGCAGGATTTACAAGGGATATATCCATACCGTCAACGGATATTTTACCGGCTTCGGGAATATACAAACGCTGAACAAGCTTTGAAATTGTACTTTTACCAGAACCGCTTCGTCCTACAACACCTACAATAGTATCTGGTTCGATTTCAAAGCTCATACCCTTGATAACCTCGCCGCCTTGTGGATTGTATCTGAAATGCACCTTATCAAATGCTATTCTGCCTTTTATTTTTGGCATCGCTGTTTGATTTGTATTGAGAATAGGTTCGGGAGCTGTGTTGAAAATATCTCCGATACGCTTAACTGAAAGTGCTGCCTGCTGATATTCCTGCCACAGCTGTACAAGTCTGAGGACAGGTCCGCTTACTCTGCCCGAAAGCATACGGAATGCTACAAGTTGTCCTACTGTAAAGTTACCGTCCATAACAGCTTTTGCACCGAAGAAAAGAATTAAAAGGTCAAACACTTTCTGAATAAACTGACCTGTTGTGCCTGCTGTTGCAGATACCATTGATGTCTTATAGCTTGCCTTTACATAATCAGACTGCAAATCTCCCCATTTTTTCTCAAACTTTGGTTCAAGAGCGTAGGATTTTACTGTCTGAACACCTGTGATTGATTCTACAAGGAATGACTGTGTATTCGCTCCTGTTTCAAACTTCTCATCAAGACGCTTTTTGAAAAGAGGTGTAACAATTGCTGAAAGTATAGCATAGACAGGAATTGAACAAAGAACAATAACCGTCAGCATTTTATTATAACAGAAAAGAACCACAATATATACAATAATGAAAACAAGGTCAATCATTGAAGAAAGCGGAGTTCCTGTAAGAAAGCTTCGTATACTGTCAAGTTCTCTTACTCTTGCAACCGTTTCACCGACTCTGCGTGATTCAAAATATTTCAGCGGTAATGCAAAGAGATGCTTGAACAGCTTAAAACTTAACATTACATCAATTCGGTTTGTTGTATGGGTGAAAACATAGTTTTTTGCAAGTCCCAGAATCAGTTCGTATATGTAAACAATGGCAATACCAATTGTAAGTACATTCAGCGTTGACATACTTCTATGAACGAGGACCTTATCAACAACGACCTGTGTCATTACAGGAGTCAGGATTCCTAAAATCTGAACTGTAAATACTGCTATCAGTACCTGAATAAACTCTTTTTTGAACTTAAGAATTGTAGGAATAAACCATTTGAAGCTGAATATGGCTTCTCTGTCGGCAACACCCTTCTTGGTAATCAGAATTGCTGTGCCGTCCCAGATTCCTGCAAGTTCCTCACGGGATTTGATTTCAGGCTGTGTTTTATCTGCAAAAAGAACCATGTATTTGTCCTCTTTGGATTTTGCAATTATAAAGAACTCATTATTTTTATCTTTAGCGATAATTGGAGCCGTTACGCTTTTGAGTTTATTCAGATTCAGCTTACAAAGCTTGGCTTTCATTTTCAAAGCCTTGGCAGACTGAATAATTTCAATTTCGCTTATTTTCTGTTCTTTATCAAGAACAGAAAGATTTTCCGCCTGTTCCTTCGTAATTGGAATGCCATGAAATTTCATGACTATCATAAAGCATGACAATCCGCTGTCTTGCTTTTTTGTCATTCTTCTACCTCCTCTTACATAATTAAGTGCAATGGCGTAATACCATTGCACTTAATATCGTAATTATTATACTGCTGAATTAACAAGAAGCTGATTCAATGCTGTGTCGGTAGTTGTATCTGTTATGTTTGCTGTATCATATACGTTTGCTTCATCTGCAAATGCTGACATATTTTCGGTAAGTACCATTACCTGAATATTTGTCATATCTGCAATTTCATTTGTTTCATTTGCTACTGTTGTGCTTTCTGTTACTTCGCTGATAATTGTGTTGTCAACAAGTTCAGTTGATACTGAATCCTCTGCATAAAGCTCTGTGAGAAGTTCAGCACCGGACTGTGCAATTTCGTCTTCGCTTACTTCAGGAATATCAGGAAGCTTGCTGAATTCAAGTTCAAATGTATCCTTATTTACAGAAGCAATTGCACCGTCTGCAAACTCAAATGAATATGTACTCTGTCCCCATTTGAAGCTATTGATAGTAAGAGTATCCTCTGTATCGTTTACAGTAACAAGGAGATTGCCCCACTGGTCAACAATTGTAACTTCATCGGAATTAATATCAGTAAACTTGATTATGCTCTTATCTGTACCCCATTCGTTTACAGAATCGTTACCATAACCCTTTGCGAAGATATATGTATCAGTACCATTACCGCCATTGAGAACGTCGTTGCCTGTACCACCGTCAAGAGTATCGTTACCATTTCCTGCACCAATACCGTCATGACCGTCATAGCCACGATAAATAATATCCTCACTTGTCTGAATACCAAGCCAGTCGCTGTTTTCTGTACCTTCAATTGGTGCAAATTTAGCCTTGATGTCATACTGACCGAGAACTGTGCCGTTATCAAACTCAAATCTGATATCACGGTTGCTGTTGTAGTCAAAGAAGTGGTCAACAATAAGGCAATCTGTGGAATCCTCTGAACCAAAGTGGATAATAAGGTCATTATGAGCATTTCTTGTATTAATCATTGAAGAAGTGTTGTAGCCCTTGATGATGATTGTGTTTACGTCAGATGATGCATTGATTGTATCAGTATCATAACCCTTGCCGAAAATGTATGTATCATTTCCGTGGTCAGCCTGTAAGTAGTCATTGCCTGCTCCACCGTCGAGAACATCGGCACCGCCGCCGCCATAGAGCATATCATCACCGTTTCCGCCGTTGAGGTATGAGCCGTGGTCGCCGTCATAGATTGTGTCGTTGCCTTCTTCGCCGAAGAGTACGTTTACACCATTACGTCCGAGAACGAGGTCATCACCGTTTCCACCATACATAAAGTCAATATCTTTACCGCCTGCGAGAGTATCATCACCGTCACCGCCGTAGGAAATATTGAAGCCGTCGCCTGTTTCGATGTAATCATCTGCTGCTGTGCCTTCAAATACTTCACGGTTTGTAATGCTTTCCTCAGTATCTGAACCGCCTTCAAAATTGAAGTTGTAGTTAAGTGGGTTAGTAAGGAAATCGGGAAGTGAAACAGTTTCGCCTGTTTCTTTATTTGTGAGAACAAAGCCAAGCTTAGCGTTAATTGATGCTTCGTAATCCTCAACGCTGAGTCCGTCTGTGAAGTATATCTTGTTATCACCCTTTGTATCTCTGATTACATCATTGCCGTGGTTTGCGTCAATGTAGTAACTGTCATTGCCGTCGCCGCCGTTCATTGTGTCGTCGCCAGTGCCGCCAAAAATCATATCATCTCCTGTTCCAGCATTTATAACATCATCGCCAGAACCGCCATATATGTAGTCATCACCGCCACTTGCATTCACAACAGTTTCGTTATCAAGTGACACAAAGATTTCATTGCTATTTGTACCATTTAAATGGCTGGTTAAATTGCTACCAATAATAATATTGGAAGTAATAGCATCATTAATATATTTATTATTTATCAATTCATTGTTAAGTGCTGATTTGACTTTTGCAAGAATTTGTGTTCCATAAGCTTTGTCATATTCATAAAGCCAAGATTCAACACCATAAACAATGCTGATTACATCTTTACCATGACGAATATCAGAGAGAACTTTAGCTACAAAAATAGTAGTATCCAAATCATGTTTGCCATCCTCTGTAATATTTTCAAATATCATGTTA
The DNA here is from genome assembly GCA_045659945.1 of Ruminococcus sp. Classification (GTDB taxonomy): domain Bacteria; phylum Bacillota; class Clostridia; order Oscillospirales; family Ruminococcaceae; genus Ruminococcus. The sequence goes on along the minus strand of JAZRCW010000033.1, from coordinate 53,728 downwards.
ATGTAATCCTGTACATTGGTTTCTAAATTGAGTAAGTTAAGATACATATTTTCAATCTTAAAGTAAACATTTTTAAGAAGTGCTGCAGCGTTTGTGTTAGGAATAGATGTATTCTCAGTACCAATGAATTCTCGTCCCATAAACTGCTCTATGACATGCAGTTCTCGTGCATCAATAACACCACCACGACTATACGGATCAATAATATCTGCACCAGTTATAAAGAATAATATTTTCTTTATTAAAATACGCTTCTCAACTGGCTCAGTTGTGTTTTTAAATTTCTCAACAAGAGACGCCAATGTTCCGGTTTCATCTGATTCTATTGCAGATCTAAGATTTGTCACATTACCGAATGCTTCAACAGAATCGGTTACGAGTTTTTCACCTTCATCATCACGTTCCTCTGTATCATGTGTTTTAACATCAAACCAATGTTCTTGAATTTCTCTAATCTTACCATCAGCAAAAGTTACAAAAGATGTCTTAATGAACTCGGTATCGTTTTTATCAGTTTTTGAATCAGTTGTTTCAAGACTGATTGAAATAATTCCATGTTCCTCAAGTGTCTTGAGTTCTTCGTCAGATGAGATACCATCGCGATTAGCATCTACCCATACACGTAAATCAGAGAATTGCGAATCCTCACTATTGATAACCTCGTCTTTATTGTCATCAAGATCCCCGAGAGCTTCGAAGCCATCTATAGAAATCTTTTCGTTTTTCATAATAACTTGATCACTGAATAATTCACCGCCGTCGTCGATAAATCCGTTTCCGTTTCGGTCTAAAACAAGGAATCCATCTTCACCATCAGTCCATGCAGTTTTTTCAGCAAAACCATTCTTATCAATATCAAAGTGAACACCATTGTTAACATCTGTTAATTCAATACCTGTTTTTCCAAGATCGATGATAAGTGGATCACGTGGTGGTGGTGTGTTTCCACTGTTTTCATATTCATTATTGGTATCATCACTTGTTTCATCGGTGGTTGGATCAGTCCAATCTCCACCATTTGAATTATTCTTTTCTGATGAAACATGATTAGCAAGATCAGATAAATTGTTCGCATGATAACCTGTTTTATCTTCAACTTTATCAATAATTTTTTTAGTCTTGTTGTCAAATTCACTTATAATACCTTCAAGTTTGGAAATTTGAGCATCCAAATCAGAGTATTTGACACCTGCCTCACGATATTTAGTACGTATATCATATAAATCAGACAACATTTCCCTATAGTAGCTTGCATCAGAGTCTGCATCAATGAGATCTGAGTTTAGATGATCAATATCATCATATCCTAAAGCTTCATCAAGAAGCTTATCATATTCATCAAGCAATTCTATGCGATTTTGAATAATTTCGGCACCTGCATGCAAACAGTCCGCTCCATAAGTAAGTGGTGCCGACAATGGTTTGAGAATATCGATTTCTCCTGTTAAAGTACCAAATGCACCCATGATATTCGAAGCAATTTGTACTCTTTCTGCTCTCAAAGAATTTTCAGAGCGACCTTCAGATTTCTTCACTTTATAATCGTAAAGATCAGAAATAAGTGAGCTTGTTGCGCGTGCGTATGAAATACTATCAGTAACTGGCATTTTGAAATTTTCGGTAAATTTAATTGTCAGATCAGCTGCTTCGCAAAGACTTGCAAGTTGTGAAAGTGTAAAATCTATAGTGAGATTTTCAATCATACCTTCAGTAGCTTCTTTATTTCCTTCGACTTGTTCATTATAAATATCTTTTTCAGTTGCCATATTTATTCACCTTTCATTACAAGTGTTAATTCACTTGCTTTTCCATTTTTAAAAATGATAGTCACATCAATACTCTCCGTTAAATATTCTATGAGTCCATTTTTTTCATCATCAGACTTGTTATCAGGCTCTCCAAATATTTTTATCCAGTCAGCTTGTTCAGAATCTCCCGTTATATCACCTATAGTGAGATCTGCGAGCTGTTCTCGTTCTACTATCATCATTACGATTTTCTTATCATTGTTATTTTCAGACTGTTCTCCCTCAATTCCAATTGATGCCACTATCTTTTCGCCTTGAAACATTTCATAATATGTATATCCTACATCATCAAAATAATATCCATTTCCAAGAGTAAAAGCATCATCAAAATCACCATATAAGCACGGGAAAGAAAAGCTTTTTCCGCATAATGTCATATGATTAAGCGAATTAAGTATGCCTGTATCAACAGATGAAGAAATGTTTGTTTCACTTGGTGATACTTGATTACTGGTTTCAATTTGATTATTGCATCCACACGCTGACCCCGATAGGATTACCGAGCAAAGAAAAACGCTCAATATTTTTCTTTTCATTCAATCTCCCCTTATAAATAATCGTATTATTAGTTAGCATTATATTATCATAATACCACTTTAATACGTTATCTTATTATACCAAATACCCGCAAATAAATCAATACATTTTCTACAACTTAGCATTTTATGATAAAACATTTGTAAATCATTAACAAAATACACATTAAATCAACACAGACCTTTTGTTATTCACAAACACCAGAAAAACACATTCTCCCCATTATTGTCATGAAATACCATTTTACTATAAAAAATCCGCTGACAGACTTATCTATCAGAGGATTAACGTATTATTGCCATCAGCTATGATTATATTCAAACTTCTCAATCTGGCAAGTATGCACTTTTTCTTTCTCATCGTAGTTGATACCAACTAAAAGGATATCGCCGCCATAATTCAAAATTGCGTCGCAGTAACCTTTTTCTTTGATTTGCTCAATTGCTCCGCCGCTAGAATGATTCCACTTCAACTCAATGAGAAGTGCAGGCTTGCGTGACTTTTTCTTCGGGAAAAACAATATATCTGCATATCCCTTGCCACCAGGAAGCTCTTGAAAATCGCAGTAATCGTCAACACGGCTCACGTATGCAAGCATGATTACCATACGCAACGCCTGCTCATTGTTATAGAACTTTGCATTAGCATAATACTGGTGTGCCATTTCAATACGTTTTGCAACTTCCTCTCCATCCATGCGGAGGGTTGCTTCAATCAGTTTATCGGATTCCTGTATAAGATTAGCAAGCTCTGGTCTGCTGCTGTTTCTTGTTGTGCGGAGAAACTCCTCTCGCACCTCTTTATTCGGAATATACACGGAACGCTCTTCTCCGTTGTATGCCAGATAACCAAGATGCACGAGCAGCGTCAAAACATCATCACGAGTTTTGATGGTAACCATGTCATTCTGAAATGTTTTGGTATCAATTCTCACAGAACCGCCAGCCAGCATTTCCGCAAGAGCGTCCTTTACCTTATCATAATTGATGTCGATGTATAATAAAAGTGATTCATAGGTTTCGGTTGATGTCCAGTAACTTCCGAATTCTCCATTATTCATAGCATTAATCACAGAATTAGGGCTGTAAACAGACTTCACACGATTAAAGGAATATCCGTCATACCAACGCTTACATTCGTCAAAATCCATATCATAACGCTTACATAAATTCTGCACTTCTTCTTCTGTGAACCCAATATATTCCGCCAACCTAAAGGGTTGAACCATTGTAAACTCATCAAAATTATTAAGTGCTGACTGTGTGCCATATTTCTTGATTGGCAGGATTCCTGTGATGTAGGCGAGTTTGATAAAAGCGTCAGCAGAACCACTCTTGAACATTCCACGGAGAAAATTCACATATTTTTCCTGTATTGCTTCATTCTCCTTATCCTCACGGAACAGGCAGTCCCATTCGTCAATGATAACGATAAATTGTTCGCCTGTTCTTATATATATTTCACCCAATGCTCTCGGCAGTACGGTTTCATTTTCATCAAGAATACCTGGAAATACACATCGCAACTCATTGATTATCTCAATCTGCATATAGGATACAACTTCTGCCATTTTGTCATCATTGTGTGCAATACTGCGAAACTCCTGCATATCAAGATAAATAACCGTATTTTTATTCAATTCATCCTCAAATGTCGGCAGTCCTGCAATTTTCAGTTTCGAGAATATTTCTCTCGAATCGCACCCCTTGCTGTAATATGCCGTCAGCATATGTGCCGCAATGGACTTTCCGAATCGTCTTGGTCTGCTGAAACAAATAAGCGGACGCAAGTCATTTATTATATTATTTGTAAACTCAATCATGCCCGATTTATCGACATACTTTCCTGTTTTCACAATGCGATGAAACGCTTTATTATCCGGATTTACATACTTTCCCATGTGACACAGCCTCCTTTAGTTTCCGTTATTAATTATTATATCATAAATTGTACGTTTTGACAAGTAGAATAGAAGAAAATTAATCCCATACCGATGACTCAAAGTTCATCGGTATGGGATTTTGTTTTGTTGAGGATATATTCCCTCACAGCATCTTTTGGAATCTTCCAGACCTTACCTATTTTAAAGGCACGAAGTTCACCACTATTCAGAAGTTGATATGCAGTATTCTTTCCTATGTAAAGCATTTCCATAAGTTCATCAACTGTAATGATTTCGCTGTCAAAGTTATCGTACATTGTAATGCACCTCCGGAGGTTATTGTTCTTTTTACTTCATTGTTCTGATTTATTCCGTAATGTCTTTATCTTCATTTATATATTATAAACGTAGTAAAACGAAAGGAGCAATTTATGCAATCAGGAAATCACATCAAAGTGTGGAAAGGATGTTACTATCATCACGGCATTTACGTGGGTTCAGGTCAGGTTATCCACTATAAATCCCATGGTATCATTCTTACCACACTGGAAGAATTTTCACAGGGCAGGTCTGTGGAGATTGTTCATCACAAAAATCAGGACTTCGACCGTACCGTTGACCGTGCCTATGAAAGACTTGGAGAGGATTTGTACAACCTATTCATTAACAACTGCGAATCCTTCGCCAACTGGTGCGTTTACGGTAAAAACGAATCAAAACAATTCAATGGCATTATGTCAATGCTGATTGATTTGCTTTTCGGATGAAAGGAGCATACAAAAATGTTTGACAACAACAGATATCTTACCTGTGGTGTAGATTCTGCCGTTCCTCTGGAATTGCAGCTGTTCTTATGGAACTGCGTTGATGAATTACCTGCTGAAAGGGACTACCTGCAGGTATTCAAGCTTGAGCCATTTGGTGAGATGCAGAAAATCACACACATATCAGAAAATCCCGAACACAAAATGGAATATCTTATTCCGTCAGAAAAGCCAATTGCCGAAAAGATTTACATAATTGATGACGGCGACCACTCAACAATGCTGCTTGCAGAAGAATATTAGACGACAAAGGGACACGATTTTTCCATGTCCCTTATTATTTTATGGAGGAATCAAAATGGAAGAAAAATTAATTTGCTCACACTGTGGAAATGAAATCATAGATGATGACTATTCAATGGTCAACGGACAAGTTGTCTGTGCTGACTGCGTAGAGCGTTATTGCTGTACCTGTGACAGATGCGGAGCGACTATATTTGATTCAGACGCTTACGGTGACGAATATACAAACCTTTGCCGTTACTGTTACGAGAATTACTATACCCGTTGTGAGAACTGTGATGCACTCGTTCATGTTGATGACGCATATCACTACAATAATTCAGACTACTGCTCCGAATGTTATCACGATATAGTCAATGAAAATTCATCGATTAAAGAATATGGTTACAAACCCGAACCTATCTTTTATGGCGAAAATCAGCGATATTTCGGTATTGAGCTTGAAATTGATGGAGCAGGCAAGGACAGCGACAATGCAAGAGAAATCCTGGATATTGGCAACGAAGATAATGAGCATATCTACATCAAATCAGACGGTTCGCTTGATGACGGTATGGAAATTGTCTCACATCCTATGTCTCTTGATTACCACAAGAATTATTGCTGGTCTGAAATCATGAAAAAAGCTGTATCATTGGGATATAGGTCACATCAAACTTCGACTTGTGGACTTCATATTCATGTAAACAGAATTTGTTTCGGTGAATCCAGAGAGGAGCAGGACGAGGTAATTTCAAGAGTGCTGTATTTCGTAGAACATCATTGGAATGAGTTGCTTAAATTCAGCCGCCGTTCTGAATATACCATAAATCGCTGGGCGGCCCGTTATGGATATGAAAACTCGCCCAAAGCCATTATGGATAAAGCGAAAAAAGGCAACTTCGGCAGATATGCCGCTGTCAATCTTTGCAATTATAGCACTATCGAGTTCCGCCTGTTCCGTGGAACGCTTAAAATCAATACATTTATAGCCACATTGCAGCTCGTAAACGAGATTTGCAATGTGGCTATTTCTATGTCCGACGAGGGATTGCAGAAGCTGTCCTGGTCTGAATTCGTGTCAAATATCAAGGATATTGAACTCATCCAGTATCTCAAAGAACGCAATTTATACATCAACGAAATGGTTGAAGAAACGGAGGAATTTTAATATGTGTGCATTATTTGGTTGGCTTGATTATAAAGGAATTATCCCTCACAAGATTTTGAAGAAACTTACACAGGCTTTGGCAAATGCTGCCGAGGAACGTGGCACAGATGCTGCTGGTATCTCCTATATCAAGGACGGCAAGGTAACCGTTTTCAAACGCCCGAGAGCGGCACATCTTATCAGATTTAATGCTCCCGATGATACAAAAGCTATCATGGGACATACCCGAATGGCTACACAGGGTGATAAAAAGCACAATTATAACAATCATCCATTCTCATGCGTTGCAGGAGATACGGCATTTGCCTTTGCCCATAATGGAGTACTTTGGAATGATAAGGATCTCCGCAAGAAAGGTTTAGTCCCCGAAAGCCATATTGAGACTGATAGCTATGTTGCCTGTCAGCTGATTGAACAGCAAGGCAAGCTCGACTTTGACAGTTTGAAATATATGGCTGAAACCGTTGAGGGCAACTTCACATTTACAGCTCTCGACCAACACAACTCCCTATATATTATAAAAGGAAGCAACCCCATGTGCCTGCTCCACTTTGAAGCTCTTGGTCTGTATGTTTATGCCTCAACCGAGTCAATCATGAAGAACGCCTTAAAGAAAGTCGGATTCCATAAATTCGACGCTGAAAAGGTTGAAGTTGTCGAGGGCGATATTCTTAAAATCGATGAAAGTGGCTGTATAGCAAGAGCAGAGTTTGAATACCTCACAGCTTCAAGCCATTTCGGTTGGTTCAATTCCGCTGACTATTATCCTATACACGAAGAATTACTCCTTGCCTACTGCGGCTGTTATGGTGTGGATAGTGCCGATGTGGAACTCCTCCTCGACTATGGCTATACTCCCGATGAGGTTGAGGATATGCTTGTGGATGCTGACCTGCTCCGCCAAACTTTGCAGGCGATAAGGTTTGAGGAGTGTTGTTGTTTCTGACCACAAGACCAAAAGACCAGACTTATTCTTTATATTTTATATGTTCCTGACCAGAAAGACCAAAAAGACCAGTATTTTTCGATTTCTTAATTCGAAAAATTGAACCGTAACTATTAGTAGTATTTTTGTTTTAAGAAAATAAAATATGTGGGCTTTTGGTCTGATTGGTCTGAATCATCTTAAATTCTCTTATTTTATTTCAGTTCATTAACATCTGAAAATAAGCTTCCAAAAACATAATACAATCTCTATCAAGTTTGAACATATCGGTTGAAAAGTAATTTTCAAAATATTCTTTGGTATAAAAAGTATATCTTGTCTTTCGAAAATAAAAATTTATATCATCAATAGGAAATAATAAATTTTTAAACTGTCCTTCCGATAAAGGCTTATTTTTAACAAACCAATCAATTCCTTTATATATAATTTTTCTTATATATTCTTCTGCTACCCTTTTATCTTTAAGCATATCACTTTTTTCTGTTTCCAAAATGTGATCTATCGTCAATAGCGCATAGGTAACCATAATATAATAATAAACTTTTGATTGATACATCGAAAATTTCTTTACATCTTCTATTAAAACATCATTTTCAGCTATAATATCATTTACTAAAAATTTCTTTGTTATTCTTTTTGCTAGCATATTCCTGTTGCGTATATCAGGTATTAACATTAATTCAGCACACATTAAAAGTATTTCATTGATTATATCTTTATGTTCATCATCCGGAATATTTGTCATTTCAACATTATTTATAACATCTAAAACTTTTTCAAGCATACTAAACCCATATATCATATCAGTCAGATATAATGAAGCATGATTCTCACAGTTATTTCCAGATGAAAATATATTTCTTTTATTGTACTCTCTTGTTTTTAACCCATATTTATTTTTGATTGTGTTCTTATTATATGATATAACAGCATTTAATGTATGGATATAATTATTATAAAACTTGTTTAGATCTCTAGGCTTATATCCATCATTTTTTATATTCCTATGTGTTGCGAACGGCGAATAATACGAAGCATAAACTGTCGCAATACTGACAGCATCATTTGCTTCACACCATTGGTGTTGTTTCCTATTTCTTTTTGATTTTGAAATACCATCGTTTAAATTGCAACATTTTTCATTATTATAAAATTCAAGTCGTTTATTATTGTATTCTTCGGGATCACAATTTATATCGGAATCTTCTGTATGTTCCTCGAAATATTCTTCTTTATAGTCATCTACATATTCATCATCTATTTGGCTATGCTTTTCTTCATATTCAACGACTTGGCTATTTGCAAATAATGTATGCATAAACGAATCTTTATAATTATCACGTCCTGAATTAATTAAATTATCATAAGAAAATTTGGTTTTGAATTCTATATCGAAATTTGTAAAGTACTCATCAAACTCAGCATAATTATGATATTCTTCATGATTTATGTTCATTAGAATCAGATATATGTTGTTAAGTATATAATAGACAATGTTTTTATAATAACTACCAGATCTGTCAAAAAAAAGATCATATACAATTTCCAACGATTCAGAATTAAAATATTTACATGTGATTCTTTCATCTACAACCTTTGCCATACTTTCTAACAGCTTAGGCAAAAAGCAATCACCATCTAATCGTAAATTACGACAATTACTTTTGATACATTCTATATCCTTATCGAAATCAAGAGCAAACCTATATTTCAGAATATTCTTAATATCCTGAATGCTATATTCTGTATCACTTTGATTATCCTTTGTTGTGTATTTCTCACACAATGATACATCAACTAATTTCAATAAACTCTTCATGTAATTATTCACAAGCCAGCACCTCTAATCTTCTTGAAGTTCGTGTTTTTCGACAAAATTGCATTAAATTCCCCTGTTACGAATATTTTATCATAAAAGGCAACTTTTTTCAAGTACTTTTTATGAATATTTGTACTGTTACGAACTTTTTCACGATTTTTTTGCACTGTGACAATCGTGGAAAAGTATGGTATAATTCTCGTAGATCGATCGCAAACACCAAAGGCAGAGCAATAAGCTTGCCGGCACCACTTACGCCCCCCCTAATGATGAGGGGGGAATAAATCCAAGGCTCTGCCGCAACCAACTGATTGTGGCTGTCCATTGAAAGGAGATGTAAAAGGGTGGGACAGCCACATCAATTGAAAAATTTGAATAAATATAAGGAGAATTCTATATATGAATAAATTAAAAGATTTAAAGAGATTATCACTTACTGATACGGACGTTTTTCTCGCAAATTTACAGAAGGGAAAAATGAAAATAGGAGGTGCAACCGTCACAGTAAAAGAAGCGGCAATGGTTATAAGCGAAAACGGAAGAATTCGTAAGTTCTGTCCGCATTTTGTCGCCGAACAATTCGATGGCTATTCTGATGAAGGATATGAATGTGCCAAAATCAAATTCGGCGGCATTTTCAACAATAACGATTCTTTTGTTTTATCAATTAACGATGAATTGATTACACCTGATTTTGCTTTTATCGTTGCCAGCTACAATTCCAGTAATATTCCCTTTGACGGATTCGTTCTCTTCTTCAATAATGCAAGGATTATACAAAAAAAAGACAATGAAACAGTAACAAAGGAGGCAACACTCGGGACAGCCTACCTCGAATGTATTCAGGATGTCGCTGCGGCTTTTGCCATTGCAGACCAATTCCACTCAAGTGATGAACAGCCAGCTAAGGAAACTGATTCTACTGAGGAAATTGTGATTACTTTTAACGAGGAGGAGGAATAATGGCAAGGGGAACAACATTTTTGAATGGATACGGCAAATATTCAAAAAAATCAGGAGCAGGGGCATCGCCCCCTGCTGCTCTTCCTGAACCTCAAGTTGAAGAAAAGAGTATCACACGTAATACTTCTCCACAAATTTATAATGGGACAAAAAATGAACCAGACAATAATCAAGGAAAATTCCGCAGCGACATTGCCACAAAGCTTATTCGTGAACATCGCTATATTTTTGTGCAGGAGCAATTGTGGGGTTACAATAATAAACGAGGATGTTTTGAAATGTTCAGAAATGGAGCCTTACGACACCAGGTTGAACTTGCAATCAATAATCACCAAAAGAACAGCAGCTACCTTACGCAATCAATAATCGACGAAATTTCAAGACGACAATATGTCGAGAGTTATGTATTCAACCCCAATAAATATTTATTAAATTTTCAGGATTGTGTTTACGACGTTGAGAACAATGAAATTTATGAACATAGTTACGATTTTGCTCTTAATTATGCGTTAAACGCGGAAATTGAAAATCACGAGGATTTAAGCTCTTCTACAGTTAATAAATTCATCGACACACTTTGCGGCGGAAACAAGAGAAAGAGGAAACGTCTGCAAGAGATGTGCGGCGTACTTATTTCTAACATCGTCTTCAAAGGTGCTGTATTTTTCATTGGGGAACACGATACTGGAAAGTCAACGCTTGCTCGTTTGCTACGGTATCTTGTGGGCGAAAATCACGTATCAGCTGTATCCCTTGATGTTATTGACCGTAATTTCGCTTTGTCGCAGATGCGGAATAAGCGACTAAATGTTGCAGGTGAAATCTCACGCAACGTCAAGCCGAGTCAGATTAAATCTTTCAAGGAAATTACAGGCAGTGACTCCGTTTTTGTCGATATAAAGAATAAAGAATCCCAAAGTATAACATTCACTGCAAAACAGCTGTTTCTTGGCAACTTTCTGCCAGATTTCCCAACTGATGATGATTCAATATACGGACGTTTCAACGTAATTTATTTCGATAACACGGTACCTCGTGAAGAACGTGATCCTGATTTATTCGACAAACTGATTGAAGACATTGATTATTTCGCATGGTGGTGCATCAAAGGACTTCGACGGTATATAAATAATGATAATTCTTTCACAAAAGATGACGATAGCAGCGAATATTTTATGAATCATATTGAGAAATCCAATTCAGCCGAGGCTTTTCTGCGAAAATTTGTTATTAAAGGAAATGATAATGATTTTCTCACGAATACGGAGCTTTACGACCTGTACGTTGATTTCTGTCACGAAAATGCAATGACTGTTTATTCAAGACAAAAGCTATTCAGTAATATTCAGGAAAAGTTCCCTCAAAGCAAACGTGGGCGGACATATATCGGAAACGAACGACCACAGGTTATCTTCGGTATAAAATTAATTCCCCATATTGATTTGTACGATTCATAACGAAACGTATTAACACATAAATTAGTAATGCAAAGGGAGGCGAACCGTTATGAAAGATACGATATATACAGTACATTCTTTCCGAACAACAGACATTAATAAGCTGAAAATGATTGTAACTGCAAAAGTTGAGAAGATAGTCAATCGTAAAATCAGCAAATCTGTCTGATATTGTCTAAAAAGACAAGGAGGTGAGGTCAATGCCCAAAGTGGCTATATACTGTCGTCTATCAATAGAAGATAAGAACAAACCAGCAAGCGATAACAGTCAGAGTATAGTCAATCAGAAATCTATGCTCCGTGATTACTGCCGTGAGCGTGATTGGGAGATATACGATATTTACTGCGACGACGGCTACAGCGGCATTGACCGCAGCCGTCCTGAATTTAACAGGCTACTCAACGACTGTGAAAAAGGCAATGTTGATATTGTCCTCTGTAAAGACCAGTCAAGATTTTCAAGAGATACCATTGTAATTGAGCAGTACATCAACGATAAATTTCTTGAATGGGGCATACGTTTTATCGGAGTTGCCGACAATGCTGATACCGACAGCGAAAGCTACAGCACTATGCGTCTTTTCACAAGCGCTTACAATGAAATGTACGTCAAGGATATATCATCAAAAATACGCCGTACCCTTGCATATAAAAGGGAACAGGGACAGTTTATCGGTTCATTTGCACCCTATGGATATAAAATAGATCCTGATAATAAGCATCACCTCATTATAGATGAAGAAACCGCCCCGGTAGTAAAGCTCATATTCAATATGTATGCTGACGGCGAGGGCTATCGGAAAATAGTGCAAAAACTGAATGATGACGGTATTGCAAGTCCGACGGAATATAAAAAGCAAACAGGCTCCCGATACGTAAATTTCAACGCACAAGCGAGCAATTCAAAGGGATTATGGACGCAGTCAACAATTGCAAGAATGCTAGCTAATGAAATGTATACAGGCACCCTTGTACAGGGAAAATCGCACCATATCAGCTACAAAAATAAGAAACGGAAAAAAGTTGATAAGGATGACTGGATTCGCATACCAGATGCCCACGAAGCTATAATAAATCCCGATATATGGTCAAGAACACAGGAACGGCTGAACAGTCATACAAGAGTAGGAAAACGCTCACAGGAGCTTTCTCCCCTTTCCGGCAAGGTGAAATGTGCCGTATGCGGACGACCCATGAAGCGGAATGTCTATTATAACAAATACAAAACTAAAAAATATTATGGTCTGCAATGTGCCACATATAAAACAGGAGCAATGAATTGTCAGAACAAATCAAGTATCAGCGGACTTGTCCTTGAACAGAAAATTCTTGATGAACTGAATACTATCGTAGAAAATTACTGTCAGTCAGAGGATATATGTCTGGCGGATATACATACTGAGCAACTGAAAATACTTGAAAAGAAACTGTCTGCACTCAACAATCAATATAATTCTGCAAAAGGACGACTTGTGAAGATGTATAAGGATAAGCTTGATGGTATAATTTCCGACGAGGATTATTCCCTGTTCCGTCAAAGTCTTAACGATGAAGAACAGCAATTATCGGAACTTATAGCAGAGGTTAAACAGAAGAAATCAGAATGCCATAAGCGACAAGAAAACGCTGCGGAACAAAAATTACTCATTGAAAAATACACCCATTTCGATAAGCTTGACTGCACTATTGCCGACGAATTTATTGACTATATTGAAATCGGAACGAAAGACGAAAAGGGCAGCCGTGAAATACATATACACTGGAAAATATGAGGATATGCAGAAAATACGCATATCCTCGTTTCTGATTATTTTTAGAGTTCACCTTAAAACAAATACAATTTGTGAGTGATTTTAGAAAAATCGAATAAACCTCGCTTTGTCAGTATTTCTTTTGATACTGCACTTTTCAAAACAGATTTTGTAGCTACAAACTGGTAATAAACTCCCCGTTGTGCAACTTGTCATATACGAAATTTAGCTCGTGTTCCAGTTTTTAGAAATGCCCTTATTTTATTTCACGCCGTATATTTTTTATTTTTGCCCTTGTATAATCTATAGCCATCTGTACTTCTTTAGAATTGACAGATAACGGTTTATCACTGTTACGATACAAACGATAAGAAACACCAGGTTTTCCGATTTCCATAGAACGTCTCAATGATTCAACAATTTTCTCCAACCCTATAGCACCTGTATGTGTAAATACAGCATTTATCCATGAAGGAATAACAACAACAGTTTTTCTATCGTCTAATTCGTGGAATGTTAATTTATTATCCTGCATATACTTTTGGATTTCCTTTTTACTTTTACCCATTTTTTTAGATAATACATCTAACGCAGCTGAATGTGTCTTTTTTCTGCTATACGAAATTCCGTCTTGAAAAACAACTGTATCTACATAAGCATTTTTCTGATAAAAACGACTGAAATCAGGTTCGTAATTGTGATAAACAATACCCTCTATACCAAATAATGCTTTAAATTCAGCTCCCGTCATTTTATCGCCTCTATAATGCAATTCAGCGTCATCCAGTATAACGAACATCCCCTCACCGGGTGTACCTCCTTTCCAATATCCACGCTTTGGATTTGTAGGTATTCGTCTTTTTTCTCCTACAACAGAAGTAATCAGGCGACCATCAATAACTGATGAAGACTTGCTTCGCTTCATATTTGGAACGGTACTCTTTGCACAGTTGACAGGCGTTACAGACTTCAATGACTGAACAGGCTGTGAAGGTGATATTCCCTTTGAAGAAACTGCATTTGTTTTGGTTACTTTTTTCACCGAAACAGGTGTACTCTTTTTCAACGGCACAGCAGTTTTATTAACAGTCGGCTTGGATGAAACTGCTGCAGGTGTAAAATTTATGGGCATATTTTTGGATAAATCCGAATTATTGACAGCCGAAACACGGGAAACCGTATTTTTCGTATTGTAAAGCCTGGCAACGCCTCCCACTTTCGGTATATTCAAAGGTTTACGACTGCCTATTGAACTTATACCACGCAAGCCTGCACTTGTCATTCCACTCACACCGCCAATGCTTGCACCAAGTATACTTGCGGCTGTTGCAAGGTCGTTCAAATTATGTCTATATCGATTTTGAAGTCCTGAAACAACAGATGCATAATCTGCTGTCATATTTCCTGCCTTTGAATAATTGCTTGCCTTTTTGTCGGCAACATATTTGATTTCCTTGATAGCTACAACTTTTTCGCCTTGAATTATTGCAAGTTCAGATTCAAGGGCCGATTTTTGACTGTATAATCCGCCTATCTCAATTGAAATAAAAGAAGCCTGACTCTCCAGAGAAGAAATTCTTGCACTGACAGCAGAGTCAATTTCAGTTCTTGTGTAGGTATTTCCATCAGAATCATGATAAGTTTTTTCTACATATAACTGTGTTTCAAGAAGAGCAATTTCTGATCTAATTGAACTCAGTCTGCTTTCAAGAGAAGATATTTCAGAAATAACTGATGTAATCTTGTTTTCTACGTTTATTTCTCGTGTGCGTATCCTTTCGGATATACTAATATAATCAGATGACCTCATACAATCACACCTTTATATCGTATTTTTTTGCACGCTGCATAATCTGATTGTTAATATTAATCCACTTTTCAAAAGTTTTCTTTTCGACAGGAATTTGACGACAATTTTCTCTGATAATATTATTGACATCTCTATACGCTCTTGAAATTATGCTATGGAAAAGTCTGATACTATCGAGAACGAAAAGTGATTTCCCACAAATAAGACAATTGAAGAATCCGTCAATAACTTCAACGAGAACAGAACCTGTTTCTTCACCAAAGTTTGCAACAATGGTAATGTATTTTTCATAAATGCCGACTGCTTTTCGCATTGCTGCCTCGAAATCCTTATCTGCCGCACCAAACTTCTTTGAAATAAGCGGGCCTGTTGTATATTTGTAATTATCAAGTTTATTCTGTAATTCCGCTATTTTTTCGTGATTTGTTTCGGCTGCAATTCTATCAGAGGTATTTTTTATACACTCATAAAAACTCCTCTGTTCAGCACTGTTCTTTTCATAGTTTTCCATACAAGCAAACAGTTCATCCAGTACAACTTTATACTCATATCTGATTTTCTTTTTCATAATGCCTGCACTGTTTTTCATAAGCTGCTTTGAACGTGGGTGATTGCGTATAAGATTGAAAAGCTCTATATCATCAGGTGAATCACCTGTTTCTAATTTTCCTTTTTCCCATTGTGCAATTTTCATCTTGAAAGGCTTAAGCAATCCCTCATAGTAAACAAGCGCATCACCTGGTAGATATGCACCCTGTTCTTCAAGCTGTGCACCTGATGCTGACATAGTACCGCCAAGAAGCTGTCTGTCGTCCTGTGAAGTCATACGATGTCCAATTTTAAGGCCTGTATTTTTCAACACTTCCGCCGCCATTACTGTTGGAAGCTGATCTGCAATGACAATACCTTCATTCAATGAACGAACTTCGGCAAGCATCTTAACAACAAATTTTGTTGCAGATACTTTAGGATCTACGGAATCTCCATTAGAACCGTCTGTATCAGGGCCAATAAGATTGTGTGCTTCTTCGTAAAATATAATGTGTTTCAGGTCATTTGAATTGCTGCCCTTCAGTTTCCTTATATTAAGAGTTTCACGGATAAGAGTAGAAATCAGCAACGACATAAAGTTTGCAGGACCTTCGCCAAGTGCTTCAAGCTCGATAATAGCAGGAACTTCAAGCCATTCCTCGGGACGAATAATTGAATTTGCAACATTGTATACGTTACCTATTTCACGCTTAAGCAGACTTCCTATACGAATTTCAAGAACCGCCCTGAGATTTCCTCTGATTTCGCCTTCATAGCTTGAGTTTTCAACAGCAATTTTAAGTGAATCATATAATTCCTGCATTGTGGGATAAGGCAGGGTTCCGTCGTTTATTGAAAATACATTCCACCCCTTATCAATATATATCTGTTCAATACAAGTATCAATAAAGTGAGGAGAAGGCGGCGGCAGTTCAAATGCTCCGGCAAAAACAGCTTTAAGATTTGCTATATGTTCAGCAAGTGTCAAGCCCACGGGAAATTCAAAAGGATTGATATGAAGCGGAAAACGTGTATTGGCTTTAGGAGAGAAAATACAGAGGTCTTCCATACCTTCAACTCTTGCTAAAGCACGGTATTCCTGCTTTGCAGGCTCAAAAACGAGAAATCTTATACCAAATTCTTTCCAGAGCGTTGTGACAAGATAAAGCATTGTATTTGTCTTACCGCCTCCGGGAACACCTGATATAAAAGCATGCTTTTTGAAAAGATTTATGGGGAATGTAACTCTGTATCCATTTTCGCTTAATCCAAGATAAAGACCGCTGTCATCAAATTCCGGATCTGTTTCTTTGATTTTTTCAATGGTTTCCCCCTGGTTGAGAATCGGGAACGAAAACATAGGGCGGATTTCTTTAAGTGTGTACAGTGAAAGAAATGGCTGTATATAATTTCCGTCCTCCTGCTGAATCTGATTACTGAGAATCATATTGTCACCGAAATAAAAATCAAGTTCGTCATGCGGTCCTGTAGTTATTTCTTCTATCTTATAACTGCCTGACTCAACAGCTTCTGCTCCTATACTGTCAACAAGCATAACAGCAACATCCATTTTATCTGCAAAGGCAACTATATTTGCAAAGAACTGAGGAGATTTATTCAATTCCTTTATGTAATTATCCCATGATTTCAGCATATTTTCGCTGTTATCATCACGTCCCTGATTTCGTTCCGACACACGTTTTCTTGTTTCTCCGTATGGAATTGCCTGTAAAACTTCCCTCGTCATATCCGTGGGATAAAGGTCAATTCTTATTGCTGAGTATTCATTGTAGCCCTCCATGAGTTTCAGTACATTATATAATCTGCCATCTTCGCAAGGGTCACTTTCAAGAATAGAATAAAGAAGCGGAGGTCCGTCAACATCTGTAAGCAGGGTATTCAGTGCAGGGAGAGAATAATCCTTTTTTGTCAGGAAAGCGGCACAATTATATTTCTTTTCACAAACAAAACTGCCATTAATATTCATATTATACTGATTCATACTCACAACCTCGGAAGTTTCAGAAGAAACTTCAAGAGATACAACACCATTTACAGCCTCAATTGGATTGTTATTGTCTTCATAGTATTTTTTCAGTTTCGGACTAAGCTCATAATATTCATCATTGTTATAGGCACGCTGAATAAGGATTTTGTTATCGGGAGTAAGAAAATACTCCGCTGCCGCTTCATAGCTGTAAAATTCATAAAATGAACTTAAAACAGACGTTGTGATAAATTCTCTGATACGGCGTAATCCTTCGGAAGATTCCGAAGTTGCGTAAAAAATAATGTCAAGATGTTGTCCTTTCTGTAATTCGGGAGAAGGATCATATACATACATGAGATGAAAATACACTCCTGAAGCATAGCCAAGACGATAAAGCTGACGGATGAAAACGCCGTGTTTTTCTTTCAGTCCGTCAATACCTGAAATATCATAAGTGCTGTATTTAGTCATGGTTAAATCAGGAATTTTATTGACTTTAAAGCAAAGATAATACATTTAATCACTACTTTCTAACATTTTTATGGCAATACCGATTAAAGGCAATACCACACAGAGCAGTCAGACGTACTTTGTGCGGTATTGCCCTTATTTTTATCAGCCGAAAATACCTCTTAAAGCATTTGAAAGATTAGTATTTCTTGCCTGTAAATTACTTGATGAAGAATCAGACTCCGCTGCAATGCCTTCAAATTCAACTGCACTTGCTTCAAATAAAGCTGCAAGATTTGCACCGACACCGCTGTAATCACTTACAAGTCCACCGGTTTTAGCTGCATCAGAATGCTCGATACCTGCATATTCTGATGCTTCCCTGCTTGTTTCAGCATACTGATTTGCAAGTTCAGAAGTGGGAGAATCAATCTGCGATTCCGCTATGCCTGCTGATATAGACATTGCTTCTGAACGACCTGTATTGGCAGCCTCTCTGTCATCATCGTCGATACATTCAAGACTATTAAGAGCCTCCACAGAAATTTCAGCTTCACGAAGCCTTTCATTTGCGTTTTCAGTTACTTCATTGCCGCTTTCTGTAAGTGTTTCCACATTTCTGCGAAGTCCTTCTTTTAAAATACCCATAGCCACTATCTCCTTTTAGTTATCTGCAATTTCAAGAAGTTTTCTGGTAATTTCATTGAGATATTTGCTTTCAAAACGGTTATACATACGAAGTACTAGTTCGTTATTCATAAGCTTGTAAATAATTGCAAAGTTACTGAGTTTTGAACAGCAATCAGTTCCCATAAACATACATGAATCATCCTGATTCATCGGCAGACCGATCTTGTGAATAAATTTGTTGTTGAAACTTGGAAAAGTCGCAGTATTTCCGAACATATTTGCAAGATTGTTGACATCATTATGCCATACTATAACGTTGCATTTTGCAGCGTCAAGGGCTTCTCTGAACATCTCACCGTCAGAAGAATAGCTGTATGTAGCAGAATGATGTGCAGCGTTGCTTCCAAATGTAATTCCATTAGGTGAAGTCGGTGCAGCCGCAATTTTCTTATATGGATCATCAACCGCAAACTTCATACTTGAGAACGCATGCAAGCCAAATACAAAGAGATAATCTGTATTTTCTGATACAGCCTCAGTAAGAATATCAGATGTAGTATAGATTTTGATATATTTAGGGAATTTGGTTGCAAAGTTGTATAAAGTAGGAGCAGAATGGCTATCAATTATAAGACTTATGGAATTTGTTTTCTTTTCGGTTACCTGTCGCATAAGTGTACAGATAAGGCTGAACATAAATATTGTTTCCGCCTTACTTTCATGATTTCCGATAATAAGAACATTATCATTCTGACGGTGTCTGAGCTGAATTGTATTGATATCATGAATAATAGCTTCAGGTCTGTAATCCGGATCGTCAAGTCTTGATTTGATATCACTTTTCTCGATAGAAATTTCATCTCCGATTACAAGCTCACAATCAGCAGTTGCATTGAAATCACCGCTAAGGAATTTGTTGTATATGCTGTATGGATTCTCATTAACTGCACTGAGCATGATTTTTGTACGATTCGGAGATTCCTCAACAGGAATATTAAATTCTTCTATGGTTTGCTCTATAGGCTTTTTCAGTGCAAACTGGACAAATTTCTGGTGTTCCTTATCAGATGCAAGAATAGCCTGTCCCTTAATATCCTGGTTAAGTGTTTTTGCAAGACTATCATCATCCCAGAGCATAGCCTTATATTCTGCAGCATTATTGTAGAATACAATTCTTCCGAAAATCTGCTGTTTAGCCTGTTCTGTAAGCCCTGCAAGAGTATTTGTTGTCTGTGATGAAAGAAGAAGGTGTACGTTGAATACACGGCCTTCCTTGGCGATAAATTCAATAATATCAGAACAATCCTTACCGTGTTCGCCCTCAAAAATATGCTGGAACTCATCCATAATAACAAGGGTTACGGGAATAGCTATACCTGTTTTTTCATAAAGTGCATTCCAGTTTTCAACCCCATGTTCTCTGAAAATATCACTGATTTTTTCTATCTTATCTTTGATATGGCTGAGAACTGAATATCCAAATTCAGGAGCTGATTCTATTGCAAGCACCTTGAAAGCAGGATTATTCAGTTTTGCATAAGGAGCAAATTCTACACCGTGTTTGAAGTCAATAAGATAGAGGTCAAGATTTCTTACAAATTTAAGTGAGTTATGAATAATAACATGAAGTGCATTTGACTTACCACGACCGATAGCACCTGAAAGCAGATAGTTCTGACAATGGTCGAAGAAACTGATATCCTCGGTATTACCACCCTTACTGCGGCCGATAGGAACTTTGTATCTTCCGTTATCTACAACAGAACTGTCAAAGGAGTCAATATCTATCACAATCTGAACGTCATTCTTTGCTCGTTTATTGTATATCTGTGTATATTTGTCAAACTCATCAACGTTAATTTCTTCTGTGAAATTGCCAAATGTATTTTCGTATGTATCATAGAATGAGCCATTTTTGTATACGAGAGCAGGAGTGCGTATAATTTCATTAGCAATTTTAAGAGGTGCATCCTTGAGAAGATCCATAGCGTCTCCGCCAGCTTTGACAAGAACAGTAAATACACCGCATCGTGGACCGTCTTTCATGATTGTTCTGAGTGATTCAAGAGCAGACGGGCTCATTTTTCTCGGGAAGTCCATAATCATTATGAATTTGTACGGCAAATTATTGAACTCGTTGTCCTTGTTGTGGCTGTAAAGCGTAGTCTTTGTGCCTTTAAGAGTTTTATTTACAGTATCTCCGATTTCAATACAAATGCTGTCAAGCTTGTTTGTGATATCATTTTCGCTTGATGCAAACTGACAATAAACACTTTCGTTGATATTGTCCTTTATTTTACCTATATCTCTGAAAATAGAGAATACGCCTGTATTATCAGGATCGCAGAAAAGGAATTTTGTTTTTCCCGTAGGGAAGTTTGCAAGTGTTGTAGCAACAAAATTCTGCACAAGACTGTTAAGCTTAACATTATCATCCATTTCACAAACGTTTGAGCAATCAATAACATAATTGAAGCTTGTTGTGTTGATATTTACAACATCCGGGAAAATATAACTTACATCGTCGTCTTCTTCCTTGATGAAATAACCATAAGATTCAAGAAGCATATTTTTCAGACGCTGAATATATATAGACGAAGTATCGGCAAGGTATTTGAAATAACCCTTGTGATTTGAAAAGACATATTTTTCTTCAGAAATATCTTTGAGCTTACCTGTTTTCCAGTCAATATATGAATTGTTTAAATCGTAAAGCTGGTTACGGAGTTCAACTGAATCGATTGAAGAATTAGCATTGTCAATAGTTTTATTTACATGAGAACTTAAAGCAGAATCTATTTTAGACGGATACTCATCTATAGTATTATTAAGACTGTTAAGTATATCATTTTGATTTTCAAGATTTTTGTTTATTTCCTCGGTCAAATATTTTTTGAACTCATCTATCCTGTTCTTTATTCTTTGAGCCCTTTCGCATTCTCTGATGTATTGTGTCAGAATACTATTTTCGTCAACAAATGAACTGTTATAAAGCTGATTTAAGTATGCAATCTGTTGTTTTGTCTTATTGAACTTAAAAGGTGATGATGTCTTGTCCATGAGTCTGGATATAAATGAAGTATCTATCATTACAAGGTCATCTGTCATTCCTGCGGGTGCATTTATAAACTTCGGATTGTTCTGGAAATATTTTCTCTGTTTGTTGCACCAACGGTTATATTTTGGATGATTTTCTATTATCTTCTTTCGTTCCTGCAACTTTGTAATTATCGCTTCAAAGAAAGGAATCCAGTACTTTACACTCGAGAGGTTATTATTTACATCATTAAGAACCTCTTTTGTTTTACCAAAGTCCATAAGAAGATTTTGTTTATTAACCTCATAGATATCCGTGCTCGTTGCATAAACCATTTGCTCGTCAACTTTAGGCGACGGATCTGCTTCTGCAAGTTTCTTGACTGTCTCGAAATTATTTATTTTAACCTGACAGTTTTTGGCTTGGTTCTTTACATCAGCAAAATTGCTGTTTTCGTTTTTCTCATAGTCAAGGATTTGTTTGCATTCATCCTCAATAGTACGGACAAAACTAATTATATCACTGTATTCAAACATACTTTACCTTCTCCTTTTCAGCCATAAAGCTGTAATATACGTACAATTAATTATACCATATAACGCCAAAATTGTCAACAATTGGAATTATTTGGTTTCTGCTACAAATGTTCAGTTGTCAATAATTGACAGCACCTTCTTGACAAACCAAAAATATGTGATATAATATAATCAGAAGTGGCTATATACAGATAAAAACAGAACTCGGTTTTATATGATTCACCACATGGCGGAATTGACGGCGGATGTGTCTCCGCAGAGGGCGTGCCCGAAAAGGGAATAAACCTTAACATCCTTCTCCGTCTGCGTGATTTACTGGAGCTGAACGGCTACAAGGTAGAGGTAACCCGTGATACCGACACCTCAATCCACGACAAGGGAATAGAGGGAATCGCCAACCAGAAAAGCTCTGATATGGACAATCGACTTGAGATTTTCAACAAGAACAAAAATGCCGTCTGCATTTCCATTCACCAGAATCAGTTTACCGATCCCGTTTACAGCGGAGCACAGATGTTCTACTCCGCCACAGACAGCCGCAGCGAATCTCTTGCGAAAAATTTACAGGAAAGCTTCAGAGAGCTCATCCAACCCGAAAATGAAAGGGAAATAAAACTTTGCGGCAAGGAACTGTTTCTGTGCTATTTTAGTGATAACCCTACAGTTATGGTGGAATGCGGATTTCTTTCAAATCCCGAAGAAGCAGCCATGCTAAATACAGAGGAATATCAGCAAAAGGTGGCTATGACTATTTTCAAAGGTTTAACTGATTATCTCAGCGAATAATATAAAAGGCAGTGCCGCAAAAAACATGTGCAGCACTGCCTTTTCTGTTATTCGTTATTGCTGTTATCTTCAGTAGAATTATTATCAGCAGATTTCTTCATATCTTTTGTAATGAAAATATCCATACCGATCATTCCAACAATCATTATAACGCAAATCACAATAAGTATAGTATTAAGCATTTTTATTTCCTCCGTAACATATTGTATGTGCCGACTTTTAACAACACACCATAAATCTATAATTACGAAGGTTCAGATTCTATAGCCGTCCTGATGATGAATATACCTTATAATAAATTTCCTGCTATTAATAAGAGCAGTGATTGACAGATTTAATCGGAAATAATAAATATTTGCCGAAAGAGGAGAAAAAGAAACGTTTGCGATATAATAATCAGCAGATTTAGGCTGTACAAGCCGCCTTAAAGTTCTGCATTCTGAAATTTTCGCCGTGCCTGACTGCACAAACTCTTCTTCGCATATTGCAGTTGCAGTAAAACATATATCATTCAGAGATATATTAAAGCTATTTTGTTTCTTTAATGGTTCGGCGGCTGATTTATTACCTGATGCTCCATAAAAAAACATGGGCAGAAAAAGCAGTGCGATAAATACTGATAAAATACGATATGAAATTTTCTTTTGTATCATTATATCGCTCCCTTCTACTGCTTTTATTGGATTTCCTATTTTCATTATATCATGATAAAAAAACAAAGTCAAGGCAGCACCACACACTTTTGTGCAGCGCTGCCTTTATGCTATTCTTTTAATTTATCAATTACGATAACACGCATTACAATAACATCAAAAACATCTGTTTCTCCGTCACAGTTCACATCGCATGAGAATTCATAATGTGCAATTCCGATAGCCTCCTGTGCACAGCATACAAGGTCAGCAATGGAAATTTTTCCGTCGCAATTAAGGTCGCCCTTTTCATATTCCACAGCAGGAGCAGTAGTTGTTACAGGATTCGTTGTCGTAGTTGTAGACTTTGTTGTGGTTGTCTTTTTCGTTGTAGTAGTCGTAGGCTTGAACGTTGTGGTTATTTTCTTTTCAGTTGTAGTAGTTGTAGGCTTTGCTGTTGTGGTTGTTTTCTTTTCGGTTGTAGTTGTTGTAGGCTTTGCTGTTGTGGTAGTTACTTTTTCAGTTGTAGTTGTTGTAGGTTTTGCCGTTGTGGTTGTTACTTTTTCAGTAGTAGTTGTTGTAGGCTTCGCTGTTGTAGTAGTTACTTTTTCAGTTGTAGTTGTTGTAGGCTTTGCCGTTGTGGTAGTTACTTTTTCAGTAGTTGTTGTTGTAGGCTTTGCCGTTGTGGTAGTTACTTTTTCAGTAGTAGTTGTTGTAGGCTTTGCCGTTGTGGTAGTTGTTGTGGTGGTAGTCGTAGTTGTTGGTTTTGTTGTAGTTGTAACGGTGGTAGTGGTGGTTGTTGGATTCGTTGATGTAGTAACAGGAACATCAGGAATTTCGTCCCCGTAATTCCATGTAACAATTTCAGGATATTCGAGATGTGTCAGGTTATAATCATTATTTTCAGTATGCTTTACAAAGAAATCATCAGAGCCTTTGAGGAAATAATCGTATATTATTTCAATACCATAATCGCCGTCATAATCATCCCATGTACTATCAATAGCATACCAGTTTCCGTCGTCCATCTGAACATAATTCCACATATGAGCAGTTCTTTCTGCTTCGTCATAATTTCCGAAAACGCAAACGGTGGGAACTCCTATTTTATCTGCAAGAATTTTAAATCCCTTTGAATAGCCCTCGCAGACAGCACCTGGAACAACAAGTGCACTTAATGCCGAGCCTGAAAATCTTCCGCCTGTGTCATAATCGGTAAAATAGCATATACTGTCATGTATATATTTCAGCTTTTCTTCTGTTGTTTCACCCTCAATGACATAGTTTTCAACAACTTCTTCCATCTGTGCCTTATACTCGAACACCTGGTCGAAGGATTCAAAACCAGCATATGCGGCAGGAGCAAAACTTAACTCGTCTATGTAAAATGTGTATTCCTTTGTAAGCCAATTACGGGTATACTGCATATCCACAGGTGAAACAGAAACATTATTCTGATCAAGCCAGAATACCCATGGATTATCAAAAGAGGAAGCCTCCATACCGCTTGCACAGGCTGAAAATACGGCATTAAAGAAATCAGAGTTTTCTTCCGATGATAAATCCGTTGTCTTGAAAGATACCGTTTCGGGAAGCTTGACATTAATGGTATCAAGAGAGGGATCAACGAGCTTTGAAAATGCGTCATATACAGCCTTATTATTAGCGTCAAGATTTGAACCGAGGAGATAATCCTCTATCTCACTGTCAGCAAGTATTTTCGGCATTGAAGTCATCTGTAAACTCATTGACTTCATTGAGCCGAGAGTAAGAGTCAAATCGGAGCAATCCATAACACCCGTTTCATAAGCAAACCCCGAAACAGGAATAACTCCCGATGTGACAGTGATAGATGTAAGAATTGCCGTTAATGTTTTTATTGTCTTATTCATATCAATAACCTCCATTTCGTTGGAAATCACGTACCATTTTTTCTTTATATCCCAATTATATAGCCTGAACCTTAAAAAAATCTTAAATACAAACAAAAAAATTCATTCAGTTGATATTTTTTTATATATACTGCTTAATATAATTATACGACAAAATAATATAGATGTCAACCGCATATTAGCATTGTAATGAGAAAAAGCGGTAAATTTTTTGTGAACAAAAATTTTATCCAAAACAATCAACAAAGGTTAAATAGACACATTCGCTTTAAAGTTGCTTTTGTCCACCGTTGACGCACATAAATATACGACTCGTGGACAAATTCAGATGAAAACACTAAAAAAAACACGAAAATACGTAAATTATTCGTAATCTTGTCACTTGAAATTATTCCCTGCCTATGGTATACTTTAATAGGGCAGTTACAATGACGTTATTGCCCGATAAATATGGAAAGGTGTGTTCCGAAATGTTTTTATCAGAAATGAACAAGGAACAGCTTCTCAGTTTCAAAGGCGAAGTTGAGCAGCTCTATAACGATTTTAAAGCCAAGGGACTCTGTCTCAATATGTCAAGAGGAAATCCCTGCACAGAACAGCTTGAGCTTTCAGTTGATATGCTCAAAATTTTCAATGACAATGACTTTTTAACCGAAAACGGCACAGACGTAAGAAACTACGGTGTACTCGACGGTATTCCCGAAGCTAAAAAGCTCTTTTCTGATATGCTCGGTGTAAACGAGGATGAAGTAATTGTATTCGGAAACTCCAGCCTTAACGCAATGTACTGGTCAATCCAGACGGCTTTCAACAAAGGAATCCTCGGCTCAACTCCCTGGAACAAGCTCGAAAAGGTAAAGTTCCTCTGTCCTGTTCCCGGATATGACAGACACTTCAAGGTAACTGAATTTTTCGGAATTGAAATGATAAATATACCCATGACTCCCACAGGCCCTGATATGGATATGGTTGAAAAGCTTGTAGCTGAAGACGCTTCAATTAAGGGTATCTGGTGCGTTCCACAGTATTCAAACCCCGACGGTATCTGCTACAGCGACGAAACTGTAAAGCGTTTTGCAAATCTGAAGCCTGCTGCTGAGGATTTCCGCATATTCTGGGATAACGCTTACTGCATTCACCACCTTGTAGAAAATCCAACATACATCCTCAACATTCTTGACGAGGCTAAAAAAGCAGGAAATGAGAACATCGTATACATTTTCGGCTCAACATCAAAGGTTACATTCCCCGGTGCAGGTGTTGCTGCTATGGGTGCAAGCAAAGCAAATATTGACGAGTTAAGAACTTACCTTGGCATATCTATCATCGGTCACGACAAGATAAATCAGCTCCGTCACGTTAAATTCTTCGGCACATATGAGAATATGGTTGAGCATATGAAGAAGCACGCAGCAATTATTGCTCCAAAGTTCAACCTTGTATGCGACACACTCAAAAAAGAAATCGCACCTCTTGGAATCGGCGAATGGACAGAGCCGCAGGGCGGATATTTCGTATCATTCAACGCACTCAACGGCTGTGCAAAGAGAGTTGTAAAGCTTTGTTCAGAGGCTGGCGTAACACTTACTGGTGCAGGTGCAACATTCCCCTATGGACTTGATAAGGACGACAGAAACATCCGTATCGCACCCACATATCCCTCTATGGAGGATTTAACAAAGGCTCTTGAACTTTTCGTTATCAGCGTTAAGCTTGCAAGTGCAGAAAAACTTCTCGACGAAATGGAATAAGATATAATTTAAGGGTATCGTGATTTTTCACGATACCCTTTTTTTACTGTTCATTCTCTGTTTTCTGCTCCTTATAGGCAGTTTCATAAATCAGATTATAATTCGCATTGAAATCTACAATAAGTGAATCGCCGCAATCCATAATCTGTCCGTAATAAGTCCCCTCCGCAGGCACACGCAGCTGTTGACGTTCATAGCCAACTATAAACGGTGCTTTGAGAGAAAGTCCGTACAATTCCATTGTTGACATATTCGTTTCAACCCCTGGGAGTACGCTTGACGCTATATTCGGCAGAATAGTCGGATTAAAAGATTTCACCTTATCCATAACAAGCTCGATAACCCTACGCTGACGTTCAGTACGCTCAAAATCTGCATTTCCAACGTATCTTATACGTGCATATGACAACGCCTGTTTGCCGTTGAGGTGAAGCTTTCCACCGCTGTCAAGGAGGTCATCAAGGATATCATCACCCATAATTGCATTGACCTCGTTCTTCATAATTGCGTTTATTTCCTGTGCTTCTGCCTCGGATATTTCAATATCAATACCGCCTACAGAATCAACGATATTGGCTACAGAAACAAAATTAACTGCAACATAATCTTCAACTGCAATGCCAAAGTTATACTCGATTGTATCCATAAGCAGTTCCGCACCGCCGAATGTATATGCCGCATTCAGCTTGTTCTCGCCATATCCTGGTATCACTACATAACAGTCACGCATAAGTGAAATAAGGCTTACTTCGTCAGTTCTGCTGTTTATGGAAGCGATAATCATTGTGTCAGAACGTCCACGTTCCTCGGCATTTCTGCTGTCCGTTCCGATAAGCAGAACATTTGTGACATAGCTCCGTGAAAGAGCGTCACTGCGGCGATTTCTGCTGCCTGTAACAACATAGTCCATTTTGTTTATTAGACTTATTGAAGTACAGGAATACATTCCGAAAATAACAAGAAATATTATCAGCAGCGTTTTTATAAATCTCCCGAAAAATTTTAAAACAGGATTTTTTCTTCTGCGTTTTTTCTTCTTTTTCTGCTGGGAATTTCCGCTGTTCTGCCTTGGCGGAGGTGGTGTCTGCCTCTGCTGATTGCCGTACTGCGGCGGTGGAGTTCTTCTCTCGCCGTTTGAATAAGGCTCGTTATAATAGCCGCCCTCGTAAGGCTGATTACCGTAATACTGCCGTGGCTGACCGCTATATTGCTGATTATCATACTGCGGATTTCTGTACTGCTGGCCGCCATACTGGGGATTACCATATTGCTGATTCTGTACAGGCTGACCGCCATATTGCTGATTACCATACTGCGGATTGTGCATCGACTGACCACTGTACTGGGGAGGATTCTGATTTACTCTCCTCAAAGGTCTTTGCGACGGCTGAACATTACGTGCCTCACGGGGGATATATATTGTGCTTGTATTCTGATTGTCTGAATTATTTCTGTCGGACATACTTTATTACCTCTTTTTAGAGCCTGCTGCAAGACAGGTTAATACTGTACATATGAGATTGTAAATTATCATTGCCGTTGCAGACATATAGATATAATTCTGCTCATATGCCTTTGAAAGTATAAGCATCATGGATAAGCCAAAGCCAAGCAATATTGAAACTGTCTGGAATATAAGAGCGATAACCGCAGAGGAATGTATGCTCTTTATGCCAAGTATAAGCTGTGCCATAGAGCTGAATTTTCCTGCACACGCCATTGAAGCACTCAAACGCACTGACTTTCTTGTTTCTGCGTCGAAATCCTCATGCAGTTTCTTCGGCAGCACCTTTACCATGCTCTTGGGTATACCATATACTGCGGAAATTCTATCAGCTGTAATAAAACTGTCAACTGATTTTACAACAAGACATATTTTCTTTTTCATGAGTCTATCAGCCCATTTTTTAACGCTTCTGCCTGCGATTACATCAACCACAAACAACGCTGAAAGGCTGCCCGATATGGAAAGATAAATCGGCTCATGTCCCTGTGCGTATTCAGCTTCACGGGTTTTCGTGGGGAGTCCCTCTATATTGTGGGTTTCCATAAGTTCGCGGCTTCCAAGAAGTATACGTCTGTTTTTTATCCAGCCGCAGAGCCCCATACCGTCCTCATAAGAGAAATTGTCAATAGGATAAAGCAGATTTTCCTTTCCCTTTATAAGATCCGCGAAAAGCTGCTGTAAAAGGCTTCCGCCGTGATATGAAAGGCTTGCCGCATCGAGAAATGCTTCATCAAGCTTTGTATTGGAAAATACCTTTATACCGCCAAGGCGGACTGTGCCCTCGGTGAAAATATCCTCTGCCTTGACAAGAAGTGAATTTGTATCGTAAAGGTCATCAACGCTCTGATAGCCCAGAAGTATTCCGTCATTTTTTATAGTTTCCTTTGAAACCTTTTCAAGGGGAATATTGGCTGCAAAGGGAAGTGCTAAACATGAGCAAGCACATATGAGCATTGTGAGAATCGAAAGTCCGAACACAAATGCACCAATTGAAAAAAGCGTCCCCATACGAATAAAGGTTAGAATAATCGATATAACAAGTGAGCCGCCAAGGCAAAGAGGTACTGCTTTGCGGCAGAATGTGTCGGTTATATCCGCTGAATAAGTATACCGCAGGAAGTCTGTAAGGAAGTCTGTGGGACGCATTGCCGCAAGTATGGGAAAATCTCCCAGAGTACCATGGGTAAGACGTTCCGCACGTTCTTCGTCCTTGATGTATACAACTCCGTGACGGTTGAAATCACGTGAAGCAAATCTGAAATTTCGTCTTGCCCTTTTAACTATAAGATATTTTCCTATGGCATTTGTGAGAAGTGCAAGTATTCCAACAGGCATATAAATATGTATCAGCTCTGCCCTCGCCATATCCGTCTGCAAAAACGACGCAAGAAGCGATATAAAGCACGCTAAAGCCGTTACTGCTGTCATGGAGTCGCTGTCTGCTTTGAGTTTTATAAGATTTTTAAATCCCTTTGTTATTACAGGATATGAATAAAACAACGATAAAGCACCTAAAAGCAGATGTGCAATGAGGTATGTATTGATGTGATAAATGCTTAAAAATTCCGCAATGGGAAAATTAAATCGGCTGCATATGGTTATATAAATACTCAGAAAGGCTGTCATTGCAAGAACAGCAACTCTTGTTTTGAGTATTCCCAGAAGCTCATATATATCTCTGCCTACATCCTGAACATCACCATAATAGTTAAAATCGACAATACGCTTTGTACGCTTTGCCTTCATTGCCTGACGGGTATATTCTTCCGTATTGCTTGCAATACGCACATCGATGCTTTCCTCGGAGGCGGCACGGATGCTGCTTAAATCAATATTTGTTGTTTCCGCTCTCGGTGCAAGTTCAATGGGGCGTGTAGCCTCAAGAGCCGCAGGAGAAGGCACGATATCTGTAAGATACTTCCTGTTTTCAGGGGCCTCCGCCTCGTTGAGTATCTCATCCCTTGTACGCTTTTTCTTTCTGACTTCGGGAGGGATATACATATACTCCCCTGCCGCTTTTTCCTTTGTATATGTCTGTCGGGAATCATCTTTACCAAACCATTTTTTCTTCTTTTTAGCGGCTTCCCTTGCTCTTGTAGAGCCATACATAGGGCGGATTTTCGATGAGCCGTCAAGTAGCTCCTCCGTTTCCTTGTTATCTATAGGGTGAGTAGATTTCACTTCAGTAATTCCCTCATCACCTGCAACGGCGGCTTTTTTTGTTGAAAGCTCCGCAGGACGAATTTCGTTGGCGTGATTAGCCTTTGCATCGCCGTTATCGAAAAGCTCGTTCTTCATGTGGGAAACAGCTTTCGGAACTTCTGTCTCCTCCTTAACGGGATCGGGAATTGTTGAGTTGATTATTTTTCTTGCATCATCCCTGCCTACCTTTAACGTGGAGGGGTCATCGGGATTTGATTTATATTCAGCAAGAATATCCTCAAGGGATAATTTTGTGTCTGACATACTTACCTCCCCTGTTACTTTTCAGCTCTACGCTGACGAAGGATTTCATACATGAATATACCTGCCGCAACAGAAGCGTTGAGAGAATTTATTTTACCCAGCATGGGCAGTCTCATCATGAAATCACATTTTTCTCTGATAAGTCGGCTTATACCGAATCCCTCGGAGCCTACAACAAGTCCGCAGCTGCCTGTAAGGTCTGTTTCACTGTAATCAGTTCCGTCAGCGTCTGTGCCGTATATCCATACGCCGTTTTCCTTGAGTTTGTCAATAGCTGCCGCAAGATTTGATACTCTTGCAACAGGAACATAGCTTGCCGCACCTGCCGATGTCTTGAATACAGTTGCATTTAGTCCTGCACTTCTGCGTTTGGGAATAATAACGCCGTCTGCACCGGAAGTTTCGGCTGTACGTATAATCGCACCCAGATTATGCGGGTCTTCAATTTCATCGCAGATGATAATAAAAGGCGGAGTTCCCTTTTTCTGCGATACTTCGAGGATATCCTCAACAGTAACATATTCACCGCAGGCTCCAACAGCGGCAACTCCCTGATGAGAAGCACCTCCCGAAAGCTTTTTCAGCTTATCCTCCTTAACGTCCTTGACGGGAATGCCCTTTTCCTTTGCAAGCCGTCTTATTACGTTGAGGCTTCCTCCGTTGCCTTCCATATATATCATATCGAGAACAGCTCCCGATTTAAGTGCTTCTATAACGGGATTACGTCCGCATATTACATCAGAAAAGCCCTCGTTTTCCGTGTTTTTTATATTTTTTTCCATTTTATTTCTCCTTAATAATGAGTGTATAGTACATACATGATTATTATATCATTTTTTCGATAAAATTACAAGTGTTTAAATATGAATTTCACGGCTATTTATAAATTTATTTTTGTGCATGACGTTAAAGGCGGCGAAATATTCCGCCGCCTTTAAAAACTAATCAGCAAGTCACCTCTAAAAGACTCTCATTTTCTTTTCTGTGTTTCATCTTATCAACGTACATGTTTTCATCTGCAACACGTATCATACCCTCAATATCAACTCTGTCGTCGATTTTTTCAACACAGCAGCCGATACTTGCGTTGACAACATACTGCTTCCCCGATTTGCGGTTGTAGTCATAAAGATAGTCGCAGAATCGCTCTTTGAAATCGTCAAAATAATACCTTGCTTTTTCATCGGGAACAATTGCGGCAACGCAAAATTCATCTCCGCCAAATCTTGCACAGACTTCACTCTGAACAGAGCTGCTTACCAATGCACGGCTTACGGTACTTATAGCATTGTCGCCCTCGGCGTGACCATATGTATCATTGATGAATTTCAGCCTGTCAAGATCAGCAGATATAACAACAATCCTGGAGTTTTTAGGATTTTCAGCCGCAAGCATTTCCCCGAGTCTGTCGTAAAATCCACGGCGGTTGAAAAGTCCTGTCATGAAATCACGCTGTGAAAGCAGACTGAGCTCATTATTCGCCTCAATGAGCTGTTCGTTAATGGAACGAATCTGTATCTTTCCGTGGAAGTTGCCGAGAGCAGCTCCCACAGAACTGATGAAAGCGTGTATTTTCTGGTATTCGTCTATGTCAATATCCGGCTGAAATACGCAGTAACCCATTACCATATCCATAAAGTTTACCGCACATACAACAATCGGCTCTTTCCGCTTCAGCATAAGAGATATATGCGGAATAAGCTCCTCAAGCCCAATTACACAGGGAGCTACATCATACCAATAGTAACGCTGATGAAGTATTTCAACTTTATGGCTGAAACTGTTCTTCCCTTTTCTGTGGGAGCCAAACTTCGGCGAGTCAAAAACATCGTTATTCACAGCAAATACCGCTGTGTGAAAATTGAATTTATTAGCCATTAACGACGGCAATTCGTTAATATCCGTCATTTTTGATATCGCAGACTGCATGGAACACATTGTCACCTGTCGTTCATTAGAAAGCTTTATATGATTTACAAGCTTCTGGATTGACATGTTGAAATTTGGCATATCCTCATGACAGCATCCGCAGGAACGTGAATAAACAACATCACATTCAACCTCCACATCTGCCGAAAATTCTTTATTTTTGACAGCAGAAATTATCTTCCTGCCCATACTGTCATAATCGGGTATACACGTTGAGAGAGGCGGGAAATGTATCTTTGACTGCTCTATACCGTCAAAACCCGTAACTATGCATTCCTCTGGGACACGATAACCACGTTTCTGTAAAAAACTGCTTACGGCTATAGCCATAGTATCATTGGCACATACTATTGCATCCGGGATTTCACGTTTTTCAATGTCAAACCACCGCATCATTATATCATTTACTGGGCCTTCCCAGAAATTACCGTACCCGACTTTATCTTCATCAAAAGCTATGCCGTTCTTTTCAAGTGCCCTGCGGTAAGCGGCACGTCTTGCCTCCGCATAATCGTTCCCCTCTGTGCCCGTCATAAGATAGAGATTTTTCGCTCCGTGCACCTTGATAATATGACGACACATGGTTTCAAAAGCGTCGGAATAATTGAAAGAAAAACAAACCGCACCTTCAAGTTCCCTATCAATTGAAATGACAGGGATACCATGATGAATACATTTTTGCAAAACTTCGTCAACTATTTCCTCGTTATGTATAAAACTTGGGAAAATAATCATTGCCGACAGCATTTTGTATGAGATAAGTCTGAACACAGACGACGCACCCTCATTATCCTTGTTATAACGCTCATACAAATCGGAAACGGAATTGAAAATGATAAGCCTGTATCCGTCGCCTACTGCATATTTATTGAGTTTCTTCACAAAATTATATCGGTCTTCATCATAAAGAGTTGAGAGGCATATACCAATAAGATTAGGCTCATGCTCCAAAATGCTCACCTCCAATGTAATCGGGTACAGTCTCCCCGAAATTTTCACGAAATATACATTATTATTTTATCACATTACAACAAAAATGTAAAGGGGTTAGGCGAAAAATAACAGATTTTTTTTGTTTTAGTTCCCTTTTGTGATGAAAACGCAAAAAAATTGTCACAAAAGGTTACAAAATCTGAATTTTACTTTACAGACTGTATTAAGTATGCTATAATTTAGATTGAAAAGATATATCATTTATCGACAAAAAACGGAGATGAAAACAATGAAAATGAAAATCAACAAGTTTATTGCTTTGATTACCGCTATGTACTGTGCGGCATGTGCTACAGCCTGCGGCAGAGAAGTTCCAAGCACCGAAATAAGCGGTGACAGCAACAGCGATTTCGTTGTAACAGGCGGCGAAACTAAAGGCACTGCCGAGGGTGAGGACGGAGAATCAATCAAGCTTGTTCCCCGCACAACAGCTGCACAAGAATTTAGTGAAACAACTGACACGGAAACAGTAACCAGCGGAAGCAATGTTTCTCTTGTTACACGTTCAAAAGAGGAGCTTGACCGAATCAACAGTAACAAAAAGCCTGCCAAGAAGCCCTCGAGCGGAAGCGGCACAGGTACAGGCAAAGGAAACGGCTCAAAAGCGACAACTACTATAACCACCACCACAACAACTACTACCACGACAACAATAACTGTAACTACAACCGCAAAATCTGCACCTACAATTCAGTTAAGCTATACATCAGCTGAAATCATTGTGGGACAGACAAAGAAATATGCACTTGTAACAGGATATTACGACGAAGTATGGACAAGCGATAATGAAAATATCGCAACTGTTGACCAGTACGGAAATATCACAGGTACCGGCGAGGGAAAATGTAAAATCAGAGTAACTGACAGAAACACCAAGGAATACGGTGAAATTGCTGTAACTGTAAAGAAACCACAGGGTATACAGCAGATTGACGGTATAACATATATTGACGGAATACTCATTGCAAACAAAACTTACGCTCTCCCAAGCACATACAATCCAGGCGGACTTACATCTGAAACCTATAACGCATTCCAGAGCCTTGTACAGGGTGCCGCAAGCAGTGGTTACAATCTGTGGAACGCATCTGGTTTCCGTTCCTACGAAACACAGGAACAGATTTACAACAATTATGTATATACCCACGGACAGGCTACAGCAGATACATTCTCCGCAAGACCGGGACATTCCGAGCACCAGACAGGTATGGCGATTGATGTAAACAATCCCAGCGATTCATTCAACGGAACACCCGAAGCCATCTGGCTTAAAGAGCATTGCCACGAATACGGATTTATTATCCGCTATCCCGAGGGCAAACAGCACATTACAGGCTACAAGTACGAGTCATGGCATATCCGCTATGTAGGCGTTGAAATGGCACAGAAACTCCGTGCTAAAGGCGAGGAAATCGGCGACGCAAATATAACTCTTGAAGAATACTTCGGTATTGATTCCATGTACAGATAATTCCAGGACGGGCATTTCATTTTGCCCGTCCTTTTTTGTTCAGCTGTTTTCGCTTAAATATATTGAAACTCTGTTCTGTATAATATCCGCACATTCCTCGGCGGTTTTCTCCCCTGCGGCAAAGGCGGCGTATTCTTCCATAATAATATCATACAGGGTTTGGTTGTAATCATCGGGAACAGTACAGTTAGAAATATAATCAACAGCCATTTCGTATTCCTCATCTGTTATAGGCTTCTGTGCACCATAGTTATAATGAGTTAATCCCTGTTCATCAACATAAGTAGGATGCTCCGAGTAATATCGTATCTGCTCATTAATTTTCTCAAACGCACCCTTGAACGTCACAAAACTGCGTTCTGTCTGTAAATATGTTGTAAGAAAATTCTCCGATGTGATGAAATTAATATAATCCCACGCACCCTCGGGACATTTGCCGTTAGTAACAACGCTGAACATCATTCCCATAGTTATAGGAGAGCTCGGATTATCCGAAGGAGCATTGACAAGCGTAAATTCACCGTCACCGAACTGATGTTTATGCTTCAAATCCACAAAATCGCTCAATCCGAACGCATAGCCAGTTGCAATCATAGCTTCGCCGTTGGATATACGGTTAGCGTCCTCCTGCTGAAACAGCAATATTTCATCATCTGTATGAGAATCATAGAAAGCCTGCCAATCAAATTCGGGCATAATGCGGACTGTCTGTGTAAATTCAAGCATTTCCGCAAATTCCGGAGTATCAAAATGACATTCGCCATTTTCAAAATCAATAAACGAATTGAGATTGTCCGTGCACAAAAATCTGAAAACGTCCTCTCGGGTATTCATATCTGAAATATTTGAAAAGTACATATCTTCGGGAGTTTTATTGTAAATCTCCTTAAACTCCTGCCATGTCATATTGCCTTTCGGAAAAATATCACTTCTGCCAATAGCAAGGTCAAACTGAAATCTCTGCGATATACCGTAAAGCCTGCCGTCAATTTCAAGAGCCTCCGCCACATTGTCGAGAATATCTTCTCTTTTAAATCCGCCGTATTTTTCGGATAGCTCGTACATATCTGTTACCGCACCTAAATTCTTAAATCTTCGCATATTATAAGTGCCGCTGTAGCTGATACAGTCGGGAGCGTCGTCTGTCAGCACTGCCGCCGTAAAATCATCCATTTCACTATAGGATTTCAAATCTGCTTTGTAGCTGTCGCTTTTCTTGTTATACATGGTGATAAGCTCCTGGTCGGTTAAATAAATATCACCGACTATTCCGACAAGCACATCTTCACGGTTCATCACATAGCCGTCAGGACGGACGGTCAGCAGGGTAAGAGCAGTTTTATCCATATTACTGCTTATACCTGCAAATTCCCCCTCCCCTGCATATACAAGGCTTCTATAATCGTTTATGGACACAAGGGAATCATTGTAGTTGAAAACCTCTGTAAGACTGCCGTTTTCCGTAAGTCCGTACACTCCGCTGTTGAGCATGAAAAAAGCTTTGAATCCGCCATAACCTTTTGTCACACCGAGATTGAGGTTGAGTCGAAGATAACCGCCGTATTCCGTCATATTTTCAGGCAGATTGAGGCTTAATCCGTCCATATAGCAATAGCCTTTATCCGTTGCAGCAATAATTTTACCATTTGCGTCCTGACAGTAATAAACAAAACCTGTTTCCTGTCGGCTTTCGAGTATATCGCCATTCATATCCAAAATAATCTGCCCCGACGAAAGGGAAAGCAGAACTTTTCCGTCAATAAGCTTTAAATTCTGAATAATATCAGCAGAGGGGGTATAGTAATTTCCGAGTTCGGGCAGAGGGACAACCTCCTCTCCGCCGCCGTCGGGAGCGTATTTCCGCAATTCATAGGAAAATTCTGCATTTTCAAAATATTCAGGCGTACCGATTTCATATTCCGATTCAATATAAGTTAAAAGAGCAATCATAGTGCCGTCATCGGCACAGTCAAAATTAACACGTGTATTGCCCTCGACAGAAAAAAGTTCAGTTGTTGACTTTACAACCATATTTTCGTCATAATCAGCGAATTTATAGCAGTTGTTACTGTCGGTGTAAATCAATCGCACGCCTTGTCCGTCAACATAGGTCATCCCCTCTGTAAATCGCTTGTCATCGGGAAAATTAACGTAAGTCTCCTTGTACATTGTCTGTGAAACTGTGATTTCTTCAACCGACTTTAATTGGCTCTCGTCTTTGATGTCGGTACAGCCCGTCATTGTGCATATAAATGTCATCGCCGTGAGAAATGATAATAATTTTTTCATAGAAAGTCCTCCTTGTTAATTGTTACAAAAATATATTTTTGTTTTGTGCAGATAGAACAATCAAGTTGCTTTTTTAACATCTTCTATATATAAGTGATTTTAAAAGCCCAAAAAGTCAAAGTAAAAATGTTAATTTGCAAATTTCGTATGACTGCACAAATTAAACCATACAGTTATGTGCAAATCGCCGATTTTTGATAAATTCACAAAAAGGCTTTAAAAATTCATAATAATATGTTATAATAAAATCACATAAATTCACAAGCATTTTCATATTTTTTAGAGTTTTTATATAAAGGGACTCCCTAATATGATTCATGCTGAAATGGAGAGAAATAAATGAAATTAGGAAAGGTTATCAATATTGCCGTATTTGTCGCAGGTCTCGATGAAGAATATCAGAATAATATAATACTCGGCATTAATGAATTTTCCCGCAAAAACAATATTAATGTTTCATATTTTGCCGCTTATGGCGGTATGATTGACAGCCGTCTTTTTGATATAGGCGAGTACAGCATTTATAGTCTTGCTAATCTGCAAAAATTTGACGGTGCAATACTCATGACAAACACTATTAACGACAGCGAACAAAAAGAGCAGATTTTCAGCCGAATAAAGGAAGCGGGCATTCCAGCTGTTATATTTGACTGTGATAACGAAACTGAATTTTATAATATCAGCATAGACAACTCCAATGCTATGCGTGAAATGGTACGTCACGTAATCAAGGAACACGGTGCAAAGACTATAAACTATATTTCAGGTCCTATGTCAAACCCCGAAGCTGTTGAAAGACTTCTTGCTTTCCGTGAGGTTATGGCTGAAAACAATCTCCCTGTCGAGGAAGAACGTATCTACTACGGCGAATTCCGCCAGTTTGACGGTCACGACGCTATTGAGGAATATATGAATTCGGGACTTCCTCTCCCCGACGCATTTATATGTGCAAACGACGCTATGGCTCTTTCAGCTATCAGTACACTTGAAAAATACGGTTTCTGTATCCCTCTTGACGTTATAGTTACCGGTTTTGACTATACATACAGTGCAAGAAATTATTGCCCCGCACTTACTTCTGTAAAGCGTCCCCTTTCTAAAATGGGCTCAATGGCTTGCAGTGTACTGCTTGACCTTATGAACGGCACAGCACCTTCCCACGCCCAGTTGGAGGCATCCTGCGTATTCACCGAAAGCTGCGGCTGTACACCCCCTGCGGAAGGAAATTTAAGCGAATTCCGCAAGAATACATACAATAAAATTGAATATTCAAACGCAAATGTGAGAAAGCTGAACATTCTTTCAGCACGACTTGCTGACACTGAATCAACAGATGATTATTTTAAGGTTGTGCGTGAATTTATAAAGGAGCTTGAATGCGAGCATTTCTCACTGTGCCTTACAAGCGGCTGGCTGGAGCGTTACAATCTCAATATTTACAATGATACCAGAAACAGTTTCAACCGCATGACAGCACCTATTGTCTGGAGCAAAGACAGCTGTGAAAGCATTGAATTATTCAACGGCAGGGATATGTACCCTGTACCACTGAACAGCGGCGGAAATATAAGTTATTTCCTCCCCCTCCACTTCCGCAATAAGGTTCTTGGATATTATATCATAACAAACAGTGATTTCCCGATAAACAGCCTGCTCTGCCATACATTCTCTATGGCAATCGGAAATTCTATTGAAAATCTCTGCAAAATATCCCATATCAACAAGGCTATGGAGGAACTCAACAGAATTTACGTTATCGATCCTCTCTGTAATATCTATAACAGAAACGGATTTATAAAGCATGCTGATGAAGTATTCAACGAATGTGTCGCAGCAGAACAGACTGTTATGATAAGCTTTATCGATATGGACGGACTGAAATTCATCAACGACAATTACGGCCACGATGAGGGCGATTTTGCTATCAAAGAGCTTGCAAATGTCATTAAGGAATGCTGTGACCCCGATGATATCTGTGCAAGATTCGGTGGTGATGAATTCGTTATCTTCAACAGAAACGCTACAGAGGACAGCAGCCATATTCTTGAACAGCGCTTCAATGCGAAGCTTGCACATCACAACGCCATTGTTACAAAACCCTATAAGATTTCTGCAAGTATCGGAAGCGTTACAACAAAGGTTGACAGCAGTTACACCTTATTCCAGGTTGTAAAAATGGCTGACGAGGTAATGTACGAAGTCAAGAAAAACAAAAAGAGCTCCCGTGCAGGAAATTAAATAAACAAACTAAAAGGCGGATATCATATCCGCCTTTTTCATATACGCAAAAAGGAGCTTGTTTCAGCTCCTTTCCGCTCTAATTTATCCCTCGATTGTTTCAGGAAGTTTTTCTATAAGCTTTGCATCCAGCTTCTGGATAGCAATTGCGTCTGCAGCTGTAAGGCCGTCACCGGGATTGGAACAGTCTGCATTAGCAGCACCCTGCGGTGAAAGTGAATACTTATCAGCATTTCCTATTGCCTGTAAAATTGCTGCAGCATCGGCAATTGATACTGTGCCGTCAAGATTAGCATCACCGAAAAGACTGGGCACTGCCTCACCTGATGTTGAAGGCTCTGTTGTTGGTGGCTCTGTTGTAACAGGAGGTAAATCTCCCTCAACCCATACGCCTGTAAGTGATACGCCTGAACCCGGAATTGCACCCTTAATCAGATATTCGCTTCCTACAGGATAGATATCGCCCTCTTTGTCCTTCCAGCCTGCAAATGACTTACCTTCAACAGTATGCTCAGGATCAGGACAGATAATTGTTGTATCTGTAACACCGGGTACTTTCTTATTTTCTCCGCCGTTGCCTGTCTTGAATACTACCACATAGTTCTTCGGCTCCCAGACAGCAGTATATATAACATCCTCACTGGGGAATGTAACTGTCTGACCGGGTTTGTATACCTCGCCATCAACACTTGAAGTCCAGCCAACAAGGTTGAATCCGTTTCTTGAAAAACGGTCATTAGCCGCAAGCTCATCTCTGCCTGTTTCAAGTCTCTGGAATGTAACAGATGTATTGCCGTTAATACGGTCAACATCGCCTGCAGTATATGTAACATCAATTTCTTTGAGCCATATAGGATAGAAAGTCATAGACTCCTCGCCAACAACAATTTTTGTACCGAACTTATATATACGCTCGCCGTCTGTAAGTCCGCTTGACGTAAGATTATCACCATCAGGACCGAAGTTATCCACCTTTATAGTTGTATAATTAGGCTCAAAAATCATACCAGGAATAGCCCTTGTATCTTTAAGCCATTCAGGTCTTTCAACCTCCAAACCGTTGTATTCAAGCTTGTATTTCATTTCTGTAAGACGTGGATCCTTATAGTCATACCAAACGGCTTTAACAACTATTTTATCCTCGGCAAAGTCTTCGGGGATACGATATGTTTCGCCGCCTGTATATCCATAGAAGCCGTCTATTGTCCAGCCGCTGAAACCATGGGTTTCAGAATCGAATAAACCGTTCGGAATGAAAAAAGCT
This sequence comes from Ruminococcus sp., assembly GCA_045659945.1. Classification (GTDB taxonomy): domain Bacteria; phylum Bacillota; class Clostridia; order Oscillospirales; family Ruminococcaceae; genus Ruminococcus. The sequence continues at coordinate 12,146 of JAZRCW010000033.1, read as the reverse complement.
GAGCCCGGTGTTGTTGTAAATGATGCAAAATCATTGAAATCTGTCAGCTCTCCGTCTTTTCTGTAGTCAGGCTCTATAAGCTCTTTGTCAAGAACAAAATCAAATACAACCTCAATTTCATTTGACTCTGCAGCTATGGCGGTGAAGCTTCCGAAAGCTCCGCATACAGTCATCACAGCAGCCGACAAAACTGCTGCCGTTTTTTTCATTACTCTGTTCATTTTTTCCCTCACATTTCTGATACATCAGGTATCATTTAAAACTGTTTGTTTCTTCGCTGTACACATAACCGATAGTCATGAGCTTCTTTTCAATATCTTCCTTTGAGACACAAAGACTGCTGCATAATTCATCCAGACTTGAATACTCATCACGGAGCTTTGTATTTATGTAGCTTAAGAGAATTGCAGGGTCATTTGGTAAATTCATTTCATATACTCCCTTCAAAAAAGATAGGTTGCCGTAAAACGTGCTAAATCCTACGGCAACAAAAATTCTCATAACTTTCTCAACTGATTATATGTCTTATAGCTTGATATAAATATACAACAAAAAACGCTGTATGTCAATGGTTTTTCGGGTTTTTTCTGACTTTTTATTTGTGAATTTTTATTTAATATGTATTTACTTTTAAGCTTATTTATCATTTTACTTTCCCAAATAATAACATCTATATTTTAACGATATATCGCCCTTTTAATTAGTTGTTCTGATTTTACTTATTAATGAATTCTTAATATATTTTCTTATATAAATTCACACTTAAAATCCTCTTTTCTTACTTTATTTTATATACTGTATATGCAGAGATTTCCTTTTTTAGCATTTTATATAAGTTAGTGCACACTAACTAATTCAAAACAGTTGCTTTTGTACAAAATCCACAATAAAAATATCTGTAATTAGGCTAAAAAAGCGATAGCAATTTTTTTGATAATATGTTATAATGTTATGTAGATATGTGGGGTAAGTCTGTGTCACAACGACATTGTTATTTATTTCACATAGGTCCGCCGCAGAATAGCTCTCTGCGGAACAAGTTAAAAGGAGGTTCATCTTACATGAATTCAGCTAAAGCTACGGTTCCTTTTAAGGGAACTAAAGAGCAGGAAGCTCAGCTTCTCGCAGTTATTGCCGAGAAAAAGGACACACAGGGTGCCCTCATGCCCATTCTTCAGAAGGCACAGGAAATCTATGGCTACCTCCCAATTGAGGTTCAGAAGATTATTTCCGACAACACAGGTATCCCCATGGAGAAGATCTATGGCGTTGTAACATTCTACGCTCAGTTCTCTCTCTATCCAAAGGGCGAGTACACAATTTCCGTTTGTCTTGGTACTGCTTGCTACGTTAAGGGTGCAGGAGATATCTATGACAAGCTCCAGGAAAAGCTCGGTATCGCTGGCGGAGAATGCACTCCCGACGGTAAATTCTCTCTCGAAGCTTGCCGCTGCATCGGTGCTTGCGGTCTTGCTCCCGTTCTCACTGTCAACGAGGACGTTTTCGGCCGTCTCACTGTTGACGATGTTGACAAGATCATCGAAAAGTACAACGCATAATATACATAACTGTTAGGAGGTTAACTTTATGAAGACTCTTGAAGAACTCAAGGCTGTCAGAGAATCTATGGAGGGCGAAGTTGCTCTCAGAACTCATGGCAACGCTTCTTCAAAATACGAAAGACACGTTCTCGTGTGCGGCGGTACAGGATGTACTTCTTCCGGTTCACCCAAGCTCATCGCAAAGCTTGAGGAGGAATTTGCTGCAAAGGGACTTACAGAAAAGGTTCAGATTGTTAAGACCGGTTGTTTCGGTCTTTGCGAAAGAGGTCCTATCCTCATCGTTTACCCAGAGGGTTCTTTCTACTCACGTGTAGAGCTTGACGAGGTTTCCCGTATCGTTGACGAACACCTTATCGGCGGAACTCCTGTTAAGGAATTCCTCTATGAGGAAACTGTTGACGGCGACAACATCAAGTCACTTGAAGAAACTTCATTCTACAACAAGCAGATGCGTGTTGCTCTCAGAAACTGCGGTGTTATCAACCCCGAGTGTATCGACGAGTATGTAGGCCGTGACGGTTACGCTGCTCTCGGTAAGGTTCTCAAGGAAATGACTCCCGAGGACGTTATCCAGACTATCCTTGATTCAGGTCTCCGTGGACGTGGAGGCGGCGGCTTCCCCACAGGTATGAAGTGGAGACTCGCAAGAACTATCGTTCCCGATGCTGATATCAAGTACGTTTGCTGTAACGCTGACGAGGGTGACCCGGGTGCATTTATGGACCGTTCTATCCTCGAGGGTGACCCCCACGTTCTTCTCGAAGCTATGACAATCGCAGGTTACGCTATCGGTGCTAACCAGGGTTATGTATACGTTCGTGCAGAGTACCCAATCGCTGTTGAGCGTCTTAACATCGCTATCCAGCAGGCTCGTGAAGCTGGTATGCTCGGTAAGGATATCTTCGGCACAGGCTTTGATTTCGATATCGATCTCCGTCTCGGTGCTGGTGCATTCGTTTGCGGTGAGGAAACAGCTCTTATGACATCTATCGAGGGTAACCGTGGTGAGCCCCGTCCAAGACCTCCTTTCCCTGCTGAAAAAGGTCTTTACAACAAGCCCACAATCCTCAACAACGTTGAGACATACGCTAACATCCCCCAGATTATCCTCAACGGTGCTGACTGGTTCAAGGGCATCGGTACAGAGAAGTCCAAGGGTACAAAGGTATTCGCTCTCGGCGGTAAGATTCACAATACAGGTCTCGTAGAAGTTCCTATGGGTACTTCACTCCGTACTGTTATTGAGGAAATCGGCGGCGGTATCCCCAACGGCAAGAAGTTCAAGGCTGCACAGACAGGCGGTCCTTCCGGTGGATGTATCCCTGCAGAGCATTTCGATATTCCGATTGACTACGATAACCTCATCGGTATCGGCTCAATGATGGGTTCAGGCGGTCTTATCGTTATGGACGAAGACAACTGTATGGTTGACATCGCTAAGTTCTTCCTTGAATTTACTGTTGACGAGTCATGCGGTAAGTGTACTCCCTGCCGTATCGGTACAAAGAGAATGTACGAAATTCTCGACAAGATCACAAAGGGCAAGGGAACTCTTGAAGATATCGACAAGCTTGAGGAGCTTTGCTACCACATCAAGACAAACTCTCTCTGCGGTCTCGGACAGACAGCTCCTAACCCTGTTCTTTCCACACTCAAGTTCTTCAGAGATGAGTATATCTCTCACGTTGTTGATAAGAAGTGTCCTGCAGGCGTATGTAAGGATCTTCTCAGCTTCGAGATTGAGGCTGATAAGTGCTTCGGCTGCGGTATGTGTGCAAAGCAGTGTCCTGCTGACGCTATCTACGTTACAGACTATACTGCTCCCGGAAAGAAGAAGCCTGCTTACGCTATCGACAAGGATAAGTGCGTAAAGTGCGGCGCTTGTATCGCTTCCTGTAAGTTCAAGGCAATCATCAAGAAATAAGCGGAGGAACATATAATGGAAAATATCACAGTTAAAGTTAATGGTGTTGAAATCTCCGTACCCAAGGGTGCTACAGTCCTTGAGGCTGCTCATGCTGCAGGTTTTGAGATTCCTACACTTTGCTATATGAAAGAAATCAACGAGATCGGTGCTTGCCGTATCTGCGTTGTTGAAGTAAACGAAGGCAGAGGCTTCCGTCTTGTTGCAGGTTGTGTATATCCCTGCACAGACAATATGGAAATCCTCACAGCTTCTCCCAAGGTTATTGAGTCACGTAAGAAGACTCTCGAGCTCATCCTTTCCACACACGACAGAAAGTGCCTCTCCTGCGTAAGAAGCGGCAACTGCGAGCTCCAGAAGCTCTGTAAGGATTACGGTATCGAGGACGCTTCCAAGTATGACGGTGCTAACAATGTTTATGATGTTGACAACAGTGCTGCTCATATGTACCGTGACAACAACAAGTGTATCCTTTGCCGTCGTTGTGTAGCTGTATGTGCTAACACACAGGGTATCGGCGTAATCGGTGCTAACGAGCGTGGATTCAAGACATATGTCGGCTCTGCATTTGACATGGGACTCGGCGAGACAAGCTGTGTATCCTGCGGTCAGTGTATCGCTGTATGTCCTGTTGGTGCTATCGCTGAAAAGGATTACATCAAGCCTGTTCTTGAGGCTATTGCTGATCCCGAGAAGGTTGTTCTCGTTCAGACAGCTCCTGCTGTTCGTGCAGGTCTTGGCGAGTGCTTCGGTCTTCCTATCGGCACAAACGTTGAGGGCAAGATGGTTGCAGCTCTCAGAAGACTCGGCTTCGATAAGGTATTTGATACTGACTTCGCTGCTGACCTTACAATTATGGAAGAAGCTAACGAGTTCCTCGACAGAGTTAAGAACGGTGGAAAGCTTCCCCTTATCACATCCTGCTCACCTGGTTGGGTTAAGTACTGCGAGCACTACTTCCCTGATATGACAGAGAATCTTTCTTCTTGTAAGTCACCCCAGCAGATGTTCGGTGCTGTTGCAAAGACATACTACGCTGAAAAGATGGGCATTGATCCCAAGAACATCGTTATGGTTTCTATCATGCCTTGTACAGCAAAGAAGTTCGAAATCGGCAGAGACGACCAGAACGCTGCAGGTGTACCTGATGTTGATTACTCACTCACAACACGTGAGCTCGGCAGAATGATTGAGCGTGCAGGTATCAACTTCCTCGGTCTTGCTGATGAGAAGTTTGATGATCCTCTCGGAATCTCAACAGGTGCTGCTGTAATCTTCGGTGCTACAGGCGGTGTTATGGAGGCTGCTCTCCGTACAGCTGTATACACACTCACAGGTGAGAACGCTGTTGACTTCCCCGAGGTACGTGGTACAGAGGGAATCAAGGAAGCAACATACAACGTTGCAGGTATGGACGTTAAGGTTGCTGTTGCAAGCGGACTTGCTAACGCAAAGGAACTTCTTGAGAAGGTTCAGAATGGTGAAGCTGATTACCACTTCATCGAAATCATGGGATGTCCCGGCGGCTGTGTAAACGGCGGCGGTCAGCCTCAGGTTGCTATGGGTATCAGAAACTTCGTTGATATCAGAGCTGAAAGAGCAAAGGTTCTTTACAATATCGACGCAGAGATGCCTGTAAGACATTCTCACGAGAATCCTGCTATCAAGGCTATCTATGATGAGTTCCTTGAAAAGCCAGGCAGCCACAAGGCTCACGAGCTTCTCCACACAACATACGTTAAGAGAAGCATTAACTAATTCATGTAAGTAAGATATAATGACACGCCCGATTTCTCGGGCGTTTTCTTTATGTGATTATATAAAGGATTTAAAAACACATATTGCTACAAGTCAATATTACCTCACATCCTCCTATATGCAAACCAAAACAGAACATCCCCCCGATTACTCGGGAGGATGTTCTGCATTTTGGGATAATTAATTAGGAATTAACTTGATTAATAATTGGTTATCAGTTGCACTTCTGGTAGATACGACCACCCTGGAGTGACTGACCCTTTGCAGCAAACATTTCTGAAATGCTTACGATCTGCCAGCCCTGAGCCTTTGCATAAGGAGCGATTTCCTCGATAGCAGCTGCTGTAGAAGCGTATGTTTCGTGGCAGAGGATAATAGCACCGTTAGCGGAACCATTATTCATAGCATTCTTGATTTTGCTTACGATCTGATCCTTGGAAGCACCGTTCCAGTCCTCTGTATCGATTGAGCAAGTAATCATAGGAACATCGCTGAGAGCAGATGTTACTGTGCCATTGCTTGCAAGATAAGGAAGACGGAGAAGCTTTGAAGGCTCTGCACCGATGATATTCTTCAGCTTGTTATATGTCTGATCATACTCGCTGCGGATTTCAGATGCGGAAAGATTTGTAAGGTAGGGGTGTGTAGTTGTATGGTTAGCAACTTCCATACCCTTCTGGTAAGCATACTTAACCTGGCTTTCGTCCTTGATCCAGTTACCAACATAGAAGAATGTAGCTGTGAAACCCTGGTTAGCAAGAGCATCAATAATCTTCTTACCGTTGGGATCAGTACCGTCGTCGAAGCTGATAGCCATCATAGGCTTTGAGGGATCAATATTACCTGAACTTGTTGGAGGTGTAACAGCAGGAGCATCTGTACCTGACTGCACCTTACCCTGTCCTGTTGTAATTGATGACTTTGTACCCTCTGATGCACCTACAAATTCGTCAATATAGAAATTTGTAAGGCTGTCAGGAGCTTCAACATAAAGAATCATGTTTGTAGCACCTGAAGGAATTGTAAATGATGTGTTTTCAAGCTTTGTCCACTCATTTGACTTAACTGTTGCAGATGCAACCTCGTCGTAATTCTCTTCACCATTGAGTGAGTACTGGAGTGTAAGCTTAAGTGTTGTGGACTCACCGCTTCTCTGCATAACTGCACCTGAGAAGCTGTATGTGTTTCCAGCCTTGAAATCAGAACCGAGTTCAATAGCTGCACCATGCCAGTAGTCTGAACGACCGCTTACATAAAGGGACTTGCCTGAATAGTAGTTATCAGAATTGATAGCTACTGAAGCATCTCCTCTTGCTGACCAATCGCCAGCAGAAGAATCGAAGTTGCTTTTGAAATAAGTAACAGCTGAAGGTGTTGTAGCCTTTGTAGTTGTTACACTGTCAGTTTTTTTTTGAGTAGTAGTTGAAGTACTACCACCTACAGGAAGCTTTGAAATAAGCTTCGCATCATATTTCTGAATTGTAAGAGCATCAGAAGCTGTTACACCAGGATCACCGTCAACGTCAGCATTTGCCTGACCTTCCTTTGAAAGTGCATACTTATCAGAGTTACCGATTGCCTGGAAGATAGCTGCTGCGTCTGCGATTGAAACAACACCGTCACAGTTAGCGTCACCGTAAAGTGTTACAGCTGAATCAGAAGGCTTAACTGTTGTTGTAGTTGAAGGCTTTGTTGTTGTAGGCTTTGTTGTTGTAACAGGTGCTGAACCAGCATCGATACTCATTACAGCGTCATATGCCTTCTTGGGAGTGTAGTTTGAACCAAAGAGGAGAGGTGTCTGTGAACTTCTCCAGCTGATATTGTCGTGAGTTCCCCATACTGTAAATGAAGGAATCTGATCTGCATTATCAACTGCCATCTGGAAGATTGCCTTAAAGAGGTCAGCCTGTGCCTGTGAGTTCTGGCTTGATTCTGTGATATCAAGCTCTGTGATTGAAACCTCAAGACCTGTGCTGAGGAACTTGTTAAGAGCTGTCTTATAAGTAGAAGCATTAGGATAACCTACGTCAAGGTGAGACTGCATACCGATACCATCGATAACGCCTTTTTCCTTAAGCTTCATTGCGATATTGTAAATATCGTTTGTCTTGTTGCCGATGTACTCGTTGTAATCGTTGATGTAAAGCTTACATCCTGCAGGAGCGTACTTTCTTGCATATGTGAATGCGTTGATGATGAACTCATCATTGTTTGCACCGTAAACCTGTGCCCAGTATGATCCAGGAGGGCCTCCGGGCTCACGAAGTCCGCCGCCGTCGTTGAGGAAGAGCTCGTTACATACATCGTATGCATAGAGATCAAGGTTAGGATACTGTGTAGCGATAGCCTCGAAAGTATTCTTAATCATGCTTTCAAGACGCTGGTTCATAACTTCCTTGCTTACGTATGCACCGTTGCTTGAGAAGTTCTCCTTGAAGAACCAGTCAGGAGTCTGGCTGTACCATACAAATGTATGACCACGAACGCCGATATTATTGTCCTCACAGAACTTAAGTGTCTGTGCTGCTCTGCTAAGTGTAATCTGTGTGTTTACGTTATTACCTCTCTGCTGACAAGCCTGCTGATCGAGAATTGAATCAGGCTTAAGCTCGTTTTCAGGAGTAATTGAATTGAAGTGCTTCTTGATAAAGTTGCCGCCGGAGCTGAGCTCGTGAGGGCTTACAGATGTACCCATTTTGAAGAGGTGACCGAATTTACCAACAAGTGAATCAGCGCTTGTGCCGCCGCCTGTTGTACCACCTGTTGTGCCGCCTGTTGTGCCGCCGCCTGTAGAACCGCCTGTCTTTGTGAGCTTTACATCGTCAATAAAGAAAGGAATAAGGTCGGAAGCAGAAGCTGTCTCTGTGTAAGAAGACTGAACATAAAGTGAAATATTGCTTGCGTTTGAGGGGATATCAAACTCTGTAGCGAGTTCGGACCACTTTCCTGAACTACCTGTAGCATCAACAAGGTTTACATACTCTGTTGTGCCGCCAGCATCGTACTGAACGCCGAGTGTATAACCCATGCTATCGTAGTTATTGCTCTTGAAGCCAGCATAAAGTGAGATGTCATAGCTGCCGCCTGCTACAAGTTCATCGCTTGCAACAGTGAAACCGTTCCAGGACTGTGTACGTCCTTCAACGTAGAGTGACTTCTTACCACCGTGTGCGAAATCGCTTGTGAGACCATAGCTTAAGTCTTCGCCACGAGCTGTCCAGTCTGTACCTGAACCCTCGAAGTCGTCAGTTACGCCCGAACCGCTTCCACTTGGCTTTGTGAAGCTAATTGTTGGCTCTGGCTGAGCGGGAGGTGTTGTGGGGATTTCCACAGAACCGCCGCCTTCCGTTGTGTAAACATCAAGCATTGTGATGTCTGCTACACCGCTGCTCTGCCAGCCTTCTGCGTTAAGAGCAACCTCGTAAAGGTTACCGATACCCCAGCCCTGGTCTGCCCAAGCCTTGAAGTGGTCGGAAACTGTGATGTGACCGGACTTTCTCTTTGACTGACGTACGCTGAAATACTGCTTGAATGTTTCAGAACCGCCATTGATTGTAGGACCTGTGTGATCCATCTGGAAAATCTTATACTGTGCACCGTCGATAGTAACCATCTTGCCGTTAGCATCGGGAACCCAGTCTACCCAGTCCCCGATGATGTAGTACTCAACGAGCGGTACGCCTGATAATCCTCTGTTCTGGAACCAACCGTATACGCAAAGACGGGAGTTACCGCTTGCACTTCCTGTCTGACGATAGTCAGCTGCATAGTCCATACCGATGTAGGGATAATCGGTAGCCTTCTTCTGGGAGCCGAAGTCAAGACCACGACGAGCGAGGAAGTTACCGCTGGGAACGCTTGCACTCCACTCTGCCTTGAATGTAGCACCTGAACCAAGTGTCATTGTACCGTTGCCACCTGTCTGGTCAATCCAGATTTCGTAGCTATAACCATCACAGACACCCTTGTGCTGGTTCTGACCATTGCCAACGCTGAGCTTCTGGCCAACGCTTGCTGCAGATGAAGAAGTGTTCGGCGAGCCAGGAAGCATCGTAAGACACATAACTGCAGCTGTAAAGCCACTGATTAATTTGCTTAATTTACTTTTAAGGTTCATAATTAATCATTCCTTTCGTTTTAATATAAATGTTACATACTTTGCTGATGAAACTTCATCCCCCATCTGCTTCATCAGCTTCTATATTCATTTTATTACGTTTTTGTGAACAATTCAAGTCATTTTTTGCTGTAAATTTTTCGTATTATCATTTTTTGCTAACCTCCCATGAAAATTTTTGTATAAACTGGCATTTGATCGCAGCTAAAAACAACGTTTTATAGCCAAAACACAGCAAACTCCGACATATGGACATATATCGGAGTTTACAAATCGATTATTATCAAAATATGTCGAAATTGTTAATCAGCTACTTTATTTCCCCACTCTTTGCAGAATATGGTGCTTCGTTCATGTACGTAATATATAACGGAACCATTGAGATTTCCCGTAATTTCACACAACGCCTCTCACGGATAAAACAAAACATCCCCCCGACAGCTCGGGAGGATGTTCTGCATTTTGGGATAATTAATTAGGAATTAACTTGATTAATTGAGGTGATCAATTACACTTCTTGTAAATCTGACCGCCTTAAGCCTTGAAGAGGTTGCGGAAGAAGTTGTAGAACAGAGGTGTACCTACACTTGCATCGTGACCGCCGCCCTGAACTTCAAACCAGATATTGTCTACGCCATTCTTGTCGTAAAGCTCATGATACTGCTTGGGGAATGTTCCAACTACTCCGTCATTTGTGCCTCCGCCAATCATAAGGAGATAGGGAAGATACGGCTCACTGAACTTAAATTCAGCTTCTGTCATACTTCCACGGTGGTTGAGGAACATATCCTGTGCAGGAACAATACCAGGTGCAGGTGATGAAGCACATACATAACCAATCTTGTCAGCTGCCTTCATACCAATAAAGAGAGATTCTCTGCCGCCCATTGAGAAACCTGCAATAGCAGTATTCTCTCTGCCCTCTGCTACAGAATAATTCTCTGCCATGTAAGGCATAAGACTTTCTGTGAGGTCATAGAGGAAGTCGTCGTAACGATCCATTTGCTCCTGTGTAATTGAAGTAGCTCTGTCCGCATTCGGATCAGTATACATCTGTGTGAATACGATTATGAAAGGCTTAACTTCACCCTTCTTGATAAGATTTGTAGCCATTTCACGAATGCTCCAGCCTGTGAGCAGATCGTCTTCACCGCCCATAACACCATGGTTCATGTAAACTACGGGATATTTTTCGCTTGTTGAATAGTTGGGAGGAAGCCATACATTTGCAGGCTTATTTCTCTGTGCTTTCTTTGAATAGTAAGAAATCTTCTTTGTTGTACCACCGTCACCGCTTTTTACGTCAGAGGGTACATCAGCTGTAAAATTAGCCTTTGCCTCAGCCATATACGCCTGAGGAGTAAGAGCTGATGAAGAATTATTCGCAGTAGTTTTTGTAGTAGTTTTCGCTGTTGTTTTGGTTGTAGTCTTTATTGTATTACTGCCTGATGACTGTGTAGCTGTAAGCTTATCAATCATCTTTGCATCGTACTTAAGGATTTCAATTGCATCACTTGCTGTGATACCAACAGTTCCGTCAACGTCACAGTTTGCCTTACCCTCTGCGGAGAGATCATACTTATCGGGATTACCGATATACTGGAAAATAGCTGTAGCGTCTGCAATTGTAACAACACCGTCGCAGTTAGCGTCACCTGCAAGCGTAACATCTGTTGAGGGCTCTGTAGGTGTAACAGGCTCGGTTGTTGCAGGAGGTGTGCCGCCTTCCTTTGTGAGAACTACGTCATCAATAAAGAAAGGAATAAGGTCAGAAGCAGAAGCTGTTTCTGTATAAGCTGACTGAATGTAAAGTGAAATATTGTCTGCACCTGTGGGGATTTCAAAATCTGTTGCAAGCTTTACCCACTCATCCGGCTCGCCTGTTGCGTCAACGAGGTTTACATACTCTGTTGTTCCGCCTGAGTCATACTGAACGCCCAGTGTGAAGCCCATGCTGTCGTATGTCTTGCTCTTGAAGCCTGCATAAGCTGAAATATCATAGCTTGCACCAGCTTCAAGCTCATCGCTTGCAATTGTGAAACCATTCCAAGACTCTGTACGGTCTTCTACATAGAGTGACTTCTTACCACCGTGTGCGAAATCGCTTGTTAAACCGTAGGAAACGTCTCCACGTCCTGTCCAGTCTGTGCCTGAACCCTCGAAGTCATCAGTAACGCCTGAACCGCTTCCGCTGGGCTTTGTGTAGCTGATTTCTTCTTCAGGCTCCGGAGGATCAGTAGGCTCTGTAGGATCTGTAGGAATTGGAGAAGTATAAACGTCGAGCATTGTGATATCTGCAACACCGCTGCTCTGCCAGCCCTCTGCATTGAGAGCTACTTCATAAAGGTTACCGATACCCCAGCCCTGGTCTGCCCAAGCCTTGAAGTGGTCGGAAACTGTGATGTGACCGGACTTTCTCTTTGACTGACGTACGCTGAAATACTGCTTGAATGTTTCAGAACCGCCGTTGATTGTAGGACCTGTGTGATCCATCTGGAAAATCTTATACTGTGCACCGTCGATAGTAACCATCTTACCCGATGCATCAGGACACCAGTCTACCCAGTCCTCGATGATGTAGTACTCAACGAGCGGTACGCCTGATAATCCTCTGTTCTGGAACCAACCGTATACGCAAAGACGGGAGTTACCGCTTGCACTACCAGTCTGACGATAGTCCGCCTCGTAGTCCATACCAATGTAACCGTAATCTGTAGCCTTCTTCTGGGAGCCGAAGTCAAGACCACGACGAGCAAGGAAGTTACCGCTTGGAACGCTTGCACTC
>JAZRCW010000032.1:0-204523 GCA_045659945.1 Ruminococcus sp. | reverse complement strand
TTGAAAATAATCCTAGTTAAAGCTGCATTTTCAATTACAAAAATATTATATCAACTTTGCTATATTCTGTCAATATTCAAGCTATACAAAGAATATTCTACAATAAATTAACATCTTGATAATTTATATTTTTTACATCAAGTGAAATGGGAATATCTGTAAGAACATTGAGAAAAGCCAAAGATAAGCTTGGTGTCAAATCAGAGAAGAAAGGAAATATATGGTATTGGAGTTTGTGAGAATAACTATTATCTTGTTTTTATACATTATATACAAATTCTGATGTTATTTTTTATGCAAAAAGAAGATACCAAGGTACCACTTTTTTATGTGTGTGGTATCTTGGTATGTTGGTATCTTGAATTTCGTTACAAAATTACAGGCGGATAATACTCGCCCCTACAAAATAATTAAGCATTACGCATTCCCCATGCCTAACGGCTCGGAAATATATTCTCCCTGTAGCTTGCAAGCTGCTTTTCAAGGTAGGACATTTCACCCTCGGGAGCTTTTTCTTCATCGGGGTGAGCCTTTATGTAATCCGCAATGACCTTGCAGAACTGCTCCCCGTATTTTTCAGCCTTACGCTTGCCGACTCCCGAAACCTCGTAAAATCTGCCGATATACGTGGGCAGTTTACGGCACATATCACGGAGCGTAGCGTCGGAAAATACAATATACGCGGGCACTTTTTCCTCGTCTGCAAGCTCCCTGCGAAGCTTTTTAAGCTCGGCATACAGACCGCTTTCGGCGTAGTATTCCTTTTCCCTGTCGTAGCTGCTCTTGGTTTTCTTCGGCAGAGTTTTCGGCATACGCATTGTAACGGTTACGTTCCCTTTGAGTATATCAGCGGATTTGGCAGTAAGCCGCAATACGGGAAATTCCTCCTCGGTTGCAAGGAGATATCCCTCCTGTATGAGAAAATCAATTTCACCGCGGATAACACGTCCAAGGCTGTCGGACATAATGCCATAGGTGGAAAGGGTATTGAGCCCCAGCGAAATAAGCCGCTCATTGCTGCTCCCTTTGAGGATTTCCGCAATCATAGTTTTGCCGAAGTCCCTGCCTCTCTGATGAACACGATAGACGCAGGAGATGATTTTCTGTGCGTCAACAGTGATATCACGTATCTCAAATTCTCCCATACAGCTTGAACAATTTCCGCAGTCGTCAGAGCACTTTTCCCCGAAATAGTGCAGCATATAGCTTCGCAGACAAGAGGTGAGGGTGGAGTAGAATGTCATATATTTCAGCCTATCCATATCCTTGCGGTAGACAATTTCAGCCTGACTTTCGGAAAGCTCCGTATTTTCCTCACGGCTTTTTTCAATGAGGAACTGATTTGTCCGCACATCCTGACCGCTGTACAAGAGAATACAGTCCGCAGACTCACCGTCACGGCCTGCTCTGCCTGCCTCTTGATAGTAGCTTTCAATGTTCTTCGGCATATTGTAGTGAATTACAAACCGCACATCTGACTTATCTATACCCATACCGAAAGCGTTTGTGGCAACCATAATCTGCTTGCGGTCATAGATGAAATCCTCCTGATTCTGTCTGCGTTCCTCTGGGGATAACCCTGCATGATACCGTGAAGCGGAGAAGCCGTCATTGTTGAGCTTTTCGCAGACTTCCTCCACGTTTTTGCGTGAAAGACAGTAGATTATGCCGCATTTGTCGGGATAATTTTTAAGCAGCTGTACAAGCTTTGAATACTTGTTCTGCGGCGAAATAACGCCGAAATATAGATTTTTTCTGTCAAAGCCTGTGACAACCTCAACAGGGGATTGAAGCTTAAGAAGCCGTGAAATATCCTCACGGACTTCTCCTGTAGCCGTAGCAGTAAAGGCTGAAATAATCGGTCGATAGGGGAGTTTGTCGATAAACTCACTTATACGCAGATAGCTTGGGCGGAAATCCTGTCCCCACTGTGAAACACAGTGAGCCTCATCAACAGTAACCATTGAGATATTGACCGTATTGGCAAGCTTTAAAAATTCCTCGGTGTCAAGGCGTTCGGGGGCGGCGTATATAAGTTTCAGCTGTCCGCTGTAGGCACGACGGAAGAAGTCATTATATTCCTCCAACGTAAGGGAACTGTTGATGCAAGCGGCATTTATACCAGCCTCTGTAAGTGCCGTTACCTGGTCTTTCATAAGCGAGATGAGAGGGGAGATAACAACGGTCACGCCCTCCAAAAGCATTGCAGGAACCTGATAGCACATGGATTTTCCTGCACCTGTAGGCATAATTCCAAGAACATCACGGCGGCTTAAAATGCCGTCAATGAGCGTTTCCTGACCACTGCGGAAAGAGCTGTGACCGAAGTAATTCCGCAGTATATCGTATTTATTCATAATGAAATATCCTTTTTTTTGATATTATACCACATTTTCAGCCTGCAAGTCAATACAGGAACTTTTTTGATAATGGCTGAATATATTGAATAAGGTGATAGGTTATGTTAAGACGAAAAAAGAAGAATATACATATACGTCGTATAATCGGCATTATTGTATTTGTAACGATTATTACACTGCTGATTATATCATTTATAAAGCTTGATAAAGCTGTCAGACCGTCGGCACAAATGCAGGCGGAAAAGCTTTCGAAGCATACGGCATATCAGATAATAACCGATACAGTTTCGCAGTATATAGCCGAAAATGGTTGTTCATACAACAACTTTTCAACTATAGTATATGACGAGCAGGGGAATGTGTCATCAGTTGAGGCTCTTGCAAACAACATAAATCTTATACAGTCGGAGCTTGCCTCGGAGATTAACGAAAACCTCCATATATCGGGAAAAACACAGGCTGAAATCCCTCTCGGAAACATAAGCGGCTCTTATCTTCTTGCTGATAAAGGTCCTGTAATAAAAGTCGGGATATGCCCCGTTGGAACTGCGGAGGTAAAACTTGCAAGCACCTTTGACACAGCTGGAATAAATCAGTCAGTACATAGAATTTATGCCGATATATCGGCAGATATGACATCTTCATTTCCCCTTTACAGCTTTGACACAAAGGCGGAATTTCGGTATCTCATAGCTGAAACGGTAATCATTGGCGAGGTGCCTGACTATTCTGTAAGGGCATGGAATGGCAATATGTGAAATCTCTGAAAATTTCATTGACGAAAGGCTCACAAATATGGTATAATAAAGTGATTACGATTTTGTGAGGTACACAAATGAAAAATATAATTCTGGGCATAACCGCCCATGTTGACTCGGGAAAAACTACCCTTGCGGAAGCTATGCTCCATAAAACGGGAGTTGTCCGCAACCCCGGCAGAGTCGATAACCGCAATTCTTTCCTTGACACCAACTCAATCGAGCGTGACCGAGGCATAACTATATTCGCTAGTCAGGCGGAGTTTTCACACGGCGATACTGCTTTCACCCTGCTTGACACACCTGGCCACGTGGATTTCTCCGCTGAAACAGAGCGTACAATGCAGGTGCTTGACTATGCTGTCCTCGTTATTAGCGGAACTGACGGCGTTCAAAGTCATACGTCAACTTTGTGGAAGCTTTTGCAGAGGTATGAAGTCCCTGTTTTTATTTTTGTGAACAAAATGGACTTGACAGGAGCGGACAAGCTTCATGTTCTGGACAATATAAGAAGCCGTTTATCCATTAATATAGCCGATTTTTCGGATACTGTACAGCTTGCGGAGAATGCCGCCGCCTGCGACGAGGAGCTCATGGAAAGCTATCTGGAAACTGATAAACTTTCCGATGAAGAAATATCCGTGGCAATTGCTCAAAGGCGGATTTTTCCCTGTTTTTTCGGTTCTGCACTGAAATTCAACGGTATTGAAGTGCTCCTTGACGCACTTGACAGATATACCATGGCAGGGGAGTATTCCGACGAATTCGGTGCAAAGGTCTATAAAATCTCATATGACAGCAAAGGCAGCCGTCTTACACATATGAAAATCATGGGCGGCAGTCTGAAAGTTCGCTCCGAGGTTGAATATAAAACGGCAGAGGGTGAGGAAATCTGCGAGAAAATAAGCTCCCTCCGCTTTTACTCTGCTGAAAAATTCCGTACCGCAGATACAGCTTTTGCAGGGCAGGTATGCACTGTTACGGGCTTGGAGAGCACATATTCGGGGCAGGGAATAGGCTGTATTCCCAACTCGGAAAGAGCCTTTTTAGAGCCTGTTATGACGTATCAGATAGAGCTCCCCGACAGTAAAAATGTCTTTGACGCATTGAAAGAAATGCGTCAGCTTGAGGACGAGGACCCACAGCTTCACATCGTCTGGAACGAGCAGCTGCGGCAGATTCACATTCAGCTTATGGGTGCAGTTCAGCTGGAAGTATTAGGTCGTCTGATATACGACAGATTTGGATATAAGGTGAATTTCGGCAGCGGAGCAGTTGCATACAAGGAAACCATTGCGGACACCATCGAGGGAATGGGGCATTACGAGCCGCTCCGTCACTATGCGGAGGTACACTTAATTCTCGAACCCTTGCCCCTTGGCAGCGGACTCGTCTTTGATTCAGCCGTTCACGAGGATGACTTAGCCCTGAACTGGCAAAGGCTTATTCTGACTCACCTTGAAGAAAAGGAGCATATCGGCACTCTGACAGGCTCCCCCATAACGGATATTAAAATAACCGTATGTGCAGGAAAAGCCCACCTTAAACACACAGAGGGCGGCGATTTCCGACAGGCGACATACCGTGCCGTCCGCCACGGGTTGAGGAATGTGGAGAACATCCTCCTTGAACCCTATTACGATTACGAGCTTGAAATTCCCATGGAGAACACAGGCAGGGCATTGGCTGATTTACAGCGTATGTCTGCAGATTTTGCCCCTCCTGAAACAACAGGTGAAATGGCTGTGATACGTGGTTCTGCTCCTGTTTCAGAGATGAACGATTATATCTCCGAGGTCATAGGCTATACTCGTGGAAAGGGCAGGCTGACCTGTATAAACGGCGGTTATCACCCCTGTCATAACGCCGAAGAAGTCATTGAAAAAATCGGTTACGACTGCGACAGTGATGTTGAAAATACAGCTGATTCCGTTTTTTGCAGTCATGGTGCAGGAATGAATATCAAGTGGACGGAAGCGGCGGAGTATATGCACCTGCCGCCATGTCTTGGTGCTGATGTCAGCAAAGATGAACAGCCTGTTAAAATCCGCAGGCATACTACCTCTAAAGCCGCCTCCGAGGAGGAGCTCATGGAGATATTTGAGCGTACCTACGGCAAAATCGAAAAGGAGCCGAGAAAGGCTTTCAAGTCCGCAAAGGTTAAAAAGGACTACTCAAAGCCTGTTAAACTGCCCAATTATGAGGGTCCCGATTATCTTCTCGTTGACGGTTACAATATAATTTTTGCATGGGACGAGCTTAAAAAAATTTCAGAAACAAATCTTGACGCTGCAAGAGCAGAACTCATAAAAATTTTAAGTAACTATCAAGGCTGGTGCGGATATGAAATTATCATTGTCTTTGACGCATACAAGGTCAAGGGCAAACACCGTGAGGTTGAACGACATTTCAATGTAAATGTTGTATATACGAAAGAGTCAGAAACAGCCGACAGCTATATAGAGCGTGTTACACATGAATTATCGGGAAAACATCGTGTCCGCGTGGCAACCTCTGACGGAGTTGAACAGATGATAATTCTGGGCAGTGGTGCAATGAGAATGACAGCACGCGAACTGAAAAAGCGAATTGAAGATGCTGATTCTGAAATTAGAGATATAATAAGCCACTGATATATAATTAAAATAAAAAAATATATTAAAAGACTGGAAATTTTTTTTAAGGTATGATATAATGTATTTGATTGGATTTTTTTCAATTACACAATATGAGAGTAATGAAAAACGGCTTTGTTTTATAAGGAATACTCTCATTAATATATCATATTTTTCAGGAGGATGTTACATGAAAAAGGTACAGCTTACCGAAACAATTCTGCGTGATGCCAACCAGTCATTAATGGCGACACGTCTGCCCTATGCTGATTATGAGGGCATTCTTGCCGATATGGACAAGGCAGGATACTATTCAATCGAGTGCTGGGGCGGAGCTACATTTGACTCTTGTCTCCGTTACCTCAACGAAGATCCATGGGAGAGACTTAGAAACCTCAGAAAAAATCTTCCCAACACAAGACTCCAGATGCTTTTAAGAGGTCAGAACCTTTTAGGCTACAAGCACTACCATGACGACGTTGTTGAAAAGTTCATTGAGCTTTCAATCAAGAATGGTATTGATGTAATCCGTATCTTTGACGCCCTTAATGATTTCAGAAATATCGAGACAGCTCTCAACGCAACAAAGAAGTTTGCTAAAGAAAGAACAGTTGCATCAGGCTGTATCTCATACACACAGAGCCCTGTTCACACAGTTGATAAGTATATCGAAATGTGCAAGGAGCTCAAGACAATGGGCTTTGACACAATCTGCCTTAAGGATATGGCAGGTACAATGTCACCCTACGAGGCTGAACACCTCATCAAGGGAATTAAGGACGCTATTGGCGACATGACACTTGTACTCCACACACACTGTACAACAGGTATGGCTTACATGACAATCATGAAGGCTATTGAGTCAGGTATCGATGTAATTGATACTGCATGTTCTTCATTCTCCGGCGGTACATCACAGCCCTCTACAGAAACAATGTTCTACGCTCTCCAGCAGTACGGCATTGACACAGGTCTCAACGAGGATATCATCAACAAGGTTGACGAGTACTTCAAGCCTATCAAGCAGAAATATGTTGACAACGGTCAGCTCAACCCCAAGAGCCTTGCAACAGACGCACAGGCACTTGTATACAAGGTTCCCGGCGGAATGCTTTCAAACATGATTGCTAACCTCACAGATATGAAGGCTATGGACAAGTTCGAGGCTGCTCTTGCTGAAATTCCGAAGGTACGTGCTGACCTCGGTTATCCGCCTCTCGTAACTCCTCTTTCCCAGATGGTAGGAAATCAGGCTGTAACAAATGTACTTATCGGCGAGCGTTACAAGAATATTTCCAAGGAAGTAAAGAACTACATCAAGGGCGAATACGGCATTGCTCCTGCACCTATTGACGCAGAACTCTCCAAGAAGGTACTCGGCGATGACCAGCCTGTTGACTGCCGTATCGAGGACGTTAAGCGTACAGGCGAGGACTTCGTAGCTGCAAGAGAGGCTCTTGGCGACCTCTGTCGTTGCGAGGAAGATGTAATGAGCTATATCTGCTATCCCGACCAGACACTCAAGTTCCTTGAAAACCGCAAGGCAGAGGCTGAAAAGGTATCAGTATATACAATCGAGGAAATGTAATATTTCCGAATTTTACTGAAAGGAGAAATGTATAATGAATCCGACACTTCTTGCCACTCAGGTTGCTGACAGCGGTACGAAAATGAGTGCAGGCGACGCAGCTATTGTTGCTCTTGTAGGCTATGGTGTAGTATTCCTCGGCATTGTTATGCTTATGGTAATCCTTTACATTTCAGGCTCATTTTTCAAGAAACGTGACGCAAAGCTTGCCGCTTCAAAGGCTGCTGAAACAAAATCAACACCTGCTGTTGCACCTGCTGCTGCAAAGGAAATCCCTGCTGCTCCAGGTTCAGCAGGAAACATCAAGCTCAACGGAATTGCTGACAGGGACGCTGCTCTTATTATGGCTATTACAGCTGAAAAGCTCCAGACTCCCCTCAATGAATTGAGATTTATATCTATTAAGGAGGTAGAATAATTATGAAGTATAAAGTAACTTTAAATGGAAAAACCTATGAGGTTGAAGTAGAAAAGGGCAAGGCTATTCTTCTTGACGAATATGAGGCATTTGCACCTGCACCCGCAGCTACTCCCGTAGCTGCAGCTCCTACCGCTGCACCTGTTGCAGCTGCCGCACCTGCTGCTCCCGTTAATCTTGCAGCTGGTGAAACTGTTGCTGCTCCTATGCCCGGCAACATTCTCCGCATTGATGTAAATCAGGGCGATGTTGTGAAGTCAGGACAGGTACTTGTTATTCTCGAAGCTATGAAGATGGAGAACGAAATCGTTGCTCCTAAGGACGGTACTGTTGCACAGATTGTTACAAGCAAGGGTGCAGTAGTTGACACAGGCGCTCCTCTCGTAATCATTGCGTAAGGAGGTCAAATAATGGATATTCTTCAGACACTTAAAGACCTGTGGCTTGATTCGGGTTTCAGCAGTTTTTTTGCTGACGGAGGCTGGAAGAACCTTATAATGATAGGTATTGCCTGTGTTCTTCTTTATCTCGGTATCAAGAAACAGTTTGAACCGCTTCTTCTCGTAGGTATCGCATTCGGATGTCTGCTTGTTAACCTGTCCTACTTCGGACCTGAGTCAACAGACGCACTTTATCATCCTGAATTATGGACAAACTTCCTTAACCCTGACCACGCTGATTATCATAGTTATGGTAAGATACTTACAAGCGGCGGACTTCTCGACATTCTTTATATAGGTGTTAAGGCAGGTATTTACCCCTCACTTATTTTCATGGGTGTAGGTGCTATGACAGACTTCGGCCCCCTTATTTCAAACCCCAAGAGCCTTCTTCTTGGTGCAGCTGCACAGATGGGTGTATTTCTTGCATTCTTCGGAGCAGCAGCTTCAGGCGTATTTACAGGAAATCAGGCGGCAGCTATCGGTATCATCGGCGGTGCCGACGGCCCTACAGCCATCTTCCTTACAACAAAGCTTGCTCCTGAGCTTCTCGGACCTATTGCAATTGCGGCTTACTCATATATGGCGCTTATTCCAATGATTCAGCCGCCTCTTATGCGTCTTCTTACAACAGAGAAGGAGCGTCAGGTTAAGATGGAGCAGAACAGAGTTGTATCAAAGACAGAAAAGATTATCTTCCCTATCATTGTAGCAATGTTCGTTATTCTTCTTCTTCCCTCAACAGCTCCCCTTGTTGGCGCTTTGATGCTCGGTAACCTCTGGAGAGAGTGTGGAGTTACAGAAAGACTTTCCGATACAGTTCAGAATGCTCTTATGAATATCGTAACTGTATTCCTTGGAATTTCTGTAGGTGCTACAACAGCAGCTGACAGCTTCCTCAACTTCAAGACAATTCTTATCATTGTTCTTGGACTTACAGCATTTGCTTTCTCTACAGTGGGCGGACTTCTTGTTGGTAAACTTATGTATATTCTTACTGGTGGAAAGGTCAATCCGCTTATCGGTTCTGCAGGTGTATCTGCTGTTCCAATGGCAGCCCGTGTATCACAGACAGAAGGACAGAAGGCTAATCCTTCAAACTTCCTGCTTATGCACGCTATGGGACCAAACGTTGCAGGTGTTATCGGCTCTGCAATTGCAGCTGGTTTCCTTCTTGCAGTGTTCGGTTAATAAATCAAAAAACGGTATCGCTCAAAGCGATACCGTTTTTTGCATTAATGGTAAACAAAGACAATCATATATGCCATAAAGAGAAGAAGTACAACTGATACTCCGAATAAAGTCCAGAAAAGCTTCATACCTTTAGACATCTTTTTCTTTTGTTTTTCCACACTTTCTGTAAAGAAACTGTTCATCTGCTGAACAGCAGCTTCACCAAAATTTCTTCTTATGAAGTCCATGTCATATTTATCTACATTTTTGTGCAGACTTTTATTATAGCTCACCTTGTAGCCCTTGAAAGCCTCACCTGTGTTGTTGTGATATCTGAAATCATAATATATAGCAAAAAAGGCAAGGAGCGGCTTTAATTCTGCGTATTCATTAATAAAATGGAGCATATAATTATCCTTGTTGTCAGCAATCATTCTGTTTGATTTTGTAAGCTGTCCCACAACTGTTTCACCGTCGTAGAATGTTACGTTTTCATCAAAGCCTGTGCCGACTCTGTAACCCACAAGGATTTTATCTCCGTACTTTATACATACCTTTGAATCCCATAAGCCGTTTACTTCAATATAAAAGCATCCGACAATACTATCCTCTGTATCAACTACAGAGAACTGTTCAAATTTCTGGGAGCCTGTGAAAAGATATTTAAAGGGAATAAGCTCCTCTGTGAAATTCTCCCAAAATGAATATTTTGTGGTGTATATAGCCTGTCCGTTTTCATTGTTTATTGATATAGAAAGTTCGTGTATAGGTGTCCATGGCGTTTCAGCACGGTAAAGTGGAAATCCGTCCTCGGTTATGGAAAATACGTTTTTTCCAGTTGATTTAGTCTGGTTAATTCCTAAAATCATATATTTCACCTCATATCAATTTGGCTGCCCGTTTAAGAGCAGCCGTGTTTTTATTACTCAAAAGAATCAAGGTCGAGGTCAGCAAGGATATCCTTTAAGGATGCAAGCTCGTCAGCTGTAAGAGTAACGCCCTTGCCCATTCTTAAATGGTCAGGTGACCAGTCACGGATATCGTACTTGGGCTCATGGTCGTTCCAGCTTACCATATTAAGCTCCTTTGTCCAGCCCTTTGCATTCTCACCGATAACACCAAGTGATTCTGTAATTTCAAATTTTAATTCTGCCATTTTCTGTTCTCCTGTTCTATTTTTCTCGGGGAATAATCCACCTTATGTATTTTACCATATATTTTCAATTTTGTCTACTGCAAAAGAAATATTTGACATTACAGACAAAAAATGATATAATATAATAGTAAGGTTTAGTAGATTTTGAATGGAAGTGTATAATGTCCTGTAATAAATTTATACCAACGCCGAAGATGATAGGATATCTTATTAAATTCCCTTTGAGAATTTCGGCATTTGTGATTATGATTGTGCTATATATCCGAGATAAGCAAGCTTTTTATGAGTATACAACAGCCCCGATAGGGGAGGGGATTAATTTTATGCACATTATGTGGGGTGTGTTTATGGGGCTTATGACGCTTCATCTTTTCCCCACAGGTATTTTGTCAATGGGTGCAGGCAAAAGCCGCAAGGCAAATTTTGTTCCTGTTCCTGATTATTCCGCTGAAAAACTTGACGAGTTTGTAAAAGACGAAAACAGAAAAGCACGCAATTGCATGATTGTGTGGCTGTCGGGTAATGCAGTAATAGGTTTGCTTTATTTTCTCGGCATACTTGGAAAGCCAGAATTACTGCTTCTTACAGGGTTTTACTTTATAAGCGACTATATTTGTATAGTCATTTTCTGTCCGTTTCAGACCTTTGGCATGAAAAACAGATGCTGTGTAAACTGTCGCATATACGACTGGGGGCATTTTATGATGTTTACTCCTATGATATTTCTGGGCACGTTTTACAGCCTTTCTCTGTTTTTTATGGGTACAGCAGTTATAATCCACTGGGAGTATTTATGGAAAAAGTCTCCCGAGCGTTTCTGGTATGGTTCAAATCAGACATTGAGCTGTAAAAATTGCAAGGATAAAACCTGCCAGATAAAAAAGGCTGTACGAAACAGCCTCTTAAAACATAAGTAATCTATTCACGCCACATTTTTCTGTAGGCGAAACAGGTTATATTCTCTGCTTTTTTAAACTGGCGGACGAAATAGCTCTGGTCATTGAATCCGCATAGGTGTGCGATTTCCTCAACTGAATTGTCGGAGAATCGAAGCAGATGCTTTCCGTAATTGATACGGCAGGAAATAATATGCTGGAAAATAGTCTTTCCGTATATCTTTTTATACTCCCTTGAAAGATAATATTTGCTTATGTAAAATTCGGATGAAAGTCCCTCTAGTGAAATATCGTTTGTGAAGTTTTCCTCGATATATATATTGACCGCCTGCAATTTCTTTTTAAGAGCAGAGTCAATCATTTCAGCTTTGCCGGTAGAAGTCAGAGCCGCAGTCAGAAGCTGAACTATCAGCCCTGATGTAATTGCCTCTGCGTTTGTGTCTTTTTTTTCATAAAGGCGGAATATTTCACGTATTGCTGCCGTTACCTTTTCAAAAGAAACGGGATGAAAAACATTTTCTGACTGCTTCATGAAAGCTTCGTAGTATTGTTCCGAAGTTGCACCGCTGAAATGAATCCAGCAGATGTTTGCAGGGTTTTCAATGTCGCCGCTGTAGCTGTGAGGAATACGACAATCAATGAGAAAACAGTCGCCTTTGCTGAAATCATATTCTTCATCGTCATAAGTAAGGACTCCACTGCCGTCGGTAACAGCCGCAAATACCCATGAATCGGGAACATGATGAAAGTCGGAGCATGAATTTTCCTTATCGATTATGCCCATTTCAATAGTGTAAAAAAAGGCATTTTTTGCAGTTGCCGTAGGAGTGCAGATAATTCTGTCGTTAGATTTTTCCTCGGAGCCTGTATTCATATTTTTCCCCCTTTCAAAAATACTTATGGTCACTGTATTAATATTATTATAACACAAAATTAATAGTTTGTCTACATTTTTTGAAAAATATTGCGAAATTTATGAAAAATTGAGATATACAATGACAGCCGCAGTAATAATCAGCAGCATACAGATAATTATTCTGCCCATTTTCATATTCAAAGCGACTTTTCTTTGAAAAGAGTAAGGGGAAATAAGCTTGTCTATCTCCCTTTGCGAAAGCTCTGCAGGGAGTATCCTCACACCAGGTTTAAGATAGAATACAGCACGTTCAAAATATATGCTGTCTGGATTGTTCACTTCAATAATCTGCTTGTTTACGCCTTTAACCATAAATTCCTCCGATATCTTTTATAGATATCCTTGGCACATTTTTTCAGATTATTCAGTTTTATTTCTTATGTAATGGAATAAATACTGTTGAGCTATACCTGCATTTTCTTTTGCAAATTCGGGAAAACCGTTAGGGTAATATTCTTCAAGAACACGCTTTATCCACACATCGACAGGGAATGCTTCGGTGCGATGCATACCGAAAAGCAGGACACATTCGGCAACTTTAGGGCCTACGCCTTTGATTTTTTTCAGAGCTGCCCTTGCCTCATCAATGGGAGATGCGGCAATTTCAGCGAGATTTATTTCTCCCGAATTGACACATTCCACCGCATGGCTGATATATTTTCCACGGAAGCCGCTTCGGAGATATGCAAGGTCATCGGCAGATACGCCTTTCATTTGTTCAGCGGTCGGAAATCCACCGTAATTTTCGCAAAGACGCTCGATAATGCCCTTGATACGTGGGATATTGTTGTTCTGGGAAATAATAAAGGAAATGAGACACTCCCAGCTGTCTTGCCTTAAAAGTCGTATTCCGCCTGCGAATTTACAGGCTTCGGAAAGCGTTTTATCCTCGGAAAACTTAAGTTTAAGCTTTGAATAGTCGGTTTTCAAATCAAAATAATCCACCCATTTTCCGATAAATTCTTCCTCTGTGACATTGTGGAAAATAAATTCACCTTCGGAAATTTCGGAAATCCGCAGATTATTGTTAAAAAAACTACCCTCGTAAGTGCAGATAAAATCGCTTGGAATTTTTTTCCAGCGGAAAGCCTGTCCGCAGTCGAGAGTTTCGTCAAGGTTAAAATCTTTTTCATAAAGAATTATATTGTTATTTTTTACAGAATAATCCATTTTTTCACCTCATTTTCAGATTTCAGACAATTATCTGATACCATAATATATTATACTAAATTCAATTTAAAATTGCAAGGGGATACCCTTTAAGAAAGGAGCATTTTTATGAGCCAGATAGATTTTTTAGTTGAGGGAATACAGCAGCTTCCTGCTGTAATTGATAGTAAAGAGGATGCACAGGAGCGTGTTGCAAAGGCTTTTATGGAGTTTATGCAGTTGGGACACGTTTACGAGTCAGCTATGGAGGTTGTTAAGACATATCTTGGCATCCTTGACAATGAGTTTAATATAAAATTTCAGCGAAATCCCATACACAATATTGAAAGCCGACTGAAATCAGCCGACTCTATTATGAATAAGCTTATGAAAAAGGGTATACCCTTTACAATAGAAAACGCAAAAAAGTATCTTCTTGACATCGCAGGTATACGTGTTACCTGCTGTTATATCAACGATATTTACGTGCTTGCGGAAATGCTTTCACGCCGTGATGATTTTGTTGTTCTCAAGCAGAAAGACTACATCAAAAATCCCAAGCCAAGCGGATACAGAAGCTTTCATCTTGTGCTGAATGTACCTGTTCACCTTTCTGCGTCAAAGACTACAGTTCCCGTTGAAATACAGATACGCACAATAGCTATGGATTTCTGGGCGAGTCTCGAACATCAGCTGCGATATAAACCCTCGGGAACAATTACTCCAGAAATATCGGAAGAACTGCGTCAGTGTGCAGAGCGGATTGCTGAAACTGATATACAGATGCAGAAATTATATACGGAAATAATGGAATAATTTTTCTCGACTTTCATCGCTATAAATAAATCTAATGAGATTATTTTCACTCTTTCAATAATTCCTTTCTCATGTTATAATATACCCACCACACAGAAAGGAGCAGATTATATGTTCGGACTTATAAAAAAGAAAAAACAGGAAGTCAGGGACAGAACGGTTTATTTAGAGGTTTACGGCGACAACAAAATTTCATACAGAGTGACATCTGGAAAAATAAACTGGGACGAAAACGAAATTATTACATACGGAATTGAAGTCGAGGATTCAAGAACAGGTCAAAGGGAGGTAATCCCCGATTTTTCCCGAAATATTGAGGATGCTGTGGATTTTGCGGAAAGGCTTATTATAAGCAAAATCCGACCGTTCCGCCTGTATAATCAGGCTTTGAATTATCTTATGATATCAATATAAGGCAAAAGCTCCGAATTTACTCGGAGCTTTTTTTCGTTTGTTTTACTTTCGCAAGGGGATTACTGTCTACGGCATTTCTAACGCTTTCGTTTGATAAATGGGTGTAAATTTCAGTTGTGGATATATTTGCGTGTCCAAGGAGTTCCTTTAGTGTCAACACGTCTGCATCGCCGTACTGATACATAAGAGTAGCCGCTGTATGACGCAGTTTATGGGTAGTTATGCCCTTTCCGCCGAGCCCTGCGGCCTCAATTGCATTCTCTACAATTTGCTGAACACGGCGTTTTGATATGCGTGTATTTCTGTTGCTTATAAAAAGAGCAGGCTCAGCAGCCGCCTTTTCGTTTTGCCCTCTTATGGCAAGATAACGGTTTATAGCGTCCATACAGGCAGTATTGAGGTATACCATACGCTCCTTATTACCTTTGCCGAGAACCTTCATTCTTGCCTCTGTGAAATCTATATGGGAGATATTTATTCCAACAAGCTCGCTCAGTCGCATTCCACAGTTAAGAAAAAGTGTGAGTATACAGTAATCTCTTACAGATTCCCCGTCGTCGGAACTGCTTAAAAGACGCAGACTTTCATCAAGTGAAAGAAATTTCGGCAGGGATTTTTTTGGTGACGGTACTTCAATATCCTTTGTGGGATCATCTTTAAGAAGACGCACCGCTTTTGTTAGATATTTGAAAAAACTGCGTAAAGCCGATATTTTCCTGTAACGTGCCCTGTCGGCATTGTTGCGCTCGTCAGCGGTATAGAAAATAAAGCTGTAAATATCCGAAACGGTAATTTTCCGCAAGTCTTCAACAGTCATAGCAGATATATCGATATCCTCAACTGCTAAATCAGAATTTGTCATATTTCCTTTGTAATATTTGAGAAAAAGTCGGATATCAATGTAATATTCCTCGATTGTACGCTCTGAAAGCATTTTCACCACTTTCATATGAACAAGGTAATCGTTGAGAAAATCGGGATTATTTTCGTTATTATATTTTTTCATTTAACCACCTGATATATTGCCATAATTTCATTTTGGAGATTTTCAAGAAATCGTCCTGCGTGAGCACCGTCCATTTGAGTATGATGAAACTGAAAAGAAACAGGAAGATAGTATCTGAACAGTTTTCTACGGTATTTCCCCCATATAATAAATGGATTATTAAAAATTCCGCTGTACATACCCACAGCACCATCAATTTCAGTATCGACAACAGCTGATGTTCCGATTACCATACATTCATCGGATAAATCCCTGTCTTGAGCTGTTTCTGCTGTATGAGCGGTATATTTGAGATAGTCAGAATTATATCGCTCAATATCATCTGTGTACAGAATATCACAGGAACTGACCTCACCGTATTTATTCTTCACTATTGTATTAACAGCAATTGTATCATATTTTATAAGCTTATCTCCAACGGGGAGAATGTAGAATTCTTTTACTTCAGCTGCCGCTTTTCCAATACAGTATCCCATAAGCATATTGAATTTCAGCCCTTTGGCTTTCGATACTCTCACGAGATTTGTAACGTCAAGAGTTTTGAACAATGTTACCATTGGATTGGGAGCTTTCATCCACATCTCAAACGCTGATGCTCTTGAAGTATTTTGGGGATTTATTTCGTTAGGCATAGCTTTTATTCTCCGAAAAGTTGTTTTACTTCATCCAAAGTCGGCGGATTAAGCGGCAGAGGGAAACGTGAAATAGCAACAGCTGAACAAGCACTTGCAAATCGGACAATTTCATCATCGGACATATCGTTAGCAAGACCATAAATACAGCCTGCCTTAAAGGTATCACCTGCACCAAGAGTACTCTTAACTTCAACAGAAAACGGCTTCATAAGCTTCATAGGCTGACCTTTTCTGCCGTAAATCATATCCTTTTCACCACGGGTAATAATTACTAACCCGTCAGTAGTATCAGTCAGAAGCTGATATATTTCTTCAATTGACTTATCTCCATACTGATCGCAGCCTGTACATTCCTTTGATAATACGTTAATAGCACAGTGCTGGTGGAGATAGCTGTCGTGACGGCTGTCAATGGTAACATATGGCTTTCTGTGTTTTACGCAAAGCTCTGCGGCAGCCTGTGTTTTTTCAAGGAAAAATGGGTCAATAGCAGCCACTTTACATTCTGCAATATCAGTTTCCTTCGGCATATTCCAGCGTTTCTTTGCCCCCCCTTCATAGAGCGATTGAAATACACCCATAGGAGAACGTACAAGACCTGCAATAACGACATAATCCATTAAACCCTCATAGTCGGGATCAAAGTAAAGTGAAGACAAATCAACTGATTTATCTTTGTAAAAATCCATTAAGAGTGGAGCAACCTCGGTACCGATGTGAGTACCGTCTATTTTCACATTTGCTCCGAGAGAAGCAAGAACAGTAGCAGCTGTACCTGTTTCTCCGCCGGGAAGAAAATATTTAGCCCTGATTTCAGAATATTCGTCGGGCTGCAGAAAATCTCCTTTCAACAAGAAAGAATGTGTACCGAGAATTTGTCCGTGCATATAAATTTCACAATTCATATAAAAACTCCTTATGACAATTATGTTGGATTTATTATATCACACAAACATAATAAAGTCAATAAAATATGCTGCTGTTTTAAAATTTGAATTAATACTCCCTTGACTTTTTTAGGGTAATGTGGTAAAATATAATTATTGAAAAATGGGTTCTTTAAAAAAACAAAAGCGATCAAGCTTTGAGGGATATTTTTAAGTTCCCAAATGATATTTGAGGGGTGTTTTGATGAATATGCAAAAACTGCCGATACTTCTCGGCTTCAATCTGGTACTTGCGGTTACCGATGTTATACTTCTATCCAAGGGTATTTTATCCTTTGACAGCACTGTAAAGCTGATTATTATTATCGCAAGTATTGTTATATTTTTTGTAGGCAATTATTTTATCCTGTCACTGGCATACAAAAAGCCTACGCTAAAAAATAAAGCCAATGCGGATTATGACGATTTCGAGGAGGCTTTCAAGGGCTGGAAAGGCATGAATACGCCTTACAATTTACAGATTGACCAGGCATTGAAGCAGCTTGAACGATTTAACACACGCAAAGAAAAATTAAAAGCACTTTCCGAGGATAGCACTTTTGATTCAGCAATAGACGAAGTTCAGCAGAATATGTTCAGCAACTTCAATCGTATTATAAACAGACTTCTTATATTTGATAAGAATGACAAAAATGATATAAACAGAAACGGTGTATATATCAGTAAACTTATTACAACTAATGAGCAGTATCTCGATGTTTTCCGCAAGTTTATAGATGAAATCGCTATGATTGGCGATGTTTCAGAGGGAAGCAGCACTTTGAGTCTGCAGACTATTACTGAATCACTGCGTGAAATCCGCACAAACGGAGAAGTTGACGCATTTGATGATATTAATGGATGATAAGCCATGAAAGGAAAGGGATTATTATGAAAGAAAACAAGAAGAAAATTGCAGGTACTATGGCACTTATGGCTGTACTTGTAACAGGTGTTGTAGGCGGCGGAATGGTGCTTACAAAGAATATCGGCAAGAGTGCAAGAGAGATTTCAAAAGAAGAAGCAATGGAGGATTTACCGAAACTTCTGAAAAAAATCAATGTATCCGAAGTTGAGCCAAGAAAGGCACAGGTACAGATTGGAACATCTTCGCTTATTGACGAGTTGCCCGATATTTCAAAATATCCTCTCAGCGTAGACGGAAACGGCAGTATTGATATAGAAATATTCTCATCAACTGAAAAATCAAGCAAAGGTACAGATGGCTGGCTCAATGAAGTTGCTGAAAACTTCAACGAAGAAAGATTTGAAATCGACGGATATACCGTATCGGTTTCTGTTCGCCCTGTTGCGTCGGGACTTTCTGTTGACTATATCAAATCGGGAAAATATGTCCCCGAGGTATTCACTCCCTCCAATGAGCTCTGGGGCGATATGATTGAGGCAGAGGGAGTTGATATCGAACTTGTTGATGAAAGCATAGTAAAAAACACAGCAGGCATTCTTGTTGATAAGGATACATATTCCGAAATCGAATCAAAATACGGCTCTGTTTCAATAAATACGGTTATTCAAGCAACGGTTGACGGCGAAATTGCAATGGGATATACTAACCCTTACGCTTCATCGACAGGACTTAATTTCCTCGTATCTGCACTCAACTGCTTTGATAACGGTGATATTTTAAGTACAAAGGCTGTTGAGTCATTTGTAGATTTTCAGGCTAATGTACCATTTGTAGCTTATACAACTCTTCAGATGAGAGAGGCGGCGGAGTCTGGTGCTCTTGACGCATTTATAATGGAAAATCAAACAGTTTACAATGACCCCTCGCTGAAAAATTACAAATTTATTCCTTTTGGCGTAGAACATAACAATCCTGTATATGCACTCGGCAATCTTTCATCAACAGAGCAGGAACTCCTTGATATGTTCGTTGACTACTGCAAGAACAGCGAATCCCAGAAGCTTGCTGATAAATACGGCTTCAATCAGATTGAGAATTATAAGTCGGATATTCCCGAAATTGCCGGCACATCACTTATCTCCGCACAAAAGCTGTGGAAAGAGGAAAAAGACGCAGGCAGACCTGTTGTAGCTGTTTTCGTTGCTGATACTTCTGGAAGCATGGACGGCGAGCCTATCGCACAGCTGAAACGCTCCCTTATCAACGCCTCACAGTATATCGGCGAAGATAACAGCATCGGACTTGTTACATATAACAACGATGTTCAGATTAATCTTCCAATCGGCAAGTTTGATATAAACCACCGTGCATACTTCACAGGAGCTGTTGAAGATATGTCGCCATTCGGAAGTACAGCTACATTTGACGGTGTTGCGGTTGCCGCTGATATGCTTGTAAAAGCTCGTGAAGCTAATCCTGACGCAAAAATCATGATGTTTGTTTTAAGCGACGGCGAAACAAATATCGGCTGTTCATTGAAAGATGTATCGGGTATAATACAGGCACTTGAAATCCCGATTTATACTATCGGCTACAATGCAAATCTTGATGAATTAGGCAAACTTTCCGCTATCAACGAAGCTGCAAGCGTAAATGCTGATTCCGACGATGTTGTATACGCTCTTAAAAATCTCTTTAATGCACAAGTATAAAAATCACCGCACAGTTCACAACGGACTGTGCGGTTTTGTCGTTTTCAGAGAGAATAACGGACTTCCCGAACATTTCCTGTAATTTTTGATTTCTGCATATGATATATGACAAAAATCGTCTCTAAAAAGTGCTATAATCATAATATCACTGATAAAACGGGGGACGATAAAAATGAAAAAAATCACAGACAACAAAATCCTTGTAAACGTATTTCAAATGCTATTATCCTTTGGCGGTGGATTCCTGCTTTCGGGTACAACACTTGGCGGTGTAAACTCATTTGCTGACATATCGCTGACAGGTGCTGTTAATCTACCATGTGCAGCATCTGCATTCAGCGGAGCAGTAGTTAGATGTGTTCTTACAGATTCTGTAGGAAAATGCATTGTAAAGCTTTGTACTATGGCTATAATCGTTATTTTGAAAATGTTTTCAGCTGCTTTC
The DNA here is from genome assembly GCA_045659945.1 of Ruminococcus sp. Classification (GTDB taxonomy): domain Bacteria; phylum Bacillota; class Clostridia; order Oscillospirales; family Ruminococcaceae; genus Ruminococcus. The sequence continues at coordinate 184,232 of JAZRCW010000032.1, read as the reverse complement.
AATAAACCTTTAGTAAGCGGTATTCTGACAGCTTCAGCGGTTATTGTATCAGGCTGTGGGATATCGGGAATTATCGGAGAATTTCCCGAAAAGCTAATGTTTTACATTCTATATGGACTGATTGCAGGCGGTGCAGCATATTCAGCATCGGAGCTGTGGAATGGTTTCAATAAGGACAATACCATAAATTTAGGCGGTAAAAGAGGAAATCTCGCAGGTATTATATACGTAATTACATCAGCATCTCTGTGCTCTCTTGCGTTGCCATATCTCAATGTAGGGCTTGCTTTTATATCCACAATTACAATTTTTGCAGCTTATTTTTTCGGAGGTTATGGCGGTGTAATCTGCGGAGCATTAGGGGCAAGCGGAGCCTTTTTTGCCTCCACTGAGACAGGAACATCTGCAGCAATTCTTCCCGTGACAGGACTTATAGCAGGATTTGCAGGAAAGAATAAATTCCTTTTTTCAACAGTTACATATGTCCTTTCATGTTTTCTTCTCGGTATATTTATGGGAGAATCGTATAATTTCGGATATGCTGTAAGCATTTTAAGCGGCGGTGGAATATTTCTTGCATCTGCTCCATACTTGAAAGACAGGGAATTATTTCTGCGATTTTTGAAAAAAGAGAATTACTCTGAAAGAGAATACATAAAAGCCGACTTTTTGTCAGATGTTATAGAAGCGGTACGATGTGATTCGGGAAAGATTTCAGCCGCAATAGCTGCCTCGAATTCCGCTGTAAAAACTGAAAGCGACGATTGCAACAAAATCTGTGAAGTATGCTACCGCAAAGGTGTATGCGGAGGGGGAAAAACGGAAATTTCAGGGGAGATTATACCCGTAATCCCACAGGATTGCGTTCATAGAAAGCAAGTATCCGATGAATACGAACGTCTTTTCAGGCTTCGTACAACTCATCGTATTATGGAGCTTCGCTATTCCGAAGAAAGACGTTTTCTTTCCGAACAGTTCAGAATAATCGCAGATATTATACGTGAAACAGGAGAGTCATGCAATATACGTTATTCTGATTCGCTCCGCAAACGTATTGAAAACTCCCTTAAAAATCATAATATAAAATTTCAGCGTGTTATGGCTGGATATACAAATTCTGAACGTATAACCGCAGAAATATTTTTCAGCTGCGGTGAAATTGCTGAATCTGCAGAAAGAATATGCGGAATTTTGTCTGATACTCTTGGAGTAAGGCTTATGCCCTCTGCGGCAGTAAGCTCTGCAAAGGAGCTGAAAATCGGAATATACCAGCCAGGGCAATATAAGCTTGAAATTCATTCAGCATCAAAATGTGCATCCGGCTGTAAAATAAGCGGTGACAGTGCGTCTGTATTTACTGACAGTACAGGAAAACAGTATATCGTTTTGTCCGACGGTATGGGAAGCGGAAAAAATGCTGCTGTTGATTCCCATATGGTGATAGGTATGTTCCGCAGGCTTGTATGCGGCGGAATGAAGCCCCAATCGGCAGTAAGAGTTGTAAATTCAGTTATGGTAACAAAATCCCGTGAAGAGTCCTTCGCAACCCTTGACGCATTGATAGTTGATTCCGACAACGGTAAGGCAGTTTCTGTGAAATCAGGAGCTGCACCTACAATAATCAGAAAAGGAGGCGATGTAATCAAGCTTTCCTCAACTGTTTTCCCTATTGGAATTGTCGAGGAGGCAGAGCTGTTCGAAACAGAGCACAGCATATCTGACGGAGATATGATAATTATGTTTTCCGACGGTATAACAGAAAATGCATACCTGTTCATAAAGGAGCTCTTGCTCGGCGGAAATGATATAAAGGAAATTGTTAGAGAGATTGCTGTTAAAGCGGAGGTTTTCAATCCCTCTGTACGTTCTGACGATGTAACTGTAATCGGTGTGAAAGTGATTAAAGAGTGAAAGATTATTAACTCAGTCTCCTACTGTGTCGCATATACATCTTTGTAAACAAATCCTTAACAGTATTGCCAATATAAACATATGAACGAAAACTATTTAACAGTATAGCTATTATATGTATGGCATATTGCACATAAAACACTACAAATATTTATATCATTATCTGAAATATTGTGCAAATTTGCAAAAAAACTTGATATATGAGTGAATTTCTGATATAATATTTATGGGTACAATATACGATTTATATTATATGTACAGTGCCGATGCTGTTATAATGCGAATTGCATCGGCTATTAGCAAAAGGGGGCTGAATTATGTCAGTTACAAATAACAAGAAAGTTGATGAATTTCCGCTTTATTTGTTTTATCAGGGTAAAAATTTTGAAGCATGGAAATTTTTCGGCGTGCATTCACATAAAAAAGGACGCACTACCTATTACAAATTCAGAGTATGGGCTCCTAATGCAGTGAGTGTTTCGGTTGTTGGTGATTTTAACGAATGGAATCGTAACAAGAATCCCATGACTCTCATATCGGACGGAATATGGGAGGTTGATATACCAAAGCTTGAACGCTTCGATATCTATAAATACAGTATAGAGACGAAAGACGGACGTATACTTCTAAAATCCGATCCTTACGGAACACATTATGAAACACGTCCCGCTACTGCGTCAAAGATATACGAAAGTGATTATCAGTGGAATGACAAAAAATGGTATGAGGAAAAGAAAAATCGTTCTATCTACAAAAGTCCTTTGAATATTTACGAGGTACATCTCAATTCATGGGATAATACTGGAGAGGAAGAAGTTTTCACATCCTATATCAATTTTGCAAAAAAAATCATTCCATATCTTAAAAAAATGTCATATACCCACGTGGAGCTTATGCCTCTTACAGAGTTTCCGTTTGACGGCTCATGGGGATATCAGGTAACAGGATATTACGCACCTACATCAAGATATGGTACACCCGACGATTTCCGCCGCATGGTTGATATGTTCCATGAAGCAGGTATTGGAATAATACTTGACTGGGTACCTGCACATTTTCCGAAAGATGCTCCTGGATTGTATGAATTTGACGGTACATGCTGTTATGAGTATACAGATTCAAGAAAGAAAGAACATAAAGCATGGGGAACTCATGTTTTTGATTACGGCAAACCCGAGGTATGTTCATACTTGATTTCAAGTGCAAATTACTGGTTTACCGAAATGCACGTTGACGGTCTGCGAGTAGACGCTGTTGCATCTATGCTCTATCTTGACTATGACAGACGTGACGGAGAATGGGCTGCCAATATTCATGGAGGAAATGAAAATCTTGAAGCTGTGGAGTTTCTTAAAAGGCTCAACGAAGCTATTTTCTCCATGCATCCTGACGCACTTATGATTGCCGAGGAATCAACAGCGTGGCCAATGGTTACAAAACCTACAAGCATAGGCGGACTTGGCTTCAATTTCAAGTGGAATATGGGCTGGATGAATGATATGTTAAGTTATATGTCGTTGGATCCAATCTATCGTTCATTTAATCATGATAAGCTCACATTCTCGTTCTTCTATGCCTTTTCCGAGAATTATATACTTCCGATTTCTCACGATGAAGTTGTATATGGCAAATGCTCCATGATTGAAAAAATGCCTGGTGAGGGAGAACAGAAATTCTCCTCATATCGTGCTTTCCTTGCGTATATGATGGCTCATCCAGGTAAGAAGCTTTTATTTATGGGACAGGAATTTGCACAGTATAACGAATGGAATTACAAGACACGCCTTGACTGGGAGCTTGTAGATAATAATCCATATAATAGAAGAATACAAGAATACGTAAAGAAACTTAACAAATTCTATCTTGATTGTGCACCGTTGTGGCAAAATGAGGGCGATTGGTCAGGTTTCAGCTGGATTTCCAATGACGACTATAAACAGAGCGTTATTGCATTCAGACGTATAGATGACGAGGGCAACGAGATAATTGCGGTATGCAATTTCGTTCCAGTTCAGCGTGATAATTATCGTATCGGCGTACCGAAGAAAGGCACTTATAGGGTGGTATTCAATACTGACGCTGAAGAATTCGGTGGTACAGGCGTATCTGCAAAATCATATAAATCCGAAAAAATTCCTATGCACGGATTTGATAACAGTATTTCGATGACACTTGCACCTCTTTCTGTAATGTACCTTAAAACATCTGTCAGAAAAAAGGCAGTTTCCACAGAGGAAAAAGTTATTGCAGAACCGAAGAAAACTAAAACAAAAGCTGAAAAGAAAAAGTCAGCTGATAATAAATGATAATAACCTTTTCCGACAGGAGTTTTAAGGCGATACTTCACATAGTTTGTGCGGAGTTGCCTCAAGAAAAGGTTAAAATGGAGGAATATAAACTATGTATACAAAGAAAAAAGTAGTTGCAATGCTGCTTGCCGGTGGTCAGGGAAGCAGATTGTACGCTCTTACAAAAAATGTAGCAAAGCCTGCTGTTCCTTACGGCGGCAAGTACAGACTGATTGATTTCCCTCTCTCAAACTGCACAAATTCGGGAATTGATACAGTTGGCGTGCTTACCCAGTATCAGCCTCTTGTACTTAATGAGTATATCGGAAACGGACAGCCTTGGGATCTGGATAAGATGAACGGCGGAGTACACGTACTTCCCCCTTACGAGTCCCAGAAGGGTGCTTCATGGTATGAGGGTACAGCTAACGCTATTTACCAGAATATGAATTTTATCAGACGTTATGATCCTGAATATGTAGTTGTACTCGGCGGCGACCATATTTATAAAATGGACTACTCAAAAATGGTTGATTTCCATATTGCCAACGATGCTGACTGTACAATTTCAGTTATTGACGTACCTCTTGCAGAAGCTTCAAGATTTGGTATTATGATATGCGACGAAAACAATAAGGTTGTTGATTTTGTCGAAAAGCCAAAGGAGCCTAAATCAACCCTTGCATCTATGGGTATATATGTATTCAGCTGGAAAAAGCTTGAAAAATATCTCATAGAAAACGAAGAAGACGCAAATGCAAAGCGTGACAGGGGAGAGAGCTGGTCAAAGGATTTCGGTAAGGATATTATTACTTCCATGCTCAGAGATGAACAGCGTCTGTTTGCTTATGAATTTGAAGGTTACTGGAAGGATGTAGGAACTCTCGATTCTCTCTGGGAGGCAAATATGGATCTTCTCAGCCCTGCACTTCCTCTCGATCTTCATGACAAAAGCTGGAGAATCTACTCCAGAAGCAGTTATGTTCCGCCCCAGTATGTAGGAGATAATGCGAAGATTGAAAATTCAATGATTGCCGAGGGTAGTGTAATTGACGGTTCAGTTGATTTCTCTGTACTTTTTGCTGGTGTAACTGTGGAAGAAAACGCTGTTGTAAATTACAGTATAGTTATGCCTGGAGCAGTTATCAAATCGGGTGCAGTAGTTGAATATGCTATTATAGGCAGCGACAGCGTAATCGAGAGCGATGCTCATATCGGTAAGAGTCCCGAACTTGTAGAAAACAAAGACGACTGGGGTATTGCGGTCGTTGGTCATAATGTAACAGTATCAGGCGATAAATCCGTAGAACCCAAACAGATTATCGGCGAGAATATCTGAATGGAGGTTTATTAAAATGAGTGTAAATTATAATGTTCTTGGACTTGTTTTCGCAAGTATGCATGATTCTTCTGTAAGCGAACTTACAGAGCATAGAACAATGGGTTCTATACCTTTTGGCGGCAGATATAGACTTATTGACTTTCCGCTTTCTAATCTTGTAAATTCAGGAGTTGCATCGGTAGGTGTTATCACAAAGGCTAACTACGGCTCACTCCTTGACCACTTGGGCTCTGGTCGTGACTGGGATCTGGCACGTAAAAAGGGCGGACTTCATCTTCTCCCTCCATATAGCCAGACAGGTGGAATATATAAGGGTAGACTGGACGCTCTTGCAAATATATGGAGCTTTGTGGAGCATTCAAAGGCACAGCACGTAATCCTTTCAAACTGTGATGTTGTAACAACAATTGATTTTAATCCTGTACTTGAACAGCACAAAAATACTGGTGCAGATATTACTCTTATTTACGGTAAGGGATATTATGACGAGGCAAAAAACACATCTACAACTATTCTCCAGTTTGATGAAGATAACTATGTAAAGGATGTTCTTGTTAATCCCAAAATCAAGGGTGAATGCAACCAGTGGCTTGAAATGCTTATTATCAGCAAGGAACTTCTCAAGCAGATAGTATTTGATTCCGTAAGCAGAAATACTTTCAGCTTTACAAAGGAAATCCTCCAAAATAAAGAGTGCGGATACAAGATTATGGGCTTCGAGCATAAGGAACTGTTTATGCGTATTGATAGCACTGAAAGCTATTTTGCTGCAAACAAACGACTCCTTGACAGCGAAACAAGAAAGGCTTTATTTGTGCCTAAAACTCCCGTTTATACAAAGGTTGGAGATAATGCACCTGTTAAGTACGGACTTGAATCCAATATAAAAAATTCGCTTATTGCTGACGGTTGTATCATAGAAGGTACAGTTGAAAATTCTATACTTTTCAGAGGGGTTAAAGTCGGAAAGGGAACTGTTATAAAGGATTCCGTAATAATGCAGGGCACCACAATCGGCGATAACTGTAGAATTTGCGAGATTATTACTGATAAGAATGTTGAAATCAGAAGTGATAAAATACTGAATGGTTCAGAAACTTATCCTGTATACATCAAAAAGAACGGCAAAATATGACGTTATTGTAAAGCAGGGGACAGTTGTTCCCTGCTTTTTTATGATAACAAATTTATTGATAACTTTGATGTAGCGACATACTTGAAAATGTGAAAGGATACTGATTTTATGAATATACTTTTTGCAGCAAGCGAGGCTGTACCATTTGCAGCATCAGGCGGTCTTGGCGATGTTATTGGCTCACTTCCGAAGGCAATTGCCGAAGCAGGTCACAGCTGTGCTGTAGTTATTCCGCTGTATAAGTCTATATCTGCGGAAGTACGTGATGAAATGGAATTTGTTGCAAGTATTACCGTAGATGTTTCCTGGCGTAAGCAGTACTGCGGCATATATAAAGTGAAAAGAAACGGAATTGTTTATTATTTTATAGATAACGAGTATTATTTTTACAGAGACGGAATGTACGGATTTTACGACGACTGCGAAAGATTTGTATTTTTTGGCAGAGCTGTTCTTGAAATGCTCAAATATATAGGATTTATGCCTGATATTATCAGCTGCAACGACTGGCAGACGGCTCTCATACCTGTATACTATAAATTATATTACAGATATCAGCAGGGATATGACAAGATTAAAACTTCGTTTACTATACATAACATCGAATATCAAGGCAGATACGGCATGGAAGTGCTCGATGAGCTTATGGGTATTCCACGTTATAACGCAGGAATTCTCGAATATGACGGCTATATAAACATGCTTAAAGGTGCCATTGAAACAGCTGATAAGATTGTTACAGTGTCGCCCCAGTATGCAAAGGAGCTTCTTGATCCGTGGTATGCCCATGGACTTGACCGCATACTTGTATCAAAGAGATATAAGATGATAGGTATACTCAACGGCATCGACGAAAACATGTATAACCCCGAAGAAGATTCCGACATTGTTTGCAATTATTCAAAGGGAGATACAACGGGCAAGCTTATGTGCAAAAAATCACTTATGAACGAGCTTAATCTTGGCGAGGGTGACGAGCCTGTTATCGGAATTGTTACCCGATTTGTAAAGCACAAGGGTATCGACCTTATAAGATGTGTGTTTGAGCAGATTCTCAACATGGGTGCGAAATTTGCTGTGCTTGGCAGCGGCGAAAGGATATATGAGGAATTTTTTATAGAAATGTCCAGAAGATATCCCGAAAGCGTATCTGTCACAACTGAGTTTAACCCTGTGCTTGCACGTAAGATATACGCAGGTTCAGATATGTTCCTTATGCCCTCTATGAGCGAGCCTTGTGGTCTTGCACAGCTCATTGCAATGCGTTATGGTACTATACCTATAGTCCGTGAAACAGGCGGCTTACGCGATACTGTGCGTGACAACGGCGGTATTGACGGAAACGGCTTTACATTCCAGACATTCAACGCTGATGATATGCTTGATGCAGTAAGACGTGCAAAGTGTGACTACGATAATAAGGATAAATGGCAGGATCTTGTAAAGCGTGCAATGTTATGCGATTACAGCTGGAAATCTTCTGCTGAACTTTACGTTGATATGTTTGAGAAGCTAATGAATGAATAAGATAATCGGGGATATCAGATTTATGATATCCCCGATTTATATAAAACAAAAACTCCGCAAAAAATTGCGGAGTTAAAAGTGAGACATGAGGGATTTGAACCCTCGACCCTACGCTTAAAAGGCGTATGCTCTACCGACTGAGCTAATGTCTCATATTATTCTTTACGTCCTTGGCGAACGTCCTTATATATTATACAGGAAAAGTTGCTTTTTGTCAAGCAAAAACAAAAAAAATAGCGAATTACACAATAATATATACTATAATACAGCAAATATAACAAATACAACAAATTTTTAAAAAAAGCTTGACATTTGCTTCGAAAAGTGGTAAAATATATATTGTCGTCAGGACAATGTGCTTGTAGCTCAGCTGGATAGAGTGACTGGCTACGAACCAGTAGGTCAGGGGTTCGAATCCCTTCAGGCACGCCACAAAGGCTGTATCAATTCGATACAGCCTTTTTTATTATCTGAATTTTTTGTTGAAAAAGTCCGCCTTGAGAGCGGACTTTTGTTTTAATGAATAGCCTTTGCAGGACATGCGGATTTACATTCTCCGCAGGATATACATTTATCGTAATCTATTACTGCGTGTGAATTTTCTACTTTAACAGCTCCTACAGGGCATTTTTTCTCGCAGATTTTACAGCCGATACAGCCATTGGAGCAAGCAAGCTTTGTTGCTTTTCCGCTATCCTGGGAAGAACACAAGACATCAATCGCTTTTGATTTCGGACGGATTAAAATAATCTGATTAGGGCATACAGCTGCACATTTGCCGCACGCTGCACAAAGACCAGGTATAACCCTCGCAAGAGAATTTTCAATTTTAATAGCGTTGTGGTCGCATACAGAGGCACAGTCTCCCAGGCCGATACATCCATACTTACATATACCATTGCCGCCGTAAAAGCGTTTTACAGCCTTGCAGGACTGAACTCCGCCGTAGTCAAACTGTAACTTTGCAGAATTGCAGTCACCGTTGCATCTGACAACAGCCGTCATAGCCACAACGTCTTCCGCATCAGTTCCAAGAACCGCGGAAATTTTATTCACGCATTCAGCACCACCTGGACGGCAGAGATTTGAAGCGGCATTGCTATTTACAATAGCGTCAGCGTAGTCATTACAGCCAGCAAATCCGCATGCACCGCAGTTTGCCTGCGGAAGAATTTCGCTTATTTTTTCAATTCTTTCGTCAACTTCAATATGGAATACCTTTGAAGCGATAGTGAGGAGTATTCCTGCAACAAGACCGCATATTCCGAGAATAACAACAGGGATAATATATGTCATAGCAATTCCCCCTTAATTGAATAATCCCGAAAAGCCCATAAAGCTTAGGGAAACTATCGAAGCAGCGATGAGAGTTGCAGGAACTCCCTTGAATGTTTCAGGAATATCGGCGTATTCCATTTTTTTACGTACTCCAGAGAAAATAATAAGTGCCAGAAGAAATCCAAGACCGCCGCCAAGTGCATTTCCGATTGACTGGATAAATGTGAAGCCGTTGTCAATATTGAGCACCGTAACGCCAAGCACAGCACAATTCGTCGTAATCAAAGGAAGATATACTCCAAGGGATTTATATAATGGTGGGAGCATTTTTTTCATAACGGTTTCGACAAGCTGTACAAACAGGGCAATTACAAGAATAAATACAACTGTATCGAGATATGCGAGATTATTTGGTACAAGTATAAAGTAATGTATGGGATATGTAACGCAGGTAGCACATATCATAACAAAAGTTACAGAAATTCCCATTCCGGTAGCACTGTCAAGCTTTTTGGATACGCCAAGAAAAGGGCAGATACCCATGAATTTTGAAAGTACAAAGTTATCTGTCAGCATAGCTGAAAGCAGAATTACAGCAAGAGTTTTCATGTGTCTGCAGCCTCCTTTTTATCGCATTTACTCGACATAGAACAGTTATCGCAGTTTCCGCACTCAATTTCAAGAGGCGGCTTTTTGTTGCTGATTTTATTTACGACAGCAATAATCATTCCAAGGGTGAAAAATCCACCGGCAGGCATTATGAAAAGAAGCATAGGATTATCGTGAATTACAGGGATATTCATTCCAAGCCACTGACCTGCACCGAGAATTTCACGAATTGAACCCATGAGGAACAAAGCTAAAGTAAATCCGATTCCCATACCAATTCCGTCGCAGGCGGAGGCAAGGATATTATTTTTACTTGCGAACATTTCAGCTCTGCCGAAAATAATGCAGTTAACAGTAATAAGTGCAAGATAAATTCCAAGGCTGTCATAAAGTTCGGGCATAAAGCCTTCGAGAAGAAATCCGATTAAAGTTACAAAACTTGCAATTATGACAATGAATGCAGGAATACGCACTTTATCAGGAATTACTTTTCGAAGTGCGGATATTACCACATTGGAGCTAAGGAGAACAAATGTTGTAGCAAGTCCCATTCCGATACCATTGGCGGCCTGTGTAGTAACCGCAAGAGTCGGACACATTCCAAGGAGCGTGATAAGAGTTGGGTTTTCTTTTAAAATGCCTTTTGTAATTTCACTCAAGAGAGAATTTTTATTTTCCGCCATTCAATATCGCCTCCTTGTTTTCGTTGTAGATTTTTAATGCTGTATCAACAGCTGATTTAAGTCCCTTTGAAGAAAAAGTTGCACCGCTTATGGTATCAATTTTATTTTCAGGAGTGTATGAGCCGTAAAATTGCTGTCGAAAATCCTCATTGTCACGGATTTTTGTTCCAAGACCTGGAGTTTCTCCCAGTGTAACAAATTCAATACCGCTCACAGCACCGTTTTCGTCTATGCCGATAAGTACATTTATGCCGTCTTTTGAATAACCGTCAGCAGAAACCTGTATAGCCGTTTTCTTATCAGTAGTAACAGCAATTGCAAGAATATTATTCTCCCCAAAGTTGTCATCAATAAGCGTGCAGTCTGTTGTTCCAAAAAGAGCTTCAACGCTTTTGCTGAAACGGATTTGTTTCTGTTCAGCAATACGCTCCTTTGTAAGCTCATATGCAAACACAAGAAGAAAAGCGGCAGCGGCACAAATAATGGTAAGTGCAAGAGAGGGCATGATTTTACTTTTCATGTTTTACCTCCTTTGCTCCAAATACATTCGGGCGTGTGTATCGCTCAATGTATGGCGTAAGTATATTCATAAGAAGAATTGCAAAGGAAACTCCCTCGGGGAGTGAAGCATAGTGGCGGATAATAAATGTAATGATACCACAGCCTATGCCAAAAACAATCTTTCCTTTTGTTGTAATGGGAGTTGTAGCGTAATCGGTAGCCATAAAGAACGCACCGAGGAAAACACCTCCTGCCAGTATCTCGTAAATGGGATCATTTCCAGATATAAGCGAAAGGAGAGCAAGCGTTCCGATAAATGTCACAGGAGCGGCAGGGTTTATAATTCTTCTTGCAATGAGATAAAGACCGCCTATAAGCAAAGCAAGAGCACTTGTTTCACCTAAACAGCCTCCTGTATTTCCAAGAAAAAGATCAAGGTAAGAGGGGAGTTCCTGTTTTATTCCAGCAAGTTCGTCACTTGACATTCCACGCAATACAAGGGGAGTTGCACTTGTAATGACATCTGCGTTTTCTTTCCATTGAAATGGGAGCACCCATTTTGACATAGCACTTGGGAAGCTTACCATTAACGCAATTCTAGCAGTTAAAGCAGGGTTGGCAAAATTCTGTCCAAGACCGCCGAAAAGCTGCTTAACAATTACAATAGCGATAAACGAGCCAAGAGCCGCCGTCCATAGCGGAACAGTAACAGGAAGATTGAATGCAAGAATAAGACCAGTAACAACAGCCGATAAATCGCGGATAGTATTATCACGTTTCATCAGTCTGCGGCACAGATATTCTGAAATAACAGCAGAAATTACACATACAACTGTAACTAATGCCGCACGAGGTCCGAAGAATATACAGCCAGCGATCAGTGCAGGGAGCAGAGCGATGCAGACGTTGAGCATTATATTAGATGTATTTGTATAATTTTCGTCATGTGGTGACGGTGATACGATAAGTCTGTTCATAATCCACCTCAATTTCTTGGTAGTATAGTTTTGGCAAGCTGATTTGTTTCAGCAAGCTTTCTGTTTGCTGGGCACACGTAGGTACAGCTGCCGCAGTTCATACAAAGATTGACTTTGAGTGCCTTCAAATCTTCAATATCCTTTTGCTTATATGCTTTCTCAATTTCAGCGGGAATAAGATTAAAAGGACAGGCAGCAGCACATCTGCCACAACGTATGCAGGCAGATGTTTTTCTATCGTCGTAACGATTAAAAGAGAGAAGTGCATTGGTTGTTTTAAGAATAGGCATATTTATGTCATGAACGCACATGCCCATCATGGGGCCGCCTGTTAAAACAACTTTAAGATTTTCAATATCAGTATTGCAGAAATTGAGAACATCAATAATAGGCGTACCGACAGGAGCGAAAATGTTTTTCGGATTTTTAACTGCATTTCCGTCAACTGTAACACGTCGTGTTATAAAAGGTATGCCATTCTGAATGTATCTGTAAATAAATGCAACAGTTGAAACATTTATAACAATAACACCAATATCAGCAGGAATCGTTCCCTCCTCGACTATTCGGCTTGTTGTATTATATATAATTACCTTTTCCGCACCCTGTGGATATATGGAGGGGAGTGTAACAATGCTAACTGAACTGTCATTTTTTGTAAGCTTACGGAAGCTATCGATAGCCTTTGGCTTATTTGCCTCAACTGCAATTTTCACCTGTTTTATGCCCAACATATTTTTTACAAGCTCAATTCCGTTCAGTACATCGTCAGTACTTTCAAGCATTTCACGATAGTCCGAAGTAATATAAGGCTCACATTCAGCCGCATTGATAATGAGGGTATCTATTTCACTTTTGGGATTGAGTTTTATATGGGTTGGAAATCCGGCACCCCCAAGACCGCATACACCACTTTCACGGACGGCTTTTATAAAACTTTCCTTATCATCAATGAAAGGTGGTTTTATGCTATCGGAAAGAGTCTGTAATCCGTCTGTTTCAATTTCAACGCATTTACATTTGTTTCCCATTGCATTTATGTAATCAGATACAGCAGTGACTTTTCCCGATACAGATGAATGAATAGGAACACTGAAAGGATTATCGCAGTCACCGATTTTTTCGCCTACTTTTACAGCGTCACCAACCTTAACAAGAGGTGTACATGGTACACCCATATGCATTGACATGGGGAATTTCACTTTCTTGGGCAGAGGGAATTGGACAGTTGCAAAATCTTCCGTATTTTTTCTGTGTTTTAATTTTATACCATTAAGTTTCTTCATAGAGAAAATATCTCCTTATTGTATTATTACTCTAATTATTATACTATGTTTTAGCTGTTTTTTCAATAGTATTTAATAATTATAATATTTTTTTTAAAAAAGCCTTTATTTTTCCGTTGATTTATGATATAATAAAAATGTATATTGTGGTGTGAGAAAGATACGTTATTCTCGCACTTATCTGGAAAGGAAATTTCTTATGAAAAACAGAATTATTGCTGTATTAGCAGCTGCCACGGTAACAATTCCGTTTATAAATGCACGTGAAACAAATGCAGTCAATTTCTCCATGAGAGGAACTCTTTACAGTGAGTCTGCAATTGTATTAAATCTTGACTGTAATACAGTAATTCACGAAAAAAATGCCGATAAACAGCAGTTCCCAGGACCGCTTGTAAATATTATGACAGCCATTGTATGTATTGAAAACTGTCCCGATTTGTCAAAGGAGATTACAATTGACAACAATGTCTATTCTTACCTCTATAACACTGAATATCCCGATGATTTAAGATATGGCAATATTCTTAATGGTGATGTTCTTACTTATAACGACCTGTTGTACGCTATGATGCTTACTTCATCAGTTGAAGCGTCAGAAACAATAGCCTATAATATCGGCGGCGGAGATGTTTCAGTATTCGTTGAAATGATGAATGAAAAAGCAGAAGAAATAGGAATGGAGTCTACCAATTTCACAAACGCAACAGGAATGTATAATCCCGAGCAGTATACAACAGCAAGGGATATGATGAAGCTTACACAATACGCACTTAATAAATCGCAATTTGAAGATATATGTTCAACATACGTTTATACCCCCTCTGTACCGAATTTTGACAGACATCCACTTGACGAAAAATGGCGTTGGTTCAACTCGAATATCATGATGGATGAAGAAGATGAGAAGTACTATTACAAGGGTGCAAAGGGCATAAAAACAGGAAATCTTGAGCTTGGCGGACGTAATATCATAGCAATGGCAGGCAAAGACGGTCATAACTATCTCGTTATCGGAATGAAAGCTCCTATTAACGATGAAGAAGGAACAACAAGATTTTATCATCTTGACGATGCAACCCAGATGTTTAACTGGGCTTTCAATAATTTTTCATATGAAGTTATACTTGCCGATACAGCAGAGCTTGGAGAGCTTCCCGTGGAACTTGCAGACGGAAGCTCCTACGTCCTTGCAAAGCCTGCGGAGGAGGTCTCACTGCTGTGGTATAACGAGGTAGACTTAGCTTTAATAAGCAAAGATAATATAACATGGTACAATAAGAAATTGCAGGCACCCGTAAAGAAAGGCGAGCCATTGGGCAGAGTAACCCTTGAATATTCGGGTGAAAAACTTGCTGATGTTGAGCTTGTGGCTGTATCAGATGTTGAGCGATCTTCACTTAAATACAACACCTATGCGGCGAAGCTGTTTCTTAAGTCCAGCTGGTTTAAAAATTCGTTGATTATTGCAGGTGTTGTTTCTGTTTTGTATATAATTCTATGTGTGTATGCATATGTGCTTTTCAAAAGCCATTCAAAGCCTTTGAAGCCTGTGTATGCAGTACCCAAGATTGATAAGCAGAAAGATAAGAAAGATACAAAATAAAGACCATTTTCAAGGCAGCACCACACAAAGCCGTCATAGAGACTTTGTGTGGTGCTGCCTTATAGTTTTACATCAATTTTTTTAACAACATCAAGACTATCAGGAGTTACAGCACATTCATATGCAATGACATTTACACCGCAGGAATAAGCAAGACGCAGAGCATCGCCAAATGCCTTATGAGTGTCATCGTTTGGCACAAGATATTTCATTCCAGTCATCTGTACTACAAATAGGATATAGGCATTATACCCCTCATTTTTCGCTCTGATAAGCTCATTTATATGCTTCACGCCCCTTTCAGTAGGAGCATCAGGAAATGAGGCTATATCGTCATTTTCAAGAGTTACACCCTTGACCTCAATAAACCCTTTTCGACCATTTTCATCTTCTATGTAGAAATCAAAACGAGATTCTATGTAAGTCTTTTCGGGGCGGATAACAATGAGATTTCCCATATCAGGCAGCTGGATTACGCCATTTTCCAGAGCTTCACGAACAACTTTATTCGGTGCCTGCGAATCCATATTTATAAGCAAATCCCCTTTTTTAACAGCTATAAGGTCATACATTAGCTTGCGGTTACGTGGATTTTCAGTAAAATCCTCCAGATATACTTTCGAATCCGGTAAAAGTAGTTCACGGCATCTTCCTGTATTCTTTACATGAACAGCAGTTTCTTTTCCGTTTATTTTTACATATGCAACAAATCTGTTCGGGCGAGATATAAACCGAGCAGATATTACTTTTTTATATTTCATAAATAAATCACCCAAGACTATTATATAATACTTTATGAAAAAATGCAAGTAAAGTTCGTTTGTTCTTTACACAAGGTTAGATGACCGTCTATTAAGTTTGTGTGATAAGTTTGTGAAACTTTGCCAAATTCATTGACAAGATTTCGTCAATGTGCTATAATAAATAAGTCAACAAACGACAGGGGTAAGTTGTTTGTCGAATTATTTTAAAAGGAGGATTATTTTTATGCTTCAATTAAAAGACGTTGTAAAAACTTATGGAAGCGGGGAAAATGTTGTAAAGGCTCTGAATGGCGTGAGCATTACATTCCGTGAGAATGAATTTGTGGCTGTATTAGGACATTCGGGCTGTGGAAAGACAACAATGCTGAATATCATCGGAGGTCTTGACCACTACACATCAGGTGACCTTATTATTAACGGTGTATCAACCAAGCAATATAAAGACAGGGATTGGGACGCATACAGAAATCACTCAATCGGTTTTGTATTCCAGAGCTATAATCTTATCCCTCATCAGACAGTCCTTGCCAACGTTGAGCTTGCACTTACAATATCAGGTGTATCAAAGGCTGAACGCAGAAAGCGTGCAAAAGAGGCTCTTGAAAAAGTAGGTCTTGGAAACCAGCTTAACAAGAAACCAAATCAGATGTCCGGCGGTCAGATGCAGCGAGTTGCAATTGCTCGTGCACTTATAAATAACCCTGATATTCTTCTTGCCGATGAGCCGACAGGTGCTCTTGACAGTGAAACATCAGTACAGGTAATGGAACTTCTTAAAGAAATCGCCAAGGATAAGCTTGTAATTATGGTTACACATAACCCCGAGCTTGCTGAGGAATATGCAAACCGTATCGTAAAGGTTAAGGACGGTAAAATTATCGGCGATACAAATCCATATAATGCAAAGAAAAAAGAAAAGGAGAAAAAGACTGATAAAAAACGTGTATCAATGTCATTCGGAACAGCTGTTTCACTTTCTCTCAACAACCTTATGACGAAAAAAGGACGCACAATCCTCACAGCCTTTGCCGGTTCAATTGGTATTATCGGTATCGCAACAATCCTTTCGCTGTCAACGGGTATCAATAATTATATAAATGACATTCAGGAGGAAACACTTTCCTCATACCCATTGCAGATTAACAGAGAAAATGCTGATACCGCAAGTATGCTTTCTTCTATGATGGAAAGTCAGAAGGAGTACGAAGAAAAGGTTTTCGAGGACGACAAATTGTATTCCAATACAATGGTATATGACATGTTCAACTCAATGAACTCATCTGCGAAACAGATTAACAATATGAAGGATTTCAAGACGTTCCTTGAAACTGACGAGAACATAGCAGAACATTCCACAGCGATCGCCTACACATACGATATCCCTATGAATATTTACACAGAAGACCCAAACGGCGAAATCCTCAAGGTTGACTTTATGGATTTGTATACCGACGCTTTTGATATGGGCAACAGTGATATGGTAACAACTATGATGGGAAGTTCTATGGCATCAGCTGAAATGTCAATGATGGGTATGAACGTTATGGAAGAAATGCTCCCTAACGAGGACGGAAAGGGCGTAAATGATATTGTAATAAGCCAGTATGAGATAGTTAAGGGTAACTGGCCACAAGCTTATAACGAGGTTGTGGTAGTTCTTACAAGAAATAACGAAATTCCCGATTTTATTCTCTATGCAATGGGACTTAAAGACCCTGCACAGTTCCAGTCACATATCAAGGCTGTTATGAATGAGGAATCAATCGATGACTATGGACAGACCGAATGGACTCTTGAAGAAGTAATGAACAAGAAGTTCAAGATGATTCTTCCCTTTGAAAATTATCAGTATGACGCAAAGACAGGTAATGTTGCAAATCTTTCCGAAACTGATACAGGAATGGATTTACTTTATACATCTGATGATATTGGTACAGAAATAAAAATCGTTGGTTTTATCCGTCCAAAAGAGGATACAAAAAACGCAATGATTAAAAGCTACATGGCATATACAGCCGAGCTTACACAGCATGCTATAAACAAGACAAACGAATCAGAACTTGTAAAGGCACAGCTTGATGACGAGGAAAATGACCTTCTCACAGGCACAAAGTTTATGACAGACGACTATACAGAGCCTTCTCCTGCTGAAAAAGCTGAAGAAGCAAAGGCATACATCAAGGCTGCTGATGAAAAGGAAAAAGCTGATATCTACCGTTTCATTATGTCACAGCCCGATGAAAAGCAAATGGATACACAGGTAGCAGCTATGATGAAAGATTTCGACAGAGAGTCATTCATCGAGCAGATTAAGACAACATATGCTGCTGAAATCGGTGCAAGCGGGGAGCAGGTTGAATCCTATGCAGCTTCAATGTCCGACGAGGATATGAAGAAATTTGCAGAAGAAGCAATGAGAACACAGTTTGCAGAGCAGTATGCCGCACAGATACAGGCAGGACTTTCTGCAATGACTGATAAGGACCTTGCAAAGGCACTTGGAGCTGAAAAGCTTACGACGGAGCAGTATGCACTTATCTGCGACGAGTACACACCAGAAGAAATTTCAAAGTACAGCCACGACGAGATTATGAAGCAGCTTGGAAAGGCTGACCTTTCAGATCCGTCATCAATCAGAATTTATGCTGATACATTTGAAGATAAGGACGATATATCTGCACTTATCAAGGATTACAACAAGGGCAAAGATGAAAAAGATGTTATCCATTATACAGATGTTGTAGCTCTCCTTATGTCATCAATCACAAGCATTATCAGTGGTATTGCATATCTCCTTATCGCTTTCGTTGGAATTTCACTTGTAGTATCTTCAATTATGATAGGTATCATCACATATATTTCCGTACTTGAAAGAACAAGAGAAATTGGTATTCTCCGAGCTATCGGTGCTTCAAAGCACGATGTATCAACTGTATTCAACGCTGAAACTCTCCTTGTAGGACTTACAGCCGGACTTATCGGTATCGGAGCAACACTGCTTATAAATATTCCTATAAATCTTATTATCCACACACTTACAAGTCTTGACACACTTAACGCAACACTTCCACCTGTGGCTGCTGTAATTCTTGTAGGAATAAGTATGTTCCTCACATTTATTGCAGGTCTTATTCCATCAGGTGTAGCCGCAAGAAAAGACCCTGTTGAAGCATTAAGAACTGAATAACTTCTAAAAAAAGCTGATGTCAAAAAATGGCATCAGCTTTTGTTCTATTCAGTAATATATTTCTCCGCCTCTTTAACAAGCTTCACATCAACAAGTGCATCAATGAGTGTACCGTTTTCAGTATATTCCTCTGAAAATATCTTACCCTCAATGCGGATTTTGTTGATAAACGCAGTAATATCATAGGGAATAAGAAGCTTCATACGCTTTGCAGTTTCAGGCAGATTTTTTACAATAACATCAAGCAGCCTGTCAAATCCGAGCTTATTCCTTGCGGAGATAATAACAGTATTATCATCCTCAAAAACTGTGTCAATATTCAGAGCCGCATCAGCCTTGTTCATGACATTTATAACAGGGATACCGTCACAGCCTAATTCTGCAAGCAGTTCTCTTGTAACAGCCGCCTGTTGTTCATATTCGGGGGAGGACAAATCCTGCACATTGAGTATAATATCAGCCGCTGCCGCTTCTTCAAGAGTAGATTTGAAAGCCTCAACAAGATTATGGGGAAGCCTGCGGATAAGTCCGACAGTATCAATAAGCATAACGCTTCTGCCGTCAGGGAGTTCAATAGAGCGTGAAGTTATATCAAGAGTTGCAAAAAGCTTGTTTTCCGCAAGAACACCAGCGTCTGTCAAAGCATTCATAAGAGTGGATTTGCCAACATTTGTATAACCAACAATTGCGGCACAAAGTACACCGTCTTTTTTTCTTCTTGAACGGGAAAAATTACGGTGTTTTTTCAGCTCCTCAAGTTCATTTTCGAGATACGAAATTCTCTTACGGATATGTCGCTTATCCGTTTCAAGCTTTGTTTCACCTGGACCTCTCGTGCCGATACCGCCTCCAAGACGGGAAAGGGCAGTACCAAGTCCCACAAGACGGGGGAGGCGATATTTCTGCTGTGCCAGTTCAACCTGTAGCTTACCCTCTTTAGTTCTCGCACGCTGTGCAAATATATCAAGTATGAGGGTAGTTCTGTCAATTACACGCACATCGAGTATTTCCTCGATATTACGCACCTGAACGCCCGTCAGCTCATGGTCGAAAATGACAAGTTCAGCTTCAAGGAGAGGTAGCTGTTCACGAAGCTCCTCTAAACGTCCAGAGCCCATACAGGTAGCGGAATCATAAGAAGTTTTTTTCTGTATCATTTCGCCCACAACCTCTGCATTTGCAGAACGAGCAAGCTCGCCGAGTTCGGCAATGGAGATTTCAGCATCAAATTCTCCCGTGTCAACGCACACAAGTACAGCTTTTACAGGAGCATCATCTGTTTTATTTTCGTACAAAAGTATCACTCACCTTTATCAGCCAGCCAAAAATTCGTTACCCTTTGGGTCATATCCGTAAATATTTGTAATCATTTCGCCTGTTTCCGCAGATTTAAAAGATTCCGTCTTTTTTATCTTTTTAATTTTACCGTCAGTCCATTGATATTCCACAAATCGCTGTGTAGTGCTATCGCTTCTATCTTCGCTTAAAGTCCCGTCAGCGGTAACTTTCATAATTCTGCCTATATTATTGAGTTCATTGTTTTCCTCAAAATCTTTCTTTTCGGGATTATAACAGAAATAAGTTCCGTAATCGGGAGGGGACTCATAGGGAACAAAAATATCTTCATAGCCGTCAAAATTAAAATCAGCTACAGAGAAATATTCGGGGGAGGGGGTGTAGTAAAATTCAAGAACTTTTACAAGCACATTGTCGAGAAGAAGCTCAACCATTGGGCCATTGAGAGCATAACTCAACTTTCCTGGTTTTTCACTACTGTTTTCAGCGTCAAGGTTATCAGCGGCTACCTGCGGATATGTGGTATCTGTGAAAATGGTGAAATTATCATCAGTAACATAATCCGCAGTATTTTTCTTTGTGTTGCATGACACAGCGGAAGCGGCTGTAATAATAGCCGAAATCAGAATAAGTTGTTTTTTCATTATTCTTCAGAAGCTCCATTGGCAAGTGCGGCAATTTCATCGGGGGTAAATACATAGTTTTCACCACAGAAGTGACATGAAACTTCGGTGTCTTTGCCCTCGGCGGCAATTTTTTCAAGCTCTGATTTGCCTATACTTATGAGTATTTCCTCTGTACGTTTACGGCTGCAATCGCATTTATATTCTGGTGAAGCTGAATCAAGCTCGTTAGGTTCAAGCCCTGCAAGAAGCATATCAGCAATTTCAGCTGGAGTTCTTCCCTCATCAAGAAGCTTTGATATAGGGGGAATATTTGCAATATTCTTCTCAATAGCACATATACATTCCTCACTTGCAAATGGGAGAAGCTGAATTAAATATCCACCAGCCGCTTTAACTGTAAGGTCTGTATCAACAAGCACTCCAAGAGCACATACAGTTGGAATCTGCTCACTTGTAGCGTAATAATTGGCAATATCCTCTGCAACTTCACCTGATACAAGCGGAATTACACCAACATAAGGCTCACGGAGCCCCAAATCTTTTACAACGGAAAGAGTGCCATTTTTGCCGATTGCAGAAGAAACATCAAGCTTTCCAACGCTGTTCAGAGGAATTTCTACTACAGGATTAGAAACACAGCTTTTGACATTTCCATTATAGTCAGCAACAGCAACAAGCTGACCTGTAGGACCGTCTGCATCAATGCGGAGAGTAATGCTGTTTTCCTCGCCTTTGAGCATATATCCCATAAGCGAAGCAGCAATAGTAAGTCTGCCGAGTCCAGCTGTAACAACGGCAGATGTTTTATGAATCTGTTCTATCTGCGAAACAATATCTTTAGCATCAAGAACTGCAGCAAAAGCAGAACCGTCGGCAGAAATTGCTCTGTATAAATTACTCATAGATTATTCCTTTCAAAGAATTTGCCCGCTGTTCACACAGCGAGCCGCATAAACGATACGCTGGGAATTGCAGGCAGGGGGGGAGAAAGTATCGTCCCCAAACTTTCCAAGCAGCTCAAATCCACATTCTTTAAGAAGTGCCTCAATACTTTCTTCACTGTAAGCTTTTTCAGAAAAGCTGTCGGAGCTTCTTGAATAAAGCCCGTTTTCTTCAAGTTCAAAAAACTCCAGATTCATTTTAACCTCATCAGTTTCAGGTACAAGAGTATTCTCCCATACGCAGAAAACTTTGTCGGTTTCATAGGTGAAAGTATTGTTTGCAAGGATATTCCTATGCTTGTAAAGTGTATTTATATCGAAAATGAAAAGTCCATCAGGCTCTGAAAACAGAGCCACATTTTTAAAGACTTTTTTCACATCGGAAATATTGTTAAGGTGGTTTATACTGTCGAGGGCACAGATTGTAACATCCATAGAGCCGTATAAATCAAGCTTCCGCATATCCTGACAGAGATACTGGATATTGAGCCCACTGTCAAATTTTTTATCAAGAGCAATACCCAGCATTTCGTCTGAATAGTCAACACCTATCACGTCATATCCGATTTTTGCCATTTCCTCGGAAATGCTTCCCGTACCACAGGCTAGATCAAGTAGAATTGAGCCCTCCGTGGTCTTGAAACGGCTTATAATATCGTGGAAATAATTAGCGCGCTTTACATAGTCTATATTAGCTGTAAGGCTATCGTAATAACGGGCAAAAACACTGTAACCTGTCATCATGAGAGTGGCACTTTTTCTGTATTGATAATTTCGCCGTTTTCGTCAAGGGATACTTTTACCTTCTCGACGATTATTAATGTCATTTCATTTGTTTCCGCGTTATTTTCCCACTTTCTTGTTATTTCTTCATATTCTGTTTCACTCGAAAATACTCTGGAAACAATTGTTCCATCCTCTTTAGATGATGTAGTATATGTTTCAACTCCAGAAAGAGCTTCCCATGTTTCAAAAAGTCCCGTTTCTACATTGAAATGCATGAATATACCTTTTATGTTGTAATCATCTTCCGATGTGGGAATAAAGAGGTCATAATTACCGTCAAAATCAATATCAACAATATTTATGCGATATTCAGGAGAAATCTTCTCCTCGGCGTATGAGTTAAGCATAAACGACGTGTCTACTGTGTATTTATCAATATTCTGTATAGGATTGCCATTGATCATTACATGTATACCATTTTCTGTAACCTGACAACTCATATCATCTCTTTCTACAACAGTGGGATTTTCGTTGTTAACTGTTGTAGTTACGCTTGTAGAAACAACTGACGTTGAAACTGTAATTCCTGTACCTGTACCAGTTCCGGTACTTGTTACTGTACCTGTGCCAGTAGCTGAACCTGTACCCGTTCCTGTAACAGTTCCAGTTCCTGTACCTGTGCCTGTACCTGTTCCCGTGCCGGTACCGGTTTTTGTTGTTCTTGTATTTGAAGGCACACGGACAGTAGTTTTCTTTGTGGTAACAGGCTTATTTGTAAGATTTGTTCTCTTTACAAGGTTAACAGCACCTGTTCTGGCAGTTGTGGTAGTATCATTATCAGTTGATACCACAGCACTTGTTGCAGTACTGGTACTTAAAGAAGATTTAGAGACTGCACCGACCTGCTCACCGTTTTCATCGGTTGTCTGTTCAACTTCAAAGGGAGTTATCTGACTGTTGACATCCACGGAATCTACACGACCGCAGCCTGAAAGTACAGTGATACACAGTAAAAAGAAAATCGCCTTTTTCTTCATAATTACACCTCTAGTAATTTTGTCAGTGGAACTCTGATAGACAGAGTATTCGATAAAACTTAAGCGGCAGTGGTAACGCTTTCCGTAAAATTGCGGAACTCTGTGAAGATAAGCGTTAACCACAGCCGCTTCAATGATTATTTATTATCCTTAAGCTTGCAGCACTTCTTGTATTTCTTACCGCTGCCGCATGGACAGGGATCATTATCGCCTATATTGTTTGACTTTGCCTGCTCGGAGAAGCTTCCGTCGCCTGCACCGGCATTTGGAGCATCGATTTCAGCAACCTGCTCTCTCTTGGGAGCTTCATTTTTCTGAAGTCTTATTGTAAGGAGAGCACGTACTGTATCCTCACGGATTGAGTCAACCATAGCATCAAACATTTCAAAACCTTCGTATCTGTACTCGATAACAGGGTTTTTCTGACCGTAGGAACGAAGACCGATACCACGCTTAAGTTCTTCCATATCGTCAATATGAGCCATCCACTTTGTATCAACAACTTTAAGGAGGATAGCACGCTCAACCTCACGGAGAACTTCGCTTCCGTATTCTTCTTCCTTTGCCTGATAAATTTCGCCACACTTCTCATTAAGAGCGTTTGTAACGTCTTCTCTAGAAATTGTGCTTAATTCATCATTTGTGAAATCAAGATCCTCATCGTCAATAAGCCAGCCGAGGAAGTATTCCTTAAGACCAACCATATTCCATGTATCACGCTCATCCTGGTCAGAGAGATAGAGATTTACAGTTGATGTAATGAGATCTTCCATCATTTTGAGGATATCTCTGTGGAGGTCTTCACCGTCAAGAACCTGTGCACGCTGCTTGTAAATAATTTCACGCTGTGTATTCATTACATCGTCGTAGTTGAGTACGTTCTTACGGATTGAGAAGTTACGTCCCTCAACCTTCTTCTGTGAAGATTCAATGATACGTGTAAGTGACTTGCTCTCGATAGGCATTGTCTCCTCAACATTGAATACCTTGAGCATATTTTCAAGGCGATCGCCTGCGAAGATACGCATAAGATCATCTTCTACAGAGAGGAAGAAGCAGCTTTCGCCCTCGTCACCCTGACGGCCAGAACGTCCGCGGAGCTGGTTGTCGATACGTCTTGACTCGTGACGCTCTGTACCGAGAATAAACAGACCGCCTACCTCACGTACCTTTGCAGCTTTTTCCTTAACTTCTGCGTTGAATTTATTGTAGAGCTCCTGATAGAGCTTTCTTGCGTCTAAAATCTGCTGATTATCTGTATCTGCAAAACCGATAGCCTCTGAAATGATTTCATCGGGAATTTCACGTTTTCTCAACTCTGCACGAGCGAGAAATTCAGCGTTACCGCCGAGCATGATATCAGTACCACGACCAGCCATATTTGTAGCAATAGTTACAGCACCGTATTTACCAGCCTGTGCAACAATTTCAGCTTCCTTTGCGTGATGCTTTGCGTTGAGAACTTCATGCTTGATGCCCTTACGCTTAAGCATTGCGGAGAGAAGCTCTGATTTTTCAATAGAAACAGTACCAACAAGGATAGGCTGTCCTTTTTCATTACACTCGATAATCTTCTCGATGATAGCGGCATACTTGCCCTTTTCAGTAGTATAAACCTGGTCATTGTGGTCGATACGGATAACAGGCTTGTTTGTGGGGATAGCAATAACGTCCAGTTTGTAGATTTCCTTGAACTCGTCCTCCTCGGTCATAGCAGTACCTGTCATACCGGAAAGCTTTGTATAAAGTCGGAAAAGATTCTGGAAAGTGATAGTAGCAAGAGTCTTTGACTCGCTCTTGATTTTTACGCCTTCCTTTGCCTCGATAGCCTGGTGGAGACCATCATTAAAACGACGGCCGAGCATGAGACGACCTGTAAACTCGTCAACAATAATGATTTCGCCGTCCTGAACAACGTAATCAATTTCATTCTTCATGATACCATTAGCTCTGATAGCCTGGTTGATATGGTGAAGAAGCGTCATATTGTCGGGGTCCATAAGGTTATCAACACGGAATGCGTGCTCTGCTTTCTTTACACCACGCTGTGTAATTGTAGCAGTTTTTGCCTTTTCATCGATAATATAGTCAGCTGTTTCGTTGATAGCGTCCTGGTCTTCCTTGTCATCAATTTCGATAACGGTAGCGGAAGTAAGAGTTTTAGCAAATTTATCAGCAATAGTGTACATTTCAGTTGACTTCTCGCCTCTGCCTGAAATAATAAGGGGAGTACGAGCCTCATCGATAAGGATTGAGTCAACCTCGTCCACGATAGCAAAATTAGGCTCACGCTGAACACGGTGTTCTTTACGTGTAACCATGTTGTCACGGAGGTAGTCGAAACCGATTTCGTTGTTTGTACCATATGTTACATCACAATTGTATGCGTCACGACGCTCATCGTTATTAAGACCGTGAAGAATACAGCCTACTGTAAGTCCGAGCCAGCGGAGAACCTTACCCATTTCCTCTGACTGTGTCTTTGCAAGGTAATCGTTAACTGTAACAATGTGTACACCCTTACCAGAAAGACCGTTGAGGTATGCAGCAACGCAGGCAACAAGAGTTTTACCTTCACCTGTTTTCATTTCAGCAATACGTCCCTGGTGGAGAACAATAGCACCGATAATCTGAACGGGATAGGGCTTTTTCTCCAGAACACGCCATGCAGCCTCACGGACTGTAGCAAGTGCTTCAGGGAGAATATCGTCAAGAGTTTCACCTGATTCAAGTCTATCTCTGAATTCTGCTGTTTTAGCCTTTAATTCTGCATCGGAGAGGTTAGTGTACTCCTCATCAAGAGAAAGCACCTTATTTTTTATGGGTTCAATACGCTTTAATTCCTTATTGGAATAAGCGTTAGAGCCGAAAATGTTTTTAAAGAAGCTCATTTGTCAGTTTACCGCCTTTTTTAAGTATAGTTATACATATTATATATTTTACTACATTTTTTTAGTTTTGTCAATACCTGATTTATAGAAATTTTAAAAATATGGTCAAATAACCGTATATAGCCTTGAAAGGTTGATTTTCAGAAAATGATTTCTGTCACGGATTGACAAGGAATGAAATTTATAGTATAATGAATAAGGAAGGTGATACACCTTACTTTATAATCGAATTTTGGATTTCGGAGGATAATTAATTATGAACATTGCTGTAGCCCAGTCGGGCGGCCCCACAAGCGCTATTAACGCCTCATTGGTCGGCGTTTTCAGAGAAGCTCTGAAAGAACCACAGATTGATGCGATTTTTGGTTCTGTAAACGGTATTGAGGGTATAATCCACAATCATCTTGTTGACCTCAAAACTCTTATACTCACCAATGATGATATGGAGCTTTTAAGACAGACTCCCTCAACAGTCCTCGGCTCATGTAGATATAAACTCCCCGATTATGCTGATGATGATAGTGTGTACAAGAAGATTCTCGAAACACTTGAACAGCGTCAGATTGGTGCTTTCTTCTATATTGGCGGAAATGACTCTATGGACACAGTAAACAAGCTTTCCGAGTATTTCCGACAGGAGGGCGTTGATATAAAAGTTATCGGTATTCCGAAAACTATAGACAATGATCTTTGTATAACAGACCATACGCCTGGATTTGGTTCTGCGGCAAAATATGTTGCAGCATCAATGCGTGAAATCATACGTGACAGTTCTGTTTACAGTATCCCCTCTGTTACTATAGTAGAGGTAATGGGTCGTCATGCAGGTTGGCTTACAGCTTCAAGTGCTGTACTTCATGCACTTGGTGAAACTGCACCTCATCTTATATATGTACCCGAAAGAAGCTTTTCTCTTGAAGCATTTATGAGAGATGTCCGTCAGGAGATGGCAAAGCATAAGGCTGTAATTGTAGCTGTATCAGAGGGTATTGAAGTTCCCGAGGGTGTTCAGTCGGGAGTCGTTGATAATTTCGGACACAAATATCTTTCGGGAATCGGCAAATATCTTGAAGAAGCTGTCAGAAATGAAATCGGCTGCAAGGTTCGTTCTATTGAACTTAATGTTATGCAGAGATGTTCTTCACACCTCAGTTCAAAGACAGATATCGACGAGGCAGAGGCTATCGGTGCAGAGGGCGTAAAATGTGCTCTTAATGGTGAAACTGGTAAGGTAATGGTGTTCCGCCGTGTAAATGATATGCCTTATACAATAGTAATTGAAACAACAAGTGCGGCAAATATTGCCAATAACGAGAAATTTCTTCCCGATGATTTTATTACTCCATCGGGGAATAATATCTGCGACAGTGCGTTGAGTTATTTCCTGCCTCTTATTCAAGGCGAACTGAATACTATTATGGAACAAGGAATACCAAAGCATTTCGCTATACAGGAGTCAGTTCTGAAATAACTTATTCCGACAATGAAAGGGTGGTTTGAATTTGCAGGAATTTGAGCTTGAAATACTTGATTTTATAAGAAATAATGTAAAAAACGGTTTTTTAGACGTGGTTATGCCCGTGGTGACTGCCTGTGGAAATCTCGGTATATTCTGGGTAGCTGTGGCACTTATTATTTCAGCCAAGGCAAAGTACCGCAAGTGCAGTATAACTATGCTTATAGGGCTTATAGCAGGCGTACTAATCGGAAATCTTATAATAAAAAATGCAGTCCAGAGGGACAGGCCCTGCTGGATTGTTGAAGTGCAGGATCTGCTTATATCAAATCCCCAGGATTTTTCATTCCCCTCAGGTCATACGCTTTCCAGCTTTTGTGCTGCTTCCATACTTTTTCATTATGACAAGCGTCTTGGGATACCCTCTTTTGGTGTAGCAATAATGATTGCGTTTTCACGACTTTACTTATATGTACATTTTCCTACCGATATTATAGGCGGTGCAATACTGGGAATGGTTGTAGCAAGTCTTACAATAAAAACAACAGAGAAATACGTTTTTAAAGAAAAAAAGTCAATCGAGAAAAAATAACAAAAAGCAGCTCACATGTGGGCTGCTTTTTTAACAGTTTTTTAATGAATGTCATTATTTTACCATTTTTGTCATGAAAATAATATACAAGCCGGCTGAAAATATTGTACAATAAAAATACTATAGGTGATAAATTTCTGCACTGATTTGTCATCTTAAAGTCGAAAAAATATAAATGAGAGGAACGATTAATCATGAAGAAGAACACTTTTAAGCGTTGTATGGCTGCAATTGCAGCTGCGGTTGTTATGGGTTCTGCTATGCCCGTTGTAACAGCTGCACCCATTTTTGCTGCTGACAACATCATCAGAAATCCAGGTATGGATGAAGGAAAGTCTAACTGGGCTGTTTACAACGAATCCGGCGGAAAATACACACTTGCTGAAGAGAATGGCGAGCTTGCTCTTACCGTTCTTGATCGTGGTAAAGTAAACTATGCTGTACAGCTTAACCAGCCTACAATTAAGCTTTATCAGGGTGGTGTTTACCGTTTCAGCTTTGATGTTAGATCAACTGTTGACCGTTACATCGAGGGTATGATCCAGATGGACGGCGGTGATTACCGTTCATACGTATGGATTGGCTGTGATGTTACAACAGAAATGCAGACTTTTGAGAAAGAGTTTGTAATGGAAGAAGAAACAGACATTATGTCCAAACTCTGCTTCAACTGCGGCGTTGAAAAGCAGGATCCCGAGGATCTTCCTGAACATACGCTTTATTTTGATAATGTAACACTTGAACTTATTGACGACAGCAACGTAGACTACAGTGCAACAGAAGCATACGAGATTCCTATCAACATCAACCAGGTTGGTTATAAGCCCGACGCAAAGAAAACAGCTGTTTTCAGAGGTGCAGAGGGCGGTAGCTTTACTGTAGTAAACGCTGACACAGAAGAAGTTGTTTACACAGGCGAAATGACAGGTCCCATTGAGAATGAATCAGCAGAAGAAACAAACTATCTTGGTGATTTCTCCGCTGTTACAACTCCCGGTAAGTATATTGTCAAGGCAGAGGGCATTGATGACTCATACTCTTTTGAAATCGGTGAGGATGTATACAATTCGCTTCTTGATGATACAGTAAGAATGCTCTATCTCCAGAGATGCGGAACAGCTGTTGAGGATGATAAGTTTGGTCACGTAGCTTGTCATGATACAGAAGCAACAATTTACGGTACAAGCGATAAAATCGAAGTAACAGGCGGTTGGCACGATGCAGGTGACTACGGAAGATATATTGTAGCTGCTGCAAAGGCTGTTGCTGACGTACTTTACGCTTATCAGGCTGATCCCGATGCTTACAGCGACAATATTGGTATTCCCGAGAGCGGAAACGGCACTCCTGACGTTCTTGATGAAGTTCGCTATGAGCTTGAGTGGATGCTCAAGATGCAGGATTCTGCTGACGGCGGTGTATACCACAAGGTTTCATGTGACACATTCCCAGGCTATGTAATGCCTGAAAAGGAAACAAAGCCTCTTATCGTAATGCCTAAGTCTACAACCGCTACAGCTGACTTTGCAGCTTCAATGGCTATGGCTTACGAGTTCTATAAGGACATTGACTCTGCATTTGCTGACAAGTGCCTTGCTGCTGCAAAGAAGGCTTATGAGTGGGCAAAAGCTAATCCAAGCGTAACTTATACAAACCCTGCTGACGTTGTAACAGGTGAGTATGGCGATAAGAATCCTAAGGATGAGCTTTATTGGGCTGCTGCACAGATGTACCGTGCAACAGGCGAGGAGAGCTATCTTGCAGACGCTGATGCTATCTCAACAAAGCTTAGAAGAGGACTTGACTGGTCTACAGTAGGCGATTACGGTAATATCGCACTTCTTACAATGAAAGGCATTGACAAGGAGTCTATAGCATACGGCAATGCAAAGAGCGTAGTTCTTTCACAGGCTGATGACTTTGCTGAAATTTCTGCTGAACAGGCATACGGTGTTGCAACTGAATCCTACCACTGGGGAAGCAACATGACAATCGCTAACTATGGTATTATCCTTGCTCAGGCATATGATATTACCGGTGAGCAGAAGTATATCGATGCAGCACAGGCACAGCTTAACTATCTCCTTGGTACAAATCCCCTTGGAACTTGCTTCGTAACAGGTTATGGTACAGCAACTCCCGTTGCACCTCACCATAGACCTTCAATGGCTGTAGGTGAGCCTATGAAGGGTATGCTCGTTGGTGGTGTTAACCAGAATCTTGAAGATAACGCTGCTCTTGCTTATTGTATCGATTCCGCACCTGCAAAGTGCTGGGTAGATAATGCGGAGAGTTACTCTACAAACGAAATCACTATTTACTGGAATTCACCTCTTACATACCTCATTTCTCTTACAGAGACAGCTAATAAACAGGGAGAGATTGAACCTCCTACAACTGAACCTCCTGTAACAGATCCTACAGATCCTCCTGTAGTTCCCACAGTAGAACCTACACTTCTTGGTGATGCAAACAACGACGGAGTTGTATCAATTGCTGACGCTGCTTCTATATATCAGCACCTTGGTAACTTCGACAAGTATGCACTTTCCGAGCAGGGTACAGCTAACGCTGACGTTGACGGCGAGGCAGGAATTACAGCTTCTGATGCTCTTGCAATTCAGAAGTACGACGCAAAGCTTATTACAGAATTTGCAAAGTAATTTCAATGCTTGACTAATTCTATACCTCTTAAGTTTAATTTCAGATAAAATGAAAGTGTAATGTAATGTATCGCGGCTGTGCATAGAAATATGCACAGCCATTTTTTACCCCCAAACACAAAGGACGCTCCGAAAAAACGTCCTTTGCAATATATTATTCAATAAGACCAATACCCCAGATTGTAAAGCTTCCGCTTCCTGATATTGAAACATTAAGCTCACCTGATGTCTCCTGATAGTAGCCAAGTTCAGCGTCGGGACCGCCCCAGCAATACTGCTTGTTGCCGCTTATCTTGGTTGTTTTGCCGTTAACAGTAACATCAATGCTACCCATACCGGAGCTGTTTGCCTTGAATACAACTATGAAGCCTTTACCGTTAGCCTTGAATGTCATAGGACTTCCGCCGTTGAGGTTATAGGAGTAGGGGAGTGCAGTGCCGCCGTAGCCGCTGCCTGCTGTCCATGAACCTGCATTGAAGCCCGTAAGAGTCTTTGGATCGACATTCTTACAAGTCTGATATTCAGTACCGTATGCCACGGTAGATGGAACGGTATAAGATTCAGAACGGTTTTCAGTTTTCATAGCCTTGCGGAAGTAATATGCAAGACAGTCTGCGATAAGCTGACCGCCCTGATCGTGGGGGTGATATTCATCGGAGAAGTAATCACCTGTGGAGAGGAATCCGCTGTTAAATGCCTTTGTAAGTGCGTTATCCATACTGATTATCGGTATATCAAGGTTTTTACCCACCTTAACCATCTGCTCCTGGCTGGAAAATCCGCCTTTGGCTCTGTTAATAAGAGCAATAACAGCAGGCTCATTTGGTAAATCAAGGAATTTTTTGATAACACTTTCAAAGCATTTCTTATACATTATATCTTCATGGTCATTTACGGAGAATTCAATAAATATAATATCTGGATTCTTCTCAACTATATTGCTTTCGCTTCGTACAAGACCAACAACAGAGGAAGTTCCCGAAAGTCCTGCATTTACCTCGGTGAATCCACCTGTTGCAAATGTAGATTTTACGTAGTTTGAGAAAGGCGTTGTGTATTTCTTGCCCTCTGTGATAGAGCCGCCGAGGTATGCCATGGTAAGCTTTTCGCCATTTTCGGCAGCTTCAAGCTTCTTTGTAAGGCGATATGTGTTACCCATACTGTAAATTGAACTCTCATAGAAGTCAATCCACTGTGCGGAAGCAGTTTCGGAATAATCGTCCCATTTGTTATCGGGTTTAGGTGGTTCGTTGAATGTAAATTCGCTTATTTTGCCGAGAAGATACTGCTGAAGCTGAACTGCGTCCGCAACTTCAATAACTCCGCTTTTATCAATATCAGCCGCTTTTGTAAAATTTTTATTATCAAGACCTGTTGTAACAGCCTTACGCATGAAAATCATGTCGAATACATCAATTGTACCGTCGCAATTGACATCTCCAGTAGTGAATACAAGAGGTTTAGCTCCGCTGATTTCTGTACCTGACGGAGCAGCTATTGCCTCATCAATATAAAAATTAATTTCAGTATCGACAGTTTCAACATATATAATCAGGTCAGTTGCACCAGCTGGAATTGTATATTCAGGATTAGTAAGCTGTACCCACTGTCCCTCTGTTACTTTAGCTGTAGCAATACCACTGTATTCTGTAGTACCATCGGCATTTGTATACTGGAGAGTAAGCTTAAATTCTTCTGTTGAAGCACCATTTTCATACATTGCATTTACACTGAAACTGTAAGTTTCTCCTGCCTTGAAAACTGTTGAGTCAAGCTCTTTGGATGCACCGTTCCATGAAGCAGTTCTTCCGCTGCAATAAAGGGATGCCCTGCCCTCGTATGCGGCAAGCAGATTTTTCTCAACAGTTGCACCTCCTCTGCCTATCCAACCATCGGTTGTACTTTCAAAAGTGTCATTGAAATAATAATTTTGTTGGTTGGATGATGTATTAGAATTATTAACAGTAGGTGTTTGAGAAGTAGATGTATCATCAAGGAAGTCATCGAGAACATCAGCCCAGTATTTTCCCATTTTTTCGTAACCACCTGCATTAGGATGAACTCCGTCAGCTAAATCGGTAGAAGCATTAATAACGCTGTGAATATCTGCAAAGACAACTTTTTTACCATTGCTGCTGTATTCGTTTGCAACTTTTTTAACGAGTTCATTATACGATGCAATGTCAGCGTTGGTGCTTCCGCCGAATGTGCTACCAAGATCGGGGATAGTTGTAAGGAAGACTGTTCCGTTCATATTCTCAAAGAGATAATCAAGAAGCTGATGCAGACGTTCCTCGGATCCATTAAGGTGACCGTTTGATACATCGTTTGTACCAATCTGAAGAAGAATGACATCAGGTGAATATTTCTTTATATAATCGCCGCCCTGCATTGTTTCAAGAATGCCATTAAGATTTCCGAACCAGCCACCAGGTAGATCAGTTATAGTATATCCGCTGTAACCTGCATGGTTATCGTCGTATGTAACGGAGGTGCCATTATAATTGAAAACAGCACTGTCACTTCCTTCAGGTCCTACAAAATCAATGTTGTTGTATCCTTTTTGCTTAAGAAAATAGTCAAGATATTTTCTGTATCCACCGTCATCTGCCATACCAAAGGTGATTGAATCGCCAAGAGGCAAGATTTTCACAGTACCTTCATCAGCAGATGTGTTGAATTGTGTGCCTGTAAACATAGATGATGTTAGCAATGAAGCAGCAAGCATCAAGGAAATTACAGAACATGATTTTTGTTTTTTTCTTTTAAATAGCATAAAATTCCTCCCTTAAAATAAATTAAATTAACAAAACATTCAATAAACTAAACTAAAAGTTTAATTATGTATTAAATATACAATGTTTATTAAGAATTGTAAATATATTTCTATAAAAATAGCAATAATTGAGTATAACATCGCAAAAAATGGTGAATTTCGAAGCGTATTGATGGTATTTCGTTTTGTGACCAATAAGATAACAACTTAAATGATGTGTATTTAATTTACTGACGATTAGATAACAAACATAATTGTAACAAATCGCTTTATTGCTCTTGACAAAATATGAAAATTATTGTATAATTTTGATATAAATACTTCAAGGGGGTGTTGGTATGAAAAGAATATGGAACTTTTTTAACACTTTAAATGAGTTTGTCTATATATGCGATTTGGAGACGGACGAGCTTATTTATATGAACGACAAAACACTTAAAACGTATGGATTGAAATCCCGTGAAGAAATGCAGGGAAAGAAATGCTATGAAATACTTCACAACTGTGCAACCAGATGTAAGAATTGTATTAATAATAAGCTAAAAAAGGGTGAATTTGTTGAGAGTAAATTTTATAATCCCCGTGTAAAAAAACATCTTCTTACAAAAGATACCATAGCAGAATATAATGGCAAGCTTTACCGACTTAATATATCAATTGATGTAAGTCAGCAGGAAGAATATAATCAAACTGTACACAAATATGAAAATCTTGAAGCTACTGTAAATGAAGCTTTCAGAACAGCTATGCAGGCACCTACCCCTGACAAGGCAATCGAGATTATTCTTGAATATCTCGGGAAAACTCTTAATGGTGAAAGAACTTATGTTTTTGAGAAGAACGAGAATAATTGCGACAATAATACTTATGAATGGGTTGCCAAGGGTGTAACGCCCTCAAAAGAAATGCTCCAGAATGTACCACCGGAAGTATGTCAAAACTGGTATAACTCTTTTGAAGCAGGAAATCCCATTGTAATTGAGGATATTGAAAATATTAAGGGCATCAATTATCAGCAGTATGAAACGTTAAAAATACAGAATATCAAGTCTATTGTCGTTGTTCCATTAGTGCATGACGGCAAGGTAATAGGATTCTACGGTATTGATAATCCACCTATTCATGCAATAAATTATGTTGAAAATATGCTTCGTATTACTGGATATTTCATTGTCTCACAGATTCAAACGCGTAATCTTATTGAGGAGCTCCACGATATGAGCTACCGTGACCAGCTTACAAAAATAGGCAACAGACACGCTATGAGAAAATACATCAAAAATATGAACAAATCCAGAAGTATCGGCGTTGTTTACTGTGATATCACAGGATTGAAGCGAGTAAACGATAATGAGGGACATGCTGCCGGTGACACTCTTATTAAAAGATGCTGCAGCTTTTTCAATGATTTTTACAAAGATTATGGCGTATTTCGTATCGGCGGTGATGAACTTCTTGCCCTTTGCTCATGTATCAGCAAGGAGGAATTTGAGGCTCGTGAAAAGCGTTTCAGAGATGCTATAGCAGAGCAGAAGATTCCTCTTGCTGTTGGATTTTCATGGCAGAAAACAAGCGGCGAGAGCATAGGTGAAATTCTGCACGAGGCTGAAATGGCAATGTATGCTGACAAAGCGGCATTTTACAAGGCTTCGGGAATTGAGAGAAGAAGATAATTTATTTCAGCCGTCTATTACAGACGGCTGTTTTTCTTGCATTTTTTCAAAATATATGGTAAAATATAGTTGAAGAAAAATAAATGGAGGAATGTCAAATGCATATCTTTTTAATCAGACACGGACAGTCGATAGCCAACACAGGTGAAAACTATCCTCAGAGACTACCCGACCACCTTGTTTCTCTGACTGAAAAAGGTAAGGAACAAGCAAGAAAAAATGGTGAATGGCTTCTGAATTACTGTAAGGAAAATAATATTGATTTATCAAAGGCAAGAATTTGGAGAAGCCCATATCTCCGTACAAGACAGACCAGTGAGGAATTTAATAAATTTCTGAATATAAAGGATATCCGTGAAGATATTACCTTAATTGAACAGCAGTTCGGATTATTCGATTCTGTTCCCGATGAGGAATGGGGAGTAATGCATCCTGCAGAAAATGCAGAATATGAAAGACAGGTGTCTAATTATGGTAAGTTTTATGCAAGACTTCCTCTTGGTGAAAGTCCCTTTGATGTAGCTATAAGAATACATCAGTTTATGGGAACAATACACCGTGACTACGAAAAGCATGGCGTTGATACTCTGTTTATATTTACTCATGGTATAACGTTGCGTACTTTTCTGCTTCGTTGGTTCCACTATTCTCCCGAATGGTATCACGAGGAAATAAATCCGAAAAATTGCTGGATAAGAGAGATAATTGACGATGTGGACATGGGTTATATCAACAGTGAAAAATAACGCACATCAAATCTTGCATTTATATTAAATATATGTTATAATTCTATTATCAAAGAAAACGGAGGGTAGAAAAATGATTTACGTTACTGGTGATACTCACGGAGATATAACACGATTCAAAGATTCACAGCTTAAAAAGCTCGAAAGCGGTGATACACTTATAATATGCGGAGATTTCGGGTTTATCTGGGACGGCTCAAAAAAGGAAAATGCCGTGCTTAAAAAGCTTATGTCCCTTGATTATACCATATGCTTTATTGACGGCTGTCATGAAAATTTCGATTTACTTGAAAAGTATCCTGAAAGCAATTGGAATGGTGGAATGGCAAGAATTATTGCTCCGAATCTCATACACCTTATGAGAGGACAGGTTTATACTATTGAGGGTAAGAAAATTTTCACATTCGGCGGCGGTCACAGCCAAGATATCGAATTCCGCCGTGACTGCGACTGGTGGGAGCGTGAACAGCCTACCCACGAAGAAATAATGGAGGCTGTGAGAAATCTTGAAGCCAATGACCACGCTGTTGATTATGTCATAACTCACGAGCCGCCTGCGTCAGTAAAAGATTGCCTTGGAGTCGATGTTTTCCAGCGTATTGAAGTACACGCATTATTTGAGGAAATTACAAAAGCCTGTGATTATGATAAGTGGTTTTTCGGAAAGTGCCATATTGACAAGCATATCCCTGTGAAGTTTTACGCCATATTCAATAATGTAACCCCCCTTACAAAGTAATGTTTCCGTATTTTTAATCATAAAATGTAACATCAATACTATGAGGTGAGCATTTTATGAAAAAATTCAGTTTAACAGAACTTATTATCTCTATCGTCTTTGCGGAACTTGTGGGAACAGTCTCCGCCCTGCTTGCCGGGGATTTCCGAGGTTTGTATGCGGAACTTATACAGCCTGCTTTATCGCCGCCTGCCTGGGTATTTCCTGTAGTGTGGACTGTTCTGTATGCATTAATGGGGATATCCTCATATATGATATACAGAAATGATAACTACAGAAGCAAATCTGCATTAACGTTTTATTTCATACAGCTTGCAGTTAATTTCTCATGGAGCATTATATTTTTCCGATTCCAGCTGCTTACTGTAGCAGCAGTTGTTGCAGTGATTCTTACAGTTCTTGTGGGAATTATGTTTTGTATGTTTCTTTCCATAAGAAAAAAGGCAGGGTATTTCAATATTCCCTACCTATTGTGGATGATTTTTGCTTCTTATCTTGCCATTGGTACGGCACTTCTTAATTAAAAAACCTCCCCGATTATTGTGAAATGATCGGGGAGTTCTGCATTTATTCAGTTTCAATAGCACCTTTTCTGATAACAGTACCCGCAGGGAAAACAGTATCACACTTGAATGAAAATTTCATCATAGCGTGATTTGCAACCTCAACGGATTCGCCTTTTTCATTGAAAATGGTGTCAAGAGTCATTATAATGGGCTTTGCGGAAGGGGAGAGCAGCTCCACTTCATCTCCTGCAAAGAATCGGTTACGCTGTGTGCAATATACTGTGCCGTTTTCGCAGCGATCAACAACTGCAACTATATCGTAATTTCTGATATATCCGCTGTTTTCGTAATACTGGGATTCTTCGGGGGTACCGAAGAAAAATCCATTACAATACTGGCGGTGGCTTACCTTATAAACCTCATCCCTTATCCAGTCGGGAAGCTTGAAGTTATATGGATCTTTCATATACTCATCAACCGCCATACGATAGGCATTTGTCACGACAGTCACATAATACGCTGATTTAGCTCGTCCCTCGATTTTGAGGCTTGTGACACCTGCTTCGGCAAGCTTGTCGATATGCTCAATCATACACATATCCTTTGCATTGAGGATATACGTGCCTTTCTCATCCTCATATATGGGGAAATACTGGCCTGGACGCTTTTCCTCCATTAGATGATATCCCCAGCGACATGGTTGTGCACATTCGCCACGGTTAGCGTCGCGGTTTACAAGATACTGTGAAAGAAGACATCTTCCTGAAAATGAAACGCACATAGCACCGTGAACAAAACATTCAATATCAAGGTCAGGACTCGTCTTTGCACGTATTTCAGCAATTTCGTCTAAACAAAGCTCACGGGCAAGAACAATTCTCTTTGCACCAAGATTATAAAGCTCGCGAGCTGTAGCATAATTGACAATACCTGTCTGTGTTGAAATATGTATCTCCATATCAGGAGCATATTTCTTAATTAGCATAAGCAGACCAATATCAGCTACAATTAAAGCGTCAACTTTCGCATCAACAGCCTCTTTAACGAACTGCTCAAAAAAGGGCAGTTCGTTGTTTCTTGGCAAAGTATTGCAGGTGAGATATACCTTTACACCCTTTTCATGGGCTGCATTTACAGCATTTACAAGCTGGTCAAAATCAAAATTCATCGGTGAAGCACGCATACCAAACTGCTTCCGTCCCAGATATACAGCGTCAGCACCGTAATTCAGTGCGGCGGTAAGGCGTTCCTCATCACCTGCGGGGGCAAGAACTTCAAGTAAACTCATTATTATTCCTCCACAGGATTATCTCTGTAGTACTGCTCAATTTCAGCCTGCTTTGCTTCGTGTTCTTCAAGAGTTACAGAGAAGAAAGTTTCATTTGTTCTGATATTTGCAATAAAGTAGAATTTATCTGTCTTTTTGTTTGTGAGTACAGCATCAATAGCGTCAAGACCAGGGTTTGAGATAGCTCCAGGAGGGAGTCCGGCAGTCTTGTAGGTATCGTATGCATCAATAATCGTCTGGTTGTAATATTCAATATTAGGACGGATAGTATTATTGGAGTAGTTTGAAGTCGGGTCAGACTCAAGCTTCGGGAATACATCCTTATTCTCGATACGGTTTCTGAATACAGCGGCAACATCATTCATATCCTTGACATTTGCAGCTTCCATTTGAACAATAGAAGCAATTGTAATAAGCTCATCAAGAGTCATGCCGAGTTCTTCCATACGCTCATAACGGTTCTCGTATGTCTTTTGGCCTAATGTAAATTCGCCGTTCATTTTTGTATCGAAGTTGTAGTAGATCTTCTGACATACTGTTTCAGGCTTGCTGTTCTCATAAAAAAGGTAGGTATCAGGGAAAAGATATCCCTCCATTTTCTGGAACTTCAAGGAAGAATCGCTTGGGAGTCTTTGCTCAAAATCAACACCAAATCCACCTGAATTGAAGTAGAAGATAAAATCTTCAGCATCACAGATGTGGTTTTCTTCAAGGAGATTTGCAGCATCTACAAGAGTGATTCCTTCACGGAAGGTAATTTCAATTGTTTCACCCATTTCCTCTGTGGGAACTTTAGTAAGTTCGTCCAGAAGCGTTTCGTAGGGCATATTAGGACGTACAAAATGTTCACCTACAACATAGTTCTTTTCATCGCCAAGACGTGCGAAAAGCTCAAAAGCCTTTGCAGATTTGATGATTTCGTCTTCAAAAAGCATCTGTGAAACTTCAAGAGTTGTAGCACCCTCGGGGATAACAATAACGTGTGTATCGTCACTTTTGCCAATACCAAGCATATCTTTTCCATAACTGATTATTACAACGGAAAGAATAGTTGAAATACCGAAAATAAGCGTTACAAGAATAAGAACACCGGGCAGACGGTTTATCTGCTTTTTCTTTTTCTTCTTTTTCTTTTTACGTCTTGGAGGTGGAGTCTGACCGCCATAACGCATATCTCTTTCAGGATAAGCGGAACGCTCCTGATGATAGTAATCATCATCAGGCTCAAAATCATTTGTGGCATCGCTCACAACCTCATTGAACACCTGTGTGAAATTCTGTTCATCAATATCATCAAGTGCGTCAGCTGTCTCCATAGCCTCCTCAAAATCCGCCGTTTCATTTTCAGCGGTTTCATTCAGGATGTCATTGAGAAAATCTTTGTTGTCACTCATTACAAATAACCGTCCTTTCTTCTGTTACAATTGATTTAACTTTAATATCATGCTCCATAGTCAGGAGATCGTCAGCAATACATTTTTCATAGGTGAGGGCAATAGTCATAAGCGTGGGATTTTTCGAGAGAAAACGGTCATAATATCCACCGCCATATCCTATTCTCCTGCCGTCACAGGTAAAGGCAAGCCCGGGAACTATACATACAGTTTTATCCGTTATCTGCGGAATATCCATAATATTCCCCTCTGGTTCAGCAATGCCATATTTTCCTATATGAAGCTTATCAAGGGATTTTACCCTGTAAAAAGTCATTTCACCCTCATCTCCGCATTTAGGATACGCAACCGAAATCCCTTTATTTATAAGATATTCAGCAAAATCCCATGTAGAGGGCTCGGAACGATGAGAAGCAAAAAGAAGTACAGTATCGGCATTTTCAAACACTTCAAGACTTTTGAGTCTTTCGGTTATTAGTGCGTCATTTTCCTTGCAAGAAGCCTCTTTGCGAATTTCGGTGAAATGCTTACGCAATTCTTTTTTAGTCATAGTTTAATCCTTTTCAGCCGCAGAGTATTGCGTTATACTGTCTTTTGCGTTCTGCTTCGGAAACGGCTTTTTCAACAAGAGTGAGAGCAAATTCCATTGCAGTGCCTGCTCCTCTTGAAGTAATGATGTTGCCGTCTACCACAACAGCTTCATCACCGATAACAGCTCCGTCAAGCTGTGTTTCAAAGCCTGTATAACATACAGCTTTTTTGCCTTTCAGTAAGCCTTTGTGACCAAGTATAGAGGGTGCGGCACAGATAGCACCGATTGGGATATTTTTTTCCATACAGAAATCAATAGCAGCCTGTACATAATCTGATTTTTCAAGATTGAGTGTACCGGGCATTCCGCCAGGGAGAACAATCATTTCAAGTTCATCAGTGAGGGGAGCCTCCTGTGCAATAGTATCAGCAATAACAGGAATTCCGTGGGAGCTTACAATAATATTATCGCCTACACCAACAGTAATAACCTTTTTTTCAGCACGTCGGAGAAGGTCAACAGGAGTAAGAGCCTCCACTTCCTCAAAGCCGTTTGCAAGATAAACATATATCATATCAACAGTCCTTTCATTTGAAATTGACAATATATTTATTTAGAAGAAAAACAGGGTGATAGGAAAGCTTTGATTTTCGCAGTCCCTCAATTCCTAAATCTTCTTCACGGTTAATGTAAGTAAAACCTGCCGTGCAGGCATTTACAAATTTGTTGCATATTCCTGTGTAAATACCGTCGAAACTTCTGTCAGCCTTTTCGATGTGTACACAGAATGTGTCAGAATTAAGTTTTTCACCGATAGTTACAGCGGCAATTTCTCCGTTTATACGAATGATACCGCCTTTTAATCCGAGTTCTTCAAAGTTGTTGAAGTAAGTATTTACAGCATACTGTTCAGCAATGGCAGAATGAGTTGTATCCTCATGAAACTTGCTGTTGTAATCGGAAACAATAAAACTTATACAATCGTCGAAATCCTTTTCCGTAATCAAGGAAAATTCACTTTCAATTCGATTGAACTTTGCAAGGTGATTGCGTTTTTGATGAAATTTTTTCCCTTTGAGTTCAGCAAGGTCTGAACGAAGATAAATGTAATCGGAGCCGTCACGATCAGGCTGTGCTGTAAATTCATCATAATAAAACTCGTTGAGCATTTCAAGGGATTTTTCGGTAACTCCGCACAAGCGAAAGGGATGACCGCCATTTTCGCTGTACAGTTTCATTTCAGCGATTACTTCACGATAATCTCCTAAACCTGCAGGGAGTATAAAAGTCGGTATTCCGTCCTCATTTCCAAAAGCACAGACAATATAAAAATCCTTGTAAAAGCAAATCTGTGAGTCGGCAAGTCTGCACCATGCAAGATTATTTGCGAAAGAGTATTCACACCCTCTGAAATCAGAAAAAGCAAGTGCTTTGTTGACGTTATCACGGTCATTCAGAGTAATTCTGCGAAATTCAAGCATCAGCGGAATCCTTTACAAATTGTGCGAAATAAGCTTTCACTTCTTTTGCTTTTCCGCAAGTCATTTTACCCTCTGGACACACACCTTTTGCAACACAGGAAGGGCCTGCATATTTAAAAATATTCGGAGCAACCTGCAAGCAAAGTTTCAGCATTTCATTTGCAACTGCACGAATCTCCCACTGTGCACGGTTACAGCAGCGGTGGCGGAAGAAATTGAAAAGAGAACGTACATTCATAGTTACTACAATCTTTGTTTCACAGGCGTTGGGAAGAATAAAACGTGCATCCTCATTGGCAAGCTTGGAAGCTTTTGAAGCAGCTGTTTTTTCATCAAGTCCCTCTGCCATAAAAGTTTGCGTATGAGCCTTCGTTAGAATGTCTGCAATTTTATCGTAGCTTTCAGATATAAGTGCAATAGCACGGTCAAATTCAGCCTTTGCCTCGGGATTTTCTTCAATTGCAGGTGGAACAACAAACTCAAAGCCGTTTTCATTTACATATCGCTGACTTTTCTGTGAATAAGAAGCAATACGGTGACGAACAAGCTGATGTGAGCAAGCACGTGATATACCCTCAATTCCAAAAGTAAAGCTTACGTGTTCAAGAACACTTTCGTGTCCTATAGAAACAAGCATATCAATGAAATCAGCAATTTTTTCATCTGTAAGACCGTCACGGAGAGAAGTGATGTCACTGCTTGAATAGCAGAGCTTTGCGGCAGTAGCAATTGTTTTCTCTGCATCAGGAGTATTTGCAAGAAGTATAACTTTCATATCTGACATAATTTAACCTCTTTAATAATGTGATGACATATATTATTATTGTATCATTTTTTTCCTTTTGAGTCAAGAGAAAATCAATAAAAATGCATTTAAAACACAAGTTCCGTTAATTTGCACAGGAATTTACTTCTTTAGCGAAAAAAAGTCGGAAAGAAAATTGCTGAAAATATTGTAAAATCGTGAGAAATATGCTATAATTATTAAGTATGTTTATATCAGTCTAATGTGCGAGGTGCTGTATGAATGATGTGATAACCATAAGCTGTGAAGCCGTAAAGCAAATTAATTTTGCAATGCAGCAGAATTATATCCCTGTTTTTCGCAGCATAACCATAAAGAACAATAGTGAGAGGGATTTGAATAATCTTCTCCTGAAAATAAATTTTGAGCCTTCATTTACAGCAGAATATGAAGTATCGGTTGATGTTCCTGCAAACGAAGCGGTTGAAGTTTCCCCTGTGAATATTATTATGCACTCTGACTATCTTTTTGGACTCACAGAAAAAATAGTCGGAAGTGTAACAATTGAGACGGTCTGCGACGGTGAAACAGTATGTCAATACACAGAAAACATTGAGCTTTTAGCCTATGACCAATGGACAGGCTCAATTTTTCTTCCCGAAATGATAAGTGCTTTTATAACTCCAAATCATCCAAAAATAGCCGAAATTACTTCAAAGGCATCCGCCTTTTTAAACGAATGGTACGGCGATCCGTCGTTTACGGGCTATCAGAGCAGAAGCGTAAACGTTGTGAAAATGCAGTTGGCTGCTGTATATGCCGCTTTACAGGCGGAAAATATAGCGTATACAGCTCCCCCTGCAAGCTATGAATCAGCACAGAGAGTGCGGCTTCCGGACAATGTTCTTACATCAAAAAGAGGAACCTGCCTAGACCTTGCCGTTCTGTATTGTTCCTGTCTGGAATCTATCGGACTAAATCCGCTTATTATCGTTGTTGAGGGGCACGCATTTGCAGGCTGTTGGCTTGAAGAACAGTGCTTCCCTGACTGTGTGCAATATGATTATTCAGCAATATCAAAGCGTACTGCAAAAGGTGTGGATATAATCTCCGTTGTGGAGTGTACAGACTTTACAGCGGGTGTGGCCGTTGACTTTAATACAGCTGAAATGCACAGCATTTCAAAGCTTACAGCAGAAAAATTTGCATATGCCATAGATATAAAGCGAACAAGAATAAGCGGCATACGCCCGATACCCTCACGTGTAGCTGAAGCAGGTACATTCAGAGCTGTTGATTACGGCGAAAGAAAAAAAGA
Organism: Ruminococcus sp.; assembly: GCA_045659945.1. Lineage (GTDB taxonomy): Bacteria > Bacillota > Clostridia > Oscillospirales > Ruminococcaceae > Ruminococcus. Next base: position 139,712 of record JAZRCW010000032.1, on the reverse strand, counting down.
AGAAATTACTAATGCTCCCAATGAAATAATACTTGTAGGTAATATTCGACTCAACGAACCGGTAGAAGAACTTACAAAGCAGAAAATGTGGGAGAGAAAGCTTCTGGATTTAAGTCTGCGTAACAGTCTGCTGAATTTCCGCTGTACTTCATCAGGTGTAAGGATTATAGCGTCCGATTTAAGCTGTCTTGAGGACGAATTTTCACAGGGCGGAGAATTCAGCGTATGTGCCGCCCCCGATGACGAATTTTTAAAAGCGACAGATGATAAGCTTTTTGTTCTTGAAAATAACAATGAACACATAAATGTTATAGCGGAGGAAGAACTGAAAAATCATCGTCTGCGTACATACATGACGGCTCCAGACCTTGAAAAAGCTATGACAAAGCTTCGCAGACTTGCGAAATTAAGTCTTGAAGAAAACGGTGCAAATACGATATATCTTGCCCTTGGATTTCTTGAGTGGTATGAAACTGACAGAAGTGAAAAGCCAAGATACGCTCCGCTTGTGCTTATTCCTGTAACCATAACACGGAAGATACAGGATAAAATGTATACTATAAAATCCCGTGATGAAGCAGCACAGATAAACATAACACTTCTTGAAATGCTTCGTCAGAATTACGGAATTGACATAGGGCTAAATCAGCTTCCCGAAGACGAAAGTGGAGTTGATATCTCTCTTATTTTCAGCACTATACGTCAGGCTGTTATGTCTAATCCACGTTGGGATGTTAAGGAATTTGCCTTTATCGGCCAGTTTTCATTCAGCCGATTTATAATGTGGAATGATATACGCAATCGTTCCGACGACCTTATGAAGAATAAAGTTGTTGCAAGTCTTGTATCGGGTAAAAAGGAATGGAGCGATGACTATACTTCCATTACTCCTTCAGAACTTGATGAAAACGTAATGCCCTGTGACCTTGCAGTTCCATTATCTGCGGATTCCTCACAGCTTGCAGCTGTGTATGCGTCTAATCAAGGGAAAAGCTTTGTGCTTCATGGTCCGCCAGGTACAGGAAAATCCCAGACGATTACGAATATAATTGCAAATGCATTGTATCACGATAAAACAGTGCTGTTTGTGGCTGAAAAAATGGCAGCCCTTGAAGTTGTTCAGAAACGTATTGAAAAGCTTGGACTTGCACCATTCTGCCTAGAACTTCATTCAAATAAATCCCGTAAGAGAGATGTTCTCAATCAGCTTGACAATGTTCTGAACACAGCAAAAACAACTTCTTCCGCTGATTATCTTGCAGAGTCTGAAAAAACAGCCGTTCTGCGTTGTGAACTCAATAAAGCGGCAAAGGAAATTCATAATAAAAGAAATATAGGAATGTCTCTTTACGAGGCTGCCGTAAAATATGAAAAATATTCTAAATATAGCGGAAAGCTTAAATTCTCCGATGATTTTTTAAATTCTGTAACTGCCGAAAAGATTGAGCATTTTAGAGATGAACTTGAAAAACTTGCAGCAGCAGGAAAGGCTTACGGTGATGTCAGCAGAACATCGTTAAAATGCTGTAAGTTGACTGAATATAATTCTTCTTTCCGTGAGAATATATCCGATAAACTTAGCAGACTCACAGATAGTCTCACAGAGCTTGAAACCGAAAAATCATATCTTTATGATATTACAGGAAATGCTGATATTACTTTTTCACAGGTAAAAGAGTTGTCTGTTATTCTGTCGGCGGCAGTTGCCGAGGGAGATATAATTCCTATGATTGTTTACGGCGAAACGTGGGACAGAGTGGCTGATACTGTAAAAGCTCTTATTGCAAGCGGAAAAGAGCAGAAAAATCTGAAAACAGAGATTTTATCGCAGTTTGAACAGTCAGTGCTCGGATTTGACAGCGGAAACGCTCTTGCAGAGTGGAAAGATGCACAGAGCAGCTGGATATTGCCAAAGCTTCTAAAAAGTGGAAAACTTGTAAAAACACTTAACGTATACGCAAAATCAACTGATACTGTTTCAAAGGAAAATTTCGGGGAATACTGTCAGAGGCTGAATAAATTAAAAGCCCTCACAGAGCAAGTAAAAACTATTCCCACAGCTGTTTCTGATGTTTTCAGCACATGTACAGGCTTGCTAATGGGCGAAAATACTGATTGGGTAACGACTGAAAAAGCTGTCGATATATCTGAAAAACTCCGAAGTATTATCGGTGGAAGTTCATTTAATTTAGCTGAAAAACAGCATATCTCACAGCGTATATGTGAACTTTTCGGTACAGCACAGAGAAAAGCTGAAAACAGAGCGAAAGCCGCAGTATTCATGAAAAAATGCAATACAGCCGTTGAAATTCTTTCGGAACTCAACGAAAAATATTCTCTTGTGCCCGACAGGATTTTTGAGAATAACTGGCTTTCCGACACAATAGAACAGGCAAAAAATATCATATCCGAACTGCCTATGTTAAAAGAATGGACGGGCATAATGTCCATATGCCGCCGCCTTGAAGAATACGGAATCGAAAATGTTGTAAAAGCTTATCTTGACGGTGATATATCATCGGATAATCTTGTGAAAGCATTTGAATGTGATATATGCCGTGAATTTGTGTTCAAGACAATAGCGGAAACACCTGCCCTTGCAGAGTTTCAGGGTTCAATTTTCGAAGATACTATACGAAAATTTGATAATGCCCTTGATAAATTCCGCAGTCTTACAATTGATGAACTGAAAGCAAAACTTTCTGCTAAAATACCTGACAGTGAAACTGACGACGGAGAGTTGTCAATTCTTAAAAAGGTAATAAAAAATGGCGGTAGGGGAATGTCAATACGCAGACTATTCGAGAGTATTCCCACACTTCTGCGGAGAATATGCCCTGTAATGCTTATGAGTCCCATATCAGTTGCACAATATATTGACCCTGCATATCCTAAATTTGACTTTGTAATATTCGACGAGGCTTCACAGCTTCCCACCTGCGAGGCTGTAGGTGCTGTATCAAGGGGCGAAAATGTTATTATATCTGGCGACCCGAAACAGCTTCCTCCCACAAGCTTCTTTGCAGCGTCACACACTGACGAGGACAACATCGAAAACGAAGATTTAGAAAGCCTGCTTGATGACTGTCTTGCTTTGTCAATGTCGGGAGAACATCTTCTCTGGCATTATCGCTCACGTCACGAAAGTCTTATAGCCTACAGCAACGCAAAATATTATGGCAATAAGCTTTATACATTCCCGTCGGCTGATAACCGTGTGTCAAAGGTTACACATATAGCTGTTGAGGGATATTACGACAGATGTAAGACAAGGACAAATAAAGCCGAAGCACAGGCCGTTGTTGATGAAATTGTCCGCCGTCTGAAAGATGAGGAACTCCGCAAGGAAAGTATAGGCGTTGTAACATTCAGTATGCCCCAGCAAAATCTCATTGATGATATGCTTGCTGACGAGTACCGAAAAGAGCTGCAGCTTGAAAAAATCGCCGAGGAAATGGCAGAACCTATTATTATCAAGAATCTTGAGAATATCCAGGGTGATGAGCGTGATGTTATTATGTTCTCTATCGGCTATGGTCCCGATAAGGACGGCAAACTTTCAATGAACTTCGGCCCCCTTAACAGAGACGGCGGCTGGAAGCGTCTTAACGTTGCCATTACACGTGCAAGAAAGCGTATGCTTGTATTTTCTGTAATTACTTCGGATATGATAAATCTGAACAGCACACGCTCCGAGGGAGTTGAGGGACTTAAAGGCTTCCTGAAATTCGCTGAGCAGGGCGGTGGATTGGCTGTCAAGGCAGGAAACACACGTGTTTCCGCAGATGGATTTGAACTTATTGTTGCCGATGAACTTCGTAAACGAGGATATAATGCTGATTGTTCTGTAGGCTGTTCTGATTTCAGGGTTGATGTGGCGATATCCCACCCCGATAACCCTGACAGATACATCCTCGGTATATTCTGCGGAACTAGAAATTCATTTTATAGTTCCACAGCTGAAGAAAGATACATTTCACAGCGGAATGTCCTTAACGATCTAGGTTGGGAAACAATGAATATTCATATTCTCGACTGGCTTGACAATAAAGAAAAAGCGATTGAACGTATAGAAAACAGGATTGCAGAAATCCTGAATAAAACGAAATAAGGAGAAAAAATTGAATACTATATTAATTTTAATCGGAAAAATTTTAGTAGCTGTACTGCATCTTTTTAAACGCAATGCAGGAAATCTTCCGGGAATTGTTCTCTGGCATCTCACAAAAGGAAAATGTTGTAAGATGTTCAAAGTGAACTGTCCTATTATTGCAATAACGGGAACAAACGGAAAAACATCTGTAACAAGCTGTATAGCACAGCTTTTCGAGCAGAACGGCAAGAAGATAATCATAAATAAAGAAGGTAACAACCTTGATACAGGTATATGCTCTCTGCTGCTCCGTCATTGTACTTTAGGCGGAAAAGTTAACGCTGACTATGTTATATTTGAAACAGATGAAAGCTATGTGCCTGTTGTTTACTCACAGTTGAAGCTTGAAACTCTTGTTGTGCTTAATTTCTTCCGTGACCAGCTTGACAGAAACGGCGAAATGGAAACGCTTATTCAAAAGATAAACGGCTTCTGCAAGACATTTGAGGGCAATCTTATACTCAACGGCGACGACCCGAACACAGCACGTCTTGGCAGAGCAAATCCTAACAACAAGAAAGTGAAATACTTCCATGCAAAGCCATATGCTTTTGCTACAGAAACTATTTTTGAAGCTTCCGAGGGACGTTTCTGTCCGTTCTGCGGAGAAACATTGGAGTATGATTATTACCAGTACTCACACATTGGCAAATTTATCTGTAAGAAATGCGGTTTTGGTAATCACGAACCGTATATAACGGCGGAGAATATTGATCTTGAAAAGTCGGTATTTACAGCTGATGGACATGAATACTCACCGCAGCTTAACAGCATTTACAATATTTACAATATGACAGCTGTTGCCGCTACCGCTAAACTTTACAATATACCCCAGAACGTTACTCATAATGTAATTTCAAAACACATTATAAACAACGGTAGAATGGAAACATTTATGCTTGGCGACCGTAAGACCACTTTGAATCTAGCGAAAAATCCAGTCGGAGCAAATATGACTTTGCGTGTTATGAATGAAATGCAGACAGATAAGGAACTACTGTTTGTGCTGAATGATAAGTTAGCTGACGGTATTGACGTTTCATGGATTTGGGATATAAATTTCAGCGAATTTGACCGTGTTGATAAAGTTATAACATCAGGAATCAGAGCCTATGATATAGCTGTAAGGATTAAATACGCAGGTTATCCCGCTGATAAAATCATAGTATGTCCCGACCTTGACGAAGCTGTTGCAGAGCTTGCAAAAACAGATGGAAGAAAATTTGTTATTGCCAATTACACAGCAGTTGCACCAACACGTTCAGCATTGATTAAATATGCTGAAAATCACGGAGGTAAAAATGAATAAGATAAAAATACTTCATATGTATGCAGATTTACTTGATTTATACGGCGACAGCGGAAACATGGAAATTATATCATATCGCTGTAAAGTGCGTGGAATCGAATGTGAAATTGAGCATTATTCAATAGGCTCTCCCGAACCCGATTTTTCTTCATATGATATGATATATATCGGCGGCGGTGCTGACATTGAACAACAGCATATCTCCGAGGATTTGACAAAATACAAAGCAGGCATAGAAGAAGCATACAAAAACGGTACATTTATTTTTCTTATTTGCGGCGGATATCAGCTTATGGGAAAATATTACCGTGACGCAAACGGCGTTGATATTCCCGGGCTTGGCTTGTTTGACTATTACACCATAGCAGAAACAAACCGCAAGAAAAGATGTATTGGCGATATTGTAATACGTACTGAATTTACAGGAAAAACTGTGGATATCATAGGTTTTGAAAACCACAGTGGACAGACTCATAATGTTAAAACTCCCCTTGGAGAAGTTCTTCACGGTCACGGAAACAAAACTCAAAGTACAAACGAGGGATATTTCGAAAAGAATGTAATTGCAACGTATATGCACGGTCCCTACCTTGCTAAAAATCCCGAGATATCAGATTATATCATAAGCCGCTGTATAAACAAAAACAGTGACACAACTATTGAGCTTGCACCACTTGACGACAAGCTTGAAAAGGATTGCCGACAGGTAATGATTGACAGGTTATTAAAGAATTAAGGAGAATTATGAAAAAATTATTTTTAGCAGTTACAATGACAGCCTTATGTATATTGACAGCGTGTGGAAAAACAGTTGGTACAGATTCTGATGTAAGCACTATATCCGAAGCATCGGAATCTGCTGTTACAACGGAAATATCCGAAACGACAGATATAAAGACAACAACAGTAAAAACAACAACTGCAACCTCCAAGACAACCGCAACAACTACTACAATTGCTATTGCAGACAAAAAAATCCCCGATGAAGTTTACTTTGAAACAATTGATACTGTAGAAGTGTATGACGAAGTACCTCTTTCAGAGTTAATTACAGATACTAATGTGACTTTACTTGAGCCAGATAAAAAAATTGGCACAAAGAAGCTTGGCAGAGTAGGGGTTAAGGTTAAATTCACCTACGAGGGCGAAGAATATGAGGGCAAGCTTGGATATGACGTTGTAGATACAACCGCCCCTGTTGCCCTCAATATGGGCTGGAATCCTTATGCAAAGCTTGACCAGCCGTTCAATTTAAGTTCTATTGTAGGCTATGTTGACAACTTTGATCGTTCTCCCGAGCTTACATATACAGGAGAGGTTGACACTTCAAATATCGGCTCATATGATATTACTGTTACAGTTACAGACGATTCAGGCAACAGTACAAGCTGGGATATGACAGTGCTCGTGTTAAGCGAAATACCTACCCCCGAGGATAATAACCCCCGAGTAAATTTCAAGGATTTCATGGACTATTACTGTTATGAAAATGTCAGCTACGGCATTGATGTTTCAGCATGGCAGACAAACGTTGATTACGAAAAAGTAAAAGAACAGGGCTGCGAATTTGTAATTATGCGTATGGGTTACTATTACGGCGAAATTGTAATGGATGACTACTACAGACAGAATATGGAAAACGCAACAGCGGCAGGACTTGATGTAGGTGTATATTTCTATACCACTGCCAATACCGAGGATGAAGCAAGGGAGCAGGCACGCTGGATTGTTGAACAGCTTGACGGCAGAAAGCTTGATTATCCCGTAGCATTCGACTGGGAGGAATGGGGACAGTTCCAGCAGTATGGCATGAATAGCTACGACCTTAATCAGATTTTTGAAGCATTCTGCGATGAGCTTGAAAAGAACGGCTACACGGGTATGCTTTACAGCAGTAAAAATTTCCTCAATAACTTTTGGACTAACAAGAATAACCGCCCTGTATGGCTTGCACATTACGTGGACGAAACTGATTACGACGGTCAGTTTGCAATATGGCAGGCAAGTGCATACGGCAGAATGGACGGTATTGAGGGCGACGTTGATATGAACATCAGAGTCAATGAAGTCCCCTTATATTAATAATAACGGACTATGCGGGTTATTCCCGTGTAGTCCGTTTTTGTTATATTCCGTTGTTTTTCATCATATTATTAATCATGCAAAAACGGAGGAATTATACATATGATGAAAAACAGAATAGTAAAAGATACGGTATTGCTTACAATAATGCAGCTTATACTTGATTCAGCGGCGTTATTTCTAAACGGATTTATTACCAGACAGCTTGGAGCGTCGGCGATAGGAATTTTCTCGCTTATGGGTTCATTTCTTGGACTTGCAGGAATTATTTCCAACGGAAATGCTTTTTTATGCACAAGCCGATTAATTTCGGAAGAATTGGGAAAGAATAACGGGAACCCAAATAAAATACTTTTTCACGGTGTAAAGCTGTGTACAATGTTAAGTCTCGGTGTATCGGCAATAATTATAGTATTTGCCAATCCTATAGGAGTAAAATTCTTCGGCGGTACAGAGGGTGCGTTTCTTCTCAAATTTATGCCGATTTCACTTATAACAGGAGCTATATCCTGCTGTTTCAAAGGTTATTTCAGCGCTTGTCGTAAATCTTCATATGTAGCCTTTACAGATGTAGCTGAATTTATTGTAAGGGCAGCGGTAATCGTGATTATGACAGCATTTTCTGTCAATAATAGTGAAAGTGCAGTATGCAGAATAATGATTACTTCTGTCATAGCAGGCAATATGACATCTTTGTTTTTCATGCTTGTACTATTTTCATGTAAGCGAATAAGAGGAAAGGGGAGAGGTACTCTCACTTTCCGTCAGTATGTTTCATTTGCATTTCCTATTATGGGTGGTAGTATACTCACATCAATTTTAAGCAGTACAAATGACGCACTTGTGCCGATATGCCTTAAACAATACGGCGACTCTACGGAGCAGGCACTGGCTTTATTCGGCATATTTGAAGCGATAGTGATACCTGCTTTGTTTTTCCCATCTGTAGTTTTATGCTCCATTTCTGGAATTGTTGTAACAGAGTCAGCAAGAGCCTCGGCTGCAGGCAATAGCGAACGTATAAAGAGCATTACATCAAGGCTTATACGTTATACAATGATATACGGAATATTTGCTTCTGCGGTATTAATTCGCTTCGGCAAACCTATCGGAGAACTGTGTGGCGGAGGGGAAACAGGAGGTAATATGATATCCGCAATTGCCCCCGTTGTACCTTTCATTTATATGGAAATTGTTCTTGAAGCAATGATTAAGGGAATGGGATTGCAAGGCTTTTCGTCACTGAATTATCTTGCTGAATATGTGATACGCATATCAATAGTTCTTGTTGCTGTGCCGCAGATAGGTTTTGCAGGAATAGCCCTTTCGTACTATGCAAGCAACATATTCGGCAATGTAATGCGTCTGATTAAGCTTTTGCGTCATACAAAAGTGAAATTCAGATTATTTTCAATGGCATTGTCGCCCATAGTCTATGCATTTTTTACAATGTCAGCAGTAGATATAATTTTCCGTATATTTTCCATAAGTTGTAATAATATTGTTTCAATGGTATTGTATGTAATTCTCTGGCTTGCATTATATGGCGGAGTGTATATTTTATCGCATATATTAACATCTGTAGAAAACAGAAGTGTTTCTATTGTGCATAATTAACAAAGTGGGATATTAAAAGTAATGGAATATGTAGAAAAAACAAGAAAGTATTGCAATTTGTCTATTTTTGTTATATAATTATATATGTGCTATAAAAAAGCACAAACAAAAGCGAAAAATATAGGCAATAACACATAGAAAAGTGTAAAGTTGTCTGTATACAAATTCCATTATGGAGGAAAAACGAATGAAAAATTATGATGTAACACAGATAAGAAACATAGCTTTTGCAGGACACAATGGTTCAGGCAAGACATCACTTGTTGAGGCACTTTTGTACAAGGCAGGTGCTTCAGACCGTCTTGGCAAGGTTGCAGACGGTACAACAGTATGCGATTACGATCCCGAGGAAATCAAGAGAGGTATTTCAATCGGTACTTCACTGGCTTCTTTCACATATAACGATAATAAGATAAATATTCTTGACACACCTGGTTTGTTTGACTTTGCAGCTGAAATGGTTGAGGGTGTCCGTGCTTCTGACACAGTTATGATTACCGTATCAGCTAAATCAGGCGTTAAGGTTGGTACAAAGAAGGCTTATGATGAAGCTGTTAAGCAAGGCAAGTCAAAGATGTTCGTTGTAACAAAGATTGATGACAAAGACGCTAACTTCTTCAACGTACTCACAGAGCTGAAAACAGTATTCGGACCTACTGTATGTCCTGTTGTTGTTCCCGTTATCAGCGGCGGACAGATTGTATCATATGTAAACCTTATTGAAATGAAAGCTTATAAGTATGATAACAAGGGCAATGCAGTTGAAACTGATATGCCTACAGCTGAAATTTCAGAGAAGTTTGAATACCGTGTAGACGGACTTGTTGCAGCTGTATCAGAGGCTGTAGCTGAAACTTCTGACGAACTTATGGAGAAGTTCTTCGAGGGTGAACCTTTCACACAGAAAGAGCTTATCGACGGTATTCATGACGGTATGAACAGAGGTATCATTACACCTGTTGTATGCACATCAGCTACGGAGCTTACAGGTATAGATATGCTCTTTAAAGAAATTGAACTTCTTCTTCCAAATCCTTCTGAGGTATATTCCGCAGAGGCTTATACACCTGCAAAGGATGTTATCGAGGTTGTATGTTCAGCAGATGATCCTCTTTCAGCATATGTATTTAAGACAGTTGCCGATCCGTTTGTAGGTAAGATGTCATTTATCAAGGTACAGTCCGGTAAGCTTACATCAAACAGTGAGGCTGTAAATTCAGGTACAGGAAACAGTGAAAAAATCGGTAAGCTTGTATCACTTTGCGGTAAGAAACAGACTGAAATTTCAGAGGTTGTAGCAGGTGATATTGCAGTTGCTGTCAAGATTTCTGCAAATACAGGCGACACACTTTCAAGTGTGTCAAGAATAGTAGAGTTCCCTGCAATGGAATTCCCGAATACTTGCTACTCTATGGCTGTAAAGGCTAAAGCACAGGGCGACGAAGCAAAAATTTCCACAAGTATGCAGCGTCTTACAGAGGAAGATCCTACACTCACATATATTCAGGACGAAACAACAAAGGAGCAGATTCTCAGCGGACTTGGCGAACAGCACCTTGAAGTTGCCGCTGCAAAGGCTAAAGCTAAGTTCGGAGCAGATATAAAGCTTACAGTACCCAAGATTGCCTATAAGGAAACTATACGTAAAAAGGTAAAGGTAGAGGGTAAGCATAAAAAACAGTCAGGCGGTCACGGTCAGTACGGTCACGTATGGATTGAATTTGAGCCCTGCGTTAGCGATACACTTATATTTGAAGAAAAGGTGTTTGGAGGAGCAGTTCCCAAAAACTACTTCCCTGCTGTACAGAAAGGACTTGAAGATTCCGTAAAGAAAGGCGTACTTGCAGGCTGTCCTGTTGTAGGCTTAAAGGCTATACTTGTTGACGGTTCATATCACCCTGTTGACTCATCTGAAATGGCATTCAAGACAGCTGCTTCTATTGCTTATAAGGAGGGACTCCGTCAGGCTGATCCCGTAATGCTTGAACCAATCGGCGAGCTTAAGGTAAACGCTCCAGATGATAATACAGGCGATATTATGGGTGAGCTTAATAAGCGTCGTGGCAGAGTTCTCGGCATGGAGCCTGTATCTCACGGAATTACACAGATTATTGCAGAAGTTCCAATCAGAGAAATGCACGACTTTGCAATGTATCTCCGTCAGGTTACAAGAGGCATGGGCAGTTTCACATTTGAATTTGTAAGATATGAGCAGCTTCCTGCAAATCTCCTTACAGAAGTAATTTCGGCACTCAACATTGAAGAATAAGAGATATTACAGGTGGACAGCGGCATTTATTACCGCTGTCTGTCTTTTTCCGACGAATGCATCGGCTGCATTAAAAGGTGATGTAAACGGCGACGGTGTATTATCCGCAGCCGACCTTGTTGCGTTATCAAAATACATTCTGGGTTCGGGAGATGTGCCGAAAGCTCCCGAGGCAGGCGATTTGTATGCTGATAATGTACTTGATGTATACGATGTAATTATGATGAGAAAGGAGCTTGTAAAGGCTCCTGAAACAAATATAGTACGTGTTACAAATACGGAAGAACTGAAAACCGCCCTTGCAAACGCAAAGGCAGGAGATGAAATCGTTCTTGCAGAAGGGGAGTACATCTACAGCGGCTCAACCCCACAGGGACGGACATTCACAGGTGAAGCTGAAGGAACTGAAACCGCACCTATTATTCTGCGTTCTGAAAACCCTGATAACCCGTCAGTTATTTCCGGTACAACTCTTGAGCACCATTATGCACTTACAATTTTAGGCGATTGGTGGGAGCTCCGTGATTTAAAAATCACCAATGCCTCAAAGGGTATAATTGTGGATAACAGCAATTACACAAAGATAATTAACTGCGAAGTTTATAATATAGGCACAGAAGGTATACACCTACGTGATAACAGTTCTTATTGTCTCGTGGATAGCTGTAATATTCATGATACAGGTGTTATAACGCCCAAATACGGTGAGGGAATATACGTAGGAAGTTCCAAATCCACCACGGAATACGGCTACAAGTGCGACTACAACACAATTCGCAATTGTCAGATTGGTCCCAATGTGGGAGCTGAACACGTTGATGTCAAGGAGTACACAACGGGAACTCTCATTGAATACTGCACCTTTGACGGCAAGGGAATGAAAGGCGAAAACTATGCCGACAGTTTCGTTGACCTCAAGGGAAATGACTGTATACTGCGTTATTGTACAGGCTATCGAAACTGTGAAACAAATATCAACCGTGCATTTGAGATGAACAAGCTTGATGAGGGCTGGGGACAGAATGCCTATATTTACAGCAATAAGGCATATATGGACACTCCCACCAATTCCGAAGGTAAGAAAATGGTATTCCTCAATTCGTGGAACTGCACGGAAACGGTGTGGGATAACTGGATTGCCTACGAGGACGGGGAGCTTGTATCCTGCGACAACGAGAAAGACCAGTGGACATATTATAACTGTAACGGTCTTACATACGGTGATTCGTCAATGGAGGAGAACCTGCCACGATGATAAAGTATAATTTTTATGGCTTTGAAAATGGTGGTATAAAGCCGATATCTTCGGATATCGGCTTTATTTCGGATTTAAATGATATGTATGAACGACTAAAGAAATGCTGGTCAGACGAAACCTGTCCGCCACGTATGCGTCATAAGTGGACGAAAGATAATCCAAGTTTAGGACAATGCTCTATAACAGCGTTTATTGTGCAGGATTATTTCGGAGGTGAAGTGTATGGAATTTTACGAAATGGCGGAAACTATCACTGCTACAACGTAATAAACGGCTATATTTTTGACCTCACAAGCGAGCAATTCGGTGATGAAATCCTTAATTATAGCGGAGATTTCCTGCAAAACAGAGAGATTCATTTTGCTGATGAAGAAAAACGGCATAGATATGAACTGTTAAAGAAAAATTTACTTAATATTGATAAATGATATAATTATAACAATTTTCCCTTGACATTTCTTCCGAAAAGTGGTATAGTTATTATACAGCGTACAATTGTACGTCTGTCACGGACGATTTTGAAAAGGTGATTTGCAATGGAACATAAATCCCAGCTTATTGTTGTAGACGCACACATTCTGCCCGATGTTTTCACAAAGGTGCTTGAAGTGAAAAAATTAATGGCAAGAAAAGACGAAAAAAGCTTCGCCTCCGCCTGTAAGCGTATTGGCATTTCAAGAAGTGCCTATTATAAATATAAAGACAGCGTATATTCCTACGACGAACTATTTAACAGGAAAATAGTAAACCTTTATATGCTTCTAAATGATAAGCCAGGAGTGCTTTCAAGCGTTCTCATATTCCTCAACAGTATAAATGCCAATATTATGACGGTTAATCAAAGTATTCCCGTTGACGGGGCAGCAGCTGTAAACATTTCCATAAGACTTACAACGGAAATACATGAGGAAATAAAATCGCTCAATTCAATTTCAGACCTTGACGGTGTGCTTGAAGTTAAAGTTCTTTCTGCCGAATAAGGTTTAATTCAATAAAAGGAGTTCATTATTATGTCAGTTAAAGTGGCGGTATTAGGTTACGGTGTAGTAGGCTCAGGCGTTGTTGAGCTTTTCTATAAAAATAAGGAAAGCATTGAACAGCGTGCAGGCTGTGAAATGGATATCAAGTATATTGTGGATATCCGTGAGTTTCCTGATTCACCCTATAAAGATAAATTTACAAAGGATTTCAATGAAGTGCTCAACGATCCCGAGGTAACTGTAGTTGCTGAATGTATGGGCGGAGTTGAACCTGCATTCACATTCCTCAAATCAGCCCTTGAAAAGGGAAAAAGTGCTTGTACATCAAATAAGGAGCTTGTAGCCGCAAAGGGAGATATACTTCTTGCCGCTGCAAAGGCAAACAACTGCAACTTCTTCTTTGAAGCAAGTGTTGGCGGAGCTATTCCGATTATCAGACCTCTCCACCGCTGTCTTGCGGCTAACGATATTTCCGCTGCCTGCGGTATTCTCAACGGTACAACAAACTTTATCCTCACAAAGATGTATGCAGACGGCATGACATTTGAGGACGCATTAAAGCTTGCACAGGAGCTTGGATATGCTGAAAAGGATCCCACAGCTGACGTTGAGGGACACGACGCATGCCGCAAGATTTGTATTATATCTTCACTTGTTTTCGGTAAGCACGTATATCCCGACAGCGTATATACAAAGGGCATTTCCGACGTGAAGCTCTGCGATGTTGCTGCTGCTGACGTTCTTGGCTATGCAGTAAAGCTTATTGCGTCTGTAAAGCGTCTTGAAAACGGCAAAATTCTGCCCACAGTTATGCCTATGCTCGTACCTCACGAGAGTATTATGGCTGGTGTAAACGATGTATTCAACGCAGTTATGGTTTATGCCGACGGTATCGACAAGGCTATGTTCTACGGCAGAGGTGCAGGAAAACTCCCGACAGCAAGTGCCGTTCTGGGCGATGTTATTGAAGCTGCAAAGCACAAGGTAACAGTATTCTCACAAACATGGGAAAGCAGTACAGATACAAAGTTTATTGCATCTGTAGACGATATGAAGGCAAAGTGGTATTTCAGCGTGCCTGCTGATACAGCTGACCTCCCCGAGGGAACATATACTGACTACGACAGATCTTCATTTGTAACAGATGATGAGCTTACATTTAAGGATGCAGAAGAAAAGGCTAAGGCACTCAACGCCATGGCTTGGATTCCTGTGCTTGATTAATGTTTTATATTGTACGGCGGAGACTTTTCTCCGCCGTTTGCATAAACAAAATAAAAAGAGCGGACATAATCCGCTCTGAATAATATGAAAGGAGAGTCACTATGCCAGCATTAATTACGTTAGCCGCCTATGCTATTATAAGTATTATAGCATTTGTACTGTATTTCGCAGACAAGAAAAAGGCACAAAACAACAAATGGCGTATCAAAGAAGCAACATTGCTTGGCTTTGGATTTTGCGGCGGAGCAATCGGTGCACTGCTTGCAATGAAAATATTCCGCCACAAGACGAAACACTGGTATTTCTGGGCTGTAAATATAATCGGCTTAATATGGCAGATTGTCCTTGCAGTATTTCTTTTTATAAAGTTTTAAGTCCCGATTTAATCCCCGACATTATTATATCCCTTGCCTTTACAGCGGCCTCTTTTGATAGCGGCGGTGTATGGGGCAGGGGATATTTCATTCCCAGTTCCTCATATTTTTTTCGTGCCATATCATGATAGGGGAGTACATCGAGAGCTTTAAGATTAGTAAGAGTTGAAAGAAACTCACCAAGTCTAAACAATTCTTCTTCATTATCAGTTAAATTCGGTACAACTACACGACGAATCCACATTGGTATTTTCAAATCACGCAAATGCTCAGCAAATCGGAGTATATTCTCATTTCCTACTCCTGTGAGTTCTTTGTGCTTGTACGAATCCATATGCTTTATATCGAGCATTACAAGGTCGGTATAGGTGAGAATTTCGTCAATTTTGTCAGTATTATGGGGATTGAATGCGGCTCCCGATGTGTCAAGGCAGGTGTGAATTCCCTTTGCCTTGGCTGATTTGAAAAGTTCAAGGAGGAAATCAGGCTGTGAAAGAGGTTCGCCTCCAGTTGCCGTAATACCACCGTTTTTGAGGAATTCTTTGCAGGAGTTGTACTCCTTCAGCAGTTCGCTGACTGTAACCTCCCTGCCCTTGCGGAATTCCCATGTATCAGGATTATGGCAGTAAAGGCAGCGAATCGGACAACCCTGAAAGAACACAACATAACGAATTCCTGGGCCGTCTACAGTTCCGAAAGTATCGGTGGAGTGAATATAGCCTTTCATTTTCTCATCTCCTGTGCGTATTTAAGAAGTTTTTCACGATTATTTTCAATCTTTTCATCAATCACAAGCTCGAGTATATTATTAAGACAAACACCAATTTCCTTGCCTGTATAGCCTATTTCCATAAGGTCAGTACCGTTAACAGCAAGGGCAGAAATACTCATACAAGCATTTTCAGCCATTAGATGGCGTGCAGTATGGGAATAAGAGTCAAATTCATCAATTTCAGCAAGAACAAAACTATGTTTAGCCTTGTTGTCAGCTTTTTTTGCTTCAATAAGAAGTAGAAATTTTTCAAATCCGATTTGGTTTATAATACGCTTTATCTGCTTTTCTGATTCTATTTTGTCGCTGTGACGATAGATTATATCATGGACGGTATTTATAGTTTTATTATCGAATTTTAGCCTGTGAAGTATGTCTTTCGACATTTCAGCACCTACTTTAGCGTGTCCTTTGAAATGACCTCTGCCGTTTTCATCAAGCTTGAAGCAGACAGGCTTACCCACATCGTGTAGGAGCATGGTAAGGCGAAGAATATCCGCACCTTCAATATCTGTTGGGACTGCATTTACTGCTCTTACAATATGCTCATATACATCATATTTGTGATAAGGGGAGTGCTGATCAAGGTCAAAAGCAGGTATAAGCTCGGGAATAATCTGCCCTATAATATCACGATATTCCAACAATACAGAAACGCAGTTTCTACCTCCTAAAAGCTTCATAAGCTCAACTGAAATTCGTTCGGCAGAAATATTGTCAAGTCTGCTTTTCAGTGAATGAATTGCTTCGGCTGTTTTTTCCTCGATGTCAAATCCTAGAACGGATGAAAAACGTATAGCACGAAGAATACGCAGAGCGTCTTCTGTAAAGCGTTCAGTGGGATTTCCTACACAGCGAATAATTCCATTGCGGATATCATCCTCCCCACCGAAAGGATCATATATGTTACCGTTCAAATCCATAGCAATTGCATTCATGGTGAAATCACGGCGTGCAAGGTCTTCACGTAAACTTACCGTAAATGTAACGCTGTTAGGGCGGCGGCTGTCGGTGTATTCCCCGTCAATGCGGAAGGTGGTAATTTCAAATGGCTCATCATTGTGAAAAACAGTAACTGTACCATGCTTTATTCCTGTTGGAATTACTTTATGGTCAGAAAAAACTTCAATTATCTGTTGTGGAAGTGCGTTTGTAGTTATATCATAATCGTGAATTGGAATACCCATAAGTGTATCACGGACACATCCGCCGACTATATAGGCTGAAAATCCCGCTTTTTCAAGTATTGACAGGATGTCACAGCATTTTTTTTCTAATATCATTTAATCAACCTCATTATTTATGTACCGGTAGAAATTTTCATTTAAATATGAAAAAAGCACGTAAAAACGTGCTTTCTGTTTATAGTGCCGCTGACCGGACTTGAACCGGTACGGATGTTACTCCGAGGGATTTTAAGTTTTTATAACCTCGTGGCAGTACGTGGAATTAGACGGCATTTTGAGCCATTTAATGCCCTATAAATAGCGGTTTTTCAAGCACAATTTTTTGCGTTTCCCGAAGTATCGGGAATGGCAAAATATCAAAAAAACGTTCATTTTTTTTAGATTTAAGTTAGACACAACAGCTGACAAGAAAATTTTGTAAGTTGTTAGATTACCCTGTTGACAAATTTTTAAGCGTTTATGAAGTTGTATATGAGAAGTGATGAAATCATATATGATAACATAACCATAGAAAGTTTATTGCTTCCTTCGGGAAGCTTTTCTATTTTAAAATTAAATTTTTTATCAAGCACTTCTCTTAATCGAGAGGTGCTTTTTTTATTCTGTAAATTTTCTTATATTATATCAGTTTTCATATGTTTTGTCAAGTATTAAAGTTAGATCATTTTTGATTATATCAGCAGCTTTCAAAGCAGTTTGATGAAAAAATAAAAGGGAGGAAATGGTATGCCAAAACTCAGAAAGCATCCTACTTATGATTTTACGGTTATGAGTAACAAGATGTATCGTGACCAGAATTTAAAGGCAATTGACAGAGGTCTCCTCGGTACAATGCTGTCACTTGCTGATGGATGGGATTTTTCAATAAAGGGATTAGCAAAAATACTGCCTGATGGTGAATCGGCTATTGCTCATTCTCTGAAAAGAATCGAGAATGCCCATTACCTTTTCCGCAAGCGTAATTATAAAAATGGCGTTATTGTCGGTTGGGATTACATAATCAGCGATGAACCAATGGATGAATTATATGCCGAGGAAGAAAAACGGAAAGCAGACAAGGCATCCAAGTCAAAGAAAAATGAGTCAGCTGAAAGCTCACCTGTTTTTTTACCTAATCTTGATGTTGATTCTCTTGATGTGGAAAATCACGATGTAGATAATCAAGATGTAGATAATCAGCACGATAATATAATAACAAACAATAAAACATCAAAAAATAAAGAATCAATTGATAAAATATCAATCAATCTTTCATCTGACGGGGTAACAAAAAATTTCCGTTCACCGAAGTCATTGAACGATAAGAATGATAGATTGAAAAATAAACTCAGCGAACAGAGAGAGAAAATTGAGCTTTTAATCAAATCAAACATTGAATATGACTGGTATCAGGATTTCTTTGATGAAACACCTGATAATAGTATGAACAAAGGTAATGGAACATTTGCAGGAAGTATTGCTGAAATTGATATGCTTGTAGGTATTATCGTTGATTCGATATGCTCCGAAAAGCAGTACATACGTATCGGCAAGGAAGATATGCCCCGTTCCGTAGTTGAAAGCAGATTCAAGAAGCTTGAAATGAAGCATATTGAATATGCTCTTAAATGCCTTATGCTTAACACAAAGGAAATACGTAATCCTGTTGCATATCTTACAACAGTTTTATACAACGCAAGCTTTACCTGTGATTTTGCTGAAAACAATGAACTGAAAAACAGCGACCCTGCACTTTTCATTCCACAACAGTTTCACAACGAAGAATTTAAGGATAAATACTATGATAATTCAGTATTTCGTCCTGCAAAACATTGAGAGGAGGTGTTTTTATGGCAAAGACAATCATTGCTCAGTCAGGAGATATTGTGAATTATGATAATATTATCGCAATTTATACTGACGCAGAGAAAAGATTACAGAACGATGATTCAATCACAGTAGAGTACTATGTTAAAGCTGACTCTGCAAATTGTACATATACGCTTGGCATATATGAAACTGAAGAAGAAGCAAAAGAAGTGGTTCATCGTTTTGTTGCTTGGCTTCAGAATGAAATTTTCGGTGTTTATAATTTTAATGCCGATGCCGGAGGTGATTAAATATGACATCTGATTTTGAGCGTGGTACAAAAAAGACGATTGACCTCTCCATTAAAGCCGAAAAGCTTACATCCGATATTCTTAAATCAGCGATGCAGGAGTTTCTGAATGGCAAAACAGCTAAAAAAGGAAGAATGTCCTATTCACAGCTTGTGAACAAGACAAATGGTAAACTTGAAAACATTGAAGTGAATAACAGCAATATTGCTGACTTCCTTAATACAGCACGGAAATATGATGTGGATTTTGCTCTTAAAAAGGACAAATCTACAAGTCCGCCTGTATATCACGTTTTCTTTTCAGCAAGCAAAAGCGATAGTTTTCAGAAAGCTTTTTCGGAATATGCTGACAAGGTTCGGAACAAGAATGCCAATCGTTGTGAAGTCAACCGTGAAACGCTGGCGAATCACGCTCGGAAAATTCAGAATAAGCCACGCAAAAAGCAGAAAGAGCGTGAGAAATCAAGATACAACACACGATAGCTGCAATAAATACCGGAGGGGTTCAAATGAAATTTTTTAAGAAAGTAATTCCCAAGGCACGTTCCGATTACACCAAGGAGGGAAGTTGTAATATGAAGATTGACAGCAAGAAAACTAAGGAACTTTTTCTACTCTGTATTCCGTATATGATTTTTTCATATGTAGGCAATAAAATCTGTTACGCATACAGAATTGCAGAGGGCAAGGACATCTCTGAAAAGATGCTTCTGTTTCTCAATGGTATAGGTAATTCCTTTGCAAAAGTTTTCCCAAGTTTCAACCCTGTAGATATTCTTGTAGGTATTGTTATTGCAGTAATTATGAAGATGATTCTGTATATCAATTCAAAAAATCGGAAGAAGTTCAGACAGGGAGAAGAATACGGCTCTGCTGTATGGGGTACTCATAAAGATGTTCAGCCGTATATGGATTCCAATAATTTTTCAAATAATGTAATTCTTACACAAACTGAATCGCTTACAATGGGGAAACCGTCACATCCGAAATATGCAAGAAATAAAAATATTCTGATTGTTGGTGGTTCAGGGTCCGGTAAAACAAGATTTTTCGTAAAGCCAAACCTTATGCAGATGCACAGTTCCTACGTTGTTACTGACCCAAAGGGTACAGTACTTGTGGAGTGCGGTAAAATGCTTCAACGTGGCAGACCGTTAATGGACGGAATAGGAAACATTATCAAAGACAAGAATGGAAATACCGTATATGAGCCGTATAATATCAAAGTCTTTAACACCATAGACTTTGCAAAGTCTATGCATTATAACCCGTTTGCATATATATCTGAAAAGAACAGGGAAAAAGATATTCTGAAATTTGTAGAGGTGCTTATCAAAAACACTTCATCATCACAACAGCCAAGTGGCGATGATTTCTGGGTTAAGGCTGAAAAGCTTTTGTATACAGCGTATATTGCAAATATTTTCACATTATCACCTGTGGAGGAACGTAATTTTGAAACTCTTATTGAAATGATAAATGCGTCAGAATGCCGTGAGGATGATGAGGATTTCAAAAATGCTGTTGATATTCAGTTTGAGTGCCTTGATAACTGGCTAAATAATGTCAAGATACCTACAGATGATGAGGACTATGAAGATTATCAGTTTATGAATGAGTTTCCTCCCTCAGAGGAACAAAAGCGTATTGGTGCTTTTGCAATAAAGCAGTACAAGGCATATAAATTGGCTGCGGGTAAAACTGCAAAGTCAATCCTTATATCCTGTTCTACAAGACTTGCACCATTTGCTATTGACGAGGTACTGGAGATAACCTCTTATGATGAACTTCACCTTGATAGGCTTGGTGATGAGTTGTCAGCACTATTTGTTATTATCTCTGATACAGATGCGACATTTAACTTCCTTGTTGCTATCATGTATTCACAGTTATTCAACCTGCTCTGTACAAAAGCTGACAACAGCAAGGGCGGCAGATTGAAATACCACATCCGCTGTCTGCTTGATGAGTTTGCCAATATCGGTGAAATACCGAACTTTGACAAATTAATTGCTACAATTCGTTCCCGTGAAATATCTGCAAGTATCATCTTGCAGACTAAATCTCAGCTGAAAGCGATATACAAGGACAATGCTGATACTATCGAGGGTAACTGCGATACAATGCTGTTCCTTGGCGGTAAGGAAAAGACTACGCTGAAAGAAATTTCAGAAAGTCTTGGTAAGGAAACTATCGACAGCTTTAATACATCTACCAATCGTGGACAGAGTGAAAGCTATGGTATGAACTACCTGAAACTTGGTAAAGAACTTAAATCGCAGGACGAACTTGCAGTAATGGACGGTGGCAAATGTATCTTGCAACTCCGTGGAGTTAGACCATTCTTCTCGGATAAATATGATATAACACGACACGAAAACTATCCTCTTCTGCTTGATTATAACCCGAAACAAGAGTTTGATATCGAAAAATATGTAAACGATAGAAAAGAAAGACGTTTACGAATGAAAAAAAGCGATGCTTTTACAGAATATGAAAGCACCGTGACAGAAACCTCAGCTAAGGCAGTATAAAGAAAAAATGCTATGCTGACAGCGAAGAATCCGAAAAAAAGATATAATCGGATGAAGCTGAAATACTGATTTGATTTTAAGGAGTTTTTATTATGAATAACACAAATATTTCTGCTGTAGCAACAGCACAGACAATAAACAAGCGTAATTTGCTTACTAAGGGAAGTAAGCTTGCAAAGAAAGCAATAATGTCACTCAGTGTTTTCTGCTGTATGGCTATGATGTGTTGTACAACCGCATTTGCGGCAGGTACAGGTGTTGTTGATACTTCAACATTCATCACCACAGCGTGTACAGTGCTTAAATCCGTTATCTGTCTTATTGGAGGCGGTGTTTCTCTTTGGGGTGTTGTAAACCTCCTTGAAGGTTATGGTAATGATAACCCCGGTGCGAAGTCACAGGGTATGAAACAGCTTATGGCGGGTCTTGGACTTATTCTTCTTGCAATTATCCTCGTTCCCGTACTTGAAAAGATGATGACTGGTGCGGTTTAAATATAAGCTGACATAAAAGACAGATTACAGTGGTGGGTGGTTTGTGGGAGGTAATCTGTAATCTCATAGTAAGGAAGTGATGAAAAATGGGAGTAATCAGTGATGCGATAGATGCCCTTGAAGATTGGTGCTGTGACTTATTCAAGGACGGTATCAAATCTCAATTTGACGGAATATCCACACTTCTGAGTGATACGTTTTCACAGACAACAGGAAGTACAGGACTTGTGCAAAGTTTTATTACAAAACATCCTGCACAGTTCACAGGTGCAGCAGATGGTGCAGCAGACGGAACAATGGTTTGGAATACAATTGAAACACTTTGTAATAACGTAGTTGTACCAATCGGTGGATTTGTATTGACAATTATTCTCCTGAATGACTTGATTCAAACTGTCATACGAGGGAACAACTTCAAAGACTTTGATGATTCAATATTTATAAAATGGATTATTAAAGCGTTATGCGGTGTGATACTTGTTTCAAATGTGTATTACATCGCTTCGGGACTATTTTCATTCGGTACAAATGTTTGTGCTAATGGTTTAAACATACTGTTCGGTACAAATGATTATCTATCATCATCTCTCACCCTGAATAAATCAGCACTCAGCGGACTTGGAATTGGTGAACTTATGACCGTCTGGTTTATTTCTTTGATAGTTCACTTAGGTGTAATGATACTGATTGTAGCATTTATAATAACACTTGCAAGCCGTATTATTGAAGTATTTATGTATCTGAGTGTTGCTCCGATTCCAATGGCAACGATGATGGACAGCGGAGAATGGAGCAGTATAGGTAAAAACTGGATTAAACAGCTTCTTGCGCTTTCATTCCAAGGTTTCTTTATTGTGGTAGCATTAGGTATATTCAAAACACTTCTTTCAAATATGATTGTTCGTATTAATTCGGGAAGTGACGGAATTATAATGTCAATGGCTATGCTGTTGGGATATACAGCTGCACTTATTTTTACAATTCTGAGAACAAGTGCTATCAGTAAATCGGTTTTCAATGCCCATTGAGCAGGAGGTATTATGGCACATTATGTAAAAATCCCAAAAGACCTCAATGATATCAAAGAAAAATTCATTATGGGATTTACAAAAAGACAGGTAATATGCTTTGGTATCGGTCTTGTTATAGGTTTGCCTGTATTTTTTCTTACAAGAACTGCATTGGGAACGAGTGGAGCAATATTTGCTATGGGTGCTTGTGCAGCTCCTGCGATACTCTGCGGACTTTTCAAGAAAAACGGAGTATTCCTTGAAAAACAGGTGAAATTCATTTTCGAATACTTTACAAGACCACGAAAGCGTTATTACAAAACAACAAATATATTTGAATGCATTGAACAGCATATCGAATATGACAAAATCAATAAAAAGCTGAGAGATGCCGAGGACTAATGGCTCTCGGCTCTCCAACTCAAAGATTGGAGGTATTAAAGTGGGCTTTAGAAAGAAAAATGCCCAAAGAAGTAATAACAAGGCTACTGCTAAAGTTATTATGGGCAAGCCTGCAAAACAGCTTACAAAAGAAGAAAAGAAATTACTTTCAGCTCGAATGACAGAGATTAAGAGGGAAAACAGCAACAAATCTACGGTACAGAACACAATTCCCTATCAGGTTATGTATCGTGACGGAGTTTGTCAGGTTTCGGATAATTTCTTTTCTCTGACGGTTCAGTTCTACGATACAAACTATTCTATTGCAGAGTTTGATGAACAGAACAATATTTTCTCTAAATACTGTGATATTATCAACCTTTTCGATAATACAATCAAATTTCAGCTGACCTTTGAAAATCAGAATCGTTCTAAGGATAAACTGATTAAAACGGTACAGATTCCCGAACAGGCAGATGAATTCAATGATATTCGCCGTGAGTATTCACAAATGCTTACCGATAAACTGCTGAAAGGCTCTAACGGTCAGTCTACACGTAAATTCCTCACATTCGGCATTGAAGCCGATTCATACAAAACAGCAAGAGCAAAGCTGATGAGCATTAAAAACGATATTATTAAAGGATTTAAGGCTTTCGGTGTAGATGCAGAAGTTCTTGACGGTCCTGCAAGACTTGAAACTCTTTATTATTCACTCAATCCTTACGGTAATCAGAATTTTGTCTTTGATTGGGATAGTATGCTCAAGGCAGGAATGGATACTAAGGATTTCATTTGTCCTAATTCATTTAAATTCAATAAGCAGAATTTTGAAATAGGCGGTGCTTACGGCTCGGTATGCGGAATGAATATTCTTGCAGGTGAACTTTCAGATGAAATTCTCAAAGACTTTCTTGAAATGCAGAATCTTTTCTGCGTTAATATTCACGTTGCACCCCTTGACCAGATTGATGCTCTGAAATTTGTCAAAAAGAAACTGACCAATGTTAATCAGATGAAAGTCGATGAACAGAAGAAAGCGTCACAGGCAGGATATGATTCGGATATTCTTCCTCCGCAAATCAAGATGTACATTGACGATATTGAGAAACTGCTCGGTGACTTGAACAGCAAGAATGAGCGATTATTTCATATTTCAATCAGCATCAGAAGTTATGCAAAATCAAAAAAGGATTTGAAATTACAGGCGGAAGCCTTAAAACGTATCTGTCAGAAAAATAACTGCACGATGTTTCCCTATGATTACAGACAGGAGCAGACATTAGTTTCAACACTTCCTCTTTGTTATAATGAAATCCCGGTAAAGCGAGAAATGCACACAAGCGGTATTGCAATCTTTGTACCATTTACCACAAATGAACTGTTTCAGGACGGACAGGCTACATACTACGGTGTAAATACGCTTTCAGGCAATATGATACGTGCTGACAGGTCAAGACTGAAAAATCCAAATGGAATTGTTCTCGGTACACCGGGTGCAGGAAAAAGCTTCTGCGTAAAACGTGAAATTCTCGACTGTTTCCTTACTACAACGGATGACATTATAATCTGTGATCCGGAGGGAGAATATTTTCCTCTTGTACAGGCCCTTAATGGTCAGTTGATACGAATTGCAAGCAATTCAGAACAGCATATCAATCCTATGGATATAACGATTGATGATTATCTCTTTGAAAATCCTATGGAGGTTATTGCAAACAAGTCGAATTTTCTCATTTCTCTGTGTGAAATCATTGTCGGCGGTCGATATGGTCTTTCATCGGAAGAACGCTCAGTTATAGATAAGTGCGTACAGAATATCTATAAGAACTTCATCGAGAATGAGCCGACAATTTACACAATGCCGTTGCTTTCCGATTTGCAGAACGCATTGAAAGATGAGGGCGAAATTGCTCTGAGAGTATCAAATTCTCTTGAAATGTTCGTCAACGGCTCACAGAATCTTTTTAATCACTTCACAAATATCGACATTGATAACCGTCTTATCTGCTTTGACATTAAGGAACTTGGCAATCAGCTGAAAAAAGTTGGTATGCTTATTGTTCAGGATACAGTATGGAACAGGGTTTCACAAAATCGTGAGCTTAAAAAGATTACCCGTTATTACATTGACGAATTTCATTTACTTCTGAAAGAGGAACAGACAGCGATGTATTCAGCTGAAATATGGAAACGATTCAGAAAATGGGGCGGTGTTCCGACAGGTATCACGCAAAATGTAAAAGACCTCCTGCAATCACAGGAAGTCGAGAACATTTTTGATAACTCCGATTTCATTTATATGCTCAATCAGGCATCGGGTGACAGGGATATTCTTGCAGAAAAACTGCATATCTCAAAGGAACAGATGGAATACGTCACGAACAGCGGTCAGGGCGAGGGACTTATCCGCTATGATAAATTGCTTTTACCCTTTACGGACCATTTCCCGACTAATACGGAGATGTATAAGCTTATGACAACAAAGCCAAACGAGAGTACATGAGAAAAGCCGTAGAGTGCTTTTCTCTACGGCTTGATTATATTATCTTTATTTTATCGAGTAATTTCTCTCTTTTAAGTTTGTTATCATTAATCATATTCATTCCTTGTTGAGTAATTGGTTTCAATTTTTCAATAGAAGCCCTCTCTTTTTCAGCTAATAATTTGAGAAGTTCATCCCAAGTTGAAATGTTAGAAATATCAAGTACTTCTACAATCTCGAAGCTTATTGAAAGCTTTGTATTATGAAGTTCATCTTCAGTCAAGCCAAAGTATTCAGGATTATCTATTACTGAAATAACATGGGTTTTAAGTCTATCTGCAAAAAGCAAGCTTTTCCCTGAATATATACAATACTTTTGTTCTGGGATTTCTTTATTTACCAAGAAAACGGCATAAATTAGAGGGAGATACTGTATTAATTCAATTCCTTTAAATTCGCAGTGGTTATTTTTAATGAAATTATATCTATTTTTATACATTTTAAGTTTTTCTTCGTCTTTACATAGTTTTATCTCAGACGAAATAGCGGCTTGAATAACTGAATCTGCTGAAAATCCTTTTTTCATATTTTCATTGAGTATTGACTCTGCTTTATAAGATAAAGTGTACTTGCGGCTTTCATACTTTTTTTCAGTTGCTTTTAAATTCTTTAAGTTTTCTTCTAATTTTGAACTTAGTAAGCTTGTGCTTATGATAAATGACTTTGTAATACGTGAGTTATCAAATTTTAATTTTCTAAGTTCTTCTATCATTTCAAGGGTTTCTTCAGATATATTAACGCTTTTTCTCATTATGTTATAACTCCTTTCTACGTACCATAATTTTATGGTCGCTTGTATTATAGCATAAAATAATGAATCTGTCAATAAGTAGAAAGTAACAAAAAAATAATATTCTGCTTTCAAGTTTTTAATCATAATAGTCAACTGAAAGGAGGCGGTCAATTGAACAAACTTATACACAGACAAAATAATCTGAAAAAGGCACAGATACGATTTGATAAAGTGGGTAAAAGAAACAAGCAGATTCAGCTGAACTTTGAAAGAAGTCAGCAAAAAAACGGCAAATTCAGAACTCACATCAAAATCAAACGTGGCGAAAGAACGCATCACGGCAATAATCGTGGATTGTTACATAAAGCTGTCGGATTGAAGTATCGTATCACGGGGGATGTTCCCTCTTTAACAAAGCTGATTAACAACACACAGCCGATTACATTCAAGGGTAAGGTTTTGAAAAAAACTGCACAGGCTGTGAATCTTGTGGCTCATGATGCTGTGAAAACAGCAGTAGATACAGGACTTGCAGCTGAAACTGCAAGAATCAAATTAACCGATGCAGTAAGCCGTGAGATAGTTAATACTGCAAGGCAGAAATACACTCGTGAAGCTGTTGACGATTACCACAGAGGTACATTCTTTATCGGAAAAACTGCTGTTGATGCTGTTAAGGGTACACATAACCACTTTCGTCAGAAAAAACAATACAAATATGAAAATGCGAAATATCAGCTTATAAAAGCTGAAAATGCTGTTTTCAAGCACGATAAGTATAAGCCGGAAATCAAAAACACCAAATCTGACCTCAAATCTGCAAAGTCTGAATTTAAACAATATAAGGCTGATTTCAAAGCAAGCAGTAAGTCAAATATTCAAAGAGCATTATTCATAAGGCGAAAGGAACAGTTTAAGCAAATAAAGGATAATAGCTCATTTGCAATTGATAAGCTGAAATCCGAAAAGAAATTCAAAAGCAAGGAATTAAAAATTCAGCGTAAAATTGCCAAAAATGAAAAGACCGAATTACTTGCAGTCAAGCCTGTGCATTATGCTGTTTCTCAAATGAAAGCGTCTGCTTGGCAGAAAGCTGTAAACGAGGATGCGGATAATGATATGTTACACGCTGTCGATTCAGCAAAACGAAGAATTGCTGAACCTGTAATACAGAAAGCATCAAAACAGCAGCGATTACAGCGACAGCAAAAAAAGCGTGATAAGATTTACGAGAAAGAAAAAAGTAATAATAAACGCTTGAATAAGGAAGAAAACAGGCTTAAGGACAAAGAAAAGCATATTGCAAAAAAGAAGAAAAAACCTAAACCAAAGAAATCATTTTCCGATAAACTAAAAGATTTCTGTAGTGGAATTTTCAAATTCATCAAAAATGTGTATGAAAATGAAGTCAAAAAGTTCTTTGGTGCTATTGCTGTAATTATTATCGTCCTTCTTCTTGTGTTTGCATTTATTGTTATGATTTTCAGCTCGATTTCAGGAGGCGGTGGTTTTACACTTGGAACTTATACTGCACAGGATTACGACTTGTCCGAAGCTGAAAAATACTATACAAAGCTTGCGTGGGATTTGAATGAAAATGTTATTAAAGTCGGTACGGACGATTGGAAAAAGGCACTCAAAGACTTAGGTGCTGATACATCTGATTATAAGGATAAGCCTGTTGATTTTGTATGGGGACATTCTTCACATTTCAATTATGATGCAGTCTATGACTTTGATGTAAACAAACTATGGGGATTCTTATGTGCCTACTATTATGATTTCGATGCTGATAACGGTGATATTAAGTATTGGAAATTTAAAGAAAGCACTAAGGATTTACTTGATGAGATTTTTAATGCAGAATATGAGTTTCAGCATTTCTATGATAATACATCTCATTGGGAATACAGATACAATTTTGAATTCTGTGGTTACTATTCCGTTGACGGTTCAGGAGTGTCAGGTGAATATGGTTACATCAATATTTCCTATCCCGATGCTTTGCCATTTGATAATTACACAGACGGCAACACACTTTATTATGATTTAAACAATGGAGAAGTGCTTGATTATAGTAATGACTGCACAGCAACAGGTTGGTATCTGAAGAATCAATATATTGATGATTATGATGAAAGCGGTACAAAATATGGCGAATGGTATATAGATGGTGAGGATTGCAATTATGGTATCTGGGAAAATGATGTACTTGTTATTCCAAATCCCTATGTGATTACTGAAATGAACTGGTGTAGTTTTCTCAAAAAGTATGATTGGACAACAGATTGCCGGCTTTACTACAACATTAAACAGAAGAAAACTTTTAATGATGTTATAACAGGAAAACTCAGTTCTATGTCACATTCAGAAGAAAGATTACAGTATTATAATCTGCTTATCGGTGCTGATAGTTCTTCGCTTCACGGAAATCACCAGACATTAAGAAGTCTTACAGGTACAGGAATTCACGAAAGCACGATACTTAACGGTTATGGCTATGATATGCAAGGTTGGAATTACAGGCATTGTAAACTCTCAGACTTGCATAACGGTATTGATATTGCTGTCGGTGAAAATATAGACATTTATGCTCCATTCAAGTGTAAGATAGAATCCTATGATAACGATAAAAAAACGGTTATTCTGCGAAAGGATGATGTTGAGTATTGGTATGACGGTACAGGTGGTAAAAAGCGTGATACGGAAGTAACCATAACAAATGTAATATTGAAAGATGATTTCAACGTAGGCGATACACTTGAAGAATGTGAAGCCTTTGCAAAAAGTACATCACATCAGTATTGCGATGATAGTGTACAGAACGCTATTAATAACTATATACACGTTAAGGTCGAAATTGACACAGACGGTATTGGCTGGGATTTTATTGACCCTCGGCTTGTATTTTACTAAAAAGTAGGTGATTAAATGTCAGGTAATGATAAAAAAATTGAAAAGCTCACAGAACGTGCAGAACAACTTGAACAGCGTATTAAAAGCGATACTGCAAAGCGTAAGGAGATTTTAGCTGAAATCGACCGTTTAACTTATGCTAATTTCAAAACTGAAATTGCAAAAAATGATATGACTACGGATGATTACGCTTTCTTTGTCAGAATGAAAAAGAAAATGTCCGACAGAAATATGTCTGTTGAGGATTTGGAAAGAATGTTTGAGAAAATTTATAAAAACACGGAGGAAAACGAAGATGAAAAGACAATTTTTTAGTGCGATACTTTCCGCACTTGTACTTGCAGCTGCAAGCGTAGGTGTTACAGCTTTTGCCGAAGAAACTACAACAGAACAGACAACATCTAAAAGTACGGTGGAAGAAAAGGCAACCGAAAGCACATTGGTTTCTGAAAGTAAGGCAGATGATACTTCTGCGAAGATTGATTCCGATGAAGTTATGAAGTACATAAACCAAGTCGCAGATGCTGAAAATGCAGCCTCTGCGGAAAATGGCGAAAATGCCCGTCCGGATTATTACGGCGATGATTATTACGACACCAAGGGCAATGCTACGCTTATTAAGTCGGAGCATACCATTTACAACACGGAAGAAATGCAGTTTATTGCAGTTACCACAAAGGACGGTCACGTTTTCTATGTACTTATCAATTACTCAGCTGAAAATGGAGAAGATAACGTATATTTTCTCAATAAAGTTGATGCCATTGACCTTTACGCTCTTATCTATATGAAAGATGAGGAAAAAGAAAGCGGTATTGATATTAATAATGTGAAGAAAGCTGAGGAAACAGCATTTGAAGCTTTCAGCAAAGAGAAATCCTCTGCTGAAAATTGGGAAGATTCAATTGAAACAGATATTTCCGATATCGACACAGTTGAACAGGAAAAGCCTGAGCAGAAGCCTATGAGTTCCAACAATATGTATCTTATTATTGGTGCAGCTGTTATTCTGTGTATCGGCGGTGCAGGATTCTTCATTATGAAGAAAAAGCCTGCTAAGAAAAATAATGTTGTAATGGAAGATGATGAGGATATCAACTTCTATGATAATGATGAAGAATTCAATGAGGATAACGAATAATAGGAGGAATTAATTATGAACAAGTACACAAAAATCGGTATCGTAACAGGATTTATTACTGCTTCTGCAATTGCTGTCCGCTGTATTAAGAGAAAGGCTTTTAATGAGGGCTTTTCTACAGCATTTGAACTTTCTAAAGTCGCTCTTAAAGATACATTTAAGATTGTTGACGATAAAATCAATACGCTGAGAGAACAGTATGATGAACTGGAAGATGATTATTATGAGCTTGAAGAAGAATACTTTGAGTTGCTCGACAAAGTAGAATGTGAAGATTCTGCTGAAGAAATAACTGAATAATAACTGAACGAGGTACAAGCCAATGAGAAAGAGAGAATTTGGCACAAAGCCTGTGCAGGCAGTTTTAGGTTCAGGTAACATTGAAACTGAAACTTGTTTCCGCACATTAAAAGATAAGAAGCAATATGTTTCTGTCGCACTTATCGGGAGTATAATTTGTTTTATTTGCTTTATTTTTGGTGAGAATAAGGGATTTAAGAAAGGATACAATGATGCTGACAGAATGAGAACCAATGAAAGTACTCAGTCTGTTTGACGGTATCTCTTGCGGAAGATTGGCACTTGAACGTGCTAATCTTCCTGTAGAGAGATATGATGCATTTGAAATTGACAAATATGCTATTGCCGTATCAAAGAACAATTTTCCCGATATTGTTCATCACGGCGATGTATTCAAAGGAGATTTCAAGAAATTCAAGGGATATGATCTCCTGATAGGCGGTTCACCTTGTACATACTGGAGTGTTGCCAAAAAAGGCAGAGAAACAACTGCTGACGGTGAGGGATTCCGTTTGTTTATGGAATTTGTAAGGGCATTGAAAGAATCCCAATGTCAATATTTCATTTATGAGAACAACTACTCCATTCATCAGAATATCAAAGCTGAAATTTCAGAAAAACTCGGTGTACAGCCGATTATAATTAATTCAGCTTTAGTATCAGCACAAAATCGTAAACGCTGTTATTGGACAAACATTCCAAGTATTATTCAACCGCAGGATAAAGGAATTTTGCTCAAAGATATTCTCGAAAGCGGTATTGGTTGGCAGGATAAAAGCTATTGTATGACTGCAAGCTATGACGGTGCAGTATTCAGAAATACACTTGAACGCAAACAGCGAACTATGGTTGCTGAGCCTGTCATTAAACCAATTCGTGTTGGGGAATACGGTAAAGGAGGACAAGGACAACGTATTTATTCAGTTTACGGAAAGTCAGTTTCACTAACCGCAAACGGTGGTGGTCAGGGTGCAAAAACAGGTCTGTATAAGATTGATTTGCCTGATGGTGATTACATAATTCGCAAGCTTACACCTGTTGAAGCTGAACGATTAC
Source organism: Ruminococcus sp. (assembly GCA_045659945.1). Taxonomy (GTDB): domain Bacteria; phylum Bacillota; class Clostridia; order Oscillospirales; family Ruminococcaceae; genus Ruminococcus. The sequence goes on along the minus strand of JAZRCW010000032.1, from coordinate 107,279 downwards.
AGACTTTACCAGATGACTACACAATGGGTATCAGCAATACCCAAAGATACAAATGTATCGGTAATGGCTGGACAGTAGATGTAATTGCTCATATCTTAGGAGGGTTGCACGATGATTAATGAATCATACAACAAATCCTTTGATTCTGAGAATTATACAATCGTTGACAGTTATGCCAAGGCAATTCGCAGAATTAATGAAGGAAACTTAGTTCTGTGCAGTATCAGTGGTGGAAGTGACAGCGATATTGTTCTTGATATTATTCATAATGTCGATGAGGACAGAAAAGTAAATTATTACTGGATTGATACAGGCCTTGAATACGAAGCTACAAAGGAGCATTTGAAGTTCCTTGAAGATAAGTATAATATCAAGATTCAGCATATCAAGGCTGTAAAGTCAATTCCGTCCTGTGTAAAGGAGTATGGAGTGCCTTTTCTGTCAAAGTATGTTTCAGAACAGATGATGCGTTTACAGGCTCACGGTTTTCAATGGGAAGATGAACCGTTAGAGGTGCTTTTGAAGAAATATCCTAATTGCAAAACTGCACTTCAATGGTGGTGTAATGCTATTTACACAACAGACGGAGGTGTACAGCAGATAAGCAGATTTTCTATTAACCGCAACAGATTTTTGAAAGAATTTATTATGCAGAATCCGCCTGATTTTCCCATATCAAATAAATGCTGTGAATATGCAAAAAAGAAACCGGCAAAGAAGTACATAAAAGAAATGAACGCTGATATGGAAATTACAGGCATACGTAAATCTGAGGGAGGTATCAGGTCAGCAAGTTATAAGACTTGTTTTTCTGAAAGCAAATCTAAAGGGTGCGATACATATCGTCCTGTATTCTGGTACATGGATAGCGATAAAAAGTGTTATGAGGACTTCTATGGAGTTACACATTCACGTTGTTATACGGAATACGGTCTAAAACGCACAGGCTGTGTGGGATGTCCGTTTAATCCTCATATTAACGAGGAACTTGAAGTAATCAAAGAAAATGAGCCTAAGCTTTACAAGGCTGCAATTAATGTCTTTGGCAAATCCTATGAATATACACGCAAATATCGTGAATTTGTAAAGATTATGAAAGCTAAAGAAAAAGAACAGAAAAAGGCTGCTGTCCCTGAATAAAATAAGCACAGCCGTAAAAAGCTGTGCTTGGTAATTATTCTACTTCCCAAAATCAAGTTTTTTTCAATTTGGGGAAGTAGACTTAATCGGAAAGCCAATTTGCAATATCAATGATGCGGATACCCTCATAATCATATTCATCGTGTCTTGTTCGTGCAATGAGTATCTTGGGGTATGCATCGGATATCTTTAAAAGCGGAGAAACCTCACGCTCAAACGTCTTTTCGTCTGTAATGTTATCAGAAACTTGAATATAAATTTTCTCATTACGCTTAATAGCCACAAAATCTATTTCCTTTTTGTACAACATACCGACATAAACCTCATATCCTCTGCGGAGAAGTTCAATCGCAACGATATTTTCAAGAGTACGACCATAATCCATATTCTTTGTACCTAATTTTGCATAACGGAAAGAATGGTCGCTGAGATAATACTTTTCATTTGAAGTAAGGTATTTCTTGCCCTTAATATCGTATCTCGGAACTTTATAAAATGCAAAAGCATTGCAGAGATACTGGATATAGTTTCCGAGTGTCTTATGGTTTATCTTGTCCTTATTGCTGTTGAGTGTATCAGCAATACTTCTCGAAGAAGTGAGATTTGAGATATTATCCATAAGAAAATCGGCAAGCCTGTCCATCAATGCAGGATTACGGATTTTATATTTTTTGCGAATGTCACGGACAATAAGCGTATTGAAGATTTCGGCAATATAGTCGTATTTTGCTTCATATTCCTTGTATGGATAGGAACCGGACATACCACCTTCAAGAACGTATTTATCAAAGGAATCATAGATATTTTCAGTTCCAAAATACTTGATATACTCGACAAAGGAAAATGGATATACTTTAATTTCAAATGTTCGTCCCGTAAAGAGTGTGGCAAGGTCTGAACTAAGCAGAAAAGCATTAGAGCCTGTGATATATATATCATATTTTTCCGATGCGTGTAAACCGTTTACAGCTTTTTCAAAATCGGTACACATCTGAATCTCATCAATCATAACGATGTTTTCTTTTTCGTCTGCATAGTGTTCGTTGATATAATCGTACAGTCTATGATATTCTGTTAGCTCCTCAAATTCAGGCAGATTGAAGTTAATATGAATGATATTTGCATCAAGATTTTCACTAATAACGTATTTTTTGAATGCTTCAAGCAATTTTGACTTTCCTGAACGTCTGACACCTGTTATCACCTTAATATCGGGTGTTCCCATAACACTAATAATCTTATCAAGATAATTTTTTCTTTCAATAAGTTTCATTTGCAAATCACCTCTGCTACTTAATAATATTATTATATCACATCTATTTCCCAAAATCAAGTTTTTTTCAATTTTGGGAAATAGAAATTTCGTAAAAGAAAGGAAGTTTTCTATGTCAATTTTAATTATAGCCGAAAAACCCTCGGTTGCCCGTGAAATAAGTCCTGTCGTCAAGGCAGACAACAAGAACAAAGGATATATTGAGGGGAACGGCTGCATCGTATCTTGGTGCTATGGACACCTTGTAGAACTTAAATATCCCAACGATTATTGTGAAAGCTGGGCCGCTAAATGGAGTTTTTCGCAGCTCCCTATGATTCCTGAAAACTGGCAGTTCACGGTATCAGAAAATGCAAAGGAACAGTTTTACATTCTCAAAAACCTTATGTTCAGGAATGATGTCACGGAAATAATCTGTGCAACTGATGCTGACCGTGAGGGTGAATGTATCTTCCGATATGTATACAACCAAATCGGCTGTCGCAAGCCTGTGAAACGTCTGTGGGTATCTTCCCTTGAAGAATCAGCTATAAAAAAGGCTCTTACAAATATGAAGCCTATGAATTGCTATGATAATCTGTATAACGCAGGATATTCCCGTGCAAGAGCAGATTGGCTTGTAGGAATGAATGGTTCTCGTCTTTTCACTTGTCGTTATAACGACAGGCTTAGCCTTGGCAGAGTGCAAACACCTACACTTGCAATGATTGTTCAGCGTGACAATGATGTGCGAAACTTCGTCAAGCAGAAGTATTTTACAGCTGACCTTGATTGCGGTACTTTTACTCTTTCTTCTGCAAGAATTGATAATGAAAATGTCGCTGCTTCTCTTGTAAACGCTTGTAATGGCAATACAGCTGTTGTAACCTCTGTTAAGTGTGAAATCAAGACGGTCAATCCGCCGAAACTCTACGATTTAACCACGTTACAGCGTGATGCCAATAAGGTTTACGGCTATACAGCACAGCAGACACTTGATTGTGTGCAATCGCTTTATGAGGGCAAAGTCGTGACTTATCCCCGTACCGATAGTCAATACCTTAGTGATGATATGGCTCAATCAACACTTGATATTATCGGTGTAATTGAAAGAGTTTTTCAGTTCGGTAATGTGAATGATGCCAATATTTCACGCTGTATCAATAACAGCAAGGTAACGGGGCATCACGCTATTATTCCAACAGTCAATATAGGAACTATTGATATAAATAAGCTGCCTACTGCTGAAAGAAATATCCTTAAACTTATTGTAATTCGTTTGATTTCTGCATCTGCTCCTGTCCATAAGTACGAAGCGGTCAAGGTTACGGCAATATGCAATAATACTGAATTTACTGCAAATGGAAAAACGATTATACAAATTGGTTGGAAAAGGTATGGAGTGAAATCGTATGAGGATAAGGACGATACTAAATCCTTGACTATGATTTCAGAGGGACAGCAATTTAGTGTCATAGCAAGCAAAGGCGAACATTTCACATCACCGCCAAAACCATATACAGAAGATACTTTACTTTCGGCTATGGAACACGCAGGGCAAGCAGATTATGACGAAAACTCTGAAAAGAAAGGTCTTGGAACTCCTGCAACACGAGCTGCCACTATTGAGGGACTTGTATCAAAAGGATATGCAGAACGAAAGGGGAAACAGATAATTGCAACAGATAAGGGAATTAACCTCATTAATGTTGTTCCTGATGAAGTGAAATCGCCTAAACTTACTGCTGATTGGGAAATGAAGTTACAGCAGATTGAAAACGGACAGTATTCTGCTGATACTTTTATGGCTGAAATTGAGAGCTTTATCCGTTCACTCTGTATGAAATATGGCTCTGCTGATTCATCAGTATCATTTGTGGATACGAAAACTGAACCTATCGGTAAATGTCCAAAATGCAAAAGTGATGTAGTAAAAGGCAAGTTTGGTTATTACTGCAAAGGAAAATGCGGTATGAATATTGGCAAAGTGTATGGTAAAGAACTTTCCGAATCACAGATAAAAAGTCTGCTTATGGGTAATTCAATAAGCTGTACAGCTAAGGGACAGAAAATCGTAGTTCTACCCGAAGTTGTTATAAATACTTATAACGGCAAGGTCAATTATCAATGGAAAACTGAAAGGAGTTTTTAAAGATGAAAAACGAACAGACAGCGAAAATTGCTGAAATTCTTGGTGTTACCGTAGAAAATATCTATTCAATGCCTGTAGATATTCTTGATTCTATGCAGAATGTACTTGAATGTATCGAGGTTAATAATGAAGATGATGCAAAGATGCTTTACTCTGAACTTGAAAACTACCGTATCAAAGGTACTGTATTGCATACATTGAATGATTTAGCAAGGGATACCGGGATTTCTGTTAATACCCTTAAAAGCCTTGATTTTGATACTCAGAAAGAATTGGCTTATGAGTATCTTGCAGACAGCAGTAATACAAATCTTTTCTTTGAGATTATAAATAAGGCTCTTGCGGTTATGGAAATCAATACTATAGCAAATCTGATTGGCATATCTGCTGTTAAGCTGAAGGAGTTGCCTTATGATACACAAGTGAAGCTGTGTGGTATCTATGCTATGGAAAATGATATTTACTCTAAATTCGAACTGATTAATCATCTTAAAGGGGTAATTAATTATGAGTGAGATGCGTACAGCGGGAGCAGATATACAGAGGATTCAGAACAGAATTTGCAAAAAAATAATCACAGATAAAGGTGAAATAATCGTTCTTACCCTTGAAAAGTGTCATATTCCATTCTTTGCGAAATATAACGAATCTGAAATTTCAGTTATTTATAATGCTGACTTTGAGGAAAATGTAAATGAAATCATCAGAAAAGTGATGTCAGGTGTCTTTGATGAAATAGTTGCTGAACTTAATCGTGTGACAGATACAAGCATATATAAATCGTTGCTTCCCGAAATAGCAGAAATTCTCAGTACATCGGTCAGCTTTCTGAAATCTCGTCCCGATGAGGTACAGGAGATACTATGTAAGAGATATGTTGACTTGTGGTATTGTGATACTGCAACTATAAAGCGTGAGCTTGAAGAAATCGTTAATCTCGGCAACACAAAGGAACATTATGTATCGGCTGATGTGTTTCGTAAACGTATTGAAAATACAAATCAGATACATAGAGAAACCAGAGAACACTATGAACGTGAAAGGAGATTAAAATAATGCCCGTACAGGATGATAATAAGCATAAAAAAGAAGATTTCTTTTTTGAAAATGATGAGGATAAGCGCAGACAAGCTGATCAGACTTCACAGGAAAATAGCGTCAAAAAATCACAGAAACTTCTTCCCATTATAAGTACAAAAGCAGAGATTCATCAAAACCGTATCAACACTCTGACTGAGAAAATTGCTGTTCGTGAGGATAAAATCGCTCGTAATGAAACGAAGATTGAGAAGTTGACCGCAAAGGCTGACAGGCTTGAGGACAGAAATACAATGCTGAAGAATACATTAGGCAGTATTCCTGTTGTAAAAAAGCTGATTGAATCAAATGAAAAGAAAATTGCGGATATCAGAGAAAACAAGATTCCCACAAGACAGAAGAAAATTGAACAGCATAAGAGTAAAATCACACAGCTTACCAATAAGCGTGACGGTATTGAACATAAGCTGAATCGTGTTCTTGCTTTAAATGACGTATTAAAAAGCTTTTCTATCAAATTAAATAAGGAACGCAGAGAGGTTTTCACCGATGCTATGGATAGGCTGAATAAATCGAATACTTATTGCCTTAACGATAAGATTTCAGCTTTGAATGAGCAGAAATCGAAGCTTATTGAGGAATACAACAATCCCCATATTTCAGCTGTTGACAAGTATAATCTGCAAGAGAAAATTACAAACATAAGTGAAAGAATTGATGCACTTGAAGATAAGGTACATAAGCTTTCACGTCCTGATAATCACTTTGCCGAGCAGACAAATGATGTTGTTGATGCGACAATGCTTGTTACATCTGAAACAGTTGCAGAAGCAGTTGATAAGGAAGAAATCAGACTTACAGATGTTGCGGAAAATATCTTTAACTCCGCTGATAAGGTTGAGGGACTTGATAAATCAGAAATTGCCCGTCTTGCTGATAAATTCAATTATCTCGATAATGCAGAAGTACAGCTTGAAGATGACTACAATTCAATTGACGGTATTATCAACAACGGCTCTAAAGCCGAACTTGAAGCTACAAAAAAGGAATTATCGGAAACTCTTTCCGCTATGAAGGATGTTGTGGGCAATAAATATATTATGGAAAGCATTAAAGAGGATACGGCAAAGGAAATCCCTAAAATTGAAGAACAGCTTAACGCTATAAATAAAGCTTTAGACAACATTGAAAATACAAAAGATGATTATAAACTGACTGATTTTTCGGCATTAATTGAAAAGGATTCCTTTAAGGTGAACCCTGAATATTATAGAAGTCTTTCAAAAGATGAATGTCACTTTGAATCAATGACGAAGCAACAGGCAATTACAGTTATGACAGAACTTTCAAAGGCTGATATACAGTTTTCAGCTGTATCTCGTGGAAATGATAAGGTGAATATCACAGTTAATGAAAAGGATGTTCCTGCACTTAATGATATTATGCAGGTATCTATCGGAAAGACTGCAACCCGTGATTTTCAGCGTCCGCCTAAAAGTGAAATTCAGCCATTAAGAAAAATCAATCCGCAATACTTTAAAAGTCTGAAACCCGATGAGAAATTCACAAACATTGAATCTACAGAAGCAGCTCGTGGGATAATCAAGGAATTAGAAACGAAAGAAATCCCGTATTCAGCTGCTGTTCTTAAAAATGATACTGTAGTCGTTACTGTTTCAAATCGTAATAAAAAGTCATATATGGAGGCATCATCTTCTATTAAAGACAAATTTGCAGAAAAATGTTTTGAATCTGATAAAGCAGTTCCCAAAAAGCAAAATCAAAGAGCATTTTTTTCTCGTGACAAATTGAAAAAAGAAGCACAGCGGATAAAAAATAAAGGCAGACAGAACACACCTACCAAAGATAAGCATCAAGGGTTAGAGTAATGAAAATTACGGAAGAACAGATAAACAGAGCGAATATGGTTAATCTTCCGTCATTCCTCATTTCAAACGGTTTTCCGCTGAAAAAGGCAGGGAGAGAGTTTGTGTGGCAGGAACACGACAGCCTGCACATCAAAGATAATATCAATGGAGAGCGTGGTAAATGGTATCGTTTTAGTACCGGCGAAGGCGGTGACAATATCAGCTTTCTGCAACAGTATATGGGCAAAACCTTTGTCGCAGCTGTAGAAACTCTTAATGGTGAACGCTGCGAGAGGGAATACGTTTTATCACACATCAGTGATTCAAAAAATAAAACGCTTGAAAAACAAAATATTAAAATCCTTGAAGATACAGAGAGTAAACGTATTTTCGGATATTTGTGCGGAACAAGAGGTCTTGAATACGCTCTTATTGCAGGTCTTGTACGTGAGGGGAAAATTGTACAGGAACAGAAAACAGGAAATGCTGTTTTCAAGATTTTTGACGAAAATAATAGACTTGTGGGTGCTGAAAAAGTCGGCACATCAACAGAAAATAAATTCAAAAGCATTGCCACAGGCTCTGCAAGGGGATATGGATTTGAAATTATCCGTGGAAAAGGCGAAAATGCAATGTTTTTTGAAAGTGCAATTGATATGCTTTCATATCTGCAAATGAAAAATCCCGATGATTGCAGACTTGTTTCGATGATGGGTGTGAAACCGTCCATTGTACTCGATACTATGAAACGTTACGGAATATCTTCCGAAAATGTCTATTTGTGTTCAGATAATGATGATGCAGGAAAACTATTTGCAGAAAGATTAATGTCGGAATATCCACAAATGAAACGTATTGTTCCCGAAGATAAATACAAGGATTGGAATGATATGCTTCGGGGTATTCAAAATGAGAAAGAGAGGGAAAGTAAAATGAATACTTATGGCAACAAAATGTGGAATGATGCAACTGACAACAGAGAAAAATCGCTGATTTCTATGAATGAAGATACTTTTGTCAAACTGAAATCTCAGCTTGATAATTCAAGTATCAATTACTTTGCATACGCAAAGGAAAGTAAAGTTGTAATGGCTGTTAATGATAAGGATTTGAATTGGCTAAAACAGATTACAGGAAATGAAAATCTTTCTGCACGTAAATCGAACGTAGCATATATTCCACCGCAGAAAAATATCATCGGAAACACGGAATACAGATATATTCCCAATAAGCAGTACGTTTCTGCTGACAGCGATACTGCACTTAAAATGGCTGAAATTATGCTTTCAAGAAATATCAAGTTTTCAGGCAGAATATATCCCAACGGCAAAGCCACTCTTACCGTAAGTAATGCGGATATTTCCCACGTTCAGACGATTCAGCAAAGTATTGCGGAAATGCGTAAGCAGTTTGCAACTAATACCAAAGCTGATGAAATTATCGGTAATAAGTCATATCGTGATATAAGACAGCGACAGTACTATTATTCAAAGCTGACACCTGAGCAGTATAAGGAAATTCAGCCTTATCTTGATACAAATGCACAGTACAGCGGTATTATTCGTGACAGCAAAGTCATTTTTACCGTGGAAAAGGAAGATTATACCGCATTTTACAGAGCAATGGAAAATGCACAGCGTGAGATTGATATAATTCACGCTCTTAAAGACTGTGGAATTGATGATTACCGACTTGAAAAGCTTTCAGCTGTTATTCACAGATTTGCAGTAGAGGACATTCACGAACATCTTGATAACTTTTTCACTTCACAATTGACAGAACAGCAGTTTGATAAGATGCTTTCACTTGTCAATGACTATCTTGCACAATCAGTTTCTGAGCGTTACGGTGAATATTCCGCACTTAATGACATTCTTGATTTCAAGGCTGAAATTGATAATATAGCTGAACTTGATGATTACTTATCGGAGCATAATTTCAGCGATGAGCAGAAATCTATAATTTCTGAAATGTTTGCACAGGGTATGTCAAAGGAAAATATTGAAGTAATTGATGAAACCTTTACACCCGATGAAATCCGTGAGTATTGTGATATTCTGAATAATCAGCTTGATGCAGGGGATGTAACAGAATTTCTTGCAAACAGAAATAAGCCTGAACTTACTGAAAAGGAACTTGCTTTCCTTGAAGGTGCTATTACACCTTTTATGGCAAAATCTGTTCTTGCGTGGGATGAGATTGAAAGTATCGGCTATCGTATGTTTGAGGAAGGATACAACGATAAATACGCTCCCAGCGAAAAATCAATTTACGGCAACGGGTTAAAAGAAACAGAACTTTCCGATATAATTCGTCGTATGAACAATGATGAAGATATACGCAAGGAACTCTCAATGGGTTTGCTCGGTGCAAAGAATCATTTTACAACTTCTCACGATAATGAATTTACTGTAGAATATGGTGATGAACTTATAACTGCAAAATATGAAAATGCAGAACGTACATTTAGTTATAGTGAGTTGGGTGATGCTTTTATCAAGCTTTTCAGGGACGAATATAACGATATTGTTCACGACAGAACAGTTGAGGATTTGAAAGATACTTTTCCTGATATTTCAAAGGAAACTGCTGATAAGCTTATAAATGCCTTTGATAGTGCTGTTATGGCAGATTGGAAAACAAATGACATTAAGCAGAAGAAAATAAAATCAGCACTTTATAATATTCTCGGTGATGAGGACAATACCGAAAAAGCTTTTGCATCTATCGCTGAAATGAAATATAACTTTAAATCTGAACCGAAAACAGAGAAAAGTCCTATTATTGCTGAAGAACAGGAAGTTTTTGATAATTTAAAGGCTGAAAATCCTGTTCAAACAGAATCAGAACAGAATAAACCTACTGTTGCAGATTTAGCCGTAGGAGATATTATTTTCTATGACGGAAATCGAAGAGAGGTTGAAAAAATTGATGAAAACAGCATTATGCTCAAAGACCTTGATGCACCGGACTATGGCGGAGTACTCCTTGGAACTTCTGATATTTTTTCATATAAAGGTTGGCAGGACGAAATGAATTCCAAAGGCTTTGAAATCATATCAAAGGCTGAAACTGTTGTACAGGAAAAAGACTTGGGTCCGATAACAATGCGGAAAGTCGGTGATTTCTATGAAATGTACGGCAGAAATGCACAGATAGCAGCTGACATTCTTGATTTGCACCTTACTGCGAAAAACGGTGAAGATATGGTTGGTTTCCCCGATTCTGTCAAAGACGATTATGCCGACAAACTGCGTGAAAATGGTTATTCTGTACTTATAGAAGAATCTTATGAAATCAATCCTCCGAAACGTGAAGAAAATCATATGAATGATATTTCTGAGGTTGATAAAAATACTCCCGAATATTCAGAAATTGAAGAAGATGCACCGCTTTTCATTGACAATGATGTTATCGAAGAAATCGAAAAGAGCGAAAATGCAAGCGACAACAGACCATTTCACGAAATACCTGATATTCAAGGGGAACAGCTTACACTTTTCGGAGATTCCGTTCCGATTGGAGAAAAGAATAAACCTAAACAGAATAAGGAAAAATTTGCAGAGGGACTTTTTGTAGGTGGTGTAAACAGATTTACAGCACTTCACGATGAGATTATGCGTGGCACAGGTTTTCAGGACGGTAAATTTCGTGTGAAGCAGTTTTATGATGAAAAAAAGCCTACAAACAAAGAGTTTGCAGACTTTCTCAAAAATGAGTACGGCATAGGCGGTCATAGCGGTGACGATGTAATCAGCTTTGTTGACCACGATTCAAAAGGTATGTATTTTACTCTCAGAAGCGATGAAAAATTTCAATTCACTTGGTCTGACGTAGCCGAAATGACATCAGGTATTATTGATAAAGGTGAATATATCACACAGAATGATATTGACAGTCGTATTCGAAATGCAAGATTTGAACTTAATGAGGGCATAAACGCTGACTATTACGATGAAACAACAGAAATACGCAGAGAAAATGCTCGTAAAATCCTTAGTGAATACGGTTATACTGAAAATATTAATGATGTTTCAGAATCAATAATCAGCACAGAACCTGAAATTACAATTGATACTGTTCAGATTGGTGATAGATTCAGAAATCGTGAAACAGGTGAAATTTCCGAGATTGTCGGTCTGACTGGTGCTTTGCCGTGGTATACAGAAGATTGTACAGTTCAGCGTGAAAGTGACGGATTTGTAATCACACAAAATATTCCGTACAGCAAGATTCTTGATAGTAACCTCTATGATTATATCGGCAAAAATGAAATTGCAATTGAAGAAGTTAAAAGCCAAGCACCTGAAAAGGCTGAGAACTTTACAATTACAGATGATAATCTTGGAAATGGCGGTGCTAAAACAAAATTTAAGAATAATATATCAGCTATTGAAACCTTAAAAACACTTGAAAATGAAAAACTCTCTGCAACTATTGAAGAAAAAAATGTGCTTGCTCAGTATGTTGGCTGGGGCGGTATTCCGCAGGCTTTTGATAAGGATAATTCATCTTGGGAAAAGGAATATACACAGCTTAAGGATTTGCTGACAGAATCGGAATACAGTTCCGCAAGAGCGTCTGTACTTGATGCTTTCTTTACTTCTCCTACTATTATTGACGGTATATATGAAGCACTCGCCAATTTTGGTTTTGAGGGCGGTAACGTACTTGAACCGGCAATGGGTATCGGAAACTTTTTCGGACGTATGCCGGAAGAAATGAGAGCAGACAGTAAGCTGTATGGAATGGAAATTGACAGTATTTCAGGAAGAATTGCAAAACAGTTGTATCCTGACACTGATATTGCTATTAAAGGATTTGAGCATAATAATTTTCAGGACGGCAGTTTTGATGTGGCTATTGGTAATGTTCCTTTTGGCGAACTCAGTTTCAAGGATAATAAGCATAATACTACCAAGCTTCACGATTATTTTTTTGCTGAAACTCTCGACAAAGTTAAGGATGGAGGAATTGTTGCATTTGTAACGTCGGCAGGAACTCTCGATAAACGAGATGAGAGTACAAGAAAAGCATTGGCTGAAAAAGCTGATTTCATTGGTGCAATTCGATTGCCGGGTGGTAAAGACGGTGCTTTTAAGGAAAATGCAGGTACGGAAGTTACAACGGATATTATCTTTTTACAGAAAAAAGGTGCTGAAACACCCGAAAGAGAAAATGAACTGAACTGGATTTCAATCGGAGAAACAGAGGAAGGTTTGCCAATTAACAGCTATTTTGCTGAAAATCCCGATATGGTACTTGGTAAGGTAGTAGAGGGAAATAAGCTTTACGGCTCAGGTACAATGGTAATAGCTGAAGAAGGTGCAGACCTTAAAGAACAGATTCATACAGCAGTATCAAAATTGACTGCAACCATTTCCGATGATAAAGCAAAAGATGTATATGCTAAAACATCAGAGGGGAAAACAATTGAAATCCCCTCAAATCTGCGTAATTACAGTTTTTTTGAAAAGGATAATAACATCTATTTCAAGACTAATAATGCTGTATGTCATTGCCGTTATGATGCGAAAAATTCGCAGTTTAAGAGGGCAAAAGCATTTATTGCTCTTCGTGATATTACTCGTGAACTGCTCGATGCACAGGAACTCAACAAATCAGATGATATTATCAAAGGATTACAAGTTCAGTTAAACGCAGTTTATGATGATTTCTACAAGAAATATGGACTTATCCACAGCCAGACTAATAAGAGGTACTTCTCTGATGATGTGTCGTATAATCTTGTGGCAGGTCTTGAAAAGAAGTATGACAAAACGAAACTGATTGAAAAATCCGATATTTTCTTTAAGCGTACCATTCAGCCACCAAAGGCAGTTGAACACGTTGAAACAGGAATTGAAGCCCTCACGCTCTCCATTGCGGAACGTGCAGGAGTAGATTTTGAATATATGTCAAATCTTACAGGAATGACAGAAGATGAACTGAAACACGATTTACAGGGAGAAATCTATAAGATTCCACATTCTGAAAACGCATATCAGACTGCAAGTGAGTATTTGTCAGGGGATATTCGTGAAAAACTTCGTATAGCAGAAGAAATAGCTGAATATGATGCGGATTTTATAGTAAATGTAAACGCTCTGAAAGCTGCAATGCCTACTCCGCTAAAAGCAGGAGATATAGATGTAAAACTTGGTGCTACTTGGATTGACCCGAAGTATTACGAACAGTTTATGTATGAAACATTCCAGACTCCGAGGGAGCATCGTAATGATGTACATCATCCGGTATGGCAAAGACCTAAGCTGATAACAGCTGAATATTCAGAACATTCGGGAAGTTGGCACATCGGCAACAAAAGCTACGACAAGTCTGTTATTGCTATGCAGCAGTATGGTACAAGAAAAATGGGTGCATATGAGATTATGGAACATCTTCTTAATCTCAAAGAGCCTAAAATTTACAAAACTATAGAAGTACCTGACGGTATGGGCGATGTCAAGGAAAAACGTGTGGTTGACATTGATGCAACAAGAGTAGTACAGAAAAAAGCTGATAAAATCCGTGATGAATTCAAGAAATGGATTTTCAAGGATTCTACAAGACGTGAAGAAATTGTAGACAAGTATAACGACCTTTTTAATTCCACTCGTCCTCGTGAATATGACGGTTCTGCACTTAAATTCCCGATGATGAATAGCGATATTAAGCTTCACGAACATCAGAAAAATGCTATTGCACACGCTATGTTTGGCGGTAATACGCTGTTTGCACACTGCGTTGGTGCGGGTAAAACCTTTGAAATGATTGCGACAGCAATGGAGAGTAAAAGGCTTGGACTTTGTACAAAGTCACTCTTTGCCGTACCTAATCATCTTACAGAACAAATTGGTGACGATTTTCAGAAACTATATCCCTCTGCAAATATTCTTGTAGCAACAAAAAAGGATTTTCAGAAAGAAAACAGACAGCAGTTATTTGCTAAGATTGCTACAGGCAATTTTGATGCAGTTATTATCGGTCATTCTCAGCTTGGTATGATTCCCATTTCAAAGGAACGACAGGAAATGGAGCTGCAGTCGCAGATTGATGATATTCTTCTCGGTATTGAAGAACTTAATAAGAGTGAGGGCAGTAGATTTCAGATTAAGGCTATGGAGAGAACTAAAAAATCTCTCGATAAACAGCTTGATAAACTGCAAAAGAATCACGATGATACTATCACATTTGAACAGTTAGGTGTAGACAAGCTGTTCATAGACGAGGCACACGAGTTTAAGAATTTGTTTTGTCCGACAAAGCTGAACAATATTTCGGGTATCTCAAATTCTGCATCACAGAAAGCACTTGATTTATATCTTAAATGTCGTTATTTAGATGAAAAAACAGATGGAAAAGGTGTGGTTTTTGCAACGGGTACGCCACTTTCCAATTCCGTAACAGAACTGCACACAATGATGCGTTATCTTGAATATGATTATCTTAAATCAAAAGGATTACAGCATTTTGATAACTGGGTAACAGTTTTCGGAGAACAAAAGACAGATTGGGAACTTAAACCGGCAGGCAATGGCTTTAAGGAAAGAACACGTATTGCTAACTATACCGGCTTGCCTGAACTTATGTCTATGTTCAAGCAGATTGCAGATATTCGCACATCTGATTCGCTTAAACTTGATGTTCCCGATTGTGAATATAAGGTAGTCACTGTTGAAGCAACATCGTTTCAAAAAGAACTCGTTGATGAACTTTCTGAAAGAGCAGATGCAATCAATTCGGGCAATGTAGACCCAAGTATTGATAATATGCTTAAAATCACCTCGGATGGACGTAAACTCGGTCTTGACCCTCGTCTGATTGACCCGTCATTTGAGGATAACCCTAATACTAAGTTAAATCAATGTGTAGAAAATGTAGTTCGTATTCACGCTGAAACCTCAGAGGAAAAGCTTACACAGATTATCTTCTGTGACCTTGGTGTTCCCCATAAGAATACAACTGACGCAGAAAAAGCTGATGATAATTCTAATGATGAAATATCTTCTGCGGAGCGTGATTCACTTGAAGAAGAATGCGACTTCTGCGTTTATGATGATATTAAGGCGAAACTTATTGATAAAGGTATTCCGGAAAATGAAATTGCCTACATTCATAATGCTAAAACTGAGAAACAGAAATCAGAATTATTCGATAAAGTTCGTTCAGGTGAAGTGCGTGTTTTGCTTGGTAGTACAGCGAAAATGGGTACAGGTACAAACGTACAGAAAAAGCTTATTGCTGTTCACGATTTAGATATTCCGTGGAGACCTGCTGACCTCGAACAACGTGCAGGACGAATTATCCGACAGGGCAATGAAAACAAGAATGTTGAGATTTATCGCTATGTAACAAAGGGTACATTCGATGCATACAGCTATCAGACCTTGGAGAACAAGCAGAAGTTTATTTCGCAGATTATGACTTCAAAAGAGCCTGCAAGAAAATGTGAAGATGTTGACCAACAGGCACTTACATATTCAGAAATCAAGGCTCTTTGCACAGGTGATGAACGTATCAAGGAAAAGCTTATGCTTGATAACGATGTTAAGGAACTCAAGGCACTTGAAGCTGAGTACAAAAATACTGTTTATGAAATGGAAGATAAAATCAAGGTGTTTCCGGAGCGTGAAGAACGCTTAAATAACGCACTTGAAAATCTCCGTTCTGACAGAGAATATCTGCGTAAGCTTCCGATTGATGAAGAAACAAAACTACCCGTATTCAGAATCACTATAGGTGAAACTGAATATACGGACAGAAAAGAAGCAGCTAAGGCATTTGAAGATGCAGTTTTGAATATAAGGGTAGCTGATAATTCAGTTCAAATCGGTGAGTTTCAAGGATTTCCTTTATCTGTTACTATGAACAGTCCGGCGATGGGCAGTGGTGTAACAGCAACAATAAAAGGTGCATATCTACATTCGACGAAACTGATTGAGAGTTTTGCTCACAACCTTAAGCGACTTGAAGGCTCTCTGTACAATATTGACCGTAAAATCAGCGATACAAATACAAACCTCACCAAACTGCGTGTAGACTTCAATGAAGCACAAAAGATAGTATCAGAACCTTTTCCGCAGGCTGACGAACTTGACACAAAGGAATTTCGCTTAAAAACACTTACTGAAGAACTCAATCAGGCTGCTATTGAAGCTAAGAAAAACGCTCCTAAAAAAGAAAAAACTTGTTACTTTGAACGTGCAAAGCTGAAAAAAGAGGCTATGCGTCTTTCTCAGAAAAAGTCTGATAAGTGCAACGATAAGTCCAAGAAGCGTAATGGTGAAAGTATAGATTAAAAACGAAGGCGGATGGCATTTATAATATGCTGTCCGTTTTTCATTGTAAGAATATGACTTAGTTCAAGAGATTGATACTGTTAAGTCTGAGTATTTCTTTGGTATCTATTATGCGATGGATATTTTGCCAGTCACTGGCAATGTGTGCAAAAACTCTATGTGGTTGTGGTAGTCGAGCGAAATATACACTAATATATGTATTCTTATTATTCCTATAGTTGATTTGCTTTTTTTAGATACTGCTTCTAACAAATGTAATCATATCTATATCAAATATTTGCTTTTTATTTAAAATAATCTTCATTGTGTTCGCCAAATGAAAAGTGCATAGAAATGGCTTCTGTGAATAAAATATGAATGTGTTCATATTTGCTCATTTTCGCCTTAATTGTATACAAGCATATAAGTGTAAGCTGAGTCAACAATGTGCGTAGCACAGGCGTTAGCCCTTGTTGTTGACGCAGTTTGCACGTATATGCTACAATTTGTCAAGGCGGAAAACAAATTCACAATTGAGCTATTCAGCTATGACATTTTCGAGCCCCTTTTATGCACTTTCTACTTGACAAACTCATCTTCATCAATTGATAAAGAGAATAAGTAGCTACATACTATTTTGCTATGTCGAATTTTAGATATTTTTATTGAATTTTAGTTGTGAATGTGATATAATAAATATAAAAGAAATTTGATATGGAGGAATTGTATGAGAGTATCTTACAACAAAATGTGGAAACTACTTATTGATAAGAAGATGACAAAAGCCGATATACGCAGAATGACTAACCTTTCAAGCTGTACAATGACTCGTCTGAATCATGATGAACCTGTCTCTTTGACTGTAATGCTAAAAATAGCAGAGGTTCTTAATGCTGATATAAGCGATTTGTGCGAATTTGTAAGTTCGGAGGTATGATATGAAACCACCTAAAATTATTGATAATAAGAAAAACGGAAAAGTTGTTACCGAACTCCGAGAGAACGTTATAAAAGGCTCTAAGCTTTCCGTAATATCTGCTTATTTCACAATATATGCCTATGCTGAACTTAAAAAGGAACTTTCCAAAATCGATAAACTTAGATTTCTGTTTACTGAACCGTCCTTTGTAAAATCAGACAATGAAGTTCAGCGAGAATTTTATATCCAGCACAACGAAAAAAATATTTCTGGCAATGAGTTTGAAATGAAGCTTCGCAATGAAATGCGTCAATCCGCTATTGCCAAGGAATGTGCAGAGTGGCTTTCTAAAAAAGCTGAAATAAAATCATTGAAAGGAGAGAATCCTGCTCAACCTCGTCTGATACATATTGATAATGATGTTGACAGCATTTGCATAAATGGCTCTGTTGACTTTACAACTGACGGTTTAGGTATTACTCCGTCAAACCGTATTGACTCTAATACCTGTATGTATGGTAATGAATTTACATCTGTATATTTGCAGATGTTTGATGAACTCTGGAACAATTCTGCTGCTGTGGAAGATGTCAAGGAAAAGGTTCTTGAACATATGCAGGTGCTTTATAAAGAGAACACTCCCGAATTCATTTACTTTATAACCCTTTATAATGTATTCAGGGAATATCTCGGTGAGCTTACCGAAGATAATATTGTAAAGACCCAAACAGGTATCAAGGAAACTCTCATCTGGAATAAACTTTATAAATTCCAGCGTGATGGTGTTATTGGTGCTATTGATAAGATTGAACGATATAACGGCTGTATTATAGCCGATAGTGTAGGTCTTGGTAAAACCTTTACTGCACTTGCAATTATTAAATATTATGAGCTTCGCAACGACCGTGTTCTTGTGCTTACTCCCAAAAAACTCCACGACAACTGGTCTGTATACACCAGAAATGACAAGAGAAATATTTTTGTTTCTGACCGATTTAACTATGATGTACTTAATCATACGGATTTAAGCAGAACAAGTGGTTATACTGGCGATATTCCTCTTGAAACAGTAAACTGGGGAAATTACGACCTTGTTGTAATTGATGAGAGCCACAATTTCAGAAACAACCCTCCTGTTAAAGGCAGAGTAACACGTTATGAGCGTTTGATGAATGAAATTATTAAGTCAGGTGTAAAAACAAAGGTGCTTATGTTGTCCGCTACACCTGTAAATAATCGTATGAATGATATAAAGAATCAAATTGCCTTTATTACAGAAGGAAAAGATACAGCATTATCTGATGTAGGTATTGCAAGCATTGAACAAGTATTGAAGAAGGCACAGACTGTATTTAACAGATGGTCAGAACTTCCTGATGGAAAGCGTACAACGGAAAGCTTTGTTGAGATGATGAATGTTGATTATTTCAAGCTACTTGATACGCTTACTATAGCTCGTTCGAGAAAGCACATTGAAAAATATTATGATTCATCTGAAATAGGTAAATTCCCCGAAAGAAGAAAGCCTGATAATGTTTATGCTGATATTGATACGCTTGGAGAATTTCCTCCTATTGAAAAGGTAAATAAGCAGATTAAAAAGCTGACATTAGGTCTGTATTCTCCACTTTCTTATGTTCTTCCCGAAAAGCGTGCAGAGTATGAGCGTAAATACGATATGTCGGTAGGTTCGGGTCAGTCTGTATTCAAGCAGGCAGACCGTGAAGCAAGCCTTATCGGACTTATCCGTGTGGGACTTCTCAAAAGAATGGAAAGCTCCATATACTCCTTTGCTTTAACTATTGAAAAGATACTCGGACGTATTAAAGATACTATATCTATTATTGACAACAATCAGTATGATATAATCGATAATATAAGCATTGAAGATATTGACCTTGATGATAATGACCTTGACAATATGCTGTTTGGAAATAAAGTTAAGGTGTTATTGCAGGATATGGATTTAGTAAAATGGCGTCAGGATTTATCGGATGATGCTGATAAACTACAGCTTATCTTTGATGATGCACGAAAAATCACTGTTGAACGTGATGCAAAGCTTCTTGAATTAAAACGGATAATCAATTATAAAATTGATAATCCGATAAATGTAGGAAATAAAAAAGTCATTGTATTTACTGCTTTTGCTGATACAGCAAATTACCTGTATAATTTTTTGTCAGAAGAACTTAAAAATCGTGGTGTTTACTCTGCCGTTATAACAGGTGCAGGAAATAACCGTTCAACATTACCAATGAGCAGCAAATATAGAAGTAGTATGCGAATGTCCGACCTTAATACTGTCCTTACGCTGTTTTCGCCTAAATCAAAGGAATGTGCAAAGATATATCCTGAAATACAGGACGAAATTGATGTGCTTATTGCAACTGACTGTATTTCCGAAGGTCAGAACTTACAAGACTGCGACTATCTTATCAACTATGATATACATTGGAATCCTGTTCGTATTATACAGCGTTTTGGACGAATCGACCGTATCGGTTCTTCAAATGCGGAAATTCAGCTTGTAAATTTCTGGGCGATGAAAGAACTTGATGACTATATCAACCTTGCACAGCGTGTAAGAGGACGTATGGTTCTTTTAAATGTTTCTGCAACTGGTGAAGAAGATTTTATCGAGGAAAACGAAAGCAAGGAAATGAAAGACCTTGAATATCGTAAAAAACAGCTCCAACAGCTTCAGACTAAGGTCGTTGACCTTGAAGAGATTTCGGGCGGTATATCAATTACCGATGTTACATTCAATGACTTCAAAACAGACCTCATGGGGTATATGAAAAATCACCGAAAGCAGTTAAGCAACGCTCCGACAGGACTTTTTGCTGTAACGGATATAGATGAAAGTCTGCGGGATACGGTGAAATCGGGGGTGATATTCACTCTCCGCCAGATTCAGGGCAAGGAACAGACCAAAGAGCAGAATCCCTTGTATCCATTTTATCTTGTTTATATTACCGATGACGGCGAAGTCAAGCTGTCGTATTTACAGGCAAAACGTATCCTTGATTATTACAAAAAGCTTTGCTGCGGTAAAAATGAAGTGCTTACAGAACTTGTTGCCGAGTTTAATAAGGAAACCAATGACGGTCATGATATGAAGAAATACTCTGACTTGCTTGAAACAGCAATTCAGGAGCTTATCGGCAGAAAACAAGAAATCGGTGTTGCAAGTCTTTTTAACAGAGGCGGTACTACTATGCAGAATTCATTGTTTGATGGTATTGAGGACTTTGAACTTATAACATTTCTTGTGTTAAGATAAGGAGCTGTTATGGATATTTACGATAAACTGAATATTCCCAATGAATGTAAAATCAGCCGTACCGTATTCAAGAAGATGTTCTATGAAAACGCTTCTCTTTCAAAAGGTGACAAAGATTTGTTTGTTGATTCCATAGACAAGATAACGTGGATTTACTGTCTTAATCAGGATAATATGAACATTCCTGCATATACTGCTGAGGAACGTGAGTACCTTGAAATTGAGATTATGGAAGTAGCTCTCAGCGAAAATAAAGGTATAAAGCGTATTGCTGAAATTATAATGCGTGCTATTCCCTATCCTATGCTGCTGATATTCAGCTTTGAGGGTAAGTATCAACTATGGGTGGCTCATCAGCGTTTTAATCTTGCTGATAACAATAAAATCACCCTTGAAGAGCCTATCTGTACTGAATGGCAGGATACAGACAGTAATTTATGGGACAGGCTTAATATCAGTAATTTCCGATATACCAACTTTTTTGATATGTATTCTGATATTGTTGATGCGGTTGCTGTTTTCAATGCAGAAAAGCTTACTGATGAGGAAATCGGTGGTGAGGAAGCCCGTGAGCTGCTACGCAGAAATGCAGAGATTGATAATCAGATTACCGCTTTGCGTGCAGAGCTTAAAAAGGCTACCGAGTTCAACAAGAAAATGGAAATAAATATGAAGATAAAGAAGCTGGAGAAAGTAAGGATATAATTATGAGCAATTATTTAGAGAATTCAAATGTGGAACTGAAAAATGGAGAGAAGATCTTGCAGTGCTGGGCTGCTACATATATTCTTCAAAAAGCTATATATGGTGAACAAAGCGTACCTAAAGAAATAGATAACGTTGTAAATCAAATTTACGATCAAACAAAGTCAGAACAAGGTGCTTTGTTAATGTACTTGTATGCACTTTTAGTAGTTCCAAAAGAGTTAATTGATATTGAAAAATATAAAAACAAATATGCATATATAAACAATTGGATAAAACTAAATAATATATCAGAAGCAGAGAACACTACTTATAAATATGATAAACCTCTTATCAATTACGTAAGACATATAAGAAACGCAGTATCTCACGGAAATGTAGAATTTGAAGAAAGTGAGTATGTTATATTCAAAGATAATAGTCCCGACGGTAAGCAAAGTTGTCAATTTAAAATAGCATTAGGCAATAATATTACTAAGGTTATATATGAATTAAGAAAAGTAATTGAAGATTACATTAACAATGTATACAATTCTCATTTTACCAATAATAAGGAGGACACCCAAAATGCCTGAACTTAACGGAAATTCCCATGATATACTGAAAGAAAATATAAAAAATCTCCGTCAGCTGTTCCCTGAGGTGGAATGTGACGGAAAGATTGACTTTGATATGCTCCGTCAGATACTTGGCGAGTATGTTGACGATGACAAAGAACGTTACAACTTCAAATGGAACGGCAAAGGCAAAGCCTTACGCTTTTCGCAGACACCCTCAACAGGTACTCTCCGTCCTTGCAAGACGGAGAGCAAGGACTGGGACGATACTCAGAATCTGTACATAGAGGGCGATAATCTTGAAGTGCTGAAAATATTGCAGAAAAGCTATCACGGCAAAATCAAGATGATTTACATAGACCCGCCCTACAACACAGGCAAGGATTTTGTCTATCCCGATAATTATCACGATAGCCTTGAGAACTACAAGGCTATTACGGGACAGACAGACGAAGAGGGCAACAGAATAAGCACAAACACAGAAGCAAGCGGACGTTTTCACACCGACTGGCTTAATATGATGTACCCTCGTTTAAGACTTGCAAGAAATCTGCTTACTGATGATGGTGTTATTTTTATTTCGATTGGGCATGAAGAAATAAAAAATCTAATTGAAATGTCTAATGAGATTTATGGAGAAAGTAATCAAATCGGGATTATAAGTAGGGTAACTAAAACTGCAAGTAATAATGGAACACATTTTGCACCTACAATTGACTATATTGTTTGCTATGCCAAAAATATTACTAATGTAAGTAAATTCAGGGACAAAGTTGATGATTCTTTATACAAAAAAATAGAGACTTTCGGTGAACGAAAAGGCGAACGATATAGAGATGATGTAGCATTATATCAAGCTGCGTTAAATGATTTGCGTCCAAATCAAAAATATTTTATAACATGTCCTGATGGAAGTAAAGTTATACCTCCTTGTAGTGTGCTTGATGAAATTATGCGTGAAGGTGATGGTCGTTGGCGTTGGTCTAAAGAAAAATATTTAGAATCAAAAGATTTACTTGTTTTTAAAAAAACAGACCGTTCCCCTCTGCTTGATGAAAACGGTAATCAAGCAAAGTACAATGTATATACAAAAAGTTATTTGTCAGAACGTGAAGAAAGCGGAACATTACCACGAGAACTATGGCAGGATTTCATTAATCGCAAGGGAGCAGATTATTTGAAAAAGCTTGAAATCCCATTTGATTTTTCAAAGCCTTTTGAATTAATAGAATACATAATGGATATTGCCTCAATTAATACAAGTGATATAATTCTCGATTTCTTCAGTGGTTCTGCAACTGTTGCTGATGCAGTAATTAGAAAGAACAATGAGGACGGTGGAAACAGACGCTTTATCTGCGTTCAGCTCCCCGAGCCTACACAGGAAGATTCAGAGGCTTTCAAGGCAGGATATAAGAATATCTGCGAAATAGGCAAGGAAAGAATAAGACGTGCAGGTGAAAAGATAAAGAACGAAATCGAAAGCGGAAACGGTCAGCTTAAATTTGACGAAGAGCCGAAAACAGTTCCAGATATCGGCTTTAAGGTGTTCAAGCTTGACAGCTCCAACCTTAAAAAGTGGAATCCCGATTTTGATAACATTGAGCGTACTCTCGATGATATGATAAACAACTATGTTCCCGACAGAACAGAAGAGGACGTGGTCTATGAGTTTATGCTCAAAATGGGACTTGACCTTTCCTATCCTGTTGATGTTACCGAGATTGACGGCAAAAAGGTGTATTCTGTCGGCTTTGGTGCATTGATGATGTGCCTTGACGATAATATTACTGTTTCCGTTGCAGAGGGTATGGTGCAGATGTATAAGGAGCTTGCTCCCGAAACTTGGAAGGTTATCTTCAAGGACGAAGGCTTTGCCGACGACTGCACAAAGACCAATATCAAGCTGACTCTTATTCAAGCAGGTCTTGAAGAAGATGCGTTTACTACGGTGTGAGGTGGGGCATAGATACATGAAAATAATAAGAAAAATCATTTTAGATGAGCTAACACATATTGTCCAAGACAAGACGCAAGAAATATATAATAAACCTGAACAAACATTTAAAGAAAAACAAAAAGAATTAAAGCGAGAGTTAAAAAAGATTTATAATAAGTCTTATTCTACTGACACATATATCAAGCGGCTTGATTACATTGAACGAGTAGAAAATATACAAATCGGCTATTTGCCTTCTATTATAACCGGATTAATTGCAAGTTTAATGATGCTCGTTGTAACTGATAATACAATTACTGATCCATTTTCTTCGACTGTTGAATTTATAATAAATACCATATTCGAAACTAATTATTCGTTATACTTTAAAATAATAATATTATTGTTATGCCTATTGTTATTGTTGTTTTTTGTATTGCTAATTGTGCTACCTATTTTTTTCTTTATTTTATTTTTGTTTACTAATAAGATTTTATTAGATAGAAATGATTTGTTAAACACATATGATTATGAAAAGGAGTTGTTACTTAAGGTTATGGCTAATAGTAAAAATTATGAAAAAAAGCTGAATGAGTCTAGTACATCTGAAAATAAAAAAATACAAAATTATAGAGAAGAATCTAAACTCGATAAATTTAAATTAGAAGTAATTCCAATTCTACTAAGTTTTGGTATTGTAGGTGTGTTATATAATTTCAATCCAATAAACAAACTTCTAAACAATTTTTTTAACGATGGATACTTTTATGTGTGTTTATTATCTTTCGTAATATTATATATATTATTAGGTTGGCTGTTTAAGAAAACAAGACTTCGTAATCTTGTAATACATGGAGGGAAAAATGAAACTACAATTTGACGCCAACCTTGAATATCAGGAGCAGGCTGTTTCCTCCGTTGTTGACCTTTTCAGAGGGCAGACACCAAAGCAGTCAAACTTCACCGTTTCTATGTACGATTCAATGGGACAGGGTACGTTCTTTTCATCGACAGGTATCGGAAACAAGCTGGAGCTTGACGAGGAGGATATTCTTGATAACCTAAAAGAAGTACAGCTGAGAAACGGTCTTAAGCAGTCAACTGCTCTTGAACACGGCAAATACGATTTTGATATTGAAATGGAAACAGGTACGGGTAAAACCTATGTATATCTGCGTACAATTTTTGAACTGAATAAAAATTATGGCTTTACAAAGTTTATTATCGTTGTGCCGAGTATTGCAATTAAAGAGGGCGTAAGCAAATCCCTTGATATTACCAAAGAGCATTTCGATATGTTGTTTGATAATACTCCTTACGATTATTTTGTATATGACAGCGGAAAGCTCAGTCAGGTTCGTGATTTTGCAACTGCCGATAATATTCAGATAATGGTTATAAATATCGACGCTTTCCGTAAGAGCTTTACCGACCCTGAAAAAGAAAATAAGGCTAATCTTATTCACCGTTCAAATGATAAGATGAACGGTATGCGTCCTATTGACCTTATTGCAGAAACAAATCCTTTTGTTATCATAGATGAGCCGCAGTCGGTTGATACAACACCTAAATCAAAAGAGGCTATTGCTTCTCTTAATCCGCTTTGTACGCTCAGATATTCAGCTACACACGTTGACAAGCACAATTGCGTTTATAAGCTTGATGCTATTGACGCTTTTGAAATGAATCTTGTAAAGCAGATTGAGGTTGCAAGCTTTGCCACAGCAGATTATCACAATCGAGCATATATGCTGCTGAAATCCGTTGATAATAAAAAATCGCCTATTACGGCGAAAATTGAGATTGATGCACTTGTAAAGGGTGAAGTCAAGCGTAAGATTGTAACAGTAAAGCAAGGCAGCGACCTTTCTGAAAAGCTTTCGGGAAACCGTGCTATTTATGAGGGATATATCGTAGATGAAATATACTGCGAAAAAGGCGAGGAATATGTAAGCTTTACTATGAAGCCTGAAATCCTACGTATAGGACGAGCTGTCGGAGATATTGACGATACTGCCGTAAAGGAACAGCAGATACGCAAAACTATTGAGGAACATTTGAATAAGGAGCTTATTCTCAGCAGTAAGGGTGTTAAGGTCCTCAGCCTGTTCTTTATCGACAGGGTTGCGAATTATCGTTATTACGATGATGACGGTGTTGCTCATAAGGGTAGATATGCAGAACTATTTGAAAAGCACTATAAAGAGCTTATTCAGCGTCCGAAATACAAAAAGCTTATTGATGCAGGAATAATCAGCGATGATGAAACTGTTGTACACAACGGTTATTTCTCGGTTGACAAGAAAGGTGTATTCAAGGATACAAACGGCAATACTACTTCCGATGATGACGCATATAATCTTATCATGAAGGACAAGGAAAAGCTGTTATCCTTTGATACAAAGCTCCGTTTCATTTTCTCGCACTCTGCTCTTCGTGAAGGCTGGGACAATCCTAACGTGTTCCAGATTTGTACCCTCAATGAAACTAACAGCGACATAAAGAAACGTCAGGAAATAGGACGAGGACTGCGTTTATGCGTTAATCAGACAGGAGAACGTCTGCATGGCTCTTCAATAAACACGCTTACTGTAATGGCAAATGAAAGCTATGAAGATTTTGCGAGGAAGCTTCAGAAAGAGTATGAAACAGATGAAGGTATCCGTTTCGGCTTTATTGAAAAGCATACATTTGCAAATATTACTGTTACAGATGTAAACGGCGAAGCAAGCTATCTTGGTGCAGAAAAGTCTGTTGCCATCTACAAGGCGTTTGAAGAAAAGGGATATATCGATAACAAGGGTAAGGTTCGGGATAAACTGAAAAAGGCTCTTAAAGACAATAACCTTGAAGTTCCTGATGAAGTAAAGAGCAGTTTGACTGCCATTACTGCCATATGCAAGAAAATCAGCGGTAATCTTAATATTAAACCCGCTTCCGAAAAGAAGTCGATAAGTCTTAACAAGCAGATTTATCTGAATCCTGATTTCAAGGAGCTTTGGGACAGAATAAAGTATAAAACATCATATTCTGTGTCCTTTAAAAGTGAGAAGCTTATAAGAAAATGTAGCGAGGAAATGAAAGCTAATCTCAGCACAAGTTCTGCAAAGCTTATCTATTCCAAAGCGGAGCTTAAACACACAGCAGGCGGTCTTGAAACAACCGAAAAGGTACATACTGCTGTTTCATCAGGAGAAGAAACACAGTTACTCCCTGACATTGTTACATATTTACAGGCGAATACAAGTCTTACACGCCGTACTCTTGTTGCAATTTTAAAAGACAGCGACACGTTGGATATGTTCAAAAAGAATCCTCAGCGTTATATGGAGGATGTCAGCAAAATCATTACTGCAAATATGAAAGCAATGCTTGTTGACGGTATCAAGTACACTAAGCTGGGCGATGATGAATATTACGCTCAGGAGCTGTTTGATACGGAAGAACTTACAGGATATTTAGAGCATAACATGATTGAAGCTCAGAAGTCTGTTTATGAGTATGTAGTGTATGATAGTGATAATGAGGCTGAATTTGCACAGAAATTTGAAGCAAATGAAGATATAAAGCTGTATGCAAAGCTTCCTGATTGGTTTAAGATTTCTACTCCGCTTGGCTCTTACAATCCAGATTGGGCTGTGCTTATTGAAAAGGACGGCGACAAAAAGCTTTATTTTGTTATTGAAACCAAAGCAAATGTAAGCGAACAGGCACTTCGTCCAACTGAACGACAGAAAATCAAATGTGGAGAAAAGCATTTCGAAGCTCTTGGAAATGATGTGGTTTACCAAGCGACAGATGATTTCAACAAATTTGCAGAAAGTATATAATTTGAAATGGTGCTGTAAAAAAAGAGTCAAAAAAGAAAAAAACTGCAGTCACGCAAAAAAATGCGTGACTGCAGTTTTTTTTGTGGTATTATTAAATTATGACGAAAAAAGTACCACAAGAATATTATAACACATATCAATTGAAATTACCATTACGATGTATGAAAAAGCAAGCAATGATAAAAAATATATTGAAGACCCATACAGAGCAGTAAATTTCCCGATTGATGATGAAGGCTGTCCTGTTTGTCCGAATAATAAAAAGTTTCGTTATCTTTACAGCAGACCGATTAAAGGCAATAAGTATGGCAGAACAGAAGAATTTTATCAATGTGAAGATTGTACAGATTGTCCACATAAGGAAAAATGCTGCAAATGCAAAGGTAATCGGATTATTCGCTTGAATGAGGAACTTTCGCAGTTTCATCAGGAGGTTCTGGGCAATCTGAGTTGCATTCATGGTGCACTTCTTCGCATGAATCGAAGCATACAATCCGAGGGTGCAAATGGCATTATCAAATGGAACAGGTCGTATACCCGTGTTCGCAGAAGAGGCTTAGAAGCATTAAATTTAGAAATTGGGTTGATTTGCTGCGGTTTTAATCTTCACAAGTTCAATTTGAAGAAAAAATTTCTCGCATTGGCTGCCTGAGTTTTCAACAAAATAATACTTTTCAACACGGCAAAAAAATTATTTTTCTGTCGGTGTGTTCGTTATACCCTGTTTTAAACAGTTTTGCACTTTTTCAATTTTTATATTTAAAAAAAGTCCGAGTGGACCATTTACATGGCTCACTCGGACTTTTGGTTTCACTTTTTTTACAGCGCCTTTTGCAATTTAAAATTACATTCACTATTAAATATGTTAATTTGTTTTGTTAGTTATTAAATATGTTTTGAAATTTACTGTAGGATTGGAATTAATGTATATTGAGTAATATGATAAATCAGTTAAATCTGTTTTTCCATCAAGATTTACATCTGCCGCTCTAAGCTGCGCATCGGTTAAGGGAACAGTGTTAGTATGTGTGATATAAGATTTAATTAAATTATAGTCATCTAATAAAATCGAACCGTCGCCAGATATATCACCTATTTCAATATCACAAATGGCAGTTGCTTTATTATCATATCTATTGTAAAGAGCAGATGGATATTTAATATTTGTCTCTTTATGATATTTTTTCAATTTTGCTAAATCATCATTAATCATAAAATTGTCATAACCATACTGCGTTCCAGTCCTATCGTTTGTACTATCATCCCAACAGCAATCAACATGGAAATATGAATTGCCTAATTTTACAATATTCCATGCATGTGAAATATCCTTTCCATCTTCTTCGCTGTACTCTTGATTACCTGTAACGTAGTATGTTTCAACTCCTGCTGCCTGCATCAATAATGCATATGCACGAGCATAACCATTACAAACGGTGTTGTCATTTAAAAATACTGAATAATCTGTATGATTATCATTATTCCATTTATCATCTATATCGTAATATACTTTTTTACATATCCAATCGTGAATGTATTTAGCTTTTTTAAAATCACTTAAATCATCAAGAGGACGTACAATTGTTTCGATTTTACTTTTAATCATTTTGTCTATATTATCATTATCACCATACTCTGCATCTTTATATATCATATGGAATTTGGGATTTA
Source organism: Ruminococcus sp. (assembly GCA_045659945.1). Classification (GTDB taxonomy): domain Bacteria; phylum Bacillota; class Clostridia; order Oscillospirales; family Ruminococcaceae; genus Ruminococcus. The sequence goes on along the minus strand of JAZRCW010000032.1, from coordinate 77,641 downwards.
ATTCATCATTAATAATGATGCATTCATCATTAATTTTGGATAAATATTTAAATTTCCTAATTGCTGAAAAATCAGAAATTGAATTCATATCACCGATTAAATTAAGGTTAGTGATGTTATTAGGCAATTGATTTATCACTGATTGTTTAGCTGGAACAGTTATAGTTTCTAAATTATTACAATTATAAAAGCAATCTTCAATACTTGTTAATGAAGAAGAGAATATTACATTAGTTAAAGCTGTAGTGGAAAATGCACTTCCTCCAATTGTAGACAACTGTCTACATGCTTCAAAATCTACACTTGATAATTTACTACATCTTGAAAATGCACTATTATTAATCGTGATTAATGAGTTTGGTAAATTTACTGTTTCAAGTGATGTACATTCGTAAAATGCTCCAGTACCAATTTCAGTAACTGAATCAGGGATATTAATGTTTGTTAATGATTTACACATATAAAAAACATGATCTTTAATTTTTTTCATTCGAGTGTTACTTGAAAATTTTACTGTTTTCAGTTGTTTTGCATTCTTAAATGCTCCATCGCCGATATCTTCGATATATGGCGAAATTGATACTGAAGTAATAGACGAGTTGGAAAATGCATTGTTTGCAATCTTAGTAATTTTGCAGTTGCTTAATGTGTGTGTGTTTCCTGATGAATCTGTAAACGTTATGGTGACGCTAGAAGGTATTCTAATTTCTGTTTTACCGTTTGAAGGTTTAAATGATGTAACAGTAAGTGTTGCATTAGAATAGTTTGAATCTGATTCAACAGAAAAAGTCCAAGTACCATATGAATTTGTATGTGATATGTTTTTTTGTGTTACACTTGCTGCAGAAGCAGTTATAGAGTAAATATCTATTGAAGATGTGAGGGAGGGGACTACAGTGGCTGAGAGAAGTAAGGCACTAGCAGTAATTGACGTGAATGCAGTTTTTAATGTGTTTTTCATTTTAGGTCATTCCTTTCGGTTGTATAAAAATTGACTGTCGTTGAGAAATACTCATTTCTAACGTTAATGTATATTATAATACGGTTTTGATAAAAAATCAATTATAATTTGAAAAATAGAGTGAAAAATCTTCTTATTATACAATAAATTTATACAATTAATATAATTATTATATATATTTTATATCGATTCATTTACAATATTGAAATGATACTTGTATATACCGCATTGATTGACACAAATCACACCTTTCCGGTGACTGTCCATGGATACTGCATGACTAAATATGCTTTCCTTGATAAGGCGCGTTAAATACGTGACACATATCAAGGAGATCTATTGTAACCGTCAAACAAACTCTAGCTGTGTGGTAAGATAACTCTGCTATATCAACATATACACCACTCTTTACACATAAACCATTGAAGCGTAAACACTTTCTTTAACCAGTTCTTTGTATGCATTGGCTATTCTGCCAACTTCGAGCAAATCTCCGTTTTCAAGTGCTACAAGATAAGCTTTATCTTCATTCAACAATAATTCTTTCTGTTCTTCAATTTTATCTTTAACATTGATTGCTAAATCTTCAAGGTATTGCACGACAATGCCCTCGTCAACAGCTTTCTGCAAGAGTTCGGGAGAATATTCTTCACGATAATGCAGATGATATCGGATAAAATCCTCGTGGAAAGCGGTAATTCTACCGGTTTCAAGGTTAGTAACAGTAATTCTTTCTGTATTAAGTTCCCACTTATCACTTTTGAAAATCATAACTTCCTCACTTTCTTTTCTTGAACATAATTGCTCCACCGATACCTACGATAGCGATTCCACCGATTGCAAATGGTAACGGGTTGCTCTCAGGACGCTCAGGAACGCCCTCTGTGGCTTTTTCTGTGCTTTTGGCAGATACTTTACTATCCGATTTATTACGGTTCTCTGACGGCTTTTCAGCTCTGTTTCCTGCGATACCGACAGCACCGCTATCGTTACTTCCAGTATCTTCGTTATATACACGCTCCGTTGTATCTTCTTCAAGAGTGCTGAAAACAGGAAACATCTCAACGGTATCACCATTCTTGTCAATCATATTCCATTGACCGCCTATGAGTTGAAAATGGTATGAATTATCCTCGGTGTCAATAGTCCAATTGCCGTTTCTATCATCGTTGAAGTTCCAATCCTCAATAAGTCTGTTGTAATAGTCCTTGTATTCGTATTTGAGTTCGCCTAATGCTGTCCAATCATACTCATCTGAGCCGTAATTCTCGTCAATCCACTTGCTTAGTATGTGATGATTGAAAGATGCTTCGGGAAATTCTGTTCCGTCATCATTTGTTCCAAGCCACATTTCCTCCCAGATTTCTGATTCTATGTAGTCTTTATCAAGTATTTCGGCAGCGTGAGCAGTAATGCTCACGCTTGAAACAATACAAAGGGCTGCAAGTGCTGTAATAATTTTTTTCATAAAAGAAAAACTCCTTTCGTTTTTAACACTTGTAATTTTCACGTGTTTATGGTATAATTAGCTTATGTTAAGAACAGATATCTGTTCGATAAGAATTTGTGAGGCAGGCTGTGCTTCTTGCTGATTCGACCACTGATTGTTCTTTTTTCGATAGGGATTGATCCTTTCATATTGAATTTTTGGGGTTGGTGTGGTATAATGTGTTTAATGTTTTAGGTATTATGAATTATGATGCCAACTTTAAAAAGAATAAAGTATTCTTATGAAGGAAGAAATGATATGAAAGCAGTAGTTTTTTACGGAAGTCCGAGAAAAGGCAATACATATACTGCCACCAAAATTTTTATGGACGAGATGTCTCAATGTGGCGAAGTAAGTTATTCGGAATTTTTCTTGCCGAAAGATGTTCCTGAGTTTTGTCTCGGGTGTCAGTTGTGCCTTGGCAATCCGCGTGAAAAATGTCCCCACGCTTCATATATCGACCCGATATATAAGGCGATAATGGAGGCTGACGCACTTATTTTTACCACTCCGCATTACGGCGGAAGCAGTATGACAGGAAGTATGAAAAATCTGTTAGACCATCTTGATTTTTTCACACTGACCGTATCTCCCCGAAAAAAAATGTTCGGCAAAAAGGCTTTTATACTTACGACAGGAACAGGCAGTACCTCTGCTGTTAAACAGATAGAGAAATGCTTAAAAGGCTGGGGGATAAACAGAGTATCCTCGGCAGGAATAAAGATGTTTACAAACAAGTGGGATAAAATGCCGATAAAGAAGCAGAAAAGTCTGGAAAAAAGGCTTGTGAAAGCGGCACGAAACTTCTACTCGATGAAGAAAAAAACACCTTATGCGTCGTCTGTTTTTATGTATTATATAAACAAGTTTGTTATCAGAAAATATATGGGCGTGGGAAGTTATCCGTTTGAGTACTGGAAAGAAAACGGGTATTTTGATAAGTGTCCTTTTTAAATTAATCTGCTATTTATAAAAATATATTATTTGACAAATTCTAATTTGTCGAACAGTTAGGAAAATAAGAATTTGTAGGAAACAGAAAAATTGAAGTTTGAGGAGAGTTGTATGGTTAGAAAAGAAGCAATAAGAGAAAAAATATTAGATTTGGGTGCTGATGTATGTGGATTCGGAGGAGTAGAGCGGTTTGCGGAAGCACCGACAAATTTTCGCCCCATAGATTTATTCCCGGATTGTAAATCTGTGATTGCAGTAGGTATAGCACTTCCCAAAGGGCTTCTTCGAGTTGAACCAAGACTGTTATACGGACATTTTAATGCAGATGTAGTACACAAAGTAGATTCAATCGTTTTCTCGGCAGCAAAAATCATCGAGAAGGAATATAATGAAATATGTGTACCAATTCCTTCGGATGGCCCTTATGAATATTGGGAAGCGGAAACCATGACAGGAAAAGGGTTATTATCAATGAAACATGTGGCAGTAGCCTGTGGAATCGGTCAGATTGGTAAAAGTGGTTTGTTGCTTAATCCGGAATACGGAAACAGACTTACACTAGGTGCTATCTTAACCAGTGTGGATTTTGAAAGCGACCCGTTTTGTAAAAATATATGCATCCCCGGATGTACTAAATGTTTAGATTCCTGTCCTGTATTGGCAATACAAGATAATTTTGTTGTACAAAAGAAATGTAGACAGAATACCTATGGCAACACAGCAAGAGGATTTGATACTGTTGATTGTAATAAATGTAGAAGTGAATGTCCCATGCGTGATGGTATTCTTTAAAAAAGGGTTCGTCAACTTTCAGTTTGTTAGAGTGACAAATTCCAATTTTATCAAACAGTTTAATATTCAATCCAGCACCTGTGAAAAGCAGGTGCTATTTTTATACCTGACTTGAAAAATACATTTCAAGTGCCTTTTCGATGGTTTCTGCTATTTCTTTTGGTTTTGCTGTCGGCTCAAAGTATCGGCTATAAATATTATTGCTGATTTTCACAGATTTACCCTTATCAGCATTATTTTTCTTTCCGTCAAGGATTCGGATAATATCGGCATTACTCACATTTCCGTCATTATCTGCTGAATCCCTGAGCTGCTTAGCTTTCTTCATATCAATTTTATAGTCCTCGGCAAGTTCAGAGATTTCAAGCTGTGTTTCTTCTGAAAGAAATGATAATTCAACACCACTTCTTACAGCTAATGTGCCGTTATCAATTAAGTTTTTGAGTTCGTCAATTAACTTGTTAATTCTCAATAAACGTGATACATTCCTACTGCTTAATCCATACTGTTCGCTAAGTACATCATCTGTATCTAACTTTTCGCCCATTGGGCGAGAAGTTAAATTTGCTGTACCGTCAAGCATCTGCAATTCTCTGATAATATCATTTCGCTTACCCTGAGAGAACATTTCGCTGTGTCTTTGTGCTATAACGGCAGCCTGTTCACTAATTTTAAGATTATCAAATCCTCTCTGCATTAGATTGGATTCAATGACATACATTTCAGCTTCATCTTCGGAAAGTCCCTCTTTTACTATAGCAGGAACTGTGGGTAGTCCTGCTATTTTTGACGCATTCCAACGATTATGACCGATAAGAATTTCATATCCGCTATTACAAGGCTGTACGATAATCGGAGAAAGCACTCCATTTTCTTTGATACTCTCCACCATATCTTCCAGACGTTCACCTGCGTAGAGTTCAAATCTGTGGTTATGATAAGGTTTCAGCATATCGCAAGGTATCTGTTTAACAGCATTTTGTAAAGCCGTGGGAGTGGAAAGCATTGCACCTAAATTAAACTGTGTATTCATTTATTCTACCTCATCTGTGCAGTAACTCAGACCATTTACAAGCTGAATATAGATAGCTGAATAACGCTCATATTCAGTACCCTCGGAGTTCATCATAGCTTCAAGGAAATGTTCTTTTGCTTGTTCTCTATCGTCCCACTTTTCAAGTTTGCCATAGCATTTTGTAGTGACCTTTGGATTGGGATTCATTGCCATTTCAGGAGTTTTTAACATCTTGAAAGCACCTCCATTGTGAGTTTTTCGTATTCTGTACCGAGTTTTCCTTTTGTTAAACAAAGCGGTATGCCTGTTTCCGTACTTTTGGCAGCTTCTATAGATTTACTTATTGCGGTATGGAACATCATACCTCCGTATTTCTCAGTAAGAGTATCAATTGCGTTTCGGCTGACAGTTGTTCTATCTGACATTGTTGGGAGTATTCCAAGCAAATTAACTTTAGGATTGATAGTATTCTTAATCTGACTTAAAAGTGATTCAAGTGCCTGTAATCCGTCCATTGAAAATTTCTGTGTCTGTACCGGGATAAGCACTCTATCCGCTGTTGCAAGTGCATTGATAAGCAATGTGCTAAGAGAAGGTAAGCAATCTATCAGTACAAAGTCATAATTATGAGTAACTTCCTCGGAGAGATTTCTGCTGAGAATTGTTTCTCTTGAAATTGCAGTAGTCATAAATGTTTCTATGCTTGCGAGATTAATATCAGCAGGGATATAATCTACATCGGCATTTTCACTATGACGTACTGCTGACATTACTTCATATGGCTTTATTACACCATTTGTACAGGTAGTCATAATAAGGTTGGTCATTGTAGGTTTATCATCAGGCACAAAACCGAGATACTCCGAGAGATTAGCCTGCGGGTCAATATCTATCAGCATTACCTTTTTGCCGTGATTCAAAGCTAAACACGCACCAAGATTGTATGCTGTAGTAGTCTTTGATACTCCGCCTTTTTGATTTGAAATTGCAATTACTACGCTCATTTGTCTACTCCTTTCTACTAAAACGGTACATCTTCATCAGCAAAGATTTCTTCAAATTCGTCAGGATTATATGTGAAATCAAGTTCACTTGTACTTTGAGAATTATGCTTATTACCTGTGAAATGAATTTCTTTGACAATTATTTCTGTTGCAATACGGTTTTCACCGTTTTTCTCATACTTATGATTGCGAAGATTACCGACAATCATCATTAAATCGCCCTTTTTGTACCAATTAGGTACAACATCAGCTGTTCCGTTCCAAGCTATGCAGTTGAAAAAATCCGTTTCGGATGTATCCTCACCCTTTCTCTTTGGTCGCTGTACCGCAAGACCAAACTTGCAGTATCTTGATTCAGCCGTTGTTTTAATTTCGGGAACAACGGTAATTCTGCCAATAAGTATAACCTTGTTTAACATTGTATCATATCCTTTCAATTTTTTGTCTTTCGACAATTATATTATACACAAACATAATATTATTGTCAAGTGTAATTTTTAGAAGTTTTTTAAGTTTGTAAATAGCGCAGTAATATCAACATATTCCTCGGTGCATTTTGCTGATGCGGTTATAGTTGTTTCATCTGTGAACTTCTGAATTTCTCAAAACGATATCACATAATAGTCAAGTATGATTTGCATAATCGTACTTGACTAAACCCATAATATATGCTATAATATAGTAAATCAAGATGGAGGTGTTATAATGTTTATCGGAAGAGAAAAGGAATTAAAGGCACTTAATAACCTTTATACATCGGATAAATTTGAATTTGCAGTTATATATGGTCGCCGTCGAGTAGGAAAAACAGCACTTATCAATGAGTTTATAGGCGACAAAAAATCCATTTATTTTATGGGCGTTGAAAGCAACGCCAAACAAAATCTTGAGAATTTCAGTAAAAGCATTATTGAGTATAATAGCGGTATAGTTGCCGATACATCATTTCAGTCATTTCAGTCGGCATTAGAATATGTCTTTGAGTTATCAAGAAATGAGCGTATTATACTTGTAATTGACGAGTATCCTTATGTTGCACGTTCTTCAAAAAGTCTTGCATCAACTCTTCAAATGCTTATTGACAAATACAAGGATACATCAAAAGTAATGCTTATTCTCTGTGGTTCATCGATGTCATATATGGAAGATAATGTGCTTGCTTATAAAGCACCGCTGTATGGCAGACGAACTGCTCAGATGAAGATTCTCCCATTTGATTTTGAAGAAACTTGCCGTTATTTCAAAAATTTTTCCTCAGAGGACAAGGCTTTGATATACGGAATTGTAGGCGGAACTCCTCAGTATTTACTGCAAATGAACGATAAGCAGAGCATAGAAGATAATATTAAAAACACATATTTAAATCCTGTTTCATTTCTTTTTGAAGAACCAACCAATCTATTGAAACAGGAAGTCCGAGAGCCTGCTATTTATACAGCAATTATTACCGCAATCGCAACAGGTGCATCAAGAATGTCTGAAATTGCTACAAAAGTTGGCGAGGATACCAATGTGTGTACGTCATACATCAAAAACCTTATGAATCTCGGTATTGTTCAGAAAGAAACTCCGTATGGTGAAAAGAATTCACGTAAAACAATCTATTACATCGAGGACAATATGTTCAGATTCTGGTACAGATTTGTACTTGATAATAATTCTGTTATTATGCGTGGTGCTACTGACCGTGTGTATAAACGTATTGAGCCTTATCTGTCGGATTATATGGGCAAAGTTTTTGAGGAAATATGTACTCAGTATCTCTGGAAACAACTTCTTGATGAAAAATGTCCTATTGAGTTTAATTCTCTCGGACGCTGGTGGGGAAATGACCCGAAGGAAAAAAAGCAGACAGAGATTGATATTATGGGCGAACAGGACAAGGATACAGCACTTTTCGGAGAGTGTAAATGGACTAACGAAAAGGTTGACCTTGGCGTACTTGAAACACTTGTAAAAAGAAGCAAGCTTTTTTCATACACAAATGTGCATTATTATCTTTTCTCAAAGACAGGATTTACAAAAGGATGTATTGACAAGGCTGAAGAAATGGGCAATATTAGTTTGGTAAGTTATAATGAGATTGTCGGTGAGTTATAATTATTGTCTGACTAAAAGATTATAAAGAAAAATAAAATAATATGGAATCTCTATAATGAAAAATCAATAGTTTGGAGGGTTATTTGTGTTTACCCATACTTGTGAAATGTGTGGCAAAGAGTTTCATTCCACATCCAACAGAGCGAAATACTGCATTTACTGCCGTGATAAAGCACAAGTTCTGCGTAATAAGGCTTACAAGGAAAAGAAACTTGCAGGTCTGTCAATAGCAGTAGGAAGTGAGCAAACTTGTCCGATATGCAACAATAAATATACAGTAACAAGCGGTTCGCAGAAATGCTGTAAAGATTGCCAAAAGAAACAAGACAGCAAGCGTAAGATAAATTCAAACAAGCAGTATACAAAAGAAAACTATGATTCAATTCTTTTTTACGTTCCCAAGGGGGAGCGTGATGCACTCAAGGAATATGCAAAATCGAAAAATATGAGCGTTAATAAGCTGATTCAGACGGCTTTGGAGTTATATAAAAAAACGGAGGATAATAAAAAATGAGACTGCTTCACATTATGGACAGCGATGATTACGAAAATTGCACTCGACTGAACGTTCGCCACTCAGCAAGAGCAATCATTATTTCGGACGGCAAAATTGCTATGATTCATAGTCAGGAAAACAATTATTATAAGTTTCCAGGCGGTGGTATTAAACACAGTGAAAGCAAAGAAGATGCTCTTATTCGTGAAACGCTTGAGGAAACGGGTCTGCACGTTATTCCTGAATCTATTGAGGAATTAGGCTATATTCACCGCATTTGCAAATCATTAAAACATGAAGATGAGTGTTTTATTCAGAATAACTACTACTATTTCTGCGAAGTGACAGATGTGGTTTCCGAAACCAAATATGACGATGGTGAACTATGTGAAAGGTTTGTTCCCATATTCGTTGATCCTCGTATTGCATTTAATGAAAACGCACAAATATTTGAAAACGATGCTGTATATGGAATGGCATATCGTGAAAATCTTGTTTTGCAGTTACTGATAGACGTAATGGACCAGAATCAAGAGTAAATTACTCCAAATCATCTTTCTTACGTTTTTTCTGCATATTTTTCTGATTTCTTAGATAATCGTCAACAGTTTTTCGGGATTTTTCAAGTTCTGAAACCTTTGCTTTTAAAGCTAAATATTCATCGTGTTTAACGGAACGTTCTTCTGCAAGGGCGTTCCTTTTTTTCTCCATAGTTTCAGGTGTCTGAACATTACCGCTCGGAAACATTTCTTTCAGTTGTTTCACCGACTTTCGATAGTCTGAAATTTCTGCCTGATGCTCTGATTCAAAACGCTTTTTCTCACGTCCTGATAATGTATTCAGCTTATCCATAACAGGCTTTAATTTATGAACTTTTCGAGCAGTTTTTATTTTTATATCAAGGTCATCAATTTCCGTTTTCAGACTATTCAGCTTTTCAACCCAGAAGCCTATTTGTGTATAAGCTGCAAATAACTTTTTCTCAATGCTTTCTCTGTCTTTTTCCGTGAATTCCGTAAGCTGATTAAGAGCCTTTGCAGTACGTTTCATATTCTCTATTTCTGCCCAATGTTGTAACGCAGAAGAATTCTGCATTTTCTCAGTCTGAGTATCAATCAGATTGGATTTTGTGTGAGTTCTGATAATGCCGTTATATAATTCTATACGCTTGATAATCTGCTTTGTTTCATAATACCAACCCAGCGTTCTTGCACGAGTAAATTTCTTTTGTCCTGCAAGTTTAAATTTAAGGTCAATAACGTGTTCAGGGGAGTAGACTACTTCGATATTATGATTAGAGCATTTGCGTAGAAAATCCTCAAAATCATTGCTTTCTTTCACCACTTGGTCGATAGTGAATTTCAGCTTTGCTTTCCACGATAATCCTTGTCTGCTCATATCCCATTCATAATAGTTTTTTCCCTTATTGTTTTCAGGATTTTCTATTACGGAAAGGCAATGCCTTTTACAAATTTCATCGGACAAGTTTCTGAGATTTACCCACTTACGATGTTGTTTATCACCTTGGTCAGCGTGAGTTTCAAAAGTCCGACCGTCAATCATATTCACATTATTGAAAATACAATGCAAATGAATATGTTCTTTATCGTTATGAACAGCAAGATAATATTGATACTCATTGCCAAGAAATTCACGGCATAATTCGATGCCAACCTGCAAGGCATTTTTGGGAGTGATTTCACCCGGTGAAAAGCTTTGAATGAAGTGATGAGAAAGTATCTGATTTCTGCCTGTGCCAAGCTTTCGGATTTGCTCAAAATCCCTGCTTGCTTCATATGGATTTTTACTACAGCCATTTGTAAAAATCAGTTCTCCGTTATTGGTTTTATCAGGATTAGCAATATACGCTATTGCTTTAGCTTCTGTAGCTCGGATTGAAACAATCTTAGTTGTTGCCAAAGCACATTCACATCCTTCTGTAATTCTGAAACGTCATTAGCGTAAATATTGCCTGTAGAATTAACCCTTACTGCTATCTGATTTACGTTGGCTGCAATGCCTGATATATCTCTGATTACTTTCTCATATTTTTTCTTATCAAGACGAATTACAAGTCCATACAGCATTAATTTTCTGATAAATTCGCCTTGGAATTTAAAGCCTGACAATTTAAATTTGTGCTGAAAAATATTGTATTCTTCATCGTTTAATCTGAATGAGATTTTATGCTTTCGGTTGTCGTTTTTCATAACAGTTCTCCTTTCATATTTTTTAAATCGGGGTCTTAGGGGTGAAACCCTTAACAAGCGGTTGTACTTTGACGGGATTTGCTAAAATGTCCGACAATGTACCTTGCTTGCTACACTTGAAATTTGCTCTTTAAGGTGATTTGAATAATGTGAAATTATCTCCCTATATACATACCAAATTAAACGATGAATATAAACTGAAATATACACATCTTAAAAGAAAATCGAGTTTATTATTCACGGTTTGTAGTTCGCCGATATACATCACGTGATATTAATGATGGTTTTTACGAATTGCAATAATGCTAACAAATTTGTTTACACAAATTTAGTCATTCACACAAACTTCTTGGTTAGTTCAAAAATATTTCACTAAACGCTTGACAATTGTTTAACGAACGATTATAATATAGTTAGAGATTCGCAAATTTGTTTACACAGAGTTCTTTAATGTATGGATGTCGGATATCCAACCATACAGCAAGTTATGACATATTTAAAATATTGGCAAGAGTAAGATGATTTAAAACAAGTTATACTCTGCAAAATGATGTGAATTCATCACTTTGTCGCGCCTTAGAAAGGAACAAAGGATATCAATGAACTTCAATGAAATCAAACCGAAAGATTACACAACAAAAACTTTTGGTGAATGTATAAAAGCACGGAGAATTGAACTTGGTCGCTCTGTACGTGATGTTGCTAAGGCTGTTGGTATGTCTGCTGTATATCTCAGTGACATTGAACGATGCCTTAGAGTTGCACCTACATCTACAAACAGCGGAAAAAAGTTCATGGAAAACTTGATAAGTGAATTAAAGATTCAACCAGATGAAATAAGAGCCTTTTACACGATGGCTGAGGCTACTTGTGGACGCTATTCTGATATTAGTTCATACTTATCAAAAAAACCAGCAGCACGATTTGCTCTCCGTCTTGCAGATGAGCAAGATATTCCTGATGCGGAATGGCAGAAATTTATTGACCACATACAGGAACTTAGCAAGTCTGAATAATACACTTGTCAAATCTTCTCGGTTTTAATAACCGACGATGTAACACCTTTACACCGTCAATGAGTACTGCATTGATATGTGGAAGGGTGTTTTTTGTATTTCGGTGTCATTTGTAATATCTTTCGGATAAAAAAATAAAGAGAGGGTATTCAAATTATGAAAAACTTAGACGACCGTAAACCTACGAGGATGCCCGTCAGGGGTGTAATTAACAGTGGCAGTCTTGCTTACAAGTATCTTTTGAATTATGATAGGGAATTGCTTGAAAAGCCAAAGCCGATCGACATCAATGATTTTATTTCAAATTATTTGCACTTGTCCGTAATAGATGCAACAATGTCACATCCTATCGTTGAGGCTTTTATAATCTATTTAATAGGTGATTTTATAGATGATGAAAGCAAGGAGATTATTTCAATCACGCCGGGAACGATTATCATTAACAAGGAAATTCAAAATGACGTGTACAAGCGCTATGTTCTAGCTCATGAAGCAGCTCATTGGATAAACTATAGAGAGCGACCGAGTTCGATAAATTCAAAGTATTACTCTTGTTGCAAGAATTTTGTAGAACGAAGTGATTTGTTTAACAGAGAAAAGTTTTTAAGTTACTATGAGCGTGAGCCGGATGCTGATTTAGAATTATTTGCCGACGGAACGGCAAATGCTATTACCATGCCTGCAACAACATTCCTTCCGTTAGCAATCAAGCTTATGGAGGAATACGGTTTTAGTGATAATAGAATTATTGAAGCATCTAAGAAGAATGAAACTGCCGAGATTATACATAAACTTGCAACGACATATAATGTGCCTGAATTTGCAGTAAAAAATCATCTTTACAATTTTGGAATGTTCATGATAAATGAAAATGATATTTTATAATGCTATCGGAATAATAGTGGATGTTTTATCATCCATTATTATTTTAAAATAAGTGTAAACAAATTTGTTAGTAAATAATGATATGGGGGAATAAATTTTTATGAATAAAAATATTCGATACGAGGTGTTATGCCCGAATTGCAAGAAAGGTAAAGTGTTTTCGGATTCAAAAGCAGAAATAAGTACTTGTCATATCTGCTGTAAATGCCAGAAGGCTTTTATTATTAATTGGAAAACGCTGGTTGCAGTTCCTTCGCCTAAAATTCCCAACACCAACAATTCAAACTGACCGCACCGAAGGGCAAACAGTCACTTCACAGAACGGAGTTGAATGCAGAATCTTTCTGCTTTCTTCTCTGTTCTTTTTTTTAGGGGGGGATTACTATGGAATATAGCTCTGATATGAAGAAATCTCAGTCTAACTGTATTTACATAGATAACTCTCAAAACAAAATAACACGCAAGGAGATGCTTTTGATGATTCTTGATAATGAACTGCAAAGTTCCCCACCAAGTGAAATCGCAGCTTACGAACTTCTGAAAAAAATTGTAGCTGATAAGGGAATGAAACAGAGTTACCTTACAGAACAATTATGCATTAGTAAAAGTTCTGTTTCAAAATATTTAAACGGAGACCTTAAAATGAATGAAAATGTGACAATTGCATTTATAATCGCACTCAGATTAAATAAATCACAGCAGAATGAAGTTTTAAGGGCCGCTAATATATGCCTTACCGCAGATACAAAGCGAAATAAAGTATTAAATACATTGCTTACAGTTTCGTCATGGTCTGATGAATTAATTACTGTAGCCGAATGTAATAAAATATTGCGTGAGAGAAATTTAGAAGAACTGACTTTAGCATGAAAATTTTCAAAAAGTGTTTCGTAAAAAGAAACATTTTAGGACTGAAATTCAGATTTATGCCATATTTAAATAAAAAAATCTACACTTTATAAGCTGAATTGTAGGATAATACAGTAGATTTTTGTTATTATTGCATTAGAAAATATCGATACATTTGTTTTGTACTATACAAAATCGACTGTTTCTTATGATGCCATTTAAAATAATAAAAAAATGTGGTAAACTGAATTTATCCTAACGAAAGCAAGCGCGCTGTTATCAGCTTCGTTAGGATAAGATACAATCATTTAGCTGAAAAATGAATTGTCAGAGTTTACGTTCCGACAGTTCATCAGCTTTATTGGTATGCGTTTTTCTCTGACAATAGAAGTGGAGGAAAATATGAAATACAGTAACTACAATGATTTATCTGCGGCAGAGGATGTAACTGATGAAATTATCAAAGTTTACAAGCAGATGGCACGACACGAGCGTTACCTTGAAGAAAAAGACCGGACTAACAAGAATATAAACTTCGGGTATGAAGATGAAATTGTACATTTGCTTCCTCGAAGGCTGCTTGAACCTGCCATTACTCCCGAAACGAAATTATTGCTTAATGAGGCTCTTAATGCTTTGAAATGTAAAAACAAGATGTGCTATGATGCTGTAATGGACTATTATATCAACTGTTACGGCATTACATATGAGCAACTGGGTAAAAAATATAAAATTTCTGCCCAAGCATCCTTTTTTCGTGTAAAAAAGGGACTTAAGTTTTTAAATAATTATATGAATGTAACAAATGCTGAATAGTATTGTATTTTAGGATTATGTATTTTAAACAAAAAATAAATAATCAGAAATTTTTTATCAAAAATGCTTTATAAATACTCTGACTTTACGGTATATGGATGAGGGGATAATAATCCTTTCATAACACACACCTGTCTGATAGCAACAGAGAATTCCTTTGCGCTTGCATTCTCTGTCGTTGTCGGTGCGGTTGATACATTCTCCAAGGATAGTTTAGCTGAAATCAAACTATTTTTGGAGAATATATCAACACTTGATATATTCAAAACAGCATCTTGAAAATTAAATAATTACAACGGATTAAACGCTCGTTTAGTTTGATGAAACTAAAACAAGGAGGGTTATCTTATGGATAAAGAAATTAAAAGTGCCTACAAAATGATATTCGTCGAATATTCTGATGTAGTCACATCAAAAGAATTATCAGAAATGCTTGGTGTTAGTATGAAAAAGGTTTATGCTATGCTTAAAAACGGAGATATTCCGACAATTCCTTGTGGCAAAAAAATTAAGGTAGCTAAGGCTGAAGTAATAAAATACGTTCTTCAATGCGCACAACAAACTACCCATATCTGAGGTATGAATTGTATATGCCAGATAAGAATTTTTTGAATTTGTTAGATGTACTTGAAAAATCCCTTGGATTAGGTTATAATTAAAGGGTCAACAGGTGCAATCTAAAGATTTCAAATGATAAACAAGGAGGAAAATATGAAAGCACCTGTATTTTATACTTATTCAATCCAAGTGAAAAACGATAGAAACCATGTGGTTTTTAGTTTCAAAGACGATAACGGGAAACGTAAACTAAAGTGGTATTCAACAGGACTTCCCGAAAAATGTACTAAGAAAGCTTTGAAGGGAAAAGTAGCAGAGATTACGCAGATTTTTCTTGATGCGTATAATAGCGGTGAACTTACAAAAGTAGCTAAACTAAAAGTTGATAAATCAATTGCAAGTGAGGCTATTCTTAAAGGTGGTTCAGCCGATATATCATCCAAGCAGAGATTTGTGGATTTCTTACCTCATTGGCTTAACACAGCCAAACCGACGGTAGCAGGAAGTACATATAACTCATATCTTCTTAATTCAAACAAAGTTATTTCTTACTTTAATGAAAAGTATCCTGATATTCTTCTTAGTGAAGTAAATGGTCTTATAATACAGCAATTTTATAATGACTTATATAACAGAGGTTTGTCTGCAAATACCGTAAAACATTATCACGCTCTCTTACACCGTGCCTTTAAGTATGCGATAAAAATGGATATACTCAGTAGTAATCCTACAGAGAAAACGGAACGTCCAAAACTTTCCAGATATTCAGCAACGTATTACAATGAAAAAGAACTTGAAGAACTTTTTAAAGCATTTGAGGGAGATAGAATGGAATTGGTCGTTTATATTGCAGCTTATTATGGTTTGAGACGTAGTGAAATTTGTGGTTTGAAGTGGGACGCAATTGATTTTGATAAAAAAACAATTACAGTATGCAGAAAAATCGTAAGCAAATTTGATAATGGCAAAGAAGAAATTGTATGTCAGGACGAACTCAAAACAGAAGCAAGTAAACGTACTCTTCCTTTGATTCCGAAAATTGAAAAAATGCTTAGAGAAAGAATGTTTCTTGAAGTTCATTATTCTCGTTTACTGAAAAAAGGCTACAATCATGACTATGACGGCTTTGTTTGCAGGGATAATTTAGGTGAGCTTATCACACCAAGTTATGTTACTGACCACTTTAAACACATCATTGATAAAAATAATATGAAGCATTTAAGATTTCACGATCTCAGACATTCTTGTGCAAGCCTTCTTCTTGCGAATAACATTCCGATGAAAGCTATACAAGAGTGGCTCGGTCATTCAACGTATACCGTTACGGCGAATTTTTACAGTCATCTCGACTATCAGTCAAAAATTGATTCAGCAGAAACAATAGCAAGAGTACTTGGTGGAGGGGATAGCGAGTAAAAATGAGCCATATGTATCTGAGTAGATATGTATATCGTCAAATAAAAAAAGCACGAGATTTCTCTCGTGCCTTGAACTTATGGTGCCGCTGACCGGACTTGAACCGGTACGCTGTCGCCAGCGAGGGATTTTCTTACCACACTATGTTACCATAGCCATACAAGAATGTATGTTGTAGTCTGGACTTTGTCTTTACCATATCTATAAAGAATTAGGTAGTCGGTGTAAAGTCTCTACACTCACCCTTACGGGTTAGCACGGCGTTCTGTTTGCGCCTTCACCGTTTTAGCCGACTTCTACTCTACAAATTTCTTTGTAGGCACTCTCTGTGTAAAAACACAGACGCACAATTTTTTGTGTGCGTACAAACATTAAAGTCCCTTGTGTCTGCCTATTCCACCACAGCGGCAAATATTAAATTATTTAATTTCCAACGGATTTTTTATCCAGCGGAGCATTAAATCTTAACAAAAATCAGTTCTAACGAAAATTTTCGTTAGATTTCACGTTAGATGTTGTGCAAATCCGGACAAAGTCCATCTAACAAGGATGTACGTTAAACAACGAATTATTGAGAAATACCGAAGATGAAAGTCAAACAAAACGAATGAATCCACAAAAATGGCATAGTGGATTTTAAGTCCCTTGTGTCTGCCTATTCCACCACAGCGGCATATCACGTATAATATTATAACACAAAAAAACAGATAAGTCAAGCGAAATTAATAAAAAAAATATTAAACAATTATTTTTTTTGAAAAATCCCCCTCCCGAAATCTGATTGAATTTCGAGGGGGGCAACTTTAACTTATCTGTTCAGAAATATAAGTAGAAATTCTGTCTTGCAATACCTCTGCACATTTTTCGGCAGTATATCCGCCGTTGAAGAATTTTGCAATTTCTTCATTGAAAATTTCATATATTTTATCACGTTTAAAAGTGATTTTATGTTTTCTTGTTGCCATATTGAAATATTTATCAACAGCGGCTGCGTCTTCCTCTGTAACCTTGCCTATTTTCATTAATTCATCATCGCCTACATGATAAACAAGCCCTACATAGCCTCTTATATCTTCATCATAGTAATCATCAGTAAAGTCAGTATATTCATTATAAAAATGGTGGTCGTTGTAAAGCTTATAGCCTGTTTTTGTAACAGGGAATGGAGCTGAATCCAGATTATCACTATAATACTGGTCAGTCATACGGGATTTTATAAATTCCCAAGCAAGCTCTTTATTTTCTGATGTCTTTGTAATCGCAAAACCGTCCCAATTTCTGAAAGTAACATCTCCAAGAATTGTAATAGGCTCGCCGCCGAACTTTCCCTTTGCCATTTCTGTATAGTTGCCGTATCTGAGAATACTTTCTTGAGAGAAAATCTCTCTATCCTCGATATATTTTAAAGCATCACGTCGCATTTCTTCCTTAAATTCATCTGAATTCATATACTCCCGCCATTCCTGTTCGGTCTTTTGTTCTGTAATATACTTAATTTCTTCCGCTTCATTGCAGAAATTAAGATAGCGTATAAACGAGTCTTCAGTAAAATGGCATGAGCCGTCTGTATAGTCAATCCAGTCTTCCCACACAACACCAAGTCCAAGACGGGTATACTTTGAATCGTTAATAATTTCTCTTTCAATTGGTGGATTTATTGTCATATCAAGCTCTTTTTCAAAACTCCAGTCAGAGCCGTCACCTACGAATTTTGTCTTTGCAACTGTTCCCAGTTCAAGATGAACACGGCTGGGAAGTAAAGGCAGTTCGCCGTTATTCTCAAAGCAAGTCAGTACGCTTGGCATAAAATAGTCACGGGTAAATAAATCATCCTTATCCATGTATGTGTACAAGTCTTCAAGCACTCCCATAGATACGAAATCCACATTATTCATTACGCCATAATCATATTCAAAACTCATAAGGTCAGGAAGATTTCCCGAAAGTGCGTCCTGTTTCAGCTGGTCGAATACTGCGTCCCTGTCCTCATAATCTGCGCTGTATTTTACGATTTCAACAAGAAAATCATTTCCGCCGTCATTCCATTCGGTGACATAATCTTCAACGAAACTATCACCCGAAATACCAAGAGTAATGGTCTTGATATTCGCCATTTCTTCTTCTGTTCGGGGAATGAATTTTTTCAGTTCAACTTTCCATTCCTTTGAATTGTTCAGCATAAGTGCTATATTTCCGTCAGGCATAACGTTGTAGCCCTCAATATAATTTGTAGAATATCCCGATGACGAAATATCAAAAAGCGAAACAATTTCCTTTGTATCAGATTTTACGCCGTATATCTGTGAATTCGTCCTCAACAGCAAAGAGTATTCTCCGCTTGTTGCCTGCATTTCGTATACAGTTTCATCAAAATTATACTCGGTATTATTTAAATCTGTAAGTTTTCCGTCCTTTTGAACCTTGCAGAATGTGAGAATTTCCTGCTCCTCAACGGTATTCTTTAACGCACAGATAATATTACCTTGATTGTCCTGTCCGAAGCAGTCTACTTCGCCTTTATCTGTTTTAAATTCACCGAGATACTTGCCGTTGAGGTCAAACATCTCAAATCCGCCGTTAATTTCTGCAATTACAATTTCTCCGTCAGAATAAAGGCTCTTGAAATTTACCGATTTATCGGGAGTTACGCCAAAATCTTCTACCGTAACCCCAGATTTAAGTTTACCGTCGGAGGAATACGTCTTAATCATAAATGAATATTCAGCAACTGAATCGTATTTTTCCATTTCCTCCTCGCTGGGATATTCATACAGCGGAATCGGCGGTAAATCGCCATAATCAGCGTGACACAAAAACAACACTATTGTTCCGTCATTTGTCGCTGTGAGATTATAATTAACACCAACGTCGAATTCGGGATATTCAATAATTTCAGATTCTGAAAAATCCCCCTTGATTTTCCATATTTCGGGTGTTCGAGTGCTTGTACCAAGCATAAGATAGTCCTTGCCACTGTTGTAGGGCATAACAGTATACACCATTTGCATATTTTCTGGCAACGGCAAATTCTCCTTTTTGTAAGCCGCAACGCTCATTTTTTCAGCTGTGTAGCTTTGTTTCGGCTCCGATTTCTTTTCGCCTGCTCCGTTACATGAAACAGCGGACAGCATAACTGCAAGGGCGAGGGTGGATGATATAATTTTTTTCATATAAATGCCTCCATTGAATAGGTATTTTGCAGGGCAGGGGAGTACTCCTGCTGTAAGCATTTTAAATGCTTTCATTAATAAGTGATTTAAAACGCCCCAAAAGTCAAAGTAGGCATAAAATTTCTAAAATTTTGTATGAGTGCACAAAAAATGCGGTATACATTTAAGCATACCGCACAAGAATTCTGCAATTTTTTCTAAATATTCATCACATCTTGTTAACCATAGTTAACAGATTACAGTTCAAAAACAAGTCCTGTTGTAAGCTTAATTGCAACATCTCCGAGTCGTTCTTTCACTTTATCAAATCCCTCCAGAGTTGTACAATGCCCAGTGCAGAGATACGATATATTTTCGGTTTTGATTATATCGCACAGAGCGTCAATTTCATCATCAGTAAAAGCACATACTTCCTTACCCTCGGGAGTTTTTCCCATCATGTGAAGTCCTCCTACATAGGCATAAATCGGCTTATCACCAAAAAATTCCTTTGTTTCACGGATTATATTAGCAACAGTTCCGTGAGAACAGCTATTGAATATAATGAGTCCCTTTGACGTATCAAAAACAAGGGTTTGCTCGTGTGCAAAATCATCAGGAACAATTTCACCGTTTTTCCCCTTGTAAAGTCTGACTTTCTCCCCGATTTTTTCCATATCGGGAGTATTATGCCCGATAACGTATACATTCGTGCAAATCTCTCTGCTATCCGACACATATGCAATTCTGTCTGAATAGTCAAGAACACGCTGTGGAACTCCAATTTCGTGTATGCCGCCGTTAGTTGAGTAGTATTTACCGTCAGCACCTGCTCTTGCGTAGAGTATCGCATTTTTGTTTTTTTCAAAAAAAGTATCAAATCCCCCCGAATGGTCGAAGTGTCCATGTGAAAGGACAGCAAAATCCACATCTGAAAGATCAACATTCAGCTTATCTGCGTTATCCGCAAATAATTCCGAACATCCCGAATCGAGAAGAATTTTTTTACCCTCATTCTCGATAAGCAAGCTTAAACCGTGCTCTTTTGCAAGCTCGCAATCAGAGCTATTTTCAATTAATACTGTAATTTTCATTATAATTTTCTCCTTAAATATTGACTATATAAATTTAATATGATATAATATTACTACCCAAAAAATGAAACGGAGGTAATATTATGAAAAGATTAACTGCATTTTTAGCCGCAATCGCACTTATTGGCTCGGTTGCGGATATTTACACACCAACCGCAAATGCACGTAATACAATAGGTTTTAAGGATTTAAGTGAGCAGATTAAGGAAGAAGATGCTGAAATACCTGACCTTGACACTGCACATATAACAGTTACGGAGGGTGATTTTACATTTAATGTTTATTCAGATTTTGCATTTCTTACCGATTTTTCAAACCTTGAAGCCGAAGCAGTTGAAATCCCTGCTGAAATAAACGGCGTACCCGTGGTAGGAGTTGACGGCACGCCCTTTGGATATTGTCGAAATCTTAAAAGCATAACTCTCCCCGATTCTTTGCAGTATTTTGACTGGTTCGACCTTGTATGCGTTATAACGAGAGTTTCAAGCAGTTCATCAGGTTCGCATACTGTATCTGTAAACACTCAGCTTACAGAAATAGACGAAGAAACAACATTTAACCCATCAAATGTAACAATTATGGCAGATGAGGAAGATGTTATTTACCCCACAGTAGAAAATGTAAAGATATCTGAAACAAATCCCTATTTTACGTTATCTGACGGTATTCTCTACACAAAGGATATGAAAAAGCTTGTGGGATGTCCGCCTGCTATGGATTTAACGGAACTGAAAATTTCCGAAAAGGCTGAGATTATCAACGACTATGCCTTTGCAACCTGTTACAAGCTGAAAGATTTAGTGATTCCCGAAAATATCAAGCAGATAAATGATTCAGCTTTTTCCGCTTGTATAAATCTTGAAAGCGTTGAACTGCCCAAAAGTATTAATGCTGTTTATATGGATACATTTTATATGTGCAAATCTCTTAAAGACGTAAAATTCAACGGCGAGATATCCGCAATTGGTACAGGTGCATTTGCTGAATGTGCATCTCTTACCGAGTTTGATATTCCCGATTCTGTAGCATATATCGGTACTAATGCATTTGAATTTTCTCCGTGTATTGAAATAATTGACGATATACATTACGTTGACAACTGGGTAATTGATAGTGAGGAAGATATAGAAAATGCTGTTCCGAAAAATGGTACTGTGGGAATTGCAGAAATGTCATTCCAGTTTACGGAAAATATCAAACACGTCGATTTCCCTGAGTCTGTAATATATGTATGTGATATTGCAATTGTTGTCACAGGTAACTATCCCTATGAAATTCACTACAGAACATCATATATAAACGAGGACACACTCAAAGGTGCAAAAAGTGCAAGTGATTTCTATATTTACGACAAGGAATGTGATATTTTCGACTCTGAAAAGACAATTCCTGCACAGTACAAAGTAAAAACTCCAACCGGCGACAGCTTTGAAACAGGCAGTTGGATTACAGGCGGTACTACTATTACTGCCGATGAAAGCAATACAGAGGTTGAAGAAGAACTTGAAAATCCAGTTGTAATACACGGATATGCAGGCTCAACAGCTCAGGCATATGCAGAGAAATACAACAGAAAATTCGTTCTTATTGAGGAAGAAGTCGTAGAACCAGTTGCAGGTGACGCAAACAACGACGGTATATTTAATATCGCCGATGCAGTAACTCTGCAAAAGTGGATTTTAGGCAGTTCTGATGCAAAACTTGAAAATCCCGAAGTTGTAGATTTCTGCAAGGACGGAAAAATTGATGTTTTTGATATGTGTCTTTTAAGAGAAAAACTTGTTAAGGGGTTATAATCATTTTTTATCCTTATAAGCATAACCAAAATTAATAGGCGGCGAGGTTACCGAAATGTACACAAATTCGGACTCGCCGTTATTTTTTAATCCATGTACATCCTTATCCGCAAAGCGAACAACATCTCCCACATTGAATGCCATTTCTTTATCATCAGCCAGAAGAAGTGTACCCGTACCTTTTACGGCATACCAAATCTGCTCCGAAAAATCATGAGTATGACGAGGCTGTTCTGCATTTGGCTCAAGATGAACTTCTGTTATTGTAACTCTTTCACTTGCAGAATTTTCGGGGTTGAGAAGCTGTCTTGAAACAACTCCGGGATTTGATAATTCTACAATATTTTCTTTTCTAATAAATTCCATAATTACGCTCCTTATAAGAACGGGTATCAGTTAAAAATCTGATACCCGTTAATTTATTTATACGCCGTATGTCTTTCTGTATTCAATCATCTTATCAAGATATTCCTTACCGGGAACGATATCATTCTCGATAGCCTTGATAATATCCTCCATAGTAACAATGGGGTATACAGTTACTCCGAAATCACGCTTTACTTCCTGTACAGCTGAAAGTTCGCCTGTACCCTTTTCTTGACGGTCAACAGTAATTACCATACCTGTTACATCAACATCAGCTGCAGATTTAAGCTTGGGCATAGATTCACGAAGTGCCTTACCCGATGTCATAACATCGTCGATGATAACAACCTTTTCCTTATCTGTAAGTGTCTTTCCAACAAACATACCGCCCTCACCGTGGTCTTTAGCTTCCTTACGGTCAAAGCAATATGAAACGTCAATGCCGAACTTATTGCTGAGAGCAACTACAGTTGAAACTGCAAGAGGAATACCCTTATATGCAGGTCCGAAAAGAGTTTCTACAGGAATATTGTTCTCGTGAATGCACTCTGCGTAATATTCGCCGAGCTTTGCAAGCTGTGCACCTGTCTTGTAGTTTCCACAGTTGATGAAATAGGGGGCAATACGTCCGCTTTTCAAAGTGAACTCTCCGAATGTGAGTACACCACAATCAACCATAAATCTGATAAAGCTTTCTTTGTAAGTCATTATAACTCTCCTTATATTTTAATCTCCGAATGATACACCGATCGCCTTTGCAGAGGTTACAAGAGGATCATCTGGAGTTACAAACTTTGTCTTACCTGCGATATCCGCAAGCTTATTTGAGGTAATCTTGTCGCCAATTTTAGCAACTGTTCTGCCATACTTCTCCTTGGCAATGAGTGATGCGGCAAACACACCAAACTGCGTAGAAAGAATTCTGTCGTATGCACTGGGAGCACCGCCACGAAGCATATGTCCCGGCACGCATACACGAGCCTCAATTCCTGTATTCTGCTGAATCTGTGCGGCAATACGTCCTGTAGCTGTAATAATACCAGCCTCTGCACGTTTTTTTGCACGCTCTTTCTTTTTCATTTCAGCCTCAACAACATCAAAAGCACCCTCTGCAACAGCAAGAATCGAGAATGTCTTTCCTGAAGCAGAACGAGCCATTACAGCATCGCAGATTTTGTCAATATCATAAGGAATTTCAGGGATAACAATTATATCTGCACCGCCTGCAATACCTGCATTAAGGGTAAGCCAGCCAGCCTTATTTCCCATAATTTCACATACAAGTACACGGCTGTGACTTGCAGCTGTTGTGTGGAGTCTATCAATTACATCGGTTGCGATATCAACAGCAGTATGGAAACCGAAAGTAACATCTGTGCCGAAAATATCGTTGTCAATAGTTTTAGGCAGACCGATTACATTAAGACCCTCATCATAAAGAAGCTTTGAAGTCTTGTGAGTACCATTGCCGCCGAGAGTGAGGAGACAATCGAGCTTCTGCTTCTTGTAAGTTTCTTTCATATTTTTAACCTTGTCCACGTTATCCTCGCCGATAACCTGCATCATCTTGAACGGCTGACGTTTTGTGCCGAAAATAGTGCCGCCCTGCGTCAGTATGCCTGAAAATGACGATGGTGACATTTCCTTGCAAAGATTATTGATTAATCCGTAATAACCATTTGATATTCCGACTATTTCTACATTATCCTCGCCGAACTGCTCATAGCATGCCTTTGCAACACCTCTGATAGTAGCGTTAAGTCCGGGACAATCGCCGCCGCTTGTCAAGATACCAATTCTTCTCATTTTAAAACCTCCATTTTTTACATATTTTGCTGTATTTTTTACGGAACCCTCTGCCTATTGAGGATTTCCGATTTATTACACATATTTCTGAAGCAGCTTTTCAAGCTGTTCCGCAGGCATTGGCTTGCCATAAAGAAAACCCTGACCGTAATCACAGCCTGCCATACGAAGAATGTCTTCCTGCTTTGAGTTTTCGACACCCTCGGCAATAGTTTTTATTCGCTTTGATTTTGCAATACTAATCACAGCCGATACGATTTCATAAGCAATGTTATCATTCTGAATATCTGTAATAAAGGAACGGTCAAGCTTTAAAAGCGTAATCGGCAGTATCTGTAGATAACTCAAAGAGGAATATCCTGTGCCGAAATCATCCATAGCAAGCTTAACGCCTAAATCACGCAGCTTATTCATCTGGTCAACAGCGAAATCAATATCACTGAGTGCAAGCGTTTCTGTAAGCTCAACTTCAAGCCATTTAGGGTCAAGTCCTGTACGAACAAGTGCGTCAAGAACACGGTCTTTAAGGTCTGTCTGATAAAAATCATTTGATGTAAAGTTGATAGACATTACAAGCTTGGGATATCCAAGTTTCTGCCAGAGTGCATTCTGACGACAACCCTCATTCAGCACAAATTCGCTAATTTTACCGATAAGACGCGATTTCTCGGCTATCGGTACAAATGAATCCGGAGTCATGATTGTACCGTCAGGCTTAATCCAGCGTATAAGTGCTTCAACGCCCATAATCATACCTGTTTTAAGGTCGATTTTCGGCTGATAGAACAGATGAAGTTCGTTGTTTTCTATTGCTAGAGCAAGTGCTTTTTCAATTTCTGTTATTCCCATAATTGAATCGTGCATACTCGGGGCATATCTGCAAATTGTTCCAGGAACTCCGTTACCTGTTTTGAGTGCAAATTCAGCGTGTTCAAGAATATCAATAAATGAATCTCCGTCGTCGGGTACTTTTGAGTAACCAACAGAACAGCTGAGGTTTACGGAAGCAAAATTATCTACGGCAAGCTTGGAGAACTCCTCCTGAATGCCTTTAGCAGTACGCAACGGGAGATCATCGTCGCCGTAATCACGAAGTACAAGGGCGAAGTTGTCGCCGCTGATACGTGCTGCAAGACCGCCTGGAGTTACAAATTTATAGAGGATATGTGCGAAATTACGGAGAATCTGATTTCCGTTTTCGTATCCGCAAGTGTCATTAATGATATGAAATCTGTCGATATCTGTAACAATAATCCAGTAGCTGTAGCCAAGAGTGTGGCTGCAATCATATGTTTCCTCACCCATAGTCATAAGCTTGTTGCGGTTGGCAATTTCTGTGACTTCATCAATATAAGCAAGACGCTCAATGAGAAGATCTTTTTCTTTTTCGTCGGTAATATCAAGGATAGCACCGCCGAAAAGAGGCTTTGTATTATCAGTGCCTTTGATTGATTTGTAACGGAAACTGTACCAGCGATAGCTTGCACCATTAATCTTTTTTATTCGCAGTTCAATTTTTCTTACATCGCCCAGATCGTTGGTAGCATTTATAGCATGATCAAAATACATACGGTCATTTGGATGTATGAGACTGCGGAATTTTTCGACAGTAATGCTGTTGTGGTTTAGATTAAACATACGGACTGTTTCAGATGAAGCCGCATATTTTTTTCTATCAGTACTCATTATTACACCGATTTCAGCAAGCTCCATTGATGAGTTGAAGAAGTCGTTTGCACTTGCAAGGTTAGTTCTCATTTTTTTCAGTTCAGTCATATTAAAGCCTGTACTGAGGTACAGGTTTTTCTTTCTGAAACCCTTGAAAAGAGATGTACTCCATGTGATACTAACAGATTTATTTGAAGCATTTTTAAAAGTTGCCTGATAATTCCCGTTTGTAACCTGTGAAAGGTTGTTTACACTCAAATCAGAAATGGCAAATACCTTTTTCAAAGCATCCTTCGTACAGCTTTCCTCATAGCTTAAACCAAGCAGATCTCTGATTCGTTTATTCATTCGTATATATTTAAAATCATTTGACCAGACAATGAATTCCGATTCAAGATTTTCTATTACTTTAACAAAATCAGCTGTATCAACAGAGGTTTTGTTTTTATTGTAAATCATGCTTATAATAAAAACAAGTGTACCTGTAATGATTATCGAAATAAAATATACGATAAGAGTTATACCTGTATATTCAGGATGCCTGAAGGCAAAAGTTACAACAAGAGCGGTAGAAAGGCATATAGCAAGAGCCGCAGCAAGAATATTTCCGTTTTTCAAGAAAAAACACCTCTCCTCATTTACAATGTACGTTTATATAATTATAGCAAATTTCACCGAAAAAGTCAAGAATGAATTTCAAATTCACAACATTTTTTATAAATTTGTTGTAATCTTACAAGAAAATATCACAATATATTCACATTCGTGATTTAATATGGTATAATAAATAAGTAATCACTTCAACGGAGGAAATAAAATGGCACATATATTAATTGTTGACGACGAAATCAATATACGCAAGGTTGTGCGTGAATACGCCGAATTTGAGGGATATGAGGTAACAGAAGCTGAAAACGGAATGGAAGCTGTCAACCTCTGTCACGACAATAACTATGACCTTATTATAATGGATGTCATGATGCCTCGTCTTGACGGATATTCCGCCTGCAAGGAAATACGCAAGACAAAAAACATCCCTGTTATTATGCTTTCCGCAAGAGGCGAAGAATATGACAAACTTTTCGGATTTGAAATAGGAATTGACGACTACGTTGTAAAACCTTTTTCGCCCAAGGAGCTTATGGCAAGAGTAAAGGTGGCCTTAAAGCGAAATACAACAACAAGCAGCAATGTCAAGCTGGACAAGTATATTTTTGAGGGGCTTGAAGTTGATATTTCAGGCAGAGAAGTTTATGTCAACGGCGAAAAAGCTTCAATGACTCCAAAGGAATACGACCTGCTCTTTTATCTTGTGAGAAACAAGAATATCGCTCTTTCGAGAGATCAGCTTCTTGAAGAAGTATGGGGTTATGACTTTTTCGGTGATGACAGAACTGTTGATACTCATATAAAAATGCTCCGAAACAGCCTCGGCGAATACCGTAAATTTATTGTAACGCTGAGAGGAATGGGTTACAAATTTGAAGCTAATTAACAGAATAAGAGGGGCGTTCGGAAGAATACCGCTGAAATTCAGCATATGGATGTATTTTATCAGCTTCACAGTGATAGTTTTCGTTCTTTTGTGGCTTTTTCAGATACTTTTCCTTGAAAAATTCTATACCGCTTCAAAAATTCATGATGTTGAAGCAGCTGCCATACTTATTCTTGATTCATATGAAAACGATCAGCCTGTTGAATTCAGCAAAAATCTTGAAAAAATTGCCATGGAAAACGATCTGTGCATTGAAATTGTCAACCGTTACGGCAGGTCTTGGTATACAAAGGAATATTCCGTTGACTGTATAATACATGAAAAAGCAAACAGCACATATAATTATCAGCTTGAAATCGAAAGCAATGGATATAAACCAATCTGGCGTAAATTACAAAATGCACATAAGAACTATCAAATGGTACTTTTCGGATGTGCATTAGGCAGTGGAGAAATCCCCGACGGTTACCTCTTTATAAATACAGCGCTTGTACCTGTTGGCTCTACTGTAACAATTATAAAACGGCAGCTGATGCTCATAACGTTCATTCTTGTCATACTTGCGTTTATTATATCTCTTTTCGTATCACGTAAAATTGCAAAACCTATTGATAATATAACTGTAGCAGCAGAAAGTCTTGCCAAAGGTAATTTCAATACGAAATTTGACGGCAGGGGATATCTTGAAGTCAAACAGCTTGCGGACGCTCTGACTTATGCTGAAAAGGAGCTTTCCCGTGTCGATAAACTTCAAAGAGATTTGATTGCAAATGTTTCCCATGATTTAAGAACTCCTCTGACTATGCTGAAAGCCTATGCTGAAATGATACGTGATTTATCGGGCGATAATCCAGTAAAACGCAACGAACATCTTGAGATAATCATAAATGAAACTGACAGGCTTTCCCTTATGGTAAATGATATTCTTGACCTTTCAAAGCTTGAAAGTGGTAAGCAGAAGCTAACTCCTACAGAATTTGAAATCAGCTCAAAGATGTCCGAGATAATTGACAGATTTAAAGGAATATCTGAAAAAATGGGCTATGATATTCAGTTTACCCCCGATGAAGAACGTACTGTATACTGTGACGTAGTGAAAATTGAGCAGGTTATATATAATCTGATTAATAATGCAATTAATTATACCGGCGAAGATAAAAAGGTATTTGTCCGTCAGATAAATTCCCCGTCAGGTATTGTAATTGAGGTAGAGGACACAGGAGACGGCATTGAGCCTGATAAGATAAAGCTTATCTTCGATAAATACTATCGTTCAGAAAATCACAAACGTGAAGTAGTCGGTACAGGACTCGGACTGTCTATAGTAAAAGCAGTGCTTAAACTTCACAACTATGACTACGGAGTGCGAAGCAAAATAGGCGTAGGATCGATATTCTGGTTCAAGATTAACTCTAAAGATGTCAGGGTGCACAAATAATAAATCTCTATACACAAAAAAATCGTCATTTTGACAACTACAATTTTAACACAATTTTCACATTTATGTAGTATAATATATATAGAGGGCAGAATGAGCTCTCGATAATTAATTTTTGGTAATTAAATGTTTACCCCAACATTTAATTATAAATCCCCAATAATCCCTATATCATGGCAAATGAGCTTCCTAACGGAAGCTCATTTGTTACCCATCTATATATAAAATATTTATACAGTTATTATTGTTTACAATACCTCATAATTTTTCAGAAAAATCTTGACATTTACATATTTATAGTATATAATAAGGGTAATATGAACAAAATGTGTCTTTTTGTTCAGAATAAAGAGAGGGAATGTATATGGCAAAATTATTAAAAAAAGCAGCTTCATCTGTTGCAGCTGCACTTATGCTCTGTACCGTTGTTACAGGAAGCATATCAAAAGAAGCGACTACAACTGCCGCTCCTGACGAATATCATGACGACTGGCTTCATGTAAATGAGAACGCAGAAGTTGTTGATATGTACGGAAATCCTGTATGGATGACTGGCTGTAACTGGTTCGGATATAATGTTACAACCCAGTGTTTTGACGGTGTATGGTCAAGAAATATGCACGAAATGCTCAACGAAATGGCTGACCACGGTTTCAACCTGCTCCGTGTACCTATGTCTACACAGATTCTTCTCCAGTGGAAAAATCGTGATCCTGACCCATACATGGTAAAAATCAACGAGTGGAAAAATCCCGAGCTTACTGTTGAGGGCGTTGAGGGCGGCACACCTAAATACAGCTTTGATATCTGGAATATGGCTGTTGAGTGGTGCAGAGAAAACGGCATCAAGATAATGATGGATATTCACTGTGCAACAACAGCTTCAAACGGACACCAGATACCTTTATGGTATGATAATAATTATAGCACTGACGATTGGCTTGAAGCTTTATCGTGGTTTGCTGAATACTACAAGGATGATGATACAGTTATTGCTATTGACCTTAAAAACGAGCCTCACGGCAAGAATGACGGTCAGGGTATGGCTATCTGGGACGACTCCACAGCTGAAAACAACTGGAAATATGCCGCAGAACGTGGTGCAGCTGCCTGTCTTGAACAGAATCCCAATCTTCTTATTATGGTAGAGGGAATTGAAGTTTATCCAAAATTTGAAAATGGCAAGGACTGGAACAGTCCTGCTGTTGATTATGCACATTACGATGACCCTAATGCACAGGCTTTCCATGGTGCATGGTGGGGCGGAAACTTCCGTGGTGTAAGAGATTATCCCATTGATTTAGGCGAACATCAGGATCAGCTTGTTTATTCTCCTCATGACTATGGCCCTCTTGTATGGGAACAGGAATGGTTCAAGAAAGACTTCACAACACAGACACTTCTTGATGATTACTGGTATGACACATGGGCATTCCTTATTGAAGAAAAGATTTCTCCACTTCTTATGGGTGAATGGGGTGGATTTTACGATGATGAGCACGATCCTACAGGCGATAACAGAAAGTGGATGAAGCTTCTTCGTGACTATATGATTGATAAACGTATTCACCACACATTCTGGTGCTTCAACGAAAATTCAGGTGACACAGGCGGACTTCTCTGTAATGACTTCCAGGATTGGGATGTTGCTAAATATGAGTTTGTAAAAGAAGCTCTCTGGCAGACAGAGGACGGCTTATTCATCGGACTTGACCATAAAATTCCGCTCGGACAGAACGGTACGGGCATAACTCTTTCCGATTACTACAGCGGCAATACACAGCCAACAACAAAGCCTGTTACAACTGATGCAACAGAACCTGTTACTACCACAAAGCCTGTAACTACAACAACTATCGAGCCTGTAACAGAGCCTACTACTACACCCGCAGGTGATGTTGTATATGGCGACGCTAACTGTGACGGTACTGTTACAATTGCTGATGCAGCAGCTATTTATCAGGCGATAGGAAATGCTGATAAATACTCTTTATCAGAGCAAGGAGAAGTGAATGCTGACTGTTCTGATCCCGGAAGCGGTTTGACAGCAGCTGACGGTCTTGCAATTCAGAAATTTGATGCAAAACTTATTGAATCACTTCCAGAATTAAATTAAATACCAAAGGCAGCAAATTTATCGTGATTTGCTGCCTTTTTGCATTAGGTAGAATATTTAAATTTCAGGTTATATATTGAAATTTTTATTTGTATATGGTATAATATAAGTAAATATGTGTCAACAGGAGGATTTATGGAACTTAACGACTATTATCAGATTGTATGCCCGAAATGCAAAGCTCTTTTATTTGCTGAAAAAAGGCTTGACCATTGGTATTGCGGACATTGCGGAGAAAAAATTGAAATTGAAAAGGAAGAAAAAAAGGCAGTTCCTGAAAAAGCTGCACCTGTCCTCACAGGCGATATTTTCCTTTGCGATAAAGAAACACTCGTCAAATACGCAGGCGACGATGAAGATGTTGATATTCCCGAATATGTAACAAAAATTGACACTTGTGCATTCAAGGATAACAATAACATCAGAACTGTACATATTCCTGATACAGTTACATCAATAGGTGATTCTGCTTTTGAGGGGTGCACATCTCTTTCAAATGTGCGTCTGCCGAATGGTCTGAAAAAAATAGGTTACAAGACATTTAATGGCTGTGACAGACTGAAAACACTGACTGTTCCTGCAAATGTGGAAGAAATCGTCTATAACGCCATGTGCTGCGGACTTGAAGAAATTGTATTTGAAAGCAGTTACACAACATGGGAGCCTCTCAACGATTACACAAACCCCTCCTTTGAAATCAGCAAAAAGGCAACAGAAAAGGGTGTAAGCCGTATTTATTTCAAGGGCGTTGCATATGAGGCAAGCGATGTTTACCGTTTCAAATCTGTATCCGCTTATCTTAAATCCAACGGACTCTGCCCTGTATGCGGCGGAAAATTCGGAGTATTCGGAAAGTGCAAGACTTGCGGAAATAAAAAGGATTAACAGGTGATTATATGAAATACACACAGGGAAAATATTTAATAACCGATAAAAAGGCTATAGCTCGTGAAATTTACAGCTTTGAAATAAGCTGTCCCGAGGTTGCAGCTGTTGCAGTTCCTGGACAATTTGTACATATCCGTATTGGAAGTTTTGTTCTTCGCAGACCTATTTCAATCTGCGGAATTGACAGAGAAAAAGGCACTCTCCGTATAGTATTTGAAATCAGGGGAGAGGGCACTGCCGAAATCGCACAGCTCAACAAGGGCGACGTGGTTGATATGCTTGCACCTCTCGGGCATGGCTTTACAGTTGATAATAACTTCAAAAAAGTTGTTCTTATAGGCGGCGGTATCGGAACACCTCCCATGCTTCCCCTCGCACAGGCTTATGGTGAAAAGGCCGTAGCTATCAGCGGATTCAGAAACAGTGCCGCTGTTATATTACAGGAGGATTTCAAATCAGCCGGTGCTGAAACAATTCTCTGCACTGATGACGGTTCAGCCGGTATTCACGGCTTTGTAACCCAACCCTTTTCCGAACTTGCAGAAAACGGCGATATAGACGCAGTATTTGCCTGCGGACCTATGCCCATGCTTAAAGGTATTGCCGCAATATGCAAGGAAAAAGGCATTTATTGTGAAATTTCTCTTGAGGAACGTATGGCTTGCGGTATAGGTGCTTGCCTTGGCTGTGCCTGCCGCACACAAAGAAACGACGAGGAATACTTTGCACACGTATGCAAAGACGGTCCTGTATTCAATGCTGAGGAGGTAATCTGGTAATGGCTGATCTTTCTGTAAATATATGCGGTGTTGATTTTAAAAATCCCATAATTCCTGCATCGGGAGTTTTTGGCTACGGCAGAGAATACGAGGAGCTTTTTCCGCTCAATAAACTTGGCGGTATAGCTACAAAGGGTACTACACGATATCAGAGAACAGGCAATATCGCTCCGAGAATAGCAGAAACTCCTGCTGGTATGCTTAATTCCGTAGGATTACAGAATCCCGGAATTGAACATTTTATTGATACTGATTTACCTTATCTTCTTACAAAAGATTTAGTTGTACTTGCAAATATTGCAGGCTCAACTCCCGAGGAATGTGCTGAAACAGCCGCAAAACTCGAGGGAACAGGAGCTCATATGATAGAGCTGAATATTTCCTGTCCTAACGTAAAGCAGGGCGGAGCTGCATTCGGTACAAGCTGTGAAATGGCAGCAGAAGTAACAAAAAAAGTAAGAGCCGCTACAACAAAGCCCCTTGTTGTAAAGCTTTCTCCTAATGTTACAAATATTGCAGATATTGCAAAGGCTGTTGAAGCAGCAGGAGCAGACGCTGTATCACTTATAAATACACTTCTCGGCATGAGAATTGATATTAATACTGGCAGACCAATTCTGCACAATAATATGGGAGGATTAAGCGGTCCTGCTGTATTCCCTGTTGCTGTACGTATGGTTTATCAGGTTGCAAACGCTGTAAATATCCCTGTAATTGGTATGGGTGGAGTATCAAGCGGACGTGATGCTATCGAGCTTATGATGGCTGGAGCATCAGCTGTACAGGTTGGTGCGGCTATTTTCACAGATCCGTACGCTCCTGTAAGAATTGTTGAGGAAATGAATGACTTCCTTGATAAAAAGGGAATTTCCTCTGTACGTGATATTATCGGTACAGTTCAGCTCTGGTAATGTTTTATGATTATTATGGCTGTAGATTTCGGTGATTCCAGAACAGGACTTGCTATATGCGGAAAAAGTGAGCTTATTGCAAGTCCGATAGGAGTTATTGCTGAAAAGGATTTTGACAAATGCCTTGAAAAAACCGCAGAAGCGGCAAAGGAAAACAAGGCTGAAATGATTGTTGTCGGCTACCCTAAAAATATGAATAACACAATAGGGGAGAGGGCAGAAAAATGCACTTTGTTCGCCGAAAAACTTAAAGAAATGACAAGTTGTCCCGTAGAGTTATGGGATGAACGCTGTACAACAGTTTCTGCTCACAATTATATGAATGTGACAAACACAAGAGGAAAAAAACGCAAGGCAGTTGTAGATGCCGTTGCAGCTACAATTATTCTTGAAAGTTATCTCGGCTACAGAAAAAATTCTTCTACAAATATGTAAAGGACGGAATAATCCGTCCTTTATATCAACCCATCATCGATGTGATGTCATCAAGAAGATTTCCTGCTGCTTTAAGAGTTTTACCTGCATTTTTCTTTATGCTGTGACGCTTTCTTGCTCCGCTTGAAGCAAAGGCATAACAGGCAAATCCCATTGCAGCACCTGCTGTAATTCCTGTTGATATTGCTTTTATATTCATATAATCACTTCCAAAGATAAATTAACCGTAATCGGTTACAATATATCTTTTGAAAAATACACACTTTTATTCACAAGGAGAAAAAATGCCTGAACTTAACATTGTTCTCGTTGAACCGCAGATTCCGCAGAATACAGGAAATATTTCCCGTACCTGTGCCGTTACAGGTGCAAGACTTCATCTGATAAAACCATTAGGCTTTGAAATATCGGATAAGCACCTTAAACGTGCAGGTCTTGACTACTGGGACAAGCTTGATATTTCATATTATGACAGTCTTGCGGATTTCTTTGAAAAAAACAAAGGCGGAAATTTCTTTTATTTTACAACAAAAGGCAGATATGTTCACAGCGAAGCGGAATATCCCGACAATAGCTTTTTGATTTTTGGCAGAGAGGATAAAGGACTTCCAGAAAGTCTGCTCTATGAAAATCCAGATAGCTGTGTTCGTATTCCCATGCGAAATGAATTACGAAGCCTTAATTTGTCCAATTCCGTGGCAATTGCGGTATATGAAGTGCTGCGGCAATGGAATTATCCCGATTTATCCCGTGAGGGAAAGTTAACACAATATGAATGGTAAAGGAGATGACTATTATGTCAAAAATTAAAATTATCACAGACAGCTGCTGTGACCTTTCAAAAGAAACAATAGAAGAACTTGGTATAACTGTTCTTCCGCTTATGATTACTGTTGACGGTGAAACATTCCGTGAAACATACGATAAAACTGCCGATGAGTTTTATGATATTCTGCTGAATGCAAAGGAAACACCAAAACATGCCGCAATTAATCCCACAGCTTTTTTAGATGCTTATAAACAGGCAATTGATGAAGGATACACTGATATTATTACTGTTTCATTAAATAGCCTCGGCTCTGTAACATACAATAATTCTATTCTTGCAAAGGATGAACTTTTTGAGAGCAGCCCTGAACTGAAAGATAAAATTCGAATTTTCAATCTTGACTCAAAGTGCTACACAGTATTCTACGGCTATCCCATTATGGAATCAGTAAAGAAGATTAACAAGGGTGCAACTGCAGAAGATATCGTTGCATATCTTGAGGACTGGTTCAATGTATGTGCTGTTTATGTTGTACCTTATAATCTCAGATTTGCCAAAAAATCCGGCAGAATTTCCGCAGCAGCAGCCTTTGCTGGGGAATTGCTTGGACTTAAGCCAATTATTGAATTTGCTGACGGCGTTACTACAACTATTGAAAAAATCCGTGGTGAAAAGAATATTGTTCCAAAGCTTATTGAATGTATAGAAAAGCGTATGACTCCACAGACACCATACCTCCTTATTTACGGCAGAGATGACACAATTGCCAAGGAAGTAGAAAAGGAAATGATTAAGAAAACAGGCAAAAAAGCTGAAATGTATGCTAAAATTGGCTGTGCTGTCGCTTCAAATATCGGACCTGACCTTATTGCAGTTCTTGTAAGAAGAAAGAGTAAGTAATATTAAAGGGATGTCAGACGACATCCCTTTAAATATATCAGAATTTACTTACTGCATCTTGTAAGAGTTAATCATCTTCTGAACCATACGGCCGCCGATTGAACCAGCCTCACGTGAAGTAAGGTCACCGTTGTAACCCTGCTTGAGGTTTACGCCGAGTTCAGAAGCTGACTCCATCTTGAATCTTTCGAGAGCCTCTCTGCCCTTTTCTGTCATTACACCGCTGTTATTTGAATTGCTGCTCATAGTTTTGTTCTCCTTAAATTTGATTTATTGATGCCGTGATAGTATTATATATCGCAAATAAAAAAATATTTATGGAAAATTTTTTCGCATTTTGTATTATCACATTTTTATCACAATAATAATGTATAATTGAATCTATAAATAAAAAGGAGCGTGATTTTATGAAATTAGCAACAGCATTATCAGAAAGGGGAAGCCTTCAAGTACGTCTGAATGAATTGCAGATACGTCTTAATGCCAATGCAAAGGTACAGGAGGGCGATGTTCCCGCAGAAAATCCTGTGGAACTTATAGCTGAAAAGGACAGAATTCTTGATGAACTGGAAAATCTTGTCACAAGAATTAATCTTACAAACAGCAAAACAGAATGTGACGGTGTTACAATCACAGAACTTATTTCAAAGCGTGACAGAATGAAAAAAGATGTTAATATAATGCGTTCGTTTCTCAATAACGCAAGTTCAAAAATTGACCGTTACAGCAAGACGGAAATTCTCATTAAAAGCACCGTTGATATATCTGAATATCAGAAAAAGCTTGATGTAATTTCTAAGGAATTGCGTCAGATTGACGAGAAAATTCAGGAGTTGAACTGGACTACTGAATTAATTTAACCCGACAATAGCGGTAGTATAGCAGAGTGGATATTATCTCCCGAAAGTGAGAATGACTTTCAAAAATACTTACGATTAAGGCAATGGGCAGGCTATTTATTTTTATTATGCTCGGCAATGTTACACGTGCATTCACCTTAATGGTTTACAAGTTTTTATTATTACCGAATATCAGCTGTTATATGAGGGTGGAGTCGGGGTAGCTATGAAAAAACTAAAGCTGCTTTTGGCATTGTGTCAGAAGCGGCTTTGTATTACTTATGACATTGATTTTATGCGGAAAAATTGTTATAATTAATTCAACGATAAGAATTGGTGAGTGTTTTTATGATTGAAATATGGGATGCATATGATAGACAATTCAATAGAATAGAAAATGTTAAATTGATTAGGGGTAAACCTGTTCCAGAAGGTATGTTCCATTTGGTTTGCGACATAATTGTGAAGCATATGGATGGAACTTATTTGCTTATGCAACGAGATTTTGAAAAGCATTGCGGTGGCATGTGGGAATTGACAGCAGGAGGTTCTGCACTGGCTGGTGAAACACCGATTGAATGTGCAATCCGAGAATTAAGAGAAGAAACTGGAATTATTTCGTCCGATTTAAAAGAAATCAAACGAATCGTACATGACGGACGTCGTTCACTTTACGTTATATTTTTATGCATTACTGACTGGGATAAGAACGCTATTACCTTGCAAAACAAAGAAACTGTAGACTATCAATGGGTTGAAAAAAGCATTATTTTAGAAATGAAAGCTGATGAACTTGCATCATCAAGGTCATTAAGTATTATTCAAGAAACAGATTTGTAAAATCCCAATTTATATGTGACATATTAAAATAACCCGTGAAAAATTTTTTCACGGGTTATTCCTCATTTTAACCATACGCCAATATTGAATAAAGGGCAGTTCGAAAAGAACTGCCCTAAATTTTTGAAATAGGTTAACGATTAACCAAGTTCTGCAAAGTACTTGATTGTTCTTACCATCTGTGATGTGTAAGAATTCTCGTTGTCGTACCAAGAAACAACCTGAACCTCATAGAGATCGTCAGCAATCTTGGAAACCATTGTCTGTGTAGCATCGAAGAGTGAGCCGTACTTCATGCCGATAACGTCAGAAGAAACGATCTCATCTGTATTGTAACCGAAGGACTCAGAAGCAGCAGCCTTCATAGCAGCGTTGATGCCTTCCTTTGTTACGTCTGTGCCCTTAACAACAGCTGTAAGGATTGTTGTAGAACCTGTAGGAACAGGAACTCTCTGTGCAGAACCGATGAGCTTGCCGTTGAGCTCAGGAATTACAAGGCCGATAGCCTTTGCAGCACCTGTAGAGTTGGGAACGATGTTAGCAGCACCAGCTCTAGCTCTTCTGAGGTCACCCTTTCTGTGAGGACCGTCAAGGATCATCTGATCGCCTGTGTAAGCGTGAATTGTGCTCATGATACCGCTCTGGATTGCAGCGTAGTCATTGAGAGCCTTAGCCATAGGAGCGAGGCAGTTTGTTGTACATGAAGCAGCAGAGATGATCTTGTCATCAGCTGTGAGAGTATTCTCGTTAACGCTGAATACGATTGTAGGAAGATCATTGCCTGCAGGAGCAGAAATAACAACCTTCTTTGCACCAGCATCGATGTGAGCCTGTGCCTTGTCCTTTGAGCAGTAGAAACCTGTGCACTCGAGAACAACGTCTACGCCGATTTCGCCCCAAGGAAGCTCTGCAGCGTTAGCCTTTGCATAGATCTTGAGTGTCTTGCCGTCAACTGTGATTGTACCCTCTTCGTCGTTAGCCTCAACTGTGTGAAGGTTCTCGCCGATTGTACCGCAGTAACCGCCCTGAGCTGTATCATACTTGAGAAGCTGAGCGAGCATTGAAGGCTTTGTAAGGTCGTTGATAGCAACTACCTCATAACCCTCTGCACCAAACATCTGTCTGAATGCAAGACGACCGATACGTCCGAAACCATTAATAGCAACTTTAACTGACATTGGATATTACCTCCTGATTTTTACACTACAGTTTATATAAAACTGCGTTATTTATATTATACACTATATCGGTATATTTTTCAAGTGGTTCGATAAAAAATTAACAGATTTGTTATTAAAGCCGCATTAAGCACAACTTACAATAGATATTTTTGGTAAATCTGACGAACATTTACTTTTAATATTCCATTCCATTTTTTATAAAAATGTAGTATAATAATATTAATGATAAAAACTTAAGACAATAATAATTCTGCATTTTCATTTTGCAATATAAGTCTTATATAGTAGCTTTTGAAAAAAACTATTAATATCAATCATTTTTTGAAAGAAAAATCTTTATTTTTTTGTTGACAATATTCAAAAAATCAGCTATAATATAATAGCGGCTTTATGTGTACTTGAAAATACTTTTATACAGCACACATTAGCTTAAAAATTACATTTATTTTATGGAGATGTTTATTTGCATAATATTGAAATAGAACGTAAATTTCTCATTGAAATCCCTGATATGAATAAGCTTGATATTAAAAGAGAATATGATATCATTCAGACTTATCTTATTAATGGCGAATCCGATTCGCAAAGACGTGTAAGAAAAATAACTGAAAACAATAATAACACATATTTCTATACAGAGAAGATTTTTCTTACAGCAACAGAAAGAATCGAAAGAGAAAATGAAATTTCTCTGAATGATTACGAAGAATTATTAAGCGAGAAAAAGATGGACATCCCTCCTGTAATTAAAAAGAGGATTTGCTTTGACTATCAGAATCAGCTTTTCGAAATGGATATCTATTCTTTTTCATCGGAGTTTGCAATTCTCGAACTTGAGCTCGAGTCTGTTTCGCAGGAAATTATATTCCCTGATTACATTAACGTGTTAAAAGATGTTTCGGATGACAAACGATATTCCAATGCCTCTTTGGCTGCGGAAAACAGTTTCCCCTCCGAAATGTCATAAAAGGAGTTATTTAATGGCAGAAAGAATCATTCACATTGAAGACGAATCGCAGCTTTCGGCTCTTTTCGGACAGCTGGACAGCAATATTCACCATATAGAGAAAAACTATAATGTAAGTATTATCAACAGGGACGGAAATATAAAAATCATTGGCGAAGAAACAGCTGTTGCCGATGCTGAAAAATCTGTCAACGCTCTTTTGAAGCTGAATACAAACGGACAGGTTTTAAGCGACCAGACTATTCGCTATGTGACATCTGTCGTTGCGGACGGTGCTGAACGACAGCTTGAAGACCTCGGAAAAGACGGAGTGTGTGTTACCTCATCAGGTAAAATTGTAAGACCGAGAACAATCGGTCAGAAGAATTATATCGACGAGATAAAGAATAACACTATCGTTCTTGGCATAGGTCCTGCTGGTACAGGTAAGACATACCTTGCCGTAGCAATGGCAGTCAAGGCTTTCCGTGAGCACAAGATAAAGAAAATCATTCTCACACGTCCTGCTGTGGAAGCCGGTGAAAAACTTGGTTTCTTGCCTGGTGATATGCAGGATAAAGTTGACCCGTATCTTCGTCCACTTTATGACGCATTATTTGATATGTTCGGCGGCGAAAGTTTCAGCCGTTATATGGAGAAAGGTATTATTGAAGTTGCTCCTCTTGCATACATGAGAGGCAGAACTCTTGATGAAGCTTTCATTATCCTCGATGAGGCACAGAATACAACATCGGAACAGATAAAAATGTTCCTCACCCGTCTCGGAAATGAAAGCCGTATGGTAATAACAGGCGATATTACGCAGAT
This sequence comes from Ruminococcus sp., assembly GCA_045659945.1. Lineage (GTDB taxonomy): Bacteria > Bacillota > Clostridia > Oscillospirales > Ruminococcaceae > Ruminococcus. The sequence goes on along the minus strand of JAZRCW010000032.1, from coordinate 36,836 downwards.
TGACCTGCCTGATCCTAAAAAATCAGGACTTGTTGAAGCTGTAAAAATACTGAAAGGCATTGACGATATCGGAATACATCGTTTTTCTGAAAAGGACGTTGTTCGTCATAAGCTTGTACAGGATATTATTAAGGCATATGAAAAATTTAATGAAGGGAGAAAAAATCATGCCTAAGCTTAAAGTGTATGTTAAAAACAATCAGACGGAGGTGAAAGTGCCTGTTGGCATTCGTCTTCTCATCAGAAGATGCTGTCAGGCAGTTCTTGCTACAGAGAAATTTTCTAATGATGCAGAAGTATCAGTTTCTTTTGTAAGCAACAATGAAATCAAGAACCTCAATAAGGTTTACAGGAATAAGGACAGTGTTACAGATGTTCTTTCATTCCCGCTTACAAGTGAGGACGGCAAGACAGAAATCAACCCCGATACTAATGCCGTACAGCTTGGTGATGTTGTAATTTCTCTTGAAACTGCTGTTAAACAAGCACAGAATTACGGTCATTCTCTTGAGCGAGAGATTGGATTCCTCACAGTTCATTCAATGCTTCATCTGCTCGGATATGACCATGAAACATCACAGCTTGACCAGCGTATAATGCGTGAAAAGGAAGAATCTGTTCTTGAAAAACTCGGTATTTCAAGAGATGTTACATTTGTTACAACAGGAGATAAGGAATAATGTCAAAAACAGCTTTTGTAACAATTGCAGGAAGAACAAATGCAGGAAAATCATCACTTCTCAATGCCATAATCGGCGAAAAAATTGCTGCTGTAAGCCGTAAATCCCAGACAACACGCACACGTATTACTGGTATACGCAACATCGGTGACACACAGCTTGTATTCTTTGATACGCCTGGACTTCACAAGCCTGTAAATAAATTGAGCGAGCATATGCTCAATACGGTGAAAGAATCAGTGAGCGATATTGATGCAGTGCTTTTCGTACAGGACTGTACAAAGAAGATTAACGAACACGAAGTAAATCTTCTTAAATCTCTCAATAATTCCCGTATGCCTGTTATTCTTGTGCTTAACAAAATTGATCTGCTTAAAAACAAAGAGGATCTGGCAGCTACTATTGCCGACCTCACTTCAAAAGCAGAGTTTCAGGCTATTATTCCTGTGAGTGTTACTGAAAATAACGGCGTTGACCTTGTAATTGAGGAAATAACAGCTATTGCGGAGGAATCAATACATTATTTCCCTGATGATATGATTACAGATCAGCCTGAAAAAGTCCTTGCAGGTGAAATGATACGTGAAAAGCTTCTGGAACTACTGAAAGACGAAGTGCCTCACGGTATAGCTGTAGGCGTTGAGCAGATGTCCGAGCGTGATGACAAGGATATTCTTGATATTTCCGCTGTCATTTACTGCGAGCGTGACTCGCATAAAGGCATTATTATCGGAAAGGGCGGATCTATGCTTAAAAAGGCATCTACTGCCGCACGTATTGAGCTTGAAGAGTTTTTCCAGATTAAAGTCAATCTCCAGTGCTGGGTTAAGGTTAAGGAGGATTGGCGTAATCGTGAGGGACTTATCCGCAGCTTTGGCCTTTCTGACAAATAATTACAATGATAATTTTTATCTTCCCGATAAATAATAATAGAGGTTCTCGATATTATTATTGTAAGTAGGGGAGAGTAGAATATGAATAAAGAACAGCTCTGGGAGATTTTCGCCGCAAGCGGAAAAATTGACGATTATCTCACATATATAAACAAAAAGGAAATATTTGATGACAACTCTTGAAGGTATTGTACTGAAAGAACGCACTGTGGGGGAGCAGGATAAATTTATAGATATTCTTACCAAAGAAAAAGGTCTTATTGAAATATCTGTAAAGGGAGCACGGAAAATCAACGGCAAATCCTCCTCCTCTACCCAGCTTTTTGCTTACTCAAAATTCTGTTATAGCGAAAGCAAGGGGAAATTCCACCTCAACAGTGCCGAACCTATACATATTTTTTATGGATTAAGAAACTCGCTAACAGCCATTTCGCTCGCAAGTTATTTTGCCGATATACTGCGTTTTTCAACAGTATCTCTTATTGACAGCGGAAATGTACTGCGGCTATTTCTCAATACTCTTCATTTCCTTGAAAACGGTCTACGCAGTGAAACTATGCTCAAAGCAGTTTTTGAATTGCGTCTTATGGCGGAAACAGGCTTTATGCCTGATATAATATGCTGCCGCAGCTGCGGAAGCTTTGAACCAGAAGAAATATATTTTTCTTTGAAGGATTACTGTTTCCGATGCTGTGAATGCTCCAAAAGTGATGAAAACAGCTTTAAACTCACTATTTCCGAGCTGTCAGCAATACGCCATATAGTTCTTGCCGATTTTAACAGACTGTTCAATTTCCGCCTTTCCGAAAACTCATTGCAAAAGCTTGCAGAATTTTCAGAATTGTATATATTATCACAGCTTGAAAGGAAATTTAATACCCTGGATTTTTATAAATCTTTAAATGGTAAATAGTATGAATAATTATCTTAAAACCCTTGAACTTGATAAAATTCTTAATATGCTTTCCTCCTTTGCTTCAAACGACGAAACAAGACGTATGGCAAAGGAGCTTCGTCCGTGCAGCGACCTTTCCGTTGTACGACGTGAAAACACAAAGACAAATCAGGCCCTTGAATTGTCAATACAGTACGGTACACCGCCGTTCAGCAGTTTCAAAGACGTATCTGTATCTGCTAAACGTGCAAAAACAGGTGCGGTGATTTCTCTCCGTGACCTTATGGATATTGCGGCAATGCTGCGACAGATAAACGGACTTGCAAAATGGTACAGTACCTGTGAGAATGTAGAAACAGAACTCGACTATCTTTTTTCAAGACTTGCACCAAATGACTGGCTGCTTCAAAAACTGGAGCGTTCAATTATATCCGAAACGGAGATATCGGACGCTGCAAGCCCAGAGTTGGCTGCAATTCGAAGAAAAATACATCGTGCTGAATTACAACTGCGTGAAACTCTTGATAAAATTGTAAGAAACAAAACCACACAGCAGTACTTACAGGAAACAAATGTAACAATACGTGATGGGCGTTTTGTTCTGCCTGTCAAGACTGAATACAGAGGACAGATAAGCGGTCTTGTGCACGATACATCTGCTACAGGACAGACTATTTTCGTTGAGCCTATGGCTGTTGTAGAAGCTAATAACGATATACGTATCCTACAGGGAAAAGAGCAAGAGGAAATTGAGCGGATTATCCGTGAGCTTTGTTCCGACTGCGGAGATTATGCCGACGTTCTCTGCGAAAATTACAAGGTCTGTGCGGAACTTAATCTTTATTTTGCAAAGGCAAATCTTGCGGCAAAGCTTAAATGCTCCCTGCCTAAAATTACAGATGACGGTAAAATATGCCTTAAAAAGGCAAGACACCCTCTCCTTGATATGAATAAGGCTGTGCCTATTGATCTTTCTCTTGGTGAAGATTATCAGGCACTTATTATAACTGGCCCGAATACAGGCGGTAAAACAGTTGCACTTAAAACCGCAGGACTTCTTGCTGCTATGACAATGTGCGGACTGCTTATCCCTGTTTCTGACGGAAGCTGTATGTCTGTGTTCAGAAATATTCTTGTCGATATAGGCGATAGTCAGAGTATCGAACAGAATCTGTCTACCTTTTCATCTCATACAAACAAGGTAATTGAGATATTGAATACAGCAGACGAAAGCTCTCTTGTACTCCTTGATGAGCTTGGCTCGGGAACTGACCCTGTAGAGGGTGCGGCTCTTGCAATTGCCGTTATACGCAGGCTTATATTCAATGGTGCAAGATTAATGGTTACAACCCATTATCAGGAGCTTAAAGTATTTGCTATTGACACGGATAACGTAGAAAACGCTTCATGTGAATTTGATATCGATACTCTTAAACCGACATACAGGCTTATAGTAGGCTCTCCTGGAAAGTCCAATGCTTTTGCCATATCAGAAAGCTTGGGTATGCCGTCAGATATTATTACAGAGGCAAAATCTCTTGTAACTGATAATAATATCCGCCTTGAAGAAGTTATCGGAAAGCTTGAAGCTTCCCGAAAAGAACTTGAAAAGGAAAAAGAAACCGCTTCTCGTTTGCGTATAGAAGCTGCCCAGCATGAAGAAAAGCTTCGCATTGAAGTTGAAGAAATTGAAAGAAATAAAGCCGATGAGCTTGAAAAAGCCCGTATGCAGGCTATGACTATCATAGAACAGACAAAAGTTCAGTCAAATGAGCTTATAGATGAGCTTGAAAAGCTTCGCAAAGAAAAGGAAAAAAAGGATTTCAGCTCCAATGTTTCAGGAATGAAATCTAAATCCAAGCAGAGTTTCAATAAAATGTATGATATAGCAAACCCTGTGAACAGCAATGACTCCAATGAAGGATATGTACTGCCTAGAAAACTCAGAAGGGGAGATACAGTATACGTTGTAGACCTTCAGCGAAAAGGTATTATTTCAGGTGAGCCCGACGGAAGTGAATTTGTGTATGTTCAAATGGGAGTTATGAAAACCAAAATGAACATATCTCGTCTGCGACTTGAAGAGCCTCCAAAAGTAACAGTGGGAAATTCTCCTGTTAAGAAGAACAAGAGAAACGTTGGCAAAGTTGGTGTTAAAGTTGAACGCAGAGGAAAAATGGAGCTTGACATCAGAGGCTGTGCCTGCGATGACGGAGTTTATCAGCTTGACAGTTTCATCGATCAGGCAGTAATGTCAAATATTTCAACCATTTGTATTATACATGGCAAAGGTACAGGTTTATTAAGAAAAGCGGTACATCAGCGGCTGAAATCTCACCCCTCTATAAAGACATTTCGACTCGGAGTGTACGGTGAGGGTGAGAACGGCGTAACCATAGCTGAAATAAAATAACAGGCAATCTCGCACTAAAAATATTTATGTGCGAGATTGCCATAATCGAACAGGAGGTTTATTCAAAATGAATAATATTAGAATATCAGAGCTTTACGACCTTACACACACTATTGCTGCTGATTACTTAAAACAGTTTACATATCCATGGGAGGCATTAAAGGGGATAGGGGAGTTGATTATTTCTCTCGGAAATAAGCTTAATCCTGATGAATACAATAATCCCTCGGAGAATGTATGGATACATAAAACGGCAACGGTATTTCCAAGTGCATATATCGGTTCACCATGTATAATCGGTGCAAATACAGAAGTACGTCATTGTGCATTCATCAGAGGTAGTGCACTTGTTGGAGATAATTGCGTTATTGGAAATTCAGTTGAGTTAAAAAATGTAATTATCTTTGATAATGTTCAGACACCTCATTATAACTATGTTGGCGATAGTATTTTAGGCTATAAATCACATATGGGTGCTGGTTCAATTACATCAAATGTTAAATCTGATAAAACGAATGTTGTGATAAAATCCGATAATGAATCCATTGAAACCGGCATAAAAAAAATCGGTGCAATGCTTGGTGATTTCGTTGAAGTCGGCTGCAACAGTGTTCTGAATCCTGGTACAATTATTGGCAGAAACTCAAATATTTATCCTACAAGTTGTGTACGTGGAGTTGTTCCTGAAAACAGCATCTGGAAAACAGGCGGAGTTGTAGTAACAAAGAAATAAATATTGGTAAATAAATGCTGCTTTTTAATTAGTATATGAAAGCAGCATTTTTTCCATAATTACACAAATCTGGCAATTCTCCTATTTCGTAGTAATTACACCAAACTTACATTTGGTGTAATTATATCTAAAGGAATTATTACTGCCCCCTATTCATTGCTATATAAAATAATCCAATTAGCAAGACGAATATAAAACTATAATGCACATTAAAAAAGGTGTAATACAAAAAGTATTCTCAATAAAATACTATTTGCAATTGTTAATCTTGCTTTGTAACAGTATAATAATAAATAGTAAACAAAAAATTCATTTATTTACGGAGGTCTGACTAATGAATAAGAAAATCATTTCAATTTTTACAGCAATAATTATGTGCGTAACGTTTGTTTTGGGAGCAACTGATACATCAACGCAATTGTTATCTATACATGCTGCATCTGTTGATTATCCTGCACAGTTTATAAACATAGCAACAAAGGATAATTCAAAAGTACTTGCAGAAAACGGTATAACTGACGGTTCCGCTTTAGCAGTCAAGACACTTGGCGGTGATCACTCAGCAACATGGCGTTTTGACCGTGTAGGTGCAAATTCAATTGGTACATTTTTTAAAATCACAAGCGGTGAATCAGGCAGATTAATAACGCCAGATAATTATAATGTTACAGCAGGAACTAATGTAATTATGTTCGGAAGCGAATCTCATCAGTGTCAGCACTGGTTTGTAGTTCCTGTAAAACAGGACAGGCTTGGAAATGACTTGTATTATAAAATTGTAAATTATTCTGATCCTGATCTCGCTATTACACAGAGCTCGAATGGAATGAAGCTTGAAGCTTTCACAGGTGCCGATTCACAGCTTTGGCTGTTAAATTCTGACGGATTACAGGGATTTGCAGGTTATTGCTTTGATGATAATACAAAAAATATTAAAGCTGCGGATATAGGCGGTCTGTTCGGCGAAGTTGTTGAAGTTACAACATTTGACGACTTAAAAAAATATGCAGAATCTGATTCGCCATATACAATCATCGTCAAGGAAAATATCAGTGTCACAAATCTAAAAATGGATTCACAGAATCATTACTACTGCCCTGACGGTCGTATTTATGTTCGCAGTAATAAAACAATTGTCGGAAGCTATGGAAAACACACTCTAAATAATGTTCAGTTCTGTACGGCATCAAACAAGGGCATTGGAAATAATGTTATTATCAGAAATTTTGAGATGAAACACGATGCAAAATCAAATGGAAATGATTCAATTGTCGTATATTTCGGCTCGGGACAGAATTTGTGGATTGACCATGTAACTTTTGTAGGACATAACGCTGTAAATACACAGGGTGAGAATGTTCCTGACTGGGATAAATTCCTTGCCTGCTGTTACGATGCAGATTATTGTACAGTATCCGATTGTTCCTTTGGTCTGCATGAATACGGACTTATTCTCGGATATCCCAATGATACAGAAGATTCATACAAAAATAAAAACAATTACCCAAGAATGACGCTTATTAGCAATAAATTTACCGATACCCTTACAAGAGCACCAGGACTTATGCGTTATGGCTACTTCCACTCTCTCAATAACTATGTATATAATTTCAGCATGGCATATACTGTTCATTCTGATTGTAAACTTTTTGCAGAAAGCTGTTACTATGACGGTGCGTCTACAAATGGAAATGTTGTTTGCGACTGGAACGAAGTTACACATCCAGGCTCATTTGCTGATTCCGGTTCAAAAGGTATTAACTGCCGTAGACTTGGCATAGAGGGCTCTGCAAAAGTATGTAATTGGAGACCTTCATCAAATTACAGCTATAAAGCACTTTCTGCAGATAATGCAAAGGCTTATTGTTCATCGTACAGCGGTTGTAAAAATTCAAATAAAGATATGATGTACATACGTTATTCAGCAAGCGGAATGCCCAGTGCTGGTTTTACTGCACTTCCTGACGGTGAAATGAAGCCTGCTGAACCTGAATATGAAACATTTGAAAATGGCTCATTATTCAGATTTAAAAATTCAAATTCAGGACTTTATATGCAGGTTGAAAATGCATCAGCACAGAATGGTGCCAATGTTCACCAGTGGGGAACATCTGAAAATTATATTCATGATGTATGGAAACTTATTGAAGCCGAAAACGGTTATTATTCCATTGCCTCTGCACTTGGAGATTGTAATACATATATGCTTGATGTTGAGGCAAAAAAGCCAGATAATGGTACAAATATCGATATATATCAGCATAATGGCGGTAATAATCAGCAGTTTAAATTCGTAAAAAATTCCGATGGCTCATATAAAATTCTTACAAAAATAAGCGGTGATAAATCAGCTGTAGAAATTGCATGGGGCTCAATTGAAAGCGGTGCTAATGTACAACAGTGGGAAATAAATGGCGAATCTTGTCAGAATTGGATATTAGAGCCTGTCTCTCGCGAAAGCCTTACAACAACAACAACAACAACTACTACTACTACTACCACGACGACAACACATACAACCACAACAACTGTAACCACTACCGTTACAACAACACCAACAACTACTACACCCCCTGTTGCCGACATTCTTTATGGTGACGCAAATTGTGATGGATATGCAACAATTGCTGATGCAGCGGCTATTTTTCAGTATATTGGCAATCCCGATAAATATACTCTTTCTGAACAAGGAATGAAAAATGCAGATGTAAACGGTGAGGTGGGTATAACTCCCGATGACGCAATTTGCATACAAAAGCTTGACGCAGGATTGATTTCATCACTTCCTCAATAATACCAAACCCTGTCGGTTATCAATTGAACTGACAGGGTTATTTTTTACATATTTTTACTGATTATAAGTTCGCGTAGTTTTATAAGGTCAAAAACATCAAGACGATTATCCTTGTATAAATCGCTGTTTTTGTGGATGACTGTGACAGCATCGCCGAGAAGTCGTCTGCTCAATAAGACAAGGTCGGCAGACGATATAGTTTTGTCGCCATTGACATCACCTGGACAGCTTTCAGGGTCGTCTGTAATCTTTTCCCATTTTATATCGGAAATTTTTACCGTATGCAAGCCTGCTGCTGATGCATTGCCTATATTTCCCAACTGGAATTTTATATCAACTGACATATCTTTTTCAAATTCCACATCATAAGCAAGCCTTTGTGAATCTGCGGAAAGAGATATTTTTTCATCAAGATATCTTTCATATGAACTATCCTCAACAGTAACAACGGCCTCTCTGTCAGCTGTTGAATTGATACCAAATGAAAGACGGTAGCTCTCCCCTACCCTCACTTTTTGTGCAGGAATAAGTCCCATAATACCGTATTCAAGGGTACCAACATTTTCAATTGTAAATTCGCTGTATCCGTCCATATTTTTCAGTGCTGCCGCAGAGCCCTCCATATATGGCTTTAAAGCAGCTGATCTGATTTCGGTGGGACTAAAATCGGATTGTGTGTTTTCGTACACCCTTACGTAATCAATCTGAAATTTCTTATCTCCGTCCGCAAATGTTAAAGGCTCGCCATAGATACCGTCCACACCATCAAAATGTCCGCCTACCGCAAGATTGAGTATGAGATAGAAATTCTGGTCAAATGGTGCGGGGCTATTTCTGTTGGCAGAATACCATTCAGTCTGTTCGCTGTATAAAACATCATCAACATACCAGCGAATATAATCCCTTTCCCATTCTATAGTATAAGTATGCCAATTTTCGGTACTATCACCATTTTGAAAGAAGTAATCTTTCGTCAGATACGTATTATTTGGCCAAAGGTCGCCAAAATGGATCGTGCCGCATATCTTTTCGGGAGTACTCCCCCACCCTTCCATAATATCAATTTCCCCCGAGGTTGCCCAACCGCCATACAAACTGTCCTCAGGAAGCATCCATATTGCAGGCCATAGAGATTTGCCGGAATCACATCTTGAACGAACTTCAATTCTTCCGCCACAGGTAGAAAATTTATATTGTGTACTTAATCTTGACGATGTATATTCGTATGTGCCCTGTATTTCGTCTGTATATTTCTCATGGCGTGCAGAAATAGTCAATATTCCGTCATTTACAGAAGCATTTTTATCTGTGTAAAATTCCTGTTCATTGTTTCCCCAGCCGTTTGTTATATAATTTCCGTTTTCGTCAAGTTTCCAGTTACCCAATTCATATGACCAGTTATTCATATTTAAAACGTCACCGTCAAATTCATCACTCCATATAAGCCTGAATTTTTCTGTTTCCTGTGCAGATACGGATGAATTATCAATTGCAACAAGTCCACATGTAATACTTAATGCTGTGAGTAAAGAAAAAAACTTTTTAATCTTCATAAATACCTCCGTGTCTTAATGGAAACTCTAAAAACCTCCCTCACAGAGTGATTTTGCTCATGTTCCGGTTTTTAGAGAACCCATTAATATAAACAATATTTTCTGCCACATATAAATTATAGTTCATTTGAGATGATTTGTCAATATTTGCGAAAATCCAAGCGAACGGTTGACTAAATTAATTAAATGTGGTATAATAAATAAGAATATAAATTCAGGAGGAATGTATATGAATTACGAATCTGCAATGGCTTATCTTACCGAATGTGGTCAGGAACATATACTTAACTATTATAAAGAACTAAACGAAGAACAGAGAGAAAATCTCCTTGCACAGATAGACGGCATTGATTTTTCTATTCTTGAAGCTCTCAATAATGACAAATGCGATAAACGAGGTCTAATCACACCTATTGAAGCTGTGACAGCTGATGATATCGCTGAAAACAGCGAAAAATTCACAAAAACAGGTATCGATGCAATAAAGGCAGGAAAAGTTGCCGCAGTACTTCTTGCAGGCGGACAGGGAACTCGTTTAGGCTTTGATAAGCCAAAGGGAATGTACAATATCGGTAAAAATAAAGAACTCTATATTTTTGAATGTCTTGTAAATAATCTTATGGATGTAGTAAAGCTTACAGGCACATGGATTCCTTTGGTTATTATGACAAGCGAAAAAAATAACAAAGACACAGTTGAATTTTTCAAGGAACACGAATATTTCGGCTACAACAGTGAATATGTAAGATTTTTTATTCAGGATATGGCTCCTTCCGTTGATTTTAACGGAAAGATATATATGGAGGACAAAGATAAGATTTCTTCGTCTCCAAATGGTAACGGTGGATGGTTCTCATCCCTTGTACGTGCAGGCATTTTCGATGAACTTCATTCACAGGGCGTAGAGTGGCTGAATGTATTTGCAGTTGATAATGTTCTCCAGAGAATTGCTGACCCTGGCTTTATCGGTGCTGTAATTGAATCGGGAAGTGATTCTGGAAGCAAGGTTGTATCTAAAGCGTCCCCGGAAGAAAACGTTGGTGTTATGTGCCTTGAGGACGGAAAGCCTTCTATCGTGGAGTATTACGAGCTTACAGAAGAAATGAGATATCAGCTTCTTGATAACGGACAGCTTGCATACAAATACGGTGTAATCCTCAATTATCTTTTCCGCATGGACTGCCTTATAGAGATTAACAAGCAGAAAATGCCCGTTCATATTGTTAAGAAAAAGATTCCTTACATGAACGAAAACGGAGAGAAAATCAGCCCTGAAACTCCCAATGGCTACAAGTTTGAAACACTTATACTGGATATGATTCATATGAATAGCACCTGTCTTCCTTATGAGGTTGAACGCAATAAGGAATTTGCCCCTGTCAAAAATAAAGACGGCGTAGATTCCGTTGATACTGCAAGAGAATTGCTTATACTAAACGGCGTTGAAATATGATTTTCTGAAACCGGGAATACTAATAATCAGCCCGCTTTGTACAAAATAGACAAAGTGGGGATGTGGAAAATATTGAAATACACAATTTTACGGAATAGACAAAAAATTCTTTGACAAAATCGCTTAATTGTGATATAATATACATTAGAATTATTGTTTATAATTATATGCTCTACAGAGCAGCGAAAGGAATTATCATGTCTAAAATTATAGCAGTTACATCGGGAAAGGGCGGAACAGGTAAGTCAACTGTATGTGCCGGACTTGGTTACACCCTTGCAAAACAGGGACACAGAACACTCCTTATAGAGCTTGATTTTGGTTTAAGATGTCTTGACATCATGTTTGGTATCGAAAATGAAATAAAATACGACCTGGGCGATGTTCTCAACAAGAGAAAAAACGCTCTTGATGCTGTTGCTACTGTTCCTATGGCTACAAATCTCAGCCTGCTTTGTGCTCCGAAGACACTTACTTCTGTTACAGCAGAGCAGATTGTAGATATCTGCCGTAGTGTTAAAAAATATTTTGAATATATCATTATCGATACAGGAGCAGGTATCAACTCCCATGTATTTGATATTGTTCAGCAGGCTAACCTCATTCTTGTTGTATCAACTCCCGACCCTGTATGTATCAGAGACGCATCATTGATGTCCGATGAGTTCTACAACAGAGGTAATAAGAGTCAGCGTCTTATCATAAACAAGATAAGCAAAAAGGTTATCGGCGAGGCACTTGTTAATAACCTTGACGAAATTATTGATAAGGTTGGCGTGCAGCTTATCGGTGTTATTCCTGATGACTTCAAAACAACAGTTGCTACGGGAAAGGGTACTCCTATTCCTACAGATTCTTCTGCTCTCAAGGCGTTCGATGCTATTTCAAAGCGTCTTGGCGGTGAATTTGTTCCCCTTACTGTTAAAACATCTTAAATAATAAAGCCGCTATGCGGAGAAAGGACAGATAAATGAAAATTGCAATTATCGCTCACGATGCGAAAAAAGAGCTTATGGTTCAGTTCTGCAGTGCTTATTGCGGAATTTTATCAAAGCATTCACTTATTGCCACGAATACTACAGGAAAGCAGGTCAGCGAAGCTACAGGTCTGCCCATTAAGCGTTATCTCAGCGGACGTGGCGGTGCAGAACAGATACTGGCACTTTTATCATGCAACGAAGTAGACGTGCTCCTGTTCTTCAGAGATCCTATTAACCCCAAGGCAAATGACCCTAATGATATGGATCTTTTAAGATTATGTGATGTACACAGCGTTCCTGTGGCTACAAATATTGCAACTGCCGAGGCTCTTATTCTTGCCCTCGAAAGAGGCGATCTTGACTGGAGACAGGCAGGAAATATTCCAATATAACTTAATCGACGTGATGCCGTATATTTTACGGCATCCGTTTATTGTCCCTTACGGGACAATTTTCATGTTAAAAAGAAAGGCTGATATTATGGCTCTCAATATTAAACGTCCGAACGGTACAGAAGATATTGTTCCAAAGGATGTACACAAATGGCATACAATAGAAAAAATCGCAAGAGATACTGCTGAAAGCTTTGGTTTTGGCGAAATCCGTTTCCCTACTTTTGAGAATACTGATTTGTTTCTTCGCTCTGTAGGTGAGACAACTGACGTTGTGCAAAAAGAAATGTACACTGTTATGGCTAAAGAATCAAAGTTTACGCTTCGCCCAGAGGGTACAGCAGGTTCAATCCGTGCTATGCTCCAGAATGGACTTCTCAATGAGGCTCTCCCCCAGCGTGTGTATTATATAACTTCATGCTTCCGTCATGAAAGACCGCAGGCAGGCAGACTCCGTGAGTTCCACCAGTTCGGCGTTGAAATGGCAGGAAGTGCCTCTCCTGCAGCAGATGCTGAGGTTATTTCTCTTGCAAACACATTACTTAACAGACTTGGTATAAAAAATATTGAGCTTTATATCAATTCAATCGGATGTCCTACTTGCCGTGCAAAATACCACGAAGCTTTAAAGGCTTATTTTGAAGACCGCAAGGATGAACTCTGCGACACCTGCAAGGACAGACTTGTAAAAAACCCAATGCGTCTTCTTGACTGCAAGAGTCCGATTTGTCAGGAAATTGCAAAAGACGCTCCGCTTATTCTCGATTATCTCTGCGAGGACTGCGGAAACCACTTTGAAAGCCTGAAATCATACCTCACAAAGCTTGGTATAGATTATAAAGTCAATCCCAAGATTGTACGTGGACTTGATTACTATACAAAAACTGTTTTTGAATTTGTGACAACCGAAATCGGAGCACAAGGTACTGTTTGCGGCGGCGGTCGTTATGACGGACTTATAGAACAGCTTGGCGGACAGCATACGCCTGCACTTGGATTTGGTATGGGAATTGAACGTCTGCTTCTCGTTATGGACAAGCAGGGCTGCGATTACCTCACTCCTAAAAAGTGTGATATCTACTTTGCAACCATGGGTGACGCTGCTCTTGAAAAGGCTATGGAGCTTTCAAAGTCGCTCCGCGAGTACGGATATTATGCAGAGTACGACATGATGGGCCGAGGCTTAAAGGCACAGATGAAGTATGCAAATAAAATCGGTGCCGCATTTACTGTTGTTCTCGGTGATAATGAACTCGAACAGGGTAAGGCTAAACTCAAAGAAATGGAAAAGGGCGATGAAACAGAAATTGCTCTTAATGATAAATTTTCAGTAGTTTTCGAAGAAATTTATTTCAACAAAATAATGGATGTTATGGACGGAGAATCTGCCGATGGTAATCTGTTCTCATTCATGGGAGGAGAAAATAATGGCTGATAATATGAATGGACTTAAAAGAACACACTATTGCGGCGAAGTTACCGAAATCGGTTGCGAAGCAGTGGTATGCGGATTTGTTGAAAGAGTAAGAAATAAGGGCGGAGTTATTTTCATTGTTCTCCGTGACAGAACTGGTGTCGTACAGCTTGCGTTCAGCGACAAGTCCGATCCTGCTGTATTTGAAAAGGCAGCTTCATGTAAGAGCGAATATGTTCTCATGGCAAAGGGTGAGGTTATTGAGCGTGAAAGCAAAAACGACAAGCTCAAAACAGGTCACGTTGAGATTTTTGTAAACGACCTTCGCATCCTCTCAAAAGCACAGACTACTCCTTTTGAAATTACAAATGAAACAAAGGTAAACGAGGAACTTCGTCTCAAATATCGCTATCTCGATTTAAGACGTGCACCTTTACAGCAGAATATCATTATGCGACACAATATCGCAAGAGTTACACGTGAATATTTCTATGAAAACGGATTTCTTGAAATAGAAACTCCCATGATGATGAAATCAACTCCCGAGGGTGCAAGAGACTATCTCGTTCCCTCACGTATTCATCCCGGCAAATTCTATGCACTCCCACAGTCGCCACAGATTTACAAACAGCTTCTTATGGTAGCAGGATACGACAGATATATCCAGCTTGCACGCTGCTTCCGTGACGAGGACTTACGTGCAGACCGTCAGCCCGAATTTACTCAGATTGACCTTGAAATGTCATTTGTTGATGCTGAAGATATTCAGAATTGCGTAGAGGGATTTGTTCAGCGTGTATTCAAGGAGATAATGAATGTTGATATCCCACTCCCACTCCCCCGTCTTACTTTTGCAGATGCTATGAATCGTTACGGTTCTGATAAGCCTGATACACGTTTTGGATTTGAAATTCAGGATATCACTGATACAATAAAGGATATTGACTTTGTTGTATTCAAAAATGCTATAGATGAGGGCGGCTCTGTTCGTGCAATCAACGTAAAGAATGGTGCAGCTACTTACACACGTAAGGAAATTGACAAGCTTATTGAACACGCAAAAGGCATTGGTGCAAAGGGACTTGCATACATACGTTGGGCAGACGAGCCAAATTGCAGCTTCAAGAAATTCCTTGCTGACGGCGACCTTGAAAAGATTTGTTCCGCTGTTGACGCACATGAGGGCGACCTTGTCCTTATCTGTGCTGACAAGACAAAGACAGTTCTTTCAACACTTGGTGCAATTCGTCTGATATGCGGTAAGAGACTTGAAGTTATCGACGAGAATAAGTACAACTTCCTCTGGATTACAGAAATGCCCTTCTTTGAGTATGACGAAGATAATGATACATGGGTTGCAGCTCATCATCCCTTTACTATGCCTATGGACGAGTGTCTTGAATATCTTAACAGCGATCCTGCGAAGGTACGTGCAAAGGCATGGGATCTCGTTCTCAACGGTACAGAGCTTTCAAGCGGCTCAATACGTATCACTGATTTTGAGCTCCAGCAGAAGATGTTTGAGGCTCTTGGTATGTCTTCCGAGGAAATTGAGGCAAAATTCGGCTTCCTCGTTGAAGCTTACCGTTATGCTTCACCTCCTCACGGCGGAATGGGTATCGGACTTGATCGTCTTGCAATGATTATGTGCAAGGCTGATAATCTCCGTGATGTAACAGCATTCCCAAAGGTTCAGAATGCAAGCGAACTTATGTCTGAATGCCCTTCATTCGTAGATAAACCTAACCTTGATGTACTTGGAATCGGTCTTTTAGAAAACGAATAAAATAAAAATCGCTTTCGGATTTTATCTCTGAAAGCGATTTTTTGGAGTGAATTTTATGGATAATCCATTTAAATATTCTCTTGATAATAAAAGGTATCATACTCTCAACTATTACTATAAATCCAGATACGGAAAAAAACTCTATAAAGCAGTAATTGATTGCGGTATGACCTGCCCGAATATTGACGGAACACGAGCATTTGGCGGCTGTATATTCTGCGACGGTGGAAGCGGATATTTTACGCAAAAGGATATGTCTGTAACAAAACAGCTTGAACTTGAAACCAAAAGAATATTTTCCAAAAACGGCACTGTTCCAATCGTAGCTTATTTTCAGGCTAATACAAACACATATGCACATGTTGATAAATTAAAGGAAATTTACAGTGAAGCCCTGGATTTTCCACACACGGCTGGATTATCTATTGCCACAAGGGCAGATTGCTTGCCCGATGATGTGATTGATTTGCTTTGCAAAATAAATGCCCGAACTGAACTAACAGTTGAATTAGGTATGCAGACAGTACATGAGAAAACAATAAAAAATATTAACCGCGGATATTCTCATGAGGAGTTTCTTAAAGGCTATTACAAGCTCAAAGAAAAAAATATACGTGTTTGCCTGCACATTATAAACGGTCTGCCTAATGAAAAAGAAGAAATGATGATTGAAACAGCACATCAGACCGCATTACTCAACCCCGACGGGGTAAAGCTACAGATGCTGCACATAATAAAGGGAACAAAACTTGCCGAAATATACAAAAAATCGCAATTTCACCTTTTGAGCCGCGAAGAATATATACGTATCATTACACAACAGCTTGCTATTCTGCCACCTGAAACGGTTATTGAACGTATTACAGGCGACGGTGACAAATCAAAACTTATTGCACCTCTGTGGACTATGGATAAAATAGCTGTTCTGGGAGGAATTGATAAGGCTCTTTGCGAAAATGATTTGTGGCAGGGAAAATATTATACCGAAAATGTAAAGGAGCAGGATAATGAATAAAATCGACAGAATGAAAGAACTGAATGAAATTCTTGCCAAAGCTGCTGACGCTTATTATAATACAGGCGTTGAAATAATGTCTGATCGTGAATATGATATCTTGTATGACGAGCTTGAACGTCTTGAAAAAGAAACAGGCGTTATTTTAAGCGGCAGCCGCACGCAAAAAGTCGGCTATGAAATATCATCTGCCTTAAAAAAAGTAAAACATACCTCAAAAATGCTTTCGCTTGACAAAACAAAGAGCGTAGATGAACTTAAAGCATGGCTCGGCGAAAACACAGGATTTTTAAGTTGGAAGCTTGACGGTCTGACTATAGTTCTTACGTATGAAAATGGTATGCTATTGCAGGCTGTAACCCGAGGAAACGGCGAAACCGGTGAGGATATTACCCCAAACGCACGCCATATTATCGGTATTCCGTCTGCTATTCCTTTTAAGGAAAAACTTGTTATCCGTGGTGAAGCGTTGATGAAATACAGCGATTTTGAACGTGTAAATGCACAGATTGAGGACGGTACAAAATATAAAAATCCCCGTAACCTCTGTGTCGGAACTGTGAGAAATCTTGATTCCAAAGTAACAGCTGAAAGAAATATTAACTTTTTTGCTTTCAATCTCGTTTCAGCCGAGGGATATGACGAAAACTCATTTGCCGCACGTTTAAAATGGCTTGAAAGTATTGGATTTCAGTGCGTTGACGGTGTAGCTGTAACTAAAGATAATCTTGCAGACGAGGTTAAAAACTACGAAAATTCAATTACTAATAATGAGTTTCCCTCTGACGGTCTTGTTCTTTGCCTTGATGACGTTGCATACGGAATAAGTCTTGGTGAGACTTCTCACGCTCCGAGAAATGCAATTGCTTTCAAATGGCATGATGAAACAGCAGATACAAAGCTTCTTGAAGTAGAATGGTCAGCGAGCCGTACAGGATTGCTTAATCCTGTGGCAATTTTTGAGCCTGTCGAATTAGAGGGTACCACTGTATCAAGAGCCTCCGTACACAATCTCAGCATTGTAAAACAGCTTAAACTGGGTATCGGCGATACAATTTCTGTATACAAGGCAAATATGATAATTCCGCAGATACTTGAAAATAAGACTGGTACGGACAATCTTGAAATTCCCTGTGAATGTCCTGTATGTCAACGCAAAACAGAAATAAGAACATCTGATGAAGATGTTGAAACAGTTTATTGCGTTAATCCGGACTGCCCTGCAAAGCTTATCGGAAGATTTGAGCACTTTGTTCAGCGTGATGCTATGAATATTGTAGGACTTTCAACGGCAACTATTGAGACACTTATAAATGAGGGATTTATCCGTGACTTCAAAGATTTTTATCACATAAACGACCATAAAGAAAAGATAGAATTACTTGAAGGCTTTGGCAAAAAATCATATGAAAAAATGTGGCAGGCGATTGAAAACTCCCGAAAAACGGAGTTAAGCCGTGTGCTCTATGCAATGGGAATTTCCAACATCGGCAGAGCGGCATCAAGGCTTATATGTTCTGTTTATCCCTCCCCTGATATGCTTGAAAAGCTTACAGTTAATGAATTAACAGCTATTGATACAATCGGAGAGGTTCTTGCAAGGGAATTCGTTGAATTCTTCAAGAATGAAAAAAATCTCAAAGAATATCATGAATTACTGGCAGAATTGGAAATTTCAGCACCCGAAAAAGTCGAAACTGATTCCGCAATATCAGGAAAAACTTTTGTTGTGACAGGTTCTGTGAATATCTGGAATAACCGTAATGAGCTGAAAGCATATATAGAGTCAAAGGGCGGAAAGGTTGCCTCTGCTGTTTCATCAAAAACAGATTATCTTATAAATAACGACTCCACTTCTAATTCCTCTAAAAACAAAAAGGCAAAAGAGCTTGGGGTTGCAATTATAACAGAAGAAGAATTTAAGAATATGGCTGAATAGCCGATATATCGCAGAAAAAATTTTTCTGCGATATTTTTTTGAAAAAATTTCACTCCCCTATTGACAAATGAAAAAAAATATGATATTATTGATATGTGAACAAGTATTCATATATCAAATTCAGCAGGAGGCAAACATGGAAAAGAATTACGATATAAAAAATCTTGGCTGTGCACACTGTGGAGGTAAAATTGAGGATGCTATAAAAAAGATTGACGGTATTGAGGACGCAGTTCTTAATTTTCCAGTGCGAACATTAAAACTCAAGGGTGAAATCACAGACGAACTTCTCAAAGAAATAAATATAATTGCTGATAAAATTGAAGCTGGCGTTAAGATCGTTCCCCATGGCAATAATCATGAACATAATCACCATAGCGGAGAATGTTGCCACGGACATAGCCACGAGCATAATCGCGACTGCCACTGTGGCGAACATCATGAACACGATCACTGCAACTGCGGACATGAGCACTACCATTCAACAGATAAAACTGCGATAAATACGGAAATTTCTTTATTTGCACTAGGTATTCTGCTTTTTACTGCAGCTATTGTTTCAGAACATATACTCCATTTCAGATTTGCTGTGTTATTTTACATTGCCGCTTATCTTCTGATTGGCTTTAACGTACTTAAAGCAACTGCAAAGAATATTCTCAAAGGCAATTTCTTTGATGAAAATTTTCTTATGACAATTGCAACAATCGGCGCCTTTATTCTTGGAGAATATTCCGAAGCTGTTGGAGTCGTGCTTTTCTTCAAAATAGGAGAATTATTTGAAAATTACGCTGTATCAAAAAGCCGCAAAGCCATAACAGACGTTGCGGCACTTAAAGTCGAAAAAGCAACTATTCTAAAAAACGACGAATATATAACTGTAAATTCAGATGAAATACAAATCGGAGATACACTGCTTATAAAGACAGGCGAACGTATACCAGCTGACGGAATTATGTGCAACGGAAAGTCAAAACTTGACACATCAGCTATAAATGGCGAGCCTGTTCCTCTTGTGATACATAAAGGTGATAAGCTTATGTCTGGATGTATCAACCTTGCGGATACTTTTACAATGACAGCTACAGCTATAGCGGCTGAATCAATGATTTCAAAAATTGCACACGCTGTTGATGAAGCGGCTTCAAATAAGCCGCAAATTGATCGTTTTATTACAAGATTTTCAAAAATCTATACGCCTATCGTTTTGATTATCGCACTTATGACAGCTGTTTTAGGTTCAATTCTAACGGGAGATACAGGTAAATGGATTTATTCTGCTCTGACATTTCTTGTAATCAGCTGCCCATGTGCATTGGTTTTGAGTGTTCCTCTTGCCTATTTTTCGGGAATAGGTGCAGCTTCAAAACAAGGAATACTTTTTAAAGGTGGTAATTCCATTGAAGCTTTATCGAAAATAAAAGCTGTTGTATTTGATAAAACAGGCACGCTTACAAGTGGCAGCTTTACTGTAACGAATATATACGCCTGCGATAATTATAGTGAAAATACATTTCTGAAAATATGCGGAAGTTGTGAGCAGACTTCAACTCATCCTGTTGCTGAAAGCATCACTTCATATTGCCGCAGTCTTGGAATTGACCTTATACAGCCCGAATCATCAGGCGAACTTGCAGGCAGAGGTGTGTATTCTGTTCTTGACGGAAAAAACATTCTTTGCGGAAATGAGAAGCTGATGAAGGAAAAGAATATACCTATCCCACATATGCCCCAAATCAAGCTTGGAAATGTTGTCTTTGTGGCTGTTGATAATGAAATAATCGGGCGAATTGTTGTTTCAGACTCAATAAAAAACACATCGAAGCAGGCTGTTTCCAAGCTTAAACAAATGGGACTTTACACTGTTATGCTTACAGGAGATAAAGCTGAAAACGGTGAAACCGTCGGACATATGATTGGAATTGATAAAATAAAAAGCGGACTTATGCCCGATGAAAAACTTGCAGAACTTAATAAAATCCGCAAAGAATATGGTTCAGTTATGTTTGTGGGCGATGGCATAAACGACGCACCTGTTCTCGCAGGGGCTGATGTAGGCGGTGCAATGCAAAGTGGCTCTGATATTGCTCTTGAAGCAGCTGACGCTGTATTTATGAACAGCGAACCTATGGCTGTAGTTTCTGCCAAAAAAATTGCTGATAAAACTCAGCATATTGCATATCAGAATATAATTTTTGCATTAGCAGTTAAAGCTCTTGTTCTCATTCTTGGTATTCTCGGTCATCCAAATATGTGGCTTGCCGTCTTTGCTGATTCCGGAGTTGCAATGCTTCTTATTATTAATTCAATCAGAACGCTTAAATCAAGCAATAAGGAGTGATTTCATGAAAACGAAAAAACACTTGCCTTTATATGGAATAGGACCGATTTTGTGCTTACCATTAGCAATTACAATGATAATACTATTTATATTAAGCTTGAAAAAAATTATTCCGACAACAGATTTCTGGCAGAATATAAATTCAGTATTATTTGTAATGGGTATTATATTTATTGGTGGTGCAGTTGTTTTGCTTATTGGGTGTGAAACAGGCGGAAGATTAAGCAAAAACATAAAAGAAAACAGATTAAAAACCAATGGCTCATACCGTTTTGTAAGAAATCCTCGTTATTGTACATTTTTACTTGTTGAGACAGGAATGGTTCTCTTGTGCCATAACTTATATCTCTTGATAATCCCGCTCATATTCTGGCTTGAAATGACAATTGTTCTGAAAAAAACAGAAGAAAAAATGGCTTACAGAACTTTATGGTAAAGAGTATACAGATTACTGTAAACGAGTGAACAGATGTATTCCATGGTTTCCCAAAACATAATTGACATAATAAGGCAATCCCCCACCGAAGAATTATAATTTCTTCAGTGGGGGGTTATTTTAAACTTTTATATAATCTTCCAAAAAACTGTTTACATTTGAATATCGTTTAACAGACATACCACATCTCTGATAAATTTTTTCATATTCAGCTAAAAACAAATCAAAAGCATTAGTACTATCAGCAAGACAATCAGGATTGAATTTTTTCATTATATCATAGTTTCCGATATTAACACTAAATGAAATGTCTGAAATCATATGCTGTAAGGAACACATATTTACAAATGAGGAAAAACTATCATTTCTTTCTGCTGCTTCCTCTACTTTATTCCGCCAGTTTGAATACATTTCCTCATATGTTCCTGTAATATTTTCTTTCGTTGGATTTGCTTTATCATAATCTCTAGACATATATTTCTCAATATATAAAATATTATCTCTTGCAAGCAGACGTAATTCGTTGATATCATTGCTTTGTGAAATTCTTCTCATATTTTCATAAAAAGTATTATCCAGCGAAAATTGTAAAAGTTCTTCTGACATACGCTTTATTCCCCGTTTGAAATACTTACCATGATAAATCATTATAGCGTCCGAAAGAGATAGCATTATATCACAAACGCTCACTCTTATGCGTCCTATATCATTATACAAACAAGCATCAGCAAAGGAAATTTTTGCTTTTTCTATTAATTCATCAACTCTTTTGTATCGTTTATCAGAACGCAAAAAAAGCTTTGCTTTTTCTCTCAAACTACATAATTCATCATATGATTTTCGGTTTTTTATATAAACAATCTCGGAATCCATAAGCTTTGAAAGATGTGCATTATGACATTCAGAATTATATCTTAACCCGTCCATAGTTGTGCAGTATAAATCATATCCTATTTTGCTGTCATCAAGAATAAAGCCTGTCGCAAGCTCATATCCATTTTCGTCATTTATAAGTATAAGCAAATCCAAATCAGATTTTTCATATACATCTCCTGTTGCTACAGAGCCATAAATTCCTATAAGTGCCAAAGAATTTGGACATAGCTTTTCTGCTTTTGCAATAATACAGTCAATGATTTTTCTATTAACATAATTCATATAACACACACCATTCTTATAAAGTTAAACGGCTAATGATAAAATTATCAAAAGCCGCTTGTGTTTATTACATATTTGCAATCTGATTTACCGCAGGGTCAATCCAATCACCCTCGTAAAGCTCAATTGTACCCTGATCACAGTGCTTTGCAAGCTCGGGAGCAATAGGAATCTGTGCAATAACGGGAATACCATATTCCTTGGCAATATCCTCAATATGACTGTCACCATAAATCTTATGCTTCTTGCCGCAGTCAGGACATTCAAAATAGCTCATATTCTCAACGATACCGATAATCGGAATATTCATAAGCTTTGCCATTTTTACTGCCTTTTCAACTATCATTGAAACAAGCTCCTGTGGCGATGTTACAATAACAATTCCGTCAACAGGAATAGACTGGAACACAGTCAGGGGAACGTCGCCTGTTCCAGGAGGCATATCAACAAAAAGATAATCTACATCTTTCCAGATAACGTCAGTCCAGAACTGTTTTACAACTCCTGCAATTACAGGACCTCTCCATACAACAGGATCAGATTCGTTTTCAAGAAGAAGGTTAATTGACATAACATCAATTCCCATTTTGCTCTTGCTTGGAATAATGCCGAACTCACAGGCATCAGCCTTACCGTGAATACCGAAAGCCTTTGGAATTGAAGGACCTGTTATATCAGCGTCAAGAAGTCCTACGTTTTTGCCCATTCTCTGCATACCTACAGCAAGCATTGAGGATACCATTGTCTTACCAACGCCGCCCTTACCGCTTACAATACCGATAACCTTGCCGATTTTACTCATCTCGTTAGGCTTTTCAATAAGGCTCTGAGGCTCTTTTCTGCTTGCACAGTCGCTTCCGCAGGTAGAACAATTGTGTGTACATTCACTCATTTTCATAACTCCTTTAAATATTAATTCATTACCTATTTATTATACCCCATTCCGAGGAAATAGTCAATAGTTTATCAAGAAAAACCGCACAAAGCTATAACATAGCAGACTTTGTGCGGAATTTGATTTATTTAAGGTTAATATACTGTGTAATATCGTCTCTCATGCGGATAACCTCACGACGAGCTGCCTTTGCAAAATCACGCTCATCACAGCCCTCTTTCTGATATGCACACATAACAGCACGGCTGGAGTTTACAATTGCACCGAGGCCATTCTCGTCGAAACCGCCCTTTAAGCCTTCAGCACCGCCGCCCTGTGCACCATAGCCAGGTACAAGGAACATTGTGTGAGGAAGTCTCTTTCTCAACTCTGTAAGCATTTCTGGATATGTTGCACCTACAACTGCACCTACAGCGGAATAACCGTATTTGCCGATTGTGTCAGCTCCCCACATTTCACAGAGGTCGCCCATTTTTGCGTAAATAGGTGTTCCATCCTCAAGCTTTAAATCCTGTAATTCGCCACTTGAAGGATTGGAAGTCTTAACAAGAACATAGATACCCTTGTCCTTTTCCTTGCAGACTTTAAGGAGAGGAGCGATACCGTCTGTACCAAGATAACCGTTTACTGTAAGAGCGTCAGCACCGAAAGCCTCTGAAACGCTGTCGCCTACTGCTGTAGTTCCGAGGTGAGCGTTTGTGTAAGCCTCCATTGTAGCACCGATATCGTTACGCTTACCGTCTGTAATAACAAACATGCCTTTAAGCTTTGCATAACGGATTGTCTTTTCCAGTGCTCTTACACCATAGTGACCGTACATTTCGTAGTATGCAGCCTGTGGCTTGATAGCAGGAACTACATCGCATATTTCATCAATGATAGCCTGATTGAATTCGTAAATTGCCTTTGCAGCAGCCTTGAGTGTAAGACCGTCCTCTTCAAGATAACGTCTGCGAATAAATTCAGGAACGTATTCAAGCTTTGGGTCAAGACCTACCACCGTAGGATTTTTCATCTCAATGATTTTTTCAATAAGTCTGTCAAATGACATATTTTATTCCTCCTGTAAAATTTATTTTATGGCATAAGCCTTTTTATCTTTCATCGTATCTGATGACACCCTTTGAAATTGTAACAAGAGCTTTTCCTGTGAGAGTCTGTCCCTTAAACACAGAATTTTTCGATAAAGAATGGAGCTTTTCAGGGTCAACTGTCCATTTTTTATTTAAATCTGCAATTACAAGGTCAGCTGCACTTCCCTTTTCAATTGCAGGCACGTCAAGGCCAAGAATTTTTCTCGGATTTACACACATAAGCTCAACAAGCTTATTAAGAGTAATTTCTCCTGTGTGATATAATGCTGTAATGGTTGCAGAAAGAGATGTTTCAAGTCCAAGAACACCGTTTGGAGCTTTTTCAAAATCAGCCTTTTCCTGTGGAGCATGAGGTGCATGGTCAGTTATGATACAATCAATTGTACCGTCTTTAATGCCCTCAATTATTGCTTTTACATCTTCATCTGTACGAAGCGGCGGATTCATTCTGTAGTCAGCATCACGCTTTTCAAGCAGTTTATCAGTAAACATAAAATAATGTGGTGCAGTTTCGCAGGTAACTTTAACTCCCTGTGATTTTGCAAAGCGAATCATTTCAGTACTGCCTTTTGTTGAAACATGACAGATATGTATTCTTGCGTCAACTGACTTGGCAAGTATCATTTCACGGGCGGTTATATAATCCTCCGAAGCTCTGTCCATACCCTTAACACCAAGCTTTTCGGAAACTTCGCCCTTGTTCATTATACCACCGTCAATAATACTTAAATCCTCACAGTGAGAAGCAACAAGAAGACCATTTTCATTTGAAAGCTCCAAGGCCTTACGCATCATTTCAGCATTTTCAACAGGTCTGCCGTCATCGGAAATACAGATACAGCCTGCTTCCTTTAGTGCTTCATAATCGCAAAGACCATTTCCGCTCATTCCACCAGTTATACAGCCGACAGGATATACATCAACGCCTGTATTTGCGGATTTCTCTATGACATAGCGGATAGTTTCTGGATTATCACAGATAGGCTTTGTGTTAGGCATTGCAAGAACTCCTGTAACACCTCCTGCAAGTGCTGCCGCACAGCCTGTTTCAATTGTTTCCTTATGAGTGAAGCCAGGATCACGCAGATGAACATGCATATCAAAAAGTGACGGCATAAGAACAAGACCTGCTCCGTCTATCAATTCATCTGCTTGGGTACCGATGTTTTCAGCTATATCCGCAATTTTGCCGTCCATGATAAAAACGTCTGTAACGACATCGTTTTTTGCATCGACGGCACGAATATTCTTTATTAAGATTGATGACATAAGCTCCTCCTTTTTAGCTAATCAGCAGAATAAAAGCCTGTCCGAGGTTCAGACAGGCAATTATCAACAATACTTGCAAACCTCATAGCTCTGATTAACAGGGGTTTTCTTTATTATAACATATTTCAGAACAAATGTAAAGCCTTTCAGCGTTTCTTTTTCTTTGATTTTTTATTCTTTTTCTTATCAAATTTGAGCTTCAGCAACGTAACACCGACTACAGCCGCAGCACTTAATACAATTTCAGCTATTTCCTGCTTGTCGGATTTTTCGGTTGTCTGTGCTTTATGAAGCTCTTTAACGCTTGTATTTCCTACCATTTTATCTGTACCAAATCCGAATGAAAACTTTTCCGTTTCCTTGCTGTACTCCATGTTAACCCTCCTTTTTAGGTTCTGCAATAAGGAATTTGATTTTCTTCCCCTCATCGCTGAACATTTTCTCATGTTCAGTTACATAATTTTCAATTCCGCTTTCGCTGTGCAAATCAAAAGTCTTGAATTTAATTGTGTATCCTGCTTCTTCAAAATATTCAAAAGATTCCTCGAAAAGCTCATCATCGTCAGTCTTGAACCATAATTCACCTTTCAGGAACTTTTTATAATTGAGAAGCTGTCTTGTATGTGTAAGGCGGCGTTTCTTATGCTTTCCTTTAGGCCATGGATTGCAGAAGTTGATATAAATTCTGTCAGCCCTGTCGTTTTCATCCCATGCAAGGTCAAGACGCTCAATATTCTGAATAGCCACACGTACATTATCAGGAGTGAGTCCTGCTGTTTCGTATGCCGCTTCAAGCTTTCTTTTTGCAAGGACAAGCATTTCGTTCTTTATATCCATGGCAATAAAATTTACTTCGGGATGTGCCGGGGCAATCTGTGATATAAAACCACCCTTTCCACAGCCAAGTTCAACATAGAGAGGACGCTCGGAATTATCAAAAAGCTGAACCCACTTTCCTTTCTGCTCTGTAGGATTTTTCACGTAGAAATCACACGCTTCAAGTTCGGGCTTTGCCCATGGTTTATGTCTTATTCTCATAATTACTCCTTATATTTTCTTCTTATCGGTTAAACGACATTAAAGTTCATACTTTCTCCATTATATTATATCACATATTCAAAAATTTTCCAACCCCTTTTTGAAAATTTTCGGAAATTTCTTTTCTGCCCTTGACACAGACACTTAAAAAGGATATAATTAATGTGTATAAATTCATCCATATGAGTTGTTTTGTTTATAAAAAGGAGAATTGATATGAAAAAGAAATTTTTAGGCTTACTTGCAGGAACTGCACTTATATTGAGCGTTTCAGCTGCTCCAGTTTGTGCAAATGCAGCTACTCCAGAAGAAGCTGCTGCTCTTGCACGTTCAATGGGACTTCCTGAAAGTCTTATACAGGCAGGCTGGAATAAATATTACGAAGATCCCTCAATGTATCCCCCGGAGTTAATTGACAGCTATATGGCTACACTGAGAAGTATGAATCAGGATATGATTGATCAGCTTCTTATTGATAATGGTTACACTACACCAAATCCCCCTGCAGCTGTTACAACTACTGCACCTCAACAGTCACAGGGCAGTACAACAACAGAGGCTGCAACTGAAAATAATGGCACTGAAAGTGCTGCACCTGATGATAACCAAAATGATAATTTAAACGGAGACCAGAACGGCGGCAGCACCTCAAAGGGCGATAAAATAACCCTTACACTTCCCGACGGTTCAACCTTTGACCGTATCAGCTCCAAGGAATTTGCTGCAATGACTCTTGAAGAAAAAAGAGCATATATCGCTAGTCTTACTCCCGAACAGAAAACCGCGTTCTTAAGCAATATGTCCCCTGAAGATTACAAAAGCCTTATAAAACAGCTCCCTATTGACAATAAGGCTGAAATAATTGATGGTATGGCTGATATTACAGGTCAGCTTGGCCTTACATTGAGCGTCGACCAGCTTACAGACGATAATTTTATTCTCTCTATGAAAGACGAGGACGGAAAACTTGTGGCCTTAAGTGCCGCAAGTGATACTGTTGCAGCAACAGGTTACGACAGACGCGGCATATTTGCCCTGTCAGCTGCTCTTGCATCAATGGGAATTATCGGAGCTGCAATTGTTGTAAAAAAATCCTTTGGCGAAAGCGAGGTATAAAATGAAAGAAAAACAAAGTAAAAAATCAAGCAAAAATATCCCATTGTTTATAATAACACCATTTCTGGTATTTCTTGTTTGTGCTGGTATTACCGTAGCTGCTGCAATTAAGCCTATGGATAAAATAAAAACATATGTGAATATTGCTTTTATGGACAGCCTGAAATCAAATCCTCTGAATGATGATTCGGGACTCGTTATCAAGGAAAATGATATTATTACAGATTACAGCGGAATAACATCAGAAACAGGTGAGCCTGACCGCCCTGCATTCGGTGAATTATACGCACTTGTTAATACTGACGCATTAGGTATGAATATTCCGATATACTGGGGCACAACAACAGAACTGCTTGAAGTCGGAGCCTGTCAGTCATCAAGCTCTGCTGTTTTTGGAACAAAGGGAAATTCTGTTATTTCAGCCCACGTTGACACCTATTTTGCAGATTTAGACAAACTCAAAGAGGGCGACGAGGTGACTATCTACACAAATTACGGCAAATTCACCTATGAGGTATCGGAATTAATTCAGTTTACAAGCAAAAATAAGAAATATATCGCTCCCACAAAGGATGACAGGCTGACAATTTACACCTGCAAGAGAGATTTGCTCGGTGCATCTGACAGCAGAATCGGTGCTGTCTGCAAGCTGACAAAGAGAGAATTCTACACAGAAAAGGAGGGCGAATAATTATGAAAAGTAAAGGTTCATATATCAGTTCATTTATCGTCACTCTGCTCCTTGTGTTTAGTTTACTTGCGTCAATGGGTTGTCTGACTGCGAAAAAATTTGCAACTGCCGATAATCTCATAAAGCTTACAGAGCAGAAAAATTTAAGTTCCGTTGTAAATAAAGAGCTTGAAAAGTATTTCACGGAAAAATATGCCGATACGGGAATTCCTGCTGAAATTTATATGAAAAATATCAGCGATGAATACCTTAAAATGGCAATCAACAAAAAAATCAACTACGGCTTTGCTGTTCTCCTCGGAGAAAATGTGAAAATGCCTGAGGGTATTCCTGCAAATACCGACCTTGAAAAAAGCATTACAGAATATTACGAAAACTACGCTGATGAAACAGATTACGAGATAAAGGACGAAAATGACCCATACTATCAGAAGCTTGCAAAATCAAAAAATGAGGCTTTCAAGGTCATTGAGGAATACTGCGATGTATACAAACTGAATGCCCTTGTAAATCACGGCATACTGAAAAAGGTTAAGCCGATTTACGCCAAACTCCCCACATTGTCGATTATCTGCCTTGGTGCGTCTGCGTTCCTTGCACTTCTGCTTTTAGTTTGCAACTTCAAACGCACTAAAGACGCACTTTATTGGATTGCAACCGCCTTACTGTGTTCAGGTATTTTTGCCGTAATTCCATGTGTTTATCTTCTTTCAACAGACTATTTTTCTGCTTTTTCAATTAAACAGCCGCAGATTTACACGGCATACACCACTGCTATGAAATTATTCACAGAAAACTTTATGAAAAATTCTATTCTGCTTATTGCAACTGCCGTTTTATTTTATATTGTTTTTTCTGTTTGTTCTGCTGTGTCCGGTAAATCTGCAAAAGGAAAAGCAGATAATTCTGAAAAAAGCAAGTGATATTTTTTCTTAATTCAAAGAAAATATTTCTCTAAACTATTGCATTAATTTGTAAAATGGTGTATAATTAAAGAAGCGTTTATGCTATCATTTAAAAGGAGTAGATTAAAAATGTATAACGATCTTATGGATTCTATTGGTTTTGTATCCAAGTACGATGAAGCTGTAGGTGCAGCTATGGACAAGGAGCTTGCAAGACAGCGTCGCAACCTTGAGCTTATTGCCAGCGAAAACATCGTAACACCTGCTGTTATGGCAGCTATGGGCAGCGTTCTCACAAACAAGTACGCTGAAGGTTACCCAGGAAAGAGATATTATGGTGGATGTCAGTGCGTTGATGAGGTTGAGGCTATTGCTATCGACAGAGCGTGCGAGCTTTTTGGTGCAAAGTATGCTAACGTACAGCCCCACTCCGGTGCACAGGCTAACACAGCTGTTTATTTCGCTGTTCTCCAACCAGGCGATACAGTTCTCGGTATGAGCCTTGCTGACGGCGGTCACCTTACACACGGCTCACCTGTTAACCTTTCCGGTAAATACTTCAACTTCGTTTCATACGGCCTTGATGATGAAACAGAGATGATTAACTACGATACAGTTTACAAGCTTGCTGCAAAGCACAAGCCCCGCCTTATCGTTGCAGGTGCTTCTGCTTATCCAAGAGCAATCGACTTCAAAAAGCTCTCTGAAATTGCAAGATCAGTTGGTGCATTACTTATGGTTGATATGGCTCACATTGCAGGTCTTGTTGCTGCAGGCGTTCACGAGTCACCTGTTCCCTATGCTGACATCGTAACAACTACAACTCATAAGACACTCCGTGGACCAAGAGGCGGACTTATCCTCACAAACAACGAATACCTTGCAAAGAAGATTAACTCTGCTATATTCCCAGGAACACAGGGCGGTCCTCTCATGCACACAATTGCTGCAAAGGCTGTATGCTTCGGTGAAGCTCTCAAGCCCGAGTTCAAGGAGTATCAGAAGAAGATTGTTGAGAATGCAAAGGCTCTTGCTGACGGACTTCTTAAGAGAGGCTTCAACCTCGTTTCAGGCGGTACAGATAACCACCTTATGCTCGTTGACCTCCGTCCTTTCAACATCACTGGTAAGGAGCTTGAGCATCGTCTTGATGAGGTTTATATCACAGTTAACAAGAACGCTATCCACAATGACCCTGAAAAGCCTTTCGTAACAAGTGGTATCAGAATCGGTACTCCTGCTGTTACTACAAGAGGTCTCGGTGTTGAGGAAATGGAGAAGATTGCGGAGTATATCTTCCTCTGTGCTACAGATTTTGAGAACAAGGCTGACGAAATCCGTGCAGGCGTTAATGCTATCTGCGAGAAATTCCCACTTTATAAGTAAAAATGACCTAAGGGGCGGACTTCTGTCCGTCCCTGTGTTTTATAGAATAAAAAGGAGTATTAAATGGGAACAATAAGACCTGCAAAAGCGGCTGACGTATCACGCATTGCTGAAATTATAGTTATAAATTATCGTGTTAATTTTTATCCGTTTTTCCTCGATGATGCATATTATTTCAGTAAACTTAATGTTATAGATATGGCGGTTGAATATACAGAAAATTCCGAAGCATTGAAAAACACCTATGTGTATGACGATAACAATGTTGTAAAGGGAATTATCCGTATCAATGGCAATGAAATCGAAAAGCTGTATGTTGAGCCGCAATTTCAGAGTCAGTGCATTGGTGCTCAGTTACTGAAATTCGCTGTAACAGAGTTCAATGCTTCATTTCTGTGGGCACTGGAATATAATAAACGAGGAATTGCCTTTTATCAGCGTAATGGATTTGCTCTGACGGGCGAAAAAATGATTGAAGATGAATGGGTGCCGCTTGTTAAAATGAAAAGGAGGAATACTTATGCAGAAACTGAACAACATTGACGGCGGAAAGCCTTTTGACTGGGGCAAAACTTCGCAGGATTACGCTAAATATAGAGATATTTACCCCGAAATATTCTATCAGAAAATCGCTAACCGTGGATTATGCGTCAAGGGACAGAAAGTTCTTGACATAGGCACGGGTACAGGTGTACTCCCCCGAAATATGTACCGTTTCGGTGCTGAGTGGACAGGTACAGATATTTCTCCTAATCAGATTGAACAGGCAGTTCAGCTTGCACAATTGCAGAATATGAAAATTGATTTTATCCCCTGCCCTGCGGAAGAAATTGACTTCCCTGAAAATTCATTTGATGTTGCTACAGCCTGCCAATGTATTTGGTATCCCGACCATAAGATACTTGCTCCGAAGCTTGCAAAGATACTGAAAAAGGGCGGAAAATTTCTCATTCTGTATATGGCTTGGCTGCCTTATGAGGACAAAATTGCTGCACGAAGCGAGGATATTATTCTGAAATATAATCCCTCTTGGAACAGTTCAGGGGAAATTCGCAAGCCTATGTGGGTACCCGATGAATATCTCGAATTTTTCGATGTTACCTACCGAGAGGAATACGATGTAATGCTACCGTTTACCCGTGAAAGCTGGCACGGCAGAATGAGAGCCTGCCGTGGTGTAGGTGCGTCACTTTTCCCTGATGATTTGCAGCTGTGGGAAAATGAACACGGAAATATGCTTGAAAATGAAGCTCCGCCGCAGTTTGATGTGCTTCATTATGTGGCTATGGCGGAACTTACTTTAAAGGACGTGAAATAATGATTTTATCAGATAAAACAATTATAAAAATGCTTGATGAAAAATCACTTGTCATAAATCCTGTGACAAAGGAGCAGATTCAACCTGCAAGCGTTGATATACGCCTTGGTAATACTTTCAGCGTTGTTGATGATACACCGTCAAATATCATAACACTTGAAAGTCAGATAAGCTACAAGACTATTACTACCGATACATATTTAATTATGCCAGGAGAATTTGTTCTTGCCACAACTATGGAATATTTTGAATTGCCCGATAATCTCACCGCTTTCGTTGAGGGAAGAAGTTCCCTCGGACGCATGGGCTTATTCATTCAGAATGCAGGCTGGGTTGACCCTGGATTCAAGGGCGAAATCACTCTGGAATTATATAATGCTAACAGATGCGCTATTGAATTAAAAGCCGGCAGACGTGTTGGACAGCTTGTCTTTGCAGAAATGGACGCTCATGCTATTAATCCATACAACGGAAAATATCAGGGACAAATGGGTGCGACAGGCTCACGTGTGTTTATGGATTGTGATAAATAAACTCAGAAACGTTTCTACTATAAGGGAGGTTTAAAAATGTCAGAACTAAGTTGTTGCGGTACTAAATGCAATGAATGTAGGGAACCTCTAAAAACCTCCCTCACGGCGAACTTTCTATGACAAATATCATTTACTGCGTTGACAAACCTTGCAATACATCAAGTATTACTGCGGTTTGTCGCCTTGTAGCTGATATTTGTCATGTACGAAATTTCGCTTGTGTTCCGGTTTTTAGAGAACCCCTGTAGTTATTTAGGAAATTTATGCAAAGGATGTAATGATTGCAACGGCAAAGTATTCTTTATGCCAGTCAACCAGTCTTGCCTTATATATGAATGTGCAATAAATCAAAAGAAATTAAAAAACTGTGCACAATGCAGCGAACTGCCTTGCAAAATATGGATGAGTACCAGAGACCCTAAATTCACAGATGATGAATTTAACAAAAGTGTTGCTTCAAGAGTGCAAGCATTAAAGGAAATGGAGAAATAATTATGTCATCACCAAAAGAACTTGCAATGTATATTATGGAACAGCTTTCAGGATTGGAAGATATACGCAATATACAGATGATGGGCGGATATATATTCTATTACCGTGAAAGAATTTTCGGCGGTATATATGGTAACGGCTTTATGGTGAAAATTACCGAAGCAAGCAAAAAATATATGCCTGACAGTATTGCTGAACCGCCATATGAGGGTGCTAAGCCGATGCTGCCCGTTACAATTCTTGATGATAGAGAGTTATTGCAGAAAATGGTTTGCGAAATGTACCCCGATTTACCCGAAAGAAAGCCAAGAAAGAAAAAATAATATGAAAAAAGTAATATTAATCTGCGGAAAAATATGCAGCGGAAAGTCATATTATGCCGCACAGCTGAAAGAAAAATATAATGCGGTGATACTCTCCACCGACGAGGCAACTTTTGACCTCATTGAAAATGAACAGGGTGAGTTTTATAACATTTTTGCCACAAAAGTCAATTTATATCTGCGGAAAAAGGCGGCTGAAATTGTAAAATCGGGTGCAAATGTCATTCTTGACTGGGGTTTCTGGACTAAGCAGAACAGACAGGATATTTCCGATTATTTCACATCTCTCGGAGTTGATTTTGAATGGCACTATATTGATGTTGATGATGAAACGTGGCATAAAAATATATGTGAACGCAATCAAAGAATAACCGAGGGCAATGGCGGCTGTGATTTTTTCGTTAATGAGGGATTGTTCAATAAGGTGCAGACGCTGTTTGAAGTCCCTGAAAAAAGCGAGATTGATGTGTGGCACAACGTCATAAGGAGCAGTAAATGAAGATAAAATACATCCATGAGCCAACTGACTTGCAGTGCGGTCAGGCGGTACTTGCTATGCTGATAGGTACATCAGCCGAAGCAGTATGCAAACTTTTAGACAATGACAGAGAGACTACTCTCCGCGAAATGAAAGATACTCTGCGGAATTTCGACTTTACCGTTTCCGATGCCCGTGTGCCTGTAAAATATAAGCACGAACTACCGCCCCTGTGTATGTTAAGCCTTGAAACTCCACGATGCTGGCATTGGTCGCTGTACTGCAACGGTACATTCTATGACCCCGAACACGGCATTATGGAGGATTTCCCCAAATCAAACCGCCGCTATTACTGGAAAGTTACACCGCCGAAAAATCCCAGAAAAATTGCACTGTTAATGGGCAGCAAAAGAGATAAAATTCTCCAATGCTTAAAGGCTGCTGGCTGGTATGAGGGCAGAAAAATTGATATTTCATTTATTGAAAAATACTATCAATCACAAAATGTTCAGCTGACTGACGGAGCAAAAGCATTTATGCAGGAATTTTATGGCATTTCTGAGGAATGGCATTTCAGTAAAGGCGTATGCTATGAATTCTGCCTTTTTCCATTCAGGAATGTTCCTGATGAATTTGTGTATGATTATATGGATTCTTTCGCAGATAATCAGAAAAAAGCAGTAGAGCAAATTGCAGGTGAATATGTTGTAATTGTTGGTGAAATAGGATATTATTACCCTGCAAGAATATGGTTCGGAAGTAATAATAAAATATATACAACTCATGAATATGACGAAATAGTACATGTATACGACAACATAGTTGACCTGATTTTGTACGATTTTGAAGATGAGTGGGAAAAAGCAATAATGTATTAAGGAGTGTTGAATATGTCCGCACCATTAGCCGATAAAATCCGCCCTAAAACTCTTGCCGATGTGGTCGGGCAGGAGCATATTCTCGCTGAGGGTAAGCCCCTGCGAAAAATCATTGACAGCGGAACTGTTCCCAATATGATTTTCTATGGCCCGTCAGGCGTGGGAAAGACTACTGTTGCACGTATTATAGCCGAAAATTGCGGTATGTCGCTGTACAAGCTCAACGGCACAAATGCCTCAATCTCCGATATAAAGGAAGTTGTTGCCGATATTGGCACATTCGGAAGTGAAAACGGTATTCTCCTTTACCTTGACGAGATTCAGTATCTCAATAAAAAGCAGCAGCAAAGTCTGCTTGAATACATCGAAAACGGCGATATTACGCTGATTGCCTCTACTACGGAAAATCCATATTTTTCGGTATATAATGCGGTTATCAGCCGAAGCACAGTATTCGAGTTCAAGCCTGTCACCGCTGAACAGCTCATTCCCGCTATAAAGCGTGGTTTCCGTATAATCGGCGAAGAATCGGGAAATACCATAAATGTAACAGATGATGTGTGCCGTTCTATCGCTTACGGATGCGGCGGTGACGTACGCAAGGCTATGAATACAGTAGAATTATGTGTTCTCTGCGGCGATGTTTCCGAGGGTGCAGTTACTATAACCGAAGATTCACTCTCTGTACTCGTTCAGCGTAGTAATATGCGGTATGACCGTGACGGCGACCAGCATTATGACATTCTCTCCGCTTTGCAGAAATCTATCCGTGGCTCTGATGAGAATGCGGCTCTCCACTATGCCGCACGACTTATTGAGGCAGGTGACATTATTTCCCTCTGCCGCCGACTTCTTGTTATAGCTGCCGAGGACGTGGGACTTGCCTATCCGCAGGCAATTGTTGTAACTAAAGCCTGTGTGGATTCAGCATTACAACTTGGACTCCCCGAAGCACGAATTCCCCTTGCAGAGGCGATTATTCTCCTTGCAACTGCACCAAAGTCAAACAGTGCGGAATCGGCAATTGATGCTGCACTGGCAGACGTAAGAAGCTGTGACGCTCTCGAATTCCCACGGCATTTGCAGAATAAGCACTTTGACGGCAAGGGTGCAAAGGTTGTGGGACAGCATTATCTTTATCCCCACGATTATCCAAATCACTATGTTAAACAACAATATCTCCCTGATGCTCTTGCTAACAGTATATACTATAATTTTGGCGAAAACAAAACAGAACAGGCGGCTTTACTCTATCGTAAAAAGATTTTGAGTGAAGCTGATTAAACCGATATAACACAAAAACTCCCCACGATGTGTCGTGGGGAGTTAATTTTTATTAAGTTCTGACTATTATTTGGTAAGCGTAAAATAATCCCCCGTCTATGAAAAACAGTATCATCCGTGTTGGTCCAATGTCAATAAAGTAGACAATAAAAAGAGGAGAGCTAAGTAACGAGAGATTCAGCAGCAATGGGTGGGAGCCCGTTGTTATGAGAGTGCGGACGCATGGAATTATAGAAACCATGGATGTAACAGAACAAAGCG
>JAZRCW010000031.1:0-16552 GCA_045659945.1 Ruminococcus sp. | reverse complement strand
CAGCAAAGCAGAGCCAGCTTTGTAAGGCAATGAAAGTTGGGGTAAGGTACTTCCGTAAAAAGCGGCTCGGACTTTGTAATCCGAGAGACCCGGATCTATGTGATTGGTAAGGACGCCAATCAGCCGAAGCTGTTCCTTTTGCCGGCGGGGGCAGGAGCAATC
The DNA here is from genome assembly GCA_045659945.1 of Ruminococcus sp. Classification (GTDB taxonomy): domain Bacteria; phylum Bacillota; class Clostridia; order Oscillospirales; family Ruminococcaceae; genus Ruminococcus. Next base: position 16,390 of record JAZRCW010000031.1, on the reverse strand, counting down.
CTGTCAGAGAATTTCCGGCACCTTCGATTGGAAGGAAAGTGCTGCTGCGTGGAGTAGCAGTGAAGTCACCCGGATGGGGTGGCGTGTCTTTTGACACAAAGAAAGTATATAAAAACACAAGGAGGTATTCATGAAAGGCTATGTGAAAATTCCCAATACCGCATTTGAAATGCATCTGTCAGCGATAGAGTTCTATGTGCTGTGCTATCTGTGCAAGTGCAGAAACTCTGTGACAGGAAAATGCTTTCCCAGTTACAACAGAATTGTAAGTGACTGTCACATCTCACGGAGTTCTGTTGCAAGAGCCATTAAATCTTTGAAAGAGAAAGGAATCATTCGTGTCAGATATAATTATGAAAATCATATTCAGCGCTGCAACTCTTATGAATTGATACTGTGACTGTTTCATGTTGTGATGAGGTTGTGTTTACAGAGAGATACAAATAAGAGTAATAGAAGGATACACAAGAATATGATTTTATTTATTATCAGAGAAAGAAATGATATAGATATGTGCGGTCTTTTCTTCTCTGCGGATAATGAAAGGAGTTTCTATGCTGACAAATTACGAAAGAGAAACGATTATCACATTCAATGAAGCTGAAACTGATTGTGAAATCTACACCTACAATCAGAAGCTTATTAATAAGCTGAGTAAGCTTTGTGCTACACACAGTGATATCTATAAACTTGTTAATGATGACAATTATGGTGGTCTGACATTCCGATTTCCAAAAAAGAATCTTCGATTGAATTTCAGAATTCCGATGTCAGAAAGCCGCAAAAAAGCTGTCGCAGAGCATCTGGAATATGCAAGGTCAAAAATCAGTGCAAAAAGTACTGCAAATTGCAGTGAATCCACAGTGGGAGATGTGACAGATGACGGCTGATACCTTGAAACGTACAGAGCCTCACGAACCTCTGCAGTTTGCAGTGGTTGAAGGGGTAAAAATCGAAAGAACGGGTAGTTGTCTCGATTGTGAGTATGAGCAGTCCCACGAAAGCGGTCTGAATCTGAGCAGTTACGATGTTGCAGGTTAAAGCGTCGGGGTTGTAACCCTCGACGCAATCACCTCGGACGAGCAAAGCTCGCCGAAGATGCGGAGAATGCGGGAAGTTCACATACAGGGTCGTAAAAATGGCAGGTGTTACGATTATGGTGTTACAATCTCCCGTAAGCACGAAAAATACGGAAAAACAAGCAGGTCGTGAAGTGTTACGACAGAAAGTGAGGGAAAATGGAGAACAAAGAAAAATATGCATTCTGGCTGTATCCAAAGACAAAAAAGCTTGTGGAATCTCACATGAAAGATACAGCCTGCCGTTCACAAAGTGAACTTGTTGAAGATGCAATCCGCTTTTACTGTGGGCATCTTGATGTAAACACAGGTGAAGCAATCGGTTATCTTGCACCTGTGCTGAACGGAATAGTCAAGGCTGAAATTGCAGGAACAGAGCAAAGACTTGCCCGACTGCTCTTCAAAGTTGCTGTGGAGCTTGGAGCAATTACTCACTTAACTGCTGCGTCAAATGATGTCGATGACGAAGTAATTGACAAGCTAAGAGCTATGTGTGTAGATGAAGTACGCAGAATAAATGGTACAATCAGTTTTGAAAAAGCAATAGACTATCAGAAAGGTTGATGCGGTTGGAACAAAAAATCAGGACAGGGATTTGTATTTCCCATTCACTATTGCAGGAGTGCGATGCCTATATCAAAAGCGGAAACGCTGAGAACAGATCGGCTCTGATAGAAGATGCACTCAGGCTTTATCTTGCAAGCCGTGAGCTTAAAGACAAGCAAACTCTCCTTGTGCCTGAGCTTGCAGAGTGCATTGCCGAGGCATCGGATAAGGGCTTCACAAAAATATCAAAAGGTCTGTTCCGATATGCTGTGGAGGTTGAAATGATTATCATGATACTTTCAAATCTGACTGACATTCCTGAAAAGGTTCTGAAAGAGTATCGAAAAGAGGCTGTTCGGAATGTTCGTCGTACCAAAGGCAGGCTGAATCTGGAGGAACTGATACAGCGTGATAATTTCGGGATTGCAGAGAAAAATCTCGAAAGGCCTGAACCTCAGGAGGATCCGCTCCCTGACGACAGCTGGATGTATGAATCTTAATAAATGCATGGTATGCGTGTTTCACGCACCCATTGGCAAAAGGCAGAACGAATCGTTCCTTCCTTGCGTGAGTTATGGAGTAACAAAACGTGACTCCATAAAAGGGTATCGTGTTTCACGAGCTCCTTGTCAGGAAAGGGTGACAGGGTAACGAAACGTGACTCCGTCTCATGGAACAGCTAACCCGGCAAATCACCGACTCGGGTACCGTTTCGGTAGTCGAGGTGTCATGCAGGGGAGTTGTTTCAACGTCCCCTTATTCAAGCTGACGGAACGGAATGTTCTGTCAGACAGTAATCCACCCGCACTATTTTGGTGCAGGTGGTAGACGGTGAACAATTCGGAGCTGTTGACAAAGTCGGTTTTCAGAAAAAATATGCCTTGCAAACGACGTAATTACGTTGCCGATTTTATAAAAATATGGGTTTGTCAACAGTTCCAATTAGTTCACCGTGACGGGACGAATCATCCCGTCATATAAAAATAGACCACGTCGTGAAACACGACATGGTCATAACAAAGCAAATAGTCGGGGTGTAAACAAAGGATGCCCTGATTCAGGGCTGCCTTTACAGAGAACACACAGCAAGTCAATTCAACAAAAGCGATGGGATCGTGAAATACGACCCCATCGAAGATAAAACCACCGCCCTGATTCGGGGCGGCGGTTGCAGAGAATATAATCAACTTGAATCAAACGGTGGGGCGTTAATTACGCCCTACCCAAAATCAAAAGCTGACGTCAGTCAGGCTGACATCAGCATAAATTTCAGGAGGATAAAAATATGAATAATACTGTAAAAATTTTCAAAGACGCACAGGACAAGCAGATAATGAATGGTATTGATTTACTGCTCAAGGCTGAAAATCACAAGAAGTATACGGTGCTTCTTCTGAAAAAAGAAATTGAAAAAGCTATCAGAGGAGAGAATATGCCTAGAGAATAACCGCATTTATTGCTCATGCACAAACTCGACGACAAATTGTCGTTGAGTTTGATGATTCCATTTTACGAAAAAGAACAGTATAATTGCGTTGGGAGGAATGCACATGAAAATTGAAAACGAGTACGCAGTGCAGATGCTGGTTGAAGTCCTTTATGAACAAGGGCTCATCAATCGGGCAACCTACCTCAATATTATGAAAGAAATGAATCAGGACAAGCAGCAAAAAGCTGCGTAAGATTGGAGGAATGCTATGTATACAACTCAAAAACCGGATCGCAACCGTCCGAGAAATGTTGTATTCTACGGACGAGTTTCCACCGAGCATGAAGCTCAGATATCGGCACTTGAAAATCAGCTTCAGTGGTATGACGATCAGACAAAATATCATCCCAACTGGAAAATCGTGGGCAGATATATTGATGAAGGAATCACAGGAACACAGGCAAAAAAACGTCCATCCTTCCTCAGAATGATAGAGGATGCACGTCAAGGAAAGTTTGATCTGATAGTTACCCGTGAAGTCTGCCGATTCGCAAGAAACACAGTAGACACCTTAATGTTCACACGAGAGCTGAGAAACCTTGATGTTGAGGTCTTCTTCGTGGAGGATAATATCTGGACAATGGACGGTGACGGAGAGCTTCGGCTCTCCCTCATGGCAACGCTTGCACAGGAAGAAAGCAGAAAGGTGTCGGAGCGTGTCCGTGCAGGACAGCGCATCAGCCGCGAAAAAGGAGTGCTCTACGGCAGCGGAAATATCCTCGGATACGACAGAAAGCCCAGTGAAACCTACACGATAAATCCTGAACAGGCTGAAACTGTAAAGATGATTTTCGAGCTTTACTCTCAGGGTATGGGCGGTTCTAAAATCTGCAGGATACTTACCGAAGCCAAAAGAAAAAACGCATCGGGCAAGGTGAAATGGGAGTGTTCGAGCGTACTTCACATCATCAGAAATGCTACTTATATGGGATATATCTGCTACAACAAATCCCACAGCAACAATTATCTCGAACAGAAACGCATCAACAACAACGATGAAAGCACCATTGAACTCGTCAAGGGTGATTTCCCGCCGATTATTTCCGAGGAGCTCTGGGAAAAATGTAACCGTATAAGAAAAGCAAAATCAAAGCCCAGTGTAGTCGTAAACGGCGAGGTCAAGGCGTTTTCAAAGCGTGGTGCAAATGATTTCTGGCAGTCGAAGATGAAATGCAAGTGCGGCTCATCCTTCCGCAAGGACAAGTGGCATCAGAATAAATATAAGGACGTCACCTACGGCTACAGCTGCTACAACAGAATCCGGCATGGCGATGCTAAAAAACGTGAACAGCTCGGACTTGATACCGACGGCTTCTGCGATATGAAGATGATCTGCGAATGGAAACTCGACCTCATGGCACAGACAATCTTCGATAACGTCTGGATTGACCGTCAGGCAATGGCAGGTCAGGTGCTGGAGCTTGTCCGCAGGCATTATACCGAAAGCATAAAGGAAAAGGGATTCGTAACGCTCAAGTATATTCAGGCTCAGCGTGAAAAGCTTGAAACCAAGAAAAAAAACATCCTTAATATGCGTGCTGAAAATGAAATCAATGCAGCTGAATATGCAGAACTGAAAAAAGATATGGATGCTGAATCGGCAAGGCTTGATGAACAGGAGAAGAATCTCACGGAGCAGCAGGAGATTACAAATGATTTCTCAGCTAACCTTGAAAGAATTGAAAAAGCACTGCAAGGGCTCTGCAATGGCTCTGACAAGACGCTGAATCAGAAGTTTATGGGCAGAATGGTTGAGAGTGTCATCCCAGAAAGCAACACCAGATTTATATGGAACATCCGCACAGGAGCTGATAAGCTCACACCGTTCCACACAAGCGTGAACGGCAGAAAAAATAAAGCAATCGTCAGCGTTGACGAGTTCACTGAGGGGGGCGATGAGCCCTCCATACATAAAAAGTCCCGAATATCTGACATGCTGCACAGGCTGCACTCCGCTAAGGTAGTCAATCATAAATTTGCATTAATGTTATGTAAATAAATCAACGCCCCTGTTCTTTTGAACGGGGGCGTTTTATGTTAAAAAAGAATTGCGAATGTGATGTAATTAGTTTATGATTAGTTATGAATTGTGCTGAAAGGGCTGTATATTGCGAAAATACAGAAAGCTTATAACAATCCCTGAAATAACAGAGGTTGGCACCACTCATAAATTAACGGGTATTAATACTAATCCCAATAAATCCTGTAGACACAGGATTTATTGGGAACGCCTAGTATAAATGAGTGCTAGGTGAGTGCTACTTGAATGCTACCGTTCAAATTTCATCAATTTCCACCAATTCAAAGATAAAAGAAAAACCACGCAAAATATGGATTTGCGTGGTTTTGTAATTGTTGTGAAAGATAAAATTCTTATCTCTTTGAGAATATTTCTTATCGCTTTGAGAACTGAGGAGCACGACGAGCAGCCTTGAGACCGTACTTCTTTCTCTCCTTCATTCTTGGGTCACGAGTGAGGAAACCAGCCTTCTTGAGAGCGGGACGAAGCTCAACGTCGAATTCGAGGAGAGCTCTGGAAACACCGTGACGGATAGCACCAGCCTGACCTGTTACGCCGCCGCCTGCAACAGTGCAAACGATGTCGAACTTGTCGAGGTTATCTGTAAGAGCGAGGGGCTGACGAACGATGAGCTTGAGAGTTTCAAGACCGAAATAATCGTCGATGCCTCTGCCGTTGATTGTAACATTACCTGTACCGGGGTAGATTCTAACTCTTGCAACGGAGTGCTTTCTTCTGCCTGTTCCGTAGTAGTATTTTACTTTTGATTCGTACATTTTAAAGCACCTCCTTAAAGTGTGTAAGCAACGGGCTTCTGAGCCTCGTGCTTATGCTCTGCACCCTTGTAAGCCTTCAGACGCTTGATCTGAGTTCTGCCGAGGGAGTTGTTGGGGAGCATACCGTTTACAGCGATTGTCATAGCTCTGTCAGCCTGATTAGCCATCATGTCCTTATAAGAAATGGACTTAAGACCGCCAATCCAGCCTGTGTGCCAGTAATACTTCTTCTGCTCGAGCTTCTTACCTGTAAGAATAGCCTTTTCGCAGTTGATAACGATTACGTGGTCTCCGCAGTCAACGTGGGGAGTGTATGTGGGCTTGTGCTTGCCTCTGAGGATATGAGCAGCCTTAGCAGCAACTCTACCGAGAGGCTGTCCTGCAGCGTCAAGGATATACCATGTTCTGCTTACTTCTGCAGGCTTTGCCATAGTAGTAGACATAATTTTTTCCTCCTGAAAATTTTTTAGTTCGAGGGGAGTTAAAACTCCCTTTGGTCAAAAATGACGATATTACGCATCTCTGACAGCGACAATAACTATTATACACGAAAGAGAGGAAAAAGTCAATGGTTTTTCTGGATTTTTTTCAATCTATACCATACTTTCTCTTTAATTCTCTTTGTTTTTCTCCTTTTCTCTCTTGTTCTTGATTTTGAAAAACAATTTTTGCAACGAAAATTATACAGAATATTCGTCTATAATATGGTATATTTGCACAAAGAAAAACATCCGTGCAAACGCAATACCGCACAGGGATTGTGCGGTATTACAATGTTTTAGGAGGATGCTGCGTATTAATATGCAGTGATATGGTCAATGTGAACGTAGCCGTTGTGCACTACACCGTCACCGAAAGTAAATTCAACATACACAAATCCGAGTTCATTGGGGGAAGTGAGGACAGAAATGCCCTGATATGTGTCGAGAACACAGAGAATATCGCCGTTATAATCGCCTCTTGCACGGAGATTTACACCGCAGTCAGAGGATACGTAGTGAGTTGCTCTTGCACATTCTGTATATGCGTCGCCGCTTGGAGGAAGTTCCGAAATAGTAGAGGTATGGATAAAATATGTTTCTCCTGTAGCGGCAATTGTGCAGTTTGCAAATCCGTTTTTATAATAGTTTACTATAAGGTACGTATCAGTGTCAATGATTCTTGCAATGTTATTTTCATCAAATTCGGGTGCAGTACGGCCGTTTGCACCTATGAGTGACGAAATATAATGTGTAGCTGTTTTCGTGGGATTCTGGGGTGCAGGGGATACGGGTACAGTTTCAACAGAACTTGAAACTGTTGTGGTTTCTGGTAATGATATATCTGCCGATGTTGCAGCAGTTGTAGTCGTAGTAGTTTCTGTAGCTACAGAAGTTGTAACTGCAGTTGTTGTTACAGGTTTTTCGCTGTTTTTGGGCATAACTGTAGTGAAGTGGATATAACCGTCGTGAATAGCACCGTTTTCAGTAACGGCAGCCTTTACATATATCCACTCGCCCTTATTTTTGGATGGATCGCTTTTAAGGATAGTGCCTGTGGATATGACACCATATATTTCCCCGTCGGGTGTTTTTCTTAAATTGCAGCCTGTTTCGCTTGTAACTTCCCATGAAGTTGTAGTTGTATCAACGGGAGGAAGTTCGGGACCAGCCGGCTCTGATGGAGTAACAGGAGGTGCAGGTGTAATTGTTCCTGAATTTGAATCGAGATTTGTCTGGCAGTAGCCGATAATTGCACTGTCGGAATAGGGGTAAGACTTATATACAACCTGATCCCCTGGGCCGTTGCCTTCTATTGTATAAATAATGCCATTGTAAGAATCAACGTCAATAACTATACCCACGTGATCAGCTTTTTTATCTGCGGGATATGATGTTTCAAAAACTATAAGATCACCTATCTCGGGAAGAAGCCAGGATTCTTTCGGTAAAAACTGTCCTATTTTCTCATAATAGCTTCTGTAGCCCTCCATTGCATAACCGTCATTTGTGTAATACTGGTTATCGCAGTAGGCAAGCTTGGGGATTTTATTGCCAAGACCGCATCTGTAGGCGGATAAATGTACAAACATGGCACACCAATCACACGCAGGTGCGTTGTAGTGCTGCGTTGCTTCGTTCGGACGTCCTTTAATATAATCAAGCTTTTTAGCTGTTTCTACGAGAAGCTGTGCGTTGGAGATAGCATTTGCTTCTTTTTGTTCTGTTTTAAAAGGTGTGGGGAGAATTGCAGATACCGCAATTATAGCGGAGCACACTGCGGTTGTCGCTCTTTTGAGTAATTTGTTCATTTGAAAAACCTCTTTTCTAAAATATAGTTGATTTTCAGTGCAGATTCAACTGCCCGATTAGTACGAATTTTATATCCCTCATAAACAAATAGTTTCCGAAGCTGAAACTATTTCGAATTGCACAAAACCCTTTACAGTTGATTGTGCAAATTTAACACAACTTGTATTCAATTACAAATTAATATGTGAACTTTTTTCATGCAAGTATTATTATACTACGGATTTGATTAAATGTCAAGCGTAAATTTGTTAGAGATTACATAAAACACCTTGACGAATGTGAATAAAATGTGTATAATATAAACAGCGAGTTGAAACCGACTTTAGTATTACAGAAAAACGGCTTAATTTGTAAGGTCTGTTGTGCAGATATACAGTTTAGATTGGGGAAAATTGTTAAAAGTGCTGAATTTGATTTTTTCTGCAACAAATCGGATATTATCTGACACTATATTTATGAAGCGGCAAATAACGCTGAATTTAATACTTCACTCTCATGAGATAATGCAGCATAAGACTTTTAAGGATGTGAAAATTATGAACGACAACTTTACCGAAGATGTACAGCTTGCCAGAAATGGCGATACGGCGGCATTTTCAAGACTCTATTCATACATATATAAGGATTTGTACAAAATAGCCCTATACAGTTTGCGAAATTCCCACGATGCTTGTGACGCTGTAAGCGATACCGTTCTTGATGCTTTCTGCACAATCGGTAAGCTTCGTGACGAAAAGGCGTTCCGTACGTGGATAATGAGAATACTCTCGGCAAAAATTAAACGCAAACAGCGTGAATATTTTGCCGATACCGTCGAACTTACGGAGGATGTAGAGCCTGCGGTGGAATTCAACTGCGAAATATCAGAGCTGAAACACGCTATGGATAATCTTGAACCGCAGTCAAGGCTTGTCCTTTCAATGTCTGTCATTGAGGGCTACACAGGGGACGAGATATCGGAAATATGCGGAATAAATGCCAATACCGTCCGCTCGCTGATATCAAGGGCAAAGAAAAAATTACGAATGGAAATTGACAATTAAGGAGGATAATTATGAATTACAATGACGATAATGTAAAAAAGGTACTGGAAGAAGTGGAAGTTCCCGAGGAACTTTCCCCAGAGAATATGAAGAAGATGCTTGACGAAAAAGTATCTGCTAAAAAGCGTACAAGCCGCATATCAATGGCAGGACGTATAACTGCAACTGTAGCTGCCTGTGCTGTAATAGTCGGTGCTACAGCGGGAACAGCAGGGCTTATTCACAGTCGCAATAAGAGTAATAAGCTTTGCAGCTGTCTGGAATCCTCGCAGTCTGTCGGTATGGAAAGCGACGGTGAGATTATAACAACTGAAAAGAATAACATTGAGGCAAAAGGCCCTTATATGAAAGGTGCCGAGTCTTATGAGCAGGTTTATAAGCTTGTGAAAGATTCAGTTATGTTTAAGGGGGATTCGTTTATTACAGACGGAGCAATAATTAATGGCGATGTTCTGGAAAATGGTTTTGAGTCGGCTGTTCCTGAAGAAGTACCTGCTGTTGACAGCGACATAAAAGCGGAGGGAACACAAGGTAACTTTGTAAGCGGCGGAATGGGCGGCGAAACAGAGCCTGTGCAGGATTTTATTATCGGAAGTGATGATAATAACAGAAGTGACTCCGAAACAGAAGCCCCCGAAGAACCTCCTGTTGAGGTTCCGACAGAAGCCGTAACGGAAGAAAGCACAGAAGCTCCCACCGAGGAAACTGTTGCAGAGCCTACAGAAGTACCTACAGAGGAGACAACCGAGGAGACGACAGAAGAAAACGACGATGAGGACGACCATTCAGATACATATAATCAGGAGGAAAATGTCCTTGAAGCCGATATTGTTAAAACCGACGGTCAGAGAATCTATTATCTGTATAATGAATATGATTATGAATTTAAATCGAAATACAGCGTAAGTTATCCTGCGATGCGTATTGTCACTGTTGATGATGGTGAATTTACAAATGAAAATAGTATTTGTATAGAGTACGAATGCGGTTTTGGTAACGAGTATGAAACAAATATAACTGTAAGCGATATGTATATTTACAATGATATGCTTGCGGTTGTAGGAACTGTAAACGCTTATCACGACACCTACACAGAGTTTGGCTGGGATTACGACGGAGATTACTGCTTCTATGACGAAAGTACATCAACATTTGTTTCATTCTATACAAAGGAAAACAATCCACAGCTTATCGGCACATATACACAGGACGGAAATTACAGCGATGTGCGTATATCTCCCGAGGGTTATATGTACCTTATTACAAGCTACAGAACTGACTATCTGAATGAAATTGAGGGCAGCGATGACCTTGACGGATACATTCCTAAATGCGGAGTCGATTACTCCGGGTATATTCCTTGTGAAAGTATACTGCTCCCCGAAGATGAACTTGACAATTGCGATTATATGAGCTATACTGTTATTGGAAGCATTGACCTTACTGTATCGGGTGAGTTTTCGGCTTGTGATACAAAAGCACTTGCAGGCTACAGCGGAGATATTTATTCCTCTGCGGATAATATTTACACAGCAACAGGCTGGGAGGAAACAGATATCACACGTATCTCCGTAAGCGGCGGACAGATAGTTCCACAGGCAAGCGGCACAGTTGAAGGATATGTAAAAGACCAGTTCTCTTTCAGTGAATATAACGGCTATCTCCGAGTTGCAACAACTATCAACAAGTGGATTGACAACGGCAATATCATAAAGGACGCACTTGATATTCCCTATGAGAGCAAGCGTATCAACCACAATAACGTGTACGTTCTTGATATGGATATGAATGTTGTGGGAAGCGTTGAGGGCTTCGGCAAAGACGAGAGCATAAAATCAGTAAGCTTCAGCGGCGATATGGGCTATGTTGTAACATACGAGCAGACAGATCCATTATTTGCAATCGACCTTTCAGACCCTGCAAATCCCTTTATTACGGACGAGTTCAAGATTTTAGGCTACAGCACATATATGCAGAAGTGGGACGAGGGACTTCTTTTAGGCTTTGGTGCAGATGCTGACGAATACGGCGTTGAAAACGGTGTTAAGCTTGTTATGTTTGATAACTCGGATCCTTATGACCTCAAAGAAGTGGGACTTTACGCTATTAACGACGGCGAAAATGGTTTTGTCAATTCAAGTGCATTGTGGGAGAGAAAAGCACTGCTTATAGTTCCGAATAAGAATCTTATCGGTGTGCCTGTTGTGGTTAATAGTTTTAATAACAATAATCATAGTGCTTATTCTAAATATATGTTCTTCTCCTATGAGAACGGCGAATTTGTATTTAAGGGTGAGCTTGCTTTTGACGAGGACAAAAACGACAATTATAACGACCGTGCTCTTTATATCGGGGATTATGTTTACGTAGCTTCAAAAGACGAATTTATCTCTGCCGATATTGAAACTCTCACCGAGGTTGACCGCTTCTGTTTTGAAGGAGACGGCATTATGTAACATTTGTGCTGTACTGTAAAAATAGGGTGATATTATGAGAAAATTTATTTGTGCTATATCTGCAATTGCTATTTCTGCGGCGGTTTTATCCGCCTGCGGAAATGACGATGGTGTTCTTGTTGAGCATAACGAGGACGCTTACCACGTGGTTGAAACGGAGGTTGTTTCAACTCGTCCGAAAGTAAGACCTGCTGTTGAAGAAACAACTGCACCTGTGGAAGAGAAAGAGGATAAATCTGAAACTACGGCAAAAGCGACAGATAAGGCTGATAAAAAGGATGAAAGCAGTCAGTCTGCGCCAAAATATCTTAATCAGGATACCGAGGATACTGCACCTCCCGAAAATAATGAGCCTGTTCCCGAGGATTCGGAGCAGGTTACAGAAGATGAAGAAACTCCTACAGAGGGGGAGCGTGAGGAATATTACCTTGAGGGTGTAGTCTACAGAAAAGACGGTGGAACGCTTCTTATTAAAGAAGTAGACATGGGACTTATGACTATGAGTGTTGATGAAAAAACTGCCGCTTCTATTAATATAGGAGATGAGGTGCAGGTTGTCTATGACGGTTATGTTCTGGAGCTTTATCCCTCAAAGGTGTCGAATGTCTACTCTGTTGAAGTGACGGAGAAAGCATTGTGTAAAACGTCAGTTGAGCATTTTGTCTGCGATAACCCTGCTGTGAGCAGTTCTTTTACTGTACTTCTTCCCGAGGGATGGACAGTTACGCAGATTGAATATCCCACAGAGGGGGATTTCACAGACTGGGGATTCCGTATCATACCAAAGGGTGAAACTACGGGACTTGATGTCACATGGCACAGTTCTTTTTCGATCCGTGAGCCTTATGATGTATTCCCTGTGACCGTCAACGGATACAAGGTGAAAAAATACGGTGCAAACGGCGAATGGCGTTTTTACGGCTATGATAACGGATATGTAGCTGCAAATAATTTCTATAATACAGATAAATACGATGAATATGCCGATGAATTTGAGTTTATTCTGAATACGCTTGTTTTCGGACAGCATGAATTTATAGGCGAATAAAAGAAAAAAGCTCCCCGATTTTAATTTTGGGGAGCTTTTTGTCTGTTGAAATGATATGATGTATGGGTGGATAATATCCGCCCATGGTTTCAGAATGAAAGTCTGCTTATATAAGAAAAAAGAAGCCCGAAAAATCAGGCTTCACTAAATTAGATAAGACATAAATGTGTAGAACAAAAGAAAGGAGACAACAAAACGAGTGATAAATAGTTCATAAATTATTTACCACTATTGATATTATACCGTATTTCCCGAATGCCGTCAAGCAAATTTGTGAAAAAAATCTTCGATTTGTAACATTTCACAACAAACGGCTATTTCAATTTGGCAAATTAGCCAAATATTTCAAATAAGTTGTTTTATAATGCTAACATAAATTGATTTTATGTGCGGAAAAATTGTTTACAAAGCGGTTACTTTATGATATAATTATATGTGAAGTTGTAAGCCGAGTTAAAGTGAAACACAATTGTTACATTTTTAACAGGCAAAAACTGAAAAAATTTTTTAATGGAGGTCATTACCAATGGCAATCAAAAGAAAAATGAAAACCATGGATGGTAATAACGCCGCTGCTTGGGTATCATATCCCTTTACCGACGTTGCTGCTATTTATCCTATCACTCCCTCATCCGTTATGGCTGAGGTTACTGACAGCTGGGCTGCAAAGGACAAGAAGAACCTTTTCGGTCAGCCTGTAACAGTTGCAGAAATGCAGTCTGAGGCTGGTGCTGCCGGTACAGTTCACGGTTCACTTTCCGCAGGTGCTCTTACAACTACATACACAGCATCACAGGGTCTTCTTCTGATGATCCCCAATATGTACAAGATCGCTGGTGAGCTTCTTCCTAACGTAATCCACGTTTCTGCTCGTTGCGTATCTTCACACGCTCTTAATATCTTCGGTGACCATTCCGACGTTTACGCTTGCCGTCAGACAGGTTATGCAATGCTTTGCTCCGGTTCTGCACAGGAAGTTATGGACCTCGGTGCTGTAGCTCACCTTTCCACAATAAAGGGCAGAGTTCCTTTCCTCCACTTCTTCGATGGTTTCCGTACATCACACGAAATCCAGAAGATCGAGACATGGGATGACGAAACTCTCCTTTCACTCCTCGACAAGGAGGCTGCACAGAGATTCCGTGATCAGGCTCTCCACCCAGAGGCTCCCGTTCTCCGTGGTACAGCACAGAACCCTGACATCTTCTTCCAGGCTCGTGAGGCTTGCAACAAGTACTACGATGCTCTCCCCGCTATCGTTGAGGACTACATGAACAAGATCAATGACCTCATCGGTACAGATTATAAGCTCTTCAACTACTACGGTGCAGCTGACGCAGAGCACGTTATCATCGCTATGGGTTCAGTTAACGAGACAATTGAAGAGACAATTGATTACCTCAACGCTGCAGGCGGCAAGTACGGTCTTATCAAGGTTAGACTTTACAGACCTTTCGTTGCTGAAAAGCTCGTTGAAGTTATTCCTGAATCTGTTAAGAGAATTTCTGTTCTCGACAGAACAAAGGAGCCCGGTTCACTCGGTGAGCCTCTCTACCTCGACGTAGTAGCTGCTCTCAAGGGAACAAAGTTCAATGATACTCCTATCTTCACAGGCCGTTACGGTCTTGGTTCAAAGGATACAGTTCCTGCACAGATCGTTGCTGTATTCAAGAACGAGACAAAGGCAAGATTTACAATCGGTATCGAGGATGACGTTACTAACCTTTCACTTCCTCTCGAGGCTAACCCTGACTCTGCTCCTGCAGGCACAACAGCTTGTAAGTTCTGGGGACTCGGTTCAGACGGTACTGTTGGTGCTAACAAAAACTCTATCAAGATCATCGGCGACCACACAGACCTCTATGCACAGGCTTACTTTGCATATGACTCAAAGAAGTCAGGCGGTGTAACTATTTCCCACCTCCGTTTCGGTAAGTCACCTATCAAGTCTACATACCTTATTAATAAGGCTGATTTCGTAGCTTGTCACAACCAGAGCTATATCGACAAGTATGATATGGTTTCTGATATCAAGCCCGGCGGTACATTCCTCCTTAACACAATCTGGACTCCTGAGGAGCTCGACGCTAACCTTCCCGGACAGGTTAAGAGATATATCGCACAGAACAACATCAACTTCTACACAATCGACGGTGTTAAGCTCGGTAAGGAAACTGGCATGGGTACACGTATCAACACTATCCTCCAGTCTGCTTTCTTCAAGCTTGCTAACATCATTCCTTTCGAGGAAGCTGTTAAGTATATGAAGGACGCTGCTGAAGCTTCTTACGGCAAGAAGGGACAGGACATCGTTGAGAAGAACTGGAATGCTATCGATGCTGGTCACCAGAACATCGTTAAGATTGACGTTCCTGCTGCTTGGGCAGATGCTGCTGATACTCAGATGGGTATGGCTGCTGTAACTTGCGAGGACAAGAACCTCCAGGATTACGTAAACAACATTCAGATCCCCTGCAACGCACAGAAGGGTGATACTCTCCCTGTTTCTACATTCGTAGACATGGCTGACGGTACATTCCCCCAGGGTTCTGCTGCATTCGAGAAGCGTGGTATCGCTGTTGACGTTCCCGAGTGGATTCCCGAGAATTGTATCCAGTGTAACCAGTGTGCTTATGTATGTCCTCACGCTGTAATCAGACCTGTTGCTCTTACAGAAGAAGAGGCTGCTAACGCTCCTGCTAACGCAAAGATCGTTGACTTCAAGCCTGCTATGGGCGGTCTCAAGTACATGATGACTGTTTCTACACTTGACTGTACAGGCTGCGGCGTTTGTGCTAACGTTTGTCCTGCAAAGGAGAAGGCTCTCGTTATGAAGCCTATCGCTTCACAGATGGATCAGCAGGAAGTATTCGCATACGGTACAACTATCGACGAAAAGGCAGAGGTTGCTGCTAAGTTCAAGGCTGACACAGTTAAGGGCTCACAGTTCAGACAGCCCCTCCTCGAATTCTCCGGTGCTTGTGCTGGTTGTGGTGAGACACCTTACGCAAAGCTTGCTACACAGCTCTTCGGCGACAGAATGATGATTGCTAACGCTACAGGTTGTTCTTCAATCTGGGGTGGTTCTGCTCCTTCTATGCCTTATACAACAAACTACAGAGGCTTCGGTCCTGCATGGGGCAACTCCCTCTTCGAGGATAACGCTGAGCACGGTCTCGGTATGTACCTCGGTTACAAGCAGCTCAGATCAAGAGCTAAGATGCTCGTTGAGCAGACATTAGAGTCTACAGGTTCTGCTGACTTCAAGGCTGCTGCACAGGCATGGCCCGACGGTTACAATTCTGCTGACAACACACGTGAGATCGCAGAGAAGCTCGCTGAGGCTCTCAAGGCTGAAGGCTCTGATTCTGCTAAGAAGGCTCACGAGTATGAGGACTTCTTCATGAAGAGATCACAGTGGATCATCGGTGGTGACGGATGGGCTTACGATATCGGTTACGGCGGACTTGACCACGTTCTCGCTACAGGTGAGGATGTTAACGTTCTCGTACTCGATACAGAGGTTTACTCCAACACAGGCGGACAGGCTTCCAAGTCCACACCTCAAGGTGCTGTTGCTCAGTTCGCTGCAGGCGGTAAGCACGTTAAGAAGAAGGATCTCGGTATGATGGCTATGAGCTA
>JAZRCW010000030.1:0-1222 GCA_045659945.1 Ruminococcus sp. | reverse complement strand
TGTCATGATAAAACTGAAAAAGGTCGGAGGGCTCCCAACAAAGAAGCTCTTCTTTGCCTGATAAAAAACCGCAAACAAGCTCTCTTTGGGGCAAGGTATCAAGCATATCATTATATTTTTTTATGTCGTCGGCAGAAAGCTTGTCAAGAATCACCACAACGTCAATATCGCTTGCAGAAGTTGCCTCGCCGCGAGCATAACTGCCCTGTATTCCAACAAACCACACACGCGAACCAAAAATCGCATCAAGATTATTAACGAACTCGTCAAGCCATACGTTAATGTCTGTCATTTTTTCACCGCCTTTATTGGTATTATACTATAAGGAAGAAAAGCAGTCAAGCAGATGAGACGGATTGATTTGTGCCGTAGTACGAAAATGCAACTCGTAAAATCACGGCGAAGCCGTGTATGAAATCCGCTGCTTGTCTGCGGTATGGAATTAATGAAATATTCACCGTTGGTGAATATGAAATAATGCGCTGCACGCATTATGATATATCTCGCCTTGCTCGATATGAAATAAAATTCGTTCCTCATATTTGCGGAGCAAATATATCATAGCGAAGCTATTTCACATGGCGAAGCCATATTTCTCTCGTTCCGCAGGAACCAATTTCATTGAAAAAAGACCAAGTCTATGACTTGGTCTTTTTTCTGGCTCCCCCAACTGGACTTGAACCAGTGACACCCTGATTAACAGTCAGGTGCTCTACCGACTGAGCTATGGAGGATTATGGTGCACCTTCAGGGACTCGAACCCTGGACCCACTGATTAAGAGTCAGTTGCTCTACCAGCTGAGCTAAAGGTGCGCGCGTATATGGAAAGCAGCTCCTTTTGCTTTCCTTGTACTTTGGAAAAGAAAAAGGGCTGCAAGTATTAGGCTCCGATCCGAAACTTACGTTCCTGTCCGGACCTTTACCGGCAACTCCCGTTTTTGAAACGGTCATTGAAAACCGAATAAGATCTGCAAAGCTCAAGTATTCGCTGAACAGTCTTGACTGTTCAAGCCCTCGGTCTATTAGTATCGGTCAACTGAACACATTACTGTGCTTACATCTCCGACCTATCAACTCGTAGTCTACGAGTGACCTTACCAGCTTATAGCTGTGGGATATCTTATCTTGAGGTGTGCTTCACGCTTAGATGCCTTCAGCGTTTATCACATCCGCACGCGGCTACTCAGCTGTGCTCCTGGCGGAACAACTGATGCACCGGAGG
>JAZRCW010000029.1:0-67451 GCA_045659945.1 Ruminococcus sp. | reverse complement strand
AGGCCGTATGGCTGTTGGAAATATAGAACAGGGAGATGCGGTTTGCTACAGCGATATCAGCGATTCTCTTTATCTCACACTTAAAGAGGGTGAAGCTATACTTCTCAAAGAGTGCGAACTGTATTTGCTTGAAGAACCTTTTGGATTGAACAATCCGTATGAGAATTCGGGTATGTTCAAGGTGGGATTTGACCTTGAAGCGGGTGCATATGATTTTGTGCCTTGTGGCAATGGAGAGCAGCCCTGCGTCCGTGTGCATAAGGAAAGCGTATATGATATGTATTCTTTATGCCGCAATCCCGTATCTGTAAACGAAACGATTGTTGTTGAGGACGGCGACTATCTTGAATTGAGAAATTGTGTGTTGAAAAAGAATTAATACCAAGAGGTGAATGATATGGACGAATATTGCGGATATGATGTTGAGGACGTTCACAGCGGAACGGAACTTGACGAGGTAATGTGCGAAATGTGCGGAACTATTCAGCCTGCGACGAATAAATTCTGCTCCCATTGCGGCGAAAGCTTTAAAAAGGTAATAAAAAATGACGCAATAGAGAGCTTTTATGCTTACCGTAAAAGAAAAAAGAGAGCCCTTGTTATGTTTATAGCTACATTTGTTGCAATTTTTGTAATTTATGCAATTATGATTGCTACGTCGATTTTATCAAAGGGGAAAAGTCCGAAACAGCCGCAAAAGGAATTTGTAGTTCCCGAAATAAGTGTAAGTATGCCTGAAATAAGTATACCTGAAATTTCAGTTCCCGATATCTCGGATTTTACGGTGTCCGAGGAGGATTTGAGTGAAATACAGCAGAACGAACATAATTTCAAGGGCGATTATTTCCCTATGGGGTGGTATGCGGTCGGAATTGACATTCCCGAGGGAGAATATCTCCTTGTAGCCGATGAATACAGCGAATTTCCCAATTCTTATATCGGTGTGTATGACGAATACGGTACGGAAATCGTTTCAGCGATGTTTCAGAATACATTTTATGTTACTGTCAAGGACGGTCAGCAGCTTGATTTGAGCTGGTGTACCGCTATAGATTTGGATTCAAACGAGTTTGAGAACAACCCGTTTGAGCATTCGGGAATGTTTAAGGCTGGCACTGACTTTGAGGCGGGAACTTACAGAATAGAGGAGGATAATGATGAATATCCTTGTTATTTCCTTGTTTTTGACAGTTTTAATGAATATGACGCTTACGAGTTATATACTGAAACTCTTGATTATGAAATCAACGACAGGGAAAAAATTATAACTGTCGAGGACGGACAGTATATTCAATTGGAAAACTGCGTAATTGTAAAAGAAGAATAATATTTTTAGCCATATTGTTACTTTGCGGATTTTTCGGTATAGTGACAATATGGCTTTTCTTTTTCTGTGCAAACCGCCGAAAATGTAATCTTTATATTGTTAAAACAGCTTAAAATTGCCTTTAACCTTGACAAAAGCTTGAAAATGGTGTATATTTAAAGTGTAATGGTGTACCAAAAATACATTCCGTACACTAAAATTATCGAGAGGGGTAGTTAATAATGAATTTTAAGAAAATCACATCGGCTCTTTCTGCTATGGCAGTTTCAGCAGGTATGCTGTCAGCACTTCCGTTGGCACAGTCTACAGCAGCAGTTGAAGTCAACTATGCAGAGGCGCTCCAGAAGTCCTTATTCTTCTACGAGGTACAGCAGTCGGGTATTCTTCCTGAATGGAACTCTGTTCCGTGGAGAGCTGACTCAATGGTTAACGAGGAGGGTGTTGAAACTGACATCATCCCCGGTGGTTGGTTTGACGCAGGTGACCACTTCAAGTTCACTCTGACAAATGCTTATTCTGCATCAGTTCTTGCGTGGGGCTATATCCAGTACAAGGACGCTGTTGACAAGGCAGGTCTTGGAGAGGTTTACCGCAACAACGTACAGTGGGGACTTGACTACGTCCTCCAGTGCGACAGAGGCGGCAAGGTTATTGGTACAATCGGTGACTTCACAGGCGGCTCAACAGACCATAACATCTGGTGCAGTGCCGAGGTTTATTTGAGAAAGCATCACCTCAACAACGGCGATTGGGAGCGTCCATACGACGAAATCGCAGACTCCACAACAATTGCTCTCTGTGCTGCTGCTCTTGCACAGGGTTATATCATTTTCAAGGACGACCAGCCCGATAAGGCTGCTGAATATCTTGCACAGGCAAAGAAATATTTCGAGACAGCTGATTCAATAAGAGATAACGAAAACGGTGCTATGGGAAGCATGTACAAGCCAAGTTCATGGGTAGATGACTGTATGTACGCTGCTAACTGGCTTTATATGGCTACAGGCGACAAGAGCTATCTTGACAAGATTGAATCTGACTATATTCCCCAGTTCCCCACAGAGAGCCAGTCTACAGACTGGAAGTACACATGGGGCTTCTGCTGGGATGATACAACACAAGCTGCTGCTCTCCTTTATGCTATGAACACAGGAAAGCAGGAGTGGATTGACCATATCGCTCATCACCTTGATTACTGGGATGAGGGATACGGCGGAAAGAGAGTAACATACACTCCCGACGGCCTTGCATGGCTTATGAACTGGGGTGCAAACCGTCACTCTGCAAATACTGTATGGATTGCAAAGCTTGCGGCTGATACTATCTTCAAGGACGACGCTGCACTTGCTTCAAAGTACAACGACTGGGCACAGGGACAGCTTGACTATATGTTCGGCGATAATAATCTCGGTCTTTGCTACGTTCTCGGTATGGGCGACAAGAATCCTACAGCTATCCACCACAGAACAACATCAGGCGTTCACGATGACCACTGGAATGACCTTGGTCAGGAGGGAAGCAATGAGGGTTGGCAGACAGAATATGCACATACTCTCTATGGTGCTCTCGTCGGAGGTCCTAACCAGTCAGGTGAGTACACAAACAGCGTTGCCCAGTATGAGTATTCAGAGGTTGCTATCGACTATAACGCAGGCTTTACAGCTGCAATGTGTGCTATGATTGATGATAAGGGCGGCGAAAAGCTTGCAAACTTCCCACCTGTTGAAACTCCCAAGTGGGACGAGTGGAAAGTTGGTGCTGTTCTCAACGGCAAGGGCGACAGCTACACAGAAATCAAGGCATGGGCTATGAACCACACAGCATGGCCTGCAAGAGTTCAGAAGGATATTTCATATCGTTACTTCTTCGATGTATCAGAGCTTCTTGAAGCAGGATATTCCGTTGACATCTTAAAGGTAGAGGGCAAGTCCCAGCAGTATTCAGCTGGCGAACAGGGTTACGGCACTGTTTCAGGTCCTTATAAGTACGAGGGAGACCCTACAGGCAACACGTACTACGCAGAGGTTAAATTCGAGGACGGCAGAGCTATTCAGCCTACAGGACAGAGCGAACACCGCGATGAGGTACAGTTCAGAGTATCAATCCCCGACGCTATCGACGGCACACCTACAAAGGGTGCATGGGATCCCACAAATGACTGGTCATATGAGGGCGTTACAGCTACTGACAGCCTTAAGGACCCTGCTTCTTATAACAAGCACATTCCTATGTATATAAACGGCGTACTTGTTTGGGGCGAAGAACCTGATGGCACAAAGGCTGTTCCCGGTGCTGATATTGCAGGTGAGCAGGAGCCTACACAGCCCATTACTACAACAACTACAACTCCTACAACAAAGCCTGTTGATACAACAACAACTACACCTACTATTCCTGCTGGCAAGGCTCTTTACGGCGACGCTAACTGCGACGGAGAGGTTACAATTGCTGACGCTGCAGCTGTATTCCAGGCTATCGGAAATGCTGACAAGTACTCACTTTCAGAGCAGGGTGCAATCAATGCGGATGTAAACGGCGAGTCTGGACTTACACCCGACGACGCTCTCGTTATTATGAAAGTTGACGCAAAATTGATTGAACAGAGTGAACTTCCACTCTAAAGCAAACTTATTCATAATTAAGACACAAAGAGGGTTTTTGCCCTCTTTGTTTTTTCTTGTCAATTGTAAAAAGTATACAAAATTTCCAAAGCTATATTATAGAAATACACGAATTTTCAAAAACCTATTTACTTTTTTTCCGTAATATACTATAATTAGTTTAACGGGTAAGGGACAGGTGCAAGTTATGTCCATTGGGGGTAACTGTCCTCGTTAATCATACTTATAATCGCGGTATATGCACTGGTACTGCGTTATAGAAAAATATTTAAATCTTTTGGGAGGGTATAAAAATGCACAAGAGAATTAAAAGCGCGATCGCTGCAAGCGTTATGGCAGTTTCTATGATCGCACCCACAGTTGCTAATGTTGCGCCTATGGCTGCTTCTGCAGGTCAGGTACTTGGTGAAACATCATTCGAGTACAAGGCACTTCCTTGGCATACTTGTGAAACAAGCCCTGCAAAGCAGGACTTCGCAATCGAAGACGGAGCTTTCCACATTGAGGTTCTTGTTCCTGCTGGTGGCGACCATGAGAAGTGGGACCTTCAGTTTAGACACAGAAACCTTAACTTCAAGGCTGGCCATACTTATGAGGTAAGCTACACAGTTAAGGCAAGCAGAAACGGTATGGAGCTTTGCTCAAAGATCGGTAATATCGCTGGTGATGAGGAGTATTTCGTTGCTAACGGAACAGAAATGCAGATGGGTCCTCACATGGGCGGTCAGTGGGGTAAGGCTACAACTCTTTCCACATCTTCACAGACAGTCAAGGGTACATTCAAGCCTACACAGGACCTTGAAGCTGTAGAGTGGGCATTCCACTACGCTGATGGTACTCAGTACGAAGGTAACGCTCAGGAAGGCGACGAAATCTGGTTTGAGGAAATCTCTATCATCTGTAAAGATTGTCCTGACGAGTACAGAGAGGGTTCATGTAATGCTGATCCTGCTAACTCCTACGGTGCTGTAAACCGTGACTACGCTTCAAAGGCTAATCCCGACATCCTTATGGACGGCGACGAGATCCTTAACTACATCTCTGTAAACCAGATTGGTTACTACCCCAACCTCAAGAAGGTTGCTGTACTTTCTGATAACAGCGGTGATATCCTTTACGGTTCTTCTTCTATCAGCCTCAGCAAGAGCTCATATGAGTTCGAGCTTGTTGATGCAAAGACTGACAAGGTTGTATACACAGGAACATCAGGTTCCAAGATTGCTGATAAGGATTCAGCTGATAACGTATTTAAGCTTGACTTCTCCGAGTATAATACACCCGGTAGATACTATCTCCGTATCGCTGGTGAGAAGTGGAGATCCTTTGAGTTCAATATTGGCGATAACATCTACTATGATGAGAGCCACAACATGCTCACAAACGCTGTAAACTACTTCTATCAGAACCGTTCAGGTATTGATATTGAAGATGAATACTGTACATCAGGCGGTGAAGACGGCAAGGGTACAGGAATGGGCCATAAGGGTGGTCATAAGACAGATAAGGCTGCTGTACAGAAGATCTGGAAGAACGAGTACTCAAGCGAGACAGAAGCTACAGGTACATACGCTTCCTCTACAATCACTGCTAACGGCGGTTGGTACGACGCTGGTGACCACGGTAAGTACGTTGTTAACGGCGGTATCGCTATCTGGACTCTCCAGAACATGTATGAGAGATCTGCTCTTTGGGGTACAGATAAGGAGAAGTTTGCTGATAATTCAGGCGTTGTTGTAGTTCCTGAGGCAGGAAACGATGTTCCTGACGTTCTCGATGAGGCTGCTGTAGAGCTTGACTGGATCGCACAGATGAAGGTTGAAGCTGACGAGCCTACATGGGGCAAGAAGGCTGCTGGTCTTTACTACCACAAGCTCCACGACCACAAGTGGACAGGACTTGCTACAAGACCTTGGGACTACGAAGAAGAGTGGGAAACAACTCGTATCGTTAAGCCTCCTACGCTTGCAGCTACACTGAACTACTCTGCTTGTGCTGCTCAGGCTGCAAGACTCTGGGCTGACTATGACGCTAGCAAGGCTGAGACATACCTTGAGACAGCTATTGAAGCTTACGAGGCATATCAGCAGTGGTGGTATGAGTATGATGATACAACAATAACACACTCTACACTTAATTGTGATGCTCCTGCTGAAGAAGAGAACGAGACTTCACTCTATGCTCCTATGTGGCAGGCAAAGGGCGGCGGACCTTACGGTGATAACAACGTACTTGACGACGCTTACTGGGCAGCTTGTGAAATCTTCATTTCTGCTTCAAGAATGGGCGATTCTTCTGCTGCATCAACATTCAAGAGCGAGATTGACAATTCTGAATATGCTTACACATGTAATACAAGAATGGTTGGCGGTGAGAACAAGGACGGTTCATTCACTTCATTTAACTGGGGTAATACTGCTTCTTGTGGTACTCTCGCACTCTCACTCAACAGAGATCTCCTTTCTGAAGCTGAAGTTGGCAAGGTAGATGCTGCTATTCTTAAGGCTGCTGATGAGTACATTGAGATGGAAGAAAAGCAGGGTTACGGTATTCCTTACACATATGATGGTCCTGGATACAACGATCCTAACAACCTGCCTCCTTCAATCGAAATCAACGGTTATGAGTGGGGTTCAAACTCCATGGTAATCAACAACTGTATCGTTATGGCTTACGCTTATGATGTTACAGCTGATATTAAGTACATGAGCGGTGTTACAACTGCTATGGACTACCTCCTTGGTACAAACCCACTTTCATTCTCCTTCGTAACAGGTTACGGTACATATAAGGAAAAGAATCCTCACCACAGATACTGGTCTTACGAGCTCGATAAGACTCTGCCTATGGCTCCTGACGGAATCCTTTCAGGTGGTCCTAACGCAGGTCTTCAGGATCCTTACGTTCGTGCTCTCGGATTCGTTCCCGGTGAAGCTGATAACCCGTCACAGAGATGTTTCGTTGACTCTATCGAAGCTTGGTCTACAAACGAGGTTACAATTAACTGGAACGCTCCTCTTGCTTGGATTACTTCATTCCTCCAGGATGAAGCTGCTATCGCTCCAAGAGCTGTAATTGGTGGTGACGTACCAAAGCCTCCAACGAACCCCGATCCCACAGATGTTACTTGGGGTGACGCTAACTGCGACGGTCAGGTTACAATCGCTGACGCTGCAGCTATCTTCCAGGCTATCGGTAACTCCGATAAGTATGCACTTTCCGAGCAGGGTGCTGCTAACGCAGACGTTATCGACAACGGCGGCGGCTTAACAGTTGTTGACGGTATCGCTATCCAGGCTGTTGACGCTCAGCTCATCAAGGCAACACAGTTCCCCATGACAACAGCTGAATATGACGCTGCTATCAAGTAATTGAATAGTTTAAGATGATAATTAGCATAATTAAAGGGACGCTTCGGCGTCCCTTTTTGTGCGATTTTTCAAGATTCTACCCCTTGCATTTTTTTATGAAAAGTGGTATAATAAAATAGTGTAGTTATGCGTAAAATTGCGTGTTGCTATACAAATTTAACGAAAGAGGGCGGTTCGGTGATTAAAAGTATGACAGGCTACGGCAGGTCGCAGATGATTATTAACGGCAGAGATATTCTTGTAGAAATACGCTCTGTAAATCATAGATACTATGAGTATAATTCCCGTGTGCCGAGGGCATACAATTATATAGACGAAAAGCTTAAAGCACTTCTTAAATCGGGAATATCCCGTGGTAAGGTTGATGTGTCGGTCACCATAAACAACATCGAGGGCAGAGATACCGAGGTTGCTATCAATAAGGGTGTAGCCGAGGGGTATATAAATGCACTTCGTGGAGTTGCCGATGAGCTATGTGTTGCCGATGACCTCACTTTGTCAAATCTTATTAGACTCCCCGATGTTTTCATCGTGCAGAAAACTCCCGACGATGAGGACGAAATCTGGAGCGACGTTTCAAAGGTTGCCGAGGAAGCTCTCTCACGCTTTGTAGCAATGCGTGAAACCGAGGGAGAGAAAATGCGTAATGACGTTCTTGAAAAGGCTGACTTTATCGTTGAAATGGTAGGCAAGGTTGAGGAATTTTCGCCGCAGACTGTTGCAAACTATCGTGAAAGACTTTACAAGAAGCTTAGCGAAGTGCTTGAGGGCAAGGATATCGAACAGCAGAGAATTGTTACAGAAGCTGCTATATTTGCGGAAAAAATCGCCGTTGACGAGGAAACTGTCCGCCTCAGAAGCCATATCTCACAGCTTCGTGAGCTTGTAAATTCCAACGAGAGTATCGGCAGAAAGCTTGATTTTATCGTGCAGGAGATGAACCGAGAGGTGAATACAATCGGCTCAAAGGCACAGGATTTGAATATAACGAAAATTGTCGTGGATATGAAAGCGGAGCTTGAAAAAATCCGTGAGCAGATACAGAATATAGAATAATATGAAGATGATAAATATCGGATACGGAAATATGATTTCCGCAGAAAGAATTGTAAGTGTAATAAGCCCCGAATCCGCACCTATAAAGCGTCTTATACAGGAGGCAAAGGACGACGGCAGGGCAATTGACGCTACATACGGAAGAAAGACAAGAGCGGTTATTGTAATGGACAGCGGACATATTGTCCTTTCGTCCCTTATAACAGAAACTCTTGCTTCAAGAATAAATGAAAACGGAGGTTCAGAGGCAGATGAATAAAGGCAGACTTATTGTATTTTCAGCTCCCTCGGGCTGCGGAAAGGGCACGATGCTTGCTGAAATTTTAAAGGATAACAGCTTCCATTGTTCAATTTCTACAACTACAAGACAGCCAAGAGAAGGCGAAATCGACGGTGTGAATTACTTCTTTATCTCAAAGGAGGAATTTGAAAAGAAGATTTCCAATGATGAATTTCTGGAGCACGCTGAATACTGTGAAAACTTATACGGTACTCTTAAAACCGAGGTTGACAGCTACCTTGAAAAGGGTATAAATGTTATCCTTGAAATTGAAATTCAGGGTGCTATGAAAGTACGTGAGCTTCGCCCGGATGCTCTGTTTGTGTTTATCGCTCCGCCCTCTGTGGCCGAACTCCGCCGCCGTCTTAACAAGAGAGGCACGGAAACACAGGAGGTAATTGAAAAGCGTATAGCTGCGGCAATTACTGAATTGCCTTATATGGATAAATATGATTATATAATTGTTAATGATGCTCTGGAGGATGCTGTAAGCGATTTCTTTGCGGTTATCCGCTCTGAAAAGCTTAAAACATCTGCACAGGCTGAATTTATAGAGGAGGTTATCAAAAATGCTTAGACCTGCAGTAAACCAGATAATTTCAAAGAATGAGAGCTGCTATTCTCTCGTAATCGGCGTTGCAAAGCGTGCAAGAGAAATTTCCGAGGAGCTGTACAAGAACGGTGAAACTCTTGAAGAAAAGCCCGTTAAGACAGCTGTTGAGGAGCTTGCAAGCGGCAAGTGCAAAATCGTAAGCACTCTCGGCGAGGAATAATTCTTTGATAGCGGAAATCGCTGTCAGCGGCACGGCTTATTCCTTTGATATGCTTTTCAGCTACCGTATCCCTCATGGTATGGAGCTGAAAAGGGGATGTCGTGTGCTTGTTCCCTTTGGCAGAGGTAATCGGCGGAGAGTCGGCGTTGCAATGGGTTTTACCGAGGGCGATGAAAAATCCCTTAAACCTGTTGCGGCACAGATTGATACCGAGCCTGTGCTGAATGAGGAGCTGCTGAAGCTTGCGGAGTTTCTTCACGACCGCACTTTCTGCACATGGTATGACGGCATTAAAGCAATGCTGCCCCCTGCTATGAGCGTCAGAGCAGACGAAAACTTCCGCCTTGTGAAAGGCTTTAATGAATTTGATAAGCTTTCAGGGGAGGCGAGGGAGCTTCTTGAAGTTCTCAATTCCCTTGAAGATAAAACAATTGTGACGGAATTGCTGAAAAATTATATAACCGACAACGGCAGGCTGTATATAGACGAATTGCTTGAAGCAGGAGCGTTGAGCTCCGAAAATACTTTCAGGCAGACCGTGGGGGATTCCACGGTGCGTATGATTCGTTTAAGCTATGATTTTCTCTGCAATCCTACCGCATTCAGACTTACTCCTAAACAGGAGCGTGCGGCTGATTTTCTCCGTGAATGGGGAACGGCTTCCGTGAAAGAGGCGGCATATATGTGCGGCTTTACGGAGTCTGTTTTCAAGCGGCTTGTTGCTAACGGTGCCGCAGAGGAATATGATATGGAAATGCTTCGTTCCGTTGATGACGGTGCGGAGGAGCGTACCAATCCTGATTCTACGGTGCTTTCCGAGGAGCAGCAGGCTGTTCATAAAGAGATTTTCAGCGGTATATCCGAAAAAAAGGCAGGTGTATTTCTGCTTCACGGTGTTACGGGAAGCGGCAAGACATCGGTTTTTGAAAAGCTTATCCACAATACCGTCAATCTTGGACGAAAGGCGATGCTTCTTATCCCCGAAATCGGACTTACACCGCAGGTTCTGAAACGATTCAGAGCACTTTTCGGCGATAGAGTAGCTGTTATTCACAGCGGCTTATCCCTCGGACAAAGACTTGACGAATACAAAAGAATAAAACGGGGCGATGCGGACATCATAATCGGTACGAGGAGTGCTGTATTTGCCCCTGCTGATAATATTGGACTTATTATAATTGACGAAGAAGGCGAGAGGTCATATAAATCCGACAGTTCTCCCCGATATCATGCCCACGATATCGCGAAGCAGCGATGTGCATACCATGGGGCAACCTTGCTTTTAGCCTCGGCGACACCGTCGGTTGAAAGCTATTATCTGGCAGAAAGGGGAGTATACAAGCTCCTTGAAATGAAAAATCGCTATAATGCTTCATCTCTGCCCGATGTTGCCATTGTTGATATGAATATCGAGCGAATTTCAGGAAATCCCACGGAATTCAGCCAACAGCTCATTGATGAGGTGAATGCAAATCTGAAAAACGGTGAACAGAGTATACTTCTGCTCAACAGACGAGGATTTCATACGATAATAAGCTGTGTTGACTGCTATCAGCCTATATATTGCCCGAATTGTTCAGTTCCCCTGACGTATCACCGCAAAAACGGCAAGCTTATGTGCCACTACTGCGGCTATGCACAGGAACCTGCAACGGTATGCCCCGTATGCGGGTCGGAACGGCTGAAAAGTATGGGATTCGGCACACAGCGGCTTGAGGAAGAATTGAAAATGTTCTTCCCCTCGGCACGTATTCTCCGAATGGACGCAGATACCACTTTTTCCCGATATTCCTACGAAAAAGGCTTTGCAGAGTTTAAAAACGGCGAATATGACATAATGGTGGGAACCCAGATGATTGGCAAGGGACTTGATTTCCCCAATGTTACCCTTGTTGGAGTCCTTTCCATTGATAAGGCACTCTATGCCGGGGATTTCCGAAGCTATGAGCGTACTTTTTCCCTTATAACCCAGGTTGTGGGACGTGGAGGACGTGGCAGCCGCAAGGGCAGGGCTATTTTACAAACATTCATGCCCGACCACTACATTATGAATTTAGCGGCTGAACAGAACTACAGGGGCTTCTACAGCGAGGAAATCGCTATACGACGTGCTTTGATATTTCCGCCGCTGTGCGATATGTGTATACTTTGTTTTGCAGGTACTGACGAGGAAGAAGTCAGACTTGGTGCTGACGCTGTAATCAGCCTTATGAATACACGACTTGGCGAATTACAGCCGAAAACTCCTGTCAGAGTTCTTGGTCCTGTAAGAGCTTCATATGGCAGGCTCAACGGAAAATTCCGTTGGCGGATAATTATGAAAATGAAAAATACCGCAGAAATGCGTGGATTTATCAGCTCAATCCTCACAGAGGGTGCAAAGCTGAAAGAAATGAAAAAAATCACCTTTTATGCCGATATAAACGGCGATGTTGGTGTGTAAAGAGGATAGTAAAATGGCATACAGAAAAATTTTAACAGATAAAGACGAGGCACTTCACAAGGTTTGCCGCCCTGTGGAGAAGTTTGATAATAAACTGGCAATACTCCTTGATGATATGCATGAAACCCTTGAAAAGGCACAGGGCGTAGGTCTTGCGGCTCCACAGGTTGGAATGTGCAGACGTGTATTCATAATGCACCTTGACGAGGGCAAAATTGAGGCTATAAATCCCGAAATCGTGCTGAAAAGCGGAAAACAGCGTGTGCAGGAGGGCTGCCTTTCCTGTCCGAATGTATGGGGATATGTTACACGTCCTGAAAAGGCTGTTTTAAAGGCACAGGACAGGGACGGCAACTGGTATACCCGTGAGTTTACAGGCCTTGGTGCACAGTGCGTATGCCACGAATATGACCACCTTGAAGGTCATGTGTTTACTGAAATTGTTGAGGAATTTTACGTACCCGAGGAGGACTGACCTTGAAAATAGTATTTATGGGAACTCCCGATTTCGCTGTGCCGTGTCTGCGTGTGCTTGCGGAGTCTGAACACGAAGTTGCGGCTGTATTTACACAGCCTGATAAGCCGAAGGGCAGGGGTTACAAAATGATTCCCACTCCCGTTAAGGCGGCTGCGGAGGAATATAACATACCCGTATATCAGCCACTTTCCCTGCGTAAGGGCGAGGACGCTGAAACTTCAATGGAGATTTTGAACAATATTGCTCCCGACCTCATAGTTGTAACAGCTTACGGTCAGATTCTTCCGAAAGAAATCCTGGAACTGCCAAAATATGGCTGTATCAATATTCATGCTTCACTTCTGCCAAAATATAGAGGTGCTGCTCCAATTAACTGGGTGCTTCTCAACGGCGAAAAGGTGACGGGAGTTACCTCAATGCAGATGAGTGAGGGACTTGATACAGGCGATATGCTTATTAAAAAATCCACTGAAATAGGCGAAAATGAAACTTATTCCGAGCTTTACGGCAGACTTGCGGCCATGGGCGGCGAGGTTCTTGCAGATACAATCAAGGCGATTGAGGAGGGCACACTCGCTCCCGAAAAGCAGGACGATTCCCTCAGCTGCTACTCTCCTATGATTAAAAAGGAAATGAGCAGCCTTGATTTCACAAAATCTGCGGAGGAAGTTCACAACACAATCAGAGGTGTAAGCGGTTTCACAATGATGAACGGCAAGCGTTTAAAAGTATTTGCCTCTGAAATTTCGCACAATATTGCTGAAGGCGAAGTTGGCACAATTGTGGACGCAGATAAATTTGCAGTCATCTGCGGAGATGGAGTTGTATTGTTTACAGAAATTCAGCTGGAGGGTGCAAAGCGTATGAAAACCGCTGATTTCCTCCGTGGCAGAAAGCTTGAAAAAGGCGAAAAACTGGGATAATAAGGAGTAATAAATGGAATATTTGTTTCTCATACTGGGAATGCTGCTGCTTCCTCTGCTTGCACAGATTGGAGTTTCAGTTACCTTTAAAAAATACAGCAAAGTTGCTTCATCCCGTGGAATTACGGCTGAACAGGCTGCAAGGCAGATTCTTGACAGCAACGGCTTGCACTACGTGCGGATTGAGCGTATCAGTGGAAATTTAAGCGACCATTTTTCGCCAAAGGAAAATGTGGTGCGTCTTTCTGATTCCGTTTATGGAAAAAGCTCAATTGCGGCTATCGGTGTTGCCGCTCACGAGTGCGGTCATGCCTGTCAGCATGCAGAGCAGTACGCTCCTGTGATGATGCGTACAGCTATTGTACCTGCAGTAAATATATGCTCAAAATACTGGTATTGCGTATTCTTTATCGGGCTTGTAGCTTTTCACAGTACGACGCTGGCTTATGTGGGAATTGCAATGTTCCTTGCGGTTATACTTTTTCAACTTGTAACGCTCCCAACGGAGCTTAATGCAAGCCGCAGAGCGTTGAAAACTCTTGAGGGACAGTATATCCTTGAAAGTGATGAAATCCCAAAGGCAAGAAAAGTCCTTACAGCGGCGGCTATGACCTATGTAACCGCTCTTGTTTCTTCGATTTTACAGCTTTTACAGCTATTATTGAGAGTGAGAAGGGATAGATAATGGCGGATGCAAGATATACTGCGGCAAAGCTGCTTGATAAAACTTTAAAGAATGACAGCTATTCAAATATTCAGCTGAACAGCGGACTTGAACGCTCTGACCTTGATTCGCAGGGGAAGAAGCTGTGTACTGCGATTTATTACGGTGTAATTCAGCGGAGGATAACGCTCGATTACATTTTAGCACAATATTGCTCCCGTCCGCTTAATAAAATGGACAGCATAATTGTAACTATATTGCGGTGCGGTGTCTATCAGATACTCTATATGGACAGCGTTCCCGACAATGCGGCAGTCAATGAAAGTGTCCGACTTGCCAAGCAATTCGGCAAAACAAGTGCTTCGGGAATGGTAAATGCTGTTCTCCGAAACTTCATAAGAGGCGGAAAAAAGATTTTCTCAAAAGAGGAAAATGACGATATAAAGCGTTTTTCCGTGATGTATTCAATTCCCGAGGAGCTCATTCGCAGCCTTGTAAATGACTATGGTGAGGAAAAAGCCAAGAGATTTGCGGAGTATTCCGTTGCTGATGAAAAGTCAACATTTATCCGCAGAAATCCTTTGAAATGCTCATATGACGAACTGGTTAAAGCTCTGGGCAATGTGGAGATTTTTACCGACTATGAAATGTGCTGTCGCCTTGAAAGTGGTGTGGTAATCGGTACAGATGCCTTTAAATCGGGATTTTTTCATGTTCAGGACATATCTTCACAGCTGTGCTGCGAGATACTTGCCCCGACGGAAAATGACGTTGTACTCGATATATGTGCGGCTCCCGGCGGTAAGACTTTTACAATGGCGGAGCTGATGAATGGCAGGGGAGAAATCCACGCCTTTGACCTGCACGAAAAGCGAGTGAAGCTTATCCGTGAGGGTGCAGAACGTCTTGGGCTTGCCAATATATCCGCTAAAACAGGCGATGCAACGGTGTACAGTGAAGATATCCCGAAGTGTACAAAGATACTTTGCGATGTGCCTTGTTCTGGATTCGGAGTTATTTCTCACAAGCCTGAAATAAAGTACAAGAGCCTTTCGGAGTTTGAAAGACTTCCCGAAATTCAGTACAATATTGCTCAAAACGCTTTGAACTATCTTGCGGTTGGCGGTGAAATGGTATACTCCACCTGCACAGTGCGAAAAGCGGAAAACGAGGAAGTCGTTGAACGGCTTCTGAAAAATAATCCTGATATCGAGCTTTGTGAACTCCCTGAAATAAGAGGGCAGAGATATTCAAATCCTGTGACATTTTTCCCCGATGACTTCGGCGGCGACGGATTTTTTGTTGCAAAGCTTAAAAAGGTAAAATAATTGTATAAGTAGGTGAACCATTGGAAAAAATTGATATTTTAAGCCTTGATTTAAAGGAGCTTGAAGCAGCTCTTGTTGAAATGGGCGAGAAAAAATTCAGAGCAAAGCAGATTTTTCAATGGCTTCACGTTAAAAAAGTCCTTGATTTTGATAAAATGACTGATATTTCTGTCCAATTGAGAGGGCTTTTAAAAGAAAAATTTTGTATAAATAGACTATTTGTGCAAAAAAGACTTGAATCTTGTATAGATAATACGGTAAAATATCTATATAGGCTTCCCGACGGCAACTTTGTCGAGACTGTTTTAATGGAATACAGCTACGGTTACAGCCTTTGTATTTCCACACAGGTGGGGTGCAAAATGGGGTGCAGATTTTGTGCTTCAGCCATTGCAGGATTCGTTCGAAATCTCACTCCCGCGGAGATGCTTTTGCAGATTTACGAAACCGAAATCAATTCGGGGGTAAAGATATCGGGGCTTGTTCTCATGGGTATCGGCGAACCTCTCGACAACTACGACAACGTCCTGAAATTTCTTGGACTTCTTTCCCACAAGGACGGCAATAATTTCAGTTTGCGTCACGTGTCCCTTTCAACCTGCGGACTTGTGCCGAAGATTTACGAGCTGGCAGAGCTTAAACTGGGGCTTACACTGTGTATTTCCCTTCACAGCTCTGATGATTCGTCAAGAAGTGAAATAATGCCTGTCAACAGGACATATAATATAGAAAAGCTCATTGAGGCCTGTAAGCATTACATATCCGCAACAGGACGCAGAATTACTTTCGAGTATGCGGTTATGGACAATGTGAACTCCGCTGAAAAGGATGCGGACAGGCTTGCAGAGCTGCTCCGTGGCATGAACTGTCATGTAAATCTTATTCCTGTTAATAAGGTAAAAGAAAGAAAATACACCACCGCAAGGACGGCTGTTGCAGATTTTGCAAAACGGCTTGAAAAGCGTGGTATCAACGCTACCGTCAGACGCACTCTCGGCAGCGATATAGAGGCGGCGTGCGGACAGTTAAGACGTGACGCTGCGAAGCAATCGGAGGAAAGCGTCTAAAATATCGGAGGCTGAACTCATGAAATGGAGGTGCATACGAATGCGATTCAGATACGGCACGGATATCGGTCTGCGGCGTGAGGAAAATCAGGATGCTGTAAGATGTGAATATTTCGGTCATAATATACTTGCCGTCGTATGTGACGGTATGGGCGGTGAACGTGCAGGCAAGGAGGCAAGCACTATCGCCATAGATGAATTTTTTCAGAGATTTTCAGACGGCTACGGTGAAAATCTTGGTGAGGACGATATAAGAAAGCTTCTTATATCCTCCATATCGGCTGCAAATTCGGTTATTTATACCAGAGCACGTATGGACTTCAAAAACTTTGGTATGGGTACAACCTGTGTTGCCGCTTTTGTGACGGCAGATACAGCTTATATTGCAAATGTAGGTGACAGCCGTGCTTATCTCGTGGCGGACAACGGGCTTTACAGCATTACCACCGACCATAATGTGGCTTCTCTGCTTTATGAACAGGGAAAAATTACCGAGGAGGAAATGGCTGTACATCCGCAGAAGCATATGCTTACAAGAGCTGTGGGTGTTGAAAAAACAGTCCTCACTGATACATTCACACTGACTTATGAAGATAAAATCAGTCTGCTGCTCTGTTCTGACGGCTTGTCGGGATATTGCAGCGACGATGAAATATATGACGTATTATCACGGACAGATTTTGATACTGCGGCAGAAGCTCTTATTCAGCTTGCTTTGAATAAAGGCGGACGTGACAACGTCACGGTTGCCGTTATAGGTGACTGATTATAAAGGTCACCACATAAAAAGGTTGCAATAATATTTCAATATAATCAGATTTGCCGTAAAATACGGTAAATCGGAAAAGGAAGGGTAAGGCAATGGAAAAATACATTGGCAAGAAGCTTGACGGCAGATATGAAATTACTGAACTTATCGGCGTCGGCGGTATGGCTGAGGTTTATAAGGGCGTTGATGTCATTGACAATAAGCCTGTAGCCATTAAGATACTCAAAAAGGAGTATGCGGAAAATGAGGAATTTCTCCGTCGTTTCCGCAACGAATCAAAGGCTATCGCAGTTCTTTCACACCCGAATATTGTGAAGATTTACGATGTTGGCTTCTCTGATAAGCTCCAGTATATCGTTATGGAATATATTGACGGTATCACATTAAAGGAGTACATCGAGGAGGAAAGAGTTCTCACATGGAAGGATACAGTTCATTTTGTAATCCAGATTTTAAGAGCTCTGCAGCACGCTCACGATAAGGGTATCGTTCATCGTGATATCAAGCCGCAGAACATTATGATGTTCAGCGACGGTACTATAAAGGTCATGGATTTCGGTATTGCCAAATTTGCCCGTGAGGAGGGCAAGACAGCTACCGACCAGGCTATCGGCAGCGTACATTACATTAGCCCCGAGCAGGCAAGCGGAGCAGTTACAGACGCAAAGAGCGACATATACTCTGTAGGTGCAATGATGTATGAAATGCTTTCAGGAAGAAAGCCTTTCGACAGCGATAATCCTGTTGCAATTGCTGTTATGCATATGCACGATATTCCCGAGCGTCCGAGAGCAATTAATCCCGATATTCCCGATGGTCTTGAGGAAATAATTCTTAAGGCTATGGAAAAGGCTCCTGCTGACAGATACAGCAACACAGGAGAAATGATTGCGGATATTGAAAAGTTCAAGTCTAACCCCTCAATGACTTTCGGTTATTACCGTGAGGAGGGCGTTGACGATAACGCTGATACACAGTATTATGCAGCAGGAAATATTGAGCTTCCTCCCGCTGATGAAGCTCCCGTGGCACATAAGCCTGCGTATGCAGGAGCAGCTGTAGCAGCAGAGGGCGGAAGATATCCCCAGCAGAGAAATCAGCCCTACGGAAATATTGACGATTATTATGATGACTATGAAGATGACGACGATGAAGAAGAAACAGAGCGTACTTCTCTTGTTGTACCTGTACTTACTGCAATTATCGTTGTTGTTATTATCGTTGGTGTAATCATTATTTCAATGCTTTTCAGAGAAATGCTCCAGGGCTCAAAGCAGACAAACGACTGGACAATGCCCAACGTTGTAGGTATGGACTTCAACGAGGCGGTTAGTATGTACGGCGATAATATCAAGTTCCAGGAGGACGGACAGGAATTCGACGAGGCTGAACCCGGTATTATTATCGAGCAGTCAATCGAGCCCAGAAGCCAGTTCAAGAAAGGTGACGTACTCAAGGTTGTAATCAGTAAGGGTATGGAAACCGAAGAAGTTATCGACGTAACTGACAAGAATGCACAGCTTGCCGAAGATATGCTTAAACAGCTTGGTTTTGTGTGTGATATACGCAGTTCATCAAGTACAGAGGTTAAGAAGGGCAATGTTATCAAGACAGAGCCTTCTGCAGGTGAGAGAATACACAAGGGTTCAACAATCATCCTCTACGTAAGTCTTGGCGAGGATGCAGGACAGATTGCTGTTGAGCAGTATGTCGGTATGACAGTTGACGAGGCTTCAATCCATGCCGATTATCTCGGACTTAAGGTTAAGACAAAGGGCAAGGCTTCATACGAGCCCGAGGGCAAGGTAATTGAGCAGTCTATCGAAGTAGGCGAAAAGGTAGAAAAGGGAACAGAAATTACCCTTACATTCAGTAACGGTAAGAAGCCCGACGGTAAAGTTCCGATTTCATTCGATCTTCCTGCTGAAGCAAACGGACGTTTTGTAATTGCATTCATGGTACAGAAAGAGGACGGAACTCCAGATATTCAGGAGTCAGGCACATTCTATTGTCCTGAATACAGTCAGCTTTCACAGGACGTTATTGGTTCAGGCGAAAATGTAAATGTTACAGTATCCGTTACAAACCTGAGCAATAATGCAAGAGCAACAATCGGTACCTACAGTTTTAACTTTGCAGAGGAATCCTATACTTGTCTTTCAGGCGGTGATCCCTATTCTGCATTTGAGGCAATCGGAGCATTCCCAGAGCCTGAAACAGAGGCACCTACATCTCCTCCCGAGGAGTATGGTCCCACAGATACTCCTGTTGAAGACCCCACAACTCCTTCCGAGCAGGTTCCCGGACAGAACGGCGAATGGGTTAACGACGAGTGGAGATGGTACGAGGACGGCGTTAACGGTACTTGGGTAACCGAGGACAATGTTACCTACACATGGCAGTGGTGGTGGTAAACACAACAGCTGTCAGCGGAATTATATTGAAATGTTTAGGGGGACTCTATACTGTAGAGTCCCCTGACGGCATATTCGAGTGTAAAGCAAGGGGCATATTCCGCAGTAAAGGGATAAGTCCCTCTGTCGGTGACAGGGTAACTGTCAGCGGCGGAGTAATCTCCGAAATAGGGGAGAGGAAAAATTATCTCATCAGACCCCCTCTTGCTAATCTTGACCAGCTTATATTTATAGTGTCCACAGTCAGCCCCAGCCCGAATTTTCTTATACTTGACAAATTTATTGCAATAGCAGAGTACAAGGGCATTGAGCCTGTTGTGGTTATCACAAAGACGGATTTGGGTGACAGCAGTGCTCTCCGTGAGGTTTACGGCGGCATAGGCATAAAAGTAATGGAAGTAGACTACTCCGACGAAAGCACCATAGAAGCTGTCAGAGAGCTTCTCAAAGGCAAGATAAGTGCTTTTACAGGAAATTCGGGAGCAGGCAAGTCAACCCTGCTCAATGCTGTTGACCCTACACTGAATATTCCCACAGGTGAAATCAGCAAAAAGCTTGGCAGAGGACGGCATACAACCCGTCATGCGGAGCTGTATAAGCTCAACGGCGGCGGATATATAGCTGATACCCCTGGATTTTCTACCTTTGAAACAGCACGCTATGACATCATACGCAAGGAGGAGCTTGCAGGTTGTTTCAGAGAATTTGGAGATATAACGGAAAACTGCCGTTTTCGTGACTGCTCTCACACCTGCGAAAAAGGCTGTGCAGTTCTTGAAGCGGTTGAAAATGGTGATATTCCGAAAATTCGTCACGAGAGCTATTGTGCTATGTATGAGGAAGCAAAACAGCTGAAGGAGTGGGAGCTGAAATGAGTATCTGCACTATATTTGCAGGCGGCAAAATCAGCGGCACGGATTTTATAAATCCCTTTGAAATTCGCAAAAACAGCGGACTGATAATTTGTGCTGACAGCGGACTTCACATAGCTGAAAAAATAGGGATAACTCCTGACCTTATAGTGGGGGATTTTGACTCCTATACAGGTAGTCTGCCCGATGATATTGAGATATACCGTAGTGTACCCGAAAAGGACGATACAGATACCCTTATGGCGGTGAGAATTGCAATTGACCGCGGATATAACGATATAAGGCTCTATGGCGGACTTGGAGCGAGGTTTGACCACAGCTATGCCAATATCCAGACGCTGGTTTTTGCCTATGAAAATGGCTGTAAAATGACGATTTATGACGCTGACAACATACTGACAGTGCGAGGGGGGGGGGAGTATAAGTTTCCTTGCAAGCCCGACTGGTATTTTTCTTTGTTCGCCTTAACAGAAAAGGCGGATATCGGGGAGTTAAAAGGCGTTAAATATCCCCTTGAAAACTATGTAATGAGTATATCCTATCCTATAGGGGTAAGCAACGAAATCACGGCAGATAAAGCATATCTGAAAATTAATTCGGGACTTGTGCTTGTAATTGAATCAAAAAAATAAACGAGTGGCGGTTAAGGTAATGACTGTATAGAAATATGATAAAGCCGTTTTTGATGTTTAG
Source organism: Ruminococcus sp. (assembly GCA_045659945.1). Taxonomy (GTDB): domain Bacteria; phylum Bacillota; class Clostridia; order Oscillospirales; family Ruminococcaceae; genus Ruminococcus. Next base: position 46,375 of record JAZRCW010000029.1, on the reverse strand, counting down.
TCAAAAGCGGCTTTGCATTGTTTATAATGATATCTTATACCAATCCTTTTAATTCCAGTAGACAAAAGTCTACTGGAATTAAAAGGATTGTATGAGACGGCAATTAGAGTAGCTAATTGTAGCCTGCTTTGCAGGCGTTCCCAATAAATCCTGTGTCTACAGGATTTATTGGGATTAGTATTAATTGATTGATAAATAGAATTTGGAGAAATATAAAAATTGTATCGTGAGGGAGAACTATGCTTAATATAAGACCATATCGAAGAAACGATAGCAAAAAAATAGCAAATTGGTGTAAGGAAAAGATAGAATTTTATAAATGGAGTGAGGGACGGTTAGGAGAATTTCCAGTTTCGCCTGATCGAATCGAACAAGCTGTTTCTGGAAGAATAGATAATGAACGATATTTTCCATTTACAGCATTCGATGAAACTGGTGTTGTAGGATTTTTTACTCTTCGTCAACCGTATGATAAGGTCGATGAATTAAGCTTCGGTTATGTAATTCTTAGTCCTCATGCAAGGGGAAAAGGTTATGGAAAGCAAATGTTGAAGTTAGGCATAAAATTTGCATTTGAATTATATGGGGCTTCAAAAGTCCTATTAGAAGTTTTTGAAAACAATCAAAACGCTTATTATTGTTATAAATCAATTGGGTTCAAAGAAAACGGTAATACTACCATTTATAATTTGTGTGGCGAAAAATGGAAAAGCATAGAGATGGAGATAAATCGCTAATTTCCAATTTGGTTTATTGATGCGAACATAAATAAAATCCAGAGAAGACATATATCTTCTCTGGATTTACTTTTTTATCTCTTATTATTATACTCATCAAGAAAATTATGAGTACCCGAATTATCCTTATAGGCAATAATCGTATTGAGATTAACATTTTCAACGCTTCGGAAAATATTTTTTTCAACTTGTGGATTGATTTTTTTCAGCTCAGCAATAAGGGATTTGACCTCCATACGCTTTGAAGCGGAACTGCCGTCCTCGTGAACGGTGGAGCAGGTTTCAGTGAATTTGCAGGCACATTGTATAAATTCAAGTTCATTATATGTACACCAGTGCTTTATATCAGCCTCGCGAACGAGATACATGGGACGTATCAGCTCCATACCCTCAAAGTTAGTGCTGTGAAGCTTCGGCATCATGGTTTGCACCTGACCGCCATAGAGCATACCCATAAGTATAGTTTCGATTACATCATCGAAATGATGTCCTAATGCGATTTTATTGCATCCCAGCTCCTTTGCCTTGCTGTAAAGGTAGCCTCTCCTCATCCTTGCACAGATATAGCAGGGATTTTTTTCGATATGTACAACAGAGCCAAAAATATCTGACTCAAAAATATTAACGGGAACTGAAAGCTTTGCGGCATTTTCCTCTATTCTGCGGCGGTTTTCCTCGTTATAGCCGGGGTCCATTACAAGAAATACCACTTCAAAGGGGAATTTGTCGTGACGTTTCAGCTCCTGAAAAAGCTTTGCCATAAGCATAGAGTCCTTGCCGCCAGATATGCAGACAGCAATTTTATCATTTGGCTGTACAAGGTCATATTCATTGATACTCTTGGTGAACTTGCACCATATGCTTTTCTTGAACTTCTTACGCAGGCTCAGTTCAGCCTTTTCTGTTGTTGTTTTAATCTCGTCTATGGATATATTCACATTATCACTCCGTTGTATGTATCCCCGTAAAGGGGAAGTGGTATTACTTTTTAAGCTCCGCCATAGGGTCGATATAGCTGCCGTTGTGGAGCATTTCGATATGAAGATGAGGGGCAATAGCAGATTCAATATCAGCTGTATTGCCGACAGTTCCGATTAGATCGCCGCTTACAAGCATATCACCCTGCTGAACGGAAAGACCGTCGGAAAGCCCACAGTAGCGTGTAACGTAGCCGTTGTGGTGGTCAAGGACTACTGTAACGCCCCAGATTGAATCCTTTGTGACCTCTGTAACTTCACCGTTTGATACGGCGTATACCTCCGCACCTACTTCTGCGGCAAGGTCAGTGCCGTTGTGTGTCTGCCATGAGCCTGTTGTGGGATTTTTCACAAGCTCACCGCCGCTGAAAGAGCCTACAACATCGCCCAGTTCCGCAAGTGGCGGCTTTACATTTGCAAGTTTTGACGCTCCCACGGATTCGGCTTCCTGTGGGATTTCCTCAACTACAGGCTCTGCAGGGTCGATTATTATTACTTCTGCAGGGAGAGTTTCCACGGGTGGAGCAGTTGCAGCTGTACGGGGTGCGGTTGTTACCGTGGGAGTTGTAAGTCTGTAGGCAGGAGAAGTTCCTTTTGGCAGGTCGTTTACTCTCTTGTCAACAGCCGCTTCAAGTTCTTTTTCAGCCTGAATCTGCTTTGCGGCGAGGTCGTTTGTAAGCTTTTCGCCTTGGTCATATGCGAAATAGCAGGCAGAGCCAATCATGACTGCACTTATACCGAGAGCCGCATAAAAACCCTTTGAACCTTTTGAGTTATCTGAAAATTTTTTCACGTATAATACCTCCGTTAATAAAGTTTACCGTTAAAGTAAATTCCTGTGAACAATCATATTATTAACGGAAAAAATGGAATTATACGTATATTTTGAAAAATGAAAGAGAGAAAGTAATTACTGCAACATTAAAATTACCTCTGTGCAAATTGGGTTTCCAAAGGACACTGTCCTTTGGCGGAGTCCAGAGGCAGAGCCTCTGGCAGGGCATGGGACAGAGTCCCATGCAGAGCAAAGCTCTGCGATGCGTTCAAGCGCTCTGCAAGGGGTGAATTTCAAAACAGTCCAGTGGACTGTTTTGAAAGAGGGGACGCTCTGCAAGAGAGAGCGTCCCCTTAATATTTTTTACATTGTTGCAAGCTTTGCAAACTGTGCCTTTAATGCAGGGTAAATCTCACGATAAAGCTGATAGTACTTATCGTATTCGCCTACATTACCCTCAACAGGAGCCTGTATCTTGTCAGTCTTGACAATAGCTCCGCAAGCCTCGGGAACACTGCTGTAAAGTCCTGCACCAACTGCTGCAAGGATACCTACACCAAGAGCAGGGCCTTCCTTGGAAGCTGCTGTTTTAACGTTGCTGTTGAACAGGTCGGCAAGCATACTTCTCCAGAGGGGAGATGAACCGCCGCCGCCGCAAGCCATCATATCACTTACGTTTACGCCCATTTCACGGAATACCTCAACGCAGTCACGGAGTGAGTAGCTTACGCCCTCCATAACGGCACGGAGCATATCACGGCGTGTATGGATAGCAGAAAGTCCGAAGAATACTCCTCTTGCGTCAGGGTCAAGATGAGGTGTACGCTCGCCCATAAGGTAGGGGAGATACAGCAGACGGTTAGAGCCTACTGGAACAGCCTCTGCCTGCTTATCCATAAGGTAGTATTCATCAATTCCCATAAGCTTTGCTGTTTCCTTTTCTGTCATGCAGAAATTATCTCTGAACCATTTAAGTGAAAGACCTGCACCCTGTGTAACACCCATAACGTGCCATGTGTTGGGAACAGCCGCACAGCAGGTATGAACTCTGCCAAGCTTGTCAATAGCAATGTCAGAAGTATGAGCAAATACAACTCCCGAAGTGCCGATTGTTGTGAATGCCTTGCCGTCCTCAACTACGCCTGTACCAACGGCAGCGGCAGCGTTATCGCCTGCACCGCCTACAACGATAGTACCCTCGCAGAGTCCAAGTTCGTCAGCCATAGCCTTTGTAAGAGTGCCAGTAACCTCGCAGGACTCATATACCTTACCAAGCCAGTTCTTGTCGATTTCAAAGGCTGTGAGAAGCTCATCAGACCACTTTCTGTTGGGTACATCAAGAAGCTGCATACCCGAAGCGTCGGAAACCTCTGTAGCGTACTCGTGAGTAAGCACAAAGCGGAGGTAATCCTTTGGCAGGAGGATATGTGCAACCTTGCTGTAGATTTCGGGTTCATTATTCTTTACCCAGAGGATTTTTGCAGCAGTCCAGCCTGTGAGGGCAGGGTTTGCTGTGATTTCAACAAGCTTTTCTCTGCCTACAATGAGGTTCATTTCCTCAACCTCTGCGGCTGTACGCTGGTCGCACCAGATAATAGACTTTCTGAGGACATTGTTGTCCTTGTCGAGCATAACAAGTCCGTGCATCTGACCTGAAATGCCGATACCCTTGACATCTTCCTTTTTAATGCCGCTTTTAGCCATTACAGCCTTGATTGTGTTGATCATAGCTGCTGACCAGTCAGCAGGATCCTGCTCTGCATAGCCGTTTTTAGGCTGATACATGGGATATTCGATTGTTTTAGAGGCTATAACGCTTCCTGCTTCATCGAAAAGCACTGTTTTTGTACCGCTTGTACCGCAGTCAACTCCAATTACATAAGACATAGTTTTTTCTCCGTTCATATTTATTTTAACTCGTCTAATTAAAAATCCCAAAAAGATACCGTAAATGAGGGTGGTATCATATAATTAATGGGAAAGCATATATCTGTACACTCTCCCATAAATTTATCAGTTGAAAAGGTTTACAGAAAATGTTCTTTTTTCTGTGTTGTAGTAATCTTCCAGTTCTGCAACGTAGTAACGGAAGCAGACTTTGTCGTTGAATTTAAGCACATCGCCTGACTCTGATACTCCAAGCTCTGCAAGCTGTGCGTCTGTCAGCTGATTGAGGGGGATTGTATTATCCTTTCCAAGGTCGTACAATGTGTAGCCGAATTCGTCAAGGTGCATTTCGCTGAATGCTTCATAACCCTTACTGTTAAGCTCATCGAGGTATATTCTTTCTCCCTGCATACGCTCTATAGCGGTATAGAATTCAGTTGTAGGCTCAAGAACGTAATATCTTCCAGATGTGTCCTTGCCAATGTCAAAAGCTGCAAGATGATTTTCGCTGAGGTCATCAAGCTTCAATGGGTTAACATCTGATGCGGATTTGCCGATTTCAATAAGCTTGTACAGATTGATTCCCGAAATCTGCAAACGGCGATCAATGGCAATGTTGTATGCTTCAAATTCTGCGTCTGTAAGATTAATGCGGATATCCTTGGAAATGCCGTTAAGCTCCTTGGTGATTTCCTCTCTTGTGCCTGTTGACCATTCAAGCTCTACCTCTTCTTCAAGCATCGGTCGCTCCTGATAGCATACACGTTTCATATTTTTAAGGGTAAAGGTTACATAGGGATAAGTAACATCTGCATAGTTGGGTTCAATTACAATTGAAGTGCTTCCGCCCGATGTATCTTCGGTATTTATAAGCTCATAGCGATAGCGTCCCGAGGGGGAAACTCCGCTTTCGAGAATATCTGTCTTTGCGTGTGTAACGAAGAACGAGTTGAACAGATAATAGCCCAATGCACCGAAAATATACATAAGGAGAATAACTGTTCCAAGCATGGTCTTTTTGCCCTCACTTGCTCCCGAAAAGAGAAGAATAATTATACCCACTGCAACGATTGGTATATACAATGCCTTTTCGTCAAAATACATTATGACCACGGGCAGCATTGCCGTAAGTATGGCGAAGCTTGATATTTTAGTAAGCAGCTGATTTCTTGTATAAAGCAAAAGAATAAGAGCAATAAGAGAAATAGCTGATACTATAATGCAGAGGGATTGTTTTTCTTGGATATGGATATCGTAAAAAATAGAGTAGTAGCAGAGATATCCGACTGCTATGGTATAGAATACAGGGATAATCGAAACAAATCGCTTAACCCACACGTTTGAAAAGAAAGCTTTCATTTATTACCTCCAAAATGTCATATCTGAATTGAAATTATAATTACACACATTATATTATATCATTTTTTTCATTAAGTTACAAGTCATTTTTTCAATTAATTATTACTAAAAGGTTACAATTTCCAGACGCTTTACAACATTGCCCAAATATGATATAATAAAACTATATCTAATAGGAGATTATAGACAATGAAGAAAACCAAAATAAGTAAATTCAGAATAATATGCGGAATTCTGACAGCGGCGATTATGGTTTGCATTTTATTTTTTTCGTGTGAGAATGCAGATGAGTCCTCTGATACAAGCGGAAGATTTGTAAATCTGATAATAAGTATTTTTTACGGCGATTATGATAACATGACAACAGCGGAGCAGGATATAATCCGTGGAAACATCAGCCACTTTATCCGAAAGACAGCCCATTTTGTCATATATGCCGCACTTGGATTTTTTGCTTTTCTCACATCGGGGCAGAAAAAACTGATTTGCCGTGGTGCGTTTCTGACGTTGCTTTTCTGCGGATTGTATGCCGTTACAGACGAGATACACCAGTATTTTGTCCCTGGTAGAGCCTGTATGTTGAGGGATGTGCTTCTTGATACCTGCGGAAGTTTAACTGGAATTACAGCTTCTTTTGTGATGAAGAAATTATTTCACAAAGAGAAGTAACATAATCCCGTTTTCGGAATATAATATGATATGAAAAGGAGGGTTACATATGAAAATCATAGTAATCAAGAGTCCAAAAATTCTTTCAGGATTTTTCAGAGCCATATTTCGAATAAAAAAGGAAGATGAAGTCGTATAAAAATGACGGCGAGCCGCAATGGCTCGCCGTTTTTTCACTGTAAAGCAACTGTGACAGTTGTTGTGCTGTCGTCAGATGTGCTTGTTTCTGTGCCTGTTGATGTTGTAGTGGTTGTAGTGGTTTTTGCTGTTGTGCCGTTTCTCATTTCGGGGGGAAGTGCCACAGGCTCTTTTTTCTCGGTAAATCCAAAACATTCTTCATATGCGTCAATTATATCATGAACAATATATTTTGAATACTCACCGCCCTCGATAACTCCTGCAAAGGCAATCTGCGGGTCATTAGCAGGGGCAAATCCGATAAATACGGAGTTCTGTTTGCTTAAATCGTTCATATCAGTCTGGGGAGTACCTGTCTTGATAGCTACATCAAAGCCGTAACCTGTAAGGCTGTATGGAGAGGGAACATTGCGTGAAGCGTCAATCATACCGTTAATGATGAAATCATACACATCGTCGCTGTTAAGCTCGATTTTTTCTGCTACGGTAGGCTTTGTCTTGAATGTCATTTCCTTTGTGCCGTAGGTGTAAAGGCTGTCAACGAGATATGGCTTGTAGCGTACACCTCTGTTTCCTATGGTACTTGCTACGGTTGCAAGCTGTAAGGGAGTAAATCCGCAGTCCTGGTTGCCGATACCTGCCTGAATAACATAACCGATATACCAGGGCTGTCCTCTTTCCTCAAAGGTTTCGGGATTACAGAGAAAACCGCCTGCATCGCCTGTTTCAAGTCCCAGAGGTGAGCCAAGACCGTATAATTCAGCGTATTTTGTGATGTTGTCAATACCCAGCAGACGTGATACCTCGTAGAAGTAGACGTTGCAGGATACTTCAATTGCACGGCGTGATGAAATAGCTGTGTGATAGCCTGTACACTGGAAATTTCCGCCGTAAAATTCATATTTTGTACGGCAGTCGAAGCAGGTATAGCCATCAACAACGCCCTCATTAAGACCTGCGGTAGCGGTAATTGTTTTAAAAGTAGAGCCCGGGAGATACAGTCCCTGTGTACAGCGGTTGAACATAGGGGAGTTTGGGGCTTTCAGCAGTTCGTTGTAGTTTTCTTCAAAATCCCTGAGGTTGTAGGTGGGAGCTGTTGCCATAGCAAGAACTGCACCTGTTTTAGCGTCAAGGACGGTTACAGCACCCTTTTCAACTTTTCGTCCGCCGTAGTAGCCGAAGCGGTTGAGGAAGCTGTCAAGAGCACCTTGTATTTCCGACTGAAAAGCTCCGTCAATGGTAAGCTTTACTGTCTGCCCCGGAACGGTTTCTTCAACTGTGCGGATGTCCGCAACGGCACCGTTGAGAATTGTTACTTCTTCAAGTCCGCTCTGTCCTCGCAGTTCTGTTTCCATGGCATATTCAATGCCGCTTTTGCCCACTACGTCATTCATGGCGTAGCCTTTTTCTTTCAGTTCGTCGTATTCCTCGGCATAGATAGGGCCTACCATGCCGATTTCATGGGGGAGGATATCTCCTCGCATAATCTCACGGTCTGCCGACTCTACGGCATTTACACCTTTGAGAACGCTGCTGAGTTCCTTTAATTTGAGAATTGTTGATTTTTTTACGTCCCTGGCAAGAACAAAATCATTGTTGTAAGAAAAATCCTTTGCAACCATGGCGTAACGCAGACCTGCAATTATACGCTTTTCCTCCTGTGTGTATTCCTCGGAAATTGCGTAGTCAGCTATAAGCTTGTCAATGCAGTTTTCAGCTGTGGCATATACGTTGAGATTAAGTCTTTTCGTTACAGCCGAAGTGTCTTCCTGTGTGTACTCGTATGGAGCTGTCAGCGTAATGGGGAGGACTTCCTCAAAGACATGGTCTTTTGCAGTAAGTTCATTGTAAATGCGGAGGAGGATTGCATTTCCCTCCTGATACTCTTTAGGGAAAAGAGCGTACTGCAATACAATATCGGTACAGGAGTTGTTGCCGATGATGACGTTTCCACGGTAGTCAATGATTTCTCCACGTGTGGGAGTAACCTCACGCTTGTATGTTATAGCGTCGCTGTCGTATCTGGGAGCAGTTACAGCGTCGTTTCCCTCAACGATCTGCAGCTTTATAAGCTTCATCGAGGAGAGTACACCAAGGCATATAACCAGCAGTACGATAACGACTGATTTTATTGTATCTGAAACAGATTTCATCTATGCCTCCTAACTTGTGCGTATAACTTCTTCAATTGTCAGATGCTCCTTTGGCATAAGGAGGTTGTTGATAATTTTGAATAAAATATAGAGTACAACCGAGGAAATGACGGTATACAGCCATACTTTAAGGGTAACGCTGCTGAATATCCGTTCAACGTCGGCATATCCCCATATTTCGTAGAAGAATTTATAGTCCAGCCAGCACTGTATGAAAGAGGCTGCAGAGATTATAACCATATAGTTTATGAATTTCTTGCGGAGATAAAGCTCAAAGACAAGTGTAGCAGCAACGCAGAAGACTGTAAGCAATACGGCGTTGAAGCCTAAAAGCCGTCCGCAGGCGATGTCTATGAGAAATCCGCAGAAAGCTCCTGTGTAAGCCGATGCCATAAGGTCGTTGTTTACTGCGATAAGCAGGGCAACAGGAACAAGGAGCACAGGCTTTTTCAAAGAGCCTGATGTCATAATTATAAAGCTTGAAAATATAATGAAATAATAAAGAAACCAGCGGAGAGTTGTTTTAAAGTAGAGGATACGTTTTTCACGGGGTGTTTTCAGCCTCATCGGTATCCTCCTTTTCTTCCTCGCCGTTCTTGCCCTCAAAGTCCATAATTACGAAAACGGAACGGAGACGGGAAATATCTGCGGCAGGCTCAATTTCTGCATAAGCGGAAAGACCGTTTGCTTCAACTCCCACTTCTGTAACAGTGCCGATTGCGTAATCTTTCGGGAAAAGTCCGCTGTTACCCGATGTTATCATGAGGTCACCCTCGGATATACCGTGATCCTTGTTAAGGTGTATAAGCTTTGTTCTGGAGTTTTCAGCTGCAAGAACAGAGCCCTCAACAATGCCGAAATCGGTATTTGTAGAGGAACATATAGCCGCAATCGACAAATCGGGGGAAAGAAGTGTGCGGACAGTTGAACTGTGCTGTGATACTTCAATAACGATGCCCACAATGCCCTCGGGAGTAACTACAGGAGAATACGGCTCTATACCGTCGGAATAGCCCCTGTCAATAGTGAATCCCTTGAATGGATCGTTGGCAATATATCCCATAACCTCTGCAGACTGTGAGAAAATGTTGTCGGGGTGTTCTTCCTTGATGACAACAAGCTTACGCAGTTCCTCAACCTCTGCAAGGAGGTCGTCATATTCTGTCAGCTTTTTGTTAAGCTCGCCGATTTGTCTTTTCAGTTCAAGGTTTTCCTCATAGTAAGCGTCGGCGTTGCTTATTCTGTCTGCATTTTTTTCCATTTCCATTGATATGCTGTTTGAAGCAAATCGGAAAGGCTTTGTTATGGTATTGATAAAGGAGGCTCCCGAAAGGGAATAGCCGCCTTTTGTAACGGAGTATATCATAATACCCACGAGAAAAGCGAGAAAGGCAAGCAGGACTTTAAAACGTGTGCTTTTCAAAAATTCGCCCATTTAGTGCCTCCTTAATAGTACTTGACATTTTCTGTAAGAGCGTCCTGATAGTCGTTGATGTTTTCGAGAATTTTTCCTGTACCCTCGGCAACGCAGTCAAGGGGATATTCGGCAATGTATACGGGCATACCTGTTTCACGGGAAATAAGCTTATCAAGACCTCGGAGAAGTGCACCGCCGCCTGCAAGAGTTATGCCGTGGTCGATAATATCTGCAGAAAGCTCGGGGGGAGTTTCCTCAAGAGTAGACTTCACAGCGTCGATAACCTTTGCAAGGGGTTCAACAAGAGCGTCACGTATCTCTGCGGAATTTACAGTAACATTTTCAGGGAGTCCGTTGAGCAGATTTCTTCCCTTGATTTCCATTGTATCTTCTTTTTCACCGGGGAAAGCGGAGCCGATTTCAACCTTTATATTCTCGGCAGTTCTTTCACCGATAAGGAGATTGTATTTCTTCTTGATGTAGTTGATGATTGAAGCGTCGAACTCATCGCCGGCACATCTGATAGAGCGTGAAGCGACAATTCCGCCGAGAGATATAACAGCAACCTCTGTTGTACCGCCGCCGATATCGATAATCATGCTTCCCGAGGGGGAACGTGTGGGCAGACCTGCACCGATAGCCGCAGCCATAGGTTCCTCAATGATAAGGACATTGTTTGCACCTGCTTTTTTGCATGCTTCACGTACTGCACGTCTTTCAACGGCAGTAACACCCGAGGGAATGCAGATAATTACATTTGCCTTTGTAAGTATTGTACCCCTTAAAGCCTTTTTTATGAATTCCTGAAGCATAGTTGTGGCAATGTCAAAATCTGCTATAACGCCGTCTTTCAGAGGACGTACAGCAACGATAGAGCCGGGAGTTCTGCCGATAACTTCCTTGGCTTCCATACCGACATAGCGTGTTTTGTCGGTACGTGTGTTAACTGCAACAACAGAGGGCTCTCTGATAATGATACCCTTGCCTCTCAAATAAACGAGGGTATTAGCAGTTCCTAAATCTATACCAATATCTTTTGTAAACATTTTTTAGCTCCTTGTAAATTGATTTTTAAATTCCTTTTTGATTATTCATTACGAAGGAATTTTTGGGGCTGTCTTGCAGTAGATTATAAATGCTGTTGCAAGGAAAAGAAGCTGTGCAATATTTATGCTGATAGTGAAGCCGATATCAAAGTTGATAATACCGCCTAATGTAATATTTGTCGGTGAAAAGCCAAATGTTCTGCCGTAGCCGAGCCAGCTTAAACCTTCAGTTCCGATAACGGCATTTCCGAGATAGTGGCCTAATACGATAGCCGCTATCAGAAGAAAAGCAAAGTAAAGATTCTTTTTCATTTTATTTCTCCTTTTTATTATGACGGACAGGCTGTCAGATTCCCGATGAACCGAAGCCGTTTCCGCCTCTTTCAGTTTCTGTGAGTGTATCGCTTATTTCGATTTCGGGGAAAAGCACCTTTGTGGGTATAAGCTGTGCAATTCTCATGCCGTCCTCGACGGTAAAAGGCTCTTTTCCGTGGTTTATAAGCGGTATGAACCATGCACCCCTGTAGTCGCTGTCAACGACACCGACGCAGTTTGCAAGGGTAACGCCGAATTTTGTGGAGAGTCCCGAACGGGGATAAATCAGCAGTGCCACATTATCGCAGTCGGTCATTGCCGTGAGCCCTGTGGGTATCATTTTTATCTCGTTGGGAGCGAGTACAACAGGCTCATCAACTCTTGCACATATGTCAAGTCCTGCACTGGCAGGAGTTGCTCTTGACGGGATTATTGCTTTTTCGTCAAGTTTTTTAAAAGTGAGTTTCATATGTTTTCACAAACTCCTCTGTAGTATAGTCCCCTTGTCACGCTGTCGGAGGGGTTTTTCCCATGTATGGCGGCAATAGTGCCGTTTTTGTCCTCATCGTGGATCAGGACAGCAAAAAATGCGGTATTTCGGAATTTATCTGCTCTGTCAGCCATGCAGAGAATATCGGAGTTGAGAATTTCAACATAATCCCCAGAGCAGGCAACAGGAAGCTTACGAGATGTTCTGTCGGTGAGTGTACCTGTGCAGTTCTTGCAGCCGATTTCATTCTTTATAGGGCAGTTCCGCGTAAGCATAAGCGGCAGTCTGCCGTAAATCAGTGCTCCGAGAGGTAATTCCGTCCGCATATTTTCAAGCTGATTAAGCGTCATTTCGGGGGATATGATACAATCCTCAAACCCGAGCTTTTTCAGATATTCCGCCGAATATGAGTTAAAAACATTCATGGTAAAGCTGCCGTGGAGAGTAAATCCGAGGCTTTTTCCTATAGCCGCTCCGTCAAGGGTATGGCAGAGAATACGGCTTATACCGAGATTTTTCAGCTCCGAAAGACGGGAAATAATTTTCTCCTCATCCACAATAAATCGGGGAGGGGAAATAATTATTTTTTCACGGGGAATAATTTCCGTAAGCTTTTCCGTAATGATATTTTCGGGGATTATTACAAATTCCGAAAATTCTGCGGCGGCGACAGCCTGTTCAGAAGTGCGGCAGAAAGTCCTCACAGGTGGATTATCGCTGTGGGGAGGGATATTCTGCGGATTTTGGGGCTCATAATCAGTGATTGTATAATGTGGTTTATTATACTCCGCAAGCTTGTCTGTCAATGTTTCGATTACAGTGCGGCGGAGTTCGTTTAATTTACCTACAGGTACGAAAAGTCCGTCGTCAATATCGACTGTAATATTGCCAAGGGTGAAAACCGTATCGCCAAGCTTTGAAAGCTGTTTTTCAAGAGTTTCCGCAGTTGTGGGGGATTTCTGGGCAATATCGGGGATATCTCCGGTAACCTCTGCTGAAATGTCGCCGCAGACAGCAGTGATTTTCAGCGGTTGTCCACTCTTTACACAGCCGTGAAAATCAACGGTATAGACAGCACGTTCACTTCGGTAAAGTTCATGGAGGGTGGGAATAATTTCCTTTGCGGCGATAACGTCCTCTTTTTCACGGATACCGAACATATCCTGCCTTTTTTCTGAAAAATAACCGTTAGTGAAGCCGCTTCGGGAGAATATGCCACGGAGCATTTTCATATCGGGAGTATTTCCGTCAAGGGATTTTTTTAGCTCCGAAACAGCGGCGGCGATATACTCGGGGCGTTTCATACGTCCCTCTATTTTAAGGGAGTCAACCCCGATTTTGCGGAGTTTGTCCGTGTTTTCAAGCAGTGACAGGTCTTTCAGCGACAAAGCGGCGGCATTTTTATTTCCGACAGCAGAAAAGGGGAGTCGGCAAGCCTGTCCGCAGCAACCGCGGTTAGCCGAACGTGAGCCGATAACAGCCGACATATAGCACTGCCCCGAAACGGACATACACAACGCACCATGAACGAAAACCTCAACCTCAATATTCTCTCTGCAGATTTTTTCAAGGGTATCGGCGGAGAGTTCACGGGCGGGCACAACACGGGCAAATCCCATATCTTTGAGTAAATGTGCACCTGCGGCAGTATGTACTGAAAGCTGTGTTGAACCGTGTATAACAGCGTCGGGAACGGCGGAACGTATGATATCCGCAGCACCTGAATCCTGCACAATAAAGCCGTCAACGCCGTATTCTGCGGCTTTTTTGATGAAATTGCAGAAATCAGCGGCTTCATCATCGGAAATAACGGTATTCACCGCAAGATAAAGCTTTGTGTTGTGGATATGACACAACCGTACAGCTTCGGAAATCTCCTCGTCGCTGAAATTGGCGGCATTATTTCTTGCGGAATACTTTTTGCCGCCTATGTATACAGCGTTCGCACCTGTGCGGAGAGCCGCTGTCAGGGCTTCAAAACCGCCTGCAGGGGCGAGTATTTCGGGGGATTTCATTCAAGACTATCCTTGAGCTGGCGGAGTTTTATCATGTTTTCTAGCTGAACAATTTTAGCTTTGAGGGCTTCAACCTCTTTCTGTGCTGAATCACGTTCAATGCGGCTTTTTCCTGCCTCGTCCACATACTCCTTTGTCTGTGTGCGGATATTGTCAAGACGCTGATTAGCTTTGTTCAGGTCATCGAGAACGCTGAGGGCAACCATAATAGCGGCAGTATAAGGAGAAGTACCGCTTCCCGAGCTCATATGCTCGTTGATTTTCGCCTCTAAAGCACGTGCGAGGGAATACACGTAATTGGGAGATTCTGCGGTTCTGAGCTTGTATTCCTTTCCGCAGATTACAACTTTTACATCGTTAAGCATTTTTTGTTTCCTTTCTGTTTGTATATTTATCTGTTAAATGGGGCGATGTGGGCATCGCCCCTGCGTTTTCGGCTTTTTATTCTTCCGACAACTTATTAATAATCATCTTCGCGATTTTGTAAGCGTCACCACAGCCGAGAGTTATAACCAAATCCCCTGACTGAGCGTTTTCACATACATAGTCGCATATCTGACTGAAATTGAAATATTTTCTCTCGTCAGTCCATTCAGCAGTTTCGTCCTGTGGGAACCATATGCAATCGGGTATCTGCTCTGCAAGATGCCGGGTGAAAATGCCGTAGGTGTTTTTCTCACGGCTTCCCATAATATCCGTCAGAACGGTATAATCTGGGATTTGCAGTACACGGACGAAATCATCAAGGAGCAGCTTTGTGCGGCTGAATGTGAAAGGCTGGAAAATCGCCCATACCTTGCGGAAATTCATCTCCATAGCGGCTTTGAGGGTAGCTTCAAGCTCTGTGGGGTGGTGGGCGTAGTCGTCAACCACGGTAATTCCGTTTACTTCCCCAAGCTTGTCAAAACGACGTTTTGCACCACGGAAATCTTCAAGACCTTTGGCGATATGCTTAAATTCAACATCGCAGTAGCGAGCCGCCGCAACTGCTGCAAGGGAGTTGAGGACATTATGAATACCTGCAACATGGAGAGTAATTTCTCCCAGTTTTTCGCCCTTGTACATAGCGTCGTATGTTGTGAGAAGACCGTTGTGGATGATGTTTTCAGGGTAGTAATCACAGCTGTTATCGCTTCCGAAAGTGATGATTTCCTTACCCTCAACGCCCTCTAAAGATTTCATAGAATTTTCGTCAGAACCGTTGATTATTATACACTTTGTCGTGTTGTTGTTGAATTTGCGGAATGACTCGATAATATTTTCGAGCGTTCCGAAATAATCAAGGTGGTCAGCGTCAATATTGAGAACAACAGAAATATCGGGGAGAAATTTAAGGAAGTGGTCCTCAAATTCGCATGATTCACAGACGAGAATATCGCTTGAACCTGCCTTGCCGCTTCCGCCGATGCAGGGGAGCTTTCCGCCGATATATGCGGAGAGGTCAATGCCTGCTGTGTACATAATCTGAGTAATCATTGAGGTTGTGGAGGTCTTGCCGTGAGTTCCTGAAACACAGATTGCTCTGTCGTACCAGCCGGTGACAATGCCGAGCAGATCGGCACGCTCCAGCACGGGAACTCCGCTTTCCTTTGCGGCGATGAGTTCAGGGTTATCAGCCATAATAGCTGCGGTGTGAACGATAAGGTCAGCACCCTCTATATTTTCAGCCCTCTGTCCGATGAAAACAGGAATACCCATATTTCTCACAGCGTCGAGAGTTTCGGTTTCGTTGTTGTCGGAGCCTGTGAGATAGTAGCCCTGCCCGTGGAGAATCTGGGCAAGAGGGTACATACCCGAGCCGCCGATACCTATAAAATGAATATGCTTTTTTCCGTTGAGAATGTTTCTGTCCAAATATATCACCTTTCTTTGTATACGCAACACCAAGTATATATTTATGTGTTAAGTTTAATTTAAGGTACAATTAGCCATAGTAAACCTATTCTATTATTATACTATATTTTTTCGATTATTTCAATAGTTTAAGAGGAAAAATATGACGGAAATTTAAGATGTTTTCGTTCATTTCTTGTAAATAATTTTATTTTTTATTTTAAATAGAGGGAATATCATAAAAATAATGTATTTTTTTGTAAAAATGTATTGCTTTTTTTGTAATTATGGGTTATAATATTAGTAAGACATATATGGATCCGTGGAAACGGTTCGGAGTATATCATTTAGGATATACTTATTTTTTGGAGTATATTAAAATATATGTCAGTCATAAGGAGGTTTTTTAACAATGCAGATCACAGACGTAAAAATCAGAAAGCTGATGTCAAGCGGCAGACTTCGTGCTGTAGTATCAATCACAATTGATGATATGCTTGCAGTACACGACATCAAGGTGGTACAGGGCGATGAGAGATTATTTGTTGCAATGCCCAGCCGCAAGGATGAAAACGGAATTTTCCGTGATATCGTTCACCCCATTTCTCCCGACGCAAGACGTTCTATTGAGGAGAATATTCTTGAAGCTTACGAGCGTCAGGCAGCTCTTATTGCAGCAGAGGAGGAAGCTGCAAACGCATTTGAAGCTGCTGTAGAGGCTACATATGCCGCAACAGTTGAGACTGTTGAGGAAACGGCTGAATAATTAATTGAAAACAAGGCAAGGTTAATAAATAAAAAAGGAGTGATTTGCCCGATGATATAACTGCTGGGTTGCCAGCAAGTGTATAATCGGAAAGAGTGGAAAATCAAAGTTAATACGCAAATAGCTGTTGTATGGCAGCTTTATTTGTGTTGCAATAATGATTTTCGCTCTGCATATTCAACGTTTTACCGCAGAGAAATCTGCGGTTTTTTTATTATTCTAATTATTTATTAACCAAGCCTTGAAATATAATATATGGAGGAAATAAAAATGTTATCCGTAAAAGAAATTTTATCTGAAAGTTTAAAGAAAGCAATCACAATTGAAATTATGGGAAATCTTCCCGAATGGTTCAGTCCACCAGAAGATAATCCTGTAAAGGCGGAAATTCATAAGAAGTATCCTTTTTATGCTGTTTATGACAATGATAAATGCATAGGATTCGTGGCGTTGAAAATTCACAATGAGTATACCGCTGAAATTTACAATTTAGGTGTACTTAAAGAATTTCACAGAATGGGAGCAGGACATATGCTTATTGAAGCCTGCAAGAATTTCTGTATCAAGAACAATAAACATTTTCTCACAGTAAAAACTCTTGATGAATCTGCGGTTTATGAGCCATACAACCGTACAAGAGCATTTTACAAGAAAGAAGGATTTAACCCCCTTGAAGTATTCACGAGCTATTGGGATGAAGAAAATCCGTGTTTATTTCTTGCGAAAGTCATAAGAGAGACTGAATGATATGCAAAAAACCTGCCTGATTTTCGGGCAGGTTTTTTGCTTTCACAGATGTTCATAAGGTGATATTTGCGTTATGTTTTGCGGCTGACTCTGCAAAAAATGCTTTTTTTTCAAAAGCACTTGAAATATTATTCATACTGTGATATAATAAAGTGTAAAGAACTTTATGGATATTGCCTTTAATGAGCGTGTCCGTAGGGTAAAACATGGAAATATATCCGCAATATGCGGATTTTCCAAAAAATTTTATGGAATGAGGTTTTGAATAATGCCTGCTAATATTGTAGTTGGAACACAGTGGGGAGACGAGGGAAAGGGAAAGATTATCGATATCATTTCCTCTCGTGCAGATGTTGTTGTACGTTCACAGGGCGGTAACAACGCAGGTCACACAGTAGTAAATAACGGAGAAGTTTATAAGCTTCACCTTATCCCTTCGGGTATTCTCTATAAGGATACTCTCTGCCTTATCGGTGCAGGAGTTGTACTTGATCCCAAGGACTTCATCGGCGAGCTTGACGGTCTTGAAGCAAGAGGTATTTCTACAGCTTCCCTTAAAATCGACCCCAGAGCACACGTTGTTATGCCTTGGCACATCACTCTTGACGGTCTTTCAGAGGCTTTCAGAGGCGGTAAGGATATCGGTACAACAAAGAGAGGTATCGGACCTACATATATGGACAAGTACGAGAGATGCGGTATAAGAGTTTATGACCTTATCCACCCCGAGGTGCTTGCAGAGAAAATTCAGGCTACAGGCAAGCTGAAGAATAAGATTATCACAGACGTATACGGCGGCGAAGCTTTCGACCTTGACGCTGTAACAGCTGAATATATCGAGTACGGCAAGAGACTTGCTCCATATGTGGATGATGTTTCTGTACTCACATTTGAGGCTGATAAGGCTGGCAAGACAATCATGTTCGAGGGTGCACAGGCTACTCTCCTTGATATCGACTTCGGTACATACCCCTATGTTACATCTTCACACCCTCTTTCAGCAGGCGTGTGCGTAGGTACAGGCGTAGGCCCGAAAATGATTACAAATATCATCGGTGTTGCAAAGGCTTACACAACAAGAGTGGGTAAGGGACCTTTCCCCACAGAGCTTGACGATGAAATCGGCGATCAGATAAGAACTGTAGGCGGCGAATTTGGCACAACTACAGGCAGACCAAGACGTACAGGCTGGTTTGACGCAGTAATTGTTCGTCACTCCGTAAGAGTAAACGGACTTGACAGCCTTGCTATCAACAAGCTTGATACACTTGCAAATATCGACACATTAAAGATTTGTGTTGCTTATCAGAAACCCGACGGTACAGTTACAGAGCATTTCCCTGCTGCACTTGAGGATTTAGAGGGCTGCACACCTATTTACGAGGAATTCCCTGGATTTACAGAGGATATCTCCGCTTGCAAGAGCTTTGATGAGCTTCCCGAGAACTGCAAGAAGTACATTGCACGCCTTGAAGAACTTGTCGGCTGTAAGGTAAGCATGGTAGGTACAGGCCCTGATAGAACACAGATACTTGAAAGATAATCGGGGTATTCGGATAACACCCTGATTTGACGGGGGGATTGGAATGAAACTGTTAAAAAGAATGATATCTGCCGCAATGGTTCTTGCCATGACTGCGGCAGCTGTCCCTGTTACTTCTTCCGCTTTGTCGGTAAATGCTGATTTTTCCTTTGTGAAACAGTATTCGGCTGAAAATAAACCCGATATTAGCGGAAGCGTAAATTTTGCCAATGTTGAAACTGCCGCAGTATATGTCAGGGAATGTTTCAGAACGAGGGAAACGAAATTCGTTTTCTCGCTTCCCTTTGACATTGATTACGAAGACGCTTTTCATGAAGTTATGCTTATGGCGGTTGAGGAAACGTATAATTCCGATGAGGGCGATTACTTAAAATATGACATAAACAGTTTTTTATGCGAAGGTTATTACGACGGTTTCAGGTACTATTATTGTGTGAATGTCAAGTATTTTTCTAATGCTGAACAGGAAAAATATGTAACCGAAAAGGTGGAGCAGATTGTTGAATCCCTTGAATTTGAGGGTAAAACTGATTATGAAAAGGTATCTGCAATCTACGAATACATTATTAACAATGTCTCATATGATTTCAGCGATGACGAAGTCGATAAAGTGCGTTATTCCGCCTATGGTGCTTTGCATAACGGAATGGCTGTATGTCAGGGTTTTTCACAGCTTTTCTACCGTCTTGCCAAGGAAGCCGGTTTGTCATGCCGTATAATTTCGGGTATGGCGGATGACGGCGGTCATGCGTGGAATATTGTTTCTATTGACGGCATATATTACCTTTCAGATTCGACATGGGATATTTACAATGATGAAATATCAGAGTGTGATTATTTCATGAAAGGCACCGCTGATTTTGATGAAGCTGATGAAAAAAGATTTCACGAGGCTTCGGGATATGATGATGAGAATTTTATCATTACCGATTTTACAACGGATGAATTTAAAGCAATGTATCCTATAGCTGAATATGCATTTAATGCGGCTGATAGACAGAAAGGCTACACTCTTGGCGATGTGAACGGCGACGGACATATTGATTCCGCCGACGCTTCCGATGCTCTTAACGGCTATGCCAATCTTACTATATACGGCGTGAGCCGTATGAGTGCGGCGGCGGAGCTTGCGGCTGATATCAATACAGATAAAGCAGTTGATTCTACCGACGCTTCTGCTATTCTTGAATATTATGGATACACCTCCACAGGAGGGGAGCTTTCCATTGAAGATTATATTAAGAAGGTGAAATAATGAACGAGGAAAACATTTACGGCGGCTCAACGCCTGTGCTCGATGATATTGAGTACACCGCACCGACGGCAAAAAAAGGCGGCCCCACAGGGGTATCTGCTCCTGTTCTTGATGACATGGATGCATATGTTCCGCCAACTGCACAGAAAAAAGGTGCTCCCACAGGAGTTTCGGCACCGGTTCTTGATGACGACACAGCACCATATACTGCTGAAAAACGTGAAGTAAAGATTATGACTGATGAAGAGTTAATCGCTACTTTTACACCAGAACAGCTTGAAACCTACAACAGATTTCCCGAGGCAAACCGTGCGAGAGTTCTTGAACAGCTGCGTAATCAGCTTGGAGTTGAAGCACCTCCTGTTGAGGTGACTGCACCTGTTCTTGATGAGGATACTTATACGCCTCCCGTAAAGGAAACGGCAAAAGAGTCTGTTCAGCCTGTGGAGGAAATCAAGGCTCCCATTCTTGACGAAGAACCGGAGACACCTGTTTACAAGCCCAAATTTGTTGATGAGGATCTTGAGCGTGCAAAGCGTGAGGCAAAGGTGAAAGCGGTTGCAGGACAGCTTGTAAAAGAGCAAAAAGATCCGAAGGAAAGCCTCAGAAAAATGCTTGAACTTAAAGAGGAACGCCGCCGTGAGGCAGCTGCCAAGGGCTTCAAGCTCTGTTTCCTCATAAGTGCAATCGGTGTTATTGCAGGTGTTGTTTTCTATCTGCTGTACAGCGGTTCACTCGGACTTACTTACAAGGACGGACTTGACGGATTTGCCGCAAAGCTGAAAGACGGCTCGCTTTACATAGCGGCTGCAATGATTGTTTCGGGACTTGTTCTTCCGACAGGTGTGGGCTTTTTCAAAAGCCTTGCGTCGGTTATCTATCTCCTGTCTGGAGTTATGCAGATATTCCCCGGTATAATCATGATACCGCAGCATAATGGAAACCTTGGTCTTATTATAGGTCTTTATGTTGTTGCTCTCGGTGCAACTGTTGCGACATTCTTTATGATGACAGGTTCAGAAGCTGTCGGAGCTTACTTCAGTAAGGGCAGCGGAAAGTCGGCAGATTATTCTGTAACGAACTCGTCAAAAGATTTCACCTGATTTACACAAAATTCACTTGACAAACGGTTGGAAATATAGTATAATATACTTACGGCAGGAATGTTATATACATTTCAAATGGGGTTTGCCGTCCAAAAAATTTTTCATACATGAAACAGGAGGATTAAAAAAATGGGAGTATTCAGCAGATTAAGTGATATTCTTAAGTCAAACATCAACGACCTTCTCGACAAGGCAGAAGATCCGGAGAAGATGGTCAAGCAGATCATTATTGATATGCAGAAGGAGCTTACAACAGCTACACAGAATCTCGGTAAGGCAAAGGCAAGCGAGCGTCTTGCACAGAAGAAAATGGATGACGCTGTAAAGGTTGCTGCTGGCTGGGAATCGAAGGCTAAGGCTGCTCTTTCACAGGGTAATCAGGATCTTGCAAAGCAGGCACTTGCAAAGAAGGTAAGAGCTGACGAGGAAGTTGCTACATACACAGAGATGTATGAGTCTATCTCAACACAGACTGATGCTATTGAGGATCAGGTTGAGGTTCTCAAGGCAAAGCTTGACGAGGCAAAGTCCAGACAGGCTATGCTTATCGCTCGTTCACAGATGGCAGATACAAAGAAGGCTCTTGCAAAGTCACAGGGCGGCTTCGACGGTGCATCTGCTCTTGAAAAGTTTGACCGCATGGAAGAAAAGATACAGCGTAAGGAGGCTGAGGCTGACGCATTCGCAGAAATCGGCGGCACAGATGATGAGCTGACAGAGTCTTTCGAGCAGATCGAAAAGGACGCAAAGGTTGATGCAGAGCTTGCAAGACTTATGGCTGAGATGAATGGCGGAACAGCCGAGTAATAATATGGCTAATAAAAATCAGGATATGAGTCCTAACAGGGTTCTCAATATGTTTTTACCAATTGTCGGAGCGATATTTATCGCAGTAACATCTATACTCTACATACTTTATAAAAGCTGGAGCAATAAGATATACTTCGAAAAGTGGAAAGACTATGAGGATTGCGGCGTATAAATCATAAAATATGCAGATAACGGCTTCTGACTTTTGTCGGGAGCCGTTTTTTCAGCGAAAAAATACCCGTGAAGAACGAATCTTCACGGGTATTTTAAATTTCATTTAATTACGCATTATGCATTATCTCATGCCGCCCTTTGTGTAGAAGTTCTCCTGAATAATAAGAGCACATCCGCCGAGGAAGTTGTTCTTTCCGTCGAGGCTGGAGAGAACTACTCTGTCAGCGATTTCTTCGCTTACAAGGTGAATCATCTCACGCTTAACGTAGTCAAACTGCTTCTCATTGAGCTTATAGTTGTGGAGAACAATTTTCTTTGCAAAGTGGCTGATAGCGATATTATTAACGAGCACAGTGAATTTAGCGATGATATCGTCAACAACATTCTTTACAGATTCCTCGCCACGCATAAGAGCCATAAATACGTTATCTGTATTAATCTTGCTCTTATCGCCCTCTGTGAGATCCCAGAGAACAGGTGTGTTGTCCTTGGAATAGATTTCCCAGATAGCGGAGAGCATAGCGTTGCGTGAAAGCTCGCCCTTTACAGAGCCGTTGGGATATCCCTCGTAAGGTCTGCCGTTGGGACATACGATAAATCTCTCAATCATTGATGTGTATGAAATGTAATCGCTTGAAAGTTCGTTCTTATTAACGATAGCAAGGTTAACCTGATTTCCGTTGTGGATAAATGCAGTATTTGTGGAATAGCCGCCGTTTGTTCTGTAGTCGTTGCTTGCAAGAGCCATAAGACCTACAGCGTTGCCGCAGCAGATATCAACATCAAGTCCGCTTGAAAGCTTGTCGATAAAGCTGGAGAAATCAAGAACGCCGTCCTTATAGAAGATTTTGAGCTTGCCCCACATTGAGGGAACAACACCTACACCAAGACCAAGAATCTTGTCCTTTGTGAGGGCGGAATTTTCAATCATTGTGTTGCATGCCTTGATGATATAGCTGATGATGTCCTTGCTTGTTGTTCTTTCGTCGATAATCATGCTGGACTTGTCGAGAACCTCGGAGTTGAGATTTGTAAGACCAACAGTAACTTCTTTTTCATCAACTGTAGCACCGAGAGCGAAACGGCTGTTAACGTTGATATCAATGAGAATCTTTCTTCTGCCCTTCTGGAGCTTTTCAGCATTGATAGGAGCCTCGCCGATTTCTGTGAGAACGCCTTCTTCAATCATCTCGTTTGTGATGATTGTAACAGCGGCACGTGTGATTTCCAGAACGCTTGCAACGTCTACTCTTGAAATAGGGCCGTATTCTCTGATAATTCGGAGAATCTGCATTCTGTTTCTTCTTTTCAGATCAAGTTTACTAATTCCTCTTTTTTCCATTTTTAAAACTCCGTTTCTGATATGTAATTACCCAAAATAATTAAAGACGGACTACGGGCGATAGTTCCGGCTTGTCGGACTTTCCGAAGCTGCCTAAATCTGTACCGAGCGGAATGCGTCAACGGCTGACAGAATAGCGGATAGTGGGCTGCTTTTTTATTTCTCTTACGAAGCGATCCGTGTATTACTCAAAAATCTGTGCTTTTATTTCTGAGAATTACATCAACTTCAACGCAGCTGCAGTACATACTTCGGAAAAACTAATATGGATTATATCTGCTGCGACTATTGGATTATAAAAATATAATACCTATATTTAGTTTTTTAATTTTTGAATTCCCACTTCATTTATTTACAAATATATTATATCACGAATGAAATAAAATTAAAAGCTTTTTTTATTAATTCTCTTGAAAATCAGCGTTATTTACAAATAAGGCGTAGTTTTTTTGTTAAAATTTCCGTGATTTATGAATAAATAAGGTGATTTTTAAGCGAAAAAATGTACCCCTAGTAAAAAATATGTGTAGTATATGTTTTGCATATAAAGAAGGTATATGTTGGAACATATTCGAATAATAGGCGAAATTACGTGAAAAAACGTCGATTTTCGCAAAAGGTTGATTAAATGTGTGGAATATCTACTTGTACAAAAAGTATAAGTAGTAATAAAGAACACGTAGGGTATATAACGCTCGTTTGCAGTGATAAAAAAGGCATCGGAGGTTAACCGATGCCTTTTGATTATTCAAATTTAATTGATTGGTCGATGAAATTAAAGTTATCCTGACTGTACTGTGGACAGAATTTCCAGCCGTCACCTTTAAGCTTGACTACGCAGAGCCAACCCTTTGATGTGGATTTGATTCCGTTTTCTTTGTAGGAAAATTCTACCTCTACACGATAAGCTTTTTTTGCGTCAGCGTTGTACGTGTTTTTGTAGTATCTTTCGATTTTGTCGAAGTTGCTGCCGCTTAATTTTTCCTTGGCGAGAATTTCGACTTTGAGTCTTTTGATTCCCAGACCGTCAATTGCGGATTCTACTGCTTTGTTGTTCGTTCTTATGTATTCTTCCCATGTAAGCTGATTGTCCTTTGCTTTAAGGTTTAATTCAGCAATGGTCATTTCGGTGTACATTGACTCTATTATAAGCTCGGAATTTGCTTTGCGTATGCCTTTTGTTAGGTCTTTTATGGGAGTCTTGTATGAGCTAGCGGCGGCAGCGATGAGTGAGATCAGTGTAATAACAAGTGCGAGGCAGAGGAATATCACAATGTATTTTAGGGTTCCGCCTCTTTTGATTGGCTTGTCTTCGTCTGTTCCGGTTGACTTTACAAGTATTTCTGCACTTCTTTCGTTGTCCTGAAATTCGGCACAGGTACATTTGTTGTCCTCACCGAGTTCTTTTCCGCAAAATTTACAAAATGCCATAGTTGAACACCTCTCTTTTGAATAACAGATTTGTTTCTCTATATAATAAAGTAGGGAGGAGTATGTTTTTATTCCCTGATTTGATTTTACCATATTATTGATATGAAGTCAAGGGTTTTGAGTTTTTATTTAGTCTTTGGAATTATGAATTTTTCGTAAACGCAATAAGAACAAAGTGAAAATTGCAAATATTAACAAAAAATACTTATTTACAATATATTAAAATCAGATTAACACGCAGAAAATAAACGACGGTTTGAAGTAATATTCGCATTAAATAATACTATCCGTAAATTGTATAGTTGTGCACTTTGTATATAAAAACATCAAAGGTTTGTATTAAATGTAGATTTTAGACTCAAATTATTGACTTTAATCGATACTTGTAGTATAATTAGAAAAACAGAGAAAATAACTGTGCTATTAGTTAAATGAGATGGAGAAAGCGTAATGACAGATAAAGAACTAAAAAAATTAAAACGAGCCGACCTTCTTGAAATACTCTATTATTTACAGAAAGAGATAGAGGAACTTACAAAAGAAAATGAATCCCTTAAAGTTCAGTTGGAAAATACAAAAGTAAGTATTTCTGAAAATGAACTTAAAAGAATAATCAAGGCTGTTAAAACAGCTGCAAGGGATGCCATAAGAGAAACGGCACGTAATGAAAATGAACTTACCGAAGAAAATACCAATACAAATGAAAAGGGCAGACATAATAATGGAAAAGGAAAAAATGACAAAACCTGATATTCCTACAGCAAATCAATTCTATGCTGAAATGAAAAGAGTCAAGTATAAGAAGAATTTCAGAAAGACTATAATTGCTACAGTTAATTCACTCATTGTCGTAGCTGCTGTGTCAGTTCTGATTTCACTTCTGTTTCTCCCGGTTTTGAGAGTAACAGGTACAAGCATGACTCCTACATTATATAATGATGAACTTGTAATATGTAATAAGAGAAGTAATTATAAACAAGGTGATATGATTGCTTTCTACTTTAACAACAAGATTCTTCTTAAGAGAGTAATCGGACTTCCGGGTGACTGGATTGAGATTACAGAGGACGGTACGGTTTATGTCAACGGTGAGGAACTGATTGAACCGTACATCGACGAAAAGGCGCTCGGTGAATGTGATATAGAATTTCCGTATCAGGTTCCCGAAAGCAGAATATTTGTAATGGGTGATCACCGTTCTACATCCGTTGACAGCCGTACAAATATGGTCGGATGCATTGCTGATGAGTACATCATCGGCAGATTGATTTTCAGGGTTTGGCCCTTCAAGGCAATAAGCCCACTTTAATACGCAGCGTTTCTATTTAAAATTCGGAGAGAGGTGATATCTGTGAAAGAGCTGCAGAATTTCGTATACAGACATATGGACGCATTGAGAAATCACAAAAGATATCTTGCAATGCTTACAGCTTTATCAATGCTCGTCACTTTCATAGTTCCGCTTATTCTGATAGAACCTGCGGATAGTATGACAGGTATTCTTGTATGTAAGAAGATCGTTCATACTCATAATGCTGAATGCTATGACGGCAACACACTCATTTGCGATATGGAAGAACATATTCATACAAATGATTGTTACAAGAAGCTTTCAACAGTATCTTTAAAGGGCGATTCATCAAGTGGAACTTCACATGCAGATAATATCCCTGTTCCTAATGCAGGTGGCGGTCAGAATGAAGATGGCAGTTACACTTCAGCAAATGCACATGAGGTTGTTAACGGAGAAGGTTATTACAACCCTGCAGAACTTTCGCTTTATACACTTCTCTTTGGTGAAGGTAGTGACCACTGGGTTGATCCTACTAAATCATTGGAAGAAAACCTTGAAATTGTAGATGATGAATACTTCCTCGGTTTCGCCAGTGACTTCTGTGCTTTTATTGAAAGTGATTTTACAGCATTTGACGCTGACGCCGAAGGACGAGTACTTATTGGCGGTGACCTGATATTTAATGGACACCCAGAGGTTGGTGAATGGAACTATCAGGTAGGTGCTGGTGACTATGGTCATTCAATACCTATATGGGAGACAGATGAATATAGTGGTATAACAGGATTTGCTTCAGGTATTATCGGCGGTAAGGTTTATCGATTAGGTACAATGTCTACCTTGGCTAGTGGATCTCAACAGCTTTATCCACGTCCTGTTCCTTCAACTCAAAATGGTGTACAAAGACATTCTAAAGGATATGATATTTTTGTTTATCCCGAGGAAGGTGCCTATAAGAGATTTATTATAGGTAATCTTAATGATTCACGTCACCTTGATGAGGACTATCTCACACATGGTGACGGAACATCAAAGGACGTTCCGTACAGTAAAAGTTGTAATCATTTGTATTATGATAGCAACTGTTCTATATGTAAGGGGAAAAATCTTGATGAAATCACCAATGAACACAGCTACTTGAAAAATGTAAATGAGCTTTCACAGTTTTATCAGTATACTAATGTAAGTACAATACTTGAAAAGACGTTTGATACAATTAGAGCTCGTTCATTGAGTCTTTCTTCTGTTAAGGCGATAGATGGTGTTATTGACTATAATGTAAATGATGGTAATGCAACTATAAATGGAACTCTTATATTGGATGCGTCGGATATTGGCGATGCGAAAACAGTGTATTTCAACGTTAATGATTGGAAGACAAAAAATGCAGAAGGTAAAGATGTTGTAATTAAGAATGTTCAGATTATCGTTCCTCCTAATAGAGTTGAATATGCTGAAAATGGAGAAAATGGCTCGGAATTCGCATTAAATGAAAAAACTATTGGAAATCTTGATTTAAATATTATTATTAGTTGCGATGATTCGACCATAGAAATTCCACATTCGATAAATACATATATCAAAGTTGGTCAGAATGGAGAAACGCCTCACGATAATTTAGGATATAGAATAAGCAATAGAGGTTTACAAAATGTAGCTGAATCAAATACAACTAATAACCACCCAATTTCTTCTAATATTCTTTATAATTTCTATAATGCAACATTAGTTGAATTTTCAGGTGAACAGGGAGGTAGCGGTGCTAACTTCAACGGAACTATTATGGCTCCTAATGCAAATGTTACTTCTCCCGAAAAATGTCCGGGTCACCTTTCAGGTGCGTTGATTGCAAAGTCTTTCTACGGCGGTCTTGAATTCGGTTACAGACCTTACCGTGGCGGTACTGACATTTTCGGTATGGCGTCAGGTTACGCTATTCCTGTTAACAAGTATGACGAAGACAAAATTGCTCTCCCTGGTGCGTTATTCGCTATCAAGGAAAATGCAAAGTTCGTAAGCTTGTTCGAGAGCGGAAGCGGTACAAACTTCGCACAGCTTCCTTCAAGAGTAGACTTTACAGGTAATACTCGTTATGAAGAGGATACAGTTAATCAGCAGCCAGATGCTGAAAAATTCTATTCGGGCAATACAGTTGTAGGCGGAAAGCTTACAGCTCCTGTAGAAATTACATTGTATAAGGACTCGAGCTGTAATGAGTTGATTGAGAGCGGTTCTACATTAGGTAATGTATATACAAAGCTTTATCTCAAGGCTAATCAGGACGTAAATATTGACAGCAATGAAAACTATGTTGTTACAGGTCCTGAAAACGGTGTTTATACAATTACTCTGATAAAGCCCGCAGAAGAAATCAGTATTACAGCAAGAAACCAAGGCGACAGTGAAGTAAACCAGTCCGTTTCAGTTAAGTTTACATCTAAAATGACATTGGATGTTATTTCGACTAAAACCAATCCAGAAGGTACACCAGAACCTGATAAATTTGAAAAAAATAAGGAAATCAAGTTGGAGGCAAAGGATTATCCTGTTGGTGATTCAGTTTGGTACAAGTATTTCGCAAACGGAACTGAAATCAGTAACGAGTATGTAAATACTACTAATTATACATACAAACCAACAGCGGCTGGTTACTATACATTCAGTGTTAAAGCGTATACAAAAGTCGGTGAGAATTACTACGAAATCTCACAAGCAACAGCTAATCAGGTGACAATAGAAGAAGCAGGAATACCAAAGGATTTAAGCATTACATTATCTGGCAACACTCTTAATAATGAGAACGGTTACACAATTACTTCTGGCAATAACATAACAGTACAAGTAACATCTAAGGAAAATCTTAATGATGCAAAAATAGAATATGCATTCTATAATAGTGGCTACTCTGAAACAACAAATGTGTTCAGTACACAGGATATTGTTGGTAAAGACCTTGTTGTTAAAGTAAGAGTAACTAAAGGTGGCAAGACTGTTGAACTTTATGACACAATTACAGTTAACTTCAAAAATGATATTCAATTCAATTATTACGATACACAATACGAAGTAAACTCTAACGACAAGTTTAATTTCAGCTTACAGAATGTTCCAAGTGGTGCGACTGTAACTTATTACTTCAACGGAAAAGCATATGAAAATGGTGCAATACCCAAAACAGTAGTTGGCGAGAATATCCCCGTATACGCTATCGTTTCACTTAACGGCCTTGAAAAGAGAGTTGACGGTGTTTCTGTTACAGGTAGATACAACCAACAGTTAGCTCTTAATGTTGCAAGCGGTCCTTTCACCGTTGGTGAAAACATTAATTTAGCTGTTAAATTTGCTCCTAACAATGCAAAGGTTATATTCAGAGCATTCGATTCAAACGGTAATGTTGTATGGACATCTGAACAGACTGTAAATAATGGCGAATGTTCAGCTGCATTCACACCCGATAAGTCAGGCAGCTATACATTTAAAGCATATATGACTTATGAAGGAAATCCAACCGTTGAATTACAGGGAAGTAATGTAACAGTTAATGCAAAGCCTGTTAACGGTGAACTTCAGATTAACCCCAACCAGGTTAACTCGGGTTCAGAAGTAGAGCTTAAGGTTTATGCAGCTACAATCGGTGCAAATGTTGTATTCACATTAAGAGATCAGTACGGAAATACTGTAAAGACCTTTAACGGAACAACTGATTCTAACGGTGAATGTAGAATTACATACACACCCGACCAGGCAGGAAGTTATTCAGTAAACGCTTTGATCACCAAGGACGGTGCTGAAAGACAGGTTCAGCAGTCGTTAACTGTAAAAGAAAATACAACAACATTCACAGGTGATTTTAATGTAACACCTTCCGGTAGTCAGGCAGCAGTTAATATTAACAGTAGCGCCAACGGTGCGGTTGTTAATGTTTATATCACGTTCCCTAACGGAACGACACAGCATCAGTCAGGAAATATCAATAACGGTTCTTATGGATATACATTCCCGACACAGAACAATGGTGCATACAAAGTAAGAGTTACGCTTGTACAGAATGGTAATGAACTTGATTTGGGTGAAAAATCATTCACAGTCGGAAGTGTTGATTACACAGGTACAATCGAAGTTGAATGTGATTCCAGTCAACCGTTTACTCCCAATGATAATTTTGTAGCTAAATTTAATACTAACGCTCCAAATGGTACAAATGTTGAATTGGGTATTTACTATTATTATGAAACAAACCAGCTTTTAACTCAGACGAAACAGGTAAATGACGGACAATGTTCAGTAACATTCAATCCACAGAACAAGGGCGATCTTCTTATTATTGCCAGAATAAACGGTGTAAAGGTTGCAGAATACACAGTAAGAATCAACGCTTTATTCACTCTTGATAAACAACAGTATGAATCGGGTTCAGAAGCTGTTATTACAGTTTCAGAAGTTGATAATGACGAGTACTACGGCGAGATAATGGCATTTACTATAGACGGAAACAATGTGGAAGCTCGTGATTATCAGAACAGCCAAACTTTGAAGTTTACTACACCTTCTGAAGCAGGTGAGCATGAACTTTATCTCAAGGTAAAACTTTCAAAGGGTGCAATAACCGAATTCAGAACAAAATTTACTACTGTTGCACCAACAGTTAAGCTTAAAGATGCTAATGGTAATGATACAAATCAATTCTACGGCGGCGATACTGTTACTTTGGAAATATCAGATGTACCCAGTAATAAAACAATAAGCAATGTACATGTTTCTATTGAAAATGTCGAAGTGCAAAATTTAGAAAAGGTGAGTGAAAACAAATACAGTTTTGTAACTTCAAATGTTTATACTGGTCAAAACGAATATACAATGACCGTGAAATTTACTTACAGCGATAATTCTTCAAATATAGTAAAAATCCCAATTTACAACTATTCACCAGATACAAAACCAGCTGTAACATCAAATATGGAACCGAATATAGTTTCATATTCGTTCAGAAAATATTTAAGCATTCTCGCTGACGAGGAGACAGGAACTGATACTACTGATAATCGCATAGTAATTGAGGCACCTCAGGGCGAAACTATCAGCAGTGTAAGACTTGTATTCCCAGGCGACATTGATACAAGCGCGGCAAAATTCACAATCAAGGCTACATTAATCGGTGAAGAAAATGATACAAGAACTTACACTAACAATGATGTACAAAATAACGCAATAGTTATTTCAGAATTATCAGAATTAAATGTAACAAAAATCGAAATCACACCTACAGCAGGCTCAATTACGATTGACAAGTGCTATCCTACATACGTTAAAAAGGAAAACAAGATAACACAGACATTTAACCAGGACTTCACACTCAATAAGTACGAGGAAAAAGAAATCGTTCTTGGTGACTGGGTAGAAACACTCGACTCAATAGTAACACTCGACTCAATAACAATTAATCTTGATGAAACTACAAATGCAAATGAAGGTGAAATCTACTACGCTTTAATTAAGGCAAACACAGGTGAAACAGCAGCTACAGAATTTAAAGAGGCAACAGTTTTAAACAACAAGATAGAAATCAAAGGTAGTAATGCAGAAAATATCGACAAAATCAAGATTTACACCACAAAGTCAACACTGACATTCAAGGATTATACAATAAGTGCTTATGTTGGCGAAAAAATCTATTCAGATGTTGAGTTAAACGCTCTAAGAACTGCAACACAGGATATAACAAGCGTTTATACATTGGTTGAGCAGCAGGCTCCGATAGGTTACTTCAAGGAAAATACAGTTTATATCGTTGAAGTTAAAGAAACTATCAATCTTAATGATCTTGTAAGTCCCAACGAAGCTACATATCCTTCAGTAGTTGATACAACGGTTACTGTAAAGGATACAGATGGTAATATCGTATTAACTTACAAGTTACGTATTTCCTATCCAAAGACAGACGGCGGTATCAATGTAAATGAAAGAACTGTTGAGTTTCTCGATGAAGAAGGAAATGTAACTGATACATTTACTTTGATAAGAGGTAAAGACGGTGACGGCAAAGATACTCTGACAGTTAAGAAGAATGATACAGTTTTAGACTGGAATACAACAATTCCGAAACAGTACGGCAATTACTACTTCGATCCTAACGCAATGATGGTTGTTCCCGTATCTGAAAATCCTATTGAATATACCAATAAAATGGGACTTCTTTTCAGAAAGATTGACGATAAGGGCGCATCTGTAAAGGGTGTTACGATTGAACTTTATGAAGGTAATGAAAAGGTTACTGATACAAGTCTCTGGTACTGGGATGCAAATTCCAGCGAATGGCTTATTGATTATACAAAGCTTAAGTTTAATGTTGTATACAAAATTTCTGAAACTTATGCTGGTGGCAAATACGAGCTGGCAGAGGATATCTATTTCAAGAAAACAGGCACAACAAAAGAGGTGACAACAGAAACAGGAGAAACTGAAGTAATAGATGACAAAAAGCAAATAAAGTATTGGACTGGTTCCGCTACAATGCCTGAAGATGAAAAAAAGGTAACTGTACTTAATTTCGCTCAAAGTCTTGAAACTCGTGTAATCCGAATGGAAAATACAAGAGTTACAGGTCTGAAAATCAGCCTTAAAAAGACTGGTGCAAACGGTGCTCTTGTCGGAAGTGAAACAAACTTCGCTGTATTCAGCTTACATGCAAACGATGGTACACTTCTGTTAGAAAACATTGAAGTTAAAAACGGACAGGTTGAACTTGATTTCAGCAATTGTGAAGAAATCAGTACAACATACGTTGAAAACGGATACCTTAAACCAGGTACATATTATCTGACAGAGAAATCAGCTCCTAATGGTTATGAACTTTCAACAAAGAATTTCTATTTCAATATAGTTCAGACTACTGACGGTGCGTTTAAGCTTACATCTTCCGAAATATTACCGGGTATTACATTGACAGAAGAAGCTCAGCCAGACGGAACATTCCATAAGGTTACAAGAGTCAAGGCAGACGCTTTGAAGCAGATATCCGACGGTATTGCAGCAAAAACTATTAACGCTTCCACTCCGATTATTCAGTTCAAGTTCAAGACTGATTCAGGACAAACGGGTTGGGGTAATGCAAAGTTTACTGCAATTATTAATGGCGAAGAAAAGTCTTATAATGAAGGTAAGCTTCCAAGTGGATGTCATAATCATTCTAATGGTAATGGTTTGTATTTTAACGCAGAATCTGTAACAGTAGAACTTACAGTACAGCAGTTATGCGAACTCTTTGATATACCTGTCAGCGAATTCAATACTATAAATGAATTTGTTATCAGTACATGGAATAAGACAGACGTTGAAGATGTGGACTTCTGGGTGATTGAAAATCCGATTAATTCGGGTGGCGGTGGTTCAACTGGCGGAGAGTCTGGCGGAAGCACAGATAATAATTCAGGTGGACAGTCAATAAGAGACGTTATGTTTTGTGCTAATCAAGATAGTACAAATTATATAGTGAAAAGGATGACTTTCTACCTTTCAAATGGTGAAACTTCAAGTATTGATAATCCTTCAATTAGTACAGTAAGTAATTATAATCATTTAATTAGTCTTCCAGAAAAGACACAAAATGTTATAGCTTTAGTAATTGAGGTTGAAGGAAACGGTAATGATAAGTTGAAAGTAGTTAATACTGCTGGTGAAAAAATATGGGGCGATTTAAAAGACCAATATGATCATGATGCCCTATACACTGAAATAAATGGTAATGGAACATATATAATTCCAAAAACATTTGATCCAAACGAACCAGTGACAACAACCGCAACGTCATCAACGAGCACAACTACTACAACAGCAGCTACAGAAAGCACAACTACTACCACAACAACCGCAATCCCAATGCTCACAATCGACAAAAACGTTCTTGGAGTTCCAAACAATCCGCTTGGAATAACAATGAATTTAAGAGTTGACAAGAAGTGGGTAGGCGACGAAGGTGCAGATGAATTCCGCAAGCCTGTTGAAGTTCAGCTTATGAGAAAAGAAGGCGAAAGCGGTACCTATGCAGAGTATAATCCTACTGTTGATGCAGACGGAAATCCAACAGGTGGAAGAATAACACTCGATACATCAAACATTTGGACTTACACATGGGAGAAATTACCAAGATATGTTGGCGATGATCCCAATGGAACAAAGTACTACTACAAGGTAGCAGAAGTAACAACAGTTCAGGGTTATACATCAACAGTTACCGAGGGCGACTTCAACGAGGGCGGAATAATTGAGATTACAAATACCCTTGTAGGAGTGGATATTGCTCTTGAAAAGGAATGGAATTCCAATGGAAACGGTGATGTTTCAGCATTACTTCCCGAAACGCTCACAGTTAAGCTTCAGGCTCAGATCAACGGTGAGTGGAAGGATATTCCGGGTAAAACTCTTACTTTAACATCAGCAAATAAACAGGAAGGTGATACAGAGGAAACACAGCTTTGGAAGGGTACATTTGAAAATCTTCCAAAGGGTTACGATTACAGAATAGTTGAAGTAAATGTTCCTTTCGGTTGGAAAGTAGATTACGAAAAGCAGGAAATTTCAGCTGCTGAAACTAATGCTTCAACGATTGAAGGATTTACATTAAGCAACACATACGAAATCGCAA
Organism: Ruminococcus sp.; assembly: GCA_045659945.1. GTDB lineage: Bacteria > Bacillota > Clostridia > Oscillospirales > Ruminococcaceae > Ruminococcus. Next base: position 11,455 of record JAZRCW010000029.1, on the reverse strand, counting down.
CAGGAAACATCGCAATTCAGAAGCTCTGGCAGGATCTTACAGGAAAATCAGTATTGCCATACTCGATTACAGTTGATCTGTATCGTTCAGTAATAGCTCCCTCTTATACAGATACTGACGCACCTTATACTGGCGACTACAAAGAAGACTACGCAAGATTATTACAGCATTCACTTTACTTCTACGACGCTAATATGTGCGGTACAGACGTAGCTGAAAACAGTGCACTTGCATGGCGTACAAATTGTCACGTAGAGGATGAAGTTCCCGGAGGCTATCACGATGCGGGAGACCACGCAGTATTTGGTTTACCGCAGGGTTATGCAGCTTCAATGCTCGGTTGGTCTTATTATGAGTTCATTAAAGATAATGACAGTGTTAATTCTTATGACAAAGAACATTTCAAGGTTATTCTTGAAAGATTTTATGATTTCTTTGTAAATTCAGTACATTATGACAATAAAGGTAATATTTCTGAAATTCTTGTTCAGAAAGGCGACGGTAATGTAGATCATAGCTATTGGGGTGCTCCTGAAAAGCAAGAAGAGCGCAATACAACTGGTGAAGATACTGAGATGTACTGGCGTGATTATGGTGCTGATATAGCGTCTGAATACGCAGCAGCTCTTGCAATTGGTTACGTGAACTTCAATGACAATTCTGATAAATATCAAAATTATCTCGAAGTTGCTAAAAAGCTTTATGCATTTGCTGAAAAGGATTCCCGTGCTTTCAACGAATGGGGAGTAAACCTTGATGAAACATTAAAGGGTAAGGAATATCCTGGTTTCTATAACTCACAAAGTCATGTGGACGATATGGCATTAGCGGCTGGTTGGCTTCATCTTGCTGATCCAGATGGCGGATACAAGAATAAATTCGACAATCTGAAAAAGGATGATGGATTCTGGGGCTTTAGCTGGAATGATGTAACACTTGCAGCTTATGCTGTCGGAGCTCACATCGGTTCGAATGACTGGAGTACCGTTTCAACTGCAATCGATAAAAAAATAAGTAAAAACGACACTAAATCATATTTTAAGCAGGATAACTGGGGCAGCGCAAGATATAATGCTATAATGCAGACGGCTGTTTTAGTAGCTGCTAAACACGGACAGAATACTGATACTTATAAAGCCTGGGCAAAAGCGCAAATGGATATGCTCCTTGGCGATAATAGCTGGAAAAACACACTTAACGGAGTTTGTGACGGCGGTACTATATCCGGTACAACTTCACCGATATGTCTTGTTACAAACTTTGTACCTGACGGAGTCAATATTGACACACCACAGGCACCTCATCACAGAGCAGCATCTGGATGGGATGATGATAAGGTGAGTGATGGTATTGAGAAATACAAGGTGAATTGCGGATATGACGATGATAGTAACGCATTAATCGGTGCGTTGGTTGGCGGTCCTGCATTCGGAAATCACGATGACGGTAAACAACAGCAAATGCACGATTATAATCACGATCATCCGTTGCAAGATCATACTTACATCGACTGTCTCCACGACTATTGTTGTAATGAGGTTTCAATCGACTATAACGCAGGTCTTGTTGGTGCGGCAGCTGGCTTGTACTACTTCTTTGTTACAGGCGCTCCCTCCGAAAAGATTGAGGGTGTTGAGTATGGTGCATACGGACTTACAGAAATGACTGGTGATATCGAATCTCCTACAAACAGCGCAGTTCCCGAGGGTGCACAGACAGTATCTATCGACGAAGCAGTTAACGAGTACGTTCTTAAGACTTTCGCTATGAGACAGACTACAGTTAATGTTTTGGCGGATGCTACATTACTTTCAGATGAGTATGGACAGTATTTTCTTGCAGAACCTAATAAAAATACAAAGGATATTGCTTCGAATTTAAATGGAAAATATAATATTGTTGGTTATCAATATTCGTGTAATCAATGTGATAAAAGTGTAAATTTAAGTGGTACTATAATAGAACAAGATATGTTTGTGCAAATTACAAGCAGTTTAATTCCTGAAGATGGTATGCAGTTTGCGTTTTGGTCTTGTGAATGTAGTCATATATGGGGTAGTTCAGGCTACGAGTTTCGTGTTTATGTTGAACCAGTTGGTGGATCTGTAAACCCACCAGCAGAACCTATGACATTAACATTCAATCCCTCAAACACAATTAATTTAGGTGAAACAGTTACATTGGGTGTTAATAATCCACCTGCCAACTACAATGGAATTAAATATTACGATCATAACAATAACGAAATCAATCAAAGTTATCAACCTCAAACCGCAGGTGAATTTACAATTACAGCCAAGGCATTCGCAAATAATGATTGGAATAATCCGGCAGCTACAGCTACAGGAACACTTACTGTAATTGATAACAGTCAAGGTGGAGACGAAGAATCTATCACAATCAACAATCCACCGACAGAATTAATAGAAGGTGATATACTTACACTTACAAGCGACAAGGACAATACACAGTGGTCAATCACTGAAAATGACAGGGCTGCTTCAATTGATAACAGCGGAAAGCTTACGGTTAAAAACGTTGACAGCGAAACACAGATTAAAGTTAAAGCAACAAGCGGCAACGCTTCTGATGAAGTAACAATCAAAATACTTCCTATCTACATTACAGACAGCAACAATAATAACAGCATTTCACTTACAGTTAACGACAGCCATTCTTACGAACTCAAGGTAAATCGTGGTACTGATTTAGTGTGGGGTAGTAAGAACACCGCTGTAGCTTATCTGGATAATGGCAGACTCAAAGCAGGAAATACAGAAGGAAATACAAAAATTTTCGTAACAAGGAACGGCATTGAGGTAGCAACCTTTGATGTAACAGTAAGCTCAGTTGCAGTTGAAACAATGAACTTCCTGAACAGCTATGATACAATTTACAGCGGCGGTAAATTTACATTCACATTACAGTCAAGACCAAACGGAACAAATAGTGTTGAATGGAAAGTTACAGGAAATGATAATGTATCAATAAATAACGGCGAAGTTACTGTTTCTGAAAATGCAAACGGCGGCGGAAATGTTACAATTACAGCCGAAGCCAAGGACAGCAACGGTAATGTAATCGGTAGAGCAGTCAAGACTGTAAATGTTGTTAAAATGAATATCAACGGTGACGGTCAGGTTAAGATTGGCACAAACGGAACATTAAGCTTAAGCAATAATCCTAATAATCCTCAGAGCATTGAATGGACACTTGAAGATAACGATGACGAAGCTAATATCACTGGTAACCAGACACAGGCTACAATTTCCGGTAAAAAGGAAAATGGCTCTGTAGATGTAATTGCAAAGGTTTATGGCAACAATAACGTTGTAATTGCAACAGCACGCAAGACAGTTCAGTTTGTTAAGCCGAATATCACTCTCAATGACGCTAATGGCTCAATTGATGCAGGCGATGAATTACAGCTTTCAATCAACAGCGACGGACTTGACAGCAATGCTTATTCCGTTGAATGGACTTCAAGTAACGATTCTGTTGCATCTGTTAACAACGGTAAGGTTACTGGTAACAGTGGCGGTAATGTAACAATTACAGCAAAGGTTAAAATCAATAATACAAATATCGAATACACTCTTACAAAGGAGATTCAGGTTACGGCACAAACTACCACCACAACAACTACTACAACTACAACAGCACCTACATATCCAGAGAGTCCTTATACTACTTGTGTAGTTACAGATCCTGCAAAACTGGGAACTATTTCAGGTGATAAGAAAGGCTTCAAATTATCAGATTACTTACCGCCTGGTGCAATCCTGAAAAAGGTATCTATAAATATAACACCAGTAGATACAAGTAAAAATAATAGTTTGCAATATGCTATGATGGTGGGTAATCCTGAAACTGAAAATCCTTGGCATAAAAAACAAGAAGATATTAATTTAGATGGTTCAGGTGATATACGTACATATGATGTTTCCGAATTTGATGATATTGTAACTTCTGAGCATTATTTCTACTTTGGTTTGTGGTGGTCCAATGTCGGTCCACTGAAAATCAACAGCATAATGTTTGAATACGAAATGGACAGCACATACATCGAAATCAAGTACAATGACGACAGCGACGCAAAGACAATCCGTAAAGGTCAGTCAGTAAACGTTACAGTAACTCCTATAGGCGGAGAAATCGGTAGTGTACAGCTTAAAAACGGTGATACTGTTGTTCAGGACTTAGGCACTGGCGGCAGCTACACAATAGCTCCGACAGAGGCAGGTAATTACACAATTGTAGCGGCTATGGCAGGAGATAATTCAAACAAAACTGCTTCAATAAGCCTTACAGTAAAAGACAACATAACAATCAACGGTGACGCAGTAATGGACCTCAACAGTGGTCAGACACTTACAGTAAACAACGCAATCGGCAAAATCACATGGAGTGCAGAGGGCGTTGAAGGTACTGATTACACTGTAGAAGGCGACATAATCACATTCAAAAACGGTGCTACTCTGAATAAAGCCACAGGCGTAGTCAGAGCGGCAACAAGCGGTGGTGAGTTTACAATTACCGCAACCGATGGCCACGACGGAAGTACGTCAAGCATTACAATCGGCGTAACAGAAAAACCAAAGGTTCCTGAACTGCCAAAGGATACATTCCTTGAAAAAGTTCCAGGATCAAATGGTAAGATTACATTGACAGCTGAAAATGACTGGAAGGTTGATGTTTCAGGTCTTGCGATGACTGATGCAAAGGGTAATCCTTACTACTACTACATTAAGGAGTCAGGATACACACAGACACAGGGCGGAACTGAAAAGCCATTGACCGATACAGTCGGACATTATATCCACAGCAGCAATGCAGTTTATATGCCGATAAGCTACTACAACAACGGTATTCTTCCTGTTGAAAACGGCACAGCCAATGTAGCAAAGGTTGGAAACAAACTCACAGAAACAATCCAGGGACAGCTCCCCTCCACCGGCGGAAGCGGAGTCAAGACATACTACTACTTCGGAAGCGTGTTAATGCTTCTGGGTATAGCCGGATTCACAGGTCTTAAACGACGCGAGAAAAAACGTCGTGAAGAATAAAGCATATCATAATAAACAATGAAAGGGGAGGGCGTGTTTAGGCGCACGCTCTTCCCGCAAACGAAAATTAATTTTAAAGGAGAATTATTATGAAAAAAACTAACAAAACTTTTAAGAGATTCGCAGCCATCACTTCCGCTTCACTTTTAGCAGCTTGCGCTGTTATGCCTGCTGTAAGTTCGGCATTAATCGGAACTGGAACAGGTTCAATTAGCATTACTGATACAAGTGGTGCTACTCACGATACATTAGCTGCTTATCAGATTTTTACAGCTGGTGTTACTCAGGATGGAAAACTTAATATTACTGGTTGGGGCGATGGTGTTAACCTCACTACACTTAAAAATGCTCTTACAGCTGACGATTGTATTTTTAAGGAAATATTTTCTGGATTGACATTTAGTAATGATGAAGCTGATAATGCTTTAAGTGCTCAGGCTGTTTCGGATGCTATTGCAACAATTACAGAGCCAACAAAGCAGGAAGAACTTGCAAGGATAATTGTGAATTCTGTTAATCCACTTAATGGTGTAGAGGCTGAAGCTAACACTGGTAATACGGTAATCGAGAATTTACCAACTGGTTATTATGTAATTCGTGATATTAATGCAGCTTCTAAAGATGATTATTTATCATATACACTTGGTATTCTTACAGTTCTTGCAGGAGAAACAACTACAGCAACTACAAAGATAGATTTCCCAAGTTTTGATAAACAGATTGGTGATATTAACGATTCAACGGAGACTGCCTATACATATGGTGAAGAAGCAGACCACGACATGGGGGATGATGTACCATTTAGACTTATTGGAACTGTTCCAAGTAATATTGATAAATATGATACTTATAAGATGATTTTCCATGATAATCTTCAGAAAGATGTGTTTGACTTAAACGAGAGTTCATTTACAGTTAAGTATTATTCAACTGAAGATGAAATTGGCGTTGATGGAAAAGGCACAGATGTAACTGGTTCATTTACTCCTTCAACAACTGGATTGTCGGATAACAGTAAGTTCAGTGGTGCAAATGAAGGCGAAAAAACAGAAGACTTTACAGTATCATGTGAGGATATTACTGCAATATCAGGTGTAAGTGCAGGCGGTTATTTTGTTGTGGATTACACAGCGAAACTTACAACTAATGCGAATCTGGGTGAAACAGGAAACTGGAATAGTGCGTATCTTGAGTATTCAAATAATCCTAATGTTAGTGGTGAGGGAGATAGTCATGCAACCACAAGTGGTCCAGAAGATTCCGTTGTTGCATTTACATATCAGACAATTGTAGATAAAATAGATGCTATAACAAAACAGCCTCTTGAAGGTGCTGAATTTACATTAGTAAAAAATTTGGCAGATGGCTCAACAAAGGAAATAGGTGTGTTTGAGGCTGAAGCTGGTACAAGATTTGTGTTCCAGGGACTTGATGATGGCGAATATGTACTTACTGAGTCTGTTACACCTACTAACTATAACGGAATTAAGCCTATCACATTTACAATAAAATCTGAAAAATCTGATGAAGCATTAAAGTCACTTTCAGCAGCAACCACAGAAGGAACACAGCAGGCGGCAAATTTCTCAACTGGAAAGGTTTATACATTAACTACAGATGAGGATGGAAATAATATTGCTTCTGTAATAGAAGGTGCTGCTAATAATGGTTCAGTGATTACTGTGATTGAAAACAGCAAGGGTACATCCCTCCCCGGCACTGGTGGTATCGGTACAACAATCTTCTACCTTGGCGGTGGTGCAATGGCAGCAATCGGCGGCGTTTACCTCATTTCCAAGAGAAGAATGAAGAAGTCTGAGGAATAAGTTAAAATTTAACGTTATTAAATCAGAATAGAAAACACAAACTAACTAAAGGCTAATTAACCTAATTATGCCGCCGACGGTGAAAGCCGTCGGCGGCCATTAGGGAGGATCCCATGAAGAAAAAAATCAATAAATCAAGCTTATTTGCAACAATATTTTTTACATTAATGCTGTTCGTGGGAGTCTCCGTGATGCTTTACCCAATCATAAGCGATTGGTGGAACTCCAAGGTACAAAGCCGAGCTGTTGCCAATTATGAAGTGGCAGTTGCCAATATGGACACAAGCAGAACAGACAAAATGATTGAAAAGGCAAACGAGTATAATAAGAAAATCGCAAGACTTGAAGCTCCATTTGTGGATTTTGATAAAGTATTAGGCTATGACACAACTCTCAATGTGTCGGGTACGGGAATTATGGGTTACATTTCAATCCCAGTTATTCAGGTTGAATTGCCTATCTACCACGGCACAAGCGAGGAAGTACTCAATATCGCCGCAGGACATTTAGAGGGTTCATCCCTCCCCGTAGGCGGAGCAAATACACACTCCGTTATATCGGCACACAGAGGATTACCATCCGCAAGACTTTTCACAGACCTTGACAGAGTTGAAAAAGGCGATGTTTTCACAATTAATATACTTGACAGAATTTACACATACGAAGTTGAGGAAATACTGATTGTAGAGCCTCACGAAATCAATACACTTTCAATTATCCCCAACAGCGATTATGTAACACTTATGACTTGTACACCTTATGGTGTTAATACTCACAGGTTGCTGATACGTTCACACCGTATTGAAACCGTGTACAAAAAGGAATATCGTGTTGTTGCGGAAATGGTAAAAATCGATCCTATGCTTGTTATCCCATTTATCTGTGCACCATTTGTCCTTATTCTGGTATGTGTATGGATATTCGGCGGCAAGCGTAAACCCAAATCAGCAAGAGAAATTGCAGAACGTCTTTTAACGGACAGAAGGGAGGTTGTAAAATGACAGCAATAAGTAAAAAAATCGGCTCTGTGCTGATGATTTTAGGTATGGCAGTTTTACTTTGCCTTAGCTGTATATGTACTGTGGCTTCCGCAAAAACAAAAGGAACGCTGACTCTTATATGCGAGTGTAAGGATAAGCCTGTTAAGGGCTTGAAATGGAACTTATACCGTATCGGCTCAATGATTGACGGAAAAATTATTCTTGAGGGCGATTTTGCAAAGCTTCCCGTAGATATGAGTGACATTTCAGCCTCCGGACTTGCAGATTCCGCCTCAACATTAAGAGAATTTGCTTTCATTTACAAGTACAAACCCGTAGATAAAGGCAATTCCAAAAAGGACGGAACAGTTGAGCTCAAATACGATGAAGCAGGAGTTTATCTCATTGCGGCAGAGGTTTTATCTGACGGCAATACAACATATTTCCCCACTCCTGCAATTTTCTTCCTTGATCCCGAAAAAGAAGCCCAGAAAACCATATATCCGAAAATCACAAATGAAGCAGTATTAACAGGAGAAATGCAGCGTTTTCAGCTTTTGAAAGTATGGGAAAATGACGAAAACCTCCCCACAAAGCCAACTGAAATAGTTGTTGATATTTACCGCAACCATAAATTCTATGAGTCTGTAATTCTTTCCGAAGCAAATAACTGGAGTTATTCATGGGAGGTAGAAACAGTAGCTGAATGGACAATGATGGAGCGTGTAATTCCCGAGGGTTGTGCGGTTGTCTATAAAAACAACATCAGACAGTATGTTGTGGAGAACACATATGTTCCTGATTTTAGATTTGACTGGGAGCTTGACTTTCCACCTCCTGTAGTGGAAGAAGTAACAACTACAACCACAACTACTACAACTGAAACCACATCGACAACAACAGTTACAAAAGACATTGTAGCCGAGGATGATGCTACAACATCGACTACAACAAACACAACGAGCACAACAACAACAACTACTACAGCAAAAACAACTCCCAAGGTAACTACAACAAGCAAGCTTCCGCAAACAGGACAGTTATGGTGGCCTGTGCCTGTAATGGCAGGAGCTGGACTTGTTCTCGTTGCTATAGGTGCAAAAATAATCAACGGCTCAAAGAGGGACGAAGATGAATAAAAAACACGGATTATTTTGTGTGGTACTTGGGACATTGCTGCTAATAGCGGCGATGTCCCTTGTTTTCTACAACAGAAATGAAAATGAAAAAAGCGGAGAAGCGGCACAGTCGGTACTTGTAGAACTGGTGGAAATTATACCGCCACCGCCGCCTACAGAGCCGGTAACAGAGATACCTACAGCAGGGGATATTCTTGCGGAATATGATATTGAGCCTACAACTGTACCCAAAGAAGAACCTACTGTAGTCATTGCAGATAATGGATATATCGGAATTGTAACAATTCCCGATTTACAGCTTGAATTGCCTGTTATGGGGGATTGGAGTTATCCGAAGCTGAATATTGCTCCATGTCGATACAAGGGCAGTGTTGCTGAGGGGGATATAATCATAGCGGCACATAATTACTGGTCACATTTCGGCAGATTGTCAGAACTTGGCGGAGGTGAGATTTTTACATTCACCGAAGCTGACGGAACAGTTCACACATATGAGATTACCGAAATAATCCAGCTTGACGGCAGAGATATCGACGGTATGGATTTCGGCTCTGCTGAATCCTGGGATATGACGCTGTTTACCTGTACTCTTGGCGGTCAGAGCAGAGTTACTGTCAGGGCGGTGGAGATTGAATAGTATTATTAAAGCCTGCTGATTTTTCAGCAGGCTAAAATTTTTAAAAATATAATATTGGGCAGAGAGTATCAAAATTCGGGAGCGAGATTATCCCAAGATACACCTTGTCTATATTTACATTCTGTTATTATTTTTATCTTAAATACTTTTCTATAATTGACATAATATCATCAAGTCGCTTTTCACCGACACCCTTGATACTGCCAATTTCCTTTCTCAGCTCAACAAGATCAAGTGAAGGAACTTCAGCATTTTCAATGACGTTGTTGTAATAGTTGGTGAGAAAGTTTTGCATCTCCTCACGGGTCATACCCTTGATTTTCTTGTATGTATCTCTGTCGAGCATTTTCTGTTCCATATTGCACCTGGCTCACTTTACTTTTCGGTAAGCTTCCTATACATCCCCAGCAACTCCGCCACGCACTCAGATTCGGAGTTTAGCTTCCCCCAGAAGCCATACGCTTCCATAACAGCACGATCATTGAGCTGATGTGCTTTACGCAGTTCGGGTGGCATCACCGCTTCGTCGTAGAGGTCGGCAAGGGAACAATCGGGATATTTTGCACGGGCATCGAGGATAGCCTGTGCGGTTTTCTCGATTTTTGCTTTCTGTTCTTCTGTGGGATTGCACCACGGGAAGTTGTTGTAGACAATGTCTTTAGAGTAGCGGTAGTCGCTCTTTAATCTGCCGCAAACAGTACGCATCCAAGCCATGTGGACGTTAGATGTAAGAACACCGAAATGATAAAGAGAGGCATTAGGAACAATAAATACAAGGTCACTACATAAAACATCAGGTGTTAAGAACCCCATAGGAACATATCTACGATTTTCAGATGATACTTTGGGAATAAGAATATAGTTCGTTTCTGGCATATTTTCAACGTGAAAACGAGTCGGTTTATCGGCAATTTTTCTTGTACCAGCACTTGTGCTTTCAAGTCTGAAATTCCTTACTGACTCAACTCTTTTCATGCACTCAGGCATAGAACGCAATTCTTTAGGTGAACAATTACCAAGCCACAAACAATAGCGATAATATCCGTTGATAAATTCTTTTGAACCAAGCCATTTCTTGAAATATGGTTTAGAATTCGGCTCCTTCTTTATAAAATCATTCATTTCAGTTTCTTCAAAAAGATAAAATCCGCCATCAATTGGTTTGTTTCCAATTCCTATCTTCGGTATATCGCAAAGTGATTTTGTTCTGCTTTCAATTACAACATCCTCCGCTTCAACAAGATACCCATTGATATTCTCAACGATCTTGACAGCACCGCTATCAAATAATCTCTTTTCTGTTTTGTTTGGTGCTTTACTGAAACCAACAATTACACAATGAACGTGAGCTTTGATACTTGCTTCACTATCCCAACGGAATGTACGATGTGCAAAATCAATATGTACTCCATTTTCAAACAGGTTTTTCCAAAGAATCGCAACCTGTTCGCCCTGTGTAATGCTGTTTGTAGAAACAAGTGCCGTTCTAATTTCTGTCCCTGTCATCATATCAGCGGCTTTCTTATACCAACACGAAACATAGTCAAGATTGCCGTTGTTCTTTACGCTGTCGAAAATGGTGAATACATCGTCCTTTTGTGTGGCAGACATAAGTCTTGCCCCTACAAACGGCGGATTACCCATAATATAAGACAGCCTGTCCTTTGGCACAACGCTCTCCCAGTCGATACGCAGAGCATTGCCCTCCACGATGTTGGCATAGCTTTTCAGCGGCAGGAAATCAAGGTCAATCTGCATGAGCGATTCCGTTTCCTGCATCATCTGGCTCTCCGCAATCCACAGCGCC
>JAZRCW010000028.1:0-28763 GCA_045659945.1 Ruminococcus sp. | reverse complement strand
CGCTTTGTTCTGTTACATCCATGGTTTCTATAATTCCATGCGTCCGCACTCTCATAACAACGGGCTCCCACCCATTGCTGCTGAATCTCTCGTTACTTAGCTCTCCTCTTTTTATTGTCTACTTTATTGACATTGGACCAGGATTATGTATGGAGGGAAATGCAGACAACGGAGATTCCCAAGCTCTCCATCTCCGCTTCCTACGCCTACCGCACAAAAGAGGACTTCATCAATGACGGCATTACTGCGGAATCGCTGCTCAATATCTGGGTGCCTGCTTCCATGAAGGATGCGAGCGAGGATGCGGTCTATGAGGAAGCACTTCGCCTGATGGAACAGCGACGCACGGAATGGGAAGAGCCTTATTGTGAAAAGCTCGGTAACTGCGAAGTCGTTGAGCTTCTGGGCGATCATGTCCTGTTTTTGGACAAACCAGAGGAATGCAGCAGAATCATAACAGCGTTCATTGAGAGGTTAGACGGATAAATTACAATTTGTCGAACAGCTAGGAAAATAAGAATTTGGTGGATGATGCCATGAATATACTGGATTTGATTAACAGCAGACATAGTTATCGCGGTGCGTACGAGAATACGCCCGTTCCTAAAGAAGATTTGATTAAAATCATGCAAGCAGGATTGGCTGCTCCATCAGGATGCAATAAACAGACAACGAGCTTGATAGCGGTTGATGAACCTTCTGTACTGGACAAACTTCATCGAGTAATTGTGCCTCCTGTAGGCGAAACTGCACCAGCAATGATATGTGTTCTTACACAGAGAATTTATGCATATCGTGATAAATGCTTTGCTGTTCAGGACTATTCTGCAGCCATTGAAAACATGCTTCTCGCTATTACAGAACTTGGATATCAAAGCTGTTGGTATGAAGGCCATATCACGGATGAAGATAGAATTGGCCTTCAAATGGCATAGATTCTAGGTGTACCAAACGAGTATGAGTTGGTTTGTTTTCTTCCTATTGGTATTGCAAAATCGGCACCTGTTCTTCCCAAGAAAAAAGATTTTGACGAACGAGCCTGGTTTAATGCATTCCCAACATCAAACCGATAAATTCCAATATATTGAACTGAATATTATTACATAGCCGTTTGTGACTAACAATCACAGACGGCTTTTCTTATGCCCTCACGAAGGGGGTGACCCCATGGCAAACAGAATCAAGGGCATCACGGTCGAGATCGGCGGCGATACAACCAAGTGCTTCTGCTCCTTTGTGTTCAGTTAGGTCTGTCAATGGCGGATATGGATCTGCTGTCGATTGGGCTTGTCAATGATATGTTTACGGAGCGTGAGAATTATGATGCGGAGTATGATTATCGGGCATGTCAATCAGATTTAGACTAATTTTAAGTAAAATTTGTAGTAAGATTTGATGTTGACTTTTATGTAAAAATCGGTTATAATAGAAGTAACCTAAAAGAAGGGGCGTGATTTTATGCCGATTATCAAACCGATTTCCGATTTAAGAAACTACTCCGCTGTTTTGCAGGATGTTGCTTTCGGCGCACCTGTTTATCTGACGAAAAACGGCAGAGGATGCTACGCAATTGTTGACATCGCTGAACAGGAAGAATATGAAAAGGCAAAAGCTGCTCTTCGTCTTATGTGTGAACTGGATAAAGGCAGAAAAGCCGGTGAAGAACAGGGTTGGCTCTCATCCGATGATGTAAGAGAACATTTCAGGAGAAAAGCAAATGGCTGAGCTACATTATTCACCGACCGCATTGAACGACCTTGATGAAATCTGGACTTACATTTCCCAGAACCTCTGTAATCCTATCGCTGCACAAAATACAATCGATGGCATCATGGATGCCGTTGAAATGCTGTCAAATCAACCAGAAATGGGTACACCATTGTATTTTCTTTCAGGATTGAACAGCGGCTATCGCTATGTTATTTATGGTAATTATATGGCTTTTTATCGCACAAACAGAACAGATGTATATATCGACAGGATTCTCTATGGCAAGAGTGATTATATGCGTGTTCTTTTTAAAAACGAAGAATAATATTACATCATTTAAAAGCATCGCTCCGGCGGTGCTTTTTCATATATATTTTAAGAGCCATAACAGGCTCTTTTTTCATACCCTGACGAGGAGGTGACCACCCATAGCAAACAGAATCAAAGGCATTACCGTCGAGATTGGCGGCGATACAGCCAAGTGCTTCTGCTCCGTTGTGTGCAGTTGGGTCTGTCGATGGCGGATATGGATCTGCTGTCGATTGGACTCGTCAATGATATTTTTATGGAGAGGGAGAATGATGAGGCGGAGTATGATTATCGGGCGTGTCAATCAGATTCTGATCCGTTCTGACATTGACTTTTCGGCTCACCATGGTATAATTTATATTGTACAGGTGCGTGTACAAATAAGAATTTAAAGGGGTGTTTATTTGTTGTTATATTCTATTATTATGTTTCTGGTTGCAGTTCTGTTTACAGTACTGGGTATTGCAATTTACAAGGGAAAAACGCATTTGATTCACGATTACCACCAAACAAAAGTCACAAATAAATCAGCCTACGGAAAAGCCTTTGGAAAGGCAATGCTTGTTATCGCAACTGTAATGCTACTTAGCGGCATTATAGGACTGTTTAAAAATTTGCTTACGCTTGCTGTTGCTATACTTATCATAGGTTTGGTGGTTGGTATAGGTTGCATTGTTGCGGTGCAAAAAAAGTACAATAAAGGAGTATTCTAAATTCCAATATATTGAACTGAATATTATTACATAGCCGTTTGTGACTAACAATCACAGACGGCTTTTCTTATGCCCTCACGAAGGAGGTGACCACCCATGGCAAACAGAATCAAAGGCATCACCGTTGAAATCAACGGCGATACCACTAAGCTTTCTAAGGCTCTTGAAAGCGTCAATAAAAACATTAAGACCACTCAAACACAGTTGAAAGACGTTGAAAAGCTGCTGAAGCTTGACCCAAGCAATACAGAATTACTCTCACAAAAGCATAAACTGCTTGCGGATGCGGTCACTTCCACCAAAGAAAAGCTTGATACCCTCAAAACTGCCGCAGAACAGGCAAATACGGCACTTGCAAACGGTGAAATCACTCAACAGCAGTATGATGCATTACAACGTGAGATTATTGAAACAGAAAATGAGCTCCGCAATCTACAAAATGAAGCAGAGAAAACAAATACCGCCTTTGCAAAGCTTGAGGCGGCAGGCGCAACCATGCAGAAGGTCGGCGATAAGATTTCAGGCGCAGGCGAAAAATTGCTGCCTGTGACCGCAGGTGTTGCAACACTCGGCACGATTGCCGTAAAGACAGGCGCTGATTTTGATGCCGCTATGTCAAAGGTTGCCGCTGTATCGGGTGCAACAGGAGAAGAATTGGACGCTCTCCGTGAAAAGGCTCGTGAAATGGGCAGTAAAGCAAAATTCTCCGCATCCGAAGCCGCTGAAGCTATGAACTACATGGCGATGGCAGGCTGGAAAACGGAGGATATGCTCGGCGGTATCGAAGGAATTATGAATCTTTCAGCTGCATCGGGTGAAGAACTTGCAACTACCTCTGATATTGTAACTGACGCTCTGACCGCTTTCGGCTTAACTGCTGCCGACAGCGGTCATTTTGCTGATGTACTGGCGGCGGCATCTTCCAATGCCAACACCAATGTCAGCATGATGGGAGAAACATTCAAATATGCAGCTCCTATTGCAGGTGCACTTGGTTTCTCCTGTGAAGATACTGCACAGGCAATCGGACTTATGGCAAATGCAGGTATTAAGTCAACACAGGCGGGTACATCTTTACGTACAATTATGACGGCACTTTCAGGTGAAGTGAAATTCTGCGGTGAAAATCTGGGAGATGTTGCAATACAGACCACCAATGCTGACGGCAGCATGCGAGAACTGACAGATATTCTTGCAGATTGCAGAGGTGCATTTTCTCAGCTTACTGAATCAGAACAGGCATCTGCTGCACAGGCTCTTGTAGGCAAAAATGCCATGTCGGGATTTCTTGCTTTGATGAACGCTGCACCATCAGATATTGACAAGCTACAGGGTGCGATTTCTTCCTGTGACGGCAAATCCCTTGCCATGGCAGAAACCATGCAGGACAACCTCACGGGACAGCTGACCATTCTGAAATCACAACTTGAAGAACTGGCGATTTCCTTTTCGGACATTCTCATGCCGACTATCCGTTCCATCGTTTCCCATATTCAGAGTTTGGTGGATAAGCTGAATCAGCTTGATCCGCAAACAAAGGAAACAATAGTCAAAATCGCTCTCATTGCGGCAGCATTGGGTCCTCTGCTAATTGTCATCGGCAAGACGATTTCAGGTGTAGGAAGTATCATTTCAGTCGTATCAAAAGCACCTGCCGCCATTGCCGCTGTCAAGGGCGGTGTTGCAGCTGTGACGGGTGCATTGGGTGTTTCACTTGGTACAATTCTTGCTGTTGTTGCGGCGGTTGTAGCACTTGTGGCAGCATTTGTGCATTTATGGAATACGAATGATGAATTCAAGAATAACATCATCGGCATCTGGAATCAGATCAAGGAAACATTTTCAGGACTTGCGGACGGTATTGTTTCAAGAGTTAATGAACTTGGTTTTGATTTTGAAAACTTTACTGAAATGCTGAAAGCTGCGTGGGACGCACTTTGCTCTGTGCTTGCTCCTGTATTTGAGGGAGCATTTAAATTAATTGCCGATGTTTTATCTGCTGTTTCCGGAGTTATTCTTGGAACTTTAGATATTTTTGTAGGATTATTCACAGGCGACTGGGAACAGATGTGGGATGGTGTCAAGGGCATTTTCGTTTCCATCTGGGATTTGCTTGTGTCTACATTCAAAAATATTCTCAATGTCATCAAAAATGTTGCCGATGTGGTTCTCGGTTGGTTTGGCACTTCTTGGAATGAGATATGGACTGGTATCAAGGATTTCTTTGTGGGTATCTGGACTTCGATTTCCTCATTCTTCACAGGCATTATGACGGGAATCCGTGATTTCTTCGTGAATACATGGACGGCGATTTATACCACATTTACGAATATTATCACGGCAATCCAAATAGTTGCAACGACAATTTTTACTGCGGTAAAGGATTTCATCACAGGCATTTTCATCGAGATTTACAATTTTCTCGCCCCGCTGCTGGAGGCATTCCGATACCTGTTTGAGACTATTTTTCAGGCGATTCAGATTCTCATCGGCACGGCTATGGACTGGATTTCGGAGAAAATATCCACTATCTGGAATGGCATCGTTTCGTTCCTCTCTCCGCTTCTGGAGGGCATCAAAAATACATTTGATATTATCTGGAATAGTATCAGAACGGTCATTGACACAGTGCTGACTGTAATTTTTGGAACTGTATCAAGTATCTGGAACGGCATAAAATCGGCAATTTCAGCTGTGCTTGACAGCATCAAAAGCAAGGTTTCCACAGCTTGGAACAGTGTATCAACCACTATTTCCGATGTGCTAAATAAAATTAAAACAACCGTTTCAAGTATCTGGGAGAATATCAAGTCTGCTGTTTCGGAGAAGATTTCTGGGATTGTTGATACCGTAAAGGGCGGTTTCAATACTGCTGTGGACTTTGTGAAAGGGCTTGCCACCGACGCTTGGAGTTGGGGTTCGGACATTATCAGCGGAATAATTGACGGCATCAAGAGCATGATCGGCAGTCTTGCGGACTGCGTCACAGGCGTTGCCGATACCATCCGTGAGTTTCTGCACTTTTCCGTGCCGGATAAAGGCCCGCTGACCGACTACGAAAGCTGGATGCCGGACTTCATGCGTGGGCTTGCTGACGGCATCAACAAGAGCAAAAAGTACGTAGAAAAGGCGGTTTCCGGTGTTGCCGAAACGATGAAACTGACGATGCAGTCGGATCTAAGTTATCGGCTCGATGGGGCGTCTGCCGCTGTTGTGGGCAGTACTGGCGGTGCGTCTGTCGTGAACAATTACTACAACAACGACAACAGCCGGACGGTGAATCAGACTAATAATAGTCCGAAAGCACTGTCACGGCTGGAGATTTATAGACTTACGAGGAATGCGGTGAAGGAGGGATAGGTTATGGTTTTGTATGTTTTGTGATTAAATCCCTTGCACGAAAATCTGTTTTATCATATTCGATTTCAAAGTAATCAAGGATGCACTTCATATCATCCTGCATGGAAAGAAATACATCAATCAGACGTTCATGCTTCTGCTCCATCTGCCATTCTTTCAGTCCTGTATAGTAGAAAATCTTGCTTTCATCGTTGATATAGAATGGAACGATGTCATTTTCAAGACACATTTTGAGAATAAGCAGTCTGCCGATTCTTCCGTTGCCATCATAGAACGGATGGATCCTTTCGAATTCCGCATGGAATTCCGCTACGTCATACAGATCAATCTGCTTCTTTGAAGAAAATTCAGCAATAAGTCCTTCCATATGAGATGCAACTTCTTTCGGATGAACTGTGCCGATCTGTCCGACTTCATTGGGATATTTTTTATAATCGCCAATGACAACATCATCATAGTCGTCTTCAATCAATCCATTTTTCAGAAGTCTATGCAGATGCTTGATATATGTTTCCGTAATCGGCTCGTTAACAGTATCAAGCACAAAGTCGATGCACTTGAAATGGTTAGCGGCTTCCAGAATATCGTTAACATGGGCTGTTCCATCTATAGTGTGGGTTTCAAAGATATATCGTGTTTGTTCGTGCGTAAGGTGACTGCCTTCAATATGATTGGAATTGTACGCAAAATCCACCTGCAGTCTGTGATAAAGTCCACCGCTGATTTTTCTTTTCTTTTCATGAATCAGCGTATTCACGACAGTTCGTGGTTGTCCCATTAATGATGCCTCCCTTAACAATTCTATTGTAATTATACCCTATTTTTACTGAAAAGTCAACTGATAGAAAGGCGGTGTCCCATGTTCTTAACTCTAATCCTCGAAAACTCCTCCGGCGACCGTATCGACATGACCACGACCGCCAATCAGTACATGACCTCAAAAATCACAGGGTTACACCCACCGCCCGGAACGGTCAGTACTTCCAGCTACGCAGGTGTGGACGGCAGCTACCTCAACAATGCTTTCATCGAAAAGCGAAACCTCGTCATCAGCTTTGAAATGCGTGGTGTGGGGCTGGAAAAACGCCGTCACGCTCTCTATCGTGTTGTGAAGCCGTCCCGATATATCAAGGTTTTCTACAAGACTGCTGGCATTGACGTGTACACAGAGGGCTATGTGGAGACCTGCGAGATTGATAATTTCCAGACCCGCACAAACGGTCAGATTTCTATTCTCTGCCCCGCCCCGTACTGGTACAGCACCTCCGCCATTCACGCATGCTATAGCCGTGTTTCAGGCGGATTTTTCTTTCCATTTCCGCAGAGCAATGAGCCTTTTGTCCTCGGCAGCTACAGCACCACGGATAACATAGAGATTTGCAATGACGGCGATGAAACCGGATGCATCATTCAGATTGAAGCCGTGACAGATGTGACTGTTCCCGAAGTTGCGGCGGTAACACCGACCATTTACAACGCCGATACTGGCGAATATCTGCAAATTAAGGGCGAAATCCTGCGTGGGGATATTATCACAATTTCCACAAAAACAGGCAATAAAACGGTTACGCTCACCCGAAACGGCGTGGACAGCAATATCATCAATCGGCTGGTGGCAGGCTCCACATGGCTGACGCTCCGTGAGGGCCTGAACACGTTCCATGTGCAGGCGGTGAAGAATATCAAGAATCTGAAAATCACGCTGATGCACACAAATTCGTTCTTGGGGGTATAGGATGCAGATTGAAGTTTACGAAATGAATCCAACCGATAGTGGCGTGACAATCACACTCACCGCCGTGTGCGACAGCTTTTCAAGTCTGCTATGGGATGTGCAGTATTATGGATGTGGTAATTTTGAAGTATATATTGCCGCCAATGCTCGCAATATTGAGGTTTTTCAGACTGGTAGAATTGTCGGTCGGGATGATGATAAACAGCACTACGGCATTATTGAATCAGTCACGCTGGAAACGGATGCGGAAAACGGCGATTATCTGACGGTGACAGGGCGGTTTTTGATGTCCCTGCTTTTTCGAAGAATTATTTATCCGACGCTTTCATTTTCTGTTCTGACAAGCTATGCGGATATGGTGAGATTAGCAGTGTATCGCAACTGTATGCAGTATGATAATCGTATGATTCCCGGACTTCGTAATGGCAATGCTAGCGGTACTTGCTGGGAGCAGAAGTCCCGATTGCAGGTCAGCTATGAAAACCTTATGGACTGGATTTTTAAGGTCTGTGAGATGATCGGCGGTACGGCAAATATCCGCTTACAGGAGACTTCTGCTGGAAGCGGTGTATACACGATGATGCTCGATCTCTCACAAGGCACGGACAGGAGTATTTTGCAGGAGGAGAATGCATATATTGTGTTCTCGGATGCTTACTGCAATCTGCTGATTTTTGGCTATTCTATGGACTTATCAGTGCGGAAGAATGTTGCATATGTCCTCGGCTGTGGTGAGGGTTCAGAGCGTAAGCGGACGGTCTGCTATCGTGGGGATGAGCCTGCACTTCTTGAGCGTTATGAGGTTTATGTAGACGCAAAAGATGTGTCCGATGAAACGCAGGTTGACGGAGAAACAGTGCAGATTTCGGAGGAGGATTATCTCGGATTGCTTATGGAGAAAGGTGCTGAAAACCTTATTCCGATTACCGAAATCAGCGAATCCACCATTGCCGCTGATAATCGGCAGTATCAGTATAACAGAGATTATTTCGTTGGCGATTATGTGACCGTTGAGCATGAGCGTTTCGGCTTGATTCAGCCGAAAATTCAGCTTGTGGGGATGATTGAAAGTTACGACCAGAACGGCAGGACACTTACACCAACATTTAAGGGAGTGTGATATTATGAGTTTTTCTTACGGATTTTTTAATGCAAAAAATATGGACAGGACGTACACGGCAGAGGATTTTACAAATTACCTCTCCAGTATCATCTGCAACGGTGTGTTTGACACCTACGGTGATTGTTTTTCTGTGACTGCCGGAAGTGGCACAAATGTAATTATCGGCACAGGAAAAGCATGGATTGACGGACATTATTTCATCAATGATACGCCGTATACGCTGGATTTAACGAAATATGTGGATGAGTCACTTTCACGGTATGTAACAATTGGCATCAGCTGTGATGTGAGCGAAAATGTCCGTGCCTGCAAGCTTGAAGTAAAGTCCGGCACAGCGGCGATAACGCCCGCAATTCCCGTATTTGAGGATACGGCAAGCAAGAAGTTTCTTACTCTTGCTGCTGTATTCCTCAAAGGCGGTACAAAATCAATCACAAACGATAATATTTTTGATATTCGTGAGGATGAAAGTAAGTGCGGCTATGTGAAATGTGTTCTGGGCAAATGTCGTGTTTCTGAAATTCTTATGGCACTTTCCGTGTATCGCTCGACAGTTGCTGATTTGACAAAGCAGGTACAGGATTTATCTTCACAGGTTGCGTCCCTCACTACTCGTCTTGACGATTTTACGGCAGATGTAACCGCAGTCGGCAGTATTGGCGATTCTGCTTATTACATCATGTACTCCAACGGCAGGCTTGCAATTCGTGGTACAGGTGCGACTTATGATTATGAAATCGGCAATTCACCGTTCTTTGAAAACACGGAAATCACAGCACTTGATGTTGGTGAGGGTATTACAGCTCTGGGCAGCAGCCTTTTTGAACGCTGTACGAATATGACAGAAATATCGTTGCCTACAACATTAACAGCTATCGGAGAACGATGTTTCTTTATGTATTCCGTTGGCGGTCTGAAATCGCTTATTATTCCGAAAAATGTGAAAACTATCGGAGAAAAGGCATTTGTCTGCTGTGCAGTTGAGAGTGTGACCATTCCGTTTAATGTAAAAGAAATCGGCAGCTATGCATTTAACGGCTGTGAAAAGCTTAAATCCGTTTACGTTGAATCCTCATTAATTTCTCCCTTTATGTTTACGCAATGTACTTCTCTTACTAAACTGACAATAAGCAAAAATGTAAAAAGCATCAATGCTTATTGCATTAATTATTGCGGTAGCCTAAAAGAAATTACATACGAGGGTACAATTGATGATTTAAAATCCGTTGTCGGATACAAAAATCTTATGAATGCTGCTTATTGCCCGTTGGAGCGTATTTCCTGCATAGACGGTGCATTTGTGCTGAATGGTGAAGCATGGGAGGAGATTATCGCATGATGAAATTTTTTGTCAAAGGACAGCATATTGAAATCACGGAGCGTGAGGTCATTGCAAGTGGACAGATTGCTTTTGTGACGCTGAAATTTACCTTTGACTGCTCATGGAAGAATTTGCATAAGGTTGTGCAGTTCTCCCAGTGCGATGCGGTTTACAACCGTGTATTAGGCGTTGACGGTTTATCCTGTCTGCTGCCGTCGGAATTACATCCCGGCATGGTGAAAATGAGTGTATTCGGTTATGACAGTGATTCCGATACAACTATTCGTGCGACAACTGTGCCTGTGACACTTAATATCAGACCTTCGGGTTTTGACGGCGAAAGCTGTAATGTGCCGCCTACTCCCGATTTGTATGCACAGCTTTTGGCTGAAATACAAAAAATAGTATCAGAGGGCGGCAACGGCATAAACGGAAAAGACGGAGAAAACGGCTTATCTGCCTATGAACTTGCTGTTCAGAATGGCTTTACAGGTACGCTTATAGAGTGGCTGAACAGCCTGAAAGGAACTGACGGCAGGGACGGTGCAGATGGCAAGGATGGCATAAACGGTAAAGATGGTGCTGACGGTAAGGACGGTATGAACGGCACAAATGGCACAGACGGTATAAATGGTATTGACGGCAAAGACGGTTTATCAGCTTATGAAATAGCCGTAAAAAACGGCTTTGTTGGAACAGAGTCTGAATGGCTTGATGCCTTAAAAGGCGAAAATGGCTCAGAACTTGACTTGTCAAAATATGTTACACAGACTGCACTAATTTACTTACATGACAGCTTAAAAAGGGATATTTCCGCACAGCAGGAGCAGATTGATAACTTATCAAAAAAATCTCATACTCATAACAATCAATCTGCTCTTGATGAAATTACAGCTGAAAAAATTGAAAAATGGGACAAAACTCCCGAATATGTTGATAATCAGATTAAAAATTTCAAAACTGAAATACAAGGAAATCTGCATCAGCATAAAAATCTTGCTGTTCTTGATTCTATTACAGCTGAATCTGTTGCAGAATGGAATAACTGTGTTGAAAAGCTGTCGGGAGTTGAAACAATACTTGCAAAAATTGTGGAGGTGGAAGTATGATTGCGAAATATCTGGAAGAACTATTGAAACAGAAAGAACAGCTTGCAAATAATCTGCGGATTAAGGGTGTTGAGGCTGATTCTTCTGAAACGCTGAACACGCTTATTCCGAAGATTTTACAAATTCAAGGCGGCAATCCGAAACGACAGCCTGTTTTCGTTGCAGAAGAAGTTCCCGAAAAATACGCTGATACCATTTACACTATTTTTCAGAACGGCATACAGGATTTAAGCGGATATATCCGCAATAACAAGCCATTCTGCAATGAGAACAACGGCTATATTCTCAACTACAGTCAAGCTGATTTCGGCTGGGACGGTTTTGTCTGCACAGGCAGTACAACTCCGATTAATGTTGATTCGCAGACAGCTATTGCTATGTGTTATCAATCGGGTTGCACAGAGCGTGGCGGTATGTTTCTTGTTCCAACAGCAGGCAAGGAAGAATGGGACACGATTCAGAACTACGTTTATACATCTCTTGCCAACAAAAATTATGTGGATGTGCCGTTTTACTGGCTGCAATGCGATACATTCATCACTTCTCTTGGTTTGTGTGACGCTGTAACTCCTGGGCAGTATTATCTTTGCTGGCTTGGCAGGTCAAATAATACGCATCCGCTTGTGAAAAAGGTGGAGATTATGAATTGACTTTTGGGGAGAAATGGTGTATAATAAGAAAATATTAGGTCGGTAAATCGGAATTTATGGAGGAAATTACATCATGAAATTAAAAGAAAAAGGTTTTTATGGATTGATTGAGCACTTCAAGAAGTGCTTTTATACGACATTTGTAAAAAATGGTGGATATCGGGAACTCAATTCAAATAATATTGCCAGAGAACTTGATGATGTTTGGGAATATTATATCAGTATGGAAGAACAAGTCGTTCAAGTCATTTTATTCTATCATAGTCTTGTTGATGCAGTCGGCTATTTACCTGATTTTTGTTTTGGCACGGTAAATAGATACATTGACCGATACCATGAAATTGATTTGTCCGACACATTATCAGCATCAGAACAGAATGCTCTTCATGAATTTGTTTCCAAACTAATATTACAAATGCACTAAATTCTGATTTACAAAACTAAATACTGCTAACAACCGCCCGTGGTTCACTCCACAGGCGGTATTTTTATATCCATTTTAAGAAAGGACTGATGAAAATTGAAAGAATTCTGGACAATGACAAGAGTCTGCTTTTCAGCAATCGGAGGCTGGCTCGGCAGGTCAAATAATACGCACCCTCTTGTGAAAAAGGTGGAGGTTGTGAATTGACTTTTTTAGGGAAATGGTGTATAATAGAGGAAACCGAGTAGATCGGTAAATCGGAATTTATCTTATTAGGAGTTAATTATGCAAAAACGTATTGAACAAATAATAAACAACGACGGCGACTGGATGCATTCAGAATTTAATTCCCCCGCAACAGATTCTGAAATAGCCGCTTTTGAGAAAGAAATGCATATTATAATACCCGAATCCTATAAAGCATTTCTCAGGCTATCAAATGGTGCTAAAATTTTCGGGGGAGATTCCTATTTGTACAGCGTCGATTTTAATGATCGATTTAAGATTAACTATGATTTTACAGAAGGCAAGGTCCCAAAAGAACTTCTGATTATAGGATTTTATAATTCGTGCCAAATATGTTATGATGCAAGATACGGTTCGTTCTTCTTTTATGAATATGAAGGTTATGACAGCATAAAAGAAGATTGTTCAGAGTTTTCTGACTTCTATGAAGTTTTAGATTATATAATCGATATAGCAATAAACTGATTATACTAAATTCTGATTTATAAAACTTAATACCGTCAACAACCGCCCGTGGTTCACCCCGCAGGCGGTATTTTTATAACCATTTTAAGAAAGGACTGATGAAAATTGAAAGAATTCTGGACGCTGACAAGAGTCTGCTTTTCAGCAATCGGAGGCTGGCTTGGCAGGTCAAATAATACGCACCCTCTTGTGAAAAAGGTGGAGGTTATGAATTGACTTTTTGGGAGAAATAGTGTATAATAGAAGAAAGTAAACTGGCTTGAAAATAAGAATTTGACGGAGGTGAAGTTATGCTTAACTTAAGACCATATCGAAAAAATGATAGTCAGAAAATAGTAACTTGGGTTCAAGATGAGAACACATTTTATAAATGGAGTGAAGGAAGATTGGGCAATTTTCCTGTTTCGGCGGAACGCCTGGAACAGGCAGTTTCTGGAAGAATAGATAATGAAAAATATTTCCCGTTTGTTGCTTTTGATGAAGATGGAATAGTAGGTTTTTTTACCCTTGGCCAACCTGGAGAAGTAGAAGGTGAATTAAGTTTCGGGTATGTGATTCTAAATCCCAAGGCAAGAGGAAAAGGATATGGGAAACAAATGCTGCAGTTAGGTATAAAATTTGCATTTGAACTTTATGGAGCATCGAAAGTGACATTAGAGGTTTTTGAGAATAATCCAAGTGCTTATCATTGTTACAAAGCAGTTGGATTTGTCGAAAATGGATATAGCTTGACTTATAATATTTGTAATGAAGAATGGAAAAGCATTGCGATGGAGATTTGTAAATAAAAATCAAGATTTGTAGTGAACAGAAACTGTCAGTCTTGTGGAGAGTTGAAAGCATGCAAGAATTTGAAGGAGGAAGAATGAATATGGTTACCAAGAACGATATATTCGAATTACTAGAAGGTTGTGGCATAAAGCATAACGACAAGGTTACAATTCACTGTTCCCTGCGTGCTGTAGGAGAGATTGAAAATGGTGCAGATGGCCTGATAGATGGCTTTTGTCAGTATCTTACGGATGGACTGTTTATAGTGCCTACGCATACCTGGGCAAATGTAGATAGGGAGCATCCGCATTATGATGTGAGAAACACAGAGCCTTGTATAGGAGCGTTGGCTAAAGTGGCTGCATTTAGAGCTGATGGGGTGCGTTCCCTGCATCCTACACATTCGGTTACAGTGTTTGGTAAGGGTGCTGCTGACTATGTAAAAGGTGAAGAAAATGCGGCAAGTCCCGCACCTATGGGAAGTTGCATAAGCAGACTGTATGAGGAAAATGGCAAGGTTCTCTTAGTGGGAGTAGGCCATGAGAGAAATACATATCTTCACGCAGTGGATGAGCGTCTTGATATTCCAGATAGACTGAATCCAGAAGCATTTCAGATTACTATTAAGGATTATGATGGAAATGAAATAACTTCTCCACCATTTCATACACATTTTACAGCAGCTTCTGATACCTGCGTATCGGATTATTATCCTAATTACAAAAAGGCCTTTGAATATGCGAGAGCAGTTACATATCATCAGTTAGGGGATGCCTTGGTGTACTGTTGCGATGTTGTAAAGATGACGGATACGGTTAGAAAAATTTGGGAGAAAACAGATAGGGATTTGTGTATAAAAGAGGAAGATATTCCGGAGGAATATTACAGATAAATTGTATAGTTTATCATCGATAGGGAATTGTTGTAGGCTATGATGATTTTGATGATGTCGAAGAACTTATTCGATTAATACAAACAGGTAAGCGTTAAATTCCAATTTGGTTTATCAAACAGTTAGGAAATAAGAATTTGTAGGTGAGATAATGATTATTTTAATTACAGGAGCATCGCATACAGGCAAAACTGTACTTGCCCAAAAATTGCTCGAAAAATATAAATATCCATACCTGTCAATAGACCATCTGAAAATGGGTTTAATTCGTAGCGGTAACACAGAACTTACCCCTATGGATGATAATGAATTAACCGAATACTTGTGGCCGATTGTTCGGGAAATGATAAAAACGGCTATTGAAAACAAGCAGAACTTAATTGTCGAAGGTGGCTACATTCCATTCGATTGGCAGAAGGACTTTGACTCCGAATATCTCAAAAACATTAAATATTATTGTCTTGTAATGACTGAGAAATATATCAGAAATTACTTTTCTGACATAAAGAAATATGCAAATACCATTGAAAATCGTTTGGATGATGAATGGTGCACAATGGAGAGTGTATTGTCAGAAAATGCACAGATGTTAGAATTTGCAAAAAAGTATAATGTGAACTATATACTCATCGACGATAAGTACGAAATCAATATTGAGTTATAACGACTAATTCCCATTTGGTTTGTCGAACAGAATAACGCTTCCAACCGCTCGTGGTTCACTCCACAGGCGGGATTTTTATACCCAAATTTAAGAAAGGACTGATGAAAATTGAAAGAATTCTGGACGTTGACAAGAGTCTGCTTTTCAGCAATCGGAGGCTGGCTCGGCTATTTTCTCGGAGGATGTGACAACTTGATGATTGCATTAATTGTGTTTGTTGTCGCTGATTACGTCACAGGAGTGATGTGTGCAATTATCGACAAGAAGTTATCCAGCGAAGTTGGATTTAAGGGCATCTTTAAAAAGGTGCTTATTTTTATTCTTGTGGGTATTGCTCATATTCTCGATGTGTACGTTATTGGCGGCGGCAGTATTTTGAGAACAGCAGTGATTTTTTTCTACTTGTCAAATGAAGGGGTTTCTCTTTTGGAGAATGCCGCACATCTTGGCTTACCTGTGCCGAAACAGCTGCAGGAAGTTTTAAAACAGCTTCATAAGAGAAGCGAAGAAATGGAGGAAAATGATAATGGCAATTCTGAAACCTGATAAGACAACAACCCTCGGCGGTGTAACTGTCAACGAATTTCTGCTCACAAAGCATAATCCCCGAAATATTACAATGCCCTCCGTATCTATGGAGGACAAAATTATTGGTGTTACAATTCATAACACATCGTGGATTAGTGTTGCGAAAGGAACAACGCCTGCGGAACAGTACACCCGTGCTACTTACAATGGCAACATGAACGATGTCCGTGTGCATTATTATGTAGATCACATTTGTGCGTGGCAGAATCTTCCCCTTGATTTATCCGGCTGGCACGCTGCGGACGGCAGCGGCAACGGCAACCGCAAGACTATTGCTATTGAGTGTATTATGAGTTCAGCGTACAATAAAAATGACCAGAAGTCCGAGGACAATGCGGCAAGACTGGCGGCGGCACTGCTCAAACAGTATGGGCTCGGTATTGAGTGCCTCTTCACGCATACCCACTGGCTGAATGTCAAGGACGGCAGAAAAGGCGATGTTGATACTCTCAATACTATGAGAAATTCTTACAAGATGTGTCCGCTGTATATTTTGCCTCACTGGGTTGCGTTTAAAGCAAAGGTACAGGAATATCTTACAGAGGGTCAGATTTATCGTGTGCGTACCTCGTGGGATAATGTGAAATCACAGACGGGTGCGTTCAAAAGCCTGAAAAATGCAAAGAAATCCTGTAAGGCGGGATATTCTGTGTTTGATGAGAATGGAACATCTGTATTCACAGCTGAAAAGGCTCATAAAAAGGGCGATAAGATTACGCTGAAAAATGCTGTGCTGTACGCTTCTTCTTCAGCAAAATCCGGCATAAAGAAAAGCGGTACGTTCTATCTGTATGACGGTGTTGAAGTTAATGGCAGATACCGCATTACAACAAAATCTGCATTCTGCGGTAAAAATCCCATTGGTCAGTATGTGACTGGTTGGGTTGATAAGAAGGATATTTAAGTTTATGGCTGTCGGGGGTTTTTCCTCGGCAGCCTTTTTTTATTTAGGGGTTCGATTTACATCATTTTCTTTTGACTACAGTAGCAGAAAGGGATAACATTTGCGTTTCCCTTAGATATATTATGGAGGGTGAATATATGAACCAATCTCAAAAAGAAAAAATAACAGAACTCCGAAACAACGGCCTTAGTTACAAAGATATTTCAGGAGAGCTGAATTTATCTGAAAGTGCTGTAAAATCGTTTTTTTCTCGTAAAAACAAGTCTGTCTGTGATATGTGCAAAACTGAAATTATAGGCAAAAAACGCTTCTGTTCTGATAAATGCCGTATGCTGTGGTGGAGAAAGCATCCGCACATTACTGCGAAAATGACAGAAACCGTCTGCGTAGTCTGCGGGAAGAAAATTTTCTCCTATCCGTCAAAGCACAGAAAATACTGCTCAAAAAAATGCTACGGACAGTCCTGCCGAAAGGAGAAACGGTATGACAACTGAAAAATTACAGCGGCTTGCCGCCTATCGGGTAGCAATTGCATTATTCAGAAAACTCATGTCCGACGGCATAATTACCGTAGCAGAATTTCGGAAAACTGAACGTATTATAGCCGAAAAATGCGGTTTATCTTTGTGTAGTATATATCGTGAAAAAACTTGACTTATCGTTTCTTCTGATTTAATATGTGATACGAAAGGTCGGGCGATTTTATGGCAAAAACAGTAGAACGTGTAAAATTTAATACACCGAAAATTCCGAAGGTTCTCAATGTAGCGGCATACGCCCGTGTATCAAGCGGTAAGGACGCAATGCTTCATTCCCTTGAAGCACAGGTGCGATATTACAGTGAATACATCCAGAGCCACCACGATTGGCATTTCTGCGGTGTTTACGCCGATGAAGCAATGACGGGTACAAAGTCAAATCGTGATAATTTTCAACTTTTATTGCAAAAATGTCGTGAGGGTGAAATCGATTTAATTCTGTGTAAAAGCATCTCACGCTTTGCCCGAAATACTGTGACTTTACTTGAAACCATACGTGAACTGAAAAATTTAGGCATTGGGGTGATTTTTGAAGAGCAGAACATCAATATTCTTTCCTCTGACGGAGAACTTATGCTGACAATTCTGGCCTCTTTTGCACAAGAAGAAAGTTTATCAGTCAGCGAAAATCAGAAATGGAGAATACGCAGTGATTTTCAGCAAGGCAAGGTTAGCAGCATGAGAATGCTCGGATACAAGCGTACCGCTGACGGCAGTCTTGAAATCGTACCCGAAGAAGCTGTAATTGTCAGAAGAATTTTCTCTGATTATCTATCTAGTATCGGAAAACTAAAAATTGCCAATATGCTTAATGAGGAGCGTGTTCCTACTATCAACGGCTGTACATGGACAACTGAGGACATTCGCAGAATTCTGCAAAATGAGAAGTATGCTGGCAATATGCTCCTTCAGAAGTCTTATCGAGAAAATCACATCACTAAAAAATGCAGAAAAAACAACGGGGAACTTCCGCAATATTACGTTGAAGAAAGTCATGAGCCGATTATTGAACCTCAAATTTTTAAGTCTGTGCAAGAATTATTAAAAAAACGTAGTGAACTCTTTACTCCCCCGAAATCTACAGTTGCTGTTTATCCCTTTACAGGAAAAATCAAATGCGGCTGTTGTAACAAAAATTATCGGAGGAAAACTACTGTGACAGGTATTGTGTGGATTTGTTCTACATACAACACAAAGGGTAAGAAATACTGTCCGAAATCAAAGCAGATTCCCGAAGAAAAGCTTTATACTGCCTGCTGTGAAGTGCTGGAGTTATCTGAATTTAATGAAGGTATTTTTCAGTCTGAAATTCAGCAAATTATAATTCCTGCACCTAATCACATCAAATTTATTTTTACTGATGGTACAAGAAAAACAGCAGAATGGAAAGACCGTTCCCGTTCAGAAAGCTGGACGGAAGATATGAGAAAAATTGCAGGCGAAAGGAGTAAAAAATGGCACGAACAGTCACCATGATTCCACAGAAAATCAATCCATTGACGCATCAGCCCCATGACACATTAGTCAAGCGCAAAGTCGCTGCTTATGCTCGTGTTTCAACTGATTTGGAGGAACAACAGACATCTTATGAGGCACAGGTGCGGTATTACACAGAGTACATCAAGAAAAATCCTGAATGGGAGTTTGTAAAGGTTTATACAGACGAGGGAATTTCAGCTACAAGCACCAAACATCGTGAGGGCTTCAACAGCATGATTGAGGACGCTCTTGCCGGAAAAATTGATTTAATTGTGACAAAGAGTGTGAGTAGATTTGCCCGAAATACTGTAGATTCACTCAGTACTATACGACTGCTGAAAGAACATAACGTGGAATGCTGGTTTGAAAAAGAGAATATTTTTACATTTGACGGCAAGGGAGAACTGCTCATATCAATCATGTCCTCTCTTGCACAGGAAGAAAGCCGTTCCATTTCCGAAAACGTCACATGGGGACAACGCAGACGTTTTGCCGAAGGCAAAGTCAGTATGCCGTATGCAAGTTTTTTAGGGTACAAACGTGGTGAGAACGGTGAGCCTGTTGTTGTTCCCGAAGAAGCAGAAATAGTCCGATATATCTACAGAAGTTTCCTTGAGGGGCAGACATCAAGCAAAATTGCAAAAGCTTTGACAACAAAAGGTATCCCCTCCCCTGCTGGGAAAGATAAATGGTACAGCACTACGGTTGAGAGTATCCTCACAAATGAAAAATATATGGGTGCAGCACTTTTGCAGAAAACATTTACTGCTGATTTTCTAACAAAACGCAAGCAGAAAAATAACGGCGAAGTACCGCAGTATTACGTCAATGAGAGCCACGAAGCCATCATTCCTCCAGATGAATTTGAAGATGTACAAAATGAAATTGCACGCCGCAAGGAAATCGGCCGCAGCTACAGCGGTAACGCCTTATTTTCTGCAAAAATCGTTTGTGCCGAATGCGGTCATTATTTCGGTGCAAAGGTATGGCACAGCACCAGTAAATACCGCCGTGTAATATGGCAGTGCAATGGGAAATTTAAGTACGAAACGCATTGTTCTACACCACATTTTTATGAGGATGAGATAAAAGAACGGTTTATCACAGCTTTCAATCAATTTTTTCAGAACAAAGAACTTGTACTGGAAGCTTGCGAAGCGGCAATTGCACAGCTCAGCAGCACTGATTCTATTGAGGAAAAAGTTAACATACTTACAGAAGAATTGGAATTGATTATGATAGAAAAGCGGGATTATGTTCTGAACCATATTCGTGATGAACTTAACCAATCTGAATTTGACAGGAAGTGTGCCGAATTTGATGAACGCTACAATGATAAAGCAGAAACCTACAATAGATTACAGGAAAAACTTACACAGCGTCAATCGAGGGCTGAATTCCTGCAAAAATTCTACAGCAGGGTTCAATCAGTAACAGGTTCAATCGATTTTTTCGATGCAGCTCTCTGGCGAAC
Organism: Ruminococcus sp.; assembly: GCA_045659945.1. Classification (GTDB taxonomy): domain Bacteria; phylum Bacillota; class Clostridia; order Oscillospirales; family Ruminococcaceae; genus Ruminococcus. The sequence continues at coordinate 8,287 of JAZRCW010000028.1, read as the reverse complement.
GCTCATTGACAAAGCCACAGTCCACAGTGATGGAAAAATCATATTTACATTCCTTGACGGTACAGAAATTGAAGCATAATTTAACCTCCGCAGTTTGCTAAAAACGCAGGCTGTGGAGGTCTTTTTTTATACTCTCATAGCAATAGAAAACGCTGTTATTTTTTTAACGAAAAAGTTGCATCGGTTCAAAAAACTTTGCCACCCTAAAGCGAAATTTTGCGACTTTTTTTCTGCCGTTTTCTTTTGGTATACTTTCGTGTATCTGAACGGCTATTTTTACCCCTCCCGCAAACCAACTGAAAACGGCTCTATTCCCAAAATGTCGTAGAATAGAGCAATTCTACATAAAAAAGTTGCACCGAAATTTGTATCAAAATTTCGGTGCAACTATGGTTGCGGCGGCAGGATTTGAATAATGAACAGTATCTTTTTCAGTTTTCAGTAACTTCAAAAAATCAGCTATAAATAGCCAATTCCCAACAAGTTACAAAAATTCATTTACTTCAAGTTATCATAAGTTTTTGTAACTTTAACGGACAAATAACGGACAAGTTTTGGCATACCCCTGTATTTTAAATTTAAATTCAAAGGAGAATTATTATGAAAAAATTCAAAAGTATTCAGACTGCAATCAATCCCAAAACGAACAAATCAGTTCCGTTGTGGTTACTTGATACAATTACCAATACTGTAATTCATTATGATGCCGTTACGCATAAAGAAAGCGTTAAAACGTATCATAGTGACAGTGTGAAATATCATATTTCTTTTTCTGCAAGCAAGTATCCCGACAGACTTCGCAAACTTGTAAACAGCGGACAAATCATAGTATATCTGGATGATTTAGAACAGAAAGTCGCTGTTGCAATTGACCGTCAGGTTCAGCTGTGGAAAGAATCCGACAAAGAATACCTCCTTGCAGTTGAGAATGGCGATATTCAAACTGCTGCACAGCTTGAAAATTGTTTACTCTTTATTGCAAGAGAATCTGTGTTTGGTTGTATGATTTATATTTGAATGATAACGCCTATATGATTATGTCAAAATCACATGAAACTAACAATAAGCCCGTAAAGACAAAATGCTACGGAGAAATCAAAGTATGGGGAATCTCATGACGAAGCCAAAGACTTCTTCCTTGAAGCTATGACGAATTCCAAAGGCTCAGAGCACGACAGATATCCAGCCATCTATATTCAACTCGTCAATGGGTTGGATTTTTGTTTGGATGAATAGTTTATATGTGAAACAGCTGCATATTAGTGTTGCAACTGTTTTTATATTGATATGTTTAATCAACCAGAATATCTTGTAAATGATCAAGAATAAATCTTTGAGCGTTACAATCATATAGTAGAACATTGTAACTATTTCCATACTGATTTATTTTGGTCAAAGATGTGATTCCGATATCATTTGACTTTTCAGTCAATTCTCTTGTTAAACAATCATCAAGCTCCATTATCTTGGAAATGTAACCATGTTTTTCAAGCCATAATGTTATATCAGTTGCTTTTAATTTTTTCATATTCTCTAGTTCGGATATTGAGTTTATTCTATGAACAAAAGCACTAATTGAAATTGGCTCATCAGATATTTCAATTTTTTTTGCCTTTTCCTTTGACAAGGAAAAAGGCAATTTTCTTCCTTTATCCTTAACTACGAGATTATCATCAAGAATTTCATCTAAAATTGATATTATGTCTTTGAAAAGCATTCTATTGTTATTTATACCTGTATCATTTGGATATTTTGTATTAGTAGTAGGATCAATACCACACATTAGTTTTGTTAACTTATTTTTCATAACAAATAAATCTTTTTTATTCATATATACCTCGCTAATAATCCCATTGTATTTTTTCTAATATATCAAAAAGTTTCTTACCTTCGTCTTTTTCTATCATACAAATAAAATACGCTCTTCCAAAAAGATGTTCTTTATAAAAGGCTTTATCACACCCTATTTTTCGCATATGCTCTGAAACACCAAACTTTTGACAATAATACAGTTCCTGATAAAGTTTTCTTTTGTATTTTTTGTTTACTCTTACTTTATCATTATTTACTATTAATCCAGTAACTTCTTGTCTTTGATGCTTTAATGCTGTTCGTGTTTTCTTTTCATTGACAATAAAACCTTCATCTTTAATGATTCTTTTTGATACGGATATTAAATCGTTAATGTTTTCAGGGCCTGAAAATGTTATATCATCTGCGTATCTTGAATATTCAGCATCAAATGATTTTGCTAAAGCTGCTAATCGTTTATCTAATTTTAAACATCTAATATTTGATAGCATAGGACTTGCAGGTGAGCCTTGCGGTAATCTATTGTTATAAGTACATAATTTTGCCAAGATAAAAGACACTTCCTTGGTATAGCCATAATATTTAAAAATCATAAACACTTGTTCAAATGTTATTGATGGAAAAAAGTCTTTTATATCCATGTTTATAATGCAAGGCTTATTAACATGTTTTTTAGCATTATCTAATATAGATAGATTATTGCAAAAACCTGTAGCGTGTTCTGAAACATGCATATGGCTTAGAATATTATCAAGTATCCATCGCTGAATATATTTTAAATCTGCCGAGGGAATATTTAATTCTCGGTAACCACCAGATTTTTTAGGTATTTTTGTCTTAGTATAACAATAAGAATCTGCATAAATAAACCTGCATAAATCTGATTTTTCTATTCCAATAAGCAAACAAAAATGATCAATATCAAATACAACTGGCAGATTACTATCTATTAATCTGTTTGCATAACATACACAAAGATTTACATATGTTTTTTTATATTTGAGACGTTTAAGTTCTCTTTTTAATTCATTCAAATAAATGTTTTTATCCATAAAGTTCTCTTACATAATAAAAAAGCAATATGCCAATACCATAAATACAACTAAATAACATCTAATCTTGCTATATTTGAAATACAGCTTTATTTATAAAGCTGAAAATGGTTGTAATGCCAACCATTTTACAGATAATTGGTTATAGCCAATTATCTGTAAAATTAAGAAATATCGATGCTATGAAAAACAACTTGTTTTCCGCTTTCTATCGGCATATTGCTTTTATTTACATACTATATTTTTTATCGAATTCCTTAGGAATATATATTTCATCTAAGGAAATGGTTTTGTCTTTGTTAATGACAGAAAGATTCTTATTTTCAGATTCAAAATTATAATTTTCAGCATTCTGTTCCTGCAGGAAATATAATCCTTTCTCTGAAATATTCATTTCGTAATCTCTGTATTCTAAACACCCTACTTCAAAGAGTTCTAAAAGCATTTCATCTAATTGCATTTGTGTAAATCCAAGAATAGAACGTAATTCTGATAAATCATAATTTTCAGCTTGATTTTTAAAATACACTAAAGCTAATAATTTAGAATACTCATGAATCATAACAAATACTCCTGTTATATTTTTGAATTGTTGTAGTTAGCTGCTTTTCTATTTTTCTTATCATCTGATAATTGTTGCCATATTGGTCTTTTATCCATTTTTCTTGGGAAAATAGGTCTGTATTTTTCGGATTTACTATGTATAAAACCTAATGTATTATTCGGGGTATTATTATATAAGGCAATCATTGCCTGAGTTTTATCTCTACCCAATGGTTCATTAACCGATAATGTTTCAGTCATTTCCATATATTCTGTTCTTGCTTTATCTCCATTTTCAAAAATATCCTGCATAAAAATTTTTTCTCGACATTCACCGTATAGACAAACGATAGTAATATCATTTTCTACACCAAATCTTTCGAGTTTATCTTTAGCTTTAGTCATTACGCTTACTAATATGATATAAACATTCTTATTTTTAAAGATTTCAATATGTTTTTCTAATTCTTTTTGTATTGACTTGCCAGTTCCACTAAAATCGTCTATAAATACAATATTATTAATATATTTCCACTGTTCTGATTCTATTTTCGATATATCTTCAAAACATAAATGTTTATTAATATCATTAATATTCTTATATTCTGTCCAATAATCGTTTGAACTATTGGTTTCTCCATCTTTTGATTTTATAAACGAATATATAGTGTTATCATCTGTTATATCGAATTTATCTTTCAATTTTAAATGCAACTGCTGTAAAATGAAATTTGCTTTTTTCTTTGTAAAATAATGCACTTCTTTCAACAACTTTAAAGCTAATGGTATATATTCATTTGGAAATTGACTGATCCATTCGTCGTATTCATCAGAAAAAGCTTGTAATCTTTTATCAAGTTTACTATTCTCAGACCATTTAGCAATGCATTCATTTTTCACTTCTTGTAGCATATAATCACCTATTACTTTTTCACAAGATAATTATTGATCACCATGTATTATTATACTTCATAAAATATTGTATGTCAATTACTGAATTACCAAATCGTACAGCAATCACAATATCTCAAACGTATCAACCAAAATCTCAATCGATTCCTTAGCCATTTCCTTGTCTATCTGAATTGACTGACTGATTTTGTCTTTCAATTCTCGATTAGGACTTTCATAAGTATCAATCTGGGAGTACTTCTCTCCGTCGCTTGTAAACGTTGTATATGTAGCTCAAACCTTATTGTGAACTATGTTTCTTTCCTTATCTACTTTAGTAAGGTTTTCTTTTATAACAAAAGCCATAATCATTCTCCTTTTATTTCAAAAATCATATTGTTTAATCGTTCATTAGATATTTCGCATTCCAAGACCAGTATGACTTTCAAGCCAGCCTGCGTCATGTCATCGTAATGCTGAATATCACGTTTTTTATTTTTGTTCAGCTTATTGCTCCAATACTCAGTATTTGGTTTTGGAAGAACAAATTATCCGCAGCCGTGCATATGCCAGAAGCAGCTGTTTACATATATCACTGTTTTGTATTTCAGCAGAATTATATCAGAGCCAAATTCCGACAAGTTGCAAATATTCATTTATCTCAAATTTCCATAAGTTTTGTAACTTTAACGGACAAATTATCGCATATTTGGATGATTAAGAACAAAAAGTCGCTGATGCAATTGACCATTAGGTTCAGTTGTGGAAAGTATCTGATAAAGAATATCTCGGTACTGTTGAGAATGACTATATTCAGAAAGTTGCACAACTTGAAAACTGCTTAATCTATATGGCAAGAGAATCTGTGTTTGAATGTATGGTTTATATTTGATGAAAAACGGCTGTATCCGAAATAGTGCAATCGACCTGATTTTTATATTATGGTTCAATAATATGCCAACGTCTCTTTTTGCCCTCCCCTAATTCTTGTAGAATTCCTTTGTCTGCTAGATTATTCAAAACACGTAAAGTACTGTTTCTTGTCATTTTTGCTTTAGAAGATAAATCTATAAGTGAAATATCGTTATTTTCCTTTACAATGCTTAATATACGTTGTTCTATTTCTTTTTCTTGATAATTTAGCATTCTATTAAGTATGGATTTCATTTTTGTTGAACATAGAATACTTGAGAGTATATTCTCAAACTGGGAATTACTTTCAATAAGTTTGTGATTTTCAATGTTTAATTCTTGACTTATTCCTTCGTCTATTGTTATTTGAATTGGGAAATCTGTTCTATATACCAATACTAATACTCTAAATCTAAATGTATCGTTAAATATTTCAAATTTATACGTCTTTGTGTGGTAGATAGAATTTATATCTGTTTTTGAATCCAGCTCATCTTCTAACAATTCTTGTTGCTGTATTTTTGAAGCGGATAATATGCTGACAAAAGCATTAATTGCTGATTTAAGTCCAGGATAGTTGTCTAAATATTTAATTTCAGTTACTAATCCTTTTATTTTTCCATTGGTTTTTTTATCAATCGCTGTAACTTGCTCATCAAGGATATCTAATGCTAAATTTTCCTCAAACACACTATTATTCTCTGATAAATCTGGCCACATATCTATCATTATTCATTCACCTCTATAATTAATGGTAAATGGTCACTGATTCTTTTATTTGGAATCCCTTTTTTCGTAATCAGATTGCTTTTACCAATTGATTTGCAAAATCTCACATTAGAAAGCTTATCTATTAATTCTTTTCTTATTAGAACTTGGTCATAACAGTTCCAATTCAAAGCATCTATTCCGTTTGGGTAATAATATGTACCATAATGATGTTCGACTTCTGTAATATAATTTATCATAGGATTATAGAATCTTTTGTACTTTCTATTTTTGTGAGTTACTACATCTTGATTTCTTATAATTTCTTTATATAAAACCGCATTGAACATATTTTTTAATATTAGTTCAGAATCAAAAGGATTAGCATTAAAATCACCTACTACTAAAGTTTTTTCTGTTTTTTGCTCTTTTTCTTCCATAATCACATCATTTATTATATGTGGAATTTCTGCCTTTCTATCATCGGCGTTAGAATGCATATTTGAAGGAAGGTGAAGTCCAACAATAATATAACGATTATTATTGATTTTGAAAGAATGAAGTGCATAATAGTATTGCTCTTGATTAATTGTATAATCCACTCCTTTTTTATATACAAAAAGTAATCTATCACAAACTCCCATATTATCAGCGAAATGATACTCTGGATTATCGATTTTTAGTTTAGAAAGATTGATCCCCTTGTATTCGGCAAATATAGCAATATCTATATTATTCTCAAGCAGTAGATTTCTGATATGCTTTGAGTTTTCTTTTTTATATAAATTCCAAAAAACTATCTTCACAAATCAAATATCTCCATTCTCAAATATGATGTAATTAAAATTTTAATATATAATAGCCCTCATAATCTTCATGAGATTGAAAACAATTTTTAAGTTGTTCTCTTGCCATAGGTTTATTTGTTGTACCAGTTATAATAGTTTTTATATTTTTCATCTTTTACCAATAAAACCTATTTCCATCCGTAAGTGTTTCTACATATTATATATCTGCTTACAAGTGCAATATCTATTTTCTAAATATAAACAAATACTCGTGAGCAATCAGCAGAAAGTTGTATTTCACGCTGTTTGTTTTCCAGTATCCAGTTGCTCTGCAATTATGCTGTTCCTTTATGATAAGTTCTTTCAAAGTAAAACCAGCATCTTGAAAAATCTTCATAACATCAAAACTCATCGGTATCATACAGCCTTTCTGACGGGTATCTCCCATAAGAACAGCACAGAATTTGCCTTTTTTCAAAACACGGAAGCTTTCTTCTGCGACAGGCTTCATCTGCTCCAAGAAATCCTTAACTTTAAGCTGTGACAAATCTCCGTCTATGCCCTCGCTATACTTTATAATGTCAGCGTAGGGAGGATGAGTGCAGATAAGGTCGATGCTCTCATCGGGAATACCGTCAAGATTACGAGCATCGCCCTTTTGGATATAAACCTTGCCCTTTGCAAGCTCATAGTCAAAAGAGGTTTTCTCTCGACAGCGTTCAAGAGCAACATCGTTTATGTCGATACCGATTATATTACGGTTGAGCAGTTTGGCTTCAACAAGAGTTGTTCCGCCGCCTGCGAACTGGTCGAGAACTAAATCTCCCTCCTGAGAGTAACGGAGTATAATATTTCTCGGAATATACGGCGACCAGTTTCCTCGCCATTTTGCATCGTGTGTAGCCCAATCTCCACGCTTTGGAAATGACCAGTGGGTTGTCATTTCAAGCTCAAAGTCATCAGGCTGCCATTTGGTTATTTTTTTCATAAACCATTCCTTTACTTAAAACTTCCAAATCTGTTCATACGCTAATTTTGCCATATTTTTTCCACGTTTTTCTATGTTTTCTTCTTTCCATTCTTCAATTGAACTATGGTATTTTAAATAATTTCTAACGTTAAGAAGCTTGGAATCACCATATTTAATTATTTTTTCAGAAAAAGAAGCATCTCCAATGTTACTGTTTATTTGTTCTCGTATCAATAACAAATTACCTATTTTACACGCTGTATCATTAGCTTCTGAGTCATTCATTATATGTTCTACATTGCATCTATCAATATTACATTTTAATTCATCACCTTCTTGGCAAAGAAAGTATTCTTCAAATTTTCTCAATATATAATATATTTCTTTTCTATTTTTAGAATTAGAATATAATTTATTCTTATTTGAATATCCTTTTTCAATAAAATGGTTTGTAAATGTTTCTTGAGAAGGATAATATTTTTCAAACCCACCTCTAAATATTGTAGCATCAACAATGTTTTGGGAATTGTATATCTCATTAGAAACTTTATAAACAGCTGTTTCAATTAAATTTGATGTATTCTTGCAAACAAGACCAAAAGAAAAATAAA
>JAZRCW010000027.1:0-3992 GCA_045659945.1 Ruminococcus sp. | reverse complement strand
TCTACCTGTGCAACAGCGTCAGCGAGTGCAATTTCAGCACTTGCAACGGGGTTGATTTTACTTCTGTTTGTGACCTTGGCAACAATTTTGCCGTTTTCATCAAGAATAATGCATTTTGTATATGTTGAGCCGACGTCACATCCGCCAAAATATTTCATAAATTTCTTCTCCTTTACCAAGCTAAGTCGTCTTCAAAATCAACAAGTGTGGGATCAAGCGGTTCTTCCTGAAGAACAGTTTGCATATATTTGTTGACCTGGTCGCGCATTTCTCGTCTCGAAATTGTTCTCGGATCCATAAGGTCCTGCTTGACCCAGATGAAATTGATATTGCGTTCTCTTGCCTGATCGTCAAAGATACCTGCAAGTCCGTCCATACCCTTACACGAAATCTGGTCATACATAATAACCGTGTCCGCACCGTACTCTTCAACTATACGCCAGAGCTCGTCAACAACATTTCTGTAACCGCCCTTTGTGTGCTTACGCATAATTGAACGCTGATATGTTTTGGCAACATGCTTGAGTGCCTGCTCCTTATCCTCGGTGTTGTATTTGATATAGGAAATCATTGTTTCCATATCCATAACAACATTCATACCCCAGCAGTTTTCAAGCCAGTTTGCAAAGCTCGTGTAGTAGTTTGCAGGACAACTCCATACAACTGCGCGGTGGCGCATCTCTTTGGAAACGGGTTCTTTTTTCTCATAACCCTTGAGCATAAGCTTGTTGACCTTCTTATCAACCTTAAGGAAACGCTTATCAACACCGCCCGAAAGATTGAAATAGTAGATTCTGTAAAGCCAGAATGCTGCGCCTGTCATCTGCGGATAATCTGTTTTGTTTATATCCCATTTTTCAAGCTCATATTCAAGCTGTTCGTTGGAGGTTTCAAGAGCCTTGAAGAATACGTCCCAGTCAAACTTCTCGCCTGTCTGCTCTTCGATAAATTTAATAAGCTCTTTTACCTCTTCAACAGCATATTCCTGAACATCTTCATCGTTATAACGAAGCGGTATATTGAAAAGATGAACGGGAAGATTGAGTCTGCGGTCAAGGAAAGTTGAGTTCATAACCGAGCCGTCGCACGGCATATTTGTTGCAACCATACAGCAACCCATTTTCGGATAATCGTCATCGATTGCAACACCTGCTTCAGCAGAGGGAAGAGGACAAACGTCCGCAGGTACACCGAAGCTTTCCGTAACCTCGAGGTAAGGCGGAGTTATCTGCTGGTCAACCATTGATGTAAGGAAAATGGGAATAGTCTGCAACGGAACAACCTTAAGATTCGGGAAACCTGAGAAGATTTCGTTCGGAATAATTTCGTCCGTCAGAACAATCTTTTTTGAAAGCTTGTTGTTCGGATTGATTTTTTCGTCAGCAACAAAGGAAGTGTGAATAAGTCCTGTTGCGTGCTTAACAATCATATTGAAATGCAGGTGAACGATGCGCAGGTGTGTGCCCCTGAGTCCTGCGGTGTGTCTGTCGATAAATGAAGGTGTAGAGAGATAGGATGCCATCCAACGGTATTTCCACAATCCCTTTACCGTTGATATCGGTGCCTTGAGCACCATGACTATCATATCCTTCCAGGTTACAAGCCAGCGATAGTAGTCATACATCGTATCCTTGAAGCCGCGCCATTCTCTGTGCTTGAGCAGAGCCTTGCGGTCATCGCTGTAAAGCTTTCCGAAGTCAGCCATTTTCCTTCGCCTGCCTTTCCTTCTGGATTTTCTTGATTTCAAGGCTTTCAACAAAAGCCTGAACGCGTGTACGCAGCTGTCCCGAAGCGGAAGCGGTATACTGTCTGTCAACCGCAGCGGTGGGTACACCGTAGTCGTTACTCATAACGTATGAAGCAAGTGCTCTTTCGTAGCCCCAGTATTCGCAGAACTTGAGCTGTTCGTACATAACACCGTCTGCATGATAATCGTCAACAAGCTTTTTAACGTAATCCCTGCGTTCCTGAACCTTTTCGTGACTCATATAACGGGGACACTGGCTTGTTTTAAGGTAATGCAAACAAATCTGTGTGAGCACATCCTCATCGGGATTGATTTTTATTTCTTCTCTGCCGGGCATAGCACCGAAGCAGTATCTGTCCGCAACAACCAATGCACCGCTGTCTTCAATAAGTGCGGTGAAATCGGGGTCATCCATCTCCGAGCCGACAACAACTATCTTCGCTCTGAAATTCTTTTTTGCATCAGGCTCTCTTGTCTTGAGCTCTTCTGCAGTTTCACGGAGCTTCGGCAGAATAAGTGATTTGGGACAGCAATATGTAACAAGATTAAGAATATGATACTCGTATCCTGTTATTCTCGGATTATCCTCTTTTCTGTATTCGCCGATTTCCGTTATAAGACGGCAGACCTCGTTGTGTTCTTCAACAGCCTTGAGCAACGCCGCATCGGATGTATCAACACCGTAAACCTCGGTCATTTTGTTGAGGATTTTATTTCTCGTCTGTGTAACATAGTGCTTGACAGTGTGGTCAGCAATTTTGAACGGCATATCAAGAAAGCTCAGGAAAAACTTGTCATTTTCAACAAGCTTGAGAAGTTCAAAATGCTCTGCCGCTCTGTTCATTTCGGAGCAGGTTTCACTTGCAAGAAGTGCGGTGAGAAAATTGTATCCGCCCTCAATTGCTCGCTCAAGAATAGCCTTTGAAAAACCGCAGAGGAAGGCACTCATATAGTATGTAGCAATATCCATTGAGCCCGTGCGCGGTGCACGGAGTCTGACGGAAAAGCAATTTCCGCAGTTGAGTAAAACCTCGGGGATATGGTAGCAGGTATAGCCGAGTGCTATTCCGCCTTCGTTTTTTGCCTGCTGTACAAGGGCATTATTTGCTTCCTGAAGCAGGTTTTCAAATTCATAAAGATGTTTTAAATCTCTCACTTTAAAATCTCCATTTCAATAAGGGCTCTTTTCGCACCCTCAACAACATTTGAATCATCGGGAAGTTTGGTAATATTCTTACCCTCAATATCGTAGATTGCAAGATTTGAATCAGTAGAAATGTATGACAAAACAGGAATTCCGTTTGTGTCGATATAAGGAATAACGCTTTCGTCCGGGATTCTGTTGACAATTGCACCGATTTTCTTGTACATAACAAGTTCATCAGCAACACTCTTGATGGTTGAAATAACCTGCGTTCCTTTTTTGCTTGCGTCTGTGATAAGAAGCAGATGCGTAACCTTTTCCATAACGCGGCGGTTAATCTGCTCAATGCCTGCCTCACCGTCAATAACGACAAAGTCAAACTCATTTGAAAGTATGCTGATTACTTCCTTGAGGTAGGTATTGATTTTACAGTAACAGCCTGCACTTTCAGGTCTGCCGACAGCAATGAAAGCAAAGCCGTCGGTTTCAACGAGTGCATCAAAGATTTTATATCTTGCATCGCCGAGCAATTCGATTGCCGCCTTTGTCTGTCCGTCTTCAACGGTTTCAACAATCTCCTTGCGGATATCGTCAATAGTCATTTTAACATCAATGCCGAGTGCAGTTGAAAGTCCTACTGCAGGGTCCGCATCAATGGCAAGTATCTTTTTGTCGGGATAAGCCTCAACGAGCAGCTTTACGATTGCGGCTGAAATTGAAGTTTTACCGACACCGCCCTTGCCCGAAAGAGCTATTATTGTTGCGTTTTCTTTCATCTTTTTGTCACTCCTGAAAATTTGTCATATATAATATAACACAAGTTTACTTTTTCTTCAATCATAACCCAAAATTTTACGACATTTAAAGACATTGAAAACAGTAGCTTTAGTGTGGTATACTGTACTTATCTTAATTATATCAAGAGGTTGCGATGGATAAGAAAGAAATTGCATCGTTTTTCGATTCACTTGCTGAATCCTGGGACGAAGAAATGATAAAAAGTCAATGGAAAATTGACCGGATACTCAGTATTGCTGAAGTAACAGAAGGCAAGAGCGTACTTGACGTTGCTTGCGGTACAGGCGTGCTTGTCCCCGATTA
>JAZRCW010000026.1:0-5131 GCA_045659945.1 Ruminococcus sp. | reverse complement strand
ACGCCGTATTCCTGTTCAATCTCTGCATAGCTTTTGCCGTTTTGGTGCAGATTTACGATCGTTTTCTTGAATTCTTCACTGTATCGTGGACTTTTCTTTCCTGCCATTTCTTTTTCCTCCTGGCCTTTTCTTTTATTATACATCGTTCTTCTTTTTTGTCCACTTTTTTAGTATAGCACCAAGAGCTTGCCCATACAGGTCAAACACACTTCACATTTGAAGAAATGCTCGGCGACGGCAATATGAAAGCCATGATGATTCAGGCTGTGGGTGAAATGCACGACAGACGAGATGACCTTGCAGAAGTTCAAGAGAATGACCTCGGAATTGCAGGTCAGGCAGATTTTACGGTAACCGCAAAGCCGACACAGGAAATGAAGCTCTATTGTCCTCTTGAAATTCAGGCTGAACCGCAGATCTATGAAACGGATTGGGATGCACCATATGAAGATGATCTTGAGGTGATCCCCTCAAGCTGTGCCTGCAGGTGTGAGGATGAAATCAATGCTGCGATTCATAAATACTCCGAACCGAATGAAAAGTACCGTGGTCTGATGATTTATTATGATGAGGATTCCCCCATCAATGAAAAAATCATTTCCGCATTCCTGTCCGTTGAGGTCAGAAACGGAGAGCTTGTTGGAGTCCTCACCTGCCGATTAACCGAACCGCTTACTGACAGCGAAATGGCTGAATTCAAGGATTGGTGGTCTGGACAAGCATCAGATGGCTGGGGCGAGGGCTACGAACAGCAGGAAATCAAAACCGATGAGTTCGGTACGATTTACGTCAGCTTCTGGAACCCCTCCGACAGCTGGCAGATTGAAGCAAAGATGACAGATACCGCCGATATTGAGGAAGAAGAAAGCCTCGATATAGGCGGTATCTCTATGTGAGGTGATATGAATGAATGATTATCCAAGTCAGAAAGAAGTAGAACGCATCAAAAAGATGTATCCCAAGGGTACAAGAATTCAGATTGAGAGGATGAATGATCCGTATCATCCGATTGAACGTGGCACAAAAGGCACTGTTGATTATGTGGATGATATTGGCACACTCCATTGTACTTTCGACAACGGTCGTTGTCAGGGAGTCGTTACCGATAAAGATATTTTTCACGTCATTGACAGGTTGAATGTTCCTGTTGCTAAACGTTATGCTTGTCTGCTTGGCTCTGCGATTGACGGCAACAGGCGACTCCACAATGTTCAGGAGGTTGCTGAATTTATCTGCAAGCACGGGCAGTATGGTGATGTGCGAATCACGACTATGGAAGGCAAAGAACTGCTTGACACCTTCGGCATCTATATCAACAGGATTTCGGATATGGAGTACCGTGAGGAGCTTCTCAAGGTGCTGGTTCCGATGCAGCATGAAGTAGAAAATGCTGCGTTCTCGGATGATGAGGACATGGATGAAATCGAAGATATTGATATGACTATGTAAGACAAATGGTGCAGACTTAACTCTGCACCGTTACATACTGTATTCGTTGACATTAATAGTGATATGTGATAAAATCAAAGCAGAGAAACTGTCATATTATACAAATTCACTCCATTTCCCAAAAAACACAAAATAATGTGCGTAGTTTTAACCATTTTCTTCGTGTAATAAGTGAAAGCATATAAAAGGGCTTTCAGAAAGGAGTTTGTCGATGGATAACGGTGCAAGTAGCTACCGCCGTTTTCGAGACAATGGTGACAAAAACGCATTAGTTGAAATCATAAGAGACTATAAAGACGGACTTATCTTATATCTGACAAGCATTGTTGGTAATATTCACATTGCAGAGGAACTTGCAGAAGATACTTTTGTTCTGCTTGGCACGAAAAAGCCGAAAGATAAAGGAAAAGGATCGTTCAAAACGTGGCTTTATACCATTGGCAGAAATGTTGCGATAGATTATCTCAGGAAACATTCAAAACATATTGAGGTTTCCATTGATAATAATACTGAAATTCTCTGTGATGAAAATGATATTGAATTAGAATATATAAAAAAGGAGCAAAAAATCATAGTTCATAAAGCTATGCGAAAGCTTCCCCCTGAGTATCAACAGGTACTATGGCTTGTATATTTTGAGGAACTTAGCAATAAAGATGCAGCAACTGTAATGGGCAAAAGTGTACGCAGCGTAGAGTCTCTTTTGTATCGAGCGAGAAAGTCACTAAAATCACAACTTGAAATGGAGGGCTTTGAATATGAAAAACTATGAAGAAATGTCTAAAGATGTACTTGATCGCATTGATGAGTATGAAGCAGAAAAGAAGATGAAACGTGTGAGAATGACAAAAATTGCCGCTTCAGTTACGCCAGTATGTGCGGTGGCTGTGGTTGGTGTTTGTTTGTGGAAAAGTGGTGTTTTAAATCCTGATCATAATCAGTTGATTGCAAGTAATATTGAAACAACTGTTTCTGATATTGAACAGATCACAACAGATTACAATGACGGTATTAACAATGCTATTACAAACACTACTCCATCTGAACAAATTGATGGTACGTTAAAAGGGACAGAAGCCAATAATTCAGATACTTCTATGGTTGTAACTCCGGAAACAAAAACTTCGGAGGATGAAGATGTAATTTCTGAAATCACCGAAAAGCCACAAATAAATGAAGAAGTTGATAATTCAAATGGCAATCCTCCAATGGTTTCACCAGAAGTAGAAATACCGCATACGGAATCAACTTTACCTGAAGTAGAGATACAGCAGACTGAACCAGAAAATATACTTGAAAGCTATTACGCATACAATGTTAATTCTGGTGATTTCTCAACATACGTTGCTGGTAAAGTGATTTCTGAAAGTAAAATTGGTGGTAAAATTAATAATGTTTCTGTTACATCAGGGTGGAAAAATCGCATAGGCGAATGGATCTCAACGGAAAGTCTTAATGCAGAAATTTATGAAATTGAAGATGTTTCAAGCGATGTTGCCGTTGCCTTGAAATTTCTTGACAAAGGCGAAGCATTAACCACAACACACTATTATGTGATCATGAATCCAAATGCTGATTTAACACCTGTTACGGAATATATGATTGCTCCTGTAACTCAGAACAATTCAGGCGAAGAAATGGCCAATGAACAAGAAAATATCATAGAGGATATTGTTGAAACAAGTACTGCTGAAACAACATCTACCGAAGCGAGCTCTACCGAGGAGGCTGTGTTGGAAAAACGTTATGTATATAGCGTCGATAACAGCAAGTTTTCAACATATATTGCTGGGAAAGTGATTTCAGAAAATAAAGTTGGTGATATGATTGAGCATGTTTCTGTCAAAGCAGGATGGGAAAATCATATAGGTGAATTGCTCTCAACGGAAATTCTCAATGCAGAAATTTATGAAATTAAAGATGTTTCAAGCGATGTTGCCGTTGTTTTGAAATTTCTTGACAAAGGCGAAGCATTAACCACAACACACTATTATGTGATCATGAATCCAAATGCTGATTTAACACCTATTATGGAATATACTATTTTACCTTTAACCCACAACAATTTAGGCGAAGAAATTGGCATTGAAATTCTTGAATGAATCTCGATTTAATTTATCAAACCGAATATTATTACATAGCCGTTTGTGACTAACAATCACAGACGGCTTTTTCTATACCCAAAAACAAGAAAGGAGTGGTCAGATGATCCGAGTATTCGACGCTTTTTCGGGCATCGGAGGTTTTCGAAGTGCCTTTGAAAGAGTCGGTGGTTTCAAAACGGTGGGCTGGTGTGAGATTGACCGATTCGCACAGAAGTCCTACCGAGCGCTTTTTGACACAGGGGGTGAACAGTTTTATGAGAATATCAGAGATATTGACACAGCAGGACTTGCAGACTTTGATCTCCTCGTTGGAGGATTTCCGTGCCAGCCGTTCTCAGTTGCAGGAAAAAGGCTTGGAACAGCCGATGAACGAGGTGATTTGTTCTTTGAGCTTGCCCGAATCCTTGAAGCCAAGCGGCCTCGCTATTTTATCTTTGAAAACGTACCCGGACTGCTGGGTATTGAAAAAGGGCAGACTTTCAAAGTCATCCTTGAAACGCTTTCAGAGTTGGGGTATTGCGTGGAATGGCTTGTGCATGACAGCGCCGGCTTCGGCGTCCCGCAGTCGAGAAAACGAGTGTACCTTGCAGGATGTCTTGGAGTCGATTGTTCCGGGAAAATACTGGCTTTCGGAAACTGCGACGAGGAAAATAGCCGGAAAGTTAAACAGCTGATCGGCGGTTCACAGGGACAGCGTGTGTATGATCCCGACGGATTGGCAGTCACGCAGTGCAGCGGTTCAGGCGGTATGGGTGGAAAGACGGGCCTGTATCTCATTGATATGAACTATCCCCCAACTCTCACGGAAAAAGCCCGATGCATTACGGCACGTCAGGACAGTGGCGTGAGTAAGCATAAGGGTGAACATTCCGCAGTATTCTGTGATTTGAACGAAAATCCGCAGATTACGGAAAATGCAAGATGTCTGCACACAAGATATGACCTTGGGGTAAGCTCAGGAAAGCATAAGGGAGAACGCTCAGGCGTTTTGATTGAGGATGGACCGAGAGCCATACTCAATCCGTTTAAGGAGGAAGTCTACCAGAACGGCAGGCGTGTGAAAGAACCCAATGAGCCGATGTTTACGCTGACAGTCGTGGACAGGCACGGTATTGTTCATCAGGGGAGAATCCGCAGACTCATGCCAATTGAGTGCTGGCGACTACAGGGTTTCACAACCGAGCAGTTCCGCAAGGTAGAAGCCGCAGGACTTTCCGATGCACAGCTGTACAAGCAGGCTGGCAATGCCGTCACGGTGAATGTGGTCGAGGCACTTGCAAGAAATCTTTTGAAATTTGATGAGGAGATGAAGAAAGCGAAAGATATAAGAATGTAGAAAAACATGGGTTACAGGTTCATTTTTTTGAATCTGTAACCTCTTTTCTATTGAAAATGGCGGTGGGATGTGGTATAATAGAAGAAACCGAACAGGTCGCTAAATCAAAATTATATATAAATAGGCGGTGACAGAATGATACCTGAAAAGCTGAATAAAGAAGATGAGATACGCATCATAGCTCCATCATGCAGTTTATCGAGAGTACGTTCCGATATATATGACAGTGCACTTGCGTTTT
>JAZRCW010000025.1:0-77390 GCA_045659945.1 Ruminococcus sp. | reverse complement strand
AGACGGAAATATTCTCGATGATCAGATGTATCTTGACCATGATGAAGAATTTGTATTTGACCTTTCAGAAGTAGATATGTCAAAGGCAGGTACATATACTATTTATGTAACACATAAATATAATGATGCACTTCGTACATCCTTTGAAATTGAAGTTGTAGCGTGGGAAATGGAAGTAATTGGAAATAGTGAAAAGGATTTCATATTCCACATAGACGATGTAATATTTAATGGTGAAAATACTGCATATACTAATTTCCGTGTGAATATTTTTGATAGATATGGCAATAAGCTGATTCGTGGTGAAACCACGTTTGATATTTGTTTAAATACTGCTGATTATGAGATTGACCTCTCAAAAGTAGATATGTCAAAGCCCGGTACATATCCTGTAACAGTAATTTACAAAGAAAATGAAGCAATCCGCTGCGAGTTTGATATTTACGTTAAAGGCTTATACATGGAAGTCCTCACAGAAAATGAAGATGATTTCGTGTATTATGTTGGTGAAGAATTTAATAAATCAAGATATGATGTAAAGATTTACGATGATGACGAAGTGATTCACAGCAGTTGGCCGTTGTATTTTGTTGCTATTTTCGACACATCAGAAGTTGATATGAATACCCCTGATACATATACTGTTTACGCAACACACGAAGACCACCCCTCAGTAAAATGTGAGTTTGAAATAACTGTCAAGGGGAAAGGCGAGCCTGTTACAGAAGTGTATAGCGATAGAGCTGACGCATTTACATTCAATGCAGGCGATGAGCTTTGTCTTGATGAAATTTATATAATGCAAACAACAGCCAATGGCAATATGTCAACTATTATTCTTCTTGAAGACTGCACAGTTGATACATCAGAGGTTGATATGACTACCCCTGGTACATATACTATTTATGTGTCTAATGAAAATTTATCGTTAGAATGCGAATTCCAGATTACAGTAACTGACACCGAAACAACAACTACAGCACCAACAGACAACAACACTCCCGAAACAACAACTACAACAGTAACAACACTTCCACAGACAGGATATTCTTCAATTTACAATTACATTATGCTTATCGCAGCTGCAATGGTTATCTTCGGCGGCTTTGCAATGACAAAAAGCAGAAAGAAAGCTGAATAAGTTTTACAAAAGGAGCGTTTTATGACGCTCCTTTTGTTGCAATATTGGAAAAGATCTGCTATAATATATAAGGACGGTGATACAATGACGGCAAAAAAGAAAAAGCCCCTTTTTATTGCAGGGTTAATTGTAATGTTGGTTGGGACTGCGATATTTGGTATATTCGGCTGGAAGCGTATCAGCCGTGAAATTGAAAAACAGAGACTTTTGAAAGAATGTGTTGTATTTGAAATACCGAGCCTTGATATTAAAGCTCCTGTAATTGACGGAACAGAGCATGAAGTGCTGTCAAAGGCGGCAGGACATTTTCCTGATACGGGAAATGTGGGCATCGGAAATTACTGCATTGCAGGTCATAATAGCACGATTTATGCTGAAATTTTCAACGAAATGAAAAATGTTGAAATCGGAATGGAAATGTATCTGACGGATAACGACGAAAACAGAACGAAGTACACATATATAGTAACTGAAAATTTCATTGTGGAGCCAAGTGAGATATGGGTGCTTGATGATTTCGGCGACGACCGTATAACAATTGTAACCTGCACCGATGACGGAACGCAAAGGCAGATAGTTGTCGGAATATTGCAGAAATGAGAAGCGAAATCCCCGAAGTGTCATACTTCGGGGATTTTGTACATATTTTATACATTGAATTTCATTGGCAGATATGATATAATTGTATCATATATGATACAGCGGAGGTGAGAGAATGAAAGGCTTTAAGAAGATACTGACTATAGTTGCTTCTGCGGCAGTCTGTGCAGGTGTTTCGGAAATTCCGATACATTTTTCTGACAGCTATAAACATGACATTCCCTCCGATAGTTTTATGCTTGGGGATGTTCTGGTTGACGGCTCGGTTAATGCAAGCGACGCTTCTCTTGTTATGTCTGAATATTCAATTCTCTCAACGGGAAAGACTACCTCTTTCACTGAAAACCAGACGAAAGCCGCCGATGTAAACGGTGACAGAAAATTCGATTCTATTGACGCTACCATAATTCTGGCTTACTACAGTTATATTTCCACAAGTGAGTATATTTCTGTTGAGGAATTTGTGGAGAGTGAATATTGATATAAAAAGCGGCAGATTTCCGATTAACGTGAAATCTGCCGCATTTATTAATTACGCATTACGAATTAGAATTAACCCATTACAACTTCAACAGCGTGCTCGCCGCTCTCGAAAGCAGGGATAACATTACCGTCAACAGCCTGTCCGTCAACAGTCATGCTTACAACGCCCTTGCATACGTGGTTAGGATTCTTAACTGTGATGTTATAAGTTGCACCACGGAACTTTCTTGTAGCTGTGAAGCCGTCCCACTCGTGAGGAATGGAAGGATCAACCTTAAGACCGTCCCAATCAGGAGAAATACCGAGGATATACTGGGAAATAGCAACCATATTCCAAGCAGCAGTACCTGTAAGCCATGAGTTCTTACCCTCACCAAAGCGGCTTGCATCCTTACCAGCAACCATCTGACCGTATACATAAGGCTCGGTCTTGTGGAGATCGGAAATTTCCTCGTTGAAAGCAGGAGCAATCTTGCTGTAGTACTCGAATGCCTTGTCACCTCTGCCTGCATACGCTTCAGCACAGATAATCCAAGCATTGTTGTGTGTGAAGATACCTGCGTTTTCCTTGTAACCGCCGGGATATGTGGAAATCTCACCGTACTGGATGTAGTACTTGGAGAATGCAGGGTTATTGAGAACAAGACCATACTGTGTGTTGAGGTACTTGTCGATAGAGTTGAGAGTCTTGATATCAGCTCCCTCATCCTTACCGATTTCAGACATTACAGCGAAGCCCTGTGGCTCGATGAATATCTTACCTTCCTCACACTCCTTGGAGCCCATTTTAGCACCTGTGGAGTCGTAAGCACGGAGGAACCAATCGCCGTCGAATGCGGATTCCATAACGCACTTCTTCATCTTGTCGATTTCAGCCTGTGCAGCAGCAGCCTCGTCGTCCATACCGAGGTGCTTGAGAATAGCAACATAGTTAGGACCTGCATATGTGAACAGAGTAGCAACCATTACAGACTCAGCAACCTTGGAGTAGCCGCCCTCTGCAGCAAACTTGGGATTTGTATAAGTCTGGAAGCTTTCACCGGGAGTATCAGAATAGCATGAGAGGTTGATACAGTCGTTCCAGTCAGCTCTCATAGCGAGAGGGAGACCGTGAGGACCGAGGTTGTTTACAATCTTATAGAATGATACCTTAAGGTGGTCGAGCATAGGCTTAGCCTTGGACATATCATTGTCGTAAGGTACGAGCTCATCAAGGAGTGACCAGTCGCCTGTTTCTCTGATATAAGCAGAAACAGAGAGAATCATCCACAGCGGATCGTCAGAGAAGTCTCCGCCGATATCGGAGTTACCCTTCTTTGTAAGGGGCTGATACTGGTGGTAGCAACCGCCGTCCTCAAGCTGTGTTGAAGCGATGTCGATAATACGCTCTCTTGCACGGTCGGGAATCTGGTGAACGAAACCGAGGATATCCTGGTTGGAGTCACGGAAGCCCATACCACGGCCGATACCGCTCTCGAAGTAGGAAGCAGAACGTGAGAGGTTGAAAGTAACCATACACTGATACTGGTTCCAGATATTAACCATACGGTTAACCTTATCGTCGGAAGTATTAACGTTGAGGATGCCGAGAAGCTCGTCCCATGCAGCCTTAAGCTCTGCAAGACCTGCAGCAACCTTTTCAGGTGTGTTGTACTGGTCGATCATAGCAAGAGCCTTTTCCTTGTTGATTGTTACGCCGTCAGCCTCGAACTTCTTGTCAACGGGCATTTCAACGTAGCCAAGGATAAAGATAAGAGTCTTTGACTCGCCGGGAGCGAGAGTAATCTTCTTGTAGTGAGAAGCAATAGGTGACCAACCGTCAGCAAAGGAGTTGTTAGCAGCGTTTGCCATAACAGCCTGTGGATCATTAAAGCCGTTGTAGAGACCGATAAAGGAATCTCTGTCAGTATCGTAACCGTCGATTTCGTCGTTAACTGTATAGAAAGCGAAGTGGTCACGTCTGTCTCTGTACTCTGTCTTGTGGTAGATTGTAGAGCCTACAACTTCTACACGGCCTGTAGAGAAGTTTCTCTGGAAGTTTGTACAGTCGTCCTGTGCGTCCCAGAGACACCATTCTGCAAATGAGAACAGTGAGAATGACTTCTCCTCTGTGCCCTCGTTAGTGAGAACAACCTGCTGAACTTCACCGTTGTAGTTCTGGGGAACGAAGAAAGTAACCTGTGCTTTAAGGTCGTTCTTCTTACCTGTGATAATAGTATATCCCATACCGTGACGGCACTCGTAGGAATCAAGCTCTGTCTTAACAGGTGACCAGCCGGGGTTCCATACTGTACCATTGTCGTTGATATAGAAGTAACGTCCGCCCATATCAATCGGTACGTTGTTATAGCGGTAACGTGTGATACGTCTTAAACGAGCGTCCTTATAGAAGCTGTAACCGCCTGCTGTGTTTGAAATCAGTGAAAAGAAAGCCTGTGTTCCGAGGTAGTTAATCCACGGATAGGGTGTTCTGGGGGAATTAATGACATATTCCTTATTTGCGTCGTCAAAAAATCCGAACTTCATTGTAATCTACTCCTTACTTAAATATATTGATAGTTGATAATGACGCTGAAATATTGGTTATAAGAAAACAGCGTTCAGGATTATCAGCTAAATAGTCCGATAATTCAAATATCACTTACTATTATATCATAAAATGAATAATAATACAAGTATCTGCGTATCTTTTGAATGTACTTTTTTTCTGAATAAATTTGTGCATATCTACCAAATGTTAACTTTTTTGCAGTTAAATAACCTCATTGGCAAATTTGCCGCTTTTTCTGCGGGCATATCTGACATTTACCGTATCGCCAATACGGCTAAGCTTATGGATATCGGAATAGTGATCAAAGGTATGTTCTATTCCGTTTGAATCTGTATATGCTATCAGAGCTACATATACCACATTATTGCTGCCGTATTTGTCACGGCGGAGATTGATAATCCGCCCTTGGGTAAACTGTCCTTCAAGATCGAGCAGTTTAGAATCAGCGTTATCTCTGAATCCGAAAAAAATTACTGCAATACCACCAATGCTAAACACAGCTGTAACGCCTATTAAAAGCAATGTAGTAGCTAAAGAATTCGGGAGAAAAGCCTTACCCGGCTTATCAGGAAGCAGATAGGCTTCTACAACAGCCCCCTCAAAAGGCTGAACGGTATTTACAAGTTCCACCTCAATCTGATTTCCCTCATCATCGGTATAATAACCATGTACATAACTGGTTTTACCGAATTTTGAAACAGAGGTAACTGTACAGGTTACGGGCGTTCCGTCTGATTTTTTAGCAATTTCTTTGCTGAGGAAAAATACAAACATACCAACACCGAAAAGCAGTAAAACTGTACCCACTATAAGAGCTTTTATAAAGCTTTTACTTTTGTTCATTTACATTTCCGCCCTTTACAATTTTGTGAAAAATCTCTGATGTGCAGTAAATACCTCGCCGGGCTTTACTTCACGGTAGCCTGTAACATCGGGGGAGAGTGACAGATTAGGAGCGTCAATCATAGCTGTCATAGGCTCGGGGCAGAAATAGTGGTTGAAACCACGGTCATTCCAGATAATCCAGAAGCCGTATTCCTCGGAAACCTCGTAGCAGAGCTTCTTTCCGCTTGCTGTATCCTCGGCAATAACGCCGTAGAAGTCCTGACCGTCAAGCTTTGCTGTTTCAGCTGTGTACATATCGTTGTCAACAACCTGTAAAACAGGGCATTTTGTACCCTCCTTATACTCCAAATCCCACATTGTAAGGGATTTAAGCTGTTCTGTGGGGAGACATCTTTCGTTCAGCTCGCACTTCTTGCCGATCGGCACTGTAAGGCGGATATCCTCCTCTTTTGCACCGTCAACAAATGGTGCACTGATAGCTGTATGAGATGCAAGTGACATGGGGAGAACCTTGTCGTCGTTGTTTATGAAGCAGATATCCTGTTCAAGACCGCTTGCGGAGAGTGTGAAAGTATACTCTGCTGTGAAGCGGACAGGGAGATACTGGAAGAACTCGTCCTTTTCGTCATAAACATAGCGTGTTTTCAGCCATGCACAGTTGCTGTCGGAGCTGTGTTCAACAACCTCGAATTTACGCTTGTGGATAAAGCCGTGGATATGGTTGTTATAGGGTGCTTTTTCGTTTACTGGAAGCTGATATACAGCGTCGGAGGTTTTAAGAACACCATCTGCAAAGCGGTTGGGGAGATAGAGAGTGGGGAGTCCCCATACCTCGGCAGATTGGAGAATATCGTCAAAAGTATTGTTGGGATTCCAGCGGAAGAACTCCATTCCCTCGTTATTGTTGCGGAGGCGGATAACGTTGCAGCCGATTTCGTATGCAACGAGTGCTTCATAGCCCCCTGCGGACAGTTTAACGCAGGTCATGCCGTTGTGATTCATAATCTGTGTTGTGTTGTTCATAAAAATCAAAACCTTTCTGTTGAATATTTACAATAATATTATTTTCTATTATAACATATTTTTATTTGTTTGTAAAGCATTTTTTGTAAATTTTGCTGTAGGTGCTGATTGACGGGTAATGGCTCTGAATTACGCATTAAAAAGGCACCTTTCGGTGCCTTTTGTAATCAATCCATTCTGTTTTCCATATCCGTATACGCTCTTACAGGCGAAATTGCCTTGTAAGCAGGACGGATAATCTTATTGGAGTTTATAAGCTCCTCGATACGGTGTGCAGACCAGCCTGCAATACGTGAAATAGCGAAAAGGGGAGTGAAAAGCTCATCAGGAATGCCAAGCATACGATAAACAAATCCGCTGTAGAAGTCTACATTAGCACATACACCCTTGTAGATGCGTCTTTCCTCGGCAATAACCTCGGGTGCAAGACGTTCAACCATAGCGTAAAGGTTAAATTCGTCGTGGAGTCCCTTTTCGTTGCTCAATTTCTCAACAAAGCCCTTGAATACAGTTGCTCTTGGGTCAGAGTGGGAGTATACAGCGTGTCCCATACCGTAGATAAGACCTGCATTATCAAAAGCCTCTTTATGAAGCAGCTTTTTCAGATACTCTCTTACTTCACTTTCGTCTGTCCAGTCCTTGACATTTTTCTTCATATCGTCAAACATCAGTGCAACCTTGATATTTGCACCGCCGTGCTTGGGACCTTTGAGAGAGCCTAAAGCCGCCGCAATAGCGGAATAGGTATCAGTTCCCGATGATGATACAACATGAACTGTAAATGTGGAGTTGTTTCCGCCGCCGTGTTCAGCGTGGAGAACAAGTGCCATGTCGAGAATACGAGCTTCAAGCTCGGTATATTTTTTATCAGGACGGAGCATATAAAGCAGATTTTCCGCAATTGAAAGATCCGGGTTGGGGTCATGGATGAAGAAACTTCCGCCGCTTCGTGTGTATCTGTAGGTGTGATAGCCATAAACTGCAAGCAGGGGGAACAACGTAATAAGCGAAATGCTCTGTCTTAACACGTTGGGGATAGTTATATTATTTGCGTCATCGTCATAGGAATAGAGGGCAAGAACAGATTTTGCCAGTATATTCATCATATTGTCGCTGGGGGATTTCATTATGATATCTCTTATAAATGTAGAGGGGAGATTTCTTGCCTCGACGAGAATTTTTCTAAATTTGTCAAGCTCTGCCGCTGTGGGCATTTTTCCGAATAAAAGGAGGTATATGGTTTCCTCGAAGCCGAAACGCTTTTCCTTGATAAAGCCGTTTACAATATCTTCAACGTCGATACCACGGTAAAAAAGCTTTCCGTGACCGTTTTCATCTACGTTTATAGTGCTGATATTTGTAAGACCTGCAACAACTCCGTTGCCGTTGATATCACGCAGACCTCTTTTTACGTCATACTGTGTGTAAAGCGTGGGGTCAATGCGATATCCCTCGATTGATTTATCAGCAAGCCCTTTGATTTCAGGTGTAAGTCCGATTAAGCCGTAGCCCATAATTTTGTCCTCCTTTTTTGTTAATACATTAAGTAGAATAGCTGTTAATATATACATTATAACATATATAGACAAATTTGTCAAGGGAAGTTCAATGAATATGTGCAACTTACAAATTTTTTCAAGATTGAGGGGCGATATTGACAAATCTCACAATGATTATTTGTCGTTTTCACACAATTTTCATTGACATTAAAAAAATTTGGTGCTATACTTTTATAGTACGAAAAATTCATATATATTGTATCGGAAAGGAGAAGTGATACAATGCTGAAAAAACTTTTGTCCTATGTGGGCAAATACAAAAAGGAAGCAATCCTGTCCCCTCTGTCAATTCTTGGTGAGGTGGCTATGGAAGTGCTGATACCCTACGTTATGGCTTCCATAATCAACGAGGGTATAAAAAAAGGCGATGTGAAACACGTTGCGTTAATGGGACTTCTCATGGTGGGAATGGCTCTTATTTCCCTTGCTTTCGGAGCAATTGCAGGCAGATTCAGTGCAGTTGCGGCTGTGGGATTTGCCAAAAATCTCCGTAAGGCACTCTTTGAAAAGGTGCAGTCCTTTTCATTCTCAAATGTGGATAAATTTTCCACAGCCTCTCTTACAACAAGGTTAACAACAGATGTGACAAATGTTCAGAACTCTTTTATGATGTTCATCAGAACAGCTGTAAGAGCACCTATGATGCTTATTTTTGCCCTTATTATGGCACTTACCACAAACGCAAGTCTTTCTCTTGTGTTCGTGTGTGCAATTCCTGTGCTTGCTGTTGCTATACTTATTATAATGACAAAGGCACACCCAAGATTTAAAAAGATGCTCACACTCTACGATAATATGAACGGCAGAGTTCAGGAAAATCTCATCGGAATCCGCACAGTAAAGGCTTTTGTCCGTGAGGATTACGAAAAGAAAAAGTTCACTGAAAGCACTGAAGCTGTACGTGCGGCACAGGTAAACGCAGAAAAGCTTGTTATTATGACAATGCCTTTTATGCAGATTTGTATGTACGCAAGTACAATTGCAATCCTCTTTTTCGGCGGTCATCTCATTGTGGGCGGGGCAATGCTTACAGGTGATTTAACCCAGTTCATAACATACGTTACACAGATTCTTATGTCTCTTATGATGCTCTCTTTCCTCTTTATGATGTTTGTCATTTCAAGAGCGTCAATTCAGCGTATATACGAGGTTCTCACAGAGGAGGTTGATATTGTATCTCCCGAAAATGCCCTCACAGAGGTGAAAGACGGCTCTGTAAGCTTTAAAAATGTTTCTTTCAGCTATTTCAAGGATATGAAAAATCTTGCCCTTGAAAAAATAAATCTCGATATAAAATCTGGCGAAACTATCGGTATTATCGGCGGCACAGGCTCGTCCAAAACAAGCCTTGTACAGCTTATTCCCCGACTTTACGACACTACAGACGGTCAGGTTCTTGTAGGCGGCAGAGATGTCCGTGAATATGACCTTGAAGCCCTGCGAAATCAGGTTGCAATGGTGCTTCAGAAAAATGTACTGTTTTCGGGAACTATCAAGGATAATCTCAAATGGGGCAATGCAGAGGCTACAGATGAGGAAATCATCGAAGCCTGTAAACAGGCGTGTGCTCACGATTTTATAACATCTTTCCCAGACGAATATGACCAGAATCTCGGGCAGGGCGGCGTTAATGTATCGGGCGGTCAGAAGCAGAGACTTTGTATTGCCCGTGCATTGCTGAAAAAGCCGAAAATTCTCATTCTTGATGACTCAACAAGTGCTGTTGATACCGCAACAGACGCAAGTATCAGAAAGGCATTCCGTGAAAATCTCGGCGATGTTACCACATTTATCATAGCACAGCGTATTTCCTCCGTAAAGGACGCAGATAGAATCATTGTTATGGACGACGGAAAAATCACCGATGTGGGAACTCATACACAGCTTCTTGAATCAAGTGAAATCTACCGTGAGGTATATGATTCACAGCAGAAAGGCGGTGACGCAGATGCCTCCTAAAAGTAATATGGCACCCGTACAGAAGCCAAAGGACGTTAAGGCGATAATCAAGCGTATTTTCAGCTATATGTATGGCTTTAAGGTGCATTTTTTCCTTGTAGTGGCAGGAGTAATATTCAGTGCACTTGCAGGAATTGCAGGAAATGCACTGCTTACCCCCCTTGTCAATAATATTGAAGAAGCCTGCAACACAGGAACGTGGGATAAGGGCAAATTCATTGGCATACTTGCTTTAATGGGCGGAATATACGTCCTCGGAGCTTTGTTTACACTGCTTTTCCAGCGTATGATGATGAAGATTTCCACCACAACTCTTATGCGTATACGTAATGACCTGTTCAATAAAATGGAGTCATTGCCTGTAAAATTCTTTGATAAGCGTACTCACGGCGAGCTTATGTCACTTTATACAAATGATACTGATACTCTCCGTGAAATGTTAAGCAACAGTATTGCCAATGTTATAAGCTCTGCTATCACTATTGTGGGCGTATTTGCTCTTATGGTGGCATACAGCTGGATTTTGACAATAATTGTAATTGTAATGCTCTTTATAATAGTTGGTGTTATCGGTGCTATAGGTTCACGAAGCGGCAAAGGCTTTATTGCACAGCAGAAAGCTATCGGTAAGGCTAACGGCTACATTGAGGAGCTTATCGACGGTCAGAAGGTTGTAAAGGTATTCTGCCACGAAGATGTGGCAAACGAGGAATTTGACAAGCTGAACAATGAACTCTGTGAAGCGGCAACAAAGGCTAATACCTTTGCAAATATTCTCATGCCTATTATGAACAATCTGTCCTATCTTCACTATGCGGCAACTGCTATAGTGGGCGGTATCATGGCTGTAAGCGGCTTCGGCGGCATGAATATCGGTAAGCTTATATCATATCTCCAGTTTACACGACAGTTTGCACAGCCTATTACACAGGTTTCACAGCAGCTTAATGCCGTTCTCACTGCTCTTGCAGGTGCGGAGCGTATATTTGCTGTTATTGATGAAGAACCCGAAGCGGACGAGGGATATGTAACCCTTGTAAGTGCTGTAAGAGGTGCTGACGGCAAGCTTACGGAGTCTGAAAAGCATACGGGATTATGGGCATGGAAGCATCCCCACAAGGCTGACGGCACTGTAACCTACGCAGAGGTAAGAGGTCACGTTGAATTTGACGATGTTGTATTCGGCTATGAGCCTGAAAAAACCGTCCTCAACGGTATCAGCCTTTACGCAGACGCAGGGCAGAAGATAGCCTTTGTAGGCTCAACAGGAGCAGGTAAGACGACTATAACAAATCTTATCAACCGTTTTTATGATGTGCCCGATGGTAAAATACGCTACGATGGTATCAACATCAACAAGATTAAAAAGAGCGATTTAAGACGCTCCCAGTCAATTGTATTGCAGGATACCCACCTTTTCACAGGTACGGTTATGGATAATATCCGTTATGGTAAGCTTGACGCAACTGACGAGGAAGTTTACGCAGCAGCGAAGCTTGCAAATGCTTACGGTTTTATAACTCACCTTGAAAACGGCTACGACACGATGCTCACCGCTGATGGTGCAAATCTCTCACAGGGACAGCGACAGCTTCTTGCTATTGCAAGAGCGGCTATTGCAAATCCTCCTGTGCTTATCCTTGATGAAGCTACAAGTTCAATTGATACAAGAACGGAAGCACTTATTGAAAAGGGCATGGATTCTCTTATGGAGGGACGCACTGTATTTGTAATTGCTCACCGCCTGTCAACTGTCCGCAACTCCAAGGCGATTATGGTACTGGAGAACGGAAAAATCATCGAGCGTGGCTCGCATGACGACCTTATTGCACAGCGTGGCAAGTATTATCAGCTTTATACTGGTATGTTTGAGTTGGCGTAAATATTAATTAAGGCAGGGCTGTTATTATTTGCCCTGCCTTTTTTCCATTTTCCTCCAGCTTATAAAGCCGTACAAATCATTTATAAGAAATGCTCCGAAGCATACCGCAACAGATATCCCCGATTTATCGTGCTTCGCCGCCATTATCCACATGATTATCAGTACTATATCATTAGCGGCATAACCTATGGCATAAAAAGGACTTCTGCGGAAAGTCAGATATACCGCAATAAAGCTTGTAGCCACGGAAAGCGTGCTGAAAAGCATATTTGCGGTGTTGAAATAGTCAAGTATAAAATAAAATATGAAAGTTACTGCCCCTGTAAGAAATGTTGCAAAGAGATATTCACTTGTTTTCAGCCGATTTACGGCAACTTCGGATTTATTGCCGTTATAGGGATTTTTCAGCCACGAAATCAGAGCAAGTACCGCCATAGGCATAGTCATGCCTAGATATGTTATCATTTCCCCGTAGTATGCAAAGCCGTAGGAGATAACACCGTAAAACAGACTGAAAATCACCATTAGCACCTGCCCGAATGGGTTCCCTTTAGCGTTGAATATAAGTGAAGTCACACCGATAAGGGACGCAATAAGCGTCATATAGCTTTCTCTGTCGAATATCAGAAAGGCGGCTATTATTGCCGTCACCGAACCAAACCATAATATGAGTTCGGATTTTGTAAAGTAGTTTTTCATATTTATCCTTTCGAGCCGATTTGTAATACCTGCCGCCCTCAATTCTTAATTCAATTACGCATTACGAATTACGCATTAAAAAAGCATCCGCCTGCACATCTTCAAAGACCTAACGATGTGCAAACGAATGCTTCTGAACTACCCGGTGGCAGTTATAATATTCAATTACTTGTTGAGGTTAGCCTCAATCTTGTCGAGTACTGCATAGAGGTCAGCAGGGATATTGCCGCCCTTTGCTGCGATATCGTCGTTGTAGTATCTTCTCATTTCAGCAATTTCAGCCTTCCAGAGGTCAGAATCTACAGCGAGGAGCTTATCCATAACTTCGGGAGTTACTTCATCCTCGATACCCTCAACATTGATGTCGCCCTTCTTGGGGAGGAATCCGATAGCTGTCTCGTCAGCTTCAACTGTACCGTCACATCTCTTGATGATCCAGTCGAGAACACGCATATTGTCGCCGAATCCGGGCCAGAGGAAGTTGCCGTCTTCGTCCTTCTTGAACCAGTTAACGTTGAAGATCTTGGGAGCTTTATCGCCGAGCTTTGCACCCATATCGAGCCAGTGTGCCCAGTAATCGCCTACGTTGTAGCCGATGAAAGGCTTCATAGCCATAGGATCGTGACGGAGTACGCCTACTGCACCTGCAGCAGCTGCTGTTGTTTCAGAAGATACAGCAGAACCAACGTATGTACCGTGTGCCCAGTCGAATGACTGATATACGAGAGGAGTTGTAGAAGCTCTTCTTCCGCCGAATACGATAGCAGAAATCGGAACGCCTGCAGCGCTGTCGAATTCAGGTGAGATGCAGGGGCAGTTTGTAGCAGGAGCTGTGAAACGTGAGTTGGGATGAGCGAGCTTCTTGCCCTCTGCTGTCCACTCCTTGCCGTTTGTCTTGATACCTGTCCACTCTGTTGCGTCCTCGGGAGGATTCTTGTCAAGACCTTCCCACCATACTGTATTATCAGCATTGTTGAGAGCAACGTTTGTGAAGATAGCGTTCTTCATTGTGGAAGCAAGAGCGTTGAAGTTGGACTTTGCGTTTGTTCCGGGAGCAACACCGAAGAAACCGTTCTCGGGGTTGATAGCGTAGAGTCTGCCGTCCTCGCCGGGCTTGAGCCAAGCGATATCATCACCTACTGTGAATACCTTGTATCCGTCCTTGAGGTATCCCTCGGGTGGAATAAGCATTGCAAGGTTTGTCTTACCGCAGGCAGAGGGGAATGCAGCACATACGTACTTTGTATCACCATCGGGCTTCTGAACGCCGAGGATGAGCATATGCTCTGCCATCCAGCCTTCGTTCTTACCCTGGAATGAAGCAATACGGAGAGCGAAGCACTTCTTGGAAAGAATTACGTTTCCGCCGTATGCAGAGTTGATAGACCAGATTGTATTGTCCTCAGGGAACTGAACGATGTATCTCTTTTCGGGATCAACGTCAGCCTTGGAGTGGAGACATCTTACGAAGTCGTTGGAATCGCCGAGCTTATCGAAAGCAGCCTTACCCATTCTTGTCATGATGTTCATGTTGAGAACAACGTAGATAGAATCTGTAAGCTCAACACCAACCTTTGAGATGGGTGAAGCAACAGGACCCATGGAGTAGGGAATAACGTACATTGTCTGTCCCTTCATAACACCGTCGTACATAGGACGGAGCTTGTCGTACATCTCCTGGGGATCACACCAGTTATTTGTAGGGCCTGCACCCTCCTTTGTCTTTGTACAGATAAAAGTTCTGTCCTCAACACGAGCTACGTCGTTTTCAGCTGTTCTGTGGTAGAGACAGCCGGGGAGCTTTTCCTGGTTGAGCCAGTACATTTTGTTGGGATCACCATCGGGGAGAGATGTAACCTCTTTTGTAAGTTCGTCGAGCTGTTCCTGTGAACCGTCGATCCATACAACCTTATCAGGCTTACAGAGAGCAACCATCTCCTCAACCCACTTGAGTACGTTTGCATTTGTAGTAAGTGACATTGTATTTTACCTCCTAAAATAATAATCATTATCAGAGTGGGAACGGCATATCAGCAAAATATACTCGTACCCTCATTTACTATTATATCTTATTTTTGTCAACCTGTCAATATCAAAATTGATATTTTTGTAACACATCACCATTTTTTCACTCTCTTGGTGAAATTGTACATTTTGTGTCAGATTTTGTTGTATAAAAAATAGATTTTTTCGTTTTTCGCCATTTTATTATTGAATACTAACCAAATCCGTGGTATAATATCATATTATCACAGGCACATATTATTATACAGGAAAGTGAGGAAAACACATTGAAAAAACCTATTATAACAATCGAACGCACATACGGAAGCGGTGGAAGTGCAATCGGCAGACTGGTAGCCGAGAAACTGGGCATTAACTGCTATAACAGACAGATCCTTGATATGACTGCCGAAAGATGCGGTTTTGACAAGGAACAGATAGAAAGTGCAGAAGAAACTGTTCCCACAAGTTTCCTGTACTCCCTGCTTATGACCGCAAATCCTACACGTTCTCTTGATGATAACCTCCCTCTCTCGGACAAGGTTTTTATTGCAGAGAGTCAGATTATTAACGAAATTGCAGAAAAAGAGGACAGTTTTGTTATTGTTGGTAGATGCGGAAACTACATTCTTGAAGAAAAGGGCTGTTTCAGCGTATTTATCTATGCACCCCAGGAAGCACGTATAAAGCGTGCTGTTGAAAAATACGGCATCAAGGAAAATAAAGCTGAAAGCTTTATGAAAAAGACCGACAAACGCCGCGAGACTTTCTTCAACGTGAATACAGGCAAAAACTGGCTTGACAAGGACATTTACTGCCTCTGTCTCAACAGCGAGCTGGGCGACGAGCTCTGTGCGGAATTGATTGTCAAGGCTTATAATGAATATAACAAGTAGGTTTAAATAAAATGACTACGGTTGAAAGAGCTTTAGCCTCAATAGGAAAAAAATGCTTTATTGATTATTACAATGAGTTCAAAAATTGTACAAACCCCAAAGAGTTAGCACAAAGACTCCTTACTGACAATGATAAAGCAAATTCATATACAGCACAAATCACACGCATCAATTATGCCATTTGGATTTTTGACAATAATCAGGAGAAAAATGCATTAAATATCATAATTAATTCCAATCGATTAGATAATGTCACAAAGGCAAAAGCAAGAGAATACTATTCTAAACTATAAATTTTAGCCCCACGGAGATTTCTGTGGGGTTTTTGTTTATGAAAAAAGACGGAGAAAATCTCTCCGCCCATAAAATTGATTACGCATTATTTATGATACTTCCCACCCTCGGCAATCTGAAAAGCACGGTAAATCTGCTCTAACAGCATAACACGTGCAAGCTGGTGGGGGAAAGTCATTTTCGACATAGAAAGCTTTAAGTCGCCCATTTGCTTTATTTCATCGTCAAGACCGAAAGAGCTGCCGATAATGAATGTAACAGTTCCTGTGCCGTTTACACCTGCGGAGGTGATTTTCTCCGAAAGCTCGGGACTACTCAACTGCTTGCCCTCGATACACATAGGAACAATCATACCCTTTGCATATTTTTTTATAGCTGCCGCCTCTTTTTTTAGAGCCGCAGCTATTTCCTTTTCCGAGGGTTTGTCGCTTAAACGACACTCATCAAGCTCGTGAAGCTCAAATGTGCAGTAACGTCCAAGTCGTTTTATGTATTCCGCACAGGCTGAACGGAGATAATCCTCTTTAAGCTTGCCTATAACAATAAGATTTATATTCATACTAAAAAATTACAGCTCCTCCCGATGTTTCAACAGGTGCAACTCCCATAAGATAATCACGATTACGCACAAATCCCGACAGAACGCTCTCCACGGTCTTATCGGCTATATCGGGGCGGTTGTTGTCCTGGCTTAAATGCCCCAGCAGAATGTGAGTTGTACCACGCTTTATAAGACTTGCCGCCTGATAGCCGCAGTTGTGGTTGGATAAATGACCGTAAGGGGACAATATACGCTCTTTCAGATACAGCGGATACGGCCCTCTGCGGAGCATTTCCTCGTCGTAATTTGCTTCAAGAAGCACCAATCTACAGCCGTTTAACGCTTCGTCAACCTCGGCGGAGATATGCCCCAAATCGGTGCATACCGCACATATTTTCCCGTCAGGGGTTGTAATTCTGTAGCCGCAGCTTTGTATGGTGTCGTGGGGAGTGTTGAAATTAGTCAGCTCGCAGTCGCCGCAGGCTATTTTCTTCCCTGTCATATCAATAACAGGGGACGTGGGAGATATCTTATCACCGTCGCAAAGCTGCTGTAAAGTCCGCTTCTGACCGTAAACGGGAATTGATGTGTGCTTTGTAAGCATTTTCAGACCGCTTACGTGGTCGGAATGACCGTGAGTGATGAAAACTCCCCTTACAGAAGAAAGAGGTATGCCGTTACAGTCAAGTGCGGCGTTAAGCCGTTTAAAGCTTACGCCGCAATCGATAAGGATACCGCCTTTTTCCGTGCCGATAAATGTGGAATTGCCTTTACTGGAGCTGAAAAGCGGATATATTCTTGCCATTAGCCCTTTGCAGGTATTCTTGTAGCTACTCTCATAGCGAAGTCGTTGAAATTCTGTGTCTGGAGAATAACTCTGCCGGGGCCTGTAAGACGAGTGAGGAAAAGTCCCTCTCCGCCGAAGAAGATATTGCCAAGGCCTTTGACTGTCTCAACGTCATAGCTTACTGATGTTTCAAAAGCAACAACGTTACCTGTGTCAACCTTGATAACCTCGCCGGGAGCGAGCACACGGTCAACCATATCGCCGTCAACTTCAAGGAAAGCCATGCCGCTTCCGAAAAGACGCTGGAGGATAAAGCCTTCGCCGCCGAAAAGACCTGCTGTAAGCTTCTTTGTAAAGGTTGCCTTGATATCAACAGTCTGCTGTGCACAGAGGAATGCACCTTTCTGTACAATGAGCTCTCCACGGGAAATATCAACAGGAACAATTGAACCAGGGCAGATTGCACCGAATGCAATTTTAGCACCGTTTGTCTGTGCTGTATAATTTGCCATAAAAAGTGATTCGCCTGTAAACATTCTGCCGAGGCTTCGTCCGAGACCGCCTCTTGCGTTGGTGGACATATTGATTCCCTCAGTCTGCCATATCATTCCGCCCGATTGTGTAAATAATGATTCTCCTGCATTGAGTGTAAATTCAACAGCAGGCACTGTTTCGCCGATAATCTGATAATTCATAGTTTTGTTCCCTTTCGTCATTTGTATTTATTTTTTTGGAAGTATCGCTGAAAGTTTTCAGCACACTTCTACATATATTTTATCATTTTTTGTTTATTTCGTCAAGGCTTTTTTTAATTTTTAATGTGACATATAAAACTTTTTATGGTATAATAATTACACTAACCTGGTTATCAGGGGATTATTTTAGGAGGATTTTTATTATGACATCAACAAAATCTTGGCTTGTAACACTTTTACTCTGCATTTTTCTTGGAGGTCTGGGAATTCACAGATTTTATGTAGGAAAAATCGGAACAGGCGTACTGTATTTATTAACAGGCGGACTTTTCGGAATTGGTGCTTTGGTAGATTTGATACTTATTATAACAAAGCACTTTACAGATAGTGAAGGATATGTCGTTGCCGATTCATAATTACGGTATATAGCCGATTCGCAGGGACAGGCTGTGCTGTATCTGATATAAAACGCATCTTTTTCTGCACGCTTTATGTCGTTGGCAATCAATTTTGTTCACAAAAAGTTTACAATTACCCCCGTTGACAAAATTTTTCAGCGGGGGTATAATAAAATTAACATAATAAAATGCAATGAAGGGAAATAAAGCCTTTATTTTGTTTCACAGAGAGCCGCTGTTCGGTGTAAATGCGGTAGACGGAAAAGGTTATAGCTCCTCCCCGAGCAGTCGGGTGAAACGGCGTTATGCGTCGGATTAGCTCCGAACGGGTTCTCCCGTTATAGAGATATGCGTTAGCGGACGCAGATGAGTGGGTGTATAATCATACACCAAGAAGAGTGGTACCACGGAATATTATTTCGTCTCTTCCATGCCTGTTGTGCGTGGGGGAGATTTTTTATTTCTCCGCAGCAGCAACAGTTCCGCAATAAAAGGAGGAAAATATTATGATGAACGCATCAAAGTACACAAGACAGTTTTTCAAAGCTCCCGAAACTTCAATGATGTGGACGACAAAAACTCACATTGACAAAGCCCCTGTGTGGTGTAGCGTTGATTTACGTGACGGTAATCAGGCACTTATAACGCCTATGAGCCTTGAGGAAAAACTGGAGTTTTTCAAGCTTCTTGTAGACATCGGCTTTAAGGAAATCGAAATCGGTTTCCCTGCCGCTTCTGAAACAGAATACGAATTCTGCCGTACACTTATTGAACAGGATATGATACCCGACGACGTTGCAATTCAGGTTCTTACTCAATCGAGAGAACATATAATTGAAAAGACATTTGAGGCACTCCGCGGCTGTAAGAATGCAATTGTACACCTGTACAACTCCACCAGCGTTGCACAGCGTGAGCAGGTTTTCCGCAAGTCAAAGCAGGAAATCATAGATATTGCCATAGCAGGAGCAAAACTCTGTAAGGAGTACCGTGAAAAATACGAGGGCAATTTCCGTTTTGAGTATTCCCCCGAAAGCTTCACAGGAACAGAGCCTGAATTTGCCCTTGAAATAACAAATGCTGTCCTCGATATATGGCAGCCTACAGCAGATGATAAGGTCATTGTAAATCTTCCTGTTACAGTGCAGGTTTCAATGCCTCACGTTTACGCAAATCAGGTTGAGTATATGTGCGAAAATATAAAATATCGTGAAAACGTGTTGATTTCAACACATCCCCACAATGACCGAGGCTGTGCCGTTGCCGATGCGGAAATGGCACTCCTTGCAGGTGCTGACCGAGTCGAGGGAACGCTTTTCGGAAACGGCGAACGTACGGGAAACGTGGATATAATAACCCTTGCAATGAATATGTTTTCGCAGGGTATTGCTCCGCAGCTTGATTTTTCCGATATTCCGTCAATCTGCGAGGTTTACAGCAGAGTTACAAATATGTCCGTACACGACCGCTCCCCCTATTCGGGAAAGCTTGTATTTGCAGCATTCAGCGGCTCACATCAGGACGCTATCGCAAAGGGTATGAAGTGGCGTGAGGAGGGGCATACAGAGCACTGGACAGTACCCTATCTTCCTATCGATCCAAAGGATGTGGGCAGAGAATACTCCGCCGATGTTATCCGTATCAACAGCCAGTCGGGCAAGGGCGGAATCGGCTATATTCTCGAAATACGCTTCGGCTATGACCTGCCCAAGAAAATGCGTGAGGTTGTGGGATATATGGTCAAGGGTATTTCTGACCGCAGTCACAAAGAGCTTATGCCCGACGAGGTTTATGGCATATTCAAGGATAGCTTTGTGGATATAACAGCACCTCTTGACGTTACAGAAACCCATTACAAGCAGTGCAGCGGCGGCATTGAGGCTAATGTATCACTTCTATACAACGGCAAAAAGGCAGCTGTAACAGATACAGGTAACGGACGACTTGATGCTGTAAGCAACGCTATACGCTCATATACAGGACTTGATTTCAGCCTTAACAGCTATACCGAGCACGCTCTTGAAGTGGGTTCTGCTTCAAAGGCTGTCTCTTACGTTGAAATTATCGACGGAAACGGCAAAAGCTTCTGGGGTACGGGTATCGATAACGATATTATTATATCGTCAATTAAAGCTCTTGTCAGTGCTGTAAACAATATGCTGAAATAAAAGCATTTAACTTTCGTCTGAAGATAGATTTTGTACACCTATCACAATTCAACCTGTTTGTAATTAGTGAAAAGATAGAAAATAAAAATTATTTTTCAATATTCAACCATTTTCGGTTGAAAAAAGGCAGTTTTTTGCCCATTAGTGAGGGGTATATTACTCGCAGACAAAAACGCAATGTTAGAATTTGAGTCAATCACAAAAACGACTTTATTTTCTTATTTATATATTGCTTTTATTCTGCAAACATGGTATAATGATATAATAGGCTAAATATAAGCTCCGCAGATTGCATTTCTGTATATTCGGGAGCATAGACAAAGGAATGAAAACTATGAAAATATCAGGTGCTAAAATCGTTGTTGAAACACTGATTGAGCAGGGCGTTGATACCGTTTTCGGCTACCCCGGAGGGCAGGTATTAAGCCTTTTTGACGAACTCTATCAGTGCAGCGACAGGATAAATCATATACTCACCGCCCACGAGCAGGGAGCGTCCCATGCGGCAGACGGCTATGCAAGGGCAACGGGAAAAGTCGGCGTATGTATCGCCACATCAGGCCCTGGTGCGACTAATCTTGTAACAGGTATAGCCACAGCATACCTTGATTCTATCCCAATGGTTGCAATTACAGGCAACGTGCCCACATCAATTATCGGCAGGGACAGCTTTCAGGAGGTTGACATCGTAGGCATAACAATGCCCATTACAAAGCACAATTTCATTGTAAAGGACATTCGTGAGCTTGCAGATACCCTTCGTTCCGCCTTTAAAATTGCAAAATCGGGCAGACCTGGCCCTGTCCTTGTGGATATTCCCAAGGATGTACAGGTAGCACAGTGGGATTTCGAGCCTAAAAACGATCCCGTCCGCCCATATCCCCTTAAATTTGCCTCTGAACTGAAATTAAAGCAGGCGGCAGAAATGATAAAGGCTTCAAAGCGTCCCTATATCTATTTCGGCGGCGGTATTATCTCGGGAAAAGCCTCCGCAGAGGTTATAGAGTTAGCTGAAAAAATCGACGCACCTATTGGCTGTACTCTCATGGGACTTTCGGCTATAGCAAAGGATAACCCACGTTTTCTCGGCATGAACGGAATGCACGGTCAGTTTGCTTCATCAATTGCCCTTGATGAAGCCGACCTTGTAATTGCTCTCGGTGCAAGATTTTCTGACAGAGCAACAGGCGATAAAAAGCGATTCAACAAGAATTTCAGCATAATCCATATTGACATTGATTCTGCGGAGCTCGACAAGAATATAACTTCAAATCTTTCCGTACAGGGCGATATAAAGGACTCCCTTTACAGACTTCTCCCCAAGCTTGAAAAGGCTGAAAGAACTGACTGGAGCAGACGTATCGCTGAACTAAAACAGGAAGAAATCCGCCGCCTTGAAAGTGCATATGCCGTTAAAAAGGACTTTGAGAAGAAATGCGGCGACTGCACAAAGCCATGCAGTATGACGGGTATACCTGCTGAAAACCGCCTTGACCCGTATAAAATCATTGATATTATCAGCGAAAAGGCAGGAGAAAATGATATAATCGTAACTGACGTAGGACAGCACCAGATGTGGACTGCACAGCGTTACCCTTTTAAAAAGCCGAGGACATTTCTCACAAGCGGGGGACTTGGCACAATGGGCTACGGCATGGGTGCGGCTATCGGTGCATCTGCCGCAGAGGGCAAGCGTTCAATCCTTTTCACAGGAGACGGCAGCTTCGGTATGAATTTAAACGAGCTTGCAACCGCCGCAACCCAGAACAGCCCCCTTGTTATCGTAATTATGAATAATGGCGTTCTCGGTATGGTACGCCAGTGGCAGACGCTTTTTTTCAACAAGCACTATTCAAATACAACCCTCAACCGCCCCACAGATTTTGTAAAGATTGCAGAGGCTTTCGGCATCAAGGCTTCAAGAGCATTTACTGCCGAGGAGCTTGAAAAAGCAGCAGCAGAGGCATTCTCCGAAAACCGTCCATATCTCATTGATTGTGCCGTTGACTGCAACGAGTTTGTACTCCCTATGCTCCCCCCGGGCGGCTCGATTGATGATATAATCACGGAAATAAAGTGAGGTGCAGAGTATGCAGAATAATCAGTATGTTATCGGCGTTATTGTTTCAAATATAAGCGGTGTATTGAGCCGTGTTTCGGGAATGTTCACACGCCGCGGCTTCAATATTGACTGCCTTACCGTAGGCGAGACTGAATCCGCTGAGTTTTCACGAATTACCGTAGTTTTCCACGGTGATGAGGATATAAAGGAGCGTATAGTAAAACAGCTTGAAAAGCTTCACGATGTAAAGGAAGTAGAGGTGCTTGATCCCCAGGAAACAGTTATCCGTGAACTGCTTCTCATTAAGGTGCGGAATACTCCCTCAACAAGACAGGATATAATGACTGCCGTTGAGATTTTTCGCTCAAAAATTGTTGACTACTCACCAACGGCTCTTGTGTGCGAGCTGACAGGCGAAACGTCAAAAATCAACGCATTTATCGACCTTATGAAGCCATACGGTATTATGGAAATGTGCCGTACAGGTATTGTTGCAATTGAAAGAGGCGATAATTGCCTTACGACTGAACGGTAATCAGGGCGGATAATGTCCGCTTAAAAAGTTAAATAGCCATTAGCTTTCAG
Source organism: Ruminococcus sp. (assembly GCA_045659945.1). GTDB lineage: Bacteria > Bacillota > Clostridia > Oscillospirales > Ruminococcaceae > Ruminococcus. Next base: position 54,217 of record JAZRCW010000025.1, on the reverse strand, counting down.
CTTTTAGCCTTTAGCTTTCGGTTTATGAATATACTGATAGCTAAAAGCTAATGGCTGACGACTAACAGCTTAAATATTATTTTAAAATAAAAGGAGATTTTCAAATATGGAAAATACTGCTAAAGTTTTTTACGAACAGGATTGCGATTTATCACTTCTCTACGGCAAGACAATTGCTGTAATCGGCTACGGCTCACAGGGACACGCTCACGCTCTCAACGCAAAGGAATCATTAGGCGACAAGGGCAGAGTTATCATCGGTCTCTACGAAGGCTCAAAGTCATGGGATAAGGCTGTAAAGCAGGGCTTTGAGGTTTTCACAGCTGCTGAAGCTGCAAAGCAGGCTGACATCATTATGATTCTCATCAACGACGAAAAGCAGGCTGCTCTCTACGAGAACGACATCAAGCCCAATCTTGAAGCAGGCAATATGCTTATGTTTGCTCACGGCTTCAATATCCACTTCGGCTGCATCGTTCCCCCTGCTGACGTTGACGTTACAATGATTGCTCCCAAGGGCCCCGGACACACAGTTCGTTCCGAGTATCAGGCAGGCAAGGGTGTTCCCTCACTTGTTGCTGTACATCAGGACGCTACAGGCAAGGCAAAGGAAATCGCTCTTGCATACGGTCTTGCTATTGGCGGTGCACGTGCAGGCGTTCTTGAAACAACATTCAGAACAGAGACAGAAACTGACCTTTTCGGTGAGCAGGCTGTTCTCTGCGGCGGTGTATGTGCCCTTATGCAGGCAGGTTATGAGACACTCGTTGAGGCAGGCTACGATCCCAGAAACGCCTACTTTGAGTGTATCCACGAGATGAAGCTCATCGTTGACCTTATCTACCAGAGCGGCTTTGCAGGTATGAGATATTCTATCTCCAATACTGCTGAGTACGGCGATTACATCACAGGTCCTAAGATTATCACAGAGGAAACTAAGAAGTCTATGAAGAAGATTCTCTCCGATATTCAGGACGGTACATTTGCTAAGGAATTCCTCCTTGATATGTCCGACGCTGGCAAGCAGGTACACTTCAAGGCTATGAGAAAGCTTGCTGCTGAGCATCCCTCTGAGCAGGTAGGCGAGGAAATCAGAAAGCTCTACAGCTGGAATAACGAAGAAGACAAGTTCATTAATAACTAATTAAGAATGAAGAATATGGATAATACCCCTGCTGTAAAAACAGCCTCCCTAATAAAATTGATTGCATCGATTATATTTCTCTCTCTTTATCTTGTACTGATAATAAGCGGTATACACAGGGGATTACGAGTAACAGGTCGATATAGTGAAACTGGTCTTACCTTTGAGCCAGAGCTTATAGACGAAAATGAAAGCCTGTTGTTTTCACGTTCAAATCCCGTATACTGCGGAACTATAAAAAGCGGCTTTACCGATTACGAATGCTTTGTTGTTGATACAATACCGAGCAATCGATATGCTGCTGTTAAAAAAGATTCCGATGAATATGAAAAATTTATCAGCGGTGAGGAAGTTACAGGCTATTTTTCAAAGAAATTCAGCGATGAATTTTCAGAGCTTGTTCCCGATAAAGAATGTTCTGAACTGGGCATAATAATCGTTGACAGACAAAAGGAATTGCTGAGTTTTCTATGGGGTATTCCATTTCTGATTATTGGTCTGATTCTTCTGAAAAAATGGCGATAATCAATATTTATTCTACAGCACAAACACATTCTGTAGGGACGCGGTTGTGCCGTGTCCCTATATTTGTACAAATTTCGTTCCGAAATTGCGGACCGCCAAAAGCAGCCCCTACAAATACGATTATTCTAAATTGAGGTGAAAAAGAAATTATGAATGAAAATTTTTTCTGTAATGGTGTCGAAAAAGCGTCACAGCGTTCCCTTTTCAACGCTCTTGGTATGACAAAGGAGGAAATGAAACGTCCCCTCGTTGGTATCGTTTCTTCCTATAACGAAATAGTGCCTGGCCATATGAACATTGACAAAATCGTTGAAGCTGTAAAGCTTGGCGTAGCTATGGGCGGTGGTACTCCCGTTGTTTTCCCTGCTATCGCAGTTTGCGACGGTATCGCTATGGGACACACAGGAATGAAATATTCCCTTGTAACCCGTGACCTTATTGCCGATTCTACGGAGTGTATGGCTCTTGCTCATCACTTTGACGCTCTTGTTATGGTTCCAAATTGTGACAAGAACGTCCCGGGACTTCTTATGGCGGCGGCTCGTCTTAACGTCCCCACTATTTTCGTAAGCGGCGGCCCAATGCTTGCAGGTCACGTAAAAGGCAAAAAGACTTCCCTTTCCTCTATGTTCGAGGCTGTTGGTGCTTACACCGCAGGCAAAATGTCCCTTGAAGATGTGGAGGAATACGAGAACAACGCTTGCCCAACTTGCGGCTCATGTTCAGGTATGTACACCGCTAACTCAATGAACTGCCTTACAGAAGTTCTCGGTATGGGATTAAAGGGCAACGGCACAATTCCTGCTGTTTACTCCGACAGAATCAAGCTTGCTAAAATGGCTGGTATGCAGGTTATGGAGCTTTACCGACAGAATATCCGCCCTCTTGACATCATGACAGAAAAGGCTTTCATTAACGCTCTTACCGCCGATATGGCACTTGGCTGTTCAACTAACAGTATGCTCCACCTCCCTGCTATCGCTAACGAGTGCGGTGTAAATATCAACCTCGATATTGCCAATGAAATAAGTGCAAGAACTCCCAACCTCTGCCACCTTGCCCCTGCAGGTCATACCTATATGGAGGATTTGAACGAGGCTGGCGGTGTTTATGCAGTTCTCAATGAGCTTTCAAAGAAAAATCTCCTCAATCTCGACTGTATGACAGTTACAGGCAAAACAGTTGGCGAGAATATTTCGGGCTGTATTAATAAGGATACAGAAACTATCCGCCCCATTGACAACCCCTACAGCGAAACAGGCGGAATTGCTGTTCTCCGTGGAAATCTTGCTCCCGACGGCTGTGTTGTAAAGAGAAGTGCTGTTGCTCCCGAAATGCTTTCACACAAGGGTACTGCACGTGTATTCAACAGCGAAGAAGAAGCTATCAAGGTTATCTACGAGGGCGGCATCAAGGCTGGCGATGTTGTTGTTATCCGCTACGAAGGCCCTGCTGGCGGCCCGGGTATGCGTGAAATGCTATCACCTACTTCCGCAATTCAGGGAGCAGGTCTTGGTTCATCCGTTGCACTTATCACAGACGGACGTTTCAGCGGTGCTACTCGTGGTGCGGCTATCGGTCACGTATCTCCCGAAGCTGTAAACGGCGGTACTATCGCTTATGTCAAGGACGGCGATATTATTTCTATCGACATCCCCAACTACTCAATTAATCTCGAAATCTCTGAAGAAGAACTGGCAGAGCGTAAAAAGACTATGCCCATTCTCAGAAAAGAAAATATCACAGGCTACCTTAAACGCTATGCACAGCAGGTTTCCTCTGCTGATAAGGGTGCGATAATTAATAAATAATGCGTAATTCGTAATGTGTAATTAATTGTAGGGGCGGATATTATCCGCCCGATACATAAAACAACACATCAGATACATAGGAGGTTAATGAATATGCGTAACAAACTCGGCATTATATGTTTAATAACAGCTGTAATTATATCTGCAATATCATTTATAATCTGCAAAAAGCGGATTTTAGCTACCCGAAATACTGAAAATGAAGACATTGAAATGAAAAACATTATCCTCAGTGCAGACTACTATCTGACTGTATATTCCGTACCTGCTGAAATTGCGGATAATCTCAGGACATACTGCCTTGACTTCAGCAATGACTGGCTTTCGAACAGTCCCGACGCTAAAAAATACCGTCGGAAAGCAGGAAACGGTGAAATCGGTTTGTGCTACGATGAATCAGATTTTATCAAGTATCTTAATAAATATGTCTGCAAAAACAAGATAAAGCATGTTGAAAAGCTTAAAGGCGTATATTCAGTTTATGAATTACCCGAAAAATATAAAAATCTGCCCTATTACAATTTTTGACGTAGGGGCTGCCTTGGGCAGTCAACATGCAAAATTATTGAATTTACATACATAACGTGCCATATAAGATATAAGCAAAAAGGTGAATTATTATGAATCAAATTGAACACAGTTTAAAAGAAGAAATTGAAATAATAAAGCTTTTAGCTGATAAATACTCCGATGACATTGATATTGATTTATATGAACCCGAAAATATAGAAACAATCAATTCATTTGAACAAAGTACAGGAGTATCATTGCCTGATGCCCTTAAAGAATTTTATCTGCTGATTGGCGGCTTTGACAGTTTAATGACTTATATGCAGATGTGGAGTCTGGAGGATATTGAAGAACGCTATCACGAAGGTTACTGCGACTGGATAGAAGAAGGCGACAGCGATAAATATATAGTATTAGGCTCAACAGGCGGCGGTGAATATCTTCTTATGGAAAAAGCAACAGGTAATTATCTCCGCTATGGCGATGAGGGAGAAGTTATGAATATCCCCTCAATAAAAGATTTAATGTGCTGGAATATTGACAGCATGTATGAACACGTTTCGGGTTTTGAGGAAGATGATACAATCAATGATTATCTTCAAAGAAATTCAGACCGTTTATAAATTACATTCCGAAATTGCGGACACGGTATAACCTGTCCCTAAACCAATAAAGCAATATAACCTATTCCCCAAGAAAAGAGGTTTTTACAATGGGAATGACAATGACACAGAAAATACTTGCGGCTCATGCAGGACTTGACAGCGTTGAAACAGGTCAGCTTATCCTTGCCAATCTTGACTTAGTTCTCGGCAACGATATTACCTCCCCTGTAGCTATCAAGGAATTCGCAAAGCTGAATAAGGACGGAGTTTTTGACAAAGATAAGGTCACAATGATAATGGACCACTTCGCTCCCAATAAGGACATAAAAGCGGCGGAGCAGTGTAAAATGTGCCGTGAATTCTGCGGTGATAACGATGTAACTCACTTCTACGATGTAGGCGAAATGGGAATTGAACACGCTTTCATTCCCGAAAAAGGACTTGTTTCCGCAGGATTTTGTGTTATCGGTGCTGACTCCCACACCTGCACATACGGTGCTGTAGGTGCATTCTCCACAGGTGTCGGCTCAACTGATATGGCTTGCGGTATGGCTATCGGAAAAGCGTGGTTCAAAGTCCCCTCCGCTATCCGTTTCAACCTGACAGGAAAGCTTAACAAGTACGTTTCGGGCAAGGATGTCATTCTCCATATTATCGGAAAAATTGGCGTTGACGGTGCGTTATATAAGTCTATGGAATTCGGCGGCGATGGACTTTCCTCTCTGTCAATGGATGACCGCCTTTGTATCGCAAATATGGCTATTGAAGCAGGTGCAAAGAACGGCATTTTCGAGGTTGACGATATTACTCTTGACTATCTCAAAGCTCACAATGCCGCAGAGCCTGTTATATATAAGGCAGACGAGGACGCTGTTTATGACGAGATAATCGACATTGACCTTTCCGCAATCGAGCCTACTGTTGCCTTTCCTCATCTTCCCGAAAATGCAAGAACTTTCAGCGAAATCGGGGATATAAAAATCGATCAGGTAATTATCGGCTCATGCACCAACGGCAGACTTGAAGATTTACAGCAGGCGGCTGAAATCCTCAAAGGCAGAAAATGTGCAAAGGGTGTGCGTGTTATCATTATCCCTGCAACCCAGCAGATTTACCTTGACGCTATGGAGCAGGGACTTCTGAAAATCTTTATCGAATCGGGAGCAGTTGTTTCAACTCCAACCTGTGGCCCATGTCTCGGCGGTCATATGGGTATACTTGCGGCAGGCGAGCGTGCTGTAGCTACCACAAACCGCAACTTCGTTGGACGTATGGGACACGTTGAATCCGAAATTTATCTTGCAAGCCCTGCAACTGCCGCCGCAAGTGCAATTACAGGAAAAATCACAAGTCCTTGGGAGGTAATGAGCAAATGAAATATACAGGAAATGTTCTGAAATACGGCGATAACGTGGATACTGATGTAATTATTCCTGCCCGTTATCTCAACACAATCGACCACAAGGAGCTTGCCTCCCACTGTATGGAGGATATCGACAAAACTTTTGTAACCCGTGTTCAGCAGGGGGATATTATTACTGCTGGTCAGAATTTCGGCTGCGGCTCTTCCCGTGAACACGCTCCCATTGCTATAAAGGCAAGCGGTGTTTCCCTTGTTATAGCCAAAAGCTTTGCACGTATCTTCTACCGCAACGCTATAAATATCGGTCTTGCAATTGTGGAATGTCCCGAAGCTGCTGACAATATCTCCGAGGGCGATAAAGTCGAGGCTGATATGGATAACGGAATTATCCGCAACCTCACTACAGGTCAGGAGTTCAAAGCCGCACCATTCCCCGATTTTGTGCAGAAGATAATCGAAAACGGCGGTCTTATGGAGTCAATTGCCAAGGGGGTTATTGAATAATGTCCGCTTTTAACGATTGGTATGAATCTCAGAGTATCGGCGTTCAATCTTTTGTACTGGTTACTATTATAATAATATTATTTACTGCCGGTATGCTCGCTATATTACTTTTTTTAGAAAAAATTGTACAGCCTTTATGTGCTAAACGGGATAGCAAGAATCAGGAAAAAAAGCTTAAACAGCAGGCTGAAGAAATGGAACTGCAAAAAGAACGTAATGCGGCACTTGTGTCAGAATATAAATCAAGACGTATTACAAGAAAAGTGGTAGATAAAATAAAAAATGACAAGGAACTTGTATCTGTCAAACTATCATATTTTAATATGATTCTGTATTACGAAAACAGCGAAAGCGAATTCTTTTTTTGGGATTGGGAAATCAGCAAGGAATTGGAAATTGGTGAAAGTTCAATCAATGTATTTGAATATGCCCAATTTGCAGAGGCTGTTTGCCAGCTTCTCGGAGATAAATACGAATACAGAGAAACCGAAATGACCACCGAAGGAATTATTGTAGTTTCCAAAGGAGAATAATTATGAATTTCAATATTGCTTTACTTAAAGGCGACGGAATAGGCCCTGAAATCGTTGACGGAGCTGTTGCCGTACTGAAGAAAATTGCTGATAAATTCGGTCATACATTCAATTTTACACCTTATCTCATAGGCGGCTGTGCTATTGACGCAACAGGAAAGCCTCTGCCGCAGGAAACTGTTGACGGCTGTCTTGCTTCCGACAGCGTTCTTCTCGGTGCTGTAGGCGGTCCCAAATGGGACGACCAACCCGGCGAAAACCGTCCCGAAAAAGCTCTTTTAGGTATTCGCTCTGCGCTGGGACTTTATACAAATCTCCGCCCTGCTTCACTTTATCCTGCACTCCGTGGTGCATCTCCCCTTAAAGATGAAATCGTGGGTGACGGCTTCGATATTATGATTGTCCGTGAACTTACAGGCGGAATCTACTTCGGTGACCGTGGCTACCGTCAGGGCAAATACGGCGAGGAAGCCTACGACACAGAAGCTTACAGCGTAACTGAAATTGAGCGTATCGGCAGAACTGCTTTTGAATCTGCTATGAAGCGTAACAAAAAGCTTTGCAGTATCGACAAGGCGAACGTCCTTGAATCTTCACGCTTATGGCGTAAGACAATGCACCGACTTGCCGAGGAATATCCCGAGGTTGAATACAGTGACATGTTTATTGACAACGCGGCTATGCAGCTTGTGAGAAATCCCCGTCAGTTCGATGTTATCGTAACTTCAAATATGTTTGGCGATATTCTCTCCGACGAGGCTTCACAGATTACAGGCTCAATCGGTATGCTTGCTTCCGCTTCTCTGGGAGCGTCAACAAGAGGTATGTATGAACCTATCCACGGCTCTGCTCCCGATATTGCAGGCAAAAATATTGCAAACCCAATTGCTACAATTCTTTCAGCGGCTATGATGCTCCGCTATTCATTCAATCTCAACGATGAAGCCGCAGCTATTGAAAATGCCGTAAATAAAGTTCTTGACAACGGCTGGAGAACTGCCGACCTTATGGGCTGTGCAGAGGGTACACCGCTTTCCTGCACAGAAATGACAGAGAAAATCTGCGAGGCACTGTAATGGCTAATATCCGAGAAAAACTTGATAATTACTACTGCGGCTTAAACTCTCTTGCAGTATTCCGAAATCTGCTGAAAAATGACGTTATATCGGCACTTTCGACACTTCTTGAACTTCACGCAGAGGGCAAAAGCTTCGATGTGAATATTTACTCTCAATTTGTGTCACGACTTTACTGCCATAATGTCAATCTTTCCGAATATATCTTCAAGCTTGTCTGCGAGGACGAAAACTTCTATATTTCGGGAAAATCCGAGGGCAAAGCTTTTGATGAACTGATTGAATCAGCTGTGGTAAACGAACTTGAAATGCTCCGTGAAATCTCACAGCTTACCGCTGGGGAACTGCAATACGGCTATTACCGCCTTTATCAGCTGCCCCAATGGAAAACCGCTGATATCGACTTTTCCGCTGAATATAAAAAACGCATTGAAAATATTGGTGTTTACGGCTGCGGAATTTTTGCCAACTCAACTATGTTTATACTGCGAAATGGCAAAATCGTACCCGTAAAAGTTCCCGATACACAGCGGCTTGATATGCTTTTCGGCTATGACCGTGAGCGTGCGGAAGTTGTGGAAAATACCCTTGCTCTTATAAAGGGCAAAACTGCACAGAATACCCTGCTCTATGGCGACGCAGGCACGGGGAAATCTTCCACGGTGAAAGCTGTTGTAAACGAGTTTTCACATATGGGACTGCGTCTTGTGGAAATCACAAAGGAGCAGCTGCGGGAATTGCCCGAACTCATTGATAAATTAAGCGGAAATCCGCTGAAATTCATTATATTCATTGATGACCTCACATTTACATCGGGGGAGGACTGCTTCGGTGCACTGAAAGCGGCTTTAGAGGGCTCTGTTTCGGCTCGTTCCGACAACATAGCCATTTATGCCACAAGCAACCGCCGTCATCTCGTCAAGGAAAGCTTTTCCGACCGTGAGGGTGACGATGTTCACCGCAACGATACTATGCAGGAATTGCTCTCTCTGTCGGCACGTTTTGGTCTACGCGTGAATTTCAGCCGCCCCGACAAGAAAAGCTATACCGCCATTGCTCTTGAACTGGCAAGGGCTCATGGCATAGATATGCCCGAAGACGAGCTGTTACTCAAAGCTGAACAATTCGCCATTTCTTCGGGAAACGGACGTTCACCCAGAACTGCACGGCAATTTATAAATCAACTTAAAATAAATGCGTAATGCGTAATTATTAATGACGGATAATATCCGCCCCTTCACAGAATCACGATATATAGCCAATTCGTAGGGACAACCTGTCCCTACACCAAATAATAAAAGGAGTCTTTATTTATGATCACGTTGGACAAAGTCTATCACGCTAAATATATCCTTAAACAGGTTATAAGGGAAACCGATGTCATACAGGCTCCGAAAATAAATCCTGATGCAAATATATGGCTTAAAACAGAAAATTTGCAGATAACAGGCTCATTTAAGGTGCGTGGTGCATATTACAAGATGTCCTGCCTTTCCGATGAAGAAAAGGCAAAGGGGGTTATCGCCTGCTCCGCTGGAAATCATGCACAGGGAGTTGCCCTTGCGGCGGCAAAAAACGGCATAAAGTCCATTATATGCCTCCCTGACGGTGCACCCATATCCAAGGTTGAGGCTACAAAAAGCTATGGTGCGGAGGTATGTCTTGTAAAGGGAGTTTATGACGACGCTTACAAAGAGGCTCTCCGTCAGCGTGACGAAATGGGATATACTTTTATACACCCCTTTGACGATGAATATGTCATTGCAGGTCAGGGAACTATCGGACTTGAACTCATTGAGCAGATACCCGATATGGACGCTGTTATCGTGCCTATCGGCGGCGGCGGACTTATTTCGGGAGTTGCTTTCGCCATAAAAAGCCTTAACCCGAAAATTAAAATCTACGGCGTACAGGCTACAGGTGCTCCCAGTATGTACAACGCTGTACGTGACGGCGAAATTAAAGCCCTGTCGGGAGTTTCTACAATTGCCGACGGTATCGCTGTAAAAGCCCCTGGAGAAACTACATTTGAGCTTGTTTCAAAGTATGTCGATGAAATTGTAACAGTTACCGACGACGAAATATCTGCCGCAATTCTCGCTCTTATGGAACAGCAGAAGCTTGTTACAGAGGGTGCAGGTGCTGTTGCCGTGGCTGCGGCAATGTTTAACAAAGTTCCCATAAAGAACAAAAAAGTCGTTTGCGTCCTTTCAGGCGGAAATATCGACGTAACAATTCTTTCGAGAGTTATCAAGCGTGGTCTGCTTATGACGGGAAGAAATATTACCCTTACAATTGAGCTGATTGACAAGCCCGGACAGCTTTTAGAGGTTTCACGTATTATTGCGGAGCTTGGGGGAAATGTTATCTCCATTCACCACGAGCGTGCAAACGAGGGCTCTGCTGTAAACGGGTGCTATCTCCGACTTGTGCTTGAAACACGTAATTATGAGCATATCGAGGCTATAAAAAATGCCCTTACCGAAAACGGATTTAAAATAACCAACGATTAAGGAGTAGAATATTATGATTAAAATTCACACAGAAAAAGCACCTGCCGCTGTAGGTCCATATTCACAGGCTGTAATCTCTAACGGTATGGTTTTTACCAGCGGACAGATTGCTATAAATCCTGTTACAAATACTGTTGAGGCTACTACTATCAAGGAGCAGACAGAGCAGGTTATGAAAAATCTTAAAGCTGTTCTTGAAACAGCAGGTTCATCCTTTGAAAAGGCTGTAAAAACTACCTGCTTTCTTGCAGATATGAACGATTTTGCAGCATTCAATGAAATATACGGCAAATACTTCACAGGACTTCCTGCAAGAAGCTGTGTTGCTGTAAAAACTTTGCCCAAAAATGTACTGGTAGAGGTTGAAGTTATTGCCGAAACTAATCTTTAATGGAGGTTTACTATGACTGTCAAGGAATTACAGGAGAAAATTCTGGTACTTAAAAAAGAAACAAATACCGCCATTCTTGCCCATAGCTATCAGTCCCGTGAAATCGTGGAAATTGCCGATTTCACAGGCGACAGCTATAAATTGAGCGTTGACGCTACAAAAATCCCCAACGAAAATATTCTTTTCTGCGGCGTTCACTTTATGGCGGAAACTGCAAAAATGCTCTCACCCGAAAAGCGTGTATACCTTGCAAACAAGGGTGCAGGCTGTCCTATGGCAGAACAGATGGACAAGGATATGATTGCTGAAATCAAGGCGAAAGAGCCTGACAGAACAGTTGTGGCTTATATCAACACTACAGCTTCACTTAAAACTGTCTGCGATGTTTGTGTTACTTCTTCAAGTGCACTGAAAATCGTGAAAAATATCGACTCTGATAAGATACTCTTTATCCCCGACTGTAATTTAGGCGGTTGGGTAAAATCACAGCTCCCAGAAAAGGATATTATGCTTCTCAATGGCGGCTGTCCTGCTCATTCCGCTATTACAGTTGAGGAAGTTATGGCGGCTAAAGCGGAGCATCCCGACGCTCTTTTCCTTGTTCATCCCGAGTGTCGTCCCGAGGTTACTGCCCTTGCTGACTATGCAGGCTCTACAAGCGGAATTATGGATTACGCTATGAAATCCGACGCTAAAGAGTTCATAATTGGTACTGAAACTTCAATTGCAGAACATCTCCAGTATGACTGCCCCGAAAAGAAATTTTATCCCCTTACAAAAAAGCTTATCTGTACCGATATGAAGCTTACAACTCTCCCCGATGTGTACCGTTCACTCCTTGCCATTGCAGGCAAGCCCGAGGGTGAGGATTTTGAAATACTTATGGACGAGGAGCAGATTGCAGCTGCCCGTAAATGCATAGACAAGATGATTGAATTAGGCGGCTGATATGACTGAACTTATCGAAAAGCTTTATCACACAGGCAATTTGTCCGATGATGAGCTGAAACGGCTTATTACCGACGAAAATGAAGAAAACAGGGAACTTCTTGCCCTCCGTGCCGATGAAATCCGCGGGAAATACTACGGAAATAAAGTGTTTCTCCGTGGGCTTATTGAGATTTCCTCCTACTGTAAAAATGATTGCCTTTACTGCGGCATAAGAAGAAGCTGTAAATCGGCGGAGCGTTACCGCCTTGACCGTCAGCAGATATTTGACTGTGCTGAAATCGGTTATAAACTGGGATTACGTACTTTTGTTATGCAGGGGGGAGAGGACGCGTTTTTCACCGATGACTATATGTGCGGCATAATTTCTGAACTCCGTCAGCGTTACCCCGACTGTGCGATTACTCTTTCCCTTGGTGAGCGTTCTGCTGAAAGCTACAAAAAAATGAAAGAGGCAGGGGCGGACAGATACCTGCTCCGCCACGAAACGGCATCGGCTGAACTGTATGGAAAAATCCACCCCGAAGAAATGACACTTGACAATCGTATGAAATGCCTGTATAATTTAAAGGAAACAGGTTATCAGACGGGTGCGGGATTTATGGTAGGTGTACCATTCCAGACAGTTGACGATATCATTAAGGATATCCGATTTTTGCAGGAATTACAGCCGCAGATGATAGGCATAGGCCCTTTCATTCCCCATAAGGATACCCCATTCAGAAATGAAAAAGGCGGTACACTTTCCCTTACACTTCGTCTGCTTGGAATACTTCGTCTTATGTTTCCGAGAGTGCTTCTTCCTGCTACAACGGCTTTAGGCAGTATAGCGGACAATGGCAGAATTATGGGGCTTAAAACAGGCTGTAATGTAATCATGCCGAACATCTCCCCCGAGGACGCAAGAAAAAAATATAACCTTTACGATAACAAGCTTGTTTCGGGAAGCGAAACTGCCGAGGGAATTTCCCTGCTGAAAGCGGAAATTGAAGCGGCTGGCTATACCGTTTCCAACGAAAGAGGCGATTACCTACAGGAGTAAAAATTATGAGAGTACGTTTTCATCTGCCCGATTTTTCAGGGCGTTTCAAGCTGAATTTATTGTTTGCGGATATGCTTAAGCAGTATCCCCATTACTTCCGCGAAGGAGTCGAAATTGCATCGTTTTACGGCGTATTTCCGCCCTCTATGTGGAACGGCGGCCGTACACAGGGCGGCGTATGCGATCCCCAGTATGTAAAAGCTGTAATAAAAGCGTTCAACGACAGAGGTATTCCCCTCCGTTTTACATTTACAAATCCTGCACTGGAGAAAAAGCATCTCAACGACACATTCTGCAATATGGTGCTTAATCTTGCACATAACGGGCTTAACGAAGCCATTGTTGTATCTCCCATTTTAGAGGAATACATCCGCACAAACTTCCCCAAGTACAAGCTGACAAGCTCCACTTGCAAGCGTATAACAGATCCCGAAAAGCTTGAAGAAGAACTCGGCAAGGATTACAGCATTGTTGTTGTGGATTACGATTTCAACAACAATTTCGAGGTGCTTTCAAAGCTCTCCAGAAAAGAGGACTGTGAGCTTCTTGTAAATGCCTGCTGTGAGCCGAATTGCCCAAGACGTGCAGAGCATTATCACACTATCGGACTTATGCAGATAGCATATAATGAACATATCAAGAAATATCCCAATGTGCCTTTCAATCCGAATAAGATAGATGTGCATAAGCTGGAAAGCTGTCCATTTGGTCAGCGTGGAGTTTTTGATATACGTAATCTCCGCACACATATTTCCCCCGATGATATATGGGAAAAGTACGTACCTATGGGATTTGAGCAATTCAAGATTGAGGGACGCACTTCAAGCAACCTCAATATTGCCGAAACTTATATGTATTACATGGCTAAACCCGAGTATCGTGACGAGGCACGTTTCAATCTCCTTAAAGCTATGGAGAACACAGGTGCATTGAAATTCTTATAATAGTAGGGGCGGATATTATCCGCCGGTAATTCCAAAGGCGGTGTTATATGTTACGAATGATAAAAACAATTAAAAGAGATATTGCCCTTATTCGTGAAAGCGACCCTGCGGCAAGAAATGCAGTGGAAATACTGCTGACCTATCCCACATTGAGAGCTATACGCTCCTATCGCCTTGCTCATTGGTTCTATGTGCGGAAGTATTACACCATTGCGAGAATTATTTCACAGCACGCACGAAATAAGACGGGTATTGAAATTCACCCCGGTGCCACTATCGGCAAAGGCCTTTTTATCGACCACGGTATGGGCGTTGTAATTGGCGAAACTGCGGTTATAGGCGATAACTGTCTGCTGTATCAGGGAGTTACCCTCGGCGGTACAGGTAAAGATAAGGGTAAGCGTCACCCTACACTCGGCAATAACGTCCTTGTGGGAGCAGGTGCAAAGGTGCTTGGACCCTTTACTGTTGGAAATAACGTGAAAATTGCCGCAAATGCTGTTGTTCTCAACGCTATCCCCGACGATTGTACTGCTGTAGGCGTTCCTGCAAGAATTGTCCGTAGAAAGGGCGAAAAGGTGCATGAACACAAGGTTACGCAGGATATCGACCAGATTCACATTCCCGATCCCGTTTCCCTTGAACTTTGCAGACTCCAGGCAGAGGTTGACAGCCTTAAAAAGGAGATTGCACGACTTAAAGGTGAATAATAAAAAATTCCCCGAGGTTTCACGCTTCGGGGATTTTTGTATATCGATTTGATATATAATACATATGTATAAAATATATGGAAGCTTGCAACTTTTTTCATTTCTCAACTGTGTTATTGTTGTAAAGGCGATAAGGCCTTGATTTTTAAAGGCGACCTAAAGATAAAAAATGAAACGGAGGAATTGAAATGAAGAAAATGAAAAGATTTGCCGCTATGGCGGCGGCTTTGTTGATTTGTTCGGGAACTGTTGGCTATATGCCGCAGGGTTTGCTGAATATCGGCAGTTTTACGGCAAATGCAGCAACAGACACTATTGCAGATAGCGTGGAAATTAATGAGGTTAACTTTCCTGACGATAATTTCCGACAGTATATTATGGACAACTTTGATACAGACGGTGACGGTGTGCTTTCAGCTGAGGAAATTGCAGCTGTAACTGAAATTATTTTCAGCCATGGAGTTCTTGATGATGATTTAATTGTAGTTTCCGATTTAACGGGTATAGAATACTTCACAAATCTTGAAGAACTGAATTGCAATGACAGCAACCTCACTGAAATTGATTTAAGCAAGAATAAAAAATTAAAATATCTGAGTTGTGAAGCAAATGAGCTTACGACACTTGATTTAAGCAGCAACACAGCATTAATTGACTTGTATTGCAGAAGCAATAACATTACTGAACTTGACCTGACAAACAACACAGCATTAGAGATATTATCATGTGGTGAAACAGGTTTTTGGTCAAGCGGTGGAAATATGCTTACTGAACTTGATTTAAGCAATAATACCAAATTGAGGACGTTGATGTGTGACAACAACAACCTTACCAAACTTGATTTGAGCAATAATAAGAAATTAACCACATTGTCCTGCGGCAATAATAAACTTACAGAACTTGATTTAAGTAATAACCTCGCATTAGAGTCGCTGCAATGCCCCAGCAACCGTCTTACAACACTTAATGTAAGTAATAATAAATCGTTAAAATCTCTTTACTGTTATTCAAATCAGCTTACAACACTTGACATAAATAAAGAAGCAGATTTAGATGAGTTAGCTTGTTTTTACAATCAGTTTACAAGTCTTTCACTTTCTTCATCAGCCCCACAAGAAGAAGGATTTCCATTTACTCCTCTTGAAGGAAGTGTATATGAAATAACTCTTACCGACAACACATTCGACCTTTCAACTCTCCCCGCAGGCTTTGATATTTCAAAAGTTTCTGAGTGGACAAATGCTACAGTTGAGGGAAATATTCTCACAGTTGAGGACGCTTCAAAGCCGATTACATACAAATACGACTGCGGATGTGACATATATGAAACATTCACATTGATTTCACCTGATGACCTTACGGCAGGAAGTGTTGCAATCAGCTCGAAGAACTTCCCTGACTATATGTTCCGTTACAACATTTCACAGGAATTCGACACCGATAAGGACAATATACTTTCCGCCGATGAAATTGCAGCTGTTACTGAAATTGAATGTTCAGGTGGTTTTCTGGGCGTCTATGACATAACAGGAATACAGTATTTTGAAAATCTCAAAAGTTTATCTTGTATTGAGGGAGATTTTGCAGAGTTTGACTTGAGCCATAACAAGGCACTGGAAAAATTGTACTGTGATAATGTTAAAGCTCTTGATTTAAACAATAATACTGCATTAAAGGAACTGACAGTCTACAACTCCTGTCTTACAACTCTTGATTTAAGCAACAATTCTGCATTAGAGGTACTGTATTGCAGTGGCAACAATTTTGCAACTCTCGATTTAAGTAAAAATACAGCATTGAAAAATTTGAAGTGTTATGAAAATCAGCTTACTTCTCTTGATGTAAGCGGCTGTATTGCTTTAAACAAATTATCTTGTGAATATAATCAACTCACTTCACTTGATTTAAGCAATAATACAGCATTAGAGGAATTGGATTGTGAAGGTAACAATCTCACTTCACTCGATGTAAGCAACTGTTCTGCATTAAAGAAGGTGTGGTGTGGAAGAAACCAGCTCACTTCAATTGATGTAAGCGGTAACACAGCATTAACTAACTTATCTTGTCTTAACAACAAGCTCACTTCAATTGATGTAAGCAACAATACAGCATTAACTAACTTAAGTTGTGATGAGAATCAGCTCACTTCACTTGATGTAAGCAATAACACAGCATTAAACAAACTTTTTTGTTACAATAATCAGCTCACTTCACTCGATGTAAGCAACAACACGGCATTAACTAACTTATATTGTAATGATAATAAACTCACTTCACTCGATGTAAGCAACAATACAGCATTAACTGACTTATCTTGTTCTAACAATAAGCTTACTTCTCTTGATATAAGCAATAATACCGCATTAAGTACCTTATATTGTGTCGGAAATCAGCTCACCTCGCTTGATATAAGCAATAATACAGCATTAAAGAGATTGACGACTGATGAAAACGAATATGAAATCGTTCTCACTGACAACACATTTGACCTTTCAACTCTCCCCACAGGCTTTGATGTTTCAAAGACTTCTGAGTTGACAAATGGTACAGTTGAGGGAAATATTCTCACAGTTGAGGACGCTTCAAACCCGATTACATACAAATACGACTGCGGACAAGGTGTGTCAGAAATTTTCACATTAATTCCAAGTGAGAATTTTCTTGCAGATGACGTGAAAATTAATGAGGTCAACTTCCCTGATGAAAACTTCCGTAAATATATTAGGGAAAACTTTGATACTTACGGTAATTTTGTGCTTTCCGCCGAAGAAATTGCAGCTGTAACTGAAATAAATATTGACAGATGCGGTATTTCTGATTTAACAGGTATAGAAAACTTTAAAAAGCTTTCTGTCTTAAATTGTTCATTTAATAATCTCACTTCACTTGATGTCAGCAGCTGTATTGATTTAAAGCAATTATCTTGTTATGGCAATCAACTCACTTCACTTGATTTAAGCAACAACACGGCATTAAACATATTAGATTGCAGTTCTAATCGACTCACTTCGCTTGATGTAAGCAATAATACAGCGTTAAAGAATTTATGGTGTTATGAAAATAAGCTCACTTCACTTAATGTAAGCAACTGTTCTGCATTGACTAACTTATCTTGTGATGATAATCAGCTCACTTCTCTTGATGTAAGCAATAACTCAGCATTAACCAAGTTAATTTGCAGTTATAATCAGCTCACCTCGCTTGATGTAAGCAAAAACACGGCATTAACAAAATTATATTGTGATTCTAATCAACTCACTTCACTTGATATAAGCAACTGTACTGCATTAACTCACTTTTCTTGTGATGATAATCAGCTTACTTCCATTGATTTAAGCAACAATCCTGTATTGACCAGCGTAACTTGTGATATTAATAAGCTCACCTCTCTTGATGTAAGCAACAACACGGCATTAACAAAATTATCTTGTGGTGCTAATCAGCTCACTTCTCTTGATGTAAGCAACAACACGGCATTAATTGAATTATCTTGTTCTGATAATCAGCTCACTTCACTTGATGTAAGCAATAATACAGCATTAACAGATTTGTATACTTATAGCAACGAATATAAAATCACCCTCACTGGCAAAACATTTGACCTTTCAACGCTCCCAACAGGCTTTGATGTAACAAAGGCTTCTGACTGGACAAATGCTACAGTTAAGGGAAATATTCTCACAGTTGAGGACGCTTCAAAGGAAGTTACATACAAATATGACTGCGGACAAGAAAATTCAAGAGTTTTCACGTTAATTCCACAAAAGACAGAAACACCTATCGAAACAACAACTACAACAGTTTCCACAACAACAACTACTACCGCTTCCGAAACAACAACAACTACTACACCTGCAACTACAACAACTCCCGAAGAAGACCTCCCACAGACAGGCTATTCGGAAATATACAGATACATAATGCTTATTGCAGGTGCAATGGTGATTTTCGGTATCTATGCAATGGCTAAAGGCAGAAAAGAAGATATAACAGGCTGATATGAAATATTTTTTATTGGGAATATGGGAGGATAAAAATAGATAAATAAAAAATTCCCCGAAGTTTCACGCTTCGGGGGGATTTTTCCTTGCATTTTATATATACATGTGATATACTATATTTAAGGTAATACCGCATAGAGTCCCATTGACAGCTTTAAGCGGTATTGTCTTAAGAAAATTGCTTTGGTAAATAGCCAAAATGATATGGTGGAATGTAGAATGAATAAAACAAGAAGAATTTCAGCTATGGCGGCGGCTCTGCTGATTTGTTCGGGAATTGTTGGCTATATGCCGCAGAGTTCGCTGAGTATCGGCAGTTTTACGGCAAATGCAGCAACAGACACTATTTCAGAAAGCGTGGAAATTAATGAGGCAAATTTCCCCGACGAAAACTTCCGTAAATATATCAAGGAAACCCTTGATGCAGACGGTGACGGCGTGCTTTCAGCTGAGGAAATTGCTGATGTAACTGTATTCGAAGTTAATTCCATGGGTATTTCTGACTTAACAGGTATAGAATACTTTACTTCATTAGAAACCTTGTGGTGTTATGCTAACAAACTCACAACCATTGATGTAAGCAATAATACTGCATTGACAGGCTTGTTTTGTGATTTTAATCAGCTTACTTCTATTGATGTAAGCAAAAACACGGCATTATTTTCCTTTACTTGTGAAGGTAACCAGATCACTTCTCTTGATTTAAGCAACAATCCTACATTGAGAAGTCTTTATTGTCTTAATAATCAGCTCACTTCTCTTGATTTAAGCAAAAATACGAATTTAGGTTACTTATATTGTGGTAAAAATCAGCTCACTTCTCTTGATTTAAGCAATAATACTGCATTAAAGGAACTGTCAGTCTACAGCTCCTGTCTTACATCTCTTGATTTAAGCAATAATACAGCATTAGAGGAATTGTGTTGTTATGATAATCAGCTCACTTCTCTTGATTTAAGCAACAATCCTGAATTGACAAAGTTGTGGTGTTATAATAATCAGCTCACTTCACTTGATTTAAGCAAAAATACTGCATTAGAAATATTGAAGGCTGATGACAACAAATTTGAAATTGCCATCACTGACAACACATTTGACCTTTCAACTCTCCCAGCAGGCTTTGATGTTTCAAAGGCTTCTGAGTGGACAAATGGTACAGTTAAGGGAAATATTCTCACAGTTGAGGATATTACAAAGGAAGTAACATACAAATATGGCTGCGGAAATGAACATTCTGAAGTATTTACATTAGTTCCACCAAAGACAGAAACACCTGTTGAAACTACAACCACAACAAATACCACTACAACATCTACTGCAACAACAACTACAACCGCAATATTTACTACAACTACATACATAAAACCAAGTTATACATATTTTTTGAATGTTTATCCTTATGACGAAGCAGATACAATTTACGAAATTGGCGAAGAACTTGACTTTAGCACTATTTGCGTTTATGGATATGGCGGCGGCGGAAATTTTCACGCTGATATCTTTTATATCTCCTTGGATAGATGCGGTCCTACTGTAACAGTTGACGCTTCTGAATTCGACAACACAAAACCGGGTACTTATACTATCTATGTAAAATGGCATGATGCTGTTGATTCATTTGATGTAACAGTAGTTGAATCTGATAATGCAGAAACACCTGCTGCAACTGCAACCACACCTGCTGCAACTACAACAACTGCTGCTCCCGAAACAACAACTACTGCAACAACAACTACTACAACAGCAATGTTTACTACAACTACATTTGCCCCACCCAGCTATTCCTGTAGTCTGAACGTCTATCCTTATGACGAAGCAGATACAATTTACGAAATCGGCGAAGAACTTGACTACAGCACTATTTGCGTCCATGGATATGGTACAATGACAAGTTTTGGCAGCACCACATATATGGATATTCCTTATATCTCTTTGGATAAATGCGGTTTAACAATTGATGCTTCTGAATTCGACAACACAAAACCGGGTACTTATACTATCTATGTTGAATGGTATGATGCTGTTGATTCATTTGATGTAACAGTAGTTGAACCTGCTATTGCAACTTCTGCAGCAACTACAACAAGTACAACCACTACAACTACTACAACGCCAACTACGACATTTACAACCACTACATTTGCCCCACCCAGTTATTCCTGTAGTTTGAACGTTTATCCTTATGATGAAGCAGATACAATTTACGAAATAGGCGAAGAACTTGACTTCAGCACAATATGCGTTCATGGATATGGTACAATGACATCATTTGGCAGTACCTCATATCTTGATATACCTTATGTATCCTTGGATAAATGCGGTTCTGTAACAATTGATGCTTCTGAATTCGATAACACAAAGCCGGGTACTTATACTATCTATGTTGAATGGTATAATGCAAAGGATTCGTTTGAAGTAACAGTTATAGATGAATCTGCAACTACTTCTACAACTACTACCGCTCCCGAAACTACAACAACTACCACACCTGCAACTACAACAACTCCCGAAGAAAACCTCCCACAGACAGGCTATTCGGAAATATACAGATACATAATGCTTATTGCAGGTGCAATGGTGATTTTCGGTATCTATGCAATGGCTAAAGGCAGAAAAGAAGATATAACAGGCTGATATGAAATGTTTTTTATTGGGAATATGAGAGGATAAAATAGATAAATAACACGATTCCCCCGAAGTTTTTGCTTCGGGGGAATTTTTGTCTGAAAAACATTGACACAAAAAATTAAATATGCTATAATAAATTAGACGGAGTATTGATATCCGTCTAATTTATTATAGGGAGAAATATTATGGAAAACAACGAAAACATGGGCTATACAGCCCGATTGATGCGAAAAGCTTCAACAGTAAGTTCGCTTGTACTTCTTATTTTTACAGTATTTATGTTTGGCGGAAGCTATCTTTCAACGGCTGTAGTTTCTTTATTCCTTGATAAAGAGTCGGAATATTACAACTGTCTGTGTATGCTTTTATCAATGCTTATCCAGTCATTCGGCGGAGTCTTTTTTGCAAGACTTGTCAACAAGTGTACTTCTGTAGGTAAAGACGCAGAGCCTGTCCGTGCACTTTTCCGCAAGCCACAGCAGTCTTTCTGGTGGGTTGTCCGCTGGATATTCATTGCAATATTCTTTTGTTATGCTACGAGTATGGCAACAAATCTGATTTTTACATGGATTCAGAATCTGACGGGAGTTGAACTTTTACAGACAAATTTTTCAGCCGACGATAACGCTTTATCCAAGGCGATAAATATTCTTTGCATCACAATAATGGCACCATTTTTCGAGGAAGTCCTTATCAGAGGCATTATGCTCGGCAACTCAAAACGCTACGGCACATGGTCTGCGGCAATTGCTACAGGATTATTTTTCGGACTGCTCCACATGAACTATCCGCAGGTGCCTTTTGCGGCAGTTATGGGCATTATTTCAGCATTTCTCGTGCTGAAAACAAAATCAATAATCCCCTCGGTTATTGTTCATTTGTCAGTAAATACAATAGGCGGAATTATGTCCTTGTTTACAGGGCAGATGGACGTGCAGGCAATTCAGGGCGGAGATATATCGTCGCTGCTTGAAGAACCAATGCTTTTAATTGTAATGATGTGTGCAAGTCTGTTGGTTATGGGACTTATGGGAATCGGACTTATCTTTTTCATCATTGAAATTGTAAAATTCCGTGACAGCTTCAAGCTTGAAAAGGTTTATCCCGAAGTATCAGAGGGCAAAAAGCTACTTCACTACTTCTCATCACCACTCACAATTATTCTTGCTCTGTTCTATCTCGGAATGACAATTTATAATGCTATTCCCGAAAAATAAAAAACATCCCCCACAGCCGTGTGAAAATTTACGGTTGTGGGGGTGATTTTTATTTACGTTTCATAAAAGAAAAGATGTGCCATATTTTCAAGACCATATTTTGCAAGCAATCGTGTAATACCGTCCTGGATTTTATCTCTGCTGAAATTTGCTTCTGCCAGTTTTTCATCATCCATATCATTAAGATACGAGTAAAATGTGATACCTACTAAAAGATTATCCATTGTATTATTATTAATTAACTCAAATAGTTCTCCCTCTGCGTAGCAGATGTTTTTGTCGTCACATTGTCGCAGAAGCTCCATAGCCCTTTCTTTTGCCTGCATATCCTTTATTACTTCCATTGCGGAAGATTCAACATCGACATTAAAGAACATTTTGACTATTGCTCTTGCTAAATCTTGAATCTGCCGCATTACATAATCCTGTTCGTACATTTTTGGTCCTCCAATAATTTCCTGTAATTTTATTCTATGCAGTTATCATAAAACTCAACCATTTGCTTCATTGTTTCGCTGTCAAGCTCATAATATCTTATCTTGTCAATAGTTTTCTTTATGAAGTCAAGACGCATTTCAGGGGCGAAGTTATCTTCGCCTATGCTATCTTTATATTCTTTGAACTTCGCATTTATTTCTTCCCTGTATTTAAAGGAAGCAGTGGAATTGAATATATAATTATGTCCCCTGTCCTCATATCGGACGAAAGTAAATCTTTCATTATCGGCAAATTTCTCATAATATTTATCATAACTGAGTTCAATTGGAATCATATCATCATCAGCACTATGATAAATCAGCACATCTGCTGTTGACTGTTCAAGACTTTCAAGGGAATTCATCGTGGCAAAATCGCCGAATTTCTCTTTTTCCAAATCCTCAAAAAGCGGCATAGCGTAATCAATTGCATCTCCTGCCATACCTCTGCCCACATTCTCGATCATATCAAGAGAGGAGTTGAAGCCTGCAACGGAAATAATACCCTCGATTTCCGGGTGAAGTTTTGCCACAGAACAAGCAGAATATCCGCCCCAGCTGTGTCCCCAGAGCATAAGGGGCAACTCTGATAATTCCTCATTTTCCTTTATGTAGTTCAAGGCATAGTCAAGGTCAATGACACCTTGCGGCAAGCCTTTTACGCTTTCGCCATCACTTTCATCATTACCTGTTATGTCATAGGCGAAAACATCGTAGCCGTTTGAAGCGAAATAATCGGCAACATTCATATAACTGCAATGACCGCCGCCGCCAAATCCGTGGGCAAGTACAATCAGTCCCTTTGGCTCGGTATCGCCCTTTGTGTAGACATAACCTGTAATTTTCTGCCCCTCATTTGAGGTGAATACGTGCTTTTCACGTTCAAGTCCGTCAAATTCAGCGATATCCCTGCAATATGGTTCAAACGATGTAAAACGTGTACCGAAATTTTGCTTGTATATCGATTTCACAATCATTTTCGGTGCAATAAGCAGAGCGGCAATAATCAATACAAGTATAATTCCAAGTATAATTAATGTGATTTTTAATCCCTTTTTCATTTTTGTTTTTGCCATTTATTAAATCCTCCATATCATATAGTGACAATATTATAACATAATCTGAGAAATATTTCAATGTACAGTTTTAACAAATCATTTTTTTAAAGCATTCACAATCAAAACCACCGCAGGAGAAAGAACCGCCGCAACAGGCCATATAACCCAGCTTATGCCCCAGTTGAAAGTGATAAAACTGTAGCCGAGGTACAAAGCGGTTACAATTGACCAGTAAATTCCCATAACAGCTGCGGATTTGCCTACAGCCTTTTTAATTCTCGTTTTCTTCTCACGGTTGTATTTTTCTTCCTCTAAAAGTATCTCATAGCCGTCATTGTTTATATTTGCTCTTACAATGAGAAATACACCTGCCGCTATAATAATGAACATAAAAATTGCACCTAAATCCTCAAGAGCAGAGCCGCCCCACAACACATCACTTATAACAGGGGCTACAAATGAAACAATGCAGAGAATAACGCCTATTATCAGATGTAATGTATTTTTGGAGTGTTCACGTTCACGCTTTTCCTTAACCATTCCATCAACGCCGTATTCTGTATCAAGGCACTCTTTTTCCATATATTCAAACTTTTTCATAAGACTTCCTGAGTATATAAACAAGCCAACAGCCGCCGCAATCGTTAAAAATATAAATATGGCACTTAATTCTGACAAAGCTGTATCTTCAAAAAGGATTTCAAAAAGTATTGCCGCAACAGGCGAGAGTATGCACAACGCAACTCCTGCCGCAACATAAAGAGCTTTTTTGCTGTTCTTTTCAAGATACTCCACAGCCTCCGCCATTGATACGGGACGAAGTGGCGGCTCAGTTTCCACGTGTGTCTTTACTGATACTGTTTCAATATTCTCTGTGGAAATATTCTGCTCCAGTTCAAGTTCATCTTTTAAAAGTACATCTGTGCTTACGGAAAAAATCTCCGCCAATTTAAGTATACGTGCAAGGTCGGGAGTTGACTGTGCACCCTCCCATTTTGAAACAGACTGTCTGCTTACTCCTAATTTTTCAGCAAGTTCATCCTGTGTCATTCCCGATTTTTTTCTGAGTTCAATAATCTTATCCGCTAATATCATAGTAGTTCCTCCATAGATTTAAAGTTTGGATTTAGCATTTGATTTCACGATACCGGTTCCGTGTTTTCTATGGTTTTATTTTACCACATTTGCCCGTTGCAGTCAATAAAGTACGCTTTGAAATTTGTCAACCAACGGTTGCAATGGCTGTATTTCGGGAAAAACCAAGAATCTGAAAAACAAAAAACGGGTGGAATTATCCACCCGTACACATAATTCTAAGCCGCTATACATTGCTTCATCAGAACAACATCGGCAATATCAACAATGCCATTGTCATTGTAATCTGCTAAAAACTTCTGTATATTTGATAGTGCGACATTATTCACAATGTAATTCAGAACCAATTCAGCATCAGCCAATGTTATCTCCTGATTATCATATGATGTTACCCGACCTTTAGCAAGATTAATGCTGTCAGTCCTTGAATAAATGCCGTCGGTCAGAGAGCCGTATACCGTATCAATGGGAACAACAGGATTTCCCAGATTATCCAGAATGCGAGCAGAAATCCTGTACACAGGATTTGATTTATCCCCTGTCACCTGAATTGTCCATTCCCGTGACATATATCTGTTCAAATCCTTATCGGCTGCCGAATCAAAAAAATCAAACACCAGACAGCGGTATTCAGGATTTGCCAAAGGCTGCCCCTTATCACACCACCACCTTTTTGACGGTGAAAACGCTGAGGGGTCAGCTTTTATAATCAGATTCCACGGGTCTTTCGATATATATGTCACACATCCCACAAAACAGACATTGCATTTTTTTACGTCAATGAAATAAAAATTATTTTTCCCTTCTTTGCCGAACACAGCGGTACGGGTTCCCTTATAGTCGTTCTGCCAACCTCTGCCGTGAGTGCTTACATAATTCAAAGCATCATAGGAAACCCAGATATATCCGTCATTTCCCCAGTTTTTGCCCATTGAATTGGCAATTTTGAAAGCTCCTGTCAATGTTGCTCCGTTTACAGTTACCTCAATATTATCATCATATCCCACTACGGTCATACAATGCCCCACATTTCCACGGTCACTGCCTCTTACTATAAAATTTTCACCCGAACTGTTTTTTGCCGTTGCCCAGCCCGATGAATTTGTCCAGATTACACCCACATGACCGTCAGCAATTTTTGATTTGATTTCCGCTATTTCTTCCATTGAATCAACGACATACAAATCTGTTGCAGCTGCTCTGTATTCAAGCGCATCAATGAGTTTATCTGTATCTGATACCCATGAATAGGAATATGAAGACAGGGAACTTATATGAGGATACTCCTCAAGAGTCATAGCTCCCTGATTTTTCAGCACAAAGTAAGCGTCAGTCAGTAAAGCAAAATTATTAGCACCGCCGTTTATATAATTATACGTCCATGACGGAGAAAAAATATTCGTTTCGTCTGTTGGTGTATTTCTGTATCTGTTCACTTCATAAGTGAACTGATAATATGTTGTCGCCCAGCCTGCACAGGAGTTTATTGCCCCCTGATTGCCGATAGGAGGGAAATATATCGAAGTATCGGGATTTGTTGAGATGTCAAAACTTGACGGAATTACTGCACGTGCGTTTTTTTCATCGTCACAGTCAATCACGTTAATTTCACATTCTTCGGGTATTTCGTCAGCTGACTGCCAGATACCTCCGCCCATATCCGTAAAAGCGTCATCCGCCCCTACGCATACAGGATTACAATACAGAACCAAAGCAGAAACAGCCATAACAGCCGCTAACATTCTTTTAATCATAAACATCTCTCCCGAACACTTTGTAACAATACCACGCCTATACAGCCTAACAGCTTTATATGCCTTAATTCAATTATAACATATCCGTTTGATACAGTCAATAAAATTTGGGTACCTTTAAAAACCCGTTTGATTAAAGAAAAAACAGATAGGTATGGCAGCTGCAAGGAAACCTTCCGAAGGCGTGTTATCGCACTCCAAGGGAGGGTGACGAAGCAGATGTCGTGCATAGCTGCTTTTTCTAAAAATAGGTTTTTAGAGGTGCCCATTTGTAAATCAAGGGTTGCAAAGGCTGTATTTCGGGAAAATATCGGATTTTAAAATTATGGATAATATGAGAGGGAGTGTTTTAAAAGTCTGTAAAAAAATTATATATCACTATTGCAATTTCATCAGATTTATGATAAAATAATATGTACAGATGTTTTATCTGTGTATCATGATAAAGGAGATGATTATATTGGACGCTTCACAGTACAAATGTCCTAACTGCGACGCGGGACTGATTTTTGACCCTGCAACTCAACAACTCAATTGTGAGTTCTGCCGCAGTATGTTCACAATGGACAAAATCAAGGAGATTTATGCTGACGTACAGCCTGAATCTGCGGAGGAAACAGAGCAGAAAGAGGAGTTTGAGTCCCACACAAATCTGTATCAGTGTAAAAGCTGCGGTGCGGAAATTATGGCGGAGGATGAAACAACAGCCACGTTCTGCTATTACTGCCACAGCCCCGTAATTCTTTCAGGCAGGCTTAATGGGGATTTTAAGCCGTCGAAGATTATAGGTTTCCATATTGAACGTGAACAGGCAGAAAAACTGTTCAAGGACTGGTGCGGCAAGAGGAAATTTATACCCGCAGATTTCAAATCATCACAGCAGCTTGAAAAAATGACAGGTCTTTATGTGCCTTTCTGGGTGACTGACTGTGATGTAAATGCAGATTTTCAGGCTCTTGGTAAAAAGGTGAGAAGCTGGTCGTCGGGCAACTACAGATATACCGAAACAAAGGAATATATGGTAGTCCGTAAGGCTAAAATCAAGGCGGAGGGAGTTCCTGCCGACGGTGAAAGCAAAATTGAGGATTTGCTTATGGAGTCAATCGAGCCTTTCGATTATACTGCTCTTAAACCCTTTGATATGTCATATTTCAGCGGATTTTTTGCCGATAAGTACGACGTAGACAAGGCTGCTGTGTTCCCGAGAATAAAGGAAAGAGTGACACAGGCAAGCAGAAATGTTATAAATCAGAGTATAAGCGGCTATTCAAGCACTGTCGTTCAGCATCAGAGATATGACATTGAGCGTACAAAATGGCAGTATATCATGCTCCCTGTGTGGTTTATGACATACCGCTACAATGATAAGATATACGAATTTGCAATAAACGGACAGACAGGAAAGCTGGCAGGTACTCCGCCCCTTGATAAGGGAAAGCTTGCACTTGTATCGGCTTTATTTGGTCTTGGAGTTGCTGTAGTTGCGTTTCTGGGAGGGCAGTTTTTTATATGAAAAAGTTTGTAACTGCGGCATTTACGCTGCTTATGACTCTAATAATGCTCCCCGTTGTGCCGATTTCCGCTTCTGCTGATGAAGATAATCAGGGCTGGAAAGGGGACGCTTCCGCAAGCAAATTTATAGACAACGTGGATTTCTTCTCCGATTCAGAAGAAGCGGAAATAAATAAAAAGGTGCAGGAAACAGCTGGAGAACTTGAAATGAATATCCTTATCCTTGCGGCAGGATATGAATACTATATGAGCGACGATCAGACAGAAATTTTTTCCGACAGCAGCTATGATACTACTTATGGCGTGGATACCGACGGCGTTTTCTTCTTTATGGATTTCACGGGCAAAAAGCCTGCTTATGATTACATATCACCAAGCGGAAAGGCAATGATATTCTATAAGGATAATATTGACAGTATTCTCAATGCAGTTTGGTCCTATCTGCCTTCATCGGATTCTGACTATACACAGCATACCGATGATATTAAAGACGGCATATACTGCTTTCTGGGGCAGCTTTCCGAATATTACGATTCCGATTCATCTTACTATGATGAGTATAGTGACAGATATTATTATATGGAAGATGAGGAAGTTGTGATAACAAGGTCAAAGCCTCTTGCTGTAAGACTTAAAGCACTTCTCTTTGCAGTTCCTATCGGTGCAATTGCAGGACTTATATTCTTTTTTGCAACGAAATATCATTACAAATTCAAGACATCTGCAAATCCGAACGTGTATGTATCACACGAGGATACACGGTTTATTCACCGTGAGGACAGATTTATCAGAACATACACCACAAAGACAAAAATTGAATCCTCCTCCGGTGGCAGCCGAAGCGGCGGCGGTGGCGGCGGCGGACGTGGCGGCGGCGGCCACAGATAAATTACAGGGCGGAGGGGGACTCCGCCTTGTTTTTATAGTTTACCTGTAATTTTTCCCTTTACAAACGTGAATTATTGTGGTAAAATAGTATATATCATATTGCTCCCCCAACTAAACCTTGCCGTCAAATACTTGGCATAAAGAAAATTTCTCTGCGTCAGAAAAACTTGAAATGCGACAGCATTCCTGCGTTTTTCTTCCTTGATAAATTTCCTTTCTGCCTTCGCCTTTTTGGCAAGGTATAATTGGTGGAGCAATAGCAAAGGAGCATTAAATGTAAAATGGACGAATTTATAAGTGCAGATGAACACAGAGCCAGAGTGTCTGAATATGTACAGGAAATATGTGCGTTAAAGGATACTATTGCCGAAAAAGACAAACAGCTCAATAAGAAAAATAAAGAGCTTCTGAAAAATATTACAGCCGCCAAAGATGATCCCTTTGATAATCCCACCGATTATAAGGATTATTGCGGCGATTATTCCGAAATCCAGTCAAGACTGGGGGAGGTAGGATATAAAATTCCCGTAGAAATCAATAATGTTGAATTTAAAAATCTGAAACGACAGTATTCAATAGGCGGCTGGTGTATGATTTTCCAGTTTGTTGTCTCTGTTGTGCTGTCCCTGTTTCTGACAAAAGGAATTGAATTTCTTATCGGATCCATTCATGGTGAGGAAGCAGGGGTATACGACTATATGTACGGCTCGTCAATACTCGTTGCGGTAAATATGATAATTTTCCTTATCTGCAATGTTTCATTCACCTTTATCGGTCTGAAATGGGCAGGCTTCAAGGGGAATTCAATGATAAAAACCCGTGATTTCAGCTTCGGGAAAGGCTTGCAGTACTGTATCATAGCAATATCCCTGTGGCTGATTTCAGTGTATGCAGGAACTTTCGTGGAAACTATTCTCAATAAATTTGAAATGACAGGAATGGTTGACCAGGAGGGACTTGGTGAAACGCCCATAGCCCTTGCGGTGGGATATATCTACACCTGTATAATCGCTCCTATAACCGAAGAAATGCTCTACAGAGGAATGCTTTTGAAGGTGTTTTCAAGGGCAAGTCAGCGTTTCGGAATATTTACCACAGCCCTTTTCTTCGGCATTGCCCACGGAAATATTGCACAGTTTATACTTGCCTTTATTCTGGGAATGTTCCTTGCACATATAACATTGAAGCACAATTCCATAGTGCCTGCGATAGTCGTTCATATATTCGTGAATACCATGTCCACAGTGCTGGGACTTGTGTCTGATATAAGCGATACAGCGTCGGCAATAGCTATGGGAGTTTTAATGCTTCTGGCACTTCTTGGAATGATAATGCTGATTATTTTCCGTTCCGACGGAAATAGATTTCCTGCCTCGACACCGCCGCAGCACAGGAGAGGCCGTGCAGTTGCCATGAGTTCCATACCTTTTCTTATGGCGGCAGGAATACAGGTGGTTTATATGATGTATGCCCTTGCGATGAGCAGATATTAACAAAAAACCTGAATTTCGTTCTGAAATTGCAGGCGAGCGGAACTCATCCCTACGCAAAACAGCGTAAAAATAACTTTTTCTACAGACTGACGGCTGTCCATTTGGACAGCCGTTTGTTTGAGTGAACGAAAAAGTTTCATAAAAATAGTAATTTAGGTATTGACAAATAAGAAATAATGTGATATACTATAATCAAAGAAATACTTTAGAACATAAAAGCTTAAAAGCATGAAAGCTTTAAAGTGTGAAAGGATAGCGTATTGAAATGAAAGAAGTATCTAAACTTATGGATTACAGAGCCGATATAAAGGTTCTTGACGCAACTCTCCGTGACGGCGGACTTGTAAATGAATTCCGCTTTTCAGATGAATTTGTAAAGGCACTCTATCTTGCAAATATCCGTGCAGGCGTTGACTATATGGAATTTGGCTACAAGGGCGATAAATCCATGTTTGACGTTGATAAATTCGGCCCCCTCAAATTTTGCGATGATGAGTATATCCGTTCAATCGTAGGCGAAAACAGTACTGACCTCAAAATCGGAGTTATGGCTGACGTAGGCAGATGCAACTACAAAGAGGATATTCACGACGCGTCCGAAAGCCCTGTTGACCTTATCCGTGTTGCAACATATCTCCACCAGATTCCGACTGCTGTAAGCATGATTGAGGACGCAAAGAATAAGGGTTATGAGGTATGCTGCAACATTATGGCAATTTCCAATGCCCGTGAGTCAGATATTGAAGCGGCTCTTGAAATTCTGGGAAAATCTCCCGTTGATGTCTTCTATATCGTTGACAGCTTCGGCTCACTTTACCCCGAGCAGGTAGTGCGTACTATTAACATTTACAAGGAATACGCTGAAAAGTACAATAAAAAGCTTGGTATTCATGCACATAACAATCAGCAGCTTGCTTTTGCGAATACTATTGAAGCTGTAGGCGACGGTGTAGACTGGCTTGATGCTACTTATGCCGCAATGGGCAGAGGTGCAGGAAATTGTGCTATGGAGCTTCTTCTTGGTTTTCTTAAAAATCCAAAGTACAATGTATACCCTGCAATTCAGTTCATTGAAAAGTATATGCCTGCTATCCGTGAGGCAGGGGCTGTATGGGGTTACGATTTCCAGTATATGATGACAGGTCTGCTCAATCAGCACCCTCGTACCGCTATTGAGTTTACAAAGGAGAAAAGAACTGATTACTCCGAGTTTTACAAGGAAATCCTTGCACAGGAATAATTTTTAAGGGAGCGAAAAATCGCTCCCTTTCGCCTTTTATTATGTTACATTTGCAAGTCTTTTCTGAATTTCCACAGCGTCGTCAACGGTTAAACCGTTATTGTCGTAGTCTGCGTTGAACTCGCCCATATCGGACAGTGAGTATTTATCGGGGTTACCTATTGCCTGCATAATTGCGGCAGCATCGGCGATTGATGTGGTTTTGTCACGGTTAGCGTCGCCGTTAAGGTAGTCGGTGAGGTCGAGGGTTGAGGCATACATTGGAGGTGCATTTTCAAGTGCAATACAGCAGGGAGTGAATCCTGTAGCTTCGTAAATTTCTTCAATTATTTCAAGATGTTCGTCTAATGAAAGCTCTGCTTTAGGTACAACATACGTCATATCACGCCAGACTACTGTTCCACGGAAGTCTTTATCACCTGCTGTATAGGAGATGAGGTCAACATCAGGGATATTTGAATTAATGTAGTCATTTATTATTTCTTTAGCCTGTGTATGTTCTCCCGTTTTTTTATTTATCCAAAAATCTGCATAGCTTATCATATATTCGAAATTAACAACATGATAAAAGTAACGATTATATTCATAATTGAAGTCTAAACATTTATCGCCCACAATTTCACGGATTTCTTTTGCAATATCAAATGAAATCTTATCTGTGCTGAATGACACATATTGAGTATTATCCTTGCTTTTACTTATACGTGCTTTAAAATTATCATCAATAGCTTTTATTTTTTCTTCAATTTCAGAAGTGTATTCATCAGAGTTAATAGTAAAACCCACTGTATCACTTGTCTTGCTAACTTCATATAAAGTAAGATATGAATTGTCTACTTCAGCATATGTAAAGTCTGTCGGACAACATCCTAACCATTCGTAACCCTCAATTTTCACAGCATTCTCAAAGGTTTTGTCAATGAACCCCTCATCTACTATTCCCCATGGATGCAAGGCATTTGCACTCATAGCCGAAACAGCGGAAACTGCCATAATTACTGATAATGCAAGTGAAATTATACGTTTTTTCATAGCGAGTCCTCCTTAAAAAGTCAATGCAGATTATCTGCGAGTATATTATTCCTTATATTTATTATACCCCACGTATATACAGTTGTCAATATGTATAATAACCAATATTTACAGCAAAACATCGTCATATTGCGGAATAATCGTTTTTTTTAATAAAAATCAAACAGCACCGCAGATAATCCACGGTGCTGTTATAACTACTTTATTTTATTTTCTTTCAGCATTTTTGCCGCCGCATTCTGGGGAGTTTCCTTGAGAGAGGGAGAATTTTTCAGTGTGTGCTGAATTTTCTCCTTTGTTCTCTTGATATCCAGAAGTGACTTCTGGTGACAAGCCTCTGCGTCGTTAAGCATCTGTGCAACAGAGAGTGCAGCCGCTTTCTGTACAGCAGCAGCCTGATCCTTGGCATTGCTGATGATTTCCATAGCTTTTTTATTAGCCTCGGCAATTACAGTTTCCTTTGAAACAAGGATAGTAGCACGTTCTTCTGCCTTGCGGATAGTGCCCTCTGCGTTGATTTTAGCCTCGTTAAGTATTCTCTGGCAGTCAAATTCAATCTTCTTTGCCTCTTTCAGCTCGTGAGGGAGGTTAAGGCGGATATCGTTGATAAGCTCACGGAGACGCTCGCCGTCAACGAATTTTTTATGGGGCATAAGCGGAAACGAACCTGATTTATCAAGAAGTTCGTCCATTTCCTCAAGAATTTCATCAATATTCATAATTATTTCCTCCTTGGCAGGGTGAATTATCCCGCCTTTATTCTTATATCTAATTTGATTTTACAAGCCTGCGTGTAATGTCGTCGTGTATTGCTTCGGGGACAAAATGGCTTATATCGCCGCCGAAATAGGCAATCTGCTTGACAACGCTGGAGCTGAGGTACATATTCTCTGCCGCTGTGGTAAGGAATACCGTTTCTGCCCCTGCATATAGCTTCTTGTTTGCCAGTGCCATCTGGAACTCATACTCAAAGTCGCTTACGGCTCTCAATCCCTTGACAATAGCCACAGCGTTGACAGTTCTTACATAATCAGCAAGAAGTCCGTCAAGTATGTCAATTACAACATTATCCAGGTCACGGGTTACAGCCTCAATCATCAGCATTCGCTCCGTAGCCGTGAAGCTTGGCTGACTTTTCCCGACATTTCGGGAAATAAGAACGATAACCTTGTCGAACAGCTTTGATGCTCTTGTGATAATGTCAAGATGTCCGAGGGTTACGGGGTCGAAGCTTCCGGGGCATACTGCAATTCTTCTCATTACTCATCTTCCTCCTCTGAGGGTTTTCTGAAAACTGCAACATTGATTTTGCCATAGGTGTATATCTTTTTCAGAATCATACCCTCGGGAGCTGTGATATCTTCCGAGTCCTTTTCGTACTCGCAGATTATACATCCGCCCTCACGGAGTTTTGCAGCGGCAAGGGGGAGCAGCTTGTGGATGTGACCGTACCTGTATGGCGGATCAAGGAAGATTATGTCGAAAGTCTGGGCAGTAAGCTTTATATAGTCGTAGCTGTCACGGTTTATGACCTCGCCGAGTCGTGTAAGCTTTGTATTGCGGAGGTTTTCGTTTATACAGCGGAGGGATTTAGTGGAGTTGTCCACAAAAACGGCACGTGCCGCACCTCTGCTGAGAGCCTCAATGCCAAGCTGTCCGCTGCCTGCAAAAAGGTCGAGGATGTGAGCACCCTCAAGTTCAAACTGAATTGAAGAAAATACGCCCTCTTTGACTTTTTCGCCTGTTGGTCTTACGTCCATACCCTCGGGGGTAACAAGCTTACAGCCTCTTGCGGTACCTGTTATAACTCTCATAAACGCTCCGATTTCTGCGGAATAAACATCCGCCGTCCGCACTTCACGGCTGCGGATACCGTAATACATCACAGACATCGCCCGAAAAAAGCGGTCATTGCCTATACTATTTTATTATAACCGATTTTTTCTCGTTTGTCTATATCATTTTCAAAAAATAGGCTATTTTTCACAAAAAAATTTTTATTTCATGGCATGTTTTGATGTCTGGACGTTAGGTTGTTGGATATTATCCGTTAGTTTTGGCATTAATAAGCGATGTTTAAATGTTGAAATCAAGAACATATTTTCGGTTTTCTACATATTATAATAGGGGACGTAATATGTCCTGAACTTTAGTTGGATAAGGAGAAAAAGTATGTGCGGAATAGCAGGAATGATAAGCTTCAAAGAGGATATGCGTGAATCGGCAGAAATTTGCAGCCGTATGCAGAAAGCTCTGCTCAGACGAGGGCCTGACCAGAGGGGGATATATTTAAGCCGCAACGCCGCCCTCATTCATACCCGACTTGCCGTTATAGACATTGAGGGCGGCAGACAGCCTATGACTGTCAGTATGAACGGAAGCACCTATACCATTGTATACAACGGCGAGCTGTACAATACTGCGGAAATCCGCCGTGAAATCGGCGAATATGAGTTTGAAACGGCTTCCGATACGGAGGTTGTACTCCGCAGCTATATCAAATGGGGCGAGGATTGCGTTACACGATTTAATGGTATATTTGCCTTTGCTGTTTACGACGAGAGAAATCATAGGGTATTTATCGCCCGTGACAGAATAGGCGTAAAACCGCTTTTTTATTATGAGGATAAAAATACGCTCATATTTGCTTCGGAGATATCGGCACTTCTTGAAAATCCACGTATTCCTCATGAAATTGATACAAAGGGTGTGGCGGAGCTGCTGCTTATGGCTCCAGGCAGGACGGCAGGCTGTGGAATTATCAGCGGAGTTAAAGAGGTAAAGGCAGGCTTCTGCGGTCACTACACCGAGGAGGGATTTGAGCTTCACAGCTACTGGGAACTTCGTGCCGCCGAGCATACCGAAACCTTTGCTGAAACAGTTGAACATACCCGAGAGCTTGTTCTCAATGCTATACGCAGACAGCTTGTTTCTGATGTGCCTGTATGTACGTTCCTTTCGGGAGGTCTTGATTCCAGTATTATTTCCTCTGTTGCTGCCTCCGAGATGAAAAAACAGGGTAAAATTCTCAATACCTTTTCCGTTGATTACAAGGATAATGAGAAATACTTTACAAAATCCCATTTCCAGCCTGACAGTGATCCCGAATATATCAACATAATGGCGGAGTATATCGGCGGAAAGCACCATTGGACGGTGATTGACGTTCCCGAGCTTGTTGAGGCACTTGATGACGCAGTTGAGGCGAGAGGACTCCCCGGAATGGCAGATGTGGACGCTTCTTTGCTGCTTTTCTGCCGTGAGATAAAAAAACACGGTACAGTTGCACTTTCAGGAGAATGTGCAGATGAGCTTTTCGGCGGTTATCCTTGGTATCGTGATGAAAATATCCGCATGACTGATGGTTTCCCATGGGCACAGAGTACGGCATACCGCAAAGGGTTTATCCGTGATGAGTTTGCAAATGAAATTGACTGTGAGGATTATGTATATTCTGCATATCGCAGAACTGCCGATTCTGCGGATAAATTGCCCACAGACAGCCCTCTTGAAAGCCGCATGAAAGAGATGACAGCACTGAATTTTCACTGGTTTATGCAGAATCTGCTTGAACGCAAGGACAGAATGTCCATGTACAGCGGACTTGAAGTGCGTGTGCCTTTTTGTGACTATCGTCTTGCGGAGTATCTTTACAACGTTCCGTGGGAGTTCAAGGACTACAACGGCAGAGAAAAAGGCTTGCTTCGTGAGACCATGAAAGATTGGCTGCCTTACCGTGTGCTTCACAGAAAAAAGAGCCCTTATCCGAAAACCCACAATCCTGCTTTTCTTGACGCTGTGACTGTAAAGCTTCGCGGGATTTTATCCGAGCCTACTCCGCTGACTGATTTGGTGAAAAAAGAGGCTCTGGAACAGCTTCTCACTCATTCGGAGCACATCCCGTGGTATGGTCAACTTATGAATCTTCCCCAGACAATAGCATATTTCATACAGCTTGACTACTGGCTGAAAAGGTATAATATACGTCTTAAATAGACGTATATTGTTTAATATATATCTATATAGAAATAACCCCTGCGTTGATTTTGTCGAAAATATACAATGCAGGGGTTGAATAGTAAAGTTAAAAAATTCTATGTGGTTCATAAACTCAAAAAAATTTTAGAAAATTATCAAAAAAATGTTGCAGTATGTAAATAAATATGTTATAATGGTTGTATGATATTATGGCACGATATTGCACGTTGACAATTGTGTTTCTGAAAAGCAGACTGCTTAAAAAAATGAAAGGGCAGTTATAAAAGGTGAAATGGACGTCAATATTACGTTTGGTATATAATTTGGTTAATATTGATAAAAATAGCCGCACTATTTAAGTCAAAAACACAATTGAAAAATAACTCTTAATATGTTATAATTATTATATTAGGGTAGTGCGTATAAAAGTGCCCCTGTACTCATGAATTCCGGACACGGTATCGGGGTACATATCAAAAAACACGGAGGTGGTTTCATGAAGAGTTATTCCTACATTGCTCAGGATGCCCGCGGCAAACAGGTAAAGGGTAAGGCTAACGCCGAGAATGAGCAGGAATTCCTCGAAAAAATGAAAGAACGAGGTCTTTTTGTCAAGGATTATGGCGAAGAGGCTGGTTCTTCAAGGTCAATCTACAAGTTCAGCACTAAAGAACTTGCATTCTGCTGCCGACAGTTGAGCGCTATGCTTACTTCGGGACTTACTCTCGTAAAATCGATTGACATTATGAGAAACGAGCAGGAAAATGATAAGGCTAAAGCGATATGGCAGGACATTTACGAAAATGTTCAGAAGGGTGAATCCTTCTCTGCAACGCTTGAAATGCACAGAGGCTCATTCCCCGACTTCCTTATTTCAATGGTCGGTGCCGGTGAAGCCAGTGGTTCGCTTGACGTAATTATGACACGTCTTTCCGAACAGTACGCAAAGGAAAACAAACTTAACAATACGGTTAAGGGTGCTATGATTTATCCTATTATCCTTGCTGTACTCTGCGTAGTAATTGTAATCTTCCTGTTTACATTTATCATGCCCACATTTATCGGTATGTATGAAGATCCTACAACAATGCCTTTCCTTACAAAGGTACTGAATGCGATTTCTGTATTCCTTAGAACAAAGTGGTACATATTAATTGTTTTAGTGGTATTTGCTGTACTCGGAATCAACTATGCCCTTAGGGAGCCTAAATTGAGATACAAGGTTGACCGCATGATCCTCAAAGGACCAATGTGGGGACCTCTTGTAACAAAGATTTACACAGCACGTTTTTCAAGAACTCTTTCTTCCCTTTATTCAAGTGGTATTCCTATGGTTGAGTGTATTCAGAGAGCGTCTGCTATACTCGGAAACCTCTACATTGATGAGAAGTTCGAGGGAGTTGTTGATGAGGTTAAACAGGGTGAAACTCTTTCAGCTGCAATTACAAGAACAGAAGTTTTTGAGTCAATGTTCTGCTCTGTAATTTACGTTGGTGAGGAGTCAGGTGCTCTTGACTCTATTCTTGAAAAAACTTCCGAATACTATGAGGAAGAATCAGATTCAGCTGTTGAGCGTCTTGTTCACATGATTGAGCCTATCATGCTCGTATTCATGGGTCTTATCATCGGTCTTGTTGTATGTGGTATCTACCCTGCACTCTACGGTGCTCTGGACTCTGTCGAGAACGAATAAACACGGAAAGGTGGAAAAAAGAAAATGCTTTCATTTGATATTACGGATAGAAATATACGTGTCGTTAAGGGCGTTGAAAGTAACGGAAAAATCAAAATCAGCTCTGCGGCAACACTTAACCTGGAGGAAGGATTTATCGTAAACGGATACGTTAAGGATACTGCTACTGTTGCTACACTTATCAACGGTGCCCTCAAGGGAAACAAAATGCCTGATAAGGAGGCAATCGTTTCACTGTCATCTAACCTGACAATCTTCAAGGAGCTTGTAGTTCCAAGAGTTAAGCCACAGGATATGCAGAAAACTGTAAAGCAGCAGATGCAGGCTGAGCTTAATCTTGATGATACATTCTCTGTTACATATGCTATTGTTGGTGACGCTGCTGAAATGGGTGACAACGGTGAGCCAATGCTTAAGGTGCTTGCTACAGCTTGTCCTTACGAAATTGTTAACAGCTATAAGGAAGTATTCAAGTTCCTTGGTATTTCCCTTAAGTCAGTAATGGTTGGATGTAACTGTATTACAAAGGTACTTCTTGCTGATACAAGAATCAAGTCAATGATGCCCCTCCTTGCAGTACAGATTGACCCCAACTTCATCTCTCTCAACCTCTATGAGCAGGGACAGCTTTCATTCTCACGTTTTGCTTCCATCGATCCTGATGACTACGGCAACTCTAATGACTATGTTTTCGAGGCAGTAAACGAGAATATCTTCCGTATGCTTCAGTTCCACAGAAGCCGTAATACAGGAGAGGTTATTGAGAATGTAATTTTCTACGGTGATACTCATGAGTATGTAAGACTTACAGACGAGCTTGAAAAGCTTGACCTTACTACAAATCTTATCAAGGTACCTCCGCAGATTCACGGTCACGACAACCTTGAATTTTCACTGTATGCAAACGCTATCGGTGCTATGTTCAAGCGTAATAAGGAAACTGAAAAAATCAATCTCCTTGAAACTGAACTTTCAGCTGCAATCAAGAAGGCTGCTACAGGCGGCAAGGTAAGAGGCGAAAACGCTGGTCTTGGTGCTATGCTTGGTCTCTTCCTCGGTTCAATTGCTGTTGTTGGCGGTATCTGGGGTGTTATGTCAATTATAAACAGTGGTATCGAATCTGATATCACAGAGATCCAGGAATACCTTGATTCAAAGGAAGTAAAGGATCAGCTTAATCACCGTACAAAGCTGCTTGGAATGAGAGATACAGTAAGAGATTATGAAGTTAAAATGGAGAACTCTTACGACGCATTTTATTCACAGCCTGTTATTAACGGTGACAAGTATGATACTCTCCAGCTTATCCTTGATAAGACAGCAGAGGATCTTGATCTTGATGCTGACAAGTGTTTCATTTCAGTTCCCTCATATTCAAAGGGTGTAATGTCATTCAGAGTTACAGCAGAAGGCAGTGAGGACTTTGTACAGAAGCTTCCTTCAGTATATGTTGATAATGTTCAGACAGAAGCATTCTCTGAAAACAAGGGTTATTATGCAAAGTGTTCATATGATGGATATTCAGTATCAAAGAGCAGCAATAAGGATGCTGGTGAAGATGAGAAGGTTGTAGCATTCTCTGTTACTGTTGCTATCGAGGGTAGAACAAGTGCTTATCATCCGGAGCCTGAAAGTTCCGATGAAGGTGCAGCATAATAAAGGAGGTAGATTGAAATGAAATTAAATTACAGAGATCGAATTATTATCGGTGTTCTCCTTGCATTAGTAGTTCTCCTTGGTGGCTTCTTCCTTTTTATCAAGCCCACAAATGAGGATATAAAAAAGAACAAGGCAGAACTTGTAAAGCTTGAGGAATCAAGAGCTGAGGTTGAGGCTAAAATTGCTGAAATCCCCGGAATTAAAAAGGATATCACAGCATCTTACGATAATGCTATAAAGTTTACAGAAACATTTGTAGACATTGAGAATTACGAGGACACTCGTAAATTTGACCGTTATATGCAGAAGCTTGCAGAGGATAACAAAGTAACAATTACTTCACTTTCAGTAAGTGATATCAGCACAGGAAGTCTTGGTTACTACTATTTTGTTCCTCCTGTAGTAGCTGAATCTTTCCGTTTACAGT
Organism: Ruminococcus sp.; assembly: GCA_045659945.1. Classification (GTDB taxonomy): domain Bacteria; phylum Bacillota; class Clostridia; order Oscillospirales; family Ruminococcaceae; genus Ruminococcus. The sequence continues at coordinate 13,447 of JAZRCW010000025.1, read as the reverse complement.
TCGATATTAACGGCGAGCTTAAAAAGGAAATTGATGAGCTCAGAAAAGAAAGCACTGCTCTTTCAGCAAGAACAGCTGAAACACTGATGAAGTCAGAGTATACAATTACAGTTACAGGTGAAGAAAAGGAAGACATCTGGAACTATATGAAGGCTATCGAGGAGCAGAAGGAAACAATTATCATCGACAGCGTAAGTCTTTCAAATATTGAAATTAAGGAAGATCCTAGCAAAGAAGAAACTGGCGACAAGGAAGACAGACTTCCTACAGCTTCATTCTCAATCTCTCTCTATTCAGTAGTTGAAATGTCTGAACCTAATCTGGAGATGAAATAATTAACCACGCTGAAGTTATGTAACAAGACTTGTTTTGATTCCGCATAAGCTTTGACAGCTGCGGTAAAACAAGGAGTCATAGGGGAAGTGTGGAAATCAAAGCAAGTCTATAATAACTGGAAAGGCGGTATGTAAAATGAAAAAAGATAAGAATAGAAAACTACATGGTTCAGTTCTTTTGACGGTTGTATTTGTTATGGCAATACTTATTGTGTTCTTATTCGGTACAATGTCACTTGCCATTGCAGCAAACAACAGGTCGCATGTAAACTATTCAAGTGCACAGACTCAAATTACAGCACGTACTGTTGCAGAGAGTGCTATTAAGGCTATTGGAAATAGTAGCGATCTCGGCGAAGACTATGCAAATGCTGTTGCTGGTCTTAAAGCTGGTGAGGAATTAACAGTTGGTGTACAGCTTTCGTCTGATGCTGAAAACAGAATTGGAACAATGGGTAATGTAAGTGATGTTACTATTAGTCATTATGGTACAACACAGTATTACGATCCTATTTTAGAAAAGTGGGATTCAAGAGATGTTCTAAAATTTACAGCAACTGTTGATATGGCTGGTGTACAAAGTACATCTTCTGTATATGTTATTAAGTATAAGGAAGATGATATAAAGACTGGCAGAGGCGGCGGTGCAGGCTTCGTTACAACAGCTGATGCGAATCTGGATACACAGACAAGTATTTTTGGTGGAGCTTATATTACTCTTCCTACAGAGAAGGATGCTGCCGATTATGAGAATTATTATTTAGAACCAGACTATGAAAAAAGAATGGCAACAAGAACTTTTCGTAAACCTGATTCTGGTATCGAAAAGTTAAAGCTTTTTAATAGTCAGGCTGTAATTGAAGCTGATCTGTTTATAAATAATGACGTGCATATTGAAAACTGGTCCGGTATTATTTTCCCAGATAAGGGAACAGGTATAACTATCTGGGGTGATTTGGATTTTTCCATTAACGCAAGAGATCAATTCCATTATATAATGAACAAAGGATTGTCTGAAAACATGCAATTCAACAAGATCCCTTATATCTATGTAGATGGCAAGATTTCCGGCAAAGATGGTTTTGTAATGCTTGGCAATGCAACGCAGAGCTTCCCGATGAATACTTTCTGTGCTTCAATCGATTCAAGTCATGCTGACAGTATTATATCATCCAACCTCTATTGTATGGATGAAGGGCTTGAGAGCAGCATCAAAGGTGGAATTACTCCCGGATTATACAATTGGACAGGTAGCGTAGTAAATAAGGTTAACAGTACTTTAAGAGAGACACAGGTCAAGGGTGAGATCTGTTCCAAGGGTGATCTCAGACTTGAAAATGTTACTATAAACGGTGATGTCCGTGTTGAGGGAAAACTTACTATTGTTGGTGACAAGGTAGAGATTAATGGTAATGTTGTAGCTGGTGAAATTGATGGTGCTGATAAGATCGAGTTAGGTAATGGTTATTCTATATATTGTGACGGACTTGAATCAGGCGGTGCTGATAGTGTAACTGCTACATTTGATAATCAGGTAGGTTTCTATTATGTCTATAAGCCTCAAATGGACGCTCAAGCTAAATACACTACAAAAGACGGTAAAATTCTTAACGATAGTGTGTTTATTAATGGTGTTTTAAGAGAGGGATATCAGATAAATGATATCGTGATTTATCATACTCTTGAAGAAGGCTGGAATCCTACAATGGACGGTGCAGAACAGCACTTCACAAAATCATCGTTGGATGAGAACAATCCTTATATAGAAGATTTGGATTATTATTATTCTATAGGCGGAAGTTCATCTGCAGAGCTGCAAAAGTATCTTATAGAACATGATCTTGCTATCACTGCTTTAGAGAAACACCTTGAAGAGGGTGCAGGTTATTATCCAGACGAAGTTGCAGGCTTCTATGTTAAGACAAAGGCTGTAGATATTGCTGTTGCAGACGGTGATATGGAAGGATACGAGAGTATTATTGTTGATGAGACAGAATACAAGTTTAAGTATGAAATCGAGTATGAAAAGGTTGAGGAAGCAACATTTGAGCAGGTTGTAGTTGCAGGTGAATCAGGCAATAGTTATGAACCTGTAAGTGAATTCTATAATAAGGCAAAAGAAGATAAGGATTCTATCTATCCTTTTTATGCTGAAAGAGCTGTAGTACTTGGAAAAGATACAAGCATTGCCAATATTGAGGAAAATAAGGTTGTAATGACAGTTGCTGATGTTATGAATACTGTATCCAACCCTTATGCTTCAAACGAACTTCCAGCAGGACAGAAAACAAAGTATCAGTCACTTCTTGCAAGCGGTCCTGAATTTAAAAATAAGGAGCAAATTGCAGCAGTAAATGGTGTTATGGTTACTACAAACGGAGCGGCAGATTATAGCTTTGGTGGTCAGAGTTACAGACTGGCGTTCAGTACTGACAAGGAGTTTGAGAAGGATCAGTGGGATGATGAGTTAAAAGGTAATAAAAAGGTTCACGATAAAGATAAGTGGAAAAACGAGGTAGAAAATAATTCAGCAGCATATATAACAGATAGCTGTATATTAAACGGTGTTAACTTTGGCAACAAGGATGTTATTATCAACCCAGAAGGAAAAGAGATAGTAATTGTTATCAGAGGCAAGGTAACGTTTGATAGCAGTTCAGATGTATTTATTGATAATTCAGCTGGTGGCAAAGTATTTTTCTACATTGAGCCTAAAAACGGAGATTTAGTGAGCCATTTGGAGTTTAGAGGAACAAATTTAGCAACCAAAACCTATTGGGAGGCTCTTGATAAATCAAGGAATTTCAGTTTCAAATCAACAGAAAAAGGTCCTGAATATCAGAAATTAGAGGATCTTGGTGATGGAAAAAAGCCTAATGTATACATATATGGCGGAGAAGACTCCAAAATGGATATACTAAATATGAGTCTGATGACTGCATATGTAAAATCCCCTAACATCTCAACGTGGCTTGGTGGTGGTACAGCAACGCAGCTTGACAGTTTCTATTATAATGACTTTGATGTTGTTAATGGTGGGAACGGAGTTGCACATGATGTAAAGCAGACTATTATAGGTTGCTTCAATGTTGAGGATGTAAAATCTGAAAACCAGCTTAACGTTGTCTATATCCCCGAAGAAGGCGGAGATGATGACGGTACAGGTGAAAAGTTTAACAATTACTGGTATAAGCCTTATTATTACAGCGAATTTTAAGGAGGTCAGCTATGAAGAAACTAAAATCTGAAAAAAAAGTTTTTAAGGGCATGACTCTGGTAGAAATTATCGTTTCTATAGCTGTACTCGCTATAATGACAACTGTACTTGTTGCTGCGTCAAAAGCTATACAAGCTTACCTTCGTTCATCAGAGGAAATTAACGATAGAGTTGCCGTACAGGCACCTGTTGCTCAGGCAGGATATCAGCCTGCTGCAGAAATGATAGAAGAAGAAATAGAGATCTTTATATTTCCTACTATAGGAGAGACAGATGCTATTCGTCTTGTAGGAGAATTATATGGTGTCTATGATGCTACAGAAATGGCAGACCATGAAGATGAGGCAGGAAATGAGCTTAATATAAAGTTCATCAAAGACATTGAGACAACAACTGCTGGTGCAACAAATGCAGACGGTGAACCGAGTTCTAAACCAGAAAAAAATGATGGTGAGACTCCTGAAAAGCCCGAACATAACGAGGAACCTGTTCCAGATCCTGGACACGGACCTGGTCATGAGTAAGAGTAGGAGGAATAATAATGAAAAATAAAAAGAAGCTTAAAGGCTTCACCTTAATTGAATTGATTATTGTTCTTGCTATATTCGGCTTGATTTTAACAATTGTCATGTCGCTTATCGACCCAGTGTCAAAGGTTATGAAGAAAGCTACAACACGTGAGAGAACTGCAGCTTATGCAGACAATATATGTGAGTATATTACCAATTCTCTTACCTATGCAAAGTTTATGCGTGTTTATGAAGGTGACTTCTGCATTAATAATGCAGGTATATTAGAACCTATGTCCGAAGACACTATGGCGGAAAAAGAACAAAGGGCAGCTAAAATTCTGATTGCAGAAATGCTCAATGATGCTGTTGACAAAGATCAGAATTCTATAACGGGTCAGGTGCGTGTTTTGAAGTTCATCAATACAGCTGATGTAAATGGTGACGGAATTGATGACTATGATGAAGAAGGCCAGATTTACGAAACTGTATATGAGTTCAAGGCAGGTGCCAAGTATAATATAAAGAATGGTGTAGGAGCAACAGTAGAAAAGGTTGAAGAGCCTGAAATTATATCTACAGTTAGTCCTGAGGAAGCTAAGATTAATCCTGAACATCTTGAGGAATATAGTTATTATTTTAAAAAAGGATACTATACTCTCGACCCTATTAAGGATCCGGATAATTATTCCGAAGGTCCTGATTCAAGGTCATTTGAAGCAATTCCGGTTGATTATTACAGCTGTCTTAACCAGATACGTAAAACAAATATCCCTACTCTTGAAAATATGAGTATTACTCTTGAAAATATGAGTAATACATTGAATATAAATGTAATTTCTTATCAGAGAGATGAAGAAGGTGGACTTTCAAACAAACTTACAGATGTTACATATACAAAAGATGAAGATACAGTAGAAAAAGTAATGCTTTTCAGATCTCCTGCACATCTTAATTCTGCAAGCATGTCACTTATCAATGCACAGAAGGTTGACAATGGCGAAAATGTTATGTACATGAAGCCAGAAAGAAAAGCAACAGGAGAAAAAATAACGAACAAATTTGAACATGTACAAGCGAGAGATTATGGTAAAGCTTATTTTGAGTATAAACCTGAGCTAGGCAAATACACTGGAACAGTAAATGACAACATCTATGTTGTTTACATCATGCCCAATGAGATGAACGATGTACAGATTGTATTGGATTCAAACTCCAACGCACCAGATGTAACTTAATTCAAACAAAAAAACAGGCAGCAGTCAAATGCTGCTGCCTGTAATTATTTTTTTCGCCTTACTGTGGCTGGGCGGTAAGAAGTGAAATATACCAGTTGGCAATATTATTGCCCCAGAGCATTGCGGCGGCTATACCGATTGAAAGGTACGGACCAAAGGCGAATTTAGAATCCTTTGTAACTGCCTTGATGATAATTCCGCCAACCGCAGCGGCAATAACACCAATGAATGCTGAAACGATAACAGCCTGTGTTCCGAGCAGAGCACCTGCGGCAAACATCAATGCCGTATCGCCCTGTTCAATAGCACGGAAATCTTCTCCGTACTTCTTACGGATAATAGGTCGGCTTACCTCACCTATTATAAAGAAGGGAACGCTGATAACAAATGCACCGATAATTCTGTGAACAAGTTTCACGTCATCGGTAAAAATTGCAGTGGGAACGGCAAGAAGAAGAATGAGACCAACAATAACAAGGTCAATTTCCTGAGTGTCCCAATCCATAAAGGCAATGACAACAAGCAGGGACATCAGAACGCAGGTTATTATGGCTTTAGCATTAATATCGAGTACCCAGAATGTAAGTACATACAGCAGTCCGTTAAGGGCTTCCACTACAGGGTATCTTGCGGAAATTTTTTCGCCGCAGTTGTGACATTTTCCTTTAAGGAAAAGCCAACTGAATACAGGAATAAGATCAATAGGTCTTATTTTTGTTCCGCAGGTCATGCAGTGGGAAGAACTTTTGATGAGAGATTCATTTCTCGGAAGCCGTATGATTACGACATTGAGAAAGCTACCGATACAGATGCCAAAGAGAAAGATAATGGTTAAAAACACAAGTATGAATGGCAGCTCCGCAAAAGGATCGTGGAGCATGTTCACAAAATCAGACATTGTTTTTGACCTCCTTACATAATTATTTAACACAATAATTATATCACATTATAATTTATTTTTCAAGTATTATTTAAGATTGTTCCGGGAAAAGGGGCAACTTTAAAAAATTAGCGGAGGTTTGAATATGAGAAACGAGAGAATCGGCGACTACTTGGTTAGTCAGGGCCTGCTTAATGAAGAACAGCTTCAGAAAGTTCTTCAGGCTCAGAAGGAGTCAAATGGTGCTAAAAAATTCGGCGATGTTGTAGTAGAGCTTGGATTTATGACGGAAGTCAATTTCACAAAAGCTCTTGCAGGAAAGCTGAGAGTACAGTATGTTGATCTTGATAATATCGACATCAACACTGACGCTGTACAGAAGGTACCTGAACAGCTGGCAAGAAAGCACACCGTAATCGCTATCAACATTCAGGGTAAGCGTCTTACAGTTGCTACAAATGACCCTGTAAACTTTATCGTACTTGAAGATATCAAGGTATCAACAGGTATGGATACAGTTCCTGTGCTTGCAACAACATCAGCAATCAACAAAGCTATCGGTAAGTGCTATTCAATGCAGAACGTTGATAACGTTCTTGAAGGCGTTAACGCTATGGCCAACGACCTTGGCGGTTCCATTGAGGAACAGGAGGCACAGGATCGAGTTGAGTCTGCACCTATCGTTAAACTTGCTACAACAATCGTTGAAAACTCTTTCAGAGCAGACGCTACCGATATTCATATCGAACCTTTTGATAAGTATACAAGAATCCGTATCCGTGTAAATGGTGACCTTGTTGAGCTGATGAACATTTCATCTGCTGTACATAGTGCTCTTACAACACGTTTCAAGCTCATCAGCGGAATGAATATCGCTGAAAAGAGAATCCCGCAGGACGGTCGTTTCACACAGGTAGTTGACGGCTGTACCCTTGATGTCCGTGTATCATCACTTCCTATGGTTCACGGTGAAAAAATCGTTATCCGAATTCTTTCAACAGGACAGATTGCTCTCCGAAAGATTACTGACCTTGGTATGTCAGATTACAACTATCAGCTCTTTGAGTCAATGCTTCGAGTTCCTCACGGAGTTATCCTTGTAACAGGACCTACCGGTTCAGGTAAAACAACAACTCTTTACGCGGCTCTCGGTGAGATTGCTCGTCCAAACGTAAACGTAGTTACTGTTGAGGACCCTGTCGAAAAGGCTATTGACGGAATTAACCAGTGTCAGGTTAACCAGAAGGCAGGTATGACATTCGCAGCTGCTCTTCGTTCAATCCTCCGTCAGGACCCTGATATCGTTATGATCGGTGAGATGCGTGATACGGAAACAGCGGATATCGGTATCCGTGCCGCTATCACAGGTCACCTTGTGCTTTCTACACTTCATACAAACGACGCTGCTTCTACAGTTGTTCGTCTTGTGGATATGGGTGTTGCTTCATACATGGTTGCTACTTCACTTATCGGTGTTATTGCACAGCGACTTGTTAAGGTGCTTTGTCCCGATTGTAAGCGTCCGAGAATGTCAACAGAGGAAGAAAACGAGCTTATGAAGATTCCTTCTTCTATCCAGATTTACGAGCCTGTTGGCTGTCCCGCTTGTAACAATACAGGATACAAGGGCAGAACAGCTATTCACGAAATTATCCACTGTACAGCAAAGGTTTCTGCTATTATCGCTGCGGGCGGCGGTAAGGAAGAAATCGAGCAGGCTGCAAAAGCTAACGGTACAAAGCTTCTTCGTGATAACGCTGCAGAGCTTGTACAGGCAGGTCAGACTTCAATTGACGAGCTTGTAAGAAGCACATTCTCCGTATAATTCGGGTTATTAATTAGGAGGAAAAATAAAAATGGGTATAATTAACATTCATAGAATTCTTGATGAGGTTCGTCTTCTGGGCTGTTCCGACCTTCATTTCACAAATGCAATTGCTCCTGTTGTACGTCTTAATGGTACATTGAGAACAATGCGTTCACAGTATCCCGAAATGGATGAGGAAGAAATACTCGATATCATCAACCAGATGACTAACGAGCAGCAGCAGACACAGATTAACAACCATATCGATACTGACTTTTCATTTCAGACGAAAAGCGGCTATCGTCACCGTGTAAACGTATATTTCCAGAAGGGTAAGCCGGGTATTGCTATCCGTCTTCTCCGTAACGATATTCCTACACTTGAAGACCTTGGACTTCCTCCAATTCTGGCGGATTTCTCAATGCGTCCCCGTGGACTTGTACTTGTAACAGGCCCTACAGGTTCAGGTAAGTCAACAACTCTTGCAGGTATGATTGACTTCGTAAATCTCAACAGATCCGCACATATCATTACAGTTGAGGATCCTATCGAGTACGTTCACGAGCATAAGAGATGTATGGTAAACCAGCGTGAAATCGGAGACGACGTTCCCTCATTCTCACTTGCTTTAAGAGCTGCACTTCGTGAAGACCCCGACGTTATCCTCGTAGGAGAAATGCGTGACTTCGAGACAATTCAGGCTGCTGTAACTGCGGCTGAAACAGGTCACCTTGTAATGTCCACACTTCATACAACCTCTGCAGCTGATACAATCAACCGTATCATCGACGTTTACCCCGAGCATCAGCAGCAGCAGATTCGTACACAGCTTGCTAACAACCTTGTTGCAGTTATTTCTCAGACACTTATTCCGAGAAAGGACGGCACAGGACGTATCGCTGTAATGGAAATCCTCAACGTAACTGACGCTATCGCAGCTATGATTCGTGATAACAAGATTCACCTTATCCAGTCTGCAATCCAGACAGGTAAGCAGCAGGGCATGATGTCCCTCGATCAGGAGCTTGCACGTCTTACAGCCAAGGGTATCATCACAGAGGTTGACGCTCTTGATAAGTGCCAGGATAAGCAGGAATTCTACCGCTTCCTTACACAGATGGGCGGCGTACCCACAGGCGGTATGGGCTAAAATATTCACAGGCGGCAGAATATGCCGTCTGTTTTATTGTAAAGTGGTTGACAAATACAGAAAAAAGAGTATAATATAATTATGGTGAAAACCAGAATGCAGTTATGTCCATAAGGACAGAAAAAACTCGGAGCGGCTACTCCGAGTTTTTTCATTTTGTTCGTCGTTCAACTTTCTGTCGAAGAATTTACAGATATAGTGGCTTGCTATACCTGCAAGGACAGAAATTAAAAACGCAATTATGTACTCCATAAAAGGCACCCTCTTTCTGACAGAGGAAACCGACAATGTAATTATATCATAATTGCAAAGAGAAGTCAATTTTGTAAATCACTTACACATAACTGTGCAGTGGCAAGAATAAAATTTAACTATTATGTTTGGTATGAAAAAATATTGCAAAAAAAGATTTTTTTGACGTTGATGATAACAATAAAATTTCAGTTAAAATTATTGAAAATATTCGAATATACAAATAGTAAAGATAAAACATGATTTTACGCTATGAAAAATAAGGCGATTTGTACGTATAGTTTAAAAGAGCAGCAAAAGTTAAAAAACTTAAAAAGTTCACAGAATATTGTGCACTTTGACGAAAAGGGCATAAAATAAATGCCGATTTACCGTTTTGATGTAAAAAATGAATTTTTTTTGAAAAAATTCACAAGAAACTATTGACAATTTGTGAATGAAGTGGTATACTATAATTACCGAAAGGGGATAAGGGAATAGAAAGAAACTTACCCCGAAAAAAGAAAGTGCTTAAGCACAAAAACATATTTTATTAAGGAGGTTTTCTATCATGAAAACAACAAGAAAAGGTTTTACACTTATTGAGCTCATCGTTGTTATCGCTATCATCGGTGTTCTCGCAGCAATCCTCGTTCCCGCTATGCTCGGCTACGTAAAGAAGTCCAAGATTCAGGCTGGTAATGCTTCCGCTAAGACATTTATGGGTGCTGCTAACTCTGCATTCACAGAAATGGACGAAGTAGACAGTGGTTCTTTCCCTGCTTTTGACGATCTTGTTCAGTATGTATATTCTTCTGAAGATGAAACAGAAGACAATGCATGGCAGACACTTCTTGACTATATGGCATTCTATCAGGATGATATCACATCTTCTAACTTTGCTCTTCTTATCGAAGATGGTACAGCTATCTGCTGTTCTGCACAGGAAGGTAAGTACTTCGGTTCTGTTCCTGCATTCCTTACAAACAAAAACTATGATGAGTTAGAGCCTGACGCTGGTTGGGATCTTTCAAACGTTCTTCTCGGTGCATACAATGAGTATCTTGAGGATCGTGGTGAGACTGCTGTAGATGCTTTCCCTGGAGCTGCTGCTACTCCTGTAACAGAATAATTGTTGCTTAATGTGAATTAATTGAATTTATCCCCCTCTTAATGAGGGGGATTTTCCATAGGTGATAAAATGAATAAAAAAGAAAAAAACTTTGCTTCAATAGTAGGAATAATAATTTCTATGTCTGTAGGCGCAGGGGGAATGTATCTTGCAAACTACAGAAAGCTTGACTTTATGAACAGGTATCCCGAATTTGTTGAGTTTGATAAGTACATTGAAGATACATTGATGATTGAAGTTCCTGCAAATCCTACAATGGAAGATACGGTCAATGCCTATCTTTCTCTTTACGGCGATAAATACACAGTATACAAGGCGAAACAGGATATTCATTCAAAGGAATATGTAACAGAGGAAACAAATAATTCATCTATTGCCCAAAATATGGACTTTGAAATAGGTTTCAACAACAAAGATGAACTCTTTTTTACAAAAGTTGCTACTGGCGGAAAAGCTGCTGAACAAGGTGTTATTGCAGGTGATATTATAAAATCCATTGACGGACAGGCTATAACTGAATATAAGGTGGCAAAGCAGATTCGTGGATATAACAATACCGTTGCAAAGCTTGTTATTGAACGTGACGGCAGGGAATATGAACTTGATTTTTTGCGTTATGTTGAGGAAATTGACACGCTGGGCGTTGAGTCTGAAATGTTTGGCGATACGCTTTACGTAAGATTTGACGATATGACAGCAGACTCTGCTGATGTTATTGAAACCGCCCTTATGGAAAATGAATTTGAAAAGCTTATTCTTGATTTAAGAAATAACGGCGGCGGAGAAACAACAATTGCCGTCCGTGTTGCTGACTCTTTTATTGATAAGGCTGATGTAAGGCTGAAATCAAGACGTGGCGGCGAAACTGTTCAGTCTACATCTGACGGAATTGCTTACGATGTGCCGATTTATCTGCTTGTGAATGAAAATACTGCAAGCTCCGCTGAAATACTCACTTCGCTTCTTAAACAGTATGCAGATACAACAATAATCGGAACAACAACTTTCGGCAAGGGGATATATCAAGGTCATGCGATGTATAAAGGCGGAAATCTTAAATATACACAGGGTGAAACATATGTCGGTGAGTGGGATAATTGGCAAGGAAAAGGCATTGCACCAGATGTTGAAGTATATATGGACAGCGAATATATAGGGACGGGGTATGATATTCAGTTTGAAAAGGCTTTGGAACTGGCGGAATAAACAAGAAGAAATGCAGATATAGCGTTAAAATCAGTGTATTGCACATTGACAAAATGCGGCCAATCTGCTAAAATATGTATAATAGTATATTATAATATTTTTGGGGGAATATTTATGAAAAAAAAAGGATTTACACTCATTGAGTTGATAGTTGTTATAGCTATCATTGGCGTACTTACAGCTATTCTCGTGCCTGCTATGCTCGGGTATATAAGAAGAGCGAAAGTATCTGCGGCGAATTCTGGTGCGTCAGAGATTATTAAAACGGCTAATATCATGCTTTCAGAAGAAAATGACAATGTAATTTTAGAAGACGGAAGATATGCACTTAATTGTACTGCACAAATGGCTTCTGGCAGTGCTTTTTTGGATATTGAACAGGATGTAGAGGAATATATCATCAGCTATGATGATACATTATCAACTTATCCTTTTGCATTACAGATTCTTGACGGCTTCGCTGTAGCTGCCGCAACAAAAAACAGTAATTATTTCGGCACATACCCTGCAATTCTTACGCACAAGAATTACGATGAATTACTGCCTGATCCAAAACTTGGCGACGCACTTGATTTAGCCTATGCAACATATCTGAAAAACAAGGGCATTGAGGAAGATCCGCCTTTGCAGAATGAAACACCTGGTGAGGGCGGCTGATTGTAAAACTATACAAGAGAAAAACATAAAAGTTGTGCAAGATTTCTGTAATATTTTATTGACAAATTGTGAATTATTTGTTATAATAATAGTAAGCTATAACGCAGGAAATTGTCCTGTATAAAGAGGAGAGATAGTTATGAAGAGAAAAGGCTTCACCTTTATGGAGCTTATTATTGTTATTGCAATTTTCGGTATTCTGCTTGCGGTTATTACACCTGCATGGAGTGCTTATTTACAGCGTTCCAAATTCAGAACGTATAATCAGAAAGCAAAGACTGTTTTCAATGCGGCACAGATTGTTATAACAGAAATGGAGTTTGCGGAGAGACAGTTTATTGCGAGATATAATGTTGGTGATGTTTCAGAGCAAGCTGCCGCTGCGTCTCATATTGCTTCACCTATAAGCGGCGGAGATTGGTTCTTCTACTGGAATGGTTCAAACGGTATAATATCATTAGCTGACGGTACATCAGTTATTAACGGCGACGGTAATGTTGACGCAACTGGTTATCTTGAAACACAGGAGCCTGCAATTGTTGACTGGAGTAATAAGATTGGTGCAGCAATAAGCCGTATTACAACAGACGAAATGTGTTATAAAATCTGGGTTAATAATTATACAGTGCAGAGCGTTGTATGTGCAGAGGACGTAACAAGCAGATTTATTGGTGCACATCCTGTAACAATTTACGAGCTTGACGCAGATCCGCCTACGGGATATGACGATGATATGGCTGATGAATTGACGCATTCTACAGTTGCGGGGATTGATCCAAGCTGGTTTGATCTTAACAATACTAATGACGGCACACTTATTACAGCAGGCGACGATGATGAATAAGACTACTACAGCACGGTTTATCCGTGCTGTTTTTTTGTACATATTGGAGAAGATGTGCAGTTTATACAAAATGTTGTCGAATTTTAAAACAAACTTTGAGTTGACAACCCGTAAAAAGTGTGCTATAATAATACATGTCGTCAGGGAACGACAGCTGCGAGATAAAAATCACATAAAAATTTTTCGAAGAAATTTTGAAAAAGGTATTGACAAAGTCAAGGAGATGTGATATAATAGATAG
>JAZRCW010000024.1:0-1165 GCA_045659945.1 Ruminococcus sp. | reverse complement strand
CTCACTTTTTACGATGACGGCTGTGATGCAAAGTCCGATCAGTATGCTGGCACAAATGACATTGATGGTATGATAACCTTTGTTGAATTCTGTCAGTGTTTCAGGGTGATTTTCCCTTTTTATCCTGACTATCAGAGTCGTCGGCAGAATAACCAAGACCAGCGTAATAGCTGCGATCATCATCCAGTCATAACCATTTTCGCCTTTAATGTCAGGCAGGCATGATATCATGAAGCAGGTGAGTCCCCCTGCCATAGATAGTGCACGGAATAGTTTCAGCGTTTTCATAATCGTGTCTATTTGTCAAGTCAGTTGTTTTTCTGTTTATAGTACTTTGTCAGATAATATGCGAACACAAGAACTCCGATTATAAAAATTCCGGATATCATATAGAAAACGATGTCGAAATCTTTTGAAATCAGGCGGGGGATGGCTATCGCTATCAGGGCAAGTATCGAAAGTCCTATGCCTCTAAGATTGCCACGAAATTCTTTTTCAGTTTGATTTTTCATAGTTATTTACCTTTAATAATCTGCGGACAAAGAATGCAACCATGGCTATCCGTATTAGTGTTCGCTTTCAAATATGCACGTAAATGGCTTGTAAATCAATATTTTCTACAAATATAGTGGGGGGGGTAAAATCCAAATAAAAGCTAAGAAAAATTACATGTTTTTCAGCATTTTTTTGAGATACAAGCTAAGATTGGTATCATTTTCTGTCAGCCCAAGTTTCATCCTGATTGCACTTCCATAGTTTATTTGTTGAAGTTGAATAATCATTCAATACAAAGTTAGCCGAGAAAAGTTTAACATGATGCGAAATCGGCTGCTGATTTGTTGTTTTAATCTGTTGAGTGACAGGCTATTCTTGAAAATGTGGTTTCACGTGCAGAAACGAAAGTTTAACGTCTTTCAATTCCCATTACTTCAATGCCGATATTTGCTCCCCATTTCGTCAGAGGCTCCTTAGGATTACTGCGTGTGAAGCTGGTCTTGAGATAGACTGGGAAAAAGATTCTGTCCTCCATGTATTTCGTGCTCTGCTCCTTGTCCGACCATGTGTCTGAATCGGCCCATCGTTCCATGATTTCATTGCCGATTTCAGTCAGGGCAAAACTTACATAATACTCGCCAGGTTCCAGGAAGAGACTCTCTTCCGGGGA
>JAZRCW010000023.1:0-6432 GCA_045659945.1 Ruminococcus sp. | reverse complement strand
TGCATTGCAGCAGATATGAACAAATCGGAGAATGCTGATAACGTCGCCTTTGAGGTTATCCACATTCCGTATGCATACGAAGGCGAGTATAACTGGAAAAGAGTCATCAAAGCCAGATACAAAGACAACCAAGAACCCATTACCCTTTCTCTTACATACGACAACAGGCTGTATGCCACCGTTCCAAAAGACGACGCGCATAGAGAAATCGAAGCCTATGAAACCGAATACATAACCTTTTCAGACAACGATGACCGCTTTTATGAATTCCACGTTTTTGAGGAGCTTTCCAGAACAGGCGTTGTAAAAGGAAATGAAAGAGGCGAAGCACTTCCTTTTGACAATATTACAAGAGCAGAAGCAACCGCTATGCTGCTCCGCTTCTTAGGGCTGAAGCAGGTTGCAATGCAGGGCACAATCAGAATATTTGATGATGTTACAAGTGATAAATGGTATTACCGCGAGATTTTATCTGCTTACTATTATGGGCTTGTGAAAGGCGATTCTGAAAAAACATTTTCACCACAGAGAAACGTAACAAGAGAAGAATTTACCGTTATGGCAGCCCGTGCAGCAGCCCTTGCCGGTCTTGGTTATCCGGGCAATGAAAATATGAATGGCGTAGATACAGACAACATATCAGACTGGGCAAAGGATGCATACGCAATGCTGGGCAATTATGTGGAAACAGATGTAGACAACACCGATCCGGAGAACCCCAAACGAATCATCAATCCGCAAAAAAGCGCCACCAGATATGATGTAGCAAGTCTTTTATATAATTTAGCGCTACGGTGTCAGGTGTATCCTACGCAGCTGGCAGAGCAGTTTGGTTTTGATAAGGGCATGCCGGTGATTGACGGCTCGACATCAACCTATCCGTTTACAGAGGCGGTTTATGGCAATCTGTTTAGCAATGGCAGTTTGCACCCATCAAAGCCTGACAAACACTCGAAAAGTCATGCGTCCTATCAAAGGCTGATAAACGGCGAAATTGATATGTGTTTTGCCTCTGTATATCCTGCAAGCGATATTCTGCAGATGGCAAAGAATAAAGGCGTTGAACTGGAACTGATTCCCATTGCCTACGATGCTATGATTTTCTTTACCAACAAAGAAAATTCCATTAACGGCTTAACAAGCGAACAGATTTCAAATATCTATGTAAAGGATGCATACGAAAATTGGAGCGAGGTTGGCGGTCCGGATAGCTTACTGTATCCCTACTGCAGAAACAACGACAGCGGCAGCCACGCACAGATGGAAAAGCATTTTTTAAACGGAAACGAGATTCATCCTGAGGTGCAGAGAGAAACCTCCAGAACCATGTCAGACATTTTAACAGATGTTATGGCAGCAAAAACGGATGACCCCGCCGGCTACGGACTTGGTTACAGTATTTATTATTACTATCACAATATGAATCTATTCTATGATGTGCATGACAACCTAAAGCTTTTGGCAATCGATGGCGTACATCCCAATGACGAAACCATTGCAGACGGCTCTTATCCGCTGTCTAATAATACGTACATTGCAATCAGGAAAGATACGCCGGCAGATAGCCCCGCTCACAAAATGGCAGAATTTATGCTTACAGAAGTAGGTCAGGTTTGCGTAGAGCTGGCAGGGTTTGGGAAACTAAAATAAAACATTTTTTGCCGTAGGGAGCGATGTGCATATGAAAAGAATGCTTTTTCATTTTCTGTTTATTGCGATTGTTATGATGCTTGCCCCTTTCCTTGTCGTCACATTTGCAGGGAGCGCGGGAATGCTATTGTGCTTAATTCTGTTCTTTGTGCTGAATCCCATATTTTCCGTTTTCATTGGAATATGGTCGGGTAAAAACGTAAAAAGATCTTGGTACATGCCTTTGGTGAACGCTGCCACCTTTTTATTCTCCGCCTGGCTGTTGTTTGACATGGGCGAGCTGGCTTTTGTTTGGTATGCCTGTTTTTATCTGGCTTTGGGGTATGTTGTTATGGGCGTGACAGCTTTTGTGTACCGCGCATCTGTGCCAGACAAAATAAAAAAGATGAAGCTTTTAAACTATATCGTTCTTGCCGTTATAATAACCGTAGGAATCACGCTGGTCTCATGCTTTGGTGTCTATCGATACAACCGCAATTTTACGCAAAAGAAATGGTTGACAAATGAAGAGGAGTGTTATAAAATAGTAGACGATATGCTGACGGAAAATGAAATTATCGGCATGCGCGAAAGCGAAATCGTAAAATTACTTGGGGCAGAAACAGAGCACGCTCCGACAACATTTAAAAATCATAAAGGGCAATACCCCGACGAACATCATTTAACATATTTTTTGGGCGTCGATTATATGGATGATGAATGGCTGGTAATAACCATTGAAAACGGCATTGCCACCGGATATTTTATCGGGCTTACCTGAGGAGGTTTTAAGTTGAAAACAAGAACACAAAAAATCGTCATGTCAGCGCTGCTTGCAGCACTTGTATGTGTTGCAACCATGATCATCAAAATTCCTTCACCCCTAAACGGATATCTGAATCTGGGTGACTGCGTCGTGTTGCTTTCAGGATGGTTATTGTCTCCGGTTTACGGCTTTCTTGCTGCCGGTTTAGGCTCCGCACTTGCAGATTTGTTTTCCGGATACATCATATATGCGCCTGCAACCTTTGTCATTAAGGGCATTATGGCGTTAATCGCTTGTTACGGAGCGCGGTATTTCAGCAAAAAGCTTTCTGCAACAGCCACGAGAATCCTATGCGGTGCTGTGGCAGAAATCGGAATGGCTTTAGGATATTTCGTGTTTGAGGGTTTTCTGTACGGATTTGCCTCTTCCATGATAAATATTCCTGCAAATATTGTGCAGGGAGTTTTCGGTCTTGTTCTTGGCGTACTTCTCATTAAAGTGTTTGAAAAAAATCATATCATGGTATAAAGAAAGCACGAAAACTGTCACGATATAAAAAGGCTTACCGAAGTCAGATATAACGAAAAAGGACGTCCTCCGGACGTCCTTTTCTAATTGGAAGAGCCAAGTGGCTTAGATGACATATATTCTTATTCATCTTTATACAAAGCATTATAAATCTTTACAAACTTTTTATCTCTTTCGCTAATCGGATCTTTGCCGGCATAGTCATAAAAGC
The DNA here is from genome assembly GCA_045659945.1 of Ruminococcus sp. GTDB lineage: Bacteria > Bacillota > Clostridia > Oscillospirales > Ruminococcaceae > Ruminococcus. Next base: position 3,298 of record JAZRCW010000023.1, on the reverse strand, counting down.
CCTTACCTGTCTTAACACCGTAATTACCGTTTTTATATAAGTCGTCAAGCAGTTTCTGAACATTTGTTTCATTGCAAAGAAGCGGATTTAAATACTCTGCAATGTGATGGAAGGTATCAACTCCACCAAAATCTACAACCTCAAACGGACCATACGCTGCATACCTGAAGCCCAATCCATATTTCATGCATGCGTCGACATCTTCTACATCGGCAATTCCTTCTTCTACCAAAGATATGCATTCTCTTAAGATCGAAAGCTGAATTCTGTTCAAAATAAAACCCGGAACATCCTTCTTACAAACAGTAGTTTTCTTTCCCACAGCATGTGCCAGGTCTATAACAATCTTTGTGCTCTCATCATCTGTTTCAGTTCCTCTTATGATTTCAATGCACGGTATTAAGTGGGAAGGATTCATCCAATGCATACCTAAGAAACGATGCTTTCCTACAATATCCTTGGCTATAGCATCTATCGATATGCCTGAGGTATTAGTAGTAAGAATTGCATCAGGTCGCACCATCTCTGATATAGTCTTCCAGAACTTCTGCTTAATATCGAGCTTTTCAATAATGCTTTCAACAATTATATCGCTGTCTTTTAAATCTTCAATATTACTTGTAAACTTTAATTCTGCAATGATTCTGTCAGCCTCTTCACGCGTTGCCTCGCCTGACTGCACTGCTGCTTCCTGGTTAATTTTAATAAGGTTTTTTCCTTTTTCAAGAGATTCCTCAAATGCATCATAAATCGTAACAGTATAACCGTATTTAGCAAATATCTGCGACATACTTGCTCCCATTAATCCTGCTCCTGCAATACCAACTTTTTTAATTTCCATAAATATTCCTCCGTAAATTTAATTTATAATAAAGAGTACGAAATACTGCGCCCCTCTATGGTCAAATAAAAAATCCCCACACAAAAGATACTAACAATGATACAACTGTCGGAATAATACACGCTGTCACGCAAATATCAATATAGGATTCTTTATGTTTGCAATTTGATACAGCCAACAATGTCAACACTGCGCCATTATGCGGCAATGTCCCCAACCCGCCAGACAACACTGCAACTCTATGTAATAATTCAGGGTTTATCCCCATACTCAGCGCTCTTTCCATATACTGCGCGGCCATCGTCTCAAGCGCAATCGACATTCCGCCCGAAGCAGAGCCTGTTGCGCCGCACATAATATTAACGGCCACTGCTTCTGAAAAGAGTATGCTTCCGGGCATATTTAACATAGCATTTTTCAGCAAGGCAAATCCGGGAACAATTTTAACAACAGAACCGAATCCTACAGCACATGCTGTGTTCATAATAGCCATCAATGAGCCATTTGAACCGACGTTGATTGCAGGCAAAAGGACCTTAAACTGTTTTATATTGATAAGGCAGGCAATTGCTATTCCGCCCAATAACGCAATGACGATAGACTGATTTGTTGTCCACTCAGCAATTCCGTATTTCGCTAATATTCCCGGTAAAACATTGAGCATAAACACAACAACAATCAATGGCAACAAACCGCTCAGCCAATGCCATGACGGCTGTACGGACACATCGACAATACATTCGGTATGTTTTGGGTCTTCAACAAAACCAAGCCCTTTCTTTCGGGCATTCCGGCAACGCCATTCCAAATATACGTATCCCGGAACAGCCATTAAAATTGTCGCCACAATTCCCATCAGAGGTGCAGCTGTTGCAGTTGTTCCGTAGTATGTAGTAGGAATGATATTCTGAATTTGAGGGGTCCCTGGAACAGCCATCATTGTAATACCAAAGGCTCCGAAAGCAATAGCTCCGGGGAGAAGGGTTCGAGGTAGATTTGCCTCACGGTATATTGCATATCCCATAGGGTAAATTACAAACGCTACAACAAATACCGAAATTCCGCCGTAGGTCATTAAAAGACAAGGAAGAACTACTGATACTATGGCTAATTTCGGGCCAACTAACGAAACGAGCTTATTTGCAAGAGATCGTGCAGAGCCCGTCATATCCATGATTTTTCCGTATACAGCACCCAGGAAAAATGCCGGCAACCATGAAACGATGTATTCGGCCATTCCTCTTATGTAGTCGTTTAGATATGCATCCAAAATATTCAGGCCGCTCATTCCCGCAACAATAACCGCACAAACGGGAGCAACCCAAATTATAGAGTGACCTTTATATGCAAAATAAATTAACGCGCACAACGCTAAAATAATACCGACTAATGAAATAACTGATAACATTCTTCTTGCTCTCCCTTTGCAATTGTAATTTGAATTGAATTTATTGGATTGTAACAATATATTTTTTATTATATCATGCTACATTCAGAAGTTCAAGTCAATTAGAAAAAAACAGCAAATTAGCATCGTAAAAATCTTCGAAAAGGAGATTGATATGTGTTTCAATCCTAACTCGAATCTCTTGCAAAAAGCAACCTTAACTTCTTCCTTTTCCACTATTACCTATTACTTTCCAAAAATTGAAAATGCTTTTTATGGAATAGTGAAAAATGAATAAGTAATAAGTAAAAATCCCCGTTCATACGAACGAGGATTTTTGGCTCGTCCAGCTGGGCTCGAACCAGCGACATCATGATTAACAGTCATGCGCTCTACCGACTGAGCTATAGAGGAATATCAGTATGGGGAATATGAAATTGTTGTGGGGACATATTTAGTATGTACCCATTTCCTGCATATATACAAACAAAGCGGACAAAGTCTATTCACTTTATCCGCTCGTTTGTGTTTGTTCCGGCAGCGTTCTATCTTCCCGGGCAGTTGCCCGCCAAGTATTGTCGACGCTAAGGAGCTTAACTTCCGTGTTCGGGATGGGAACGGGTGGGACCTCCTCGCTATGACCACCGGATATTGAGAGCGTACCCTCAAAACTAAACAACAACAATTCTTTCGAACCACTTTTGATCAAGCCCTCGACCTATTAGTATCAGTCAGCTGCATGTGTTACCACACTTCCACCTCTGACCTATCAACCTCATAGTCTATAAGGGGTCTTACTTGCTTACGCAATGGGAGATCTTATCTTAGGAGGGGCTTCACGCTTAGATGCCTTCAGCGTTTATCCCGTCCGCACGCAGCTACCCAGCTATGCCGTTGGCACGACAACTGGTGCACCGGAGGTGCGTCCATCCCGGTCCTCTCGTACTAAGGACAGACCTTCTCAAATTTCCTACGCCCACGACAGATAGGGACCGAACTGTCTCACGACGTTCTGAACCCAGCTCGCGTACCGCTTTAATGGGCGAACAGCCCAACCCTTGGAACCGAAT
>JAZRCW010000022.1:0-26392 GCA_045659945.1 Ruminococcus sp. | reverse complement strand
ACTTCTGGCAGATGTCGTGAGTTTCCTCAGGGAGAATGTTCGCTACAACAGAAATTACACCCTTGCCGCCAAGACTCATAATAGGAACAATCATATCGTCGTTGCCTGAATAGATGTGAAGCTCGGGAACGTTTGCGGCAATTTCTGCCACATAACCGATGTTACCGCTTGCTTCCTTAATAGCGACAATGTTTTCCACCTCTGCAAGCTCTTTGAGTGCAGGGATTGAAATTGTCATACCTGTTCTTGAGGGAACATTATAGAGAATTATGGGCAGGTCGCAGCAAGCGGCGATAGCCTTAAAATGCTCAACCAAGCCTCTTGGATTAGCTTTGTTGTAGTAGGGAGTAACGCTCAGAATTGCATCAGCACCTACATCGGCAGCAGCCTTTGTAAGATAGATAGCGTGTGCGGTATCATTTGAGCCTGTTCCTGCAATAACAGGGAGTCTGCCTGCTACCTTTTTAACTGCATATTCAATTACTTCGATATGCTCCTCGTTAGGCATAGTTGATGCCTCGCCTGAGGTTCCGCAGATAACGATTGCATCTGTCTTGTTTGCAATATGCATCACGATAATTTCACCGAGCGCATCATAATCAACTTCCAGGCCGTTAAACGGTGTTACAATAGCAACAGCCGAGCCGGTAAAGGGTAGAGTCTTCATAATAACAATCCTTTCAAATAACGAGATTCAAAATCAGTCCATGTAGCCCTTTGCAGTCAGAAGCTCTGCCATCAAAACAGCGCCGCCTGCCGCACCTCTTAGGGTGTTGTGTGAAAGGCATACAAACTTGTAATCATACTGTGTATCCTCACGGAGACGGCCAGCAGATACAGCCATACCATTTTCAAGGTTTCTGTCAAGCTTTGCCTGGGGACGGTTATCTTCCTCAAAATAGTGGATAAACTGCTTGGGAGCGCTGGGAAGATCAAGTTCCTGTGGTGCACCCTTGAAATCAGCCCAAAGCTGGAGGATTTCTTCCTTGGAGGGCTTATTCTCAAAGCTTACGAATACAGCAGCTGTGTGACCGTCAGAAACAGGTACACGGAGGCACTGTGTTGTAATTGAAGGTGTGGAAGCCTTTACAATCTCACCATTCTCGATTGTACCCCATACCTTGAGAGGCTCCTGCTCGGACTTCTCTTCCTCGCCGCCGATGAAAGGAATAAGGTTATCAACCATTTCAGGCCATGTTTCAAAGTTCTTTCCTGCACCTGAAATTGCCTGATATGTACAAGCAAGAACGTTCTTGATGCCGAACTTTTTCAGAGGGTGAAGTGCAGGAACATAGCTCTGGATTGAGCAGTTGGACTTAACTGCGATAAATCCTCTCTTTGTGCCAAGACGCTCTCTCTGTGAAGCGATAATCTCGATATGCTCGGGGTTAATCTCCGGCACTACCATAGGAACGTCAGCTGTAAATCTGTGTGCCGAGTTATTGGAAACGATAGGACATTCAGCCTTTGCGTAAGCTTCTTCAAGAGCCTTGATTTCGTCCTTCTTCATATCAACTGCACAGAAGCAGAAATCAACCATAGATGCAATCTTCTCGATATCAGCTGTAGCGTCCATGAGAATCATATCCTTCATAGCTTCAGGCATGGGAACTGCCATCTTCCAACGGCTGCCTGCAACCTCCTCATATGTCTTGCCAGCACTTCTGGGTGAAGCTGCAAGAACCTTTACATTGAACCAAGGGTGATTTTCGAGAAGAGTAGCAAATCTCTGTCCAACCATACCTGTAGCTCCGATTATACCTACATTAAACTGTTTCATAAATATTCTCCTTTTAAAAAAATTTTTGAAATAATAAGAAAACCGGTTGCAAACCGGTTCATCATGAGTTATAATAGAAGTATTGGCATTGATAAATTTTTATGCCGATAGCACTCCACCACAAAACATGATGACAGCCGCAAGCCTGTTAAACTTACAGCCGGAATGATATTCACCACGTATCACCCCTCGGCGGCATTGCCTTTCATCTCACTTCACAGGATACGGTAATCCTCCGTGAGAGTACTCATCTCAACCGCGCCTCTACCTTAATATCTATAATATCACTTTATTTGTGATATGTCAATATCTTTTTAAAAAAATATTTTTTGAATTATATGGCGAAAAACTATGAAAAATGTTGCATTCCCATGTGATTCTCAATTCAAAGGAGTATATATATGCAGCTTTTAAAATCAGATTTCTATTACGACTTACCCGAGGAGCTTATCGCACAGACTCCCATAGAACCCAGAAATGCCTCCCGTATGATGTGCATTGACAGAAATACAGGCGATATCTCACACGACCATTTCTATAATTTATGCAGCCGTCTTAAAAAAGGTGACTTACTTGTAATGAACGATTCCCGTGTTATTCCGGCAAGACTTTACGGCGAAAAAATCGGCAATGATACATTTATCGAATTCCTGCTCCTTGAACAGAAGGGCGATAAGCTGTGGGAAATCATATGCCGTCCAGGCAAAAAGGCTAAAGTCGGCACAAAATTCTCATTCGGCAATGGCAGACTTATTGCGGAAGTAGTAAAAGTCAAGGACGACGGAAACAGAGTTGTACAGTTTGAATGTGAAGGTAATTTCTTTACAGCCCTTGAAGATGTAGGACACATGCCCCTGCCCCCTTATATAACAGAAAAACTTGAAGATAAGGAACGCTACCAGACGGTATATTCCAACGAGGCAGGCTCTGCCGCTGCACCTACAGCAGGACTTCACTTCACAGAGGAAATGCTTGACGAGCTTCGTGCAAAGGGCATAAAAACCGCATTTGTAACTCTCCACGTCGGACTTGGCACATTCCGCCCTGTCAAGGAGGACAATGTCCTTGACCACAAAATGCACAGCGAACACTACTACCTCCCGAAAGAAACAGCAGACCTCATTAATCAGACTAAAGCAGAGGGCGGACGTGTTATCGCTGTCGGAACAACTACCTGCCGCACTCTCGAAAGCGTCGCAAGCTTTTACGGCGATATTTCGGAGCGTGAGGGATATACTGATATTTTCATTTATCCCGGCTATGAATTCAAGTGCATTGACGGACTTATTACAAATTTCCACCTGCCCGAAAGCACCCTGATTATGCTTGTATCTGCATTTACAGGCTATGACACAACAATGAACGCATACAAAACAGCTGTAGAGGAAAAATATCGCTTTTTCAGCTTCGGTGATTCTATGTGTATTTTGTAAGGTGAATTTATGGATATTTCAATATTTTTAAAAAGTCTTGCAGACTCCGATACTGCACCTATAGTCATATGCGACACAGAGCATAACATCGTCTATATAAACCCTTCTGCAGCTTTAAAATATGAAAAATGGGGCGGTAATGACCTTGTGGGAAAATCTATTTTCAGCTGCCACAACATCCATTCTGTGGAGATAATTAAAAAGGTTGTGGACTGGTTTGCCGAAAATCCGCAGAATAACAAGATTTTTACATACCACAATCCTACAGAAAACAAAGATGTCTATATGATTGCCCTGCGTGACGAAAACGGCGGATTAATCGGATATTACGAGAAACATGAGTATCGCAATGCTGAAACAGCTGAATTGTATGATTTCGGAAATAATACCTTATCCCCTTGACATCTTTCGTATTTTAAGTTACAATTAAATTGATAAATATATCTCAAAGGAGAATTTATGTATACATTACTTAAAACAGAAAACAAAGCCCGTCGCGGACAGGTTGAAACAGTACACGGCACATTCCAGACACCCTGCTTTATGAACGTAGGCACATCTGCGGCAATAAAGGGTGGTATATCTTCAATTGACCTGAAAGAACTGAAAACACAGGTAGAACTGTGCAATACATACCACCTGCACTTGCGTCCGGGAGATAAAATTGTAAAGGAAATGGGCGGACTTCACAAGTTTATGAACTGGGACAAGCCTATCCTCACAGACAGCGGCGGATTCCAGGTATTTTCCCTTGCAAAATTACGCAAAATAAAAGAGGAGGGCGTATACTTCGCCTCACACATCGACGGACACCGCATATTTATGGGACCCGAGGAAAGTATGCAGATTCAGTCAAATCTCGGCTCAACCATTGCTATGGCTTTTGACGAGTGTATTGAAAATCCCTCCACATACAAGTATACAGCTGATTCAATAGAGCGTACCACACGCTGGCTCTATCGCTGTAAGGAGGAAATGGAGCGTCTTAACAGTCTTCCAGATACAATCAATAAAAAACAGATGCTTTTCGGTATAAATCAGGGCTCAACCTATGATGACCTCCGCATAAAGCATATGGAGGATATCGCCAAGCTTGACCTTGACGGCTACGCTATCGGCGGACTTGCAGTAGGCGAGTCAACTGATGAAATGTACAGGGTTATCGACGTTGTAGAGCCGTTTATGCCTGTTAACAAGCCACGTTATCTCATGGGTGTTGGTACTCCCTCAAACATTATCGAAGCCGTAGCAAGGGGCATTGATATGTTTGACTGCGTTATGCCAAGCAGAAACGCCCGTCACGCTACAGTATTTACATGGAGCGGCATAATGCATCTCGGAAACAAATGCTACGAAACAGATCCACGCCCTGTTGACGAACAGTGTGACTGCCCCACCTGCCGCAATTTCAGCCGTGCATATATCCGCCACCTTTTCAAGGCGAATGAACAGCTTGCAGGCAGACTTGCAGTGCAGCACAACCTTTATTTCTATAATACCCTTACAGAGAAAATACGTGAGGCTATTGACGAGGGACGTTTTGAACAATTCCGTCAGAAATATTCCGTGCTTCTCGCAACAAGAATTTAAGGTGATATAATGATAACCGCAATTTTTGACCTTGACGGCACTATTGCCGATACTATTGAGGATTTAGCCGACGCTGTCAATTACGGTCTGCGTAAGCTTGACTGTCCCGAACACGATATAAACAGCTATAAAAAATTCGTGGGAAACGGTGCAATAAAGCTGTGTATCCGTGCTTTACCCGAGGGCAAAAAGGATATGGCAGACAGACTGCTTGCATTTTTCCATGAGTACTATGATATCCACTACCTTGATAAAACAAGGCTTTATGACGGCATTTACGACGTTCTGAACGCTCTTTCGGCTAAAGGTGTGACTCTTGCAGTTGCCACAAATAAGCCACAGGAGCCTGCAAGAAAAATCGTTGAAAAGCTTCTCCCCGATGTGAAATTCATAAAGGTTCTCGGCGGCTGTGAAGAACGTCAAAAAAAACCTGATTCAGCCATAATAGACGAGATACTCTGCGGACTTCCCGAAGATAATACTGTTTATATGATAGGCGACAGCAATGTTGATATCCAAACGGCAAAAAATTGCGGAATTACATCTATAGGCTGTGTATGGGGATTCCGTGGCAGAGAAGAACTTGAAAACGAGGGTGCCGATTTCATCGCTGAAAAAGCAGATGATATAACAAAAATCATTTTGAGGTGACGCATATGGTATACGATTCAGATTCATTCATCAGAAACATTATCGAACATTCCCAGAGAATTACAGCTATTATTGAAGCTACAGATTTCAATAACCACTCACTCAACCCCAATATTATACTCATCCCCTCTTTGTGGAATAATATAAATGACGCTCTTGTTGTATGGGCAATGGATACAAAGCCTGCATATGAGGAAGAATGCCGCAAAATGGCTGAAATGATACTCCGCCGTGCAGGAAAGCTCAGTGACGACGCTGAAACCTGCCTTGCCTCAATGAAAAGTCTGCGTACTGTATACACCTCGGATTTTCCCGAAATGGAGTTCAGCCAGAAAGACTGTATGGTGTTTCTCAATGCCTACGATAATTTTATGTATATCTTTTACACCTCATGCCCCCGTGTTCAGCGTACTCTTGACCACTTCGGTGCGGATTACAAGGTGATATGCTCCATGCGTGAAAATTTCCTCAAAAATATCTCGGGAGGAAATGCCGTTGTATCAACTGTTTCGAATACTGCTGCAGAAAAATCAATTCCTGACGAATTACCGACGACTGATGACACAGCAGAACTTCTCCGTCAGATTTTAGCTGAAACAAAAAAGACAAACGAACTTCTGACACGACTTCTCAACAGATAGGAGAAATATCATGGCAAGAAAAAAGAAAACAGAAAAAATCGAACCCAAGGTTTATACCTACGAACAACTACAGAAAATTGAGGACCACATAGAAAAACACTTCGGACAGATAGAAAACTATCTGCAGGAATCCGATACGGATGATATAAAGCTTAATATATACGCCCTTCCCCCAACCGTAAAAAAACGCTGTCTTACACTCGTTACAGCAGGTATGGGTGCGTTTGAAATGAAAGTTCCAAAAGATTTTGAGGACAATAAACTCACCAGATGTGAGCTTGTTATTACACTTCCGCCAGACTGGAATATTCACGGCGATGAACTGGAGGACTGCTGGCCTCTGCACCTACTGAAAATTCTTTCAAGACTTCCCATAAGAGAAGATTCATGGCTCGGCTGTTACCACACAGTTGATTACGGCACCTGTTTTGCTTCAAATACAGAATTTTCTTCGGTTATGATTATGCCTGCATCAGAAGATATGGACGTTTGCAGATGTGAACTTTCAGACGGTGAAATCGTTAATTTCTACCGTGTATTCCCCCTTTACAACAGCGAACTTGAATTCAAGTGCCTTAACGGCTCGGGAGCACTTCTTGACAAATTTGACAAAGATTTCAATTTTATGGCGGATATTGACCGCCCCCCTGTTATCGCTGACGACTTCATGAATGTAATTGATACCGTTGAATCACATTCCTCAAAAATAGAACAAAAACAGCTTGATACGCCAATGATAAGCGGTGCAAATCACATTGCAGCTTATTTCCGCTGGATTATGGAGCATAATATGCTCGGTGAGGACTTCGTGGAATTTTTCGAGGAAGAAATTCAGGCTATAAGAGATAATAAAAATGACATACGAAAGTTTATCATAAATTCCCTCAGCGGTGAATTTCTCTATGATATGCTCAACGATGAGGGTGCGGATTTTACAAAGTATTACTACGGCTTCTACCGTGACAACGACGAGCCCTGTTATCCGGGCGATGTAGATAATGTAGCTCTCGATTACTTCGGTGAGGAAAAATATAACTGTGATGAGTTCGGTGATGAGGCTTATCTCTTTGTACCTTATGACAAGAACTATTTCAAGGCTGTATACAGCTACATCAACAAAGCATACAAATCATATAAAGCATTTCTTAAAGAACAGAAAAAGAAAAAATGAGGTGATTTTCTATGAATATAGGTATACTTGGTGCAGGAATAATTGCAGGCGTTATGGCTGATACCGTGGCAGAAATGGAAAATGTACAGGTACTTGCAATCGGTTCAAGAAATACTGAAAAGGCAAAAGAATTTGCAGAAAAGTACAATATACCCACATACTACGGCAGTTATGAGGAGCTTGCAGCTGATGACCGCCTTGACCTGATTTATATAGCAACTCCACACTCACACCATTATGAGCACTGTATGCTCTGCATAGACAACGGCAGAAATATCCTCTGTGAAAAGGCTTTCACTGCAAACAAAAAACAGGCGGAGGAGCTTTTCAGAGCTGCCAAAGAAAAAGATGTTTTCATCTGCGAGGCTATATGGACTAGGTTTATCCCAATGAGAAAAACGCTTGACGATATCCTTGAAAGCGGAGTTATAGGCGAGGTTATGTCACTTACAGCTAATCTGGGCTATCCTCTTTCTCATATGGAAAGACTTATAAAGCCTGAACTTGCAGGCGGTGCACTCCTTGACCTTGGTGTGTATACACTGAATTTTGCAGTTATGGCTTTCGGTGAGGATATTGTTGATATAAAATCTCATTGTACCAAAAATGAATACGGTGTTGATATGCACAACTCTATTATCCTTACTTATGCCGACGGTAAATCCGCTGTACTTCACAGCAACTGCTACTGTCCTCTTGACAGAAAAGGTATAATATACGGTACAAAGGGCAGAATTGAGTTCCATAATATTAACAACTGTGAGGGCATTGATGTTATTCTCCATGACGGCACACAACAGCATTATCCTACGCCCCCACAGATAAGCGGCTATGAATATGAGGTTATTGCATCACTCAAAGCTATTTCCGAGGGCAAAAAGGAATGTGAGCAAATGACTTACAGGGAAACTCTTTTCATCATGGAGCTTATGGATAAACTCCGCAGCGACTGGGGTATTGTATATCCCTTTGAATAAAGGGCAACTCTAAAAAACGGCGGTCAATCGACCGCCATTAATTTTAGAGATGCCCTTTATAATTCAAGTGTAATTGTTTTTGCTGTGGGTGCATATTCCTCACATTCAACACCGCATTTTCTGAACAGCAGAGATGACGCTTTTGTGCTTTCTGTATCGGCATACTTATTGCTTTTATATACCACTTTTTTTATCCCCGACTGAATAATTGCCTTTGCACATTCATTGCATGGAAACAGAGTTACATAAAGGGTACAGCCCTTTAAATCAGCTGAATTTCTGTTGAGTATTGCATTAAGTTCCGCATGACAAACAAATGGATATTTAGTGTCAAGGGATGTTTCGCCCTCACGCTCCCAAGGCATATCATCGTCGTTACAGCCAATAGGCATACCGTTATATCCAACCGCAACAATTTTATGCTCTCCGTTTACAATGCACGCTCCAACCTGTGTATTATTGTCCTTGCTTCGCTGTGCCGAAAACATGGCAATTCCCATAAAATATTCGTCCCAGCCTATATAATCTGTTCTTTTCATTATCTCCGCCTCCGAAGTTTTTTATAATTATATCACATATTTATATTTCAGTCAAGTTTATAAACTCCGCAAAAATATTATTTCCAGATTTTTTTCGTTAGATATTGACAAAATTGTACAACTGTGGTATAATAATCGCAAGGGTATAGTTAATGGGGATTATTTACTAACCTGAATTTATTTTAACATATATGGAGGTATAAATTATGTATTGTAAAAATTGCGGTAATGCTGTTGATCCACAGGCAGCTGTATGTGTAGGCTGCGGTACTCCCGTTGGACAGGGCACACGTTTCTGCGGAAACTGTGGTACAGAACTTGCACAGGGTGCTGCTGTATGTATGTCATGCGGTTATGCTGTAAACAACAAGGCTGTAGCTGCTCCCGGAGCAAAGTCTAAAATGGCTGCAGGTCTTCTTGGTATTTTCCTTGGTGCATTCGGCGTTCACAACTTCTATCTTGGTTATAAGGGCAAGGCTCTTGCTCAGCTTCTTATATCAGTTCTCAGCTGCTTCACACTTGCTGTTGTAAGCGAAATCTGGGGACTTATTGAGGGTATTATGATTCTCTGCGGCAATATCAATACTGACGCAGACGGCAATGCTCTCACAGACTAATTAAATTATACTTTATTGGAGGGTTTTATTATGAAACAGAAAATGGTTGCAGGTCTTTTAGGTATTTTCCTTGGTGGTTTAGGAATCCATAACTTCTACCTCGGCTACACAAAGAAGGCTGTTATTCAGATTATCGTAACTCTTGTTACTTTTGGTCTTGGCTCATGGTGGGGCTTTATCGAGGGAATTTTAATTCTCTGCGGTAAGACAATCACAACTGACGCACAGGGCAACGAGCTCGTTTAATTGAATTTTACATAGGCTGCCTTTCGGGGCAGCTTATTTTTGTCTTGTTGCAGGTATTACTTTTAATTTATATTTGGTTTATTCATAAGTATATTGAAATACCCTTAAACTAATCTTAAACCCATGTGATACTGCACATATTTAATTGACAGCATTTGTTTATAAACACGTTTTTTTAAACTTGAAAAATAAAAGCATTTTTTGAATTGATTTTTCATTTTTATGAGTTTATAATTAATATATATAGACAAATATTCCTCGGGGATTATCCAAAAATTTATTGTATATGGAGTGTTTTTTATGAAATCAAAGAAAAGAAAATCTCTTTCCGCCCTTTCCATGGCAATTGCGGCAACACTGACAATCCCCTTTGCCCCTGTGCCGACTTTTAATGCGTCAGCTATAGGCGAGGGCTTGTTTATCAACGAAATATGTGCAAAAAACAGCACATATACCGCCCCCGACGGCAACTGCTACGACTGGATTGAGATTTACAACAGCGGTTCATCCTCTGTTGATTTAAGCGGATTCGGTTTATCCGACAAGGAAAGCGAGCCGTTTAAATTCACTTTCCCTGCAGGTGCTTCAATCGGTGCAGGTCAGCGACTTATCATTTATTGCGATTCTGTTATGCCTGAAATCAATGGTTCATATACAGCCTCATTTGGTCTTTCCACAAGCGGCGAAACTTTATATCTCACAGCCCCCGATTCAACTGTATGTGATACTGTGGAATTTCCTGCTCTTGCAAGCGATCAGTCATTCGGAAGATACCCCGACGGTTCCGAGTCATTTGCCACAATGAATATGTCTCCTAACAAGGCGAACAGCGAAAGCGGCGTTCTGAAAAAAGACGTGTCAGAGCCTATTTTCTCACAGGAGGGTGGCTTTTACGACAGCGGATTCAACCTCAACATTACCGTTCCCGACGGTACAACTGTTTATTATACAACTGACGGCAGCGTTCCCGACAGCAGTTCACAGCGTTACAGCTCCCCTATTGCAATTTCCGATATAACATCACAGCCCAATTATCTCAGTGCAAGAACTGATATAAGAGGCGGCACAGTAACTGCTCCAACCGAGCCTGTTGATAAGGCAATGGTAATCAACGCTGTTGCTATCGACCAGAACGGCAATGTCAGCGATACTGTTTCAGCGGCTTATTTCATTGGCTACGGCAGCCGCGCTTCTTACTATCAGAATGTAAAGGTAATCTCCCTTACAACCGATGAGGATAACCTTTTCGACCACGACAAGGGAATTTATGTTCTTGGTGCTACATATGACGAATGGAAAAACAGCAATGGCGGCGGTGCATTTGCTCAGGACTGGCAGATTCCCGGAAACTTCTCCAATAAGGGCAGAGAATGGGAACGTCCTGCAATTATGCAGATTTACGAGGATGGACAGGTTAAGCACACACAGAGTATCGGCATACGTATTCACGGCGGTGCTTCAAGAAGCCATATGCAAAAAAGCTTCAACATTTATGCACGTGCTGATTACGGCGTATCAAAATTCGATTTCAACCTCTTTGACGGAGATTTAAGAAGCGAATACACAGGCAAGAAAATCAAGGAATTTGACAGCTTTATGATAAGAAACGGCGGAAATGACGCAAGTGCTACACGTTTCCGTGACAAACTCAATCAGGCTCTCGTTTCTGACCGTGATATGCTTTCACAGGCTATGAAGCCCTGTATAGTGTTTATTAATGGCGAATACTGGGGACATTACGAAATCACTGAAAAGTTGAGTGACGACTATGTTGAGGCTCACTATGGCATTGACAAAAACGATGTATGCTTAATCAAGAACGGTGAACTCGAGGAAGGCACAGAGGCAGATTTCGCAGAGTGGGAAAGCCTCCAGAGCTGGTTTAATTCAAACGATTTATCACAGCAGTCAAATTATAATCAGCTTTGTGAAAAGGTTGATATGCAGTCCTTTATCGACTATATGTGTTCTGAAATCTACTATGCGAACATGGATTTCTCGCCTAATAATACGGCTATGTGGAAATCAACTACATTTTACCCCGATAACGAATGGGGCGACGGAAAATGGCGTTTTATCCTCTTTGATACAGAGTACAGCACAGGTCTCTACGGTTCAATGGGTGCAACTGCTTCCCATAACACATTCAATATGGTAATGCAGAATCAGGGCTTTATTTCAGAGCTTTTCAAGAACGCACTGAAAAATGATACATTCAAGCGTCAGTTTGCAACTACATTTATGGATATGGCAAACGAGAACTTCAATAATGAAAGAGTTCAGGCTATGATTGAAGAACTCACAAGCGAATACAGTGAAATGACTATTGATACCCTTGACCGTTTTGAGCCAAAGAATGTTACCCAGAATCAGAATCCCGACGACTCACAGAATCCTGGCGGTTTCCCCGGATTCGGCGGTAACTGGGGCGGAGGAAACTGGGGTGGCGGTGCTCAACAGGATAACCCCACAGTCTTCAATAACGAGGTTGAATCTGTAAAAACATTCTATCGTGACAGAAACAAGAATGTTACACAGCAGCTCAAAAATTCCTGCAGCTTAAAGGGAAATATGGTAAATCTCACACTGAATAACGATTCTGCAAAGGGAACTGTTATCCTTAACACTATTACTCCAACATTCAAGGATAGCAAGTGGACAGGTGCATATTATACCGATTATCCCGTTACTGTTACTGCTAAACCTCTTGCAGGCTATGCTTTCTCACACTGGGAAACATCTGACGGAAAGACAATTAACTCCGCTACCGCAGAAATTTCACTTACAGCTGATATGACTGTTACTGCCGTTTATAAGCAGTCACAGGGCGGAATTATAGGCGATGTGAACTCTGACGGAAGTGTATCCGCCGCTGACCTTGTACTCCTTTCAAAATATCTCCTTGGCACAGAAAAGAATATCAACGGCAGTCAGGCTGATTTATACTCTGACAACAGAATTGATGTCTATGACATGATAAAATTAAGAAAGCTTTTAACTGAATAAGCAAAATGGCTGTGTATCATAGAAATGCACAGCCATTTTTGTTGACATCCACACTTTCAATATGTTATAATTGCTTTATAAATTATCTTTAAAAGGGTGATATTTATGAAACTGAACTATAAAATATTTAAGGGTATGGACTCTCCCGAATTTACAGCCGCTTCCGAGGTGCGAAAAACTGTTTTCATAGATGAACAGCAGTTTTCCTATGATCTTGATGACACAGACGAAACAGCGTTTCATGCTGTAGTATATTACGGTAACTCCCCTGTTGCCGCAGGAAGATTTTTCTTCGATGAGAACAATTCCCCTCACATCGGACGGGTTGCCGTATTAAAAGAATACCGTAAACTGGGTGTTGGACGTTATCTCATGGAAATTCTTGAAAAAACTGCCGCAGAACAGGGTGCTGAATACATCACTTTAGGAGCACAGATGAGGGCTGCGGAGTTTTACAGCCGTCTTGTTTATACTCCATATGGTGAGCCATACTTCGAGGAATACTGCGAGCACATCAACATGAAAAAATATTTGTGAAAATTATCGGATATTGCATTTTTTGACTTGACGTTCTGTTAATAATATGTTAAAATTAGATGATAGTAAAATGAGGAGATAAATCCAAAATATTATGAGAGGAGTTTTACTATGTTAAAAAAATTTATTTCAGGAGCTATGTCGGCTGTTATGCTTGCCGCTTCTATCGGAAGCAATGCAATTCCGACAGTAACAGCTGCCGAAAATCCTAACTATGCAGAAGCTTTGCAGAAGTCGCTTTTCTTCTATGAGTGTCAGCAGGCAGGCCCACTTCCCGAGTGGAATCGTGTTGAGTGGCGTGCTGATTCAACTATGATTGACGAAATCAAGGGCGGCTGGTACGATGCAGGTGACCATGTAAAATTCAATATGCCTATGGCATATACTGCATCTGTTCTTGCATGGGGACTTTATCAGTACCCCGACGGTGTTGAAAGCTGCGGCGAAATGCAGAACTATGTCAACAACCTTGAATTTGTTCTCGACTACTTTGTAGACTGCGACCTCGGCGACGAAATTGTTTTCCAGGTTGGTAACGGTACTATCGACCATACATGGTGGGGACCTGTTGAAATGTACCAGTACGGTATGGAGGATTCAGGAACTTCCTACGAGGAGGCTCGTCAGACATACAAAGCTTCCGAGGGATGCTCCGCTGTATTCGGCGGAATGTCTGCTGCCCTTGCCGCAGGTTACTGTGCTCTTGACGGCAGAGTAGATGACAGCAAACGTGCCGAGTATCTTGAACACGCTGAAAACATCTTCAAGATTGCATCTACAAATCCGGGAAATGATACATATAACGACAGTAACGCATCAGGCTTCTACCGTTCAAGCCACTTCTATGATGAGCTTTTCTATGCCGCAAACTGGCTCTATATGGCAACAGGCGACAAGGCATATCTTGATAAGGCTGCAAGCTATATCCCAAACCTTGACAAGGAGCTTGGACAGGATGTTCTGAAATATACATGGTGTATGTGCTGGGATGACGTAATGCAGGGTGCTATGCTCCTTTATGCTATCAACAGCGGCGACCAGACTTATGTTAACCACGTTAAAAAACACGTTGACTATCTTACTAACGATACAGATAAGGTAAACGGCAAGCTGGCATATATCAGCAACTGGGGCTGTGCAAGATATGCAACTGCCGCAGGATTTATTGCCGCTGTAGCTTGCGATACAGTTCTTGCTGATACAGATACATCTGCATATGAACAGTTCTACGAGGATCAGATCAACTACGTTCTCGGTGATAATCCCGACGGTCAGAGCTTCGTTGTAGGCTATGGTGACAAGCCTGCTCACAACGCTCACCACAGAACAGCTCACGGCTCATGGAAGAATGACATCTATATGCCTGAACAGAACAGACACATCCTCTACGGTGCACTTGCAGGAGGTCCTAATCAGGACGGTTCTTACGAGGACGACAGAAACAACTATATCAACAACGAGGTTGCTACAGACTATAACGCAGGCTTTACAGGTCTTCTCTGTAAAATGGTTGACAAGTACGGCGGTAAGAGCGATCCTTCATTCCCACAGCCCGAACAGCATGACGGCCCTGAATTCTTCATCGAGTGTCTTTCAAAGGGCGGCGATTCTTCAGGTGTTACAATCAGCTTCAAGTTTGTAAATCATTCAGCTTGGCCTGCAAGAATTCAGGATAACCTTTCATTCAGATACTATATGGACCTCAGCGAAGTAATTGCAGCAGGTCATAACCCTGAAAATCTCGTTATCCGCTGTGACCGTGACCAGTCTGCTATGTACGCTTCAAGAGGCGTAAAGGCTGCTGAAATCTCCAAGCCTATCCAGTATGACGGCAACATTTACTACATTGAAGTAACTCTCCCCGACGGACGTGCAGTTATGCCTGTTTCCGAGGGTATGCAGAAGTGTGAAATTCTTCTTGCTCTTGTAATGCCCGACTATGCAAGCGGCTGGGATTCTTCAAACGATTTCTCTTATGAAGAAATTGCAAATGCCAAGGGCACTACAGACGCAGCAGGAACTGTAAACGGAATTGTTTCAAAGTATGTTCCTGTATACATCAACGGCGAACTTTACTACGGCGAGGAACCTGACGGTACATCAGCTGACGGAAATGTATCTGTTGTTACAAAGCCTGTTACAACAGTCACAACAAAACCTGCTACAACTACAACAATGCCCACTACTACAAAACCTGTTACAACTACTACAACTCCTGATGTAACAGTTCCAAGCGGCGGCAATGATGACGTTGTTTACGGTGACGCTAACCTTGACGGTTCAGTAACTATTGCCGATGCTGCTGCAATCTATCAGGCTATCGGTAACGCTGATAAGTATTCATTGTCCGAGCAGGGTGCTCTTAATGCAGACTGTTTCGAGCCAGGCAGCGGTATTACAGCTGCTGACGCTCTTTCAATCCAGAAATTCGACGCAAAGCTTATTTCAGAACTTCCCGAAACAGAATAAAAACACATCACCGCATAGAGCTTATGGTTCTATGCGGTATTTTTGTAATAAAATCTGCTATAAATTACAAATCATTTACATCTACGTTAAAATACAACAAAATCCATTGACTTTATCAAAATAATATGGTAATATATATTCAACAAATACATTCCAGAGGAGGAAAACCAAATGAAAAACAAATCAAAAATACTGATACCCGTAATTATAAGTTCAATTCTGTTCACAGGCTGCAGTGCAAAAGACATGGCTGATACTTCATCAAGAGCAAGTATTGAATTGCACACCGAAGGCAATGAAGCCGCTTTTGAAGAATCCTTTGAAACGCCCAACTCCGACAACATAAATAACGAAACAAATGAAACAGCTGAAAAGGAAAACAACACCTCTCAAAAGGTTATACGCAAGGAAATGCTTGTATACTCCTGCAATATGAGTGTAGATGTTCTTGATTTTGACAGTGCACTTGATTCGTTCAAGGACAGCTTTGATTCCTATGGTGCTTTTATTGAAAAAGAACACTACTCCGACGGCAAAGCATCTGATAAATGGATTTACGAAGATGATGAAACATGGAAATCATACAATGCAACTATTCGTGTTCCCAGTAAGGATTACGACGCATTCTGCGATTTTACGGCAAGTCTTGGCGATTTGAGAAATAAGGAAGCAAATGTTGATAACCTTACACGTGAATACTACGACCTTTCAACTACCCTTGAAATATATGAGGCTAAAGAGCAAAGATATATCGAACTGCTCTCTACAATTGACGACGAACAGACTGCTATTGCCGTTGAAAAGGAACTTACAGATATACAGATTCAGATTTCAAAGCTTGTTACACGCATGAATGAAATTCAGACAGATGTTGCTTATTCCTACGTTTATGTTACTATTAACGAAGTCCGTGAGTACGTTGAAGATGAGCCCGTAGAAGTAAAGGAAGATACATTCGGACAGCGTTTCATGGATACTGTAAGCAATTCTTTCTCCGTTTTCCTTACACTTATGGAAAATCTGCTGTTTATCTTCATTTATCTCTTGCCGCATTTGCTTACAATAGGAATTTTCGTATTTATCGTTGTACTTATATGCAAAGCATTTGCCAAGCATAAAAGGGCGAAATACACAAACAATATAAATCCCATTCAGACAGTACAGCAGCCTGCAAATCAGCCTGTGCCAACTGCTGAAACGAAAAAGGGAAATGCAGAAACAGAAGAAAATAACAACAAATAACATAAAACAGACGCTCCGTAAAAAGAGCGTCTGTTTTTGTGTTATATTTGATTTCCTATTTTTTCAACTTTCATAAGATTTGTTGTTCCTGATACTCCGAGAGGTACACCTGCGGTAATTGCCACAAGGTCGCCATCCTCAACAAGACGATGCTCCTCGGCAGCTTCAACTGCGGCTGCAAACAAATCGTCTGTGCTATTCTTTTCGTCAATGATATACGGTACTACACCCCAGCTCATATTCATCTGACGACATACAACCTCACTCATCGTACAGCTTATAATCGGACAGCAAGGACGATATTTTGATATAAGGCGAGCTGTCTGTCCACCAAGGGATACAGTAATAATTGCTCTTGCATCCAGGTCATGAGCTGTTGTAACTGTAGCATGGGCAATTGCCTCCGCAATGCTTCCCTCGGGATTTGAACGACGCTCTGCAAAACGTCCCTTATAATCAATATGTTCTTCTGTATTTTCTGCAATAAGTGCCATTGTCTTTACAGCTTCAACAGGATATGCTCCTGCAGCCGTTTCGCCTGAAAGCATAATTGCACTTGTACCGTCGTAAATAGCATTTGCAACGTCGGTAATCTCCGCACGAGTAGGACGGGGATTTGTTATCATGGATTCAAGCATCTGTGTTGCTGTTACAACCTGTTTTCCTGCATGATATCCTTTTTTAATGAGAGTTTTCTGAATTGCAGGAATCTGCTCAAAGGGAATTTCAACACCCATATCACCACGGGCAACCATTATTCCGTCGGCTGCCTCAAGAATCTCGTCGATATTCTCAACACCGTCGCTGTTCTCAATTTTTGCTATGATACGCACATCAAACCAGCCAAGGCTATGTGTAAATTTTCTGAGATAGTTTATGTCAGCAGCTGTGCGGACAAAGCTTGCGGCAATGAAATCAAAACCCATTTTTGAACCGAATTCAAGGTCGTCCATATCACGCTCGTTGAGGTATGGCATTGAAAGCTTTACGCCAGGAACATTGATTCCCTTGTTATTTGAAAGTATACCGCCATGGATTACACGGCATACAATATCTGTCTTTGTCACCTTTTCAGCCACAAGCTCAACTACACCGTCGTTTATGAGAATTTTTGTGCCGATACTTACATCTCTCGGGAGCTTCTTAAAGCTTACACTGCCTATTTCAGCTGTACATGGAACATCTTCCGTTGTAAGAGTATATATATCGCCGTCGAATATCTCAACGGGTTTATCATCTACGAATTTGCCAAGACGGACTTCTGGTCCTTTTGTATCAAGTAATGTTGCAATTGGCAGGTCAAGTTCCTTACGGAGCATTTCAATCTGACGGAAACGCTTTTCATGGGTTTCATAATCACCGTGTGAAAAGTTAAATCTTGCTACATTCATGCCTGCAAGCATAAGCTCACGCATAATATTCTCATCATCAGTTGCAGGTCCTATTGTACATACAATTTTAGTTTTTCTCATATTGTCCTCCAGTTAGTTGAGCTTAGTTATCTTTGCAAAATTAGCCATAATTTTCTTTGTGCCAACCTTGTCAAATGCTATTTCAAGCATATAATCGTTAGCGGCTGGGGTTGCAGAAATTACTGTGCCCTCTCCGAAAATCTTGTGCACAACCCTCTCCCCTGCTTCATATGTGGTATTTGATGTCTTTACAGCTGTCTGTCTTTTCGCCATTGCAATCTGCTGCTGAAGACTTAATGACTGCGTTTCTGTTACGGAATTATCATGAACATCCTTATTTTTACTGTAATTATCTTTCTTTATGTAATGCTCCTTGCCCATTTCACGGATAAAGCGTGATGTGACATTGTGCTGTGTCTGACCGAATATCATTCTTCTGCCTGCACTTGTAACATAAAGCTGCTTTTTCGCACGTGTTATGGCAACATATGCAAGACGACGTTCTTCTTCCATATCCTCCTCATTGTCAAGAGAGCGTGAGCCGGGGAAAATTCCGTCCTCCATGCCTATAAGAAATACATTGTCGAATTCAAGTCCCTTTGCAGAGTGAATTGTCATAAGGGCAACTTTATCATTTCCGCCGTCGTCCTCATCTGCATCTGTGAACAATGCAGTTTCTTCAAGAAATCCGCTTAAAGTAGGCTCGTCTGACTCCTCCATATAGCGAATAATTGAAGTGCGGAGCTCATCTACGTTTTCAATTTTACTGTCGCCGTTTTCCTGATTTTTGAGATAATTGAGATATCCCGATTTTGTCAGAACTGCGTCAAGAAGTTCATCAAGGGGTGTATCCTCAACCATATCAATAAGCTCACCGAACATTTCAGCGGCGGCTTTAAGTGCAGTCACCTTTTTTGATAAAGGTGCAAACTGCTCGCAGTCCCTCATTACCTCGTAAGGGGATATTTTAAGGTCACGGCTTATATCATCAATCAATGCAATTGTAGAGTCGCCTATACCTCTTTTCGGCTCGCCGATAATACGTCTGAAACGAAGCATATCATTGGGGTTATTTATAAATGCAAGATATGATGTAACGTCCTTGATTTCCTTGCGGTCATAAAAACGCATACCGCCGTATACTCTATAGGGGATATCTGCCCTCACCAAAGCACGTTCAACTATATTTGACTGTGCATTCATTCTGTAAAGCACGGCATTTCTGCTGTACTTGCCGTTTTTCTCATAGTCGGCTTTTATAGTATTAACAATAAAGGTTGCTTCATCATTTTCATCGGCAGCCTTGTACCATACAATTTTCTCGCCCTGTTCGCCCTTTGTCCAGAGAGATTTTTCCTTACGTCCGTAATTGTTGGAAATTACAGAGTTTGCGGCATCAAGAACTGTCTGTGTTGAACGATAATTCTGTTCAAGGCGGATAACTACGGCACCCTCAAACTGTTCCTCAAATCCGAGAATATTCTCGATATTGGCACCTCTGAAACGATAAATACTCTGGTCATCGTCACCAACTACGCAGAGATTTTTATGTCCTGCGGAAAGCTGTGATACAAGTCTGAACTGAACGTGGTTTGTATCCTGATATTCGTCAACCATTATGTATCTGTAACGGTTACGATATTTTTCAAGAATTTCGGGGAAGCTGTCGAAAAGCTCCACTGTCTTGCAGAGAATATCGTCAAAATCAAGGGCATTGGCAGCTTTAAGACGTTCCATATATGTCTTGTAAATACGTGCAACTACTTTTTTGCGGTAGTCAATACCTGCGTCGTCAAGCATTTTTTCAGGAGTTATCATCTTATCCTTTGCAAAGCTGATTTCACTTAAAACAGACCTTGGAACAAACTGCTTTTCACTTACGTCTATCTCTGCCATGACATTTTTTATCAGTCTCTGGCTGTCAGAAGAATCATAAATGGTAAAATCCCTGCCATAGCCTAAATTTTCAATTTCGCTTCTGAGTATTCTCATACAAGCTGAATGGAAAGTTGAGGCATTGACTCCTCCGCCTTCCTCACCAAGCATTGATTCAAGACGCTCTTTAAGCTCACCTGCTGCCTTATTTGTAAAGGTAATTGCAAGTATATTCCAGGGCTTTACAGGATTAACCGCAACTATGTCACGGAGGGTATCGAAATCATCTGTTTTTCCCTGTGCATAGTCATTGAGGAACTGCACTTCATCATCAGAATATGCCGCATTTTCATCATAGTAAGCGTTGCCAAAATTTATAAGATTTGCTATACGATTTACAATAACAGTAGTTTTACCGCTTCCTGCACCTGCAAGAACAAGTACAGGGCCGTTGACGGTGAATACTGCCTGCTGCTGCATTTCATTCATTCGGCTGAAATAATGTTTCAAGGCTGCCTGTTTTGCAGCGATAAAAGAATTGTTAGCCATAAATATCTACTCCGATTAATAATAATTTGCAAAAATAAATTTATACCTATATTATACCATACTTTTCTAATTTTGAAAAGTCCTAAATCAACAAAAGATAAATTTGTGTAAATTTAATATTTTTCTATTGACTAAACTCATGTTTTGGTGTATAATAATAACATAACACTAAAAATACAATCAAAAAAATAATGCAAGGAGTTTTAACATGAAAAACATTTTATTTGCCGCATCAGAATGCGTCCCATTTATAAAGACAGGCGGACTTGCTGACGTTTGCGGTGCTTTACCCTCTTATATCAACAAGGAAGAATTTGACGTAAGGGTTATCCTCCCCTACTACACTTGTATTCCCGCAAAATTCAGGGATAATTTCAAGTACATCACCCATTTTTATATGGATTATGGCATGAACGGAAACAGCGTCCACGTAGGCATTATGGAATATGAATACAACGGTATCAAATTCTATTTTGTGGACAACGAATTTTATTTCAAGTGCGATACTCCCTATTCCAGCGACCTTAAATGGGATATTGAGCGTTTTACTTTCTTCTGTAAGGCTGTTCTTGCTATTCTTCCTGTTTTAGGCTTCCGCCCTGACATTATTCACTGTCACGACTGGCAAGCTTCACTTATCCCAGTGTTCCTGCACTCAACTTTTGCTACAAATCCTTTCTACAGCGGAACAAAGTCTATTATGACAATCCACAACCTCAAATTCCAGGGCGTGTGGGATATAGAAACATTCCAGTACAACACAGGACTCCCCGACTATATGTTTACTCCTGACAAACTTGAATTCAAAAAGGATGCAAATATGCTCAAGGGCGGTCTTGTATACGCTGATTATATCACTACGGTTTCCGAAACATATGCAGAGGAAATAAAATATCCATTCTACGGCGAGCAGCTTGACGGGCTTCTCCGTGCACGCTCTGCCTCACTCCGCGGAATTGTAAACGGCATTGACTATGCTGTATACAATCCTGCCGACGACAGCCAGATTTTTACGAAATATACTGCAAAGAATTTCAAAAAGCAAAAGGCTGCAAATAAAAAGAAATTACAGGCAGAGCTTGGTCTGCCCGTTGACGAAAACAAGTATATGATAGCTATAATTTCACGTCTTACCGACCAGAAAGGTCTTGATCTTGTAAATTATGCTATTGAAAGAATCTGCGACGAGAATACACAGTTTGTAATTATCGGCACAGGCGATCCGCAGTATGAGAATATGTTCAGACACTATCAGTGGAAATATCCCGACAGAGTTTCTGCTAATATCCTCTACTCCGACCAGCTTGCACATAAGCTTTATGCTGCCGCTGATACAATGCTTATGCCCTCACTCTTTGAACCATGCGGACTTACACAGCTTATTGCTCTCCGCTACGGTACAGTACCGATAGTTCGTGAAACAGGCGGTCTTAAAGATACTGTAGTGCCGTACAACGAATTTGAGGGAACAGGTACAGGCTTCTCATTTGCAAACTACAACGGGGAGGAAATGCTCGGTGCTATCAACTACTCAAAGAGCATTTACTTCGACCACCGTAAGGAATGGGATGCAATGGTAAAACGTGGAATGGAAGCTGATTTCTCATGGAACAGCTCTGCCCGTCAGTATGAGGGTATGTATTCCTGGATGATTAACTGGTAAACCGCCCATATGGAAAAAACAATCTTAAAAGGTGCAATCTTTGATATGGACGGTCTGATGATAGACACAGAAAAGCTTTACCTCCGCTACTGGAAAAAGGCGGCGGAGGATTTCGGCTATCCTATGGAAGACAAGCACGTTTACGCTATAAGAAGTCTGGCAAGGAAATTTTCAAATCCACTGCTCAAAAGCTTTTTCGGTGAGGATTTCCCTGTGGACGACGTAAGACAGCGACGCACGGAGCTTATAAATGCCCATATTGAAGAAAATGGAATTGTCACAAAAAAGGGACTTTTTGAACTTTTCACCTTTCTCAAAGAAAACGGCATAAAAATTGCTGTTGCTACTGCTACTCCACGTGAAAGAACATTGCTGTATCTCGGAAAAATCAATGCACTTGGCTATATTGACGCTATCGTGTGCGGTGATATGGTTACGACAGGAAAACCCGATCCCGAAATATATCTGACTGCATCAAAACAGCTTGGACTTGCACCGAACGAATGTGCAGCATTTGAGGATTCGCCAAATGGTATCAAATCGGCATATTCCGCAGGCTGCCATGCTATAATGATTCCAGATATGACTCCTCCCGATGATGAATTAATACCCATGTTAAGCGGCGTTTACGATAATCTTGAAGCTGCCGCAGAATATTTCAAAGGGAGGATATGAGTATGTCAACTGCAACAAGTTCATCAAAACTGCTGGATATCCCGAAGTATTACTATTTCAGCAGCGGAAACGATTATTCAGGAAGTCTTGGTGATTTTTCCTATAAAATAAAAAACGGCAAAAATCTTAAAGCCCTCACATGGCACGGTAAGTTATGTTCGGAAAAGGCAGTTATCGAAAATGAGGCTGAATTTGACAAATCCGAAGCAGGCTTTGAAGCTATGATAAAGTGGCTTGAAGAAAAGGTACAGGAAAAATAGAATTATTAAAGCCTCCGCAAAATCGGAGGCTTTTGTTATGCTTATAATTAATACCACACATTAATCGTATCGGTATATCTGCAATAAGTTTTGTTTTCGCCGTTTTCTTTGCCTGTTACAAGTCCTTTCATGTATATTTCAGAGGGGACAATTACATTGCCGCTTTTTTTGCAGGAAATACCAATATTTCTGACAATGCCGCATTTGCATAGTATTTTCAGTCTGCGTATATTCTCACGGAATAATTTTTCGGCGGCTGGAGTGAGATATATCTCATTGCTGCTATTGTTTTCCCCATGCTGCTTCATACCGTCAAATTCCATTTTAACGGCAACTAGCTCGCCCGTAGAAATAAGCTTGTCAACAGCAGCCTGCTCCGTAAGGGTAGAAAAATCAATATCATTATTTCCAAGCTCGTACAAATCCATATCTCTGCGGCTGTATGGCTGATTATTGTCACAGGCATAACCCACATCAAGAACAATGCCATTGAGAATTGTAAAACCTATTCCATGCTCCTCCTCAAATTCAGCACCGCCGTCTATAGAGAAATAAACGTCATCATTTCTTGACTCATAAATACAAACACTTGTCGGACGGAACATTTTTTCAAAATCAATCTTTCTGTCCTCCCTTCCAAACAGCCTTTCAATCTTACGTTTAAGCCTGTTGATTTCCTTTTCAGAAAGATTATTAAGAGCGTCACAGCATTTTTGTACCTGTTCAGCTGTATTCTCTTTATATGTAAAGATATCAAGGTCTACATTGAAAAGCTTCCAGTGGAACTTCCCAGGGAAATCAGTGTATTTATCTGTTTTATAATAATCGTATGAGGCTTTGAAGTTTTCATAACGCTTATCAAATATCTCTTTGAACTCCCTGTATATATCATAGTGATAATCACAGCAGTAGAAAGACGCACCCTTGCTCTGTATTAAATCGCAGTAATCGAAGAAATAACTGTCGTAGTCACGTCTGAAAGTTTTCGCTTTATAGAAAGTCCCGTAGTAGTAAACGAGAAATTTTCTGATTTTGTCGCTGATGTCGTTATTGTCAAGCATATAATCCATATCTTGTTTAAAAAATCTTGTAACAGGAATATATCCGTTCACAACATTCCTTACATTTTCAGGATTATAATGTGCAATAAAATTATGTCCAAGATGCTTATTTTCTATAAGCCACTGCGTAAGATAAATTATCGGATTGCAGGCATAATCAGTAATTTTTTCCTTATCATCGTCAGAAAGTCCGCTGAAATTGGTTTCAAGATAATCCCTGACACAGGTGTACTTAGGCTTGGGATTTACAGGATTAAGCTGTGACACATCCCGATTATTCACCAAAAGATATTCAACAGCTGCACTGTACCAGTTTTCCGCAGCGTTGTACCTCTGAAAGAACAAACGATATTTCTCTTTAGGTTTAAGCGGAAACTTTGTAACGACATAAGCACCTAAACCTACCATTACACCTAAAATCATAAAGCATACAAAAGCATATATTCCGTCTTCCATTGACAAAAGTCCAAGACCAAACCCGAAACAGGCTATAGAAATTTTCATTAACATTGATGAACTTGCTATATTTTTCCTGTTCGTTTTTATCCTGCAAAGAGAAACAATAGATATAACAAGCCACAAAACAAATACAATTTCAAGACCTATAAATAAACCTATGTCAGCACCGCCGCCCAGAATAAGTTCAGTTGGAATAAAAAGCATACCAATAAGCGATAAAACCGAATCTATCACCACACATATAATCAAAAAGATTTTCAGAAACAATTTTTTCACAAGTATTTCATCCTCCTGTATTCTGCCGCCTTGTCAGCTATTTTCCTGTATATTAAAAATCCTACAACTGCACCGAATGTATTATGCATTATATCGTCAAATTCGCACAGACCTCGTCCTGTCAGATATTGCGTCAGCTCTATAAATACCGAAAATCCAAGACAAACAGCTGTTATCATTTTAATATTGTCAAAACGTCTGAAAATCATCGGAAATAGTACGCCCATTGGCATAAGCATAAGTATATTGCCGCATATCTGAAACAGCCAGTATAGATATCTGCCGCTGTTCAAAAGCTGTGACAGCTCCCAGAAAGGCTCCAGCACATGGCGACGCCGCCCGACAGTACGGTCAATCAGCGTTATATCAAGAACAATAAAAAAATACACAATGGCGATACATAGCAGTATAACCGTTTTATTATCCTTAAAAAGTTCAATTGAATTTCTGTTATCTTTCATGCAGTCCCCCTTTTCTTTGTCTATACTATTATACCACATTTATTATATTTAATCAATGATAATTGTATGAAAAATCCCACCCTTTTTTGTCGGGTGGGATTTGTAAGCTGTTATTTAATTTTGAAAATCTTTGTTTCGCCGTTTGTTGTTGTGATTTCAAAGGCTACTGATTCTGCTTCTGAAAATTTGAAGGGTTTAAAATTCACCACACAATAATATTTTGTATCATATTCTCCACTCATTATATTGTCGAAAGGAGCATGAAGTGCAGCTTCATTGTACTCTGAAAAATCCATAACTTTACCGTCTACGATAAGTTTTACAGGACATTCCTCAGGTATAGGCTGATATGCATTTTCTGATTTAAGATTAAGAATATTACGTATTTTCAAATCAGCAATTCTGAAATAATCATTAATTACTTCTCCGCCAATTTCAAGAGTTTCAGGAATAGTGTAGCTGAATGTGATACTTGCCTGATAATCAGATATATGGGCATTTGTTACTAAACAGGGAGTTCCGTTGATTTCAACTTCCTCCATAAGCTCATGATATTCAACAGGTGAAAGATAGGATGTCTCTGGAACAAATTCCATACTCAACTCAACATCCTCTGTTTCTTCCTTGTATCCTGTTCTGTAAATCACTTTGTTGATTCGCATTGGTGCTATACTAAAAAAGTGGACAAAAAAAGAAGAACGATGTATAATAAAAGAAAAGGCCAGGAGGAAAAAGAAATGGCAGGAAAGAAAAGTCCACGATACAGTGAAGAATTCAAGAAAACGATCGTAAATCTGCACCA
>JAZRCW010000021.1:0-10745 GCA_045659945.1 Ruminococcus sp. | reverse complement strand
GAGTTACCGCTTGCACTACCAGTCTGACGATAGTCCGCCTCGTAGTCCATACCAATGTAACCGTAATCTGTAGCCTTCTTCTGGGAGCCGAAGTCAAGACCACGACGAGCAAGGAAGTTACCGCTTGGAACGCTTGCACTCCACTCTGCTTTAAATGTAGCACCTTCGCCGAGAGTCATTGTACCGCTGCCGCCTGTCTGGTCAATCCAGATTTCGTAGCTGTAACCATCGCTAACACCCTTATGCTGATTCTGGCCATTGCCAACGCTGAGCTTCTGGCCAACGCTTGCTGCAGAGGATGATGACATCGATACATTCGGAAGCATCGTAAGACACATAACCGCAGCCGTTACCCCACCGATTAATTTGCTTAATTTACTTTTAAGGTTCATAATTAATCATTCCTTTCGTTTAATAAAAATGATATTTATTTTTCGGATTAAACTTTATCCCCACCCGATTCACCAACTTCTATACACATTTTATTGCTTTTTTGTGAATAATTCAAGTCATTTTTTGCTATAAATTCTTAATCTTATCATTATTTGCTAACTTTCCAAAAATAATTTTTGACAAACCAACACTTGATTACATCTGAAAACGACGATTTATAGCCATAAATGCAATAAACGCCGACATAATGACATATGCCGGCGTTTATAAATTGATTATTATCAAAATATTTCGAAATTGTTAATCAGCTACTTTATTTCCGCACTGTTTGCAGAATTTCGCATCATTATCAAGATTTGCACCGCACTTGCTGCAGAAACAAACCTGCTCCGGTTCAACAATTTCAACCTCGGCATCCTGCGGCTCCTCGGCTATTTTTGTACCGCAAGCAGTACAAACAGCCTCTCCATTCTGGGTTGCGGTACCGCATGAGGGGCAGGGAACGGCACCGTCAAGAATACTGAGCCGATTTTTAAGCTCGGCAACCTCAGCCATTTTGGCATCTGCGTCACCAAAGACTACTTTGAATTTCTCATTTCCACGGTCTTCATTGTAGATTTTTCTGCCTACAGACATAAACAGGTTGTCAATTTCCTTGTTAAGACGTACAATATCCTTCTTAACCTGGTTTTTTTCAGCCATTTTGTTATAGCCGTCCTTACCCTTGTTAATGCACTTGTCGGCAGTATCGCCTACCTTTTCCGCAAGATTAAATATGGTTTCTTTAAATCCCATTGGTCTGTACCTCCTGTTTTATTAATATTATTATAACATATTTTATAAAATATGTCAATATCCTATGTCAATGCACCCTCGGTCAGGGTTACGAATTTAAGGGCATTATACGCTCTGTATGCCGCTTCTGAAAAATCACTTACACAGTTCGAATAAAGCGTCATCAGCGGAGCGTCCATTGAAATTTTATCGCCGATTTCAAATTCGAGAACAATTCCTGCGGAATAGTCGATATCCTCGTCCTTGCTTATCCTGCCTGCACCGAGGATAAGACTTGCCATGCCAAGCTCCTCTGCGTCAACTGCAACGACTTCAACATCACGGGGGGCATATATCACGTGGCTGTATTTTGCCTGTGGGAGAAGCTCCACATCGTCGCATACTCGACTGTCACCGCCTTGAAGTTCAACAGTTTTCTTTAATATATCAAGAGCCTTTCCGGAAGAAATAGCCTCCTCAGCCATTGCATAACATTCTTCAATTGTGCCTTTTCCTGCAAGTTCAAGCATATTCGCCGTCAGTTCTATACATATATCATATAGTCTGCCTTTTACCTTACCCTGTAAAACTTCAACAGCTTCCTTTATTTCAAGAGAATTTCCGATACAACAGCCAAGAGGTGTATTCATATCCGTAACAACAGCACGGCATTTCTTGCCTGCTGCCTTACCGACTTTTTCCATAAGGTCGCCAAGTTTTCTTGCGTCCTCGGGAGTTTTCATAAATGCTCCCGTACCACATTTCACATCAAGAAGCAGGCAATCAGCGTTAAGGGCAAGCTTTTTGCTCATTATACTTGCACATATAAGGGGAATACTGTCCACAGTTCCCGTTGAATTTCTCAATGCGTAGATTTTTTTATCAGCAAGGCAAAGCTGCCCGCTTTGTGATATAATTGAAAATCCTGTTTTGTTGACAATATCTGCAAATTCGCTGAACTCCACATCAACACGATAGCCGCTTATGCTTTCAAGCTTGTCAATAGTTCCGCCGGTGTGACCGAGTCCTCTGCCCGACATTTTGGGCACGGCAACTCCGCAAGCCGCCGCCGCAGGGCCGATAATCATACTTGTCTTATCCCCTACTCCACCTGTACTGTGCTTGTCAACGGTTATTTTCTCAATACAGCTTAAATCAAGAATATCACCGCTGTCACGCATAGCAAGAGTCAGAGCAACCGTTTCTTCCTCAGAAAGTCCGTTAAGACATACTGCCATAAGCCATGCCGACATCTGGTAATCAGGAATTTCTCCCGATGTATAGCCATTTACAAGATATTTTATCTCATCTTTCATAAGCTGAATTTTTCTTTTTGTTTTGTTAATAATATCAACTGCGTTCAATGTATTCCACCACCTTATATTTATAATAGTATAGCATATCATTATACTTTTAATTATTATATCACATTATGTACAAAAAATCAAGAGTTTTTTTAATATTTTATAGAATATTAACAATTATCATTAATGCCACAAAAGGAATACCGAGAACTGCACTTCCGCACACATTAAAAAGGTTAAGCGGCAGTTCTACACCGATATATCCGCCGAAGCAATTCACTGCAAGAAGTGCTGCAAATCCTGAAAATACGCCAAAAAAAGCGGATAAGAACCGCCTTTTCCGCCTTATGTAATAGATAATCATTATAAGTGCCGTTACTCCGCAGATAATATAAAACAGCTGCTGCGTGTTCATTTGCCCAATTCACCCCCTATAATTATATATCCCAAAGCCAGAATAAGACGCATATCACCGCCGTTTTTCATCATAAGAAGCAATACCGCAGCCGTAAGAAGCGTATCCCTGTCAAGTGCTTCAAGAGGATTTCCTGCCATTTTCTTATTTTTAGGCTTAACGGGAACATCGTAAAACTTCCTATTCTCCTCACCGCAATTATATACCGACACGCTGTCCACTCCTTACAGAAAATTATTGAGCAATCCCGACTCCTTTGCCGCTTCGTACACAGAAATCAGCTTCAGAATTTTAACCGCCCTGTCAAGCCGCTGCTGCCCCTGTTCGCTTAAATGGGGACGCAACGCCATAAGCAGCTCTGTATTTTTATCCTGACTGTTCATAGCTCCCGCAAGCGTTGTCATTTTCAGCATCATGTCCATATCAAACATATTTTCGCCGATTCCATCAGATTTAGTTTCTGCTTCCGTTTCTGTACAGTCCTCTGAAAACTCCCCTGAACGGAGCATATCCGCCAGCTCCGAAAGCTGACGGAGACTCTCCTTGTCTTTAAGGATATCCGTTATCCTGTTCATTGCGTCATCCAAAATATCACCTATTTTCCGCCTGTAAGCTTATTATAAAGTGCTTTTGCCTGTGGGGTGCTCATCAGTTTCTCAATAAGGGCAGGATTTTTTACTGCCTGCTGAAACTTTGTCGCCTCCTGCTGATTCATAGCGGATAAAGCACTGTCAAATTTACCCTCCTCCAGTTCTTTGCGGAGCTGTTCGGGAGGAACACCGATTTTTTTGCTTACAGTGTTCAGAAGCCCCTGAAGCTGATTTTTGTCAATATTATTACTCATAATAAAATCCTCCTTGACATTCATTTATATATATGTTATAATTATGTTAAAGCTTTATGAATAATATTTTTCATATACGAAAGGAATGGTTTTATGCGTATTATCGTAATTTCAGATACCCACGGAAGCAAACAGGCTGTCGACTCTGTTTTCCTCAGAAATTCCGATGCAGACCTTTTTATTCATTTAGGCGACGGTGAAAGGGATATTGATGCTTTTCTCATTGAAAATCCGTCATATACCTCCAGAGTTATTCACGTTGCAGGCAACTGCGATTTCGGCAGTTTAAGCAACGATTTTGAAATAATCCCAGCCAACGGATATAAGATTTTCGCTACACACGGTCATCGCTATGCCGTAAAAAATGGACTTGAAATTATAAAAGAAACCGCAAAAAGACTAAACTGCGATATTGTACTTTACGGTCATACCCACATAAGATATAACAAATACGAGGACGGACTTTATATTATGAATCCGGGAAGTGCAGGAAATCCCCACGACGGAACAAAACGCTCCTTCGGAACGGTCAATATAGCCCAGTCGGGTATTGTAATGAATATCGCTGATATATAATATGCTTAACATAAGAAAGAAGTGACTGATATGAACACACAGGCAGAAATGATAAATAACAATGTAGATGAAATGGCACAGCATGGTACAATGTACTGCAAGGTAAAGAAATATTACAAAATCGCCTCTATATTATATGTAACCGTATTCCTTTTCTATTCCTTTTTCATGTTCATTTACGGAGCTGTCACACCAGGGGAATCTTCTGTTATAATTATACTTGATTCTCTTATATTCAAAACAGGTGTTATTGTCTGCGGATTAATGTCATGCTTTAAAAAGAATAATATTTTTGCTGTCTGTACTGTTGCAGTACAATTCGTAAGCGTGCTTATATGTCCTACTATAGGAAATTTACTTGACGTTTTCGCAGGTTATATATATACCGGCACAGGCTTCAACGCTTTTCTGCTCGTACTTGCAATTATTCTTGCAGTAATGACATTTATAAACAACAAGAGATACAAGTATCTCAGCGAGCAGGTAGGCTTTCCCCATTTCAACGAACGCCGCACAAATCAGGAGTTTGACAGAAAACAGCGAGAAATCAAGGACGAATTTCAGCAGAATTTCGACCGTCTTAAAAGGACATCCACCGACGAAATGGGAGATATTTCAAAAATTACTCCTAACGATTTAATGTCAAAGCAGTACGAGGACAGCGGCACAGAAATGGAGTCAATATGAATATTCCAACTCAACAAATGGAAAAATCTGAATTTCAGAAAAACCGTGAAATTTTAAAAGCCTGTAAAATGGTAGATACAGGTGCTATTATTATTTACTTAATCCAAACAGCAGGACTGATTCTATATTCTTTCTTCAACTTATTTATATTCGGACTTGAGGGGCTCATTCTCCTTATATTCGGTATATTTTCAAATGTTTTGGTATTTTTCATAGGATACTGGGGATTTTATACTAAAAAAATCATCCTGTCCGCTATTCCGCCAATTATCTCTTTGGTTTCAGGCTTGGTGTGTTCGGTTATGGATTCCGCATTTACAGAGCTTATGCGTTCTGTTGCTCTTGGCACTGTAGGCGGTTTCAGCCTGTCAGCAGCGGTTATATACGCAGGTCTTATGCTGCTAAATATGTATAACATCAAGCAGTTCAACTATGTAAAGGTACAGCCCGGCTATCCATATTTCAACGATCTTGTCGAAAAGCAGAAAGAAGAACGCAGGCAGTTTGAAATAAAAAGCGAATTTGAAAAAACTTACGAACGTTTGACTAATAATAAGGTTGAAAAAATCGGCGAAAATGTTTACAGGTATTCCACAGATACATCAAAGCCGACACAAATGGACGAAATATAGCCGACAGATACCGCAGTTCATCTGCGGTATCTGTCTTTACAAAGAATATTAATTAAATAAAAAAAATATTTCCGTAACTATTGACAAACGCAACTTTTTGCTGTATAATATTATATGTACTTTGCGAGTGTGCTGGAATAGGCAGACAGGCACGTTTGAGGGGCGTGTGTCGAAGGACGTATGGGTTCAAGTCCCATTACTCGCACCATAGAAAATGATAAGAAGATTTCTTCTTATCATTTTCTATAATATAATACTTATGCGGACAGGTGGCTGAGCTGGTCTAAGGCGCACGACTGGAACTCGTGTATACGTTAATAGCGTATCGAGGGTTCGAATCCCTCCCTGTCCGCCATCTATATGTGACGAAATTGATCACATAGCAAAAACCACGCAGTTGCGTGGTTTTTCTGCGTTTAGAGGCCTGAAATTCTACTTGTGTATATACCGCACCAACTTTCTCAACTGGTACTTGAAGGTAGCGTCACGTTAGTGGAGTAATTTCTGCAGCTCGATCTAAAATTAGCAATTTAAACAAATCATCATTTTGGACAATGTTTTTTTAAAATTGAATTGACAATCAATGGTATATATGATATGATATATAGTGTGTTAAAGTAGCATTACAGTAATATAATACAACTTTATATACAATTACTTAAATAAAGAGGAGATTTTATGAAAAGAAAAATATTGAGTATTTTTCTTTGCTCGGTGATCCTATCGGGATCAGCGTGTGGATGCAATAATCAAATTGAAACGAGCAATCATGTATCACCAAGTGAAACAAACATTTCTTCATCCGTTGATACGGGCATACTTGATTCGCTTAATCATATGACGTTATGTGGAAAAAGCTTTTCTTTTCCGTGCTTATACGGTGTTTTTGATGATGCTTTTACTCTTGGAAATGGATATTATTTTGATGATGTAGGATATACATATTATGAAATGTTTCAAGGCGAAAAGATAGTGGCATCAATCGGAAGTGAGGGAGAACAGTCTGAAAATAACAATGATAAGAAAATCGTAATGATGATAGTAGAACGAGAACAACTCGCAGATCTCACTATAGGTGATATAACGGGAGATTCTGAACAAGCTGACTGGATACAAATATTTGGAGAGCCTGATAACAAGTCTGATGATGAAAAAAATGGACTCATAGAATATTTAACGGAGAGTATTGATGTGACTATCATTTGCAAAAATGGAAAAGCAAGTGAATTAACACTTGTAATGAAAGGTGAATAAATATGACAACTGAAAAAGATATCTATAATGAACAAATCGAAGAGGAAAAACTTGAAATAATAACAGAATACATTGAAGAACGTTCAAATGATGCTGTGAATCAGTAATCACACCTACTGCTTGACGGTTTCAAAAAGTCTCCGACTACATACCTTTACGAGTTTGTTGATTAGTTAGATATCGCACGACGTTTTATTTAGAATAATAAAAATAAAAACCACGCATGTGCGTGGTTTTTATCTTTAAATGGTGCGGATAACAGGAGTTGAACCTGCACCGAGTTTCCCCGACTGGCACCTGAGGGTAGCGTTACGTTAGTGGAATTAAAACAATAATTAAGAACAATCTAAAACAGCTTTATGGTATCTCAATTATATCAACCAACTCTCCCGAAAAAACAAAAATATAATCTCCGCAGGCTTCAAAGGCATATGAGCTGCCCTTTTCAATTTTTTCGGCTGGACGAGATTCGATTTTCTTCCAATTGTCAAGGGAATACGTTGTATATCTGCCGTTGCGATAAGTTATAGCTATCTCCTTATCTGCATAAATAATATGCTCAAATCTTTTTGTTTTAAATTCTTTTTCAACAGAAAAATTCTTCGTGTCAACTACACACAACACATCATGCTCATTGAAATCATCGCTGCTATGGGCATATACATTTGAATTGCTTAACAAAATAAGCATATCATCATATGGAATTATATCTGTAATTCTGGTGCATTGTGCCTTAGTATCATCAAAAAAGTCATCATACTCCTTTGCGATTTTGTTATTGATGTCATATGCATTTAATCTACTCAAACGTGAACTATTCAATTCAAATATAATATCATTAGAAAAGCTTTGTTCTTTTGAATACGAAAACGGGTAATAACAATTGTTTTCTTTATCTATGGCAGTTGTTATTTTTAATCCTTCACCTGTATTACAATATAAAAATAAATGATTATTATATGTACCTACCTCATATCCGTTACCTATGCTATAATTATCTTTAAATTCTATTGTTTTCAGTTCAAAATTTTCATCTACATCAAAAACATAACAATCTCCGACAGGATTGTTGCGAACAAAAATCATATTGTCAATAACAGCTTTTATTGAAATATCAGATTCATAGTCTTGTTCCAATTTCAATTTTGCAGTTTTCAAAACATTTCCGTTTAAATCTAATATGGCAATTATTGGATTAACATTGTTATTCTCATAGTACGTCAGATAAATTTCTTCATCCTGTACAAATAGTGAATAGCACTCATCTGCCTCAAAAAGCTTTTCAGAACTGCCGTTACTCATTGAATAAACTCCGTTATATGTCATATAAATATATTTTCCCTGAGAATAATACACCCTGTCATCAGATATTTCTACTACCGTTTTAGTATCTGTTGTCAATAAATTGAAAGTGCATACACCGATTATTAATAAAATAATAACTGCAATTGAGATTTTAAATTTTTTATTCATATACAATATCCCCCTATTAATTGTTTTTCACCCTAATTATAACATTTTATTTATAAAAAAGCAAGAGCTTACAGCAAAAGGCTTCCCGATTTATTCGAGAAGCCTTGATTTTTTTATGGTGCGGATAACAGGAGTTGAACCTGCACCGAGTTGCCCCGACTGACACCTGAGGGTAGCGTCACGTTAGTGGAATTAAATTCAAATAGTCGTAGCCCGTCAAATAACAGGCTACGATTGAACTTAATTTTATTCAGCTATCCCTGCAAGTCTTTTCTGAATTTCCACAGCATCATCAACGGTTAAGCCGTTGTTGTCGTAGTCTGCGTTAAATTCGCCCATATCTGACAGTGAATATTTATCGGGGTTGCCTATAGCCTGCATAATTGCGGCGGCATCGGCGATTGATGTGATCTGGTCGTTGTTTGCGTCGCCGTTGAGGTAGTTTGTGAGGTCGATAGTTGAAGCATACGACGGAGGAGCACTTTCAAGTGCGATACAGCAGGGAGTGAATCCTGTAGCTTCGTAAATTTCTTCGATTATTTCAAGCTGTTTATCTAATGAAAGCTCCGTTTTAGGTACAACATATGTCATATCTGTCCAAACTACTGTTCCACGGTGGTCTTTATCACCTGCTGTATAGGAGATGAGTTCAACATCAGGAATATTTGATTTAATGTAGTCGCTTATTATTTCTTTAGCCTGTGTATGTTCTCCTGTTTTTTTATTTATCCAAAAATCAGCATAGCTCATTATGTAATCAAAATTCACAATATGATAAATGTAACGATTATATTCATAATTGAAGTCAAGACATTTATCGCCGACAATTTCACGGATTTCTTTTGCAATATCAAATGAAATATTATCTGCACTGAATGACACATACTGTGTATTGTCACTTTTTTTGCTTATACGTACTTTGAAATCTTCATTAATAGCTATTATTTTTTCTTCAATTTCAGAAGTGTATTCATCTGAATTAATTAAAAATACTACTCCATCATTCATTTCTCTGACTTCATATAAGGTAAGTTTGGAATTGTCTGTTTCTGCATACATATAGTCTGTCAGACAACATCCTAACCATTCATAGCCCTCAATTTCTACAGCATTTTCAAAAGCTTTGTCCATAAACTCCTTGTCTATCATTCCCCATGGATGTAAAGCATTTGCACTCATAGCCGTGACAGCTGAAATGGCTGTTATTGCTGATAAAACAAGTGAAATTATACGTTTTTTCATAGTAAGTCCTCCTTGTTTAATACTGAATATTTGTATTACCACTTAAAAATTTAAGTACATGTGGAGTGAAGCGTAAACCAGTATTATAAATTCCAACATGAATACCAATAACTGTATTATAAGTATTTCCATTTACCGTTTCAACCAAATATATTGGACTTCCACTATTGCCGCCAACAGTATCGGCATTATGAGAAAAATAATAGCCTCTCTGATCAATAGCTGTAATTGAACCTTGTGAAGAATATTTTATATGATCCTGTCCATTATTGATAATAGTTTCATCCGGATAATAATAACCAGGGAAACCGACAGTTGTTATTGTGAACTTATTTACAGCATTATCAGTAATAGCCCCAAGGTTAAAAGACATGTAATCATTTAAATTTTCTTCTACAGTAATAAGGGAATAATCGAAATCAAAATCGCTTACATCATTATTCGTAATATAATTATAAGGAGTATGAATTTCAACAGGTGTAAATGATTCTTCATTGCCATTTTCATCAAACAACAGAATTTCGTTTATATGATATGTACTATTAGTTGTACGTTCATATACAACATGTGCAGCAGTTGCAATTGTATGAGGTCCAACAACAAAACCTGTTCCTAAATAGCCATACTCTGCTTCGTCGCTCATTATTTTAGCAACTCCTATATTGCTCCAATCCTCTACTTGGTCATTCGGAGGAAACATAGCTGTTGTGGCAACTGAATTATCCATATCTGTAACACTTAATGAATAGTTTCGAAGATAAGCACCAGACAGTGAATTATAAACATTATATCGTCTACTTGTAGATGTACTACTTACATTAGTAACTTCTGCCGTCTGTTCTGTCGAACTTAACATTCCAGCGTCATACATTCTGACATAAACTTCATCAACATCGCTTACAACATCGTTATCATCAACATCAAGCTGTGTTAAATCGCTTACTTCGTATTTTCCTGCAAGATACTGAATGATAAATGCAGAATCAGCAATTGTCAAACTTCCGTCACCGTTCGGGTCTTTATTTGGATTAAAAGCCGAAGAAGCCGCAAGTGCTGTCGCTGTAGAAGCCAAAACGCTAATAGACATTAAACACGATAAAACTTTTTTCATTTTAAACAACTCCTTAATTTTCACATCTTTGATTTTCCTA
>JAZRCW010000020.1:0-1269 GCA_045659945.1 Ruminococcus sp. | reverse complement strand
TTCATAGCCGCAGCCGTAATTCCGCAGCACAGCGCCGCCAAAACAGCTACCGCAACACCACAAGCTAAAATCTTTTTCAACTTTTTGCTGCCGGATTTTTTCTGTTTCTTTACCTTAGGTTTTACTTCAGCAACTACCTCGGAAGGCGAATCAGCAAAGGGAGACTCAGGCTTTGCCTTCTCCTCTTCCTGCTGGTAAATTTCATAATCGGAGTTTTCAAAATCCATATCCGCATTCCTCCTATTTTTCTTTTACTATATCTGGAATTTATGAAAAATATATGTATATTCTAAATACTTTTTAATAATATCACAATCTGTTTGATTATCAAGCATAAATTTTGGCAGCACCCCGGCATGATACCGAAGCGCTGCCAGCAACGTTTTTACTTCTTACGGAAGGACTTACAATCGGTGCACTGATCCATGCCGGGATTAGCTTCATGGGTGCCAACCAGAATATGATCCAGAGAGCAGTAATTTGCATTACCGCAGTGGTGTGCGCACTGAGCAACGGTGCACTCAATGCTCTTGTTTGCATTACAGTTCATAGTCAGTTCCTCCTTCTTCCTAAGATATGGTTTATTTTGGCCAGTTTTTAAGATTTCATACAATTTAAATTGAAAGCAAAATAATATACAAAACGGCCTTCTCCAATGTTTTTATTAGCAAAGTCTGAAAATCCTTGAAAATTCACGGATTTTCATTTCAAGAAGTCATTAATTTTTATCGCTGGTAATTGACAAGTTTCCCCCTTGACTGTATAATATATGCGGAAAACATTGGTTTTCGAATATGTAAATCCAAAGGCGGTCAACGTCTTTTGAAAGAAAGGAAATTTGCCATGATTTATAGTACAGAAGTACAGCATATGTGCTCCGTGGCCAAGGGTGCTTATCACGGCCCCGCTCCCATTCCCGAAGAAGGCAAGTGGGTACAGGTCAAGGAAATTAAAGATGTCAGCGGTTTCACCCACGGCATCGGCTGGTGTGCTCCTCAGCAGGGCTGCTGCAAGCTGACCCTGAACGTGAAGGAGGGCATCATCGAAGAGGCTCTAGTTGAGACTCTGGGCTGCTCCGGCATGACTCACTCCGCAGCTATGGCTTCCGAGATCCTGATCGGCAAGACTCTGCTGGAGGCTCTGAACACCGACTTGGTGTGTGACGCTATCAACACTGCTATGCGTGAACTGTTCCTGCAGATCGTTTACGGCCGTACCCAGTCAAGTCGGATCGTAGCCATGTCGTTCTGTGAGCCAAGGAGTTGGAAC
>JAZRCW010000019.1:0-2623 GCA_045659945.1 Ruminococcus sp. | reverse complement strand
GGTTCATAGTAAGGTCCGTCTGCACTGTCAGACACGGCATAGCAAATTGCTTCCTTTTCGCCGTCCGCCTGATAGAGATAATACCTGCCGTCTTTTTCGATAATGTCGGCATCGATTCCGCACATTCCGCTTTTTGGCCTGAACAAAACTTTCGGCTCAGTGGTGAGAGTTACGAAATCCGTGGTATAGGCGTACCAGGTTATTGTGTCGAGGTCATCGTCAGCGTTATTATGAGTCCAATAAATCATATATTTGCCTTTTTTCTTATCGAAAATCACTTCGGGCGCCCATACTCTGTCGGCAGTTTTTGTGCTTTCAAACTTTGAAAAATCAATTATTCTTTCATTTTTCCAATTGATAAGATCTTCGCTGTCCCAGATAACCATTGAGTTGTTGCTGTTCCATCCGTCATTACTTCGCATATCCGTGGCAATGATATGAAAAACATTGTTTTCATCACGGAATATAAAAGGGTCACGGCAACACTTTTTGCCGAGCTTTTGCTCAATAACAGTTTCATTATTGTTAAGTGCTTCAAAATTATATCCGTCAGTTGATACAGCAAGATGTACCCTTTCTTCTTCAGGTTTATTCCCTACAAAATAGCAAAACAGATATTTCATATCAACACCCTTTTCTTTACAG
Organism: Ruminococcus sp.; assembly: GCA_045659945.1. GTDB lineage: Bacteria > Bacillota > Clostridia > Oscillospirales > Ruminococcaceae > Ruminococcus. The sequence goes on along the minus strand of JAZRCW010000019.1, from coordinate 1,978 downwards.
GTATTCTTCTGTTCTTACAATTTCGCCCATACCGCTTTGAAGGTTGTTTTTAGCTTCGCAATATTTGAGAGTTGTGCCTTCTTTAACATATATCGGTAAGGTTTTGAGGTCAATCTTTCGTGAAATCCACCTTCCTGTTGATTCTATTTTTTCTTTGGTATGATAATCAAACCAAGTTCCTTCGGGAAGATATATTTCACGGATATCCGTCTTGCTCAGGGGCTTGAGTATCGGAGCAACGAGCAGACTGTCGCCGAAAAGATATTCGTCATCGACATATCTGACGTTTCTGTCATCAGGATATTCGAGATACAACGCACGCATCATCGGCAGACCCGTTTCGGTGCATTTTTCTGCCTGCTCATAGATATACGGCATAAGCGAATAACGGAGTTTATCGTAATATCTGAAAATATCGCAAGCTTCTTCTGAAAATCTCCAGGGTTCACGGTAATTGTTATCGCCGACACCGTGGCAGCGGGAATGCGATGAGAAAAATCCGAGCTGTGCCCAGCGCACATAGAGTTCATCATCGGGTGTGCCTATGAATCCGCCTATATCGTGTGAGAAGAACGGTATGCCGCTCAAACCGAGCGAAAGCGCTGCTCTCAGAGTTCCTGCAAGAGCCTCGAACGTGCATTGGCTGTCACCGCCCCAATGAAGAGGATAACGCTGGCTGCCTGCCGTTCCGCTTCTTGCCCACACAATATTTTCACCCGATACGGATTTTGTTGCATTGAAAACTACGCCGTTATAGACGAGCGAATAGAGATTATGGAAATGCTTGCCGTCAATGTTCTGATAGACTGCATCTTCCGCTATTCCTTCGCCGAAATCGGTTTTGATTGCACCTGCTCCGATCTTTATGAGTTCTCTGATTTTCTCGGCATACCATTTGCATGCATCGGGATTTGAAAAGTCAATGGTAACGTCTTTCACCCAGCTTCCCTGACAAGTTTCGGGTAACTGATAGGGATTGCCGTCTTTATCCTTTGAAAGATAACCGTATTTCACCGCTTCGTGGTAATGCTCATTATCGTCATTAGGCGGAATGAAGTTATACTGCCACAGGCTGATTTTAAAGCCGTCTTTTTTATATTTTTCAATGTGCTCTTTCGGATTCGGGAATCTTTCCTGCGAGAATTTGAGGTCACAGTTCCAATCTCTGCTGAACCAAGCGGTATCAAGGTGTAAAACGTCACAGGGAATATCGTTTTCACGGATTTTCTTTGCAATATCGTCAACAACTTCCCATGAGGTATAGCTGTTTCGGCTCATCCACAGACCGAAGCTCCAGAGCGGAGGCAATTCAGCAAAACCCGTGAGACCGCAATACCCTTTGATTATATCTTTCGGAGTTTTGCCGCCGATTACAAAATAATCAAGCTGACTGTCAAGAACAGCAAACTGCAATGCACTCAGATCCATTGTTGCAATCTGCCAATCGGTTTTTGCTCCTGAATTGAGGAAAAGTCCGTAGCCTTTTGTTGAAAGATAAAACGGAATGTTTATGTATGTGCGGCGGCTTGTTGTGCCGACGGCATCTTTGTTATGAAAATCAACTGTTCTGCCGTTTCGTGTAAGCGAATCAAAGCGTTCGCCAAGACCGTAAATAACTTCATCAGTTTCAAGCTCAAGAGCCTCAAAGCAGGCATAATTATTATCTGTATCGGCAAGTGCCAGATCATGAATATCTCCCGTGCTGAAATCCTGCTTTTTCTGGCTGTAAAATTCTTTGCCGTCAATATATCTTGCAGAAATTTTTATAGTTGCTTTATCTATTCTGATTTCAATTTTGTTTGTTGCAAGGCAAATATATCCGTCGGTTTCTGTTAATCTGAATTCAACTTTTTCAGGCTTTGCAATCAGCATCTGTGCGTCTGAGGGAAGCCCGAAAAAAGGATTTGAAATTTCTTTATCCTTCGAAAAAACAACTCTGAAAATATCATCTGTCCAGAGATTGATATGCAGATATAAG
>JAZRCW010000018.1:0-1289 GCA_045659945.1 Ruminococcus sp. | reverse complement strand
GCCAAGGAAGCTGAGTTCTTCTGCTTCGGCACCAACGACCTGACTCAGATGACCTTCGCCTTCAGCCGTGACGACGCCGGCAAGTTCCTGAATGCTTACTACGATACCAAGATCTACGAAAACGATCCCTTTGCTAAGCTGGATCAGACCGGTGTTGGCATGCTGATGGAAATGGCTGTTGCCAAGGGCAAGGCTTCCGGCAAGCAGCTGCACTACGGCATCTGCGGCGAGCACGGCGGCGACCCCGTTTCCGTCGAGTTCTGCCACAAGATCGGCCTGGACTACGTGTCCTGCAGCCCCTTCCGTGTGCCCATCGCTCGTCTGGCTGCCGCTCAGGCTGCTATCAAAGAAAGCAAGTAATTGTTGACTTTATAAAGCAAAACTATCCACCCTGCCGAACGCTCGGCAGTGTGATTTTTCATTGACAAAGACGTATACAAAAATTATAATTAAGATAAGGAGGTGTTACATAATGAAAAGAATCGTATGCATCATCTTACCCATTATTCTTATATTTTTATGCTGCTCATGTGGTCTTTTCAGTGACCAAGAATATGTCTGTAAAGTTGAAGATGTAGCATCTGTACAAATAGTTAGATTGGATAAGTATGTCCAAGGGGAATACCGATACGAATACACTGTGCTTTCTCAAATTGATGATTTTGATGATTTCGTTGGTCGGCTTAACGCCGTAAAACACTCTGTAAACTGGGGCGACCCGCAGCAAATGGATGAGAGTTATGTTGTTGTAAGAATTGAATACCTAAACGGTGATTTTGATTTAATACACCCTGACGCACAGTGTTTTAATAAAAACGGTACAAACAACTATGGTTATTTCTTCTTTGATGACGAACAGTTTGAAACGCTGATTTCTGATTATATGCCAGAATAAAACATAATTTCCCTCTTTTGCTGATAGCAGCATAGGCTGCAATCAAAGAAAGCAAATAATTGCTGACTTTATAAAGCTAAACTATCCGCCCGAGTTTCCTCGGGCGGATTTTCATGCATTGTTTTCGGAAAAAGGGCTTACTTGACAACTGATTAAGGTTATGGTACATTTAGCCCGCATTCGTGTAATAAATCTGGAGGGAAAGTGGTTATGGAATTAAAAAATTTAACAATTAATTTTTTGGGTGACAGTATAACCGAAGGGTATGGCACAACAGGTGGAGATAATGTATTTCACCAGATTATAAAGGAAAAGTATGGTTTAGAATATGCGTATAATTACGGTATTAGCGGAACAAGAATAGCACGTCAGAATATACCTACAAAAGATAAAC
>JAZRCW010000017.1:0-1060 GCA_045659945.1 Ruminococcus sp. | reverse complement strand
GCCGTACCACACCCAGCTTCTTCCCGAATAAATTGCACCTGCATCATCCGAAAGAAGGCATACATCGTGGATAAGATTATATTCAATAATGTGATTGTTGCCTTTGTAAGTAATTGCTTCGTGAGGAGAGTTCGCCATTTCATTGTGAGAACAAATATTTCCCACGCCTTCAAGAGTAACGCCCGGCTGATAGGTCTGGTAAATTTCAGACCAATCGTGAATATAATTGTTGTCAGCCTTGCTGTTGCCGGGAGTAAGAGTTTCTGTATCTCCGCCGGAAATAATAATTCCGCCCTTTCCTGTACGGGTGATTTCGTTGTTATATGCAAGATTGTTGCTTCCGTTCATAACAAGAGCATTGCCTGCAACATTTTTGATAAGACAATTCTGAACGGTATTGTTATTGCCTGTTATAACTACGCCGTCACTTCGTGTTCCTTTTACGGTTAATCCGTCAAAGGTGATGTAATCAGCCTCGGAATTTATTACGGGATTGAGTGAGAGAGAAAGAATAATTTCTGCATTATCCTTGTTTTCAGGTTCCCACATACAAAGCAATCCGTTTTCTCTGTCGAGATACCATTCTTCAGGTGCAGAAAGTTCTTCAAGAACGTTGAAAAAATAGTACGGTGCATCGGTTTTTGTTCCGTAAAGACTAACGAACCTGGGTGAAAGTTCACGAGTATCTTTATCAAAAGCTCCTATGGGAGTTGAAGCAACCGCCCAATCATATTTCCAATAGCCAAACAACCACACATCATCAAGGTTTTTCCAGCCTGAAATTCTCTTTGCAAGTTCAGAATTCACTTTGTAAATATCCGGTTCGGGATTGCGGATTTTATCCCAATCTTTAACTTCTGTAAGTGAACCGTCGGATTCCTTGCTCAGACCTGTTTTTACAACCTCTTCAATGTAAAGATATTCATTGTCGGGATATCTTGCAACGGTTTGTCTTATGTCATCCACGAAAAGCTCGCAATAAAGAGGACCTGTATAATCGCCGTCATAGTTATCTGCTGTATGGTAAGAGCCGATTGCATAAATCTTACCCCAATCATCG
>JAZRCW010000016.1:0-1285 GCA_045659945.1 Ruminococcus sp. | reverse complement strand
TTATAGATGACCCAACAGAAGATTGGATAAGTAATTTAACATTAAGAATGACCATATCAAAATTGCCGGAAGATGAACAAGAATTGATTTTTTTGCGATATGTAAACGAAATATCTATTACAGAAATTTTCAAGGTTACCGGTTTATCTCGATTCGCCGTTTATCGAAGACTATCCAAATCATTGAAATGGCTTAAAACAGAATTGTTGAAGGAGGGATTTTCAAATGAATAATAAATTACAACGGAATATTCAAAAAGCATTTGAAGCCCCACAACCAAACCGGCAGGAAAAGGCGCGATTTTTAAGAGCATTACCCGGGCCGAGAATTAGTATGTTCCGCTTTATATTAGTACAAGCAACATACATGAGAAAACTGACGTTAGTGTTTTCTATCTTGCTACTATTCCCTGCGGTAATTGGGGCTGTTAATGTCACAAAACATACCTTGTGGATCGTATCCGCTTTTGTACCGATATTAGGTCTTTTAGCGGTTACAGAAAGCACACGCTCAATGACGTATGGAATGAGTGAATTTGAAATGTCCACACGTTTTTCATTAAAAAGCGTGGTTCTCGCAAGAATGAGCATTTGGGGGTTAATTAATCTCTCTATAATTACCTTCCTTACACCCCTATGCCGTATTGGCAATAACTTTTCTCTGCTTCAAACGGGGATGTATCTTATGGTTCCGTATCTTTTGACTGTAAATTTCAGTTTGTGGATTGCTCGCCGAGTCAATGGTAAGGAAACTATTTATGGGTGTATGTGTGTTGCCGTAATTGTCAGCGGGATTAATATCGGCCTACATTTTGTAACAGACCTTATATATCAAGAAATTTACACCAGTTGGTGGCTTATTTTGTCAGTTTTCTTACTCATAGAGTTGGCATATGAAATATATTGTACGATAAAGCGAACGGAGGAATACACATGGAACTTATCATTGACAGACTAACAAAGCAATTTCAAAACAAAATAGCGGTAGACCGTGTCAGCCTGCGTTTGCATAACGGCGTTTTTGGTCTTTTAGGCACCAACGGCGCAGGAAAAACAACTCTAATGCGTATGCTCTGTGGCATCCTGCAGCCTACAAGCGGCACTATCGCTTTCGATGGTATGGACGTTAGCGAGGAGGACTATCGTGCAATACTCGGCTACCTGCCTCAGGATTTCGGTTATTATCCGGAATTTACTGCCATGGATTTTCTGCTTTATATGGCGGCATTGAAGGGGATACCCAAGCAGTCAGCTAAATGGAGAGCAACTGAACTTCTGGAATTGGT
>JAZRCW010000015.1:0-1771 GCA_045659945.1 Ruminococcus sp. | reverse complement strand
CGTGGCGTGGATCTTTCCGATGTGCGTTATGTTCTCTTTGATGAATTCATAGAAAAACGATCGTTATCTTTTAAACAGTTTGAGTGCTTCGTGTCATTCTTTGAAACAGTAAACCGGAACAGGGAGCTATTAGGTGAGGATCCATTATGTTGTATATTGTTATCGAACAGCCAGAAATTGGCAAATCCGATATTGGCCGGTTACGGTCTGATCCCGGTGATAGAAAACATGATCCGGAACGGTCAGAAGGAATACAAGAAACCGGGGTTATATCTGTCACTACCAGATTCGAGTGTGTCGGAGCTAAAGCGCAATACAGTAAATTATACGCTGATAAACGGTACAAAGATTGCAGATGAAGCTTTGAATAATGCTTTTGCATTTGACAGCTTTTACGGTATCAAAAAGCATAATCTTAATGAATATGTACCTGTATTACAGATCGATGATATATACATATATAAGCATAAGACATCGAGCCGGCTTTATGCTTGCATGACACAGGCACAGAACATCCCTGTTTTTAATTCACGTGATAATCTGACCGCATTTTTACGGGCTTATGGCCGGAAGCTTTTTGATGCAGCTGCAAAAGGTTATCTGGACTATTCGGATTTTGTTACTAAAACATTATTACTTGATATTATTAAATAACATATGTATAATTAAAGTGACGGTGGGCGCTTTATGTCCTCTGGCTGCACCCGGAAGGGCGAGGACGGCTAGCCACCGGCGCCAACCGTCAACAGATAAGGAGATAATATGACTTTTGAAGATTTTAAAAGCTTAACGGATGAAGAACAAAAAGCGATCTTTTCCGGGATGGATGATAAATCAGTTTTATTTGATGATATGGAAGCGGAGCGAAACAGCTTCCAGACGGAAAACGATCAATTAAAATCTGAACTTTCGGAACTTAAAGCCGAAATGAAAAAAACCAAAGAACTGAACTTTACGCTTGCCCGGTCCGTAAGAACGGAACCGGAAAAAAGCGCAGAGGATATATTACACGATATGTTTATAGGAGGGAAAAGAACATGACCACAGAACAAATTTACGGACTTGTGAACACCGTTAATTCTCAGGCATTTGGACACAGTGCGCTTGCTGTTTCCGATACTTCAAGCCTTATCAGCTTAGGAAATACGGTACTTTCATCCAGCACTAACACAGAAGCATTTCTGAACACGCTTGCTCAGAGGATCGGAAGAACGATACTTCGTTTCCGTGAGTACAGGAACAAGCTTGGTGATATGGTGCTTAATGATTTTGAGTACGGAGCTATCCTTCAGAAGATAAAGGTTATGATGCCGGAAGCAGAACTCGACCAGAGTTATGATCTTATCGATGGTAATACGGTCGATCATTATGAGATCGCAAAGCCGGATGTTGACCAGAAGCTTTTTGTTACCCGGACACCGTATCAGTATCATATCACGATACAGCGTGTGCATCTTAAAGAAGCTTTCATGTCAGCTGAAGCAATGGGATCCTTTATCGGTATCGTATTTGGTGAGATCAGAAATGCAATCGAGATATCACTTGAAAACCTTTCAAGGATCACACTTGCAACCGCTATCGCAGAATATGAAACATCCAGAGAGATAACGCTTGTTACCGATTATAACACCGAGTACGGAACATCACTTACAGCTGCAGATGCTCTGACCGATGAATCATTCCTCAGATATGCGATAATGAGAATGAATAACATGATCGATATGATACAGGATGCATCTGAACTGTATAACGACGGATCCATGGTAACATT
>JAZRCW010000014.1:0-1035 GCA_045659945.1 Ruminococcus sp. | reverse complement strand
TTATTTTTTTGAGAAAGAATCATTTTTTCACGCCCCTTTTTAATTATCATTACAGCATTTGTATTTCTTTTTGTTGGTCGATTCTATTAAGTTGAGTTATATTATTCACACCTGTAAATTCTTATTTGTCTGAACAAACCTATCATATCACGGGCTGTTTTTGCTGTCAACTTTATGCTGTTACTGTATGCTCCAACAAACCTGTTGCAAAGAGAAAGCGTTGTGATATAATGTATTCATATATTTCAATGATGGGGCTGATAAAATGGTTCTTTTTCGTTTTTTACTTGCATTGCTGACGGTTTTCGGAACGCTGTTTCCCGGTGCCGGTCTGAATTTTGAATACAAACATCTGCCGATTGAATTTGAGGTTGAGTCTGTGAGCGATATATACGTTCCTGCGGATAACAACGCAAACGTGGTTGAATATACCTCAATCATAAAACTTCGCTATCAGAAGAATGAAGCTGACAACGGCAAGTTGCTCGCAACATTTGAAAAGTGGGGCGACACTTATCCCATATACGAGAGCAACGATGATGCTGAAACGTGGCAATACGTCTGTACGGTAAGAGATAACCTGAACGAAGGCTACTGGAATGAATGGATGCCGTTCCTTTATGAACTGCCTGCGGATATTGGCGATTTTGAAAAGGGCACAGTCATTCTTGCCGCAACGTCAATATACGGCGAAGGCATAACCGACAGCACGATAACCCTTTATTCAAGCAACGATGCGGGTAAATCGTTCAATGCTTTCTGCAACGTTGACAGGGCAGGCGGAATAGATTGGGGTGTATGAAGTCGGAGGCCAAGCGGTCTTAGGAAGACAATCCAGGGTTCCAACTCCTTGGCTCACAGAACGACATGGCTACGATCCGACTTCCCCAATCTATTCCGCCTGCCCTGTCAACGTTGCAGAAAGCATTGAACGATTTACCCGCATCGTTGCTTGAATAAAGAGTTATCGTGCTGTCGGAAGTCGGAGGCCAAGCGGTCTTAGGAAGACAATCCAGGGTTCCAACTCCTTGGCTC
>JAZRCW010000013.1:0-1081 GCA_045659945.1 Ruminococcus sp. | reverse complement strand
GGTTATTGAGGAATATTTGTCGGCACCCGTTCATCCCGAGTTTGAGGGCATCCATCGCCGCATCAAGGAGATGACCACCAAACTGAACGTATGTACCGCTGCCGTCAAGGAGGCCGATAGCCAGGAGGTGCTGGACATTTGTGCACGCCATCTCTACGAAATGGCGGCAAGCACCATCATGAGTCTCTTGCTGTTGCGTAACACGATGCAGGCACCCGAACTTTTTGCCAAGAGCATGAACGTGTATCTGCTCTATTCCGAGAGCGAAGTGGAAAAGCATTTCAACTGGATTCGCCACATGAACGTTCCTCTTGCAGAAGGCTTCCGCCAAGCCTGATTCCCTTTGAAACTGGTCTTAATGACATATCCGGAGACGCACCCTTTGTCCGTGCCTCTCCGGATTTTTTCATTTGCTTTCCAAACATAATCGATAATGGTGGGGGCCTTTTGGAAATTATTGCTGTCCGGTAAACATGTGTAAGGGTCTATAATCACTGATTTTCTTGTTTTACAAGCCTCCCTTGAAAGGATATTCACGGCTGTCCGGTAAAAATATCTTTGATAAATGAGAATAGACTAATCATATATGGTCGTTATTTCCCATTTTAAGCTTTATCCTGCACTTTTCCCCCTAAAATGGCTAATATGTATACCAAACATATCGGCTGTCTGGGGAAATGTTGTTTTTGAAACGCTTCATGATTTTTACCGGACAGCAATAATCTCGTTTATGGAGAATCCAGACAAAACGTGGGAGGACAGGCTTGAGAGAGATGTACAAAAAGCACCCCCACAACCAATACTTTTTAGTTAGGGGGGCTTGCTTTTATCATGAAAAAGTCCGAATCCTTAATTATAAAGGAGTTCGGACTAAGGTCTTGTGCTATTTTGAGTTTTACCGGACAGCAATATTTGGAAATAAATGTCTATCTTTGTTGCTGAAAAGTTACAATGCGCATGAAAAATAGATTCATTTCCTTTTTCCTGTTTCTGACACTGTGCCTTATTTCGCTAGCTCAGAACAGACAGTTCACCGATGCCTATTTCTCCTCTGTACTGAAGGGAACGGAACGGACATCGT
>JAZRCW010000012.1:0-1266 GCA_045659945.1 Ruminococcus sp. | reverse complement strand
TATTCCATAGTGCGAAGAATTCTCACTAATCCATTCTACTGTGGAGATTTAGTCAATCATCAAAGGGAACGAAGCCGTATAACCAAAAAGCAGATAAATGTACCCAAAGAGGAACAATTTATACATAAGGATGCTGTTCCTGCAATTATCCCAAGAGAGATTTGGGACAAGGTACAGGAGATTATACGGATTAATTCAGAGGGCAAAGTGAAATCGCAAAGCAATCAGACTTGTCACAGATATGCTTCTCTCCTAAAATGTGGGGACTGCGGAAGTACATTCACAGCAAAAAGGCGAAAAACCAAGGATAAGCCGGACAGAATCGAATATGTGTGTAACGGTTATCACAGACACACTCATATGGTATGCTCCTCTCATAGAATTAACGAATCGGTGCTTGATGAGCAGATTTATAAGCAACTTGCTATAATGAGAGACGGACTATCCAAATGCTCAAGACAAATCGAAAGTGATATACGATCATGGATGTCACAGAAAAATAATGTAAGCAAGAGAATAACAAGACTTCAGGACAGTATAAATGCAACCGAGCTTGAAGTTGAACAAATCTTGATGGAGAAAATCAAGGACAGGGATAATGCCGAAAGATATGAAAGAATGATAGAAAAGCGGAACAGAGAAATCGAAGGCTTCAAAAATGAGATTGCAAAGATAGAAAATATTGATAAAACTATCAAAGAGAGAAAAAAGGCAATGCTCGAAAATGCAAATCTGCTTGACAAAATATTAAGCGAAAAGGAACTGAGCCACACGAATCTGTGTCTGCTATTAGAAAAAATAATAATCCATGAGGATGAGTATGGACTCCGCCTTGAAATACGAATGAAGGCACCATTCCTTGAAAAGAGTTATATGGATGAAATTGGTATGATATGCGAAGACGATTACGAGGAAGTATCAGCCTGAAAAATAACAGGCACGAAAAAAGCTTACAGTTAAAATTCTGTAAGCTTTTTGTCGGTGGTGCGGATGAAGGGACTTGAACCCCCACGATAAAATCACTAGATCCTAAGTCTAGCGCGTCTGCCAATTCCGCCACATCCGCATATTAAGTTTTTGCCTCTTAATTTTTACACGGTGGAGGTACACCGAGGAGGAGCAAAATCGCTTAATCCTCATTTATGAAAACGGCCAAAACCGTAATCAACAATAAAATCACATACAGGACGGAACCTAAATCTTGCACGTCTGCCAATTCCGCCACATCCGCATTTTACATAATTCTACCATACTTATTTGAAAATA
>JAZRCW010000011.1:0-1473 GCA_045659945.1 Ruminococcus sp. | reverse complement strand
AAACCCAGCACAGCAAGCTCCTGTCGGACATTCCGGAGGTGGATGTGGTCATCACCATGGGCTGTAATGTCCAGTGTCCCTTCCTGCCTTGTTCCCATCGGGAGGACTGGGGTCTGGAAGATCCCAGCGGCAAAAGCGATGAAGCATTTCTGGAAACGATCCGCTTAATCGAGGATAAGGTACTGGATCTGCGGAAGCGTCTGGTATAATGATAAAATACGGATGCAGCCCTCTCTGGGTAGTATCCGTGTTTTCTTGTAATTCTCTCAACACCATCTTGATTTTACAGTCGATTTTGCGTATAATATTTGTATCAAGGTAACAGCCACCCGGAACAATTACCTTGTGTGATCTTTGACCGTTTATCACCACTGATAAGATTTTGATAAGCATCCATCGTATAGCTATGATAATATGGGCAATCAAAATAATCAGAGTAGCAGGTGCAATATCTTATAAACAAAATTGTTTAAGATGCAAGTCCCTGCAACGAGTGGGAATAATCGCATATTGATTCTAAGTGGTCTGAAATCGCTTGATTTCAGACCACTTTTTTCTCTTTGCGTTATGGTATTCTTATCAGCAATGATAAGAATTTGATAAATATTTTCAGAACTACGTCCGGTGCGTTTAACATGGATACCGCCGCCGTTTTGTGTTCTAAAGAGTATGTTATCAATCAATAATTATTTTTTACAATAGCCGCACATTTGATACCACTAATCCGTTAAACATCATGAAGGGAGGTTTTGTAGCACATGGATATTGAAGAACAATATGACAAAATATACCGTTACTGCTATTTCAAATTGTACGACACGCAGTTAGCACAGGATATTACGCAGGAAACCTTTCTTCGATTTTATAGGCAGGGGTTAACGCTTGATAACGACAAAGAGCTGCCGTACTTATACACAATTGCAAAGAATCAGTGTATAGACCACTTTAGAAAGCGGACGCTTGAAAGTTTAGAAGAAATAACAGAAGAAGTTATAGATGACCCAACCGAAAACCTGATAAGTAATTTAACATTAAGAATGACTATATCAAAACTGCCAAGCGATGAACGAGAATTGATTTTCTTGCGGTATGTAAACGAAATATCTATTGCAACGATTTGCAAGATCACCGGTTTATCCCGCTTTGCTGTGTATCGAAGACTATCAAAATCATTGAAATGGCTCAAAGAGGAATTAAAGAAGGAGGGCTTTTCAGAATGAGCAATCAATTAAAACGAAGCATTCAAAAAGCATTTGCAGCTCCTGAACCGGATCAGCAGGAGAAGGCGAGGTTTTTAAGGACATTGCCTCAGCCACAGATCGGTATGTTCCGGTTTATATTCGTGCAGGCATCATACGTTAGAAAAATATCGTGGGTTCTGTCCGGCTTGATACTGCTGCTGGCGTTGTTCTGCGCCTGCAATATCAACGAAGATACTTTATGGGTCATATCCGCTTTTGTACCGATATTAGG
>JAZRCW010000010.1:0-127880 GCA_045659945.1 Ruminococcus sp. | reverse complement strand
CGCTTTGTTCTGTTACATCCATGGTTTCTATAATTCCATGCGTCCGCACTCTCATAACAACGGGCTCCCACCCATTGCTGCTGAATCTCTCGTTACTTAGCTCTCCTCTTTTTATTGTCTACTTTATTGACATTGGACCAGCATAAATTCTCCCTCTTTACTGAAAGAACTTATATCTTCCTTTTCAAAACGCACCTCCACGCCGATTTCTTTCAAATGTCTGACGGATTCAAGCAAATCAACTGTATTTCGTGCAAATCTTGAAATACTTTTGCAGAGAATAATATCTATCTGTCTTTTTTCGCATTCATCCATTAATTCTTGAAATGCATTTCTTTTTTTAATTCTTGTTCCGGAAATCCCTCGGTCAGCGTATACACCTGCAAACTCCCAATCTGAATTTTTCTGAATGAGGTTGCTGTAATAACTGGTTTGTGCGTCTGCGGAATGCAGCATAGACTCTGAAAACACAGATACCCTGGCATAAGCTGCTACACGTTTTCGCTTGTTAAATCCTGTATCAATTGGATGAAGTGCTATAATTTCTTTCATTTGTACCTCCTGAATTATAGGGATTCTCTGAAAAGCCTCCCTCACAGCTTGATTTCGCTTGTGTGTGGTTTTTAGAGACTCCTAAAAAAATATGTAAAGCCTACTTGACAAATAATGTAAAGTGTGCTATACTATAAATGTAAGGTTAACTTTACTTTTGAGAAAGGAGTAGTATTGTTATGTGTAAAGATGAAAAAAACAACAGAATTGTTATGAAAACTGCCGTCAGAGGAATTGGTATTGTTTTATGCGTCACAGCTATAATTCTTCGACTCTGCGGAAATTTTATAGGCGGTGCTGTTGAGGGTTTCTGCGATGCGGCATTACCTTGGATTACAATAGGTGTTGCAGTCGCTGTTGTACTTTCGGTGCGTAGCGACGGAAGGGAGGACGAAATTTGTGAAAAACAAAATACAAGAATTGAGAAAAAGTCGTAAAGTAACACAGCAGGAGCTTGCAGATGCTCTCTGCGTTACACGACAGACAATTATTTCCCTTGAAAACGGGAAATATAACGCATCATTAACACTTGCCCACAAAGCTGCACAATTCTTCGGTATGACGATAGAGGAACTTTTTATCTTTGAGGGCGACGAAAATTTAGGAGGATAATTATTATGGAAGAATTTAGAAAAAAGGTAACTGTTCAGTCCCCCAGAGAATTCAACAATAATGAAAGGAAAAGGGTGGAAGAAAAAAATCGTGAATTTGTCAATTTACAATAGACCTCAAATTTGCTATACTAAAGAAAAAAACAGGTGGTGAAAAGTATGGCAGCAATCGACGAATTGCTTGAAATAATTAAGATACAGCAGAAAACAATCGAAAATCTTACAGCAAAATTAGAAGAAACCAATGCAAAACTTGAAAAAGCCAATGCAAGAATTGATGAACTCGAAGAGCAATTGCATAAAAATAGCCATAACAGCAGCAAGCCACCATCTACAGATGGTTATGAAAAGCCATCTCCAAAAAGCCAGCGTAAAAAGAGCAATAAAAAAGCAGGCGGTCAGAATGGACACAAAGGTCATAATATGACACTTGGCAAGCCTGATAGGATAGAGCATGTTTATCCGCAGCATTGTTTGAATTGTCCTCATAGGGAAAACTGTGCCAATTTGAAGCTGCATGATACTTGTTATACCGTAGACATCATCGTAAAAAAAGAAACTGTAAAATACGAGATTATGGAGTGCGATTGCGGTGGCGTGCAGGAGGTTGCAAAACGTCCAGCCGGCATCAGCGGTACTGTCACATACGGAAATCGCCTGAAGGCTTTGGTATGCGTTCTGAGTACCAAAGGAATGGTAGCTATGAAGAATCTTTGTGAGATTATTCAGGGTCTGACAGGCATCAAACCAAGCGTCGGAACATTCTCCAATATGCTTCATAGTGCAGCATCAATGGCTAAACCGATCGTGGATAGTTTTCAACAGAAATTACTGCAAGAACCTGTTGTGCATTGTGACGAAACAGGCTTGGATGTGAATGGTAAATTAAACTGGGTACATGTTATATGCACGCCCGGACTAACTTACTATGCACTATCAGAAAAGCGTGGACAGAAAGCGATGGATGAGATAGGTTTCCTTGCACAATATAAGGGCATTGTTGTGCATGATTTTTGGAATTCCTATTTTAAGGCAACGGAAGCCGAACACGCCATGTGTTGTGCACACATTCTTCGTGAGCTGACAGGCATTTTCGAGAATCATCCGGAACAGAAATGGGCACGTGAAATGTATTACGAGTTACTATCCATGTGTCGTGCCGCTGATTTTTATAATCAGAATCCGGAAATCGACTCACGAAAGTTTTATATGGATTGTCTGCAACAGAGATATGATGCCATTCTGGAAGAAGCGATCCAACAAAACCCGATTTCCGAACAAACTGGGAAGCGTGGCAAAAAGAAAAAGGGTAAGATACGTGCCCTGATTGACCGTCTTTTGACACACAAGGGGGAAGTATGCCGTTTTGCCAATAATCCCCTTGTGCCTTTCACGAATAATCAGGCTGAACGTGATCTGCGTATGGTTAAAATGAAAAATAAGGTCATAGGTACTTTCCGCTCTGAACAGGGAGCAAAAGATTTTCTTACACTAAAATCGCTTACTTCCACCGCTGCCAAAATGGGTATTACCGCTTTTGATGCTTTGTTTTCTCTTTTTCTTGGGCAGTTTGCTTTGGGGACTGAATAGTTACTTAAATTTAATCGTAAAAAGTATAATAAAAGCGTTAAATTTTATGAAGATTATTTTGAAGGTCGCCCTGAATTGCTTGCTGAATTGCTGAAAAAATATAAGCAGATAAATGGTGCTCATAAAACCGATGAATTTTATCTTTGTGATTTACTGAAATAAAAACAGAGGGTGATGATAAATTAAATCATCACCCTTATTTATATGATTTTTACCCCTCATACTCATCCTCTTTTTTCATATCAAGAGTCATACTTGCGGTATTGAGGAAGCCTGCGGGGTCGAGGCATACTCCCTGATATCTTACTTCAAAGTGGAGGTGGTTGCCGAACGAGTTGCCTGTGTTGCCGACAAAGCCGATAAGCTGTCCCTTTGTGACATACTGTCCCTCAACGGCATATACCATAATCATATGTGCATAAACCGTAGCGTAGCCATCGGGATGCTCAATCATAACGACATTGCCGTAACCGCCCCAGTTCCAGCCTGCGGTTACAACCTGACCTTCATCAGCGGCATATATTTCCGTACCCTCGGGGGCAGCGATATCAAGTCCCTTGTGGTTACGGTCGCTTATAAAGCTGTCGCTTACCCAGCCGCCGTCAAGAGGCCAGCCCATTTCGCCCGTACCAGTCATTGGAGAGCCGAAATATACCGTCTGCGGATCGTCGGGCATGGCGGAATATGTTCCTATACCTATTGTTTCAACTACAGGAGCTTTTGTAACTGTATTGCTTATAACAGTTCTGGACTGTTCAATTCCGTCGATGTAGGTAACCTCATATTTACTGATTTTTTCACCGCGTTCGCCCTTGGTAAGAACAGCACGTATACCCACATTAAGTGAGCTTGTTTCAACCTCAACAGTTTCGTAATCGAGGAAGGTCAGCGTTTCATGCTCGCAGATATACTGTATAGGGAGAAAGCGTTCTGTTTCCGTTACGTTGAGAATTTGTCCCATAAATGTCCCTTCGGATGTATTCGGATTAAGCTTGTTGAAATCCTCAATTTTCATTCCGAATTTCTTTACGATGTCAAGAACAGTTTCATCTTTCTGAACGACATATACCCTTTGGCGTTCTTTTGTGGATGTGAGCTGTTTTATAGCTTCTTTTTCAGTTTTAAGACTGCTTAAAAGGTATATTCCCTTGGTATATTCGATTTTATTTGCATATGAAACCTCTTTAACCATACCGTCAGGTTTATAGTCAAGAAGTGCTTTGTCAAGTGCCGTCTGGACGGTTTTTTTATTGTTTACCGCACCTGCAAATTTTCCGTCAATGTAGATACCATAAGCCTCAACAAGCTCCTCGTCGGAGGCTTCAAGCATTTCATTGGCAAGCTCCGAAGCGGTCATGACTTTATCGCCTGCGGATATGGCACAGACTGAAAGTTCCGTTGAAAGATCGATTATTTCATCTGTATCAGAGTAGGATATTCTCTGTTGGAAGTCGTGTTCAGCTCTTGTAAAGTCTGCTTCAGCGGATATGATACCAAGTCGCTTGCCGTTGAAGTCCACGGCTATGCCATATTCCTGCCCCGAGCCGCTTGTGATTATTCCCACGGTGAAAGCAATGCAGACAATGGGGAGAATATAGTTGAAAGCGGTATAGACAACGCCGTCCTCGCCGAATATAAACGAGCCGATAAATTTCATCACGGATTCGGCATATGCCTTTCCGCCCTCTTTTTTTGCACGGCGTATATTTCTTGTAAGCTCGTTTGAAAGTTTTACTCTGCTGCGGAATGACTCGGTAAAGCTGCGGAAAATCAGCATAAATCCTCTGCCCAGAGCTTTGAAAAGTCCTGTAATTTCAGAGAAGATAAAGCGAATAGTTCCGATTAATCCAAGGAGAACAGCCGCAATGAATTTGAATGTACAAAGACC
Source organism: Ruminococcus sp. (assembly GCA_045659945.1). Taxonomy (GTDB): domain Bacteria; phylum Bacillota; class Clostridia; order Oscillospirales; family Ruminococcaceae; genus Ruminococcus. The sequence goes on along the minus strand of JAZRCW010000010.1, from coordinate 123,239 downwards.
GCTTCTTACAAACAGTCCCGTTATAAATCTGCCTATATTTCGCAGAAAATTCAAAATAACACACCCTTTATTAAATTAAGAATTGATTAAAAATGGTATTCGTAATTCAACATTTCCTCTGTATAATTTTCAAGTCGTTCAAGAAGCGGCAGAACGTCTTTTTTAGCGGATTCAAGGTCGTGTTCAAGATAGTTGCCGCATTCAACCTCGGAAAGTCCGGGGATAACGCCGTCAAACTCCGCTATAAAGGCATAGGCCGCCTTGACGAGAGCAATTGCCTGCTCGCCTGTCATATCATTTCTTGTCAGCAGATAAAAACCTGTGCGGCATCCCATAGGGCCTACATATACAATACTGTCGCTGTATTCGCTGTTTCTTGCATATGTTGCAAAGAGGTGCTCAATTGTATGGAGCGAGGGATTTGATATATAATTCCCACCGTTAGGCTTGACCATACGTACATCATAGGTTATAACATCGCCGTCAATTCTTGATATGTACATACCAACACCGAATTTTGTGTGGTCAACCTGAAAGCTTGCTATCTTTTTCATAGTATTTCCTTTCCTTTGAAAAGCTCCGAAATATCCTGCGGAAGCGGAGCTTCAACTGTTATTTTCTCGTTGATTATCGGACAGACAAAGCTCATTTTTCCGCAGTGGAGAGCTTGTCTTGCTATTTTTTTACGGCTGCCGCCATACAGGTCGTCACCTGCAAGGGGATATCCCATGTGGCTGAAATGGACACGAATCTGATGTGTGCGTCCCGTTTCAAGCAGTATTTCAAGGAGGGAGCAACCGTTTCCCTCTCTGATTTTTCTGTAGTGTGTGACAGCATTCCTACCGTCCTCACGGACACAGCGTGTAATAATACTGTCGGCCATTCTAGCAATGGGAGCGTTAATTGTTCCCGATTCCTCTGTAATGCCCTCGACTGCCGCATAGTATATCTTATGCGTAGAGCCTTGCAGAATATTCGCACTGTGAGAATTTTTTGCCACAAGGCACAATCCCGATGTATCCTTGTCAAGGCGGTTTACAGGGCGAAAGGTAAGCTTACCGTATCTTGCCGCAAAGAAATTTCCGAGAGTATCGCTTCTGTGTCTTGTCGAGGGATGAACAGGCATACCTGCAGGCTTATCAAAAACAACAACGGAGTCATTTTCAAATACAATGGGAACATCAAGGTCAGGATTAGCCTCAATTTCGCTGTTTTCGCTTTGCCGCAGTGTGATGATATTGCCGTTTTCAACTATATCAACAGTTCTTGCGGTTTTGTCGTTTACGAAGATTCCGCCCTCATTTTTCAGCCGTCTGATAAGCCCTGCGGAAACTCCGCAGCTGTCACGGAGATAATTTTTAAGCTGCCGTGGATTTTCCGTATCCACCGTGAATACAAGCTCGCTCATGGGCGGTTTCGTCCTCCTTGAAGAATATTGATATGCCGACAGCATATGACGCTGCCCAATTCGGTATAAAATAAGGTGCACCCACAACGGTAAGCACAAGGGGAAGATAGGTCAGTATCAGCTTGAACGGAAGTCCGTGTCTGTGTCGCATGAATTTCAGGGCAAATATAACTGTGCTGAAAGCTGAAAGCTCCTTTTTCCGCCATAGAAGAAGCGGAACAGCTGTAAGACCGATACGCACCGAAATCCAGTACAGACCAAGGGCGATACTCAATGCAATAAGATTTACGGCGGCAAACAGCTCACCGCCCTCTGCACCGTCAGAAAGCATATTTACGGCAGAAACCATTGATACAACTACAGGTATAAGGAGCAGAGCTGATATAAGCCTTACAAAAAAGGCGGCGGAAATGGAACGGAGAATGAACTTTCCGCTTAAAAGCAATTCGTAAAAGGCAGGGGGCTCATTTTTTCCCTCGGCGAACATCATAAGCCTTGCACCAAGACCGCACCACAGCGGCGGCATTATGAGAAAACGCAGCAGGGAGAAAAGAATGGACAAAACAGTCTGTTCTGCATTTCTACCCGTAAAAAGGTCAAATGGGCGGATATTGCCAAAATAGAGCATAAGGCTGTATAGTGCTCCCTCTGCGGTGCGGAGGAATAGCTCCGTGCCGATTGGCAGCAGGCATATGAGAAAAATCTCCCACCGTCTGCCCTTTATCATTTTCCCTGAATAGCCTGTAAGCTCCCGTATCTTCATAATATCACCATTCCTTTTGGTATATTATGATCTTTTTATGGGGAATTATACATTTCCTTTAGAGGTGCCCTTTGATCAAACGTTTTTCCAGAGGTCACCTAAAGCTGTAAGGATATGGCGTGCCGTGTCCGTTTATTGAAGCCAGAGCGGATTATTTATTATAAGGACAATAGCCCAGTATTTCAAAAGCCTGTGAGTTGAGCCACATCTGTGCAGTTACCATAAGGTCAAAGCCCTCGCCGCAGGGGGCGTTGAGATATTTGGGATCATATTTCGGCAGTCCGAAGCCTGTCAGCAGGTTGGAAATTATACCGCCGTGGGTAACCAGTGCACAATGGGTATAACCCGTGTTCATCATGTCGATTATGATGTTGTGGAGTGCCGAAAAAGTACGGGCAGTCATTTCCTCAAGGCTTTCACCTTTTGGTGGGCGTGCATCTCTACCGCCGCCAAGCCAGGCCTTGTAGTCTTCACGATTTACAAGTTCATCGACAGATTTTCCCTCAAATTCGCCGAAGTTCAGCTCACGCATATCGTCGGCAAGTACAATTTCCGTATCGGGGAAAAGGATTTCCGCCGTTTCGGTACATCTTTTGAGAGGGGAGGAGTATACCCTGTGAACTCTGGGGTAGTCGAATTCGTCCATTTTAGCGGCAAGCTCCGCACAGCCCTTATCAGAAAGGGGCATATTTGTGGATCCGATATATATACCCTTTTCGTTGGCATCGGTCATGCCGTGGCGGATTATGCTTATTCTGTAGCCTTTCATAACGGTATTTTCCTTTCTATAAAGGGGTATTTGATAAAAATATACAAAAAAACACTTAAATTTTTATTCAATTTTCCTATTTACTTGTTATACATTTTGTATTATAATATAAATAGAAAACATTATACAAGATGTATCTATTTATATCGATTATACAGGAGGACTTTCCGATGAATTCTGATTTTGCACGTATTATTACATTACAGAGAAAAGAACGTCACATCAGCCAGAAACAGGCTGCCGCAGATCTTGGTATTTCTCAGGCACTGCTCTCACATTATGAAAAGGGTATCCGTGAATGCGGTCTTAACTTTCTTGTGAGAATTGCCGATTATTATAACGTTTCCTGCGACTATCTTCTCGGCAGAACTCCCGAGCCGGAGGGAAAAATCATTACTATTGAGGATATTCCTGACGACGACGGAAACAACAATCTCAAAATGCCCTCACCCGAGATAATCAACTTCAACAGAAGAATTATCAATAACTCAATCAGTCTGCTTTTCAGCCTTGCACAGAAAGCGGGAAGCATTACGCTGATTAAAGAGGTTTCATCCTATCTCATGTTGTCGGTGTACAAGCTTTTCCGTATCGTATATAACGCAAATCCCAACAACGACCAGAAGCTTTTCCGTATACCAAAGGTTATTGCAAATGACAGCTCCAACGCCATTATTTCAATGAGTGAAGCTGATATCAAGGCTGCTTCAAGCGGTATCGCCCTTGATGGTAACGACTGTGTTAATAATTTTGATACGCTGTACATAACAACAGCTACATTGCAGAAGGATTATTCCCAGTATTCCTCATCTCTGCTCAATCTTATCAAGAGAAGCGAGGAGAGTATTGCAAGAACACGTGCAAAATACCACGCTACCGAAAACGATCGTGGTTATTGATATTGTCAATCACAGGCGGATTAGTCCGCCTGTTTTTTATTATAACATATATGTAAAGGGTTGTCAAATTTGGATAGAGGAACCCTTCCGAAAAGCCCTATTTACAATTCTGCAAATCTGTGGTATAATAAGGCAAGGTTAAATAGAATGGTAAATTTTAAGGCAACACCGCACAGAACTTGTGCGAAAGATACAAGTTTATGACGTGCAAAGTCGTCAGACGTGTTTTGTGCGGCATTGCCTTGATTTAAAGGAGAGATTTTTATGAAAAAAGCATTTTCTTTTTTAATAGCCATTATTGCCATATGTTCCATGGTTTCCTGCAATTCCGACAAGCCAACGGAACCATCACTTCCAATGAATGAGGCTGTCTACAACGAGGACGGAAAGGCAGTTGTAACCGTGGGTACTTTCGAGTATATTGATCCGCTGTTCAATGACAATCTCAAAAAACTGAAAAATATAGAGGTGAACATTGTAAATTACGCCGACGGTATTGATTACGACGAAGAAAGCGAATATATTGCCGCCAAGAACAATGCACTGAATATGGCCATGCTTTCAGGAAATGCCCCCGACATTATCTATATGAATGCAAGTGATATGCTGAATTATAACAGAAAAGGTATTCTCACCGACCTTTATCCTCTTATGGATAACTGCGATTTCGTAAAACGTGAGGATTTCCTGCCCTGCGTTCTGGAAGGACTTGAAATTGACGGAAAAATGCCTGCACTTATGGAGAGTTACCGAATTTATACGGCTATGGCAAAGACGAAATTTATTCCAAAGGAGTACGAAAACTGGACTGCCGATGAGGCTATGGAGTTTTACGTAAAATATAGCGGACAAATGGATTTTTACTACCGAACGGAAAATATATCCCTTACGAATTTTATGCTTAAAGTTGAGGGATTAGCTTCAATTGATCAGAAAAATCTGACCTGTAATTTCAGCGATATATTCAGAAAATCCCTGCAATTCTGCGTTGATAATCCTGTGGATGTTATACATCCGATTGATATGTTAAATTCCGATGCTCTGACAAGGGAAGAATATTATAAGGACCAGATGACCGCAGGATTGAACGATACACAGCTTGTTTTCGATCTTGTTATTGATGGATTTAATGCTTTTTACGGACAGAATACATACGGATTTTTCAATAAAGAGGATATAACTTTTGTGGGCTACCCCTCAGAAAACGGCATAGGTACGTATATACGGTCTATAAATCCGCTTTTCGCCATAACCGAGCAATGCGGCAACAAGGAAGCCGCTTGGGAGGTTGTGTCAGCTGCCTTAAAACATCAGAAAAAACTTGAAAAAAATATGGGTGACAGTTCACGTGGAGTTCCCGTTTTAAAGGAACAACTGCAGCTTGACTATGATCGCCCTGCCGATTACGTCAATTCCATAAATAACCAAAATATGGGTGACTGTAATCATATTTCAGATGAGGTTTATATCACGCAGGGATACAAGGATATACTCTATGACTACATTTTAAGCGTTCCTGCAAACCCCTATTTTTATAGTGAAAAATTGCAGAATATCATTGATGAGGAAGTTGAATATGCGGTGAACAACAGCAGAACGGCTGATGATACAACTCGTATTCTCAATGACCGCCTTGAAACGTATGTAAGCGAAAAATCATAGTTTTCAAGGAAAAGAAAAGCCATGACTGACAAGGATTTAAGGTTGAATAAATTCATAGATGAAGTTTGCAAACGAGATACCTTAACTATATCGGAAATACAAAAAATGCCGTATTTTGTTTTTGGACAGACTGAAGGACACGGTTTGCCATGTTCTTTTTTGCATAATATAGGCGAAATCTGTGATTTGTCAAATAATATAAAGCTAAAGCCTATCAGCTAACAGCTAAAAGCTCACACTGTTGTCAAAATGCACATAAATTTCCAGTCGTTGCCGTTAAAGTTCTACAATGAATTTTTCGGTAAAGCTTGCAATTGTTACATAAATATGGTATAATAAATATCGTTGAGTATGGTGTAAAAAACACCTTGCCAAGAAGATATGCGTTGAAGCGAAAGGTTGCTGACGGTGTGTCAGGTAATTTCCGTGGAGTATGTCCGATTTCAAACCGGGCGAAAGGGATAATGGACACAGTATGTGTGATTGCTTACGGTACAGCTTGCGAGTGTACTTATAGGCTATTTTTGTGTCCGTGAAACTATGTCTGCTCGAAAATACATGAAATTTTCGAGTTTTTTTATCAGACAGGGTATGAAACACGCGGCGACGTGTGATATCCCTCAAAACGTCCTCAAAATTTTTCAAGGAGGCGAAAATAATGGCAGTCAACGAGAAAATCAGATTCAAGATCAAGGGTTACGATCACGCTACAGTAGATATTGCTGCTGCAAAGATTGTTGAGGCAGCTAAGAGAAGCGGTGCTAGAGTTTCAGGACCTATTCCGCTCCCTACAAACAAGGAGATCGTTACTATCCTCCGTGCTACTCACAAGTACAAGGATAGCCGTGAGCAGTTTGAAATGAGAACTCACAAGAGACTCATCGATGTTCTTCGTCCTACAGAGAAGACAACTGCTGCTTTTGATAAGCTTGAAATCCCCGCAGGCGTAGACGTTGTAATGGAAATCAAGTAATTGGTACCATTTACGCTTGAAATTACCGTTCGGGAAACGGAATGGCGGTAGTCCGCCGGTCATGTTGGTAAGACTTTTATCAACCAATAACCTAATAGGAGGAAATGAAAATGCAGAAAGGCATTATCGGCAAGAAGATCGGTATGACACAGATCTTCGACGAAGCAGGAAAAGTTATTCCTGTAACAGTAATCGAAGCCGGCCCCTGTGTTGTTGTTCAGAAGAAGACTGTTGAAAACGACGGTTACGCTGCACTTCAGCTCGGCTACGGCGACGTAAAGGTTCAGAGAGTTAATAAGCCTATGAAGGGTCACTTCGACAAGGCTGACGTGGCTTGCAAGAAAACTCTTAAAGAGTTCAGACTTGATGACTGCGACGCTCTCAATGTTGGTGACATCGTAAAGGCTGATACTTTTGCAGTTGGCGATTCTATTGATGTAATCGGCACAAGCAAGGGTAAGGGCTTCCAGGGTGCTATCAAGCGTCACAATCAGCACAGACTTAAGGAAACTCACGGTACAGGCCCTGTTCACAGACAGGCAGGTTCCATGGGTGCTTGCTCCTCACCTTCCAGAATCTACAAGGGTAAGGGCATGGCAGGTCACATGGGTGCTGAGCAGGTAACTGTTCAGAATCTTGAAGTAGTTAAGATAGACGCAGAAAACAATCTCATCGCTATTAAGGGTGCGGTTCCCGGTCCTAAGGGCGGAATCGTTTATATCGTTGACAGCGTTAAGGCTTAAGGAAGGAGGAAACGTATATGTCTACAATTTCAGTATTTGATATGGCTGGAAATCAGGTTTCCGAAACAGAGCTTAATGACGCTGTATTCGGAATTACTCCCAACGAAGGCGTTATGCACGCTATGGTAGTAAATTACCTCGCTAACCAGAGACAGGGTACACAGTCAACACTTACAAGAACAGAAGTAAGCGGCGGCGGAAGAAAGCCCTGGAGACAGAAGGGTACAGGTCACGCAAGACAGGGATCCACACGTGCTCCTCAGTGGGTACACGGTGGTGTTGCTCTCGGACCAAAGCCCAGAGATTACAGATATGCTCTCAATAAAAAGGTAAGAAGACTCGCTATGAAGTCTGCTCTTTCCACAAAGGTTCTCGACAATAACATGATCGTTCTCGACGCTCTTGAGCTTGAAACATTCAAGACAAAGACAATCGTTGAGATGCTCAAGGCTCTCAATGTTGAGGGTAAGGCACTCATCGTTACTGCTGAGGCTGATACAAAGGTTATCAAGAGTGCAGCTAACATCCCCGGAATCAAGACCGCTGCTGTTAACACACTCAACGTATACGATATTCTCAACTACGATAAGTTCATCGTTGTTAAGAATGCCGTTGGAAAAATTGAGGAGGTGTACGCATAATGAAAACTGCTCAGGATATTATTATCAAGCCCGTTATCACTGAAAAGTCTATGGACGGACTTCAGGCAGGCAAGTACACTTTTAAAGTGGCTAAGGACGCTACAAAGCCCGAAATCAAGAAGGCTATCGAAAAGCTCTTCGGCGTTGAGGTAGACAAGGTTACTACTATGAACGTTAAGGGCAAGATGAAGCGCCTCGGCAGATATGAGGGTATGACTTCTTCCTGGAAGAAGGCTATCGTTACTCTTACACCCGATTCCAAGACAATTGAATTCTTCGAGGGTATGTATTAATCAGATTTGCTGATTACAGTATGGGAGTAATGCTCCCGCAAAAACGCATTATAATAAGGAGTGAAATAAATGGCTATTAAAACCTACAAGCCTACGACGCCTTCCAGACGTCAGATGACTGTTACAGATTATTCTGTACTGTCAAAGGTTGAGCCGGAAAAGAGCCTTCTCGAACCCATGAAGAAGAAGTCGGGAAGAAACAGCTACGGCCGTATTACAGTTCGCCACAGAGGCGGCGGTAACAGAAGAAAGTACCGTATCATAGATTTCAAGCGTGACAAGGACAACATGGTTGCTACTGTTCTCACACTTGAGTACGATCCTAACAGATCAGCTTTCATCGCTCTCGTTCAGTACGAGGACGGCGAGAAGAGATATATCATCGCTCCCAACGGTCTTAAGGTTGGCGATAAGATTGAGTCTGGTGCAGAGGCTGATATCAAGCCCGGTAACGCTCTCAAGCTTGCTGATATCCCCGTTGGTACATTTATCCACGCTATCGAGCTTTATCCTGGCAAGGGTGCTCAGCTCGTAAGAAGCGCTGGTAACCAGGCTCAGCTTATGGGTAAGGAAGACAAGTACGCTCTCGTAAGACTTCCTTCCGGCGAGATGAGAAAGGTTCCTGTAAACTGTAAGGCTACAGTTGGTCAGGTTTCAAACATCGATCACGAGAACGTTAACTACGGTAAGGCTGGTCGTGTAAGAAATATGGGTTGGAGACCTACTGTTCGTGGTTCTGTTATGAACCCCTGCGATCACCCTCACGGTGGTGGTGAAGGTAAGTCACCTATCGGAAGACCCGGCCCTGTTACACCTTGGGGCAAGCCTGCTCTTGGTTACAAGACACGTAAGAAGAACCACAGAACTGATAAGTTCATCGTTAAGCGCCGCAACGGCAAGTAATCTGAAAGGAGGAACTTGATAAATGAGTAGAAGTATCAAAAAGGGACCTTATGTCCAGGAAGTTCTCCTGAAGAGGGTCGTTGCTATGAATGAGGCAGGCGAGAAGAAGGTTCTCAAGACATGGAGCCGTTCTTCCACAATTTTCCCTGACTTCGTTGGTCACACATTCGCTGTACACGACGGTCGCAAGCACGTTCCGGTATATGTTACAGAGGATATGGTAGGTCACAAGCTCGGCGAGTTCGCACCTACAAGAACATACAAGGGCCATGCAGGCTCCAAGACATCTAACAACGGTAAGAAATAAGCGGAAGGAGGAGCTATAGATGGAAGCGAGAGCTTATTTAAGAAATGCTCGTATATCACCCAGAAAGGTGCAGATCGTTCTCGATCTCATCAGAAACAAGCCTGTTGACCTGGCTTTAGCTGCTTTAGATCTTACTCCTAAGGCTGCAAGTCCTATCGTTTCAAAGCTTGTAAAATCCGCTCAGGCTAATGCTGTTAACAATTTCAGCATGGATGGCGACAATCTCTACGTTGCTGAGTGTTTCGTAACACCCGGCCCTATCATGAAGAGAATAAGACCCAGAGCACAGGGCAGAGCATTTAGAGTATTCAAGAGAACATCACACATCACAGTTGTTCTTAAAGAAAAAGAATAATCCCAAGGAGGTCTGATTAATGGGACAGAAGGTTAATCCGCACGGTCTTCGTGTCGGCGTTATTAAAGATTGGGATTCACGCTGGTATGCCAACAAGGCAGATTTCGGCGACACTCTTGTTGAGGACTACAACGTTCGTAACTTCATTAAGAAGAGCTTGTATGCAGCAGGTGTTCCCAGAATCGAAATCGAGCGTTTTGCCGATAAGGTAAGAATCCACATTCACTGCGCTAAGCCCGGTATCGTTATCGGCAGACAGGGCGCTGAAATAGAGAAGCTCAGAGTTCAGCTTGAAAAGATGATGAACAAGCAGGTATTCGTTAACATCATCGAAGTTAAGCAGCCTGATATGGACTCACAGCTCGTTGCTGAGAAGATTGCTCTCGACCTCGAGAACAGAGTATCTTTCAGACGTGCAATGAAGCAGTCTATCGGCAGAACAATGAGACTTGGTGCAAAGGGTATCAAGGTTAAGGTATCAGGCAGACTTGCCGGTGCTGAAATCGCAAGAAGCGAGAGCTACCACGAGGGTACAATTCCGCTTCAGACAATCCGTGCAGACATCGACTACGGCTTCGCAGAGGCTAACACAACATACGGTAAGCTCGGTGTTAAGGTATGGATCTACAAGGGTGAAGTTCTTAAGGGCGACGCTGCAAAGGCTGCTGCTCAGAGAGAAAAGGCTGAGAAGAAGGCTAACGGCAATCGTCGTGACGACCGTCGTCGCCGTGATGACAAGCGTGACGGTAACAGACGTGGCGGAAGAAACTTCAACCGTGACGCAAAAAGAGAAGGAGGTAACCAGTAATGCTGCTTCCAAAGAGAGTTAAATACCGCAGAGTCCACAGAGGACGTCTTAAGGGTAAGGCATACAGAGGTAACAAGGTAACATACGGTGATTTCGGTCTTCAGGCACTTGAGCCATCATGGATCACATCCAACCAGATCGAGGCTGCCCGTATCGCTATGACACGTTACATCAAGAGAGGCGGTCAGGTTTGGATCAAGATTTTCCCTGACAAGCCCATCACAGAAAAGCCCGCTGAAACACGAATGGGTTCAGGTAAGGGTTCTCCCGAGTACTGGGTTGCAGTAGTTAAGCCCGGCAGAGTTCTCTTTGAGATCAAGGGAGTATCCGAGGAGGTTGCACGTGAGGCTATGCGTCTTGCTATGCACAAGCTCCCCATCAAGTGTAAGTTCGTAACTAAGGAAGAAGGAGGAGAGCAGTAATGAAGGCATCTGAAATCAGAGAAATGTCCGTTAACGAAATGAACGAGCAGCTTACAAGCCTTAAGGAAGAGCTCTTCAATCTTCGTTTCCAGCTTGCTGTAAATCAGCTCGAAAACACAGCTCGCATTAAGGCTGTAAAGAAGGATATTGCTCGTATCAAGACATCTCTGCGTGCTGCAGAGCTTGCAGAGCAGTAAGAAAGGGAGGATTTAGCTAATGTCTACTGAGAGAAACCTTAGAAAAACAAGAGTAGGTAAGGTTGTAAGCGATAAGATGGATAAGACCGTCGTAGTTGCTATCGTTGATAACGTTAAACACCCGCTTTATAAGAAAATCATCAAGAACACTGTTAAGTTCAAGGCACACGACGAGAACAACGAGTGCAGAATTGGTGACAGAGTTGAGATCATGGAAACACGTCCGCTTTCCAAGGATAAGAGATGGCGTGTAACCAACATCATTGAAAAGGCTAAGTAATTTGTTATAAGCTTTAAGCTTGAAAGGAGGAACTCGCTGTGATTCAGATGCAGACTTATCTTAAAGTCGCTGATAACACTGGCGCTAAGGAGCTTATGTGTATCAGAGTTCTGGGTGGTACACGCCGCAGATATGCAAATATCGGTGACGTTGTAGTTGCTTCCGTAAAGAAAGCAACACCCGGAGGCGTTGTAAAGAAGGGCGACGTTGTTAAGGCAGTTATCGTTCGTTCAGCAAAGGGTCTCAGAAGAGAGGACGGAACATATATCCGTTTCGATGAGAACGCTGCTGTTATTATTAAGGAAGACAAGAACCCCAAGGGTACCCGTATTTTCGGACCTGTTGCTAAGGAGCTTCGTGAAAAGGAATACACAAAGATCCTCAGCCTCGCTCCCGAGGTTCTTTAATCGGAGGTGTCACAAGATATGAGTAAAGTTCACGTAAAAACCGGTGACACCGTTATCCTGCTTACAGGTAAGTACGAGGATAAGTACGATAAGAACGGCGACAGAAAGACCGGTAAAGTTGCAGAAGTAAGCCCCAAGGAGGGCAAGGTAATCGTTGAGGGTATCAACGTTATCACAAAGCACGTAAAACCCACAAGAATGGGTCAGCAGGGCGGCATCGTAAAGACAGAGGCACCTGTGTACGCTTCAAAGGTACAGCTGGTATGCCCCAAGTGCGGCAAGCCCACAAGAGTTGGTCACACTTTTGACGAGAACGGAAAGAAGTTCCGTGTCTGCAAGAAGTGCGGCAAGTCTTTTGAATAATGTAAAGGAGAAACGACAATGGCAAGATTAAAAGATTTTTATGTTAGCGACGTTGCTCCCGCACTTATGAAGAAGTTCGGATACAAGAGCGTTATGCAGATTCCCAAGCTTGACAAGGTTGTTATCAACGTTGGTGCAGGCGAGGCAAAGGATAACGCAAAGGTTATCGACGCTATCATGACAGATATCGCTGCTATTACAGGTCAGAAGCCCGTAGTATGCAGAGCTAAGAAATCCGTAGCTAACTTCAAGCTCCGTGAGGGTATGCCTATCGGTGTAAAGGTAACTCTCAGAGGCGAGAAGATGTATGAGTTTGTTGACAAGCTCTTCAACGTTGCGTTCCCCCGTGTACGTGACTTCAGAGGTATCAACGGTAACTCTTTCGACGGTAGAGGCAACTACTCTACAGGTATCAAGGAGCAGCTCATTTTCCCTGAGATCGAGTATGACAAGATCGACAAGGTAAGAGGTATGGATATCAACTTTATCACTACAGCTAATACCGACGAAGAGGGTAGAGAGCTTCTCTCACTCCTCGGAGCTCCGTTCATCAAGTAATCAGGGAGGAATAAAAATGGCTAAAAAGGCAATGATCAATAAGCAGCAGAAGACTCCCAAGTATTCCACAAGAGCATACAACAGATGTAAGATTTGTGGTAGACCACACGCTTATCTCAGAAAATTCGGCATTTGCCGTGTATGCTTCAGAGAGCTTGCACACGACGGACAGATTCCCGGCGTAAAGAAGGCAAGCTGGTAAAATACGAAAAGGAGGTCATCTGAATGCAAATCACAGATACAATCGCTGATCTTTTAACAAGAATTCGTAATGCGAATACTGCAAAGCACGCCACAGTTGACGTTCCCGCTTCAAATGTTAAGAAGGCTATCACACAGATTCTCGTTGACGAGGGTTATGTAAAGAGCTTTCAGGTAATTGAGGACGGTAAGCAGGGTGTTATCAGAATCACGCTTAAATACGGTGACAACAGATCACCTGTTATCACAGGACTCAGAAGAGTTTCCAAGCCCGGTCTGCGTATTTACTCAAGCTGCGCAGATATGCCCAAGGTAAGAAAGGGACTTGGTATTGCAATCGTTTCTACATCAAAGGGTATCGTTACAGACAAGAAGGCTCGTGAGCTCAATGTCGGCGGCGAAGTACTCGCATACATCTGGTAAGGAGGAGCAAGGTTATGTCAAGAATCGGCAAAATGCCTATCGTTGTTCCTGCAGGTGTAGAGGTTAAGAACGACAATAACTGCATTACTGTAAAGGGACCCAAGGGCGAACTTACAAAACAGTTCAGCACAGTGCTCACAATCAACGTTGAGCCCGGTGTTATCACAGTAACAAGACCTAACGACGAGAAGGAAAATCGTTCACTTCACGGTCTTACAAGAACTCTCATCGCTAACATGGTTGAGGGTGTAACAAACGGATATTCCAAGACACTCGAAATTGAGGGTGTCGGCTACCGTGCCGCAAAGACAGGCAATCAGGTAAATCTCAACCTCGGATTCTCACATCCCGTAGTATTTGAGGAAACAGATACAATCAAGCTTGACGTTCCTGCACCTAACAGAATTATTGTTAGCGGTATCGATAAGCAGGCTGTAGGTCAGATTGCAGCTGAAATCCGTGAGAAGCGTCCACCTGAGCCTTACAAGGGCAAGGGCATCAGATATGCCGGCGAGCGTATCATCCGCAAGGAAGGTAAGGCCGGTAAGGGCAAGAAGTAATTAAAAGGAGCAAATTGCTATGATAAAGAAATTTGACAGCAATAAGGCAAGATTAAAGAGACACCGCAGAGTTCGTTATAAGATTTCCGGTACTCCTGAGTGTCCCCGTCTCAATGTATTCCGTTCTTCTAAGCACATCTATGCTCAGATTATCGACGACGTAAACGGAGTTACTCTTGCTTCTGCATCCAGCATGGATAAGGGCTTTGAGGGCAACGGCGGCAACATTGATGGTGCTCGCAAGGTTGGCGAAATGATCGCAAAGAACGCTGCTGCAAAGGGTATTACAGAAGTTGTATTTGACAGAGGCGGCTACCTCTACCACGGAAGAGTTAAGGAACTCGCCGAGGGTGCCCGTGAAAACGGATTACAGTTCTAAGAGGGAGGTAAAACAATGGCTAATATTGAAACACAGGCTCCCGAGCTGGTGGAAAAGGTTGTTGCTATCAACAGAGTTTCCAAGACAGTTAAGGGCGGTCGTATCATGAAGTTCTCAGCTCTCGTAGTTGTTGGTGACGGAAACGGTACTGTAGGCTTTGGCCTTGGTAAGTCAGGCGAAGTTCCCGACGCTATCCGTAAGGGTATCGAGGACGCAAAGAAGAACCTCTGCAAGGTTTCTCTTAAGGGTACAACAATTCCCCACGAAATCGTTGGTGCATTTGGTGCAGGCAGAGTTCTTATGAAGCCCGCTGCACCTGGTACAGGTGTTATCGCAGGCGGTCCTGTTCGTGCGGTAATCGAAGTTGCAGGTATCAAGGACATCAGAACAAAATCTCTCCGTTCCAACAATCCCTGTAATGTAGTAAGAGCTACAATCAACGGTCTTAAGGCTTGTACTTCTGCTAAGGAGATCGCTGCTAAGAGAGGCAAGTCCGTTAAGGAAATTTTAGGTTAAGGAGGCATTGACAATGGCTAAGAATATCAAGCTCGTTAAGAGCCTCATCAGCTGCAAGAAGGATCAGATCGCTACTGCTAAGGCACTCGGTCTTAAGAAGATCGGCGATGTGACAGTTCAGCCCGACAATGCTCAGACACAGGGCAAAATCAAGAAGATTTCACACCTCATCGAGGTTACTGAAGCGTAAACAAGGAGGTGCAAACCATGAGAATTCACGAATTAACTCCCGCACCCGATTCCAACAAGGCTGTAAAGCGTGTAGGTAGAGGTCACGGTTCAGGCAGCGGTAAGACTGCTGGAAAGGGCCACAAGGGACAGAACGCTCGTTCAGGCGGCGGCGTAAGAATTGGCTTTGAAGGCGGACAGATGCCTCTCGCAAGACGTATTCCTAAGAGAGGTTTCAACAACATCTTCGCTACAAAGTATGCTATCATTAATGTATCCGATCTTAACAAGTTCGAGAACGGTACAGTTGTAGACGCAGAGCTTCTCAAGGCTACAGGCCTTATCAAGAAGGAGCTTGATGGCGTTAAGGTTCTCGGAAACGGAGAGCTTACAGCTCAGCTTACTGTTAAAGCTGCAAAATTCTCTCAGAGTGCTGTAGAGAAAATTGAAAAGGCAGGCGGAAAGACTGAGGTGATGTAATGTGTTTCAGACTCTGAAACGTGCATGGAGCGTACCGGAAATCCGTAAAAAGCTTCTTTATACATTACTCATGATAGTGATTTTCAGATTAGGAAGTGCAATTGCCGTTCCTTTCCTTGATACATCAGTTGTAGCAACATGGATGGACAGCAACGCTTCAGGCGGTAACTTCCTTGAGTATCTGAACACAATCACCGGTGGTGCTTTATCAAAGGCAACACTGTTCTCACTTTCAATTACACCTTATATCAATGCGTCAATCATCATTCAGCTGCTGACATATGCACTTCCTCCACTTGAAAGACTCAAGGACGAGGGTGAAGAAGGACGTAAAAAGATTAATAAGATTACAGCAGGTGTTGCACTTGCTCTCTCCATATTTATGGGTTACGCTTATTATCTCACACTTACAAAGATGACTAACGACGCTGGTGAAACAGCTGTCAAGTACACAAGCGGCTGGGAGATGTGGTTCTCCGGAATCGTAATCGTAGCATGCTTCGTTGCTGGTGCGTCATTCGTTGTATGGATGGGTAACAGAATAAGCGAAAAGGGACTCGGAAACGGCGTATCTATGATACTTTTCGCAGGTATCGCTGCAAGATTCCCCACCGACGCAGGTACACTTATCGGTCTCGTTAAGGAACAGCCTGCAAAATACCTCTTTGTAGCACTCGGCTACGTGGTATTTATTATACTTGAATTCACATTCATCGTTCTGATGAATGAGGCTGAAAGACGTATTCCTATCCAGTACGCAAAGCGTGTTGTAGGTAGAAAACAGTACGGCGGACAGAAGACACATATTCCGATAAAGATTATGATGAGCGGTGTTATGCCTATCATCTTCGCTATGTCGTTTATGTCACTTCCCCAGACAATTCAGCTTTTCAATCCTATTGATGCAGAGTCTTCACAGTTCTACATCAAGTTCTGTCAGTTCTTCAGTACACAGAGCTGGACATATGCAGTTCTGTACTTCATACTGATAATTGCATTCAACTATTTCTATGTTTCACTTCAGTACAATCCTACTGAAATTGCAAACAATCTTCGTCAGTCAAACGGCGGTATCCCCGGTATTAGACCTGGTAAGCCCACAGCTGACTATATCCAGAGAATTCTTTCCAAGATTGCTCTGGTAGGTGCTATATTCCTCGGAATTATAGCTGTTATCCCGATTTTCTTCGGAATTGCCGATCAGAAGCTTGCTTCTCTCTCAATGGGAGGTACAACACTTCTTATCGCTGTAAGTGTTGCTCTTGAAACAACTCGTACACTTGAATCACATCTTATGATGAGACACCATAAGGGATTCCTTTCATAAGATTAAGGAGGATATAAAATGAATCTTATCTTTTTAGGCGCACCCGGCGCAGGTAAGGGAACACAGGCTGAGGTAGTTTCCGAGGCTCTTAACATTCCCCAGATTTCTACAGGAAATATTCTTCGTGAAGCCGCAAAGAACGGCACAGAGTACGGACTCAAGGCAAAGGCTGCTATGGACGCAGGCGCACTGGTTTCCGACGACATCGTTATCGGAATCCTTAAAGAGCGTATTGCTGAGGACGACTGTAAGGAAGGCTTCATTCTCGACGGCTTCCCCAGAACAGTTCCCCAGGCAGAGGCTCTCGACGCAATGGGCGTTAAAATTGACAAGGTGGTTGAAATCAACGTAGCTGATGAAACAATCAAGCAGAGAGTTTCAGGCAGACGAGTTTGTCAGGGCTGCGGTGCTTCATACCACGTAGAATATAAGCCTTCAAAGGTTGAGGGCGTTTGTGATAAGTGCGGCGACGCTACTGTAATCCGTAAGGATGACCAGCCCGAGGTTGTTCTCGACCGTCTTGCAACATATCACGAAAAGACAGCTCCTCTTAAGGACTACTACGCTAATCAGGGTAAACTTGTTACTGTAGAAGGTCAGGAGGAAGTTGCTGATACTTCAAAGCTCACTCTTGCTGCTGTAGGAGTTGAGTAATGAGCATTACTATAAAATCACAGTCCGAATTAGCCATAATGCGTGAAGCAGGTAGGATTACCTGCGGCGCAATATGGTATGCGGGCGAAAGATTAAAGCCGGGTATGTCAACTCTTGACATAGATAAGCTGGTTGGCGAGTATTACGCAAAACACGGCTGTAAATCCTGCTTTAAAGGCTTGTACGGATTTCCTGCAAATGCCTGCATCTCAATAAATGATGAGGTAATTCACGGAATCCCGAAGGCTAACCGCAGAATAAAGGAAGGGGATATCGTAAGCATCGACACCGGAGCAGCGTACAAGGGCTTCAATGGTGATAGTTGCTGGACCTTCCCTGTGGGTAAAATTTCTGATGAAGCTAAAGCATTGCTGGAGGTTACTGAAGCAGCTCTCTATGAGGGAATTGCACAGGCCAAGGCAGGGGCAAGAGTCGGAGATATTTCTCATGCTGTTGAAGAGTATTGCGCTTCACGCGGCTACGGGATCGTAAGAAATTACTGCGGCCACGGCATCGGCAGAGAGGTACACGAATCACCCGAGGTATCAAACTGGGGCAAGCCCGGAAGGGGCCCGAGACTGGTATCGGGTATGACAATATGTATCGAGCCTATGATTAATGTCAGAGGCGACGATGTTAAAACTCTCAATGACGGATGGACCGTGGTTACGAAAAATGGTTCGCTGTCGGCTCATTTTGAGCATACAATCGCAATAACTCCTGATGGTCCTGTGATACTGACCACACCCTGACGATAGGGGGAATTTATTGTGGAGCTTAAAATTGGCTCGGTTGTAAGGGCTAAGGCCGGTCGTGACAAGGACACATTCTTTGTTGTGACGGCAATCGAAAAGGAATACTGCTTTATAGCGGACGGTAAGAGCAGAAAGCTTGAAACCCCGAAACGTAAAAACGTAAAGCATATATCCCTTACAAACAGTATGATTGATATTAAAGATATAACTGATAAAAAGCTCAGAACACTGCTGAAAGACTTCGGCGGTGAGGAGTAAAGGAGGTTATCCTATGTCCAAGGAAGATGTAATCGAGGTTGAAGGTGTCGTTACAGACGCTCTCCCCAATGCAATGTTCAAGGTACAGCTGGAAAACGGTCACGAGGTTCTCGCACACGTTTCCGGCAAACTCAGAATGAATTATATCAGAATAGTGCCGGGTGACAAGGTAAAACTTGAAATGTCACCCTACGATCTCTCAAAAGGTCGTATAACATGGCGTGTCAAGTAAGAAAGAGGAGGTATTTTCAATGAAAGTCAGACCTTCAGTAAAACCTATTTGCGAAAAGTGCAAGGTTATCAAACGTAAAGGCAGAATCATGGTTATCTGCGAAAATCCGAAGCATAAGCAGCGTCAGGGTTAATCTCTGCGCTAAGTAATGGAGGTAATTATATGGCAAGAATAGCCGGTGTTGATCTTCCGAAGAATAAGAGAATCGAAATCGGTCTCACTTATATCTACGGAATCGGTCGTCAGACTGCTACAGATATCCTCAACAATACAGGCGTAAATCCTGACGTAAGAGTTAAGGATCTCGCTGAGGAGGACTTAGCAAAGCTTCGTGACTATATCGATGCAAATTACACTGTTGAGGGTGACCTTCGTCGTGAAGTTGCTCTTAACATCAAGAGACTTGTTGAGATTCAGTGCTACAGAGGCGTTCGTCACAGAAAGGGTCTCCCCGTAAGAGGTCAGAGAACAAAGACAAACGCAAGAACTCGTAAGGGTCCTGTAAAGACAATCGCTAACAAGAAGAAGTAAGGAGGTATGAGCTTTGGCACAGCAGAAGGGTAAAAAGGTTTCTACAATCAGAAGACGTAGAGAGCGTAAGAATATCGAAAGCGGCGCAGTTCATATTCAGTCCACTTTCAACAATACAATCGTTACTATCACTGATACACAGGGTAACGCAATTTCATGGGCAAGTGCTGGTGAGCTTGGTTTCAGAGGCTCCAAGAAGTCCACTCCTTTCGCAGCTCAGACAGCTGCTGAAACAGCTGCAAAGGCAGCTATGGAGCACGGTCTTAAGTACGTAGAAGTTTACGTAAAGGGACCCGGCGCAGGTCGTGAGGCAGCAATCAGAGCACTTCAGACAGTTGGTCTTGAAGTTAGAATGATTAAGGACGTAACTCCTATTCCCCACAACGGATGCCGTCCTCCCAAAAGAAGACGTGTCTAATCAAATGGAGGTGTTTTAAATGGCAGTACAGAAGGAACCAATTCTTAAAAAGTGCAGATATCTGGGCATCAGCCCCGCTGTTCTCGGCGTTTCCAAGAAGGAGTCTATCCGTTTCAAGAATGCTAACAACAGAAAGAAGATATCCGAATATGGTCTTCAGCTTAAGGAAAAGCAGAAGCTGAAGTTTATCTACGGCGTACTCGAAAAGCAGTTCTATCACTACTTTGAGATCGCTTCAAAGATGGAGGGTAAGGCTGGTGACAACCTTATCACTTGTCTCGAATCCAGACTGGACAGCGTAGTTTTCAGAATGGGTCTCGCTCTCACAAGACGTGAGGCAAGACAGCTCGTTGTTCACAGCCACTACACAGTAAACGGCAAAAAGGTAAATATCCCCTCCTACAGAGTTAAGGTTGGCGATGTAATCGCTCTTAAGGAGAAGGACAGAACATCAGAGAAGTTCAAGGCTACAGTTGAGGAAACAAAGGACAGAATCGTTCCTACATGGCTTGACGCTAAGAAGGACGATTTCAGTGCAACTGTAACTCGTCTTCCTTCAGCTGAGGACATTGACTACGAGGTAGCTACACACCTCATCGTCGAGCTCTATTCTAAGTAATCGGCTGATTGCTGAGATAAAAAGACTCGTAAATTTAATTGCGAAACAGGAGGGTTTTTATGCTGGAAAAAATCAACAAGCCGGATATCGACATTGTCGAGCTTAAAAGTGACGGCAAATACGGCAAATTCGTTTTAGCACCGCTTGAGCGTGGATATGGTATAACTCTTGGAAACAGCCTCAGACGTGTGCTGCTCTCCTCACTTCCGGGTGTTGCGGTTACATCTGTTAAGCTTTCGGGCAAGGATGGCACCGTACACCATGAGTTGTCAACAATTCCCGGCGTTAAAGAAGACGTTACGGAAATTATCCTCAGTATAAAAGGTCTTACAGCCAAGCTTTACGGTGACGGTCCAAAGACTGTTTACATTGAAGCAGAGGGCGAATGTGAGATCACTGCCGGGGACATAAAGGCTGACTCCGAGGTGAACATTCTTGATCCGGGTATGCATATTGCTACTCTTGGCAAGGACGCAAAGCTCTACATGGAAATCACTATTGACAGAGGCAGAGGCTACGTTTCAGCAGAGAGAAACAAGAAGCAGGTAAATCTTCCTGTTGACGTTATCGCTGTTGACAGCATCTACACCCCTGTATTAAAGGTGAACTACACAGTAGAGGACACACGTCTTGGACAGGTAACTGACTATGACAAGCTTACTATGGAGGTTTGGACAGATGGTACAATCTCCGCAAAGGAAGCTCTTTCACAGGCTGCAAATCTGCTCAATGAGCATCTTAAGCTCTTTATCGACCTTTCAGAGGAAGCTGGTCTTGCTGAAATCCTCGTTGAAAAGGACGAAAAGGGCAAGGAGAAAATCCTTGAGATGACTATTGAAGATCTTGACCTTTCAGTTCGTTCATTCAACTGTCTGAAGCGTGCGGGAATTAATACAGTAGATGACCTCATCAACAAGTCTGAGGAAGAAATGATGAAGGTAAGAAACCTTGGAAAGAAGTCCTTCGACGAGGTCAAGGAGAAGCTCCAGTCACTGGGCTTTGACCTCTCCTCAGAGGAAGAATAATAAACGAACCTGTCCGCAGGGCAGGATTACTATCACTTATAATGAAAAGGAGTGAAATACATGCCGGGTACAAGAAAGCTGGGCAGAACATCTGACCACAGAAAGGCAATGCTCAGAGGCATGGTAACTTTCCTTCTCGAGAACGGTCAGATTGAGACTACCGTTACAAGAGCTAAGGAAGTTCGTGCTGTTGCAGAGAAGATGATTACTATCGGTAAGAACAACGATCTGCACTCCAAGCGTCAGGTAATGGCTTATGTTACTAAGGAAGCTGTTGCTAAGAAGCTTTTCGATGAGATTGCTCCCAAGTATGCTGAAAAGAACGGTGGTTACACACAGATCATCAAGATCGGCCCCCGTCGTGGCGACGCTGCTGAGATGGCTATCATCAAGCTTGCTGACTAATTAATATAAACAGAAGCCGTCCGTATGGGCGGCTTTTTTACGAATTTTTTTCTGAAAACTATTGCAATTTTTCGCTATATATGGTATAATTAAAGATAGCAAGTCTATACAGACGAAAGGAGTATATAATTATGAAAAGAAAGTTAGCGTATGCATTTGTAACAGCTGTAATTACAGTTATGTCAGCAAGTGCAATGGCAATGAACGCATTTGCAGAGGGTGAAGCAGCAGGTGCTGCAAACGGACAGCAGCCTACTGCAGGTAATAGCGGCTTTATGCAGCTTATGATTTCCCTTGTTATTATGTTCGTTCTCCTCTACTTCATGGCAATCAGACCACAGAAGAAGCGTGAGCAGGAAGCAAAGGAAATGCAGAACAGCTTACAGGTTGGCGATGAGATTATCACAAGCGGCGGTATCGTTGGTATGGTTGTGCGTATCGGCGACGATACAGTTGTTATCGAAACAGGCGGCGAGCGTAATAAACTCCGCATCAAGAAGTGGGCAATTGCTGAAAATGTTTCCGCATCAGAGCGTATTAAGGAAGCACAGGCAAAGGCTAAAACAAAGCTTGCAGCTGCAGGCGTAAGCGAAGAGGACGACAAGGACAGCAAGAAGAAGTCCAAGAAGAATAAGAAGTCTGAAGATACAGAGGAATAAAAAAGAAATACTCCGCATAGTATTAAGTAATACTGTGCGGAGGTTTTTTATGGGACGTTACAGAAAAAAGCTGTGGGACAGCACATTTATGGGCTTTGCTTTATCCGTGGGATTTGGCTTGCTGTGCGGATTTTTCTGCTGTGTAATATGCACGGCGGTTTCTTATTTTGTATTCAATGCCATGATGTTTACGGGGATATTTACGGTTATATGCCTGTTTGTCAGCGGATATTTCAGCGGATATCTCTGCGGAAAATACCGTCGAAGATATGGTATGTATGAGGGAGCAATTTGCGGAGGGATAATATATCTTCTTTTGCTTGTTATATCGCTTCAATTCGGGGGGATTACCTCTCCTGCAAAGCTGATAATTCTTGCGGTATCGGGGGCATTTGGCGGAGTTGCAGGGGTTAACACTGTCAGACCGAGGGAGTTGATGTAGGTTTTAATAAAAATTATAAATAACAATAATTTGATGTATTTAAGGGGACGCTCTCACTTGCAGAGCGTCCCCTTAATTTGGATTATCTGAAATTTAATAGTCACCGCTTGTATCTTCCATAAGCATGAATTCTATCTCGTATTCCTCGATATTTCCGTCTTTGTCAACCTTTGCACAAGTTGCAGGAACGGTATCGCCTGCACCATAGCTTGCACTAATTGTATCATAAAGCTCGTCATATGTTTCAACGTGCTTGCCGTCAATCTTTGTAATGAAATCGCCTATTTCAAGAGCTGTATTCGCAATGTCGCAATCCTGATTTATGTCGTTGATATAAATACCCTTGAAGTCATCGGGAAGCTCATATCCAAGTTCCTGCTCAATAGTGAGAATATTTCCCTCACTGCTCATATCAATAAGTGTAATACCAATTCTGAAACGTCCGCCAACAAATCCGTTGCTGATAAGCTCCTCAATAATCGGCTTCGCTTCGTTGATAGTAATTGCAAAACCAAGCCCCTCGTAAAATCCGCTTATATACTTTGAAGAAGTGATACCTATAACCTGACCGTACATATTTACAAGTGCACCGCCCGAATTTCCAGGGGAAATTGCAGCGTTTGTCTGTATGCAGTTCATCTCAAAGCCTGTTGAATCGCTTCTGATTTCACGGTTTACAGCGGAAACAATACCATTTGTAACAGTTCCTGTAAGGCCTGCAGGATTGCCGATAGCTATGACCTGTTCGCCCACAACGACTTCATCAGAGTCGCCGAGAACTGCTGGTACAAGGTCAGAAGCGTTGATTTTCAGCACGGCTATGTCAGTTTTTGAATCTCTGCCTACAATTGATGCAGAATGAACTTTTCCGTCAGCCGTGTGTACATCGTGATATCCGTCAGCCTTGAGAACGTGGGCATTTGTTACGATATATCCGTCTTTGTTGAGGACAACGCCCGAGCCTGTTCCGCTGAGATTATTGTGGAATGCATCGGAATATGTGTAAATTTCAACGATTGACTCTCTTACGGCGGCGGCTACGCCCTCGGTGGAATATCTGCCGTATTCATCAAGCTGTTCAGTTATCTGATTGGCTTCTACAGGTTTAGAATTCTGAAAAATAACTACCTTATCCGAAGTGTGTACGTTGGCAATTCTGTCCTTGCTTGTGATAATATCGTATACAATGCCGAAAATTCCAATAAGTGCGGCAATAATTACAAGCACAAAGAAAAGTACAACAATTGTCTTTTCACGGCGGCTGCGGAGTTTTGACTCTTTAGCCTCTGCTGCCGCTTTTTGTTCGGGAGTCATTACAGGGGGATATGGTGTGGGTTGTGGAGAATTCTGGTAATACTGTGGTCTTTGATTGGGATTATACTGCTGATTAGGATTGTATTGCTGTCTATTTGGATTATATTGCTGTGGATATCCATTGTAACGAGGTTGATTAGGATTATATTGCCCTCCGTTCGGATTATGCTGCTGTATATCAGGGCGATATCCCTGTGGCTGCTGTCCCGTTGAGGGAGTTGTCTGTTCCCTCTGGAGTTCATTGAATACGTTATCTCTGCGGTCCATATTTGCTCCTTAATTCTGTTTTTCTTTTTCTGTTTTGGTACAGTCTTTGGGGATATGCACCAAAAATTCTGTATATTCACCCTCAACGCTCTTTACAACGATATGACCGTTGTGCAGGTGAACAATTTTTCGGGATATTGACAATCCCAGTCCAAGTCCTGTGGTATCTTTTCCACGGGAGGAATCAGTTTTGTAGAAACGGTTGAAAACCTGCTCGATTTCGGTATCTTTAAGACCTTCACCCGTATTTTTTACGCCGATGATACATTCTTCATCTTTTTCGTCAAAGGTAAAGGAAAGGGTACCATTTTCGTTTACAAATTTTACAGCATTTTCAACAAGGTTGTATATAACCTGCTGAATGAGGTCAGCGTCAACAACTGCATAAAGGCGGCGGCTGTCCAGTTCTTCAACTTCCAGATTTTTCTCCTCAATACGCTTTTCAAACATGAGAACAACCTTGATGACAAGCTCTGTAAGGTTTGTTTCCTTGAAGTTAGGACGCATTGTGCCCGACTCAAATCGGCTCATATTGAGCATTGAGCTTATGAGTATACGCAAACGCTGTATTTCCTGTGACACGAGTATAAGATATTCCTGCTGGCGGCTTTTCTTTATGGTGCCGTCAAGGATACCGTCAACAAAACCGCCTATTGTCGTCATAGGTGTACGAAGCTCATGGGAAACATTGGAAATAAAAGTGCTGCTTGTTTCCTCGCTTTTTTCAACATTTGACGCAAGAGTGTTGACAAGGTCGCATATACGCTTGAAATTGGGCGAAATATCCGTGGAGAGCTTTTCTGTGAAGTTATCCTTTGAGTATTCCTCCACAATGCGGAGGAACTCCTCCTCAAATTGCAGATTGGCTTTGATTTTGCGTCTGAACACAAAAAAGCAGCCGATGAAAAAGAGGAGAGAAATTGAAGCATACGAAGCAACGATAATCATTGTGCAGATTTCAGCCTGTTCAGTTGTACCTGCGGCAAGGACATACATAGGTGTATATTTACCGTCGCTTTCACGTAAAAAGACCTTTGTGATGTAGTTGAAAGAGGGGATATTCTGCGAGAGGTATTTTGAACTCAACCCGAGTACATCGCCTTTTTCTAATTCTGATATAGTTGATTTTGTAAGCTTTCTTGACAGGTTTCCGTCAGGGGAGGCAAGACATACGCCGTCGCCGTTGAAAAGGTAAATACGCACTTCCTGTTCACGTGTGAATTTGCCGCACAGATATTCTGCACTGCGGATATAGCTGTTTTTATCCCGTGCGTATTCATCGGTAACGCAGCTTATAAACAAATCACCTGCTGATTTTACCTTATCAAGCTGTCCCTTGCGGACCAGTTTTGAACTGATATTAATAATAACAGCACCAATCAAAATCAATACAGACGCAATTATAATTATAGTAAGTCTGAACATCTGAAAGTAGGAGCTGTTTCTGGCTTTCAAGGCAATCACTTCTTTCATTTTAGATTCAAATTATAAGTAATGAATAAATCAGGGGACAGCTGTGCTGCCCCCTTGATAAGAAGCAGGGAATTATTCTTCCTCTTCTGCCTCGAATTTATATCCTACGCCCCAAACGGTTTTTAATGCCCATTTTTCGGAAATGCCTTCAAGCTTTTCACGGAGTCTTTTGATATGAACATCAATTGTTCTGGAGTCGCCGTAGTATTCAAATCCCCATACTTCGTCAAGAAGCTGATCTCTTGTGTATACTCTGTTGGGATTTGCAGCGAGATAATAGAGAAGTTCAAGCTCCTTCGGGGGAGTATCTATGATTTTTCCGTTGACTTTGAGCTCATAGCGTGTCATATTAACAGAAAGCTTTTCATAACGCACTTCCTTGACCTCGGGCTCAACATTTATATTGCCGACACGGCGTGTAACTGCGTTAATACGTGCGATAACTTCCTTTGCGTCGAAAGGCTTAACGATGTAATCATCCGCACCAAGTTCAAGACCGATAACCTTGTCGATAGTTTCGCCCTTTGCGGTAATCATGATAATTGGCACATTTGACTTTTTGCGGATTTCACGGCAAACCTGCCAGCCGTCGATTCCGGGGAGCATGATATCGAGAAGAACCATATCAGGTTTGAGGGCGTTGAATTTTACAACAGCCTCCTCGCCGTCGTGGGAGAGAATAACGCTGTAGCCGTCTTTTTCCAGATAGAGTCGAAGCAAGTCGCATATATTCTTATCATCGTCAACGATTAAAATTTTCAGACTTTTTTCATTTGCCATTTTACAGACCTTCTTTCTTGTAGTGGAATATCTTTAAGTATGTCGGTGAGAATATCCGACTATATTTTCTTATAATATATTCTATTATACCGCAAAATAACAAAAAAGTCAATTGATTTCCGAAAAAATATTATGAGAAATTGAACATAATTTGAATAGAGCGTTACACAGAGAAAAAAGCCGAGGATTTTTCCTCGGCTTTTCTGCTAATTTTTAGTTATATTTCCTCTGTTTGCAGCCGCCTGATCGGGTGATGCACCCTGCTGGGGACGAAGCATAGGAGAATTAGGATCAATTTTGAGAATAAGCTCCTTGACGTGTTCGTCTCTTGTGAGATTATATGTCATCTTAAGAGCCTGTAAAGCGTTGGGGTAATCCTTCTTTGCAAGGAAATGTGAAGAAAGCTGTGCACAAACTTCGATAACTGTCTTATCAGGACCGAAGTCAATGTCATACTTCTTCATAGTGTTGATAAGCTGCTGCTGTGTGGGACGCATAATAGGCGAGCCCTTAAGGTCTGAAAGGTGCTTCATTTCAAGTGGAACAGCAGAGTTTGGTGCGAACATAACGCTTGCAGTATAGAATACGCCTGCATCCTCAAAATCAGCAAAAGATGTGAGAATGTAGCCGATATTTGCGTAACATCTTGCAATTGCAACGGGAGAAGAAGCAACTTTAAGGGTATCTCTTGAAACTTCAATAACCATTCTCTTGTTGCGGATAAGCTTATATACTTCACAAAGCTCAAATCTTGGTGCAACGTCTACAGGGTTGTACTCGATAGCTGTTTCAAGAACAGGTATAGCGTCAATATTAGAGCCTGTTTCTACAAGAAGATAAGCGTATGTGGTGATGAAAGATGAAAAATCGAAAGGAGTACGATTTAATATCTTGTCATCCTTGAAAAGAATCTGACAGAGATTATCCTCAAAAGGATTGCGGAGTGAAACAAATTTTGCTGTTTCTGTAGGTGCATACTCAAGAGTGATTTTGTTGTACAGCTTTTCAGCAAGAGGAAGTGCCTGTACAGCTTTCTTTTCCTCGATAAGGTCAACGATTTTCTGGTGGTACTCGTCAAGTCTCATGCCGTCAATGTGTGTAAGACGTTCAATTTCTTTCTTTCTGTCTTCGGGCATAATCTCAAGAAGAAGTTCGCCTACAGCGTTAACACCGTCGAGATTGCCTTCTTCGGCATATTTTTCTCCTGCAGCTTTGAGCATTTTTTCATTTTCTTCAAGTGAATCTCCAAGTTTTGCACGGAGTTCTTTGATAATATCATTTCTATCCATATTTTCAACCTCATTTTTGAAGTTATCCTGCCATTTCGGCAGGATAACACTTTTTTTATTTTCTCTTTGCCATTTCCTTCTGGAATTTAGCGTCTATTTTGTCCTGCTTCTTTTTTGCTTTCAGCTCTGATTTGGAAAGGAATCTCTCATCGGGCTGAACAGGTCTGGGTGCAGGTGCTGCAGGTGCTGCAGGCCTGGGGGAATATGTGCTTCTCTGTGTGGGAGCCTTGTATTCCTGATATGCAGGGATATTTGTCTGAACCTTTGCTTCTGCCAGTTTCTTTTCTTTAAGTGAATTATCTCCAAGCTGGGAAAGAACATCTTCAACGGAGTTGAGGACGCTTGTTCTCTGCTGTAATCCCTGTGTTTCTGTAAGGCTCTGGTTTGCGTATTCCTTTGACTCGGAAATAGCAGAAATAAACGCCTGTGATGTAGCCTTTGAATGGGGATTTGTTGCGATTTTCGATACATTTGCAGTTACGGGATCTCCCTTTGCTGCATTTGCTGCGGCAATTTTCTGTCCGGGAGTCATATCCTTTGTGGAAGTAGGAATTTCCTTTGCTGCGGCAATAGCGTCACGGAGTCGTGTATTCTGATTGAATCTCTGACTGAATGTTGCAGCTGTAGGATCGGGGATATTCTGTCCCGGCAGAGGTGCAAGAACAGGCTGACCGTTCTGGTCGTAGCTCTGAATCTGCATCTGAATATATGAGTATATAGGCTGATTGAGGCTGTCATAGCCTGTAATCTGCGGCACGGAAAGAATCTGACCTACAGGAGCAGCAGTATTCGGAACAGCGGCTGGCTGAACAGGAGTAACAACAGGTCGAACAGGCACAGGAGCAGGCTGAACGGGAGCAGGAGCAGGCTGAACGGGAGTTGCAACGGGCTGAACAGGCACAGGTGCAGGCTGAACAGGTGCATTCTGTGTGGGAACAGCACCTGCAGGAGTGGGCTGTGTGTTCAGAGCGTTCAGTGCGGCTGAAATATCATCAATAACAGGCGGAGCCTGAACAGGTGCAGGAGCAGGCTGAACAGAAGCAGGTGCAGGTGCTGATACAGCAGGGCTGCTTATTGCGGAAATAGCGTCTGAAATATCATCGAGAACAGGTGCTTTCTCTTCCTTGGGCTCAAGTTCAGGTGAGATGAGGTCGAATGAGTCGTCATCGTCGTCCTCGGAAATATCTTCAAGGATAAGGTCATCGTTTATAGGTGCCTTGGGTGCAGCAGGAATGTTCATTGCTGAAATAGCTGCAGAAATATCGTCAATAACAGGCATGGGCTCGGGAGCAGCTGCAGGCTTGATTTCCTCAGCAGGAGCAGCCTTGATTTCCTCAACAGGCACGGGCTTGATTTCTTCAACAGGAGCGGTTTGTACAGGAGCTGGTGCTTGGGGAATGTCACTTCCGATATCTTCAAGAACGGGAGCTTTTATTTCCTCTGCGGCAGCGACGGGCTGTACAGGAGTAGTTTCGGGAAGATTATCACCGATATCATCAAGAACAGGAGCAGTCAATATCTCGTCAACAGCCTTTACTTCCTCATTTATCATATCGGAAATTTCGGAGTCGTCAGAGAAAAGCTGATTTGCAAGTGTATCCCAGTCGTCCATGTAATCACGGGATTTGTCTGCGGCCTGTGCTGGCTGTACGGGGGCAGGTTCTTCTGTCTTGGCAGAAGATATGTATGAATTATTTTCCATAGCCGCAAGTGCTGCGGAAATATCATCAATAACAGGAGGTGCTGCTGGCTCTGCTGACGGAGCAGGCTGTGCTTCTTCCTTTACGGTGTCAGAAACTGCAAACTGTGCAAGGAAGTCAGTTTCGCTGTCGGTTGTATCATGCTGTGGCTCATCTGGTTTTTGGATAGCAAACTGTGCAAGGAAGTCGTCAACAGGAGGTGCTTCTTCCACGGGAGCAGGTGCTGGTGACGGCTCATTATCGAAAAGCACAGGACGTTCTGCCTCGAAGTAATTATTTGCTTTTTCTTCCTGCTCAACAGGCTTCTGAATTGCAAACTGTGCAAGGTCATCGTTGAGAGCAGGAGCACCATTAGGCTGATAAGCAGGCTTTGGCTGTTCCTGAACGGGAGCGGGAGCAGGTGCAGGCGACTGTGCCTGTACAGGCTGCTGCGGCTGTACGTTCTGTGCGGATGTAATCTTTGCTGTTGTATTGCCGAGAGGAACAATACCCTCATCTCCAAGACCTTTTTTTGCTTTCAGGCGTTCCTCTTTGAGAATTGCCTTCATTTCCTTCTGGTCTGATTTAATCATTTCCTTGGCGATTCTTGTCTTGCATCTTTCGCAGGTAATTTCGCCTAAATCTGTCATACTTCCGCCGCGGCGGTAGCGGGATCCGTATTCAGTCTTCATCAGGTTGATGCCGCAGCCTGTTCTTTTGTCATTGAAAGTTCCGTGAACCTCGTCGTTAAATGAAGTTGTTACAAGGGTAATATTCATAACCTTCTCCAATCCTGCATTCCTCTAAAAGGAGAAGCAGCCTTCGCTTTACGGCAGCGGGGGAGCCGTTCTTTAGAAATGCTTAAGCAACACAACACAAAGCTCATTTGACGGCTTGTGAGAAATCTGATTGCATATTTCGCACAACCTCTGTACGGTGTTGCCTTTACGCATACTTTCCATTTTATCATGTTCTATTATACCTCATTTCACAAAAAAAATCAACAGTTTTTTTATAATTAAGTGGTAAAAATATACTAAAAATTAAATTTTCAGCGGAAATAACAAATTGTTATTGATTTTTTTGTCCATAATTTCATGGAATGTTACAAAATTTGTGAGATATTTCAACAACTTGAATTTGATAATCGTCACAAACGGGATTGTTGTCGTATGGGGAAAATATATGTGAAAATTTTCTCAAAGCTATTGCATTTCTCTTTATAATGTAGTATAATTAATAGTGTATTTATTTTTTACAACGGAGGGGTGTTATGAAACTCATTTCTGTGGTTGTACCCTGCTATAATGAGCAGGAAGTGCTTCCGATGTTTTACGATGAAATAATTAAAGTCAGTGATGCTATGAAAAAAGAGCATAACGATATTGACTTTGAATTTCTCTTTATAAATGACGGTTCTAAAGACAGAACCCTTGAAATATTCCGTGAGCTTGCCGATAAGGACAAGCGTGTGAGATATATTTCCTTTTCACGCAATTTCGGAAAAGAATCGGGTATGTATGCAGGTCTGAAAAACTGTAAGGGTGACTATGTTGTTGTCATGGACGCTGATTTGCAGCATCCGCCTGCTTTTCTGCCGCAGATGTACAACTATGTCAAGGACGGCGAGTTTGACTGTGCTACAACACGCAGAGTAAGCCGCACTGGAGAATCTCCCGTAAGGTCATGGTTTGCAAGACAGTTCTACAAGATAATGAACAAGATATCCGACACCGAAATTGTTGACGGTGCACAGGATTTCCGCTTTATGACAAGACAAATGGTTGACGCTATTCTTGATATGTCGGAATACAACCGCTTCTCAAAGGGTATTTTCAGCTGGGTGGGCTTTAAAACCCAGTATATGCCCTATGAAAATGTTGAGCGTCCTGCCGGTACTTCCTCATGGTCGTTCTGGGGCTTGTTCAGATATTCTCTTGAGGGCATCATGGCATTTTCGACATTCCCGCTTGCTCTGTCGGTTTTCTGCGGAATTATCAGTCTTATAATTGGCTTTATCCTTTTCGTGATTGGTCTGATTGTTACAATTGCAACATATTACTCGGGTTCAACTTTTTATATCCTTTCTGCAATTTTCGGAATAGGCGGAGTTCAGCTGGGTTGTATCGGAATTATGGGACAGTATCTTGCAAAAACTTATCTTGAAGTCAAGAAACGTCCTATATATATAACAGGCGAAACAGACGAGGATTACCGCAGCAGAAAAAAAACTGCCGAAGTAAAGAATAATGAATAATCGGACAAAGCTTATTGTATCACTGCTTTTCATCGTTCTTATAATTCTGGCTGTTGCGATTACGAGATTTTATCTCAACGGCGACAATAATCCAGATATAAACGGCGGAAATGCAGGTTCCGAAAAAATAACTGATGTCAATGACCAGGGGTATTCAATATTTTCCGCTGAAAACGGCTTGTATGGAATTTCGGAGTCGGGGCGTATTCTTGCCGTTTCCGAGTGGAACAGCCTTGAATTTGCAGGGGAAAATATCTGTATCGCCTCGAAGAAAACAAGCGGCGGTCTGAAATACGGCTGTATTGATTTTGACGGAAATGTTACAGTTCCCCTCATTTACAGCAGAATTGAGAAAAGAACTGCTGCAGGGAAAGTTTTTTACTGTGCTTCGGTAAAAAATGACAGTGATATTGTTTTATATGACGGCAATTTCGTCCCCTGTTTCAGCAATGTCTGGAAAAGCTGCACTTTCAGCGAAAATGAAATTCAGCTTGTTGATGAAATGGGCAGTTATCTCTATGAGGTGAGTGAAAACGGACTTTTTTTCAGAAGTGCCAATCTCTCGGGAAAAATAGCGGATAAGCCCTATGAGCTCAACATTTATAGCCGTGTGCTTCTTTCAAAGCTTACACCTGTTATGATTGAGCAGATGACGGAGTTCACAGAACGCTATATTTCATATGCTTTAAAAGATGATGAAGTTTTCATGAAAGAAGCAGGATTGGATTTGTGGCAGTTAAAAAAGCTTTTTCCCAATTCCAAAGAAATTTTCAGCAAGGAACTTATAGCCGTTCCCGAAATACACATTTACAACGTAGGCTCCGACGACGGAACATCTGTTTTCGATGTGGCCGTTTCAGCCGATGTAAAAATATCATATGCCACGGAAGAAGATGTGACAAAGGAATATGACGAAGCGGTCAAGGCTTATGTAAGATTCCGTGGAAATTACGAAACAGATCTGGAGGCTGTATCAGGTTCGTTCGAGCCGCAGGCTCCTGAATATCCGCATGAGGAAACAATTGCGGAGTAAATAAATCAGAATGGAGAATAGATATTATGTCTAAAAAAGTTGCAGTTATCATGGGCAGCGACAGCGATTTTCCTGTTGTGAAGTCTGCTCTTACAGAGCTGAAAAAATACGGCGTTGAATTTGAGTGCCGTGTTATGAGTGCACACCGCACACCTGCCGAGGCTTGCGAGTTTGCTTCAAATGCAAAGGCAAACGGCTTCGGAGCTATTATCTGTGCCGCAGGTATGGCTGCTCACCTTGCAGGTGTTGTTGCAGGTCATACAACACTTCCTGTTATCGGTATTCCTATGAAGTCAGCTGCTCTTGAGGGTATGGACGCACTTCTTGCTACAGTAATGATGCCCCCCGGAGTGCCCGTTGCAACAGTTGGTATTAACTGTGCAAAGAATGCGGCAGTTCTTGCTGTTCAGATGCTTGCAATTTCCGATGAGGCTCTTGCTGAAAAGCTTGCCGCAGAGAAAAAGGCTATGGCAGAGGGTGTTATTGCCAAGGATAAGGCTTTGCAGAGCGAAATTGACAATATAATCAAGGGTGACTGCTGATGGGTGGATTTTTTGGAGCAGCATCTAAAAACGACTGCGTAACCGATGTATTCTTCGGCACTGATTATCATTCACATCTCGGCACACGCCGTGGCGGTATGACTGTTTATTCCGAGGATAACGGCTTTCAGCGTGCAATTCACAGCATTGAAAACTCACCTTTCAGAACAAAGTTCGAGGACGATGTTGTAAATATGAGGGGAAAGCTTTGTATCGGCTGTATCAGCGATACAGATCCCCAGCCTATTATGGTTCGTTCAAAGCTTGGACTCTATGCTATATGTTCAGTGGGCGTTATAAGAAATGCCGAGGAGCTTACAGATGAGCTCTTACAGAACGGCTGTGCAAACTTTGAAACAATGAGCAGCGGAAATATCAATTCAGGCGACCTTATCGGTGCACTTATTGCACAGAAGGATAACTTTGTTGATGGTATCCGCTATGCACAGGAAAAAATTGAGGGAACTGTTTCTCTTATTATACTTACAAAGGACTGTATTATTGCCGCCCGTGACAAGTTCGGCAGACTCCCCATTGTAATTGGCAAGAGATGGGACGGCTACTGTCTTTCTACAGAGTCCTTTGCTTCACAGAAGCTGGGGTATGAAACATATAAGGAGCTTGCCGCAGGAGAAATTATAAAAATGACCTCCGACGGCATTGAAACAATTGCCGAGGGCGATCCCTCACAGATGAAGATGTGTACATTCCTCTGGACATATTACGGCTATCCCACAGCCTGCTATGAGGGTGTGAATGTAGAGGTTATGCGTACACGCAACGGCGAGATTATGGCAGAAAATGATATGGCGGCAGGCAGACTTCCTGATGTTGATTATATCTGCGGAGTTCCTGATTCAGGTACTCCCCACGCTATAGGCTATGCCAACAAAAGCGGCATACCATTTGCCCGCCCGTTTATCAAGTATACTCCTACATGGCCAAGAAGCTTTATGCCGTCAAGCCAGAGTATGAGAAATAAAGTCGCAAAAATGAAGCTTATCCCCGTTCATGAACTTATCGAGGGTAAAAAACTTCTTTTTGTTGACGACAGTATCGTAAGAGGTACACAGATGCGTGAAACAGTTGAATTTCTCTATGCAAACGGAGCAAAGGAAGTTCATATGCGTTCAGCCTGTCCGCCTATTATGTACAGCTGTAAGTACCTTAACTTCTCAAGAAGCCATTCAGAACTTGAGCTTATCGCACGTCAGATAATTCACGAGTTTGAGGGCGAGGAGGGCGTTAAGTATCTTGCAGAATACAGCGATTCATCAACCGAGAGAGGCGGAAAACTCCGTGACGAGATATGCCGCAGATTAAAGCTTACATCTCTCGAATTTCAGACACTCCCGGGCAAGATAAATGCCGTGGGACTTCCCGAATGTAACCTTTGCACTTACTGCTGGAGCGGTAAGGAATAATATATAACTGGAGGATTATTTTATGAATAACAGTTTTTCCGAAAGCTACAAGAAGGCAGGCGTTGACGTTACTGCCGGTTACAAGGCTGTTGAGCTTATGAAACAGCACATTGTAAGAACAACTCTCCCCGGATGTATCTCCGGAATCGGCGGCTTCGGCGGCCTTTTCGAGCTTGATATGACAGGTATTTCCAAGCCCGTACTTGTATCAGGTACAGACGGTGTTGGTACAAAGATTAAAATTGCATTCATCATGGACAAGCACGATACAGTTGGTATCGACTGCGTTGCTATGTGTGTAAATGATATTATCTGCTGTGGTGCAAAGCCCCAGTTCTTCCTTGATTATATCGCTTGCGGAAAGAATATTCCCGAGAAGATTGCTGAAATCGTATCAGGCGTTGCAGAGGGCTGTGTACAGGCTGGCTGTGCTCTTATTGGCGGTGAAACAGCAGAGCATCCCGGACTTATGCCCGAGGAGGAATACGACCTTGCAGGCTTCTCTGTAGGTGTTGTTGATAAGGACAAGATCTTAAAGCCCGATACACAGAAGGCAGGGGATGTTCTTATCGCTATCAAGTCAAGCGGTGTACACTCCAACGGTTTCTCCCTCGTAAGACGCGTATTCGATGTAAACGAGCAGAATCTCGCTATGCATTTTGATGATTTAGGTGCAACTCTTGGCGAAACTCTCCTTACACCTACACGTATTTACGTAAAGGCTATTATGAATCTTATTGATACAGTAAACGTGAAGTCTGTTTCCCATATCACAGGCGGCGGCTTCTATGAGAATATTCCACGTTCACTTCCCAAGAATCTTGCGGCAAAGATTGAGCGTAACGCAGTACAGGTTCTTCCTATTTTCGACCTTATTGCACGCAGCGGAAATATTCCAGAGCGTGATATGTTCAACACATTCAACATGGGTGTTGGTATGATTGCCTGCGTTGACAAGAACGACGCAGATAAGGCAATTGCAGCTCTCAAGGCAGCAGGCGAGGACGCATATGTTCTCGGTGAGCTTGTTGAGTCAACAGAGGGCGTAATTATTTGTTAATAAGGGCACCTCTAAAAACCTCCCTCACGGTGAACTTTCTATGACAAATATCATTTACCGCGTTGAAAAACCTTGTAATACATCAAGTATTACTGCGGTTTGTCGCCTTGTAACTGATATTTGTCATATACGAAATTTCGCTCGTGTTCCGGTTTTTAGAGATGCCCATAAGCTAATCCAAAATATAAAGATTGGAGTGCAGGCATATGAAAAGATTTCTGACAGCATCGGCAGCGGCAGTTGTGGTAGCTATAGGCATTTCTTCTGTGCCTGCATTTTCAGCAGGTGTATCTATGGATTTCACAGGTGATGAACGTGTGGATGTTTTCGACCTTATTCTTGCAAGAAAAAGCGGACTTGAAGCTGAAAAACTCCAGCTTATGGCTGATTTTCTCCTTGGTGTTGGTGACGGCTACAGAGATGAAGAAATCGGGGATATCCCCAACGATTTCACCATTGACGAAAGCTGTATTCTTGAACCGAAAGGTACGATACACACAGGCGAGGGTACATATTACGGCGGCGGATATGTTGGCGGCTGTGCAATGCTTGACCCTGTTTCTACGGATTACTGGATAGTGGCAATGAATCTTGCGGACTACAACGACGGGCAGCTTGCAGGTGCATATCTTGAAGTTACAGGCGAGCTTGGCACTATAAATATGCTTGTAACGGACTTGCTCCCCGAGGGCAAAAAAGGAGACCTTGACCTGTACGTTGACGCATTTCCGCTTATTGCACCGAAAGAAAAGGGCAGAGTTCCCGTGTCATGGAAGATAGTACCCCTTGATACAGCGGAAAATGCCCCTGTGTGCTACAAGTGGAAAGAGGGTACAACGGAATACTGGTGTGGAGTGCAGGTGCGTAATCATCGCTATCCCATTACAAAGCTTGAATATCTCAACAAAAACGGCGAATTTGTGGAAATACAACGCCGTCCGTACAATTATTTTGAGTCTATGGAAATGGGAAAGGGGCCCTTTACATTCAGAATTACCGATATCTATGGACAGGTTATAATAGACGAAAACATTCCTTTGTCTACCGATGATACAGAAATAATACCGGGACATGTTCAGTTCCCGAAGTGAGGAGCAGCTTATGAAAGTTGAAAAAGCCGATTATGTATGGGCAGTATTATCGTTCATAGCCGTGGGAGTTACATATCATTTCGGGTATCTCCTTTATGGCTTGCTGGGTATATACGCAGCAATGGTGATGCTTTTTCTGTATCATATCAGAAAAATAAATAAACGCATTGAAAACACAGAAGCCGCATATGGTAAAATAACGGAATATCACACGGAAAAGACTGTCGGAGAATATTATTATCCTGTGGTTGAGTATGAAACGGCAGAGGGTGAGCTCATAAGTTCCGTTTATGCCTATCCCGATAAGAAGAAAAGATATGAAATCGGCGACGAGGAGCTTATACGCTATACTCCCGATGATTCCATGTTTTTCTACTTTGCAAACCGTGAAAAAGAGCTTACGGAAATTTACTACAGGAGCATAATAGTAGGCGGCATAGCTGCGGCAGTTGTTATTATAGCTATTATAGCTTTGAGTTTATAGTATAAGGAGCGATACAGATGAAAAATATAGTTGTTCTCGTTTCGGGCGGCGGTACGAATTTACAGGCACTTATTGACGCTGAAAAGGCAGGAGATATTATCGGCGGTAAAATTACCTGCGTTATATCTTCAAATTCTTCCGCATATGCTCTCGAAAGAGCAAAAAATAACGGTATATCCACAAGAGTAATCCCCAGAAAGGATTATTCAGATTCAAAGTCTTACAGTATGGCTGTACTCAATGCCCTTGACGAGGAGCAGGCTGATTTAGTTGTACTTGCAGGCTTTATGACAATTCTTGATGAATGCGTTACAAGCAAGTACGCATATAAGATAATTAACGTTCACCCTGCACTTATTCCCTCATTCTGCGGAGAGGGTTATTACGGGCTTAAAGTCCACGAAGCGGCTCTTGCTTACGGAGTAAAGGTAAGCGGTGCTACAATTCATTTCGTAAATGAAGAAGCCGACGCGGGTGCAATTATCCTGCAGGGCGTTGTAGCTGTTGAAAAGGACGATACCCCCGAAATTCTCCAGAAGCGTATTATGGAGAATGTGGAGTGGAAGCTGCTTCCAAAGGCTGTATCACTTTTCTGTCAGGATAAAATCGAAATCATCGACGGCAAGGCGTATGTAAAGGGATAAGCCTATGAAGCTTTCGGTTATTACGGAAAATCAGCGTATACAGAAGCTTTTTCTGTGCTTTATGATGTATGCCTTTCTCGGCTGGTTTTATGAGGTTTTTCTTGAAGTCGTGGTTTACCGTTGGGGATATTCCGACAGGGGAGTATTATTTGGCCCATATTGCCCCGTTTACGGAGTGGGAGCCATACTTTTCCTCGGAGCATTCCGACCGCTTATGAAGAAAAAAGAGCCTGAATGGCTCGTATATGTCAAACCGTTTATTATATTCCTCGGCTGTATGGCGATAGCCACAGCGGTGGAGCTTGCGGCAAGCTACATACTGGAATTTTTCACAGGTGCATGGCCCTGGCAGACATATGCGGATTATGACATAAACTTTCAGGCGAGAATAGCGTTGAGCCCGTCAATACGTTTCGGATTGGGCGGATTGCTTTTCCTCTACATAGTACAGCCGTTTTACGACTGGCTGCTTGCAAAGCCAAAGGAAAAAACGCTGAATATCATTACAGCGTTCGTTGCATTAATAGTCCTTGCGGACTGTATATATACTTTTATTATCAAGTGAGGAGTAAATTATTATGATTAAACTGGATTTAGCAAAGGAATTAAGTTCAAACGCATACCCCGGCAGAGGTATCGTTATCGGTAAGTCAGAGGACGGCAAATATGCTGTAACAGGCTATTTCATTATGGGCAGAAGCGAAAACAGTCGTAACCGTGTATTCGTTGAGGACGGCGAGGGCATCCGCACACAGGCATTTGATCCCTCAAAGCTTACTGATCCCCACCTTATTATTTACGCACCTGTAAGAGTTCTTGGAAATAAGCTTATTGTTACAAACGGCGATCAGACTGATACAATTTACGAGCTTATGGATAAGCAGTTCACATTTGAGCAGGCTCTCCGTACACGTGAATTTGAGGACGACGCTCCCAACTACACACCTCGTATTTCAGGTATTCTCCGTTTTGACGAGGACGGCTTCAACTATGCAATGTCAATTCTCAAAAGTGCAAACGGCAACCCCGATTCCTGCCAGAGATACACATTCAGCTACAATGACCCAATCAACGGCGAGGGACGCTTTATTCACACATATATGGGCGACGGCAATCCTCTCCCAAGCTTCGAGGGC
This sequence comes from Ruminococcus sp., assembly GCA_045659945.1. GTDB lineage: Bacteria > Bacillota > Clostridia > Oscillospirales > Ruminococcaceae > Ruminococcus. The sequence continues at coordinate 83,963 of JAZRCW010000010.1, read as the reverse complement.
GAGCCTAAGCTTGTAGAAATCAGCGGAAATATCGACGAATTTACAGATATGCTCTGGAACAATCTCAACGAGGATAACAAGGTATCTCTCTTTGTTCGCTTTGTAAATCTTGAGGACGGTTCTGTTGAAACAAGAATTATTAATAAGAATAAATAAGGCTTTTCCGATGAAAAGAATATATGCTATATTAATTGCTACGGCAATGCTTTTCTCGCTTGTCGCTTGCAAGAATGAAATGCCTGAAAAATTCGAAGCTATGCCCGATACTCTTTCTGAAGAAGAACTGACAATTCCCGAAAATGAACCAGCTTATAAATGCATAGAATCGCATTATGATAATGGCGAGCTTAAAGAGAAGTATGAAATTCTTTACGATGAGCATGATCATACTATCAAAAAGAATAAGTTGGATATCAATACAGGCGAAGTAATACATTCTTCTTTGGACACAGAGTATGGCTTAGTGTACGATGAAAACGGAAATCTTTTGAAAGATATATGGTACAGCAATGATAAAAACGATATAGGAGCTGTATTTATCAATACCTATGATGAAGCAGGAAATCAGACAAGTACAACGATCTATTACAATAACAACGGCGAACTCAAAAAATCGTCATACTACGAAACAAAGTATGACGAGCATGGCAATGAGACTGAATGGTTCAGTGCCGATGTCGATGAAGGCATAGAAAGGGTATACAAGTATACGTACGAATATGACGAAAATGGTAATATCACAAAGAAAACTGTTAATGATTCTGCTCATAAGGATGAAATTGCAGAGCATACATATACCTATGACGATGCCGGAAATATGCTTACAGAAACCCGAGAACGTACAAAGGATAAATTCGGAAATAAAAAAGAAACGTTCAAGGATTTTACGTATGTGTACGAGTACGATGACCACAGCAACCTTATCAAGAAGACCTCGGATGTCTACGGTTCTGAACAGCATGTTGTGATAAACTATGAGTATGATGATAAAAACCGCAAGATACTCGAAGTTGACGATTCTTCCGAAATAAGATACGAATACGAAGATTATTGATGTTATCGGGCGGATAATATCCGCCCCTACAAAACAAAATCTCAGGTGTGTAATTACGCATTACGCATTAAGAATTACAAATTTAAAAAGGAGGACATTATTATGTCAAATGAAATGCAGTTAAAATATGGTTGCAACCCCAATCAGAAGCCCTCAAGAGTATACATGGCTGACGGCAGCGAGCTTCCTATCGAGGTGCTTTGCGGACGTCCGGGCTATATCAATCTTCTTGACGCACTCAACGGCTGGCAGCTTGTAAAGGAGCTTAAAGCAGCTACAGGCGTATGTGCAGCAACATCTTTCAAGCACGTTTCTCCTGCAGGTGCAGCAATAGGCAGACCTCTTTCTGACGATTTAAAGAAGATTTACTGGGTAGACGATTTAGGCGAGCTTACACCCCTTGCATCAGCATACGCAAGAGCAAGAGGTGCAGACAGAATGTCCTCATACGGCGACTTTATCGCTCTTTCAGATAAGGTTGACGTATGCACAGCAAAGATGATTCAGCGTGAAGTTTCTGACGGTGTAATCGCTCCCGATTATGACGATGAGGCACTTGAAATTCTCAAGTCAAAGAGAAAGGGCACATACTGCGTTCTTAAAATTGACGAGAACTACAAGCCTGCACCAATCGAAACAAAACAGGTATACGGCGTATCTTTCGAGCAGGGCAGAAACGAGCTTGACATCAACCGTGACCTCCTTGCAAATATCGTAACAGATAACAAGGAAATTCCCGAGGATAAGAAAGATGACCTCCTTATCTCTCTTATCACTCTCAAATACACACAGTCCAACTCTGTATGCTACGTAAAGGACGGACAGGCAATCGGTATCGGAGCAGGTCAGCAGTCAAGAATTCACTGCACACGCCTTGCAGGACAGAAAGCTGATAACTGGTGGTTAAGACAGTCACCACAGGTTATGGGACTCCAGTTTGTTGACGATATCCGCCGTGCTGACCGTGACAACGCAATTGATGTATACATTGGCGATGAGTATGAGGATGTACTTGCAGAGGGTACATGGCAGAATATCTTCAAGGTTAAGCCCGAGGTATTTACTGTTGAGGAGAAAAAGGCATGGCTTGCAAAGAATACAGGTGTATGCCTTGGTTCTGACGCATTCTTCCCATTCGGCGACAATATCGAGCGTGCAAATAAGTCAGGCGTTGAGTATATTGCAGAGCCAGGCGGCTCTATCCGTGATGACAATGTTATTGATACTTGCAACAAGTACAATATAGCAATGGCATTTACAGGAATCAGACTTTTCCACCACTAATAAAGGGAATCTCTCAATTTTTAGAATAAATGCAACTTTTTCGTGTCCTGTGGTGTATTATTTATGTAGGGGCGGATATTATCCGCCCGCAAAATAAGGGATGTAAAAACACTACAGGCACAAATTATTAATGATATAAGGGGAATTATTATGAACAAAAAATTTTTATCAGTATTTACCGCTATGGCTATGTCCGTATGTACATTTACAGGCTGTTCAGACCTTGACGAAAGCGGCAATCTGAAAGAGGCTTCAAGCTATGAAACGGTTGAAATGGTTAAATGGGTAGAATATGATGTGAGAAGTGATTTCAAAAAGGGCGAGTTACTCGACAATTATCATTATGATAATGATACGGTCTTTAGAGTTTTCGGCAATTATGATTTTTATGGAAGCATAACTAACGAAGTTCTTATAGAACATTATAACCGGATATATGCGGACAAGCAAAATTGTTCATATGAAATTATAGAATGCGGAAGGTATGATGTTATTGCTTATTCTTTTGATACAGATGAAAATGAAAGATACACAATATATGAAACAAATGGAAAAGATTATGTTCTCAACGGCTTTGGAGTAGAAGTGACTTATCCCAAAGACAAAGATGAAAACCTCATACGTCAGCTTGCATTTGAAATAATTGAAAGTGCCAGAACTTATGGCAATATTAAACGACCGAAAACAGAATTTGAGTGTGACTATTTTTCAATTAACATTCCCGATGAGTATACAATATTTTCTTCAGTTGCAACTGAAAATGATAATGCGGCACACATAATATATTTTGATGTTGATACTTTAGCAGAAGAAATTGCCACACTGACGTTAGAAGCCATAACAAATTCAGAATACAATTCAGCAGAGGAATATATCAGAGAAATATACTTTGATTCAACAGAAGATTTTGATTTTGTTGAAGATATATCTGAAACAGAAATTCTTGGATTTGATGGCTATAGTGTTATGTATTATGATAATGATAGCTGGAGAAGAACAACAATATATGCATTTGAAAAAAATGATGTGATTTACAGCTTTGAAATTTATAACAGCGATACTAACGGTCACGAACAGGTAAAAGCCGATTTTGAAAAGCTGATAGAAAATATTGTTATAAAATAAAATAACCCCCATAAAAAGGAGGAAAAACCAATGAAAAACGTACTTGTAATTGGCGGCGGTGGCCGTGAACACGCAATTATTATGAAGCTTGCAGAGAGCAAGCAGGTAGACAAGATTTACTGTACCCCAGGCAATGGCGGTATATCTAAATATGCGGAGTGCTTCAACGTAGGTGCAACCGATATTGAGGGCGTAGTTGCTCTTGCTAAGGAGCTTAAACCCGATATGGTAGTAGTTGCTCCCGATGATCCCCTTGTTCTCGGAATGGTAGACGCATTGCAGGCTGAGGGCTTTATGACATTTGGTCCAAAGGCAAATGCGGCAATTATCGAGGGCTCAAAGGTATTCTCAAAGGAGCTTATGAAAAAGTACAACATTCCCACAGCTTTCTACGAGGTATTCACAGAGTCTGATAAGGCTATAGCATATCTCAAAGAGCAGAACAGCTACCCCGCAGTTATCAAGGCTGACGGTCTTGCTCTCGGAAAGGGCGTTATTATTGCACAGAACGAGGAGGAAGCTGTACAGGCTGTCCACGATATGATTGACGATCTGAAATTCGGCAAGAGTTCCGCAAGAATAGTTATTGAGGAATACCTCACAGGCCCCGAGGTGTCTGTACTTTCTTTCACAGACGGCAAGACAATGATTCCTATGATTTCATCAATGGATCACAAGCGTGCTCTTGACGGCGATATGGGACTCAATACAGGCGGTATGGGTACAATTTCCCCCAATCCCTGTTATACCGAGGAGCTTGCAAAGGAGTGCATGGAGAAGATTTTCATTCCCACAATGAATGCAATGAACTCCGAGGGACGTACATTCGAGGGCTGTCTCTACTTCGGACTTATGATAACTCCCAAGGGGCCAAAGGTAATCGAGTACAACTGCCGTTTTGGCGATCCCGAAACACAGGTAGTACTTCCTATGCTTGACGCTGACCTTTACGAGATTTTCGAGGCTATCTACAACCACGAGCTTGACAAGGTTGATGTAAAGTGGCACGACGGTGCTTGTGCCTGCGTAGTTATGGCAAGCGGCGGCTATCCCGAAAGCTACCCCAAGGGCATCGTAATGAACGGCTTTGACGATATGGGACAGGTTGAAAACTGCTTTGTATATCACGCAGGAACTAAGCTTTCCGACAATGGCGAATTTCTCACCAACGGCGGCAGAGTTATTGGTGTAACTGCAAAGGGTGACGACCTCCGACAGGCTCTTGATATCGCTTATAAGGGCGTTGAGGGTATCAGCTTTGAGGGTGCACACTACCGTAAGGACATCGGACAGAAAGCTCTCAACAGCTAAAACGGAGGGCGTATGCAGCAGGAAAAACTGACTAAAGGCATATTTTTCGGACTTATAGGTAATCTGCTTTTTGTTGCCTTTGGTCTGATATGTCTGTTGTACTATTACACATATAAACCTGAAAGCTTTGGCTCAAGACTGATTGAAACCATTGCTTATTGCGTAGAATTTGCAGGGTTCGGACTTCTGCTTTATTCAGACTGGCTTCTTATAAAGAGCATACGTTTAAGGCGGCTTCTTAAAGTAAGTTTTACGATATATATTTTCCTTGAAGTCGTGATGATGATTCTGGAGCTTAATTCTTACAGAATTGAAGCCTATGAGCCGTATTCACTTCCCCTTGCAATGGCTCATGCCGTTGTATCGGGACTTGCGGCATTTGCGTTTTTACAGCTTGATCCCGACAATGTAAAATGGGAAGTTGCCATAGGTGCCTGCTTTACGCTTATAGTTGCAGGTATGCTTGGCAATATACTGGGTATACGAATATATTTCAGTATCATTACAAATGCAGTTGGATTTTCGCTTCTTTTTGGAGCAATGAAATTCTTCCGTGACCGTGAGCAGATTGAAATTGACTGTTACGGTGATAGGGCAACCGAGGCTGTATTCAGCGGCAGTACCCTTTTTAACGAGGTTGAAGAAGTATTCACGCAGGATGATACGGAAAGAGTGAAAGCAGAACTTGCAAAGGAAGAAGCAGAAGCTCTTGCAGAGTATGAAAAATTAAAGGCTAAAGGTAAAAAAATAGATTTTTAGTAAAATTAAAAGGACGGGTTTTCCCGTCCTTTTTTTATTACATCTCGTTAAAAATATATCAATCTTTTTGTGGTTTATAAATATTAAATGCTGTTGATAATTAGTGAAAACGCAGAAAATAAAAATTATTTTTCAATATTCAACCATTTTTGGTTGAAAAAAGCCCCGTTTTTGCCCTTTAGTGAGAGGAGGTGTTATGCCAATGGCTGAAAAAAATAATAAAAGGAAGTACGATTTCTGCTGTCAGTGTTTAATGACGGATAATCCCGAAGAATCCGCCGTGAAATCAGGATTAAGACGACTTGCATTCGGCGGATGCGGTGACGCTGTTGCACTTGCCTTTGCAGAGGAGCTTCCGCCGCCTAATGTTATCGAAGAAATGGACTTATTCAACGTGTCCGAGATTAAACGTGTAAAGGGCGGCGGTGTGGAAATCAAATTTTTCGACCGTTTAAAGGCACTTGAAAAGCTTTACGAGCTTGAAACAAAACAGGAAAACAAAAATTCAGCGGCAGGTCTGATTGAGGCACTGTCAGCGTCAGCAGAAAGGGGAGGTAATAATGATAACTGAAATTTCCCCGAAACAGCGGCTTACAATGAACTGGTGGCTTGATAAGAGGTATTCGCAGTATGATGCAATAATCTGCGACGGTGCAGTGCGAAGCGGAAAGACAATGTCAATGTCGCTAGGCTTTGCAATGTGGGCGATGAACAGTTTCAGCGGAGGAGCTTTTGCGGTTTGCGGTAAGACCGTGACTTCTCTGCGTAGAAATGTCATAACTCCGTTATTGCCTATGCTCCGTGATATAGGCATGGTCTGCGAGGAAAAAGTAAGCCGCAGTTACGTTGATATCAGTTTTGGCGGCAGAAAAAATCGTTTCTATTACTTCGGCGGACGTGACGAAAGCTCTGCGGCACTCATACAAGGTATAACTCTTTCGGGAGTATTTCTCGATGAAGTGGCACTTATGCCCCGTTCCTTTGTGGAACAGGCGTTGGCACGATGCTCCGTGAACGGCTCAAAAATGTGGTTCAACTGCAATCCCGACAATCCCTCCCACTGGTTCTACAATGAATGGATCAGAAAGACGGAAAGCAAAAATGCATTGTATATCCATTTCACAATGGACGATAACCCGTCGTTGTCGGAGAAGTTAAAAGACCGCTATAAAAGACTGTATTCAGGGGCATTCTACGACCGCTATGTACTGGGAAAATGGACGGTATCCGAGGGAACTGTATACCCCATGTTCTCGCAGGAAAAACACATCATTTCAATCATACCCGAATGTGAAAGATACATAATATCCTGCGATTACGGTACGGTCAATCCATCTTCATTCGGCTTATGGGGATATCAGCACGGCATATGGTACCGAATACGGGAGTACTACTACGATTCACGTAAGGAGGGGCAGTCACGTACAGATGAGGAGCATTACAAGGCTCTGAAAAAGCTTGCAAAGGGGTATAAAATTGAAAAAGTGATTATAGATCCCTCTGCGGCAAGCTTTATTGAATGTATCAGACGACACGGAAAATTTCACGTAGTAAGGGCAGATAACGATGTAATTGCAGGTATACGCAGGGTAGCGGCGGCACTTAAAGAGGGCAGGCTGAAATTCCACGAATCCTGCACGGATATAATACGTGAATTTTCCCTGTACCGCTGGTCAGCCAAAGCAGGTGCGGACGCTCCCATTAAGGAAAACGACCACGCAATGGACGATATGCGATATTTTGTATCGGAGGTGATGAAAGAGAATACAGACAGTTTCTTTGCAATGTCTGTTACACGATGAAAAGGAGGAAAAATGAAACTATTCAAGAAAAAAACACCAAGAGCAGCTCCCGAATTATATCAGGCGGCAAGGGAAAATGACTCGATTTTCACCCTGCCAAACAATGCTTCACCCTTTGAAAAAGAGCTGTTCGACAGATTGAGATATGCCGTACCCGTCATTGATGCGGCAATAATGAAAATCGTCCGACTTACAGGGGGCTTCAGACTTATCAGCTCCGAAAAGAGGTATCAGGAGGAGCTTGACAGCTTCTGCGAAACTGTCCCCGTAGGACTTCATGGAAAATCGTTGAATTGCTTTGCCGATACCTTTTTAGACAGCCTGCTCACCTATGGCAATGCAGTAGGTGAAATCGTCCTCAACGAGAGAGAAAGAGAGATAGCAGGCTTGTGGAACGGCGACAGCACAAGAATTGTGGTAAGTCAGGGCGTGACACCATTTGACAGGCGGTATGCCGTAAGATGTGCCGACAACAGTGTTAAGGCAGTAAAACATCCCGAGCGTATAGTATACGCCGCATTAACAGGCGGCAACTCTCTTTTGAGAGGGCTACCTGCAATGAGCAGTATACTCCTGCGGATATATCAGTGTATCGGGCAGAATTACGACCGTGTGGGCAATGTCCGCTATGCGGTTACATATAAACCCACAGAGGGCTCGGGGGAGTTTATTCACTCAAGAGAACGTGCAATGCAGATAGCAAGGGAGTGGGCGGACGGTATGAACTCCGCAAAATACGGGCAGGTAAAGGATTTTATCGCTGTGGGCGATGTGGATATAAAGGTTATCGGTGCTGAAAATCAGCTAATTGACACAGAAATCCCCGTCCGACAGCTGTTGGAGCAGATAGTTGCAAAGCTGTCAATACCGCCCTTCCTTCTGGGACTTACGTGGAGCTCAACGGAGCGTATGTCGTCACAGCAGGCGGATATTCTCACCTCTGAACTGGAATATTACCGCCGCCTGCTTACCCCGGTTTTATGCGACATAGGCAACGCTTATCTGAAATCACGGGGTTACAGCGGAAAATGTTCCGTTGAATGGGACAATATAAATTTACAGGATGAATCCGTCCTTGCGGAAACAAGGTTAAACAACGCAAGGGCGGCGGAAATTGAAATGAGATTAAACAATAATTGATTGTGGAGGAAATTTATATGTATAATGATGTAAGACTTGAAAAGGGTATGTACAATTTCAGCGGCAAGAGCTTTACAGCGGCTTTAGAGGAGCTTGACCCCTCCGCTGCATATATCGGTACGGAGCTTGAATCTCTCGACGCATTTGAAAGACAGCTGAAACGCTTTAACATCAGAGTAAGCGGCACGGAATGCGACTGTGTGGAGAAGTTTTTCACATCGGGAGAAACGGCAGTACTCTTCCCTGAATACGTCAAGAGATGTATTGCAAAGGGCTTTGACGGCACTGTGCTTTCATCGGTAACAGCGGTAAAGACGGTATGCGAAAGCGGTCAGTATTTAGGCTGTGTCCTTGACGATACGGCTGAATATTCCCCTACGGCACAGACGGTAAAGCTGCCCGAATCTGTTGTTACAGAGGGCGATACAGCGGTAGTACTTGAAAAATACGGCAGACTCATCAACGCTTCATATGAGGCTGTGAGAAAGCAGCGACTTGATGTATTCGGTGTAATGCTCCGTGGTATCGGCGTTAAGCTTGCGATATCGGTGGTTAAAAAGGCTATGTCAGTTCTTGCGGAGTCGGCGGCTGAAATTTCTGCGGCTTCACTCAACTATGCTTCCCTTGCGGAGCTTTACGGCAGCTTTGACTGCTTCGATATGACAACGGTTATAGCAAACCCAGCGGACGCTTCAAAGATAGCGGCAATGGAACAGCTTTCCGATACAAAGGTATCAGCCGACGGAAAAATGATGCTCCCATTCGGCTCTGAACTTGTAAAAACTTCGGCAATGGAGCAGAATACAATTCTTGGCATTGACAAGAACTTTGCCCTTGAATTTATCACAAGCTCGGGACTTGTAATGGAAACGGACAAGCTTATCGACAGACAGCTAGACAGCATAACCGTATCAATCACCTGCGGATTCAGAAAGATAATGCCCGAAGCGGTAAAGAAAATTGTAATTGCGTGACAGAAAGGCGATAATAATGCGTAATTATTTATAAGCTTTTAGTCGTTAGCAATTAGCTACAGTCTGTCGAAAAACTATCGTTTTCAAAAACGGGGTTTCCAAAGGACACTGTCCTTTGGCGGAGTCCAGAGGCAGAGCCTCTGCCAGGGTATGGGACAGAGTCCCATCGCAGAGCAAAGCTCTGCGATGCATTCAAGCGCTCTGCAAGGGGTGAATTTCAAAACAGTCCAGTGGACTGTTTTGAAAGAGGGGACGCTCTGCAAGAGAGAGCGTCCCTTTAATTTGATTTATTTTGACTTTTTCGACAATCTCAAACTTTAAGAAAGGAAAAAACATGGATAAAAACACTCTTGAAAAAATCAATAAATTCACACGCAGGGAGTTGACGGAAGCGGAGGTCTACACATTTTCCGTTATCCTCTGCGATAACGAGATAGACCGTGACTGTGAACGCTTTTCTGATAAGGCACTTGAAACGCTGAAAGATATGTTCATAGGCAAGACAGGGATATTAGACCACAAACCCAGCACATCCAACCAGACGGCGAGAATATTCGACACAGAGCTTATAATCGACGAAAGCCGCACAACGAAAAACGGGGAGCCTTACAAATATCTGAAAGCCTCCGCATATATGGTGCGTACCGATGATAACAAAAACCTCATAGCCGAAATTGACGGCGGCATTAAAAAGGAAGTCAGCATTTCCTGCTCTGCGGCAAAGAGAGTATGCTCCGTATGCGGCAGGGATAAATCGCAGGGCAGCTGCGGTCATATCAGCGGCAAAAGCTACGGCGGACGTATCTGCCATACAATTCTTGACGGCATATCTGACGCTTATGAATGGAGCTTTGTGGCAGTCCCTGCACAGGTAAATGCAGGAGTTACAAAGAAATACAGCGACAATGCCGATGAAAAAATTCCTGTATATTCAGATGTTCCAGATACAGAAAAGCTTTGCCGTGAGATAAGACAGCTTGCATTTTTCAGCGGCGGAGTCAAGGCGGCTGAAAAAGCCGAAGAAACCGTAAAGGGAAAGAGTATCACGGAGCTTGAAGCTATCAAAAAGGGGTACGAAGCGATATCAAGGCAAAGAGAGACAGAAATTCAGCTTTCGGGAGATATTAATAAAGAGGATATGTCACGTTTCAGAATATAGGAGATGAATTTTATGAATACAGCTAAAATAAAATCGCTTTTCAAGCTTTTTTCGGGAGATACCTGCAGCGAGGAACACGAGTCTATAATTGAAGCGGCAGTAATTGAGATTGAGGGAATGCTTCTTGAAACTGCCGACAAGGACGATCCAAGACTTGATTTTCTCTGTGCAGCAATTGCAAATTTCCGCTATTATCAGGCATTGTCAGCACAGGAGCGTTCCGAATTTACATACGGCGGAAAGGTGCTCAACGACAGTGACGGAAAAATACTTTCATTTGCAGAGGGACTTTTAAAGGGTTATTTCCGACTTTGCGGCGATATAATAAAAGGCTCCGATTTTGTATTCATCGGAGCTGTGTAAAGGAGTGTCATTATGGTTGAGATACTTTCGCAGATAAGAAAAGCACTGGAGGATAAGGGCGTTGTAAACGTGTGTGCCGCCTATGACGCTGTGCCTGTGCGTGACAAAGGGAATTATTTTGTTGTTGTGGGAGCAGGGGAGTACGAAGCACTTAATCCCATACGCACGGCAGAAAAGATATATATGCCTGTTAAGTGTGATGTGACATTCACAGTATATGCCCCCATGAATACAACGCAGGAGCAGCTTTACGGCTACTACCGCTATAATCTTGAAGCTGTGATTGACAGTATGTGCGGAATTTGCAGCCGTTTGAAAAGTGTCAAGGTAAGTCCCGACAGTAAGCTGAACAGGCTTACTCTTACAGCGGTTATGAAGATAAGCTGCATGAAAACTATCGAACAGCAAGAGGTGGTGTAAATGGAGATAAGCGGCAAAAAAGCTTTCCCTGTGAAAATAGGAACAATGACGCTGTACTGCGAAAAAATGACGTTATCGGCAGATACGGCGGTCACTGTAAATCCCACGATTACAGGCTCGTCCGTGGTGACAAACAAATGTAAAAAAGTGACAAGGCTGTCTTTTACAGGCAGGGTGTACAACAAGGAGAAACCCCTGTTTTATGCAGGTTTTGCCAATAACCTCAACGGAAATGAAGGCGTTGAAATCATATACAAGGATTTGCGTTTTATCAGATGTATAATAACAGGTGTAAAAGCCGTTGACGGCGGAGAGGATTATATTGAGCTTACGGTGGAAGCTTCAACAAGGTCAATTGCATATTTTCTTGACGGGGTGACAGAATGATTTACTGGCTTGATTACAAAACAAAAGACGGCACAGAGGGCAGTTTGCAGAACTGTGTGTCATTTGCGTTTGAAAAAGAAGCGTATACGCCTTATACATTGCTGAAAGCCGTGGTATACGGCGATAATCTGCCCGATGATATAACCGAAGTCAAGTTTAATATTGACGGTTATCATATACATCACGGCTTTGTTGACAGCTACAGGGTAACAAGGCGAAACGGCATAAATCAGGGAGTGCTGACTTCAAGAGGCTTTACAGCACTGCTTACGGAAAATCAGCTGCCCCCTGGAATGTACACCGATATGACTCTGGACAAGCTGTTTGACGATTATATTTCATTCCCGTATATTGAGCACGAAAGCAATATGCAGAGCAGTTATATCTATGTCAACAAAGGGGCTTCAATATGGGACGGCATAGCTAATCTTTCATATAAAGTTGCAGGGGTATATCCATATGTAGCTGAAAGCAATACCGTTATGATGAGTATGCCGAATGAAACGAGAGAAATAATCTGCGATAAGGAAAATATGTATGCTTATGGCACAGAAATCATGACAAGGAGAATGGTCAGCAGTTACAGTATGGCTGATATTTCGGGAGAATACGGAGCTTTTTCTGCAGTGTCGGCGGAAGCGGAGGCAAGAAATATTATCCGTCACCGCCATTTTGAGCTTGACAGAAGATTTCTGAACAATCCCGACATGGCTTGTCAATACAAAATGATGATGTCGGAGAGGGGGTATAAGCGGCATTTCTTCACGTTCGTGGGATTTCAGGGGCAGGATTTAAACGACATTGCGGTGCTTGATGAACTGGGAAAAAGGAGGATAAACGCAGTAAAGGTGAAAGGGGGCAGAAACGGAGTTTTCACGGAAATAAGCGTATATGACAATATAGCCATTGCAGGAATATAATGTATAGCGGTATAACCGCAGTATATTATACGGAGGATATTATGAAATCCGAAAAAAATCTCAGCGATTTAAAAGAGGGCGAACGCTGTATTATATCGGCTGTAAAGCCCTCGGATATATCTGAAAGGCTGAAAGAGCTTGGCTTTACGGCAGGTACACCTGTTGTATGCCGTTGTAAAAGCTTTTCAGGCGACCCTGCGGCTTATTATGTGAAAGGCACAGTAATTGCCCTGCGTAAAGATGATGCGGCGGCAATAAGCGTAGTCACTTGAATATAAACAACAGGCGTATGCTTTACGCATACGCCTGCATTTATTCAGAAACAATTTCCTCGGCATAAGGCTCACGTACAAAGGGAAGAAATTCTTCCATGCAAGCACCAAAATTTTTATAATTTTCTCTTGCTTCATTGAGAGATACCTTATTTGCACCGTCTGCTAAATCGTGGTCACGATACATAGCCTTATCATCCTCCCAGAAACAAACGGGGCATATGTCATAGCTGCCCTCCTCACCGAGAGTACGATTTCCGCAGCAGGGACATATAAACTTCTCTGTAATTTCCAAATCCATTTCCACACCTACTTCCTTTTCTTTGAGTCTCTGTTGTTTAAAAATTCTTCGTACTTATCGCAGATTTCTTCCGTTTCACCGAAATCAATCTGTTTTCCCTTTTCAATCCACAGCACTTTTGTTGCCATTCGTCTTATCTGTGCAAGGCTGTGGGAAACGAGAATAGTTGTTGCACCGCCCTGAATTACTTCAAGCATTTTTGCTTCGCTCTTTTTGCGGAATGCTCCGTCGCCTACAGAAAGCACCTCGTCAAGTATGAGTATTTCGGGATTTACAAGACAGGCTATGGAAAAAGCAAGCCTTGATTTCATACCCGAGGAAAGGTGGCTGAATTTTCTGTCCTCAAATTCTTTAAGCTCCGCAAATTCAATTATGCTTTCATAGGTCTTGTTCATGAACTCTCTGGTATATCCAAGCAACGCACCACGGAGAAAAGCATTTTCCTTTACCGTAAGGTCGGGGTCGAAGCCTGTGCCAAGTTCAAGGAGTGAAGCGATACTTCCCTTTACCGACATAGTGCCCTCTGTAGGACGCATAATACCTGATATTACCTTGCAGAGAGTGGATTTTCCTGCACCGTTTGTGCCGATAATTCCAAGCAGCTCACCCTGTTCAAGGGAAAAAGTTATGCCCTGCAAAGCGAGAAATTCCTTTTTAACATATGTTCTTTTAAGCTTCTGGATTATTACATCTTTAAGCCCTGTAGTGGAAAAATCTCCTGTTATATACGATACGGAGATGTTATTAAGCTCAATTTTCTTCATTTTCTCCTCCGTATCAGATATAGTACATAAACTTGTAGTTGTTCTTCTTGTATATTACCATGCCGATTATAAGCATAGTAAACGCATAGCCTAAACAGAGCAGATGATGCCACAGCGGCGGAATAACGCCGTTGAGGACAACACTTCGGAAATACGCAATATAGCTGTATACAGGGTTTGCAAAGAATATCATCTGTATTTTTTCGGGATATACATTTATATTATAGAATATTGCGGATACGTACATAAGAAGCTGTGTGAATATCTCGTAGAGATACTGTACGTCCTTGAAAACCACAAACATTGCTGATAAAATAAATCCCACACCGATGTTGAATATGAGCAGACAGGCTATAGGATACAGCAGAGTGAGGAATTTAAACGAAAATGGTATGCCGTCAATTGCCACGAAAAGGAAGTAGATTATCAGCGTAAGCCCGAAATTTATACACGCCGATACTTCCTTTGATATCATAAACAGATATTTGGGTACGTTGATGTTCTTTATGATGTTGGCATTTTGCATAAGTGCGTGCATACCACCGTTTGTAGCTTCCTTAAAGAATGAAAATACAAGATTTCCCGAAAAGAGGTATATGATATAATGCTCCGTATTGTGTCCGAAAAATTTAGTGAATACTATCGCCATAACAGCAAGCTGCATGAGGGGCGAGAGAACACTCCACAGCATACCGAGAACGGTACGCTTGTATTTTTTCTTGAAATCACGCTTTACAAGCTCCGAAAACAGGAACTGATATTTCTTTATCTTATTAATCTGTTCTTTTATACTATTTATCATTCCCGACTCCCTATTACGATTTGTTTTCTCTTGCATTACGCAGAGATTTCAGTGTATCAGCTGTTTTGTCTGATTTTTCATATATATCCATATCTTTAAGACGCAGAGAACGGCAATGTGGGTCATGGGGGAAGTTTTCGTCAAGCTTGTTATGGGGGTATACTCCGGATATTCTGAAGCCTATTTCAAGCTTGCCGTCGGAGCCGATATATTCCGCAGGAACGTCAAAGGTAAGATGTCCGATTTCCTGCTTTGCGACAGTTTTTTCGCATACTATATTGCCATTTGCAAACACTTTTACACCGATGTTATTCTGTTTGCCGACAAGTAAGGGTTCATATGAAAGCTGTATTGAAAGCCCTTTGTCCCACTTGGGTACAAAGAAGCGAAGAAAAGCTTTTTTGCGGACAATCCAGCGTCCCTCTGCCGTGGGCATTTCTACGCTGTATATCTCTATTTCGGGATATCTTGCAAGGCTTACGGTAGTATTCACAGGCATCTGATAAAGCTTTTTAACGCTTTTTTTCATAGATACGAGGTACTCGTAAAAACGCTTGCGGAAATCGCCGTTGTAATAGAAAAATGCGTCACGCTTTTTCTTTTCGTCGGGTTTAAGTTTAAAGCCAGTATTGTGGTAGTCCTCTAACTTATCCATACATTCTTCAACGGTATCAACGATGTTGAAGATATATTCCCTCTTTGGACCATATGGGTCTGCAAGGTCGGTTTTGTGACCGTATTTTATGCAGTCCTCACCGTCGGGAATATTGAGGAATATAGAGGGCTTGTGCTGGAACCACATCTCAAAGCACATTGAGGAATAGTCGGTGATGAGTATAGCCGAGCTTTTTTTAGCGTCTGCAATTTCATCATCAACAAGAATTTTTACCCCGTCAAGAAGACCACTGCCGCAGGATTTCAATACGCTGTGGTGGAGTGCAACTTTAAGGGTATAGCCGTTATCCTCCACGAATTTTTTAAATCGGGGATTTTCAAGAAGTCCGAGAATAGTCTTTATATATACAGTATCTTTAAGCTCCGATTCCTCGATATTTTTGAGATATCGGCGGTGAGTAAAGTATATGAAAATTGACTTTTCGGAAACGGCATTGTCAGCACTGAGTAAATCCCAGCGGAAAAGTCCGTTTTTTATGAGATTTTCCTCTGCATAGCAGCCACGATTCATGAAGATTTCCTTTTCAAAATCGTTGCTTATCATAAGCTTGTCGAAAAGAAATGAACTGTATGACTCCTGTGAAATGAAATCGTCCTTGAAGAAAGTAATGCCGTGCTGTGTGAAGATTGAATAGACATAGGGGCTGCGTTTTACAGCTTCGGTTATTCCAAGGCGGAGGGAGTGAAGCACCTGAAATCCGCCGCAGATAAATTTCACCGTTTTGAAAAGTTCTTTCAGTTTAAGGGCAAATTCCCTTATTTTTTCGGGTGAATATTCTATGATATTATCACCGTATTCCGCCTTTATTTCAGCGTAAGCGGCACATTTTTCGTTGATTATATAATAAGGCTCGAAATGCTCTCTGCCGTTTTTGTAGAGGTATTTGAAAAGCTCAAATTCGTCCTGCGGAGAGGTGTCAGCTTCAACAATGAAATCACAGCAGATAACCTTGTTTCTTTCGGTATCAAGCTGCATTGCCATTGCGTAATCGTGAGCGATGAAGCGTCTGAAAATGCTGTCTGTTACTTTACTTATCATTATGTCATTTCCTTTCTCTCAATCGGTTTATCTTCTTCCTTTATTATCCTCAATATTATAGCATATATGTGGGTGGATGTCAATATTCGGTTTTTTTCATACGATACGCTGTATTTTTTTCATACGATACGCTGTATTGACATCATATAATATTAGGGGTATAATAAAAATAACAACAGGATTCTTAATTCTGATAAATTTTTATTTTTTAACTTGAAAAACTTTGACTTTTTTGCCCTTTAAAATCACTTATATATAGAAGGGTATAACTACAGCCTTTTAATTGTTGATTATGTCTAAAATCTGCGGATATTTTTATGCAGATTGACAACGCAAAAAAGGAGGACTTACAATGAAAAAGACGATTGTATTTTTAACATCACTTGCAGCTTTATGCAGCCTTATTTCCTGCGAGGAAAATAAAAACGACAGCAAAGGCAACACAGACGTTATCCAATCCGAGGAAGTAACAGAGGCTGAAATTCCGTTCAGAGACTACAAAGCGGAGGATTTTACGGATATCAAAGTAAATCTGAATAAACAGCAGACAGCACCGCCTGTTGAGTTGAATGAGTACGACCTGTCGTGGATTGAATTTGAGCCGAAAGTTTCAGTATGTGCCTTGCCCGAAAACAGAAGCATAGAAAAAATTCTGCCATATTATGAAAGCGACGCAAAAAATTTTGATATGACTCCCGAGGAATATGCAGAAGAATATATGAAGCTGTACGAGCCGCTGCTTGATAAGCCTGTTTACCCCTCCATAGAGTGTACGGCTACTGACGGCGAAAATATTTACTATGTGGCGAAATATGACAAATGCTGTAAATACAGTATTCACGACTTTGAAATATACCGCTGTAATCCCGAAACAAAGGAAAATGAGTGCATATTCACTTATTCCAATACCGATGAGAGTTTTATGGTAAATGATATGGCGTACTATGACGGTGAATTATGGGTTATCGGCAATTACAGCCTTTTAGAAGGTTATGTATATGAATCTTCAAATGGCATATTCAGGGCAGATACGGAAACAAATACACTTGAATTATCGTTTGAGCCACATGATGACAGCTGGTATATACAGGGATTTTATCAGACAGGTGACAACAGACTGATTACAGCATATATATCCTATACAGAAATAGGTTCCGAACTGCATTTTTACGAATATAACGGCGGTAACTGGGAGGAAAAGGAGCCGCCGAAATACGGCAGTTTTATACCTTATAATGGCGAGTTTGTGACAAGCTATGAAAAGAACAAGACGCTTTTCACAGAGTGCAGCCGTTTTACTCTTGATACGGGACTGCGTTCTGCAAGCCTTGAGGCTGTATCAGACAAGAGGGCGACATATATGATGCAGGACAGCCTGTCCACCATACTTTACACCTATGATTTTGAAAAAATGGAGCGTTATATAATCGACCTTACTTCATACGGAAGTAACTATGCCTGTTATGCGGCAGGAGATAACATTCTTATTCATCAGCCAACGGGTAAAAGCGGAATGTATATTATCCCCGAGCTTGGTGCGGCATTTGAGATTTTCAGAGCCGATTTTGAGCCGGGCATGGATTATCTCAGCGGTGAGGAGTATATTTTCCATAGTATCAGCAAAGCCAATGGAAAAATTGCCATTTTAGAAAACTGTACTGTAAACGATGTATACTTTTTCGGCGGAGAAATTTCAGACAATATACCAAATGAAACGTATTACATCGGAAAAGATATAAGCCGTATAAACAAGGTGTATATTTTAGGTGAGTGATTTTTTCAGATGAATATTTTCCGTCTTCTTTTGTTTCTGCTATTACCAATACTGTATATAAAAATAAAATATCTGCAAAAACAGCAAAAAATGGCTGTTAGTGTTGACAAAATCGCAAAAAAATGTTAGTATGTAATTAACAGATGTGTGCTCTTAAAGGGATAATAATAATTTGAGCAAATCATACATCTGAGAGAGGGAAAAACTTATGAAGAAATTTACAAGAGTCCTTGCGGCTATGGCTTCGGCGGCAGCTATAACCCTTACAGGAACATCATCAGCCGTGAATACACTTCTCACCGCACCAAAAGATACAGCCCAAGCCGTAGATACAAATAACGACGACTGGCTCCACGCAGAGGGCAGCCGCCTTTACGACATGAACGGCAATGAGGTATGGCTTACAGGTGCAAACTGGTTCGGCTTCAACTGCTCTGAAAACTGTGCACACGGTCTTTATGCCTGTGACGTTGACGACTTCCTCAAGGGCGTTGCTGACCACGGTATAAACGTAATCCGCTTCCCCATTTCCTCGGAGCTTCTTGTTTCATGGATGGAGGGCTCACCTAATCCTGTAAGCTCTGTACAGGCTTCCTACAATCCTCCGCAGGATGTTGTAGGCGAGGACGGCACTATCACTCCAGCAGGTAAGTACGGCGATATCAACAGAGATTTTGTTCTTGAGGACGGAAAGACTCTGAAAAACTCAATGGAAATCTTCGATATCATTATGCAGAAGTGCAAAAAGTACGGTATCAAGGCATTTATTGATATTCACAGCCCCGACGCAAACAACTCCGGTCATAACTATGAAATCTGGTACGGTCTTGCTGGTGTTACCACAGATGTGTGGATTGAGTCACTTGTATGGCTTGCTGACAAATACAAGAATGATGATACACTTATTGGCTACGACCTTAAAAATGAGCCTCACGGAAAGCGTGGATATACAGGCGATTCCTGTCCCGATAATATTGCAAAATGGGACGGCTCTACAGACGAAAACAACTGGGCACATGCAGCTACAAAATGTGCAAATGCTATTCTTGATGTAAATCCCAATGCACTCATTTTCATCGAGGGCGTTGAGCAGTATCCAAAAACAGAGGCAGGCTATACATATGATACCCCCGATATCTGGGACGCTCCTGCTGATAAATCCCCTTGGTACGGTGCATGGTGGGGCGGAAATCTCCGTGGTGTAAGAGATTATCCTGTAATCCCCGACAGCGGTACAAGCCAGATTGTCTACTCTCCCCACGATTACGGTCCGTCAGTTTACGCACAGACATGGTTTGACAAGGACTTCACAACACAGACTCTCCTTGACGATTACTGGTATGACACATGGGCATATATTGTAGAGGAAGATATTGCACCCCTGCTTATTGGTGAATGGGGCGGACATATGGACGGCGGCAAGAATCAGAAGTGGATGGAGCTGCTTCGTGATTATATGATTGACAACCACATCAGCCATACATTCTGGTGCCTTAACCCCAACTCGGGCGATACAGGCGGACTTATCGGCGTTGACTTCAAGACATGGGACGATGAAAAGTACGGACTTTTCGAGCCTTCGCTGTGGCAGACACAGACAAGCGGAAAGTATATCGGACTTGACCATGAAGTTGCACTTGGTGTTAATGGTATCTCCCTCAATGATTATTATACAAATTACGCTGCAAGCGAGGGAAGTAACATTGACGGCGGTTCAAAGGGTGAAAATCCCGGAACTCCTGCAACAAAGCCTGTTACAACAACAGCTAAGCCTACTACAGCTTCCACAACGGAGCCTGTTAAGACTACAACAGCAGCAAAGCCTGTTACTACAACAGCTCCAAATACATTGATTGGTGACGCTAACTGTGACGGTGCTGTAACAATTGCAGATGCTGCGGCAATTTATCAGACTATAGGCAACGCAGACAAATATTCTCTTACAGAAAAGGGAGCAGCAAACGCTGACTGCTGCAATCCTGGCGACGGCATTACAGCCGCTGACGCTCTTGCAGTTCAGAAATTTGATGCAAAGCTTATAACAAAGCTTCCCGAAGTAACAGAATAAAAAATTAAAGGGTATCGCAGGTTGCGATACCCTTTATTGTCAGTTATTTCCCTCAATACGTACAACCCCATTTTTTTCAAGGTTATAGAGAAGCATAAAACGCACCTCGTCCCTGTGTTCGGGTTTTATCATATAGTGGAGATATGTTTCAAGGAGATTGAGTCGGGGAGTTGTCCTGCCCTCAATCTTGAACTGATTGAATCCCATAGGCACGTACTTTTCCCAGATATCCTCGGGTGAAACGTATGTGCTTAATTTTGTTACGTCGAAAATAGTTCTGTCGGCACATTTGCACTGCATATCAGGAACGCCGTAATCCCTTAAATTAAATCTTTCCGCATTCTTTTTTGCCATGTGTTCACATACGGCAATCTGCTGCATTCCAAGAATACGATAGTGCTCCGTTCTTCTCGGGCAGGCAGGATCACAGCAGGCATTGATGAGGATTTCCATTTTCTCCTTGTGTGGGAGAGTTTCGAGAAAATCGAACTTGTTGTTGAAATCGTAGTCAAGTACAACAATGCTGTAATCCTTTTCGATTTCCTCAATAAGCTTGTCTGGCTCTGTTATACGCTTGCAGGTGGAGCTTGTAATTTTATAATTCGGATATGTCGTTCTGATATAATCTTCAAGGAGAGCGGAGTTTACAATAACCTCGTTCATGCCGTTATCTGCAAGTTTCAGAATATCATTGCAGAATTTATCCCCGAGATGCTTTTCCTCAATCATGGGATTTGTAAAGGTAAAACGCAAAGGGATACCGTGCTTGTTGAGCGTTCTCATAACTATTTCTGCAAAGTCTGTGCCGCATTTTCCTGGGACAGTTCTTCCGCCGTTCCATATTGACTGTGGGAAAGTGCCGTATATCGACGCTATTTCAACGCCCTCACGGAAAAAATGGGGGCAGTTTTTCAGCATAGTTGCAAAAACAAGATTGAATTTGAACTGGCTTGCAAAATCGGGGAGATGAAATTTTACCTGCATATCTGTTCCTCCAATCCGTTATTCTTTGTCGATAATAGATTCGTAATTTTCTTCCGCTTCCTTTGCCTTTGCCTTTTTATCGGCTTTTTTAGCGGAAAGAGAAGCACTTTTTTTGCCTCTTGCCATAAGTACAAAGGCAAATACAACAGCCGCAAGTATAAGTCCGACAGCAACTATAATAAAGGCTGTGGATTTGATATTCCTGTCAACGTAGGAATATTCAAGCTTGCTGTCCTTGGCATAGTCAGCACCTGCTGTGCCTGAAAATACGCTTAAAGTGAAATCATCCTTTTTAACGTAGTTGCCTGTTTCGTCAAGCTTGAATCCGAATGCGTTAGCACCGATTTCAGCAACGCTTTTCGGTATGCTCATATTTTTGAGAGCAGCACAGTCAACAAATGCACCCACGCCCACTTTCAGCGTACCCTCGGGGATAATTGCTCTGGTGAGTGATATACAGTTATAGAAAGCACCGTCGCCGATTTCCTGTAATGTTGTGGGGAAATCAAGAGCCTGCAAGGAGGTACAGTTTTTGAAAGCTACAGGGGCGATTGTTTGTAATCCCTCGGAGAAGTCAATATTTTTAAGATTTACACAGTAGCCGAAAGCGTCGTCGCCGATATAAGTAACGGAGGAAGGAATGAAAAGATTTTCAATTCCTGCACAGACGGAGAAAGAGCCTGCCTCAATAGTCGTTATGCCGTCGGGGATGTAAACATCTCCTGTAAGCTTAACAGAGGCACGGGCAATATTCGTCTTGCTTTTGTTCATAAGCAGTCCGTCCTCAAAAACGTAGCTGCTGCACTTTGAAGCGTCAATATTTTCAATAGAGCTGCACTCCGAAAAAGCCATGGGTTCAATTGTGGAAAGTTCCCCGGGGAGAACTACTTCGGTGAGCTTTGAACAATTATAGAAAGCGTATGAGCCGATTGTATTTACTGCGTCGGGGATTTCAACTTTTTCAAGTCTTGTACAGCCCATGAATAATCCGTCGCCGATGTTTTTGATTTTTTTGGGGAGTCGGATTTCTTTGAGCGATTCACAGCCTGCAAAAGCGTTATCACCGATAGAAGTAATAGTATCGGGGATATACAGGGTTTTGATGTTGGTACAGCTTGCCAACGCTCTGTCGTCAATGGCGGTAACTGCATAGCCGTTGCGGAGTTCGGGGATTTCCTCAACAATAGCGTCAGCATAGCAGCTTATAATAGTATATGAGCCGTCACGGAGCTCGTAACCGAAAGTACCGTCGGAAAGAGGCTCGTTGACCTGATTGCCTGAATAGGCGGAGCCGTTCATTGCCGTAATGGAAAGAAGCGATATGCCTGCCATTACAGCGGAAAAAAGCTTATTCATTTTCATCGGAAGCTTCCTCCTTTTCGATTATGCTTTCATATTCTTCGGAGTTTTCAGCTTTTTCCTCGGCTTCCTTTTTAGCCTTTATTTTTTCTGCAGCGGCAGCCTTGCGTTTTTCGGCAGCCTTTTCCTTTTTGCCTGCCTTGATTTTCTTGCCTGTGAATATGCCGACGATAAGAAGGATAACAGCGGCAACGGCACCGAGAACTACGCCGATAAAGCCTTTATCCACGTTTTTTCCGCCGACATAAACTGTATCGAGTACAACTTCAATTCCGCAGTCCTTTGCGTATCTGTGGGCAAGTGAATCTTCCTCAACGTACATCTTGAAGCCCTCTATCAGAGAATAGGGCATGATTACTTCTTCGCCAAGCTCGGCATATGTTTCCATATTTGTCTGTATGTCATTGGCAAGGGCTTCGTCATAATCGTAGCCGAAAGCATATGCACCGATTTCGTCAACGCTTGCTGGAACACGCAAGCTAAGCAGCTTGGAACAGCCAAGAATAGCGTTTTTGTCAACCTTTTTAAGCTTGTCGCCGAGAATTACTTCTTCAAGAGCTGTACATCCCTCAAAAGCATATTCACCGATTGTTTCAACGGCTGTGAATTCAACTTTTTTGAGGTTGATGTTATAGTTAAAGCCTGATTTTGCGATTTCCTTAACAGAAGCAGGAGCAGTAAATTCCTCATCAAGCTTCATAGCAGGGTAAGCAATAAGCAGGGATTTATCCTTGTTGTAAAGAACACCGTCTTCGGAGGAGTATGCTCCGTCGCCCTCTGTTACGGTAATGCTCTGTAAATTCGGGTAAAAGAGGAAAGGTTCCTCACCTTTGATTTCGGTACATCCGCCTGGGATAGTGAGATGCTCAATATGCTCAGGGAACACATTTTCATCAATTGTCTTGATTGTTTCGGGAAGTATGATTGTCTTTGAAGTACAGCTCAAAAATGCACCGTAGTAAACAGAAGTTATCTTTACACCGTCGATTTCGGCAGGAACTTCAACAACCTCATCAACAGCGTTGCATATGGTAATCATACCTTCGCCGTCAACGAGTGCGTATTCGTAAAATCCCGAGAATCTTCTGTCGAGTGCTTCATATTCCTGCTGTTTTTTGTATACGTCCATTGAAACAAAGGTGAAATCATTTGCGACATCGTAATCAGCGTCTGTATCTGTTGCGTAAACTTCCGCAACGGAGCCGACTTCGCCTATAATCACAGTACCCGGAATAACTTTTTCATTTTCGTCATAACCGAAAGCACTGTAGTTGATTTTTGTAACAGAAGCAGGGATAATTACCTCTGTAACAGATGTTCCCTGAAATGCACTCTGTCCGACATAGTCAAGATTTTCGGGGAGCGTAATTTTTTCAAGGGCGGAGCAGTTTATAAATGCACCGAGGTCAATATTTATTATGCTGTCGGAAAAAGTCACATCTGTAAGTGCATGGCATTCAGCAAAGCACATAGGCGGAATATCTGTAACAGTTATACTGCTCATATCAACCTTTTCAAGCTTTTCATTGAAGCTGAAACAGTGACGGTTGAGAGTCTTTATATTGCTGCCCAGTGTGATTTCTTTAAGCCCTGTGCTGTATATTGCGGCAATGCCGATAGTTTCAACGCTGTTGGGGATAGTGAATTTATCGCCCTTTTTCATCATAGGGTAGCAGACGAGCGTTTTCATATCCTTTGTGTAGAGAATACCGTCGGAAGTAACGTAGTTTTCGTTAGCCTCATCAACGATGATTTCCTCAAGGAAAAGGAGTGCGGCAAAAGGATTTTCAGCTGCAATTTCTGTAACAGTAGCAGGGATTGTGATTTTTTTCAGATTTTTCTGGTGGAAAGCGCTTGCACCGATACCTGTGACAGTTACACCGTCAATTGTATCGGGGATAACGATTTCCTCTGCCTGTTCCTTGTATTTCAGAATGGTAGCAGTGCCGTCCTCTACGATATATGTATAGTCTCCCGATTCGATTTCTTCGGGTTCTTCGTTTTCTTCCTCGGCAGGTTCTGTTGCTTCTTCGGAAGCTTCAATCTCGTCCTCAATAGTCATTACGGCAGCTTCGCCGTTTTCGTCGCCGTTTTCTGCATATGCAGTAAATGCAGGAGCAGCAGCTGTTGCGACTATAAGCAAACTCATAAGAGCTGCGGATATTTTTCTATAATTTTTCATGTTTTCCCTCGTTTCAGCGTAAAACGCTATTTAATTCTCTAATATTATACCATATAATATAGATAATTGCAATAAATTTCACGAATTTTTCAGCTTTTGACAGACTGGGCGGATATTATCCGTCCGAAATTTCAGACTGCCTTAAATCTAATAGCTAACAGCTAACGACTAATAGCCAATAAATTTCTCATTAATGCTTGACAAAATATTATTAATGTGGTATAATAACATTCAGAGCGTTATCGCTCATTGTTATGTGAAAAAATTCCGGAATATAGATGTGCGGGCCCTGTGCAACAAGACACCGTGAACCATGTCAGGCGGGAGACCGAGCAGCATTAAGCGGATCGTCTTGTGTGCCGCAGCAAGCCTGCACATCTATGTTCCGGATTTTTGTTTAAACTAAAGGGGGGCATACTGTGTATAAAGCGTTGTACAGAAAATGGCGTCCTATGACCTTTGACGATGTCATTTCACAGCAGCATATCACCGATACGCTGAAAAATCAGCTGAAAAATGATAAAACAGCTCATGCCTACCTTTTTATGGGTTCTCGTGGTACAGGTAAGACTACCTGTGCAAGAATACTTGCAAAAGCAGTAAACTGCCCGAATATGAAAGACGGCTCCCCCTGCCTTGAATGTGATATATGCCGTGAGGCGGAGGAGGGCTCCCTCACCGATATCATTGAAATTGATGCTGCCTCAAATAACAGCGTTGACGATATCCGTGATTTGAGAGATGGTGCAGTTTATACCCCTGAACGATGCAGATATAAAATTTATATCATCGACGAGGTTCATATGCTTTCTGCTTCGGCTTTTAATGCTCTGCTGAAAATTATGGAAGAACCTCCCCCGTATGTGAAATTTATCCTTGCCACAACGGAAATTCATAAAGTGCCTGCAACGGTGGCTTCACGCTGTCAAAGATACGATTTCCGCCGTATACGTCAGAAAGACATAGCGGCAAGACTTCTGTATATTGCAGAGCAGGAACAGCTTACTCTCCGTGAGGAAGCAGCGGCTCTTATAGCTAAAATCGCTGACGGCGGTATGCGTGATGCTGTATCGCTCCTTGACCAGTGTTCAGTCTGTGCGGAGGATATAACCGCAGACGTTGTTTCCATGACCGCAGGAGTGGCAGGAAAGGACTTCCTTTACGATATCATGGAAGCGATAGCCGACGGTGATTCGCCAAAGGCTCTTGCTGTAACGGCACAGCTTTACGATATGTCAAAGGATTTGTCACGCCTTTGTGAGGAGCTTATACTCCAGTACCGCAACATTATGCTGATTAAGGCTTCACCCTCAACTGCTGAAACAATAATTGCAGTAGCTCCCGATGACATGGAACGGCTGAAAAAGCTTGCGGAATCTGCGGAGCTTGATACGATAATGGGCAGACTTGTTCAGTTGCAGGGCTGTCATGAGCGTATGGGCAGAGTTATGAATAAGCGTGTGGAATTTGAAATGGCACTTATTAAACTCTGCGGCGGAGTATCATCGGGCGGTGGAGTAAATTCTGCCGAGGTTGAAGCTCTTACGGAAAAAATAAAGCTTCTTGAAAAGCGTCTGTCGGCGGCACCTGCACCACAGCAGTATCAGCCACAGCCGCAGCAGAGAGAAATACTCACAGCAACGGCTCCCGCAATGGAAAATGAGCCGCCTGCAAATGTGAGAGTTGATATAAAGACGGTGAAAGAGGACGAGCTCACCCCATGCACACGCTGGGAGGAGGTTATGGAGGAGTTCCGCCGCATAAATCCAGCGGTGGCAGGAAGTCTTGACGGCTCAACAGCGGCTTCAAAGGGGAATATCATGTGCATATTCACCCCCAACCGTTTCTTTATAGATTTGTTCAAGAGCAACAAGGAAAACGCAATATCACTCAGTAAAGCGATGTTTAATGTACTCGGTGAAAGGTACAGGATATCCGCAAGATGTACCGCAACGGTTGAGGAAACGAAATCCATGGCGGAACAGCTTGTTAAAAAAGCCATTAACAGCAGTATAGAAACTGCTGTTGAAAAAGGGAATACGTAAGGAAATACCGCAGTAATTCCCTGATAATAAAAAATATCAATTTGGAATTAATTCCAATAAAAAAGGAGAAATTTGTAATGAAAGCAAGAATACCCAAGACTATGGGCGGTGCACAGAACACATCCCAGCTTGTAAGACAGGCACAGAAGATGCAGGATCAGATCACAGAGCTTCAGGCAGATATCGAGGCTCGTGACTTCACAGCTACAGCTGGCGGCGGCGTTGTTGAGGCTACACTCAACGGCAAGAAGGAAATCAAGACTCTTACACTCAAGCCCGAGGTTGTTGATCCCGAGGATATCGAGACACTTCAGGACCTCATAATTGCAGCTATCAACGAGGCTGTAAACAACATTGAAGCTACAACAGAGGCTGAAATGAGCAAGATTACAGGGGGCGTATCTATCCCCGGTATGTTCAATTAATGGCAGACCATAACGCACTACCACTTGTTATACTGGCGGAAAAGTTTGCTTCTCTGCCAGGTATAGGTATGAAGTCGGCACAGCGTCTTGCCTATCATGTTATGTCAATGGATATGAAGTCGGTGGAGGATTTTGCACAGGCTTTAATTGACGCAAAACGTGATGTGCGGTGCTGTTCACAGTGTCAGAATCTTACGGAAAGGGAAATCTGCCCTATATGCGGAGATGAAAGCCGTGACCACAGTGTTATATGCGTGGTTGAGTCGCCAAAGGACGTAACAGCCTTTGAGCGTACCCGTGAGTATAACGGTGTTTATCATGTGCTTCATGGACTTCTCTCGCCTATGGACGGAATAACCCCTGATAAGCTTCGTATGCGTGAGCTTCTTTCGAGAATATCCGCAGGGGGCGTGGATGAGGTTATAATGGCGACAAATCCCACTGTTGAGGGCGACGCTACGGCTTTATATGCGGCAAATTTGTTAAAGCCTTTAGGTGTTAAGGTATCACGGCTTGCATTTGGACTTCCTGTTGGAGGAATGCTGGAATATGCTGATGAAGTAACGCTTTATAAGGCACTTGAAAACAGAAATAATATGTAAAAAGGGCGGCAGATCTTCTGCCGCTTTTATCTTTGGGGAAATGTAAAAAAGGGACGGAAAAACATCCGCCCCTAAAAAATTATCGCACCATCAGCTAAAGGCTAATGCCTAAAAGCTAACAGCTAACAGCTCTTATTCTTCATATACTCGTCCATAGCCGCTGCAGCCTTTTTGCCTGCACCCATGGCAAGTATAACAGTTGCCGCACCTGTTACAGCGTCGCCCCCTGCGTATACGCCCTCACGGGAGGTAAGCCCGTCCTCGTCAGCAATAATTCCGCCCCACTTCTGGGTATCAAGTCCTTTTGTAGTTGAACGTATAAGAGGATTCGGAGATGTGCCGATTGACATAATAACGCAGTCAGCCTCAATTTCCGTAAACTCGCCCTCAATGGGCACAGTTCTCGCTCTGCCACGTTCGTCAGGCTCTGTAAGTCTCATTTTTTCGCAGATGACACTCTTTACCCAGCCGTTTTCCGTAGCTGTAATCTCCACGGGATTTGTAAGAAAGGCAAATTTTATACCCTCCTCTTTAGCGTGTTCAAGCTCCTCTGCACGTGCAGGAAGCTCTTTTTCTGTACGGCGGTAAATAATTGTTACATCAGCACCAAGTCGCTTTGCACAGCGTGCAGCGTCCATGGCAACATTTCCGCCGCCTACTACAACAGCTTTATCTCCTGCATTAATGGGAGTTGAAGCGTCGTCCTTGTACGCTTTCATAAGATTTATTCTTGTAAGGAATTCGTTTGCGGAGTACACTCCATTGAGGTTTTCGCCCTTGATATTCATAAATCGGGGAAGTCCTGCACCTGTTCCGATAAATACGGACTCAAAGCCTTCCTCCTCCATTAATTCATCAATGG
This sequence comes from Ruminococcus sp., assembly GCA_045659945.1. Classification (GTDB taxonomy): domain Bacteria; phylum Bacillota; class Clostridia; order Oscillospirales; family Ruminococcaceae; genus Ruminococcus. Next base: position 55,111 of record JAZRCW010000010.1, on the reverse strand, counting down.
AAACAGTTTTTCCGACAACGGTATTTGTTTCGATTTTTACACCGAGAGCCTTAAGCCCCTCGATTTCCTGCTGAACGATAGATTTTGGCAGTCTGAATTCGGGTATACCATAGGAAAGAACGCCGCCTGCAAGGTGGAGTGCCTCAAATATAGTTACGTCATAGCCCATTTTTGCAAGGTCGCCTGCACAGGAAAGACTTGACGGGCCAGAGCCGATGATTGCTGCCTTGTGACCGTTTGGTACAGGTTTTTCAACCTCTGTATGAGCTTCTGCGTTGTGTCTGTCGGCGACATATCTTTCAAGTCGTCCGATAGCAACAGGCTCGCCCTTTATTCCGCGAACGCACTTGCTTTCGCACTGGTGCTCCTGTGGACATACTCTGCCGCATACCGCAGGAAGCGAACTGGATTTCGCAATGATTTTGTACGCTTCTTCAAATCTGCCCTCTGCAACCTCTGCAATAAAAGCAGGAATGTCAATCTGCACGGGACAGCCTGTGATGCAGGGCTTGTGCTTGCAGTTAAGGCAGCGTTTAGCCTCGTCTATAGCCTGTTCTTCGGTATATCCCAATGCAACCTCGTCGAAATTTTTGTTACGCACATCGGGAGCTTGTTCAGCCATTTTATTCTTTTTCAAAGACATATTCGGCATATCATTCTACCCCCTTGAAAAGATTGCATGTATTCTCGTGAGCCTTACGCTCAAAAGTCCTATAGCTTGCACTTCTTGCCATAGCCTCATCGAAATCTATGAGATGACCGTCAAATTCGGGGCCGTCAACACAGGCGAATTTTGTTTTTCCGCCAACTGTAAGACGACATCCGCCGCACATACCCGTGCCGTCAATCATGACGGGATTCATTGATGCAACTGTGGGAACATTATATTTCTGTGTCAGTTGGCAAACAAACTTCATCATAATGAGAGGGCCGATAGTTATAACACGGTCGTACTTCTCGCCGCTTTCGATAAGCTTTTTTAGAGCGTCGGTAACAAGTCCCTTTTCGCCTGCAGAGCCGTCGTCGGACATGATCACAAGCTTTGAAGAAGCTGCCCTGAACTCGTCCTCGAGGATTACAAGCTCCTTATTGCGGAAACCTGCGATTACATGGACTTCAACGCCCATTTCGTGGAGCTTTTTTGCCACGGGATAGGCAATAGCACAGCCTACGCCGCCGCCTACTACAGCAACCTTTTTCAAGCCGTCTGTTTCGGTAGCCTTACCGAGAGGGCCTACAAAGTCGTTGAGGCAGTCGCCTGCGTTCATATGGTTGAGCTTTTCAGTGGTAGCTCCCACAATCTGGAACATTATTGTTACCGTTCCCTTTTCACGGTCAAAATCCGCTATAGTAAGGGGAATACGCTCACCCTCGCTGTCAGTACGGAGAATTATAAACTGTCCGGGCTCTGCTTTTTTTGCAACTCTTGGAGCGTTTATCTTCATCATAGTGACGAAAGGGTTAAGACTTTTCTTTTCGAGAATTTCAAACATATCTCATACCATCCATTGCTTAAGTTATACATATCATCATCGCCATTGATGTGACGTTGTAGGGGCGGATATTATCCGCCCGTATAATTACATTTTATCTTCTTCTGTTATGGGTCGGATAACCTTGCAGGGATTACCTGCGGCAACCACTCCCGAGGGAATATCCTTTGTAACGACTGAACCACCGCCGATAACAGAATTATCACCGATAGTAACACCAGGCATAACGCAGACGTTTCCGCCTATCCATACATTGCTGCCGACTTTTATAGGCTTTGCAAATTCAAGTCCGCTGTTACGCTGTTCGGCGTTAAGGGGATGACCTGCTGTGTAAAATCCGCAGTTGGGACCAATGAAAACATTGTCGCCGAAGATTACGTCTGCACAGTCGAGAATTACGAGGTTGTGGTTTGAGTAGAAATTATCTCCGATAACGATATTATAGCCGTAATCACAGAAAAAGTTTGCCTCAATCCATGTATTCTCGCCTCTTAATGCAAGAAGTCTGTCAAGTATGCGTTCTTTTTTCTGGTAGTCGTTGTAGGTGATAGCATTGTACTCCATGCAGAGCTTTTTAGCGGTTGCCCTTTCCGTCATAAGCTCCTTGTCGTTGCCGTTGTACAGCTCACCTGCCTGTTGTTTTTCCTTTTCAGTCATTTTAAACCCTCCTTGTTTTTAATTATGAATTATGAATTAGGAATTACAGCCTTAATCCCTAATTTTTTACAATTATTGTGCGGTCAGATATTAACCCAGATTTCCGTAAAAAGAATCGATAAACAAAACAATATAGATTGCAAAAATAGTCATTACTATTATAGGAGAAAAAATAGGAATTGACTTAAATATCTGCCAGGCATCACTTTTATATCGTTCTATATCGTAAAATTCCTCAGGATTTTCGGGGTTTATGAGAATTTCACGGCTTTCGCCCTCCTCAATCGGAGTTATGCTGTAGTAATTGTCATACAGAATATGTTTAGTGCCGTAATAATCAAGTTCATACACGGGACAAAACAGTGTATATCCTTTTTTTTGCTTATATTGCGAATTCAAACCCAGACCGTATATTCTGCGTTTTCTTGCGTGAACACGACGTGGAATTACTTTGATGTTTTCTTTTATTAAATCAAACCTATCTCTCTGATTTGGCTTAATACATATTGCAGTTGCCTTTTCAGTGCAGACTTGTTTCAGAGGCTTCATTTTACGGAGCAGCTGTATTAACGAATTTGTATTTCTGATAAATTCCAAAAAAATATAAAGCAGAATTACCACTAAAGGGTCGATACAAAGCGGAAGCGGATTGCCGAACGCAAGAGGAATAGATGAAATTATAAAAACAGTAAACCCCATAATAGAATAAAGTGGGTCATTTTCTATATTTACAGCACAAAAGACTAATCCGAAGAAAATAGCTCCCATTGCAAACATAAGCTGTGCTCCGAAAGTTATTTTTCCGAGAAGCAGCAGGACTATTATTATCAAAAATGGAATCAATGCAATAAGTATAATGATTTTATCACGTTTTTCTCGTTTTTTTCTATAGGCTTCATACGCTTTAGCCCATTCCCCTGTTTCTTCCTCCTGCTTTTTATCTTCCTCGTATTGTTTCAGCAACGCCTCATATTCGGCTCTGAAATCCCTTTCTTCTTTCATTTTTAACCCCTTTTATCATATAATTAAGAATTATGAATTAAGAATTCAGAATTGCAATATAAAATTCTTAATTCTTAATTCTGCATTCTTAATTGGATAATCAGCACTTACTTCCCTTTGCCCCGAAGCTTCCGCCCATTGAGAGAATGTTGCTGTCGAATGTATAATTTATCTTGCCAGCCTGTCTGTGACGCTTCAATGCAAGCTGAATCATTCTTTCAAGCAGTTCGGGATATTTCACACCCTTTGGTTCCCAGAGATAGAATGCAAGTGAGCCGGGGATTGTGTTAATCTCGTTGATGTATATCTTATCTGTTGCCATATCAATCATAAAGTCGATACGTGTAACGCCGTTACAGCCAAGACTGCGGAAAGCGTCAACTGCAAGTGTGCGGATAGTTTCTTCCTGTTCGGGAGTAATATCAGCAGGTATTTTTCTTTTCAGAGAAGCCATACCCTTGCTTCCGCCTGATTTTCCGCCGCCAACATATTTCTGCTCAAAGCTGAGAATATCCTCGTCGCTTGCCTGAACAGGTTCTTCACATACAGAAGCCTCTGCGGATTCGCTGTCACCGAGAACGGAGCAGTTGATTTCTTTAAGCTGAACAACGGCAGGCTCAACGAGTATTCTGTCGGAGAAGGCAAAAGCGTCCTCCATAGACTTAATAAGTCCGCTTCTGTCCTTTGCCTTTGATATACCAACACTTGAACCGAGGTTGATAGGCTTAACGATTACAGGATAGCCGAACTTCTTTTCAACCTCGTCTGCACATTCATCAATGCGGTCAAGGTCAAATGCGGCAAAACGACAGCAGTCAAGAACAGGGAAGCCGGCCTCTTTGAGCAGAATTTTCATAACATATTTATCCATACCCACAGCAGATGCAAGAACATCACAGCCTACATATGGCAGGTCAAGAGTCTGCAAATAGCCCTGTAATGCACCGTCCTCCACGTTTGTGCCGTGAACGATAGGGAATGCAATGTCAATATCTGATATAAGATTTGAGCCAAACTTCTTCATCTTCTGGCGAATAAGCTGAACTTTTCCCTCACTGCGTACAAATACGCATTCTGTACATTCTTTGAGAAGTGCAGGGATATCCTTATAATTGTTGATATCCATAAGCTTTTCGCCTGTGTAGAATTCGCTCTTTTTTGTCATATAAACGGGAACGATGTTGTACTTTTCCTTGTTCATGCTTGCCATAGCCTGAACTGCGGAAATTACGGAAACCTCGTGTTCTACGCTTCTGCCTCCGAAAAGGACTGCAAGATTAATTTTCATATGTGTTATCTCCTTTCCATAGTAAACGACAAATTCCTTTGGCGTTTACTATTTGCCGATATGCACGGAGCTTGCTTTGCAAGCGGATGTGCAAGGCATTTAAAAAAATTAATAGTTATCAGGCAAGTCGTTTTCAAGAAGAACGATTTTTTTCTTGTCTGTAGTGTAAGCGTTTACCTTTGCAAGTGCGTCATTGAGGGAGTCGGCTACATAAACCTTTGACATATCGTAGCCGCTGTCCTTAATGCCGTTGAAAATGGGCTCTGTCTGCTTTTTGCCTACGAGAACGATATAATCGCAGGCTTTTGAAGCCTCCTGTCCGAACTCGTAGTTAAGCTCCTCCTGCTTTGCACCGAGTTCAACCATACCCGGAGTTACAAGAATTCGGCAGGCATCAAATAAACCAAGAACGGCAAGTGCCGCACGGCATCCGCTGGGGTTTGAGTTGTATGCGTCGTCAATGAATGTCACGCCGTTGCCCTTGTCAAGAAGCTGTAAACGGTGGGGAACTGCGGCAATCCGCTTCACGGGAAGTACAAGCTTTTCCATAGCTATGCCCGTATCTGCGGCATAGGCAATTGCACCGAGAAGATTCTGCACGTTATGCTCACCGAGAAGCTTTGTGCTGTATCGGCAGGATTTTCCGTCGGGAGCAGTAACAGTAAATTCCGTTCCTCTATCGGAAACTGAAACGTCAGTGGCACGCCAGTCATTGCCATCCTGTAAGCCGTATGTGATAGCGTTGGGATAATCGGGAGCTTTTTTGCGGATAAGCTCGTTATCGCCGTTGAGGTAGACTTTTCCGAGAGCAGAAATGCTGTCCGCAAGCTCAAATTTGGTATTTACCACATTTTCAATTGAGCCAAAAGTTTCAAGGTGCTGTGGACCTACGGAAGTAATAATACCGTCGTGGGGATTTGCAATGCCGCAAAGCTCCTTGATTTCGTGAACTCGTCTTGCACCCATTTCGCAGATAAAATACTGGTGTGTGGGCTTTAAATCGCGGCGGATAGTAATAGTAACACCCATAGGGGTATTAAAGCTTTCGGGAGTTTTCAGCGTTTCATACTGTGAACTTAACAGCTCGCTGAGGTAAAATTTCATGGAAGTCTTGCCATAGCTTCCTGTAATTCCGACTTTGTGCAAATCGGGGCAGGAGGCAAGAATTTTCTTAGCGTCATTGATGTACCAGTTCTGCACAGCCTTTTCAACAGGCTTGTTGATAAGATTTGAAAGTGGTACAAGAATTGGTGTGAGGTAGAGTGCGAGATTTATGCAATAGAATGGTAAGTTATGGTAGAAATATTTTTTTTCGGATTTTAAACCGTCGGAAAGAACGGTATAATCAAATGTTGTATAGCAAAATCCGAATGCGAAAATCAGAGCAACAAGAATGAAAAATGTCGTCATCATACGCTTTACACGGGCAGTATACACCAGCGGCTTTTTGAATTTTTTTCCCGGCTTATTGGCAATTATAAAGCAGATATTAATAATTGTCATAATGCAGAGAACTATTTTAGTCAGGTTGCCTGTATAAGAATTGTATACAGGGTCATGTCGTTGCTGAAACTGTGTCGGATTGTTAGTATTGATAACAGGGTCAATGCAAATAAGCGAAAAAGAAAGAATAATCATAATGATATGTGGAATATATCTCTTGAAATTCTTCTTCATCCACCATGAATGTTCGGGAGTTTTGTAGCCGTTAAGCTGTAACATATGGAACTCACGGAGTGCCATGAAAACAATGGCAGTAAGGGCAATAACTGCATATATGCAGTAAATAGCAATATTCATCTGTATCTCCTAAATTTATAATTTGTAGGGGCGGATATTATTCGCCCACAATTTCGGAACGAAATTTACAATATATTATTCCTCAATTTTCATAAATGAACACATAACACGGTTGAAAGTGTACTGCTGTTCGAGGAATGAGTAATGGCCTGCATTTTCAAGCTTCACAAGACCTGCATCGGGGATAAGCTTCTCCATTTTTTCACCGTCTGAAAGAGGAGTTGCAGTATCATTCACGCCCCAGACAAGAAGCGTAGGGCATTTTATATTAGGCAGTAACGGCTCTAAATCCTCGTTTACTGTCTTTACAAGCACCTGACGCATAAGGGGAGATGCCGCCACATAGTCTGCACTGCCATACTTCACACGGAGCTTTTCAAGTGCCTCGGGAGCAAGCTTCTGCATAATTCCCGTAGAAAGAATAGTTCTGCAAAATTTATACCAGCGTGTGCGGAAGCTTTTCTTGTTGGACTTTGGCGGTAAAATGCCTGCACTATCCACAAGGATAACCTTTGTGATTTCAAAGGGCAGATTTTCACGGCTGTTGAGTTTTATAATAACTCTGCCGCCGAAAGAATGACCTAAAAGCATAACCTTATCTGTATTATATGCCTTGAGAAATTCAATTACAAAGTTGGCGTAATCATCAACGCACCAGGCAGATGGCGGCTCCTGACTTTCACCAAAGCCAGGCATATCCATAGCCACAACCTTATATTTTTTCGAAAGCAAATCAATGAGGTTAGCGAAAAGCTTTATATTGCTTCCCCAGCCGTGGAGCAGGACAATAAGCTCACCCTCGCCTTTTTCCTCATAATTTATATTTATACCGTTAATCGTTCTGTTCATCTGTATATCTCCATTTTCTACACTTGGATTTCATAATATAATTATACGTATACATTTTATATTATATCACGGACGGTAATGATTGTCAATTGATTTGGTTGATTTTTCGCTATATATACAAAAAATCCGCACAAAGTAATAATTTACTTTGTGCGGTGGATGTCAGTCTGTTTCAAATATGTAAAGTTTTTTCAGCGGATTTGTATTGCTTGGGACATACTCGCTTGCTTTCATCTGATACGGCGTACCATAAAAATCTTCTCCCCAAAAAAGATAAAAATCGGGAGTAAGTGTTTCGCGGTTTAATATAGCAAATCCGTTGTCAGAAATTCCAAGTAGCGATTGGTCAACATAGAATGAGTTATCAACATACAGCATTGAGGATGTTGAAGGCTGTTTTGGGGAACTTGCATCATACAGATTAAAACCTGCTCCCAGTTCAGGAATAAGGTACATATACTGATGATTATTGGTGTAGTGTATGATAACATTTTTGCCAATCGGGTATGCGATAACACTATTTCTTTTCAAACTCAGGTCTGTCGTATATTTTTCCATTTTCTCAAAATCAAAAGTGTGCAGAACGTTGTAAGAATCCTCAGCTTGCAAAAGAATTAATCTGCTTTCGTCTGACATTACCGTTTGACAGTTGGAAATGCCTGTTTCAAGAGTATATCTGTCGGTTTTTGCTGTTATTTTGTCATTTTTTCTTACCAGTTCAACGGTAGGTTCTTCTTTGTCAGCAAGGGTATAATGAAGAGTGATATGTTTTTTGTAGCTTGAAGTATAACCTGGTTGGGCAACTGATTTTATGTCGATTTGACCAACAAAAAGATCATCAGAAAATACAAACTCTCCTGTTTCCTCATCAAAAACGCTTTGTTTTAGGCTGTCTGCCTCCAATGTAAGAAGAACAAGACCGTTATTGTATATCATATCTGCAATTGAAACGCCCTCTGTGCCGTGGGAATATTCATAAATACTGATATTTTCTCCTGTTTCGGGATTGTATCTGAAAATTTCAAAGTTGTGGCTTGTGTTGGGGCAGGCGGTGTCGTAATCGCCTAAATAATAGAGATTTTCACCGTCGAAGGCTGTGTAAAGTATAATGGGTTTTTCCTCTGCTTCAAGAATGGGTGCATAATCTTCTATAAACTGTTGACAGTATTCCTCATGCTCCATTTCAAAGCGGTTGGCAATATTTTCTGAATCGGGACATATATTTTCAATTTTTACATTTTCGGGCAGCTTGCAGGGGGATTTCTTCGCTTCAAATTCAATTCCCGACAAGTCGTACTCCTTGAACTCAACGGGTGGGGGTGTGTCCTGTACATTCAGATTTACCTTAATTTCCTTGAAATCTGCAAGGGTATAATGTTTATACTCGGAGTCAGTTTCGTAAATATCGGTGTTTTCTTCTGAATTGCCAGTTTTTTCGCCTGTATCTTCGGTAGTATCCGTCGATGTTGCAGCTGTAACATCTCCCAAAGGTGGATTTTCGCTTGAATTATCCTGTTTGTTATCGCAGGCTGTACAGCAAAAGGTTGTAAGTGCAGTTAAAAATGCTATTATTTTTTTCATAATTTTCCTCTTGAAAGAATCCGTACAAAGTCCGATGGTACTTTGTGCGGAGATTATCAGTTTGTATCAAATATGTAAAGCTTTTGCAGGGGATCTTTATCAACAGGTGGGTATATATCTCTTAAAAGAGTGTTGTTATAATAGAAATCCCTGTACATACCTATATCAAAATTCGTTAATGCTAGTTTGTTGTTATATACGCTTACAGAAGAATCATTGGCAAAGCACTGTGTTCCTATCGGAGAAGTTGTACGTTCAACGTCCTGTAAAATAAAACCTGCACCAAGTTCGGGAATGAAGTACATACACTTCTGACTGCCAATGTAATGTACAAGAACATTATTTCCTAATTGATAAGCACGATTGGCGTCTGCTGTTTCAAATTCAGTTGTATATTTTTCCATTTTTTCAAAGTCAAAGGTATGAAGAATGGCTACATCTGAATCTGCCTGCAAAAAGCACATTCTTTTATCTGTAGACAATATGGGTGTACATTTATTGATTCCTGTTTCAAGCTTGATTTTATCAGTATAAGCTGTCATTTTGCGGTTTTCTTTTTCCATACGTATATCAGATTCTCCTGAATAACTGATAGCAGAAATAGATTTATAACCATTTGAATGAATATCAGCGAAAAAATCAAGATTAATTTCTTTTTCAAAAATGTCCTCGTTCATTTTGCCCGATGTTTCATCGATACGATATGTTTTGATTTCAGGTGTGTTTTCAACTGTATCTACGGTAATAAGCCACAAACTATTGTCAAAATATGTCATATCAGCTATTGTAATACCCTCTGTACCGTTGGAATATTCATAAATACAGGCGTTTTCTTTTGTTTCGGGGTTGTATCTGAAAATTTCAAAATCATGGCTTACACGTGGGCAGGGAATGTCATAATCCGCCAGATAATAGAGATTTTCGCCGTCAAAAGCTGTGTATAGAATAAGCGGCTTGTTCTCCGCTTCAAGAATTGGTTCACAAAAATCTAAAAATTGCTGACAGTATTCCTCATGGTCCATGTGCAATTGTCCTGCCATATTTTCTGAACTGGGACATATATTTTCAATTTTTACATTTTCGGGAAGTGTGCAGGGGGATTTCTTTGCCTTGAATTCAATCCCTGTCAAGTCGTATTCCTTGAACTCAACAGGTGGAGCTGTTTCCTGCTTGTTGAGATTTACTGCGATTTTCTTGAAATCCTCGTGAATGTATTGTTTTAACTGGGAGGCAGGCTCGGAAATATCGGAATTTTCTTCGGAAGCGTCGGGATTATCTTTATCTTTGCTTGTATCTTCGGAATCTACGTTACTTTCTTCTGTGCCGCCGGAAATATCGGTGGTATCCTCCGAATTGCCTTTGTTTTCGTCTGTATTCTCGGAAATATCCGCCGCCGATGTTGTAGCTGTAACATCGCCTACAGGTGGTTTTTCGCTTGAGTTATCTTGTTTATTATCGCAGGCTGTGCAGAAAAGTGCCGTAAGGGCGGTTAAAAATGCTAAAACTTTTTTCATAAATTACCTCTTAAAAATCCGCACAAAGTAATTTATACTCTGTGCGGAAATATTGCTTATTCTACGGAAATAATATAGTAATAAACAGGCTGACCACCGTTTACAAGCATTACTTCCACCTTATCGCTTAACTTGGACTGGAGCAGCTGCTGGAGTGCCTCTGCACTTTCCTCAGTAACATCAGAACCGTAAATTACAGTTACATAGCTTGCACCGCTCTTTGCCAGCTTCTTTGTAAGCTTGTATGCCGCTTTGTTGATATCCTTTTCTGTAAAGGACAGCTTACCGTTATCAAGAGCAAGAATTTCGCCCTCCTTGATAGCGTGTCCCTCAAATTCGGAATCACGGGCAGCAAAGGTGATAAGACCTGTGGAAATCTTTTCAAATGCCTTTGTCATATTTATGCGGTTTTCAGACAAGTCAGCACATTCGTCAAATGCCATCATAGCGGCAATACCCTGTGGGATTGTACGTGTCTGGAGAACGCATACTGTGCGGTCTGTAAGCTTTACAGCCTGTTCAGCCGCCATAATTATATTCTTATTGTTGGGAAGAACAAATACAGTTTTTGCAGGAGTTGCAAGAATTGCACGGAGCAGGTCATCTGTAGAGGGGTTCATTGTCTGACCGCCTTTTACAACCACATCAACGCCTAAATCCTCAAAGAGGGCAGCGAGTCCGTGACCTGCGGCAACGGCAACAAATCCGAATTCCTTTTCTGGCTCTGCAGGGGTAAGACCAGCCTCGGCATCCTGTGCCTCCTTGACCTTATCCTCGTGCTGAATACGCATATTCTCAATTTTCGGACGAGGATCATTCATAAATACGCCGAATTCAAGACCTTTCTGCAATGCCTTGCCGGGGTTGTCAGTATGTACGTGCACCTTGATAATCTTCTCGTCATCAACTACAACAACACAGTCACCGATAGTTTCAAGGTATGCACGGAGCATAAATACATCGGGGCAATCAGGATTTTTGCGGAGCATAAACTCTGTGCAGTAGGTATATGTAATATCGTCGTCGTATTCGCTTACTGCTGTGCGGAAAGAGTCGTCGGAGCGTTCTGTTTTTTCAATAGCTTCGGCAATTTTGCCGCCGTTGAAAATATCGCTCATAGCACGGATGATAATGAGGAATCCCATACCGCCTGCGTCAACAACGCCTGCTTTTTTAAGCTGTGGGAGCATTTCCGTTGTCTGTGCAAGAACTTTTTCTGCCTCGTCGCATACATCTTTCCAGAAAAGAGTATCACTGGTTGTAGAAATAGCGGATTCTTTAGCCTTTTCAGCAGCAAGTCTTGAAACAGTGAGGATAGTACCCTCAACAGGCTTCATAACAGCCTTATATGCGGCTTTAACGCCCAGGTCAAGGGAGTTTGCGAAATCCTCGCAGCCTGCCTCTGTAAGTCCTGCAAGACCTTTTGACATACCACGGAAAAGCAGGGAGAGAATAACTCCCGAATTTCCTCTTGCACCTCTTAAAAGTGCAGAAGCGGTTACAGAAGCAACCTCGGAAATAGGCGTATTATCGGGAAGTCTTTTAAGCTCGTCAACAGCCTTTCCAATAGTCATTGACATATTTGTACCTGTATCGCCGTCGGGAACGGGATATACGTTAAGCTCGTCAACCTCACGTTTTTTGTTGGTTAAAGTAATAGCGGCGGAAATAACAGCGTCTCTGAATAAAGCACCGTTTATCAAAATAAACCCTCCAATCAAAAATAGACAGCACCGCCATAACAGCGGCACTGTGTTATTGCTTATGAATTCATATCGTCAACATAGACGTTTACAGCGTTTACCTGCATATCGGTTGCTTCCTCAACGGTAAATGCAACCTTGTGGGTGATACTGTTTACAGCGGCGGCGATATTTGTACCGTAAGTGACTTTTATGTGTAAATCAATGGAAAGTCCTCCGTTTTTATCAATACGGACGGCAACTCCCTTACGCTTGAAAAGTCTGCCACCTGTAAGAGATGATACAGCGGAACGGAAAGTGTTGACGTTGCATACGTCGGCAACTCCGAAGCAATCACAGACCGTATGGCGTACAAGCTCGGTTATATAGCTTTCTGAAACTGAAATTTTTCCGATATGATTTTCGATGCTGACCATTAAGCACACCCCTTTTCATTTTTGCAATATCGCATTAACGCGGAATTGCTATACTAATACATTATATCATATTAAACTGTGTTTTACAATAGATTTTGCGGTGATTTCTTCGTAAAAACCAACAATACGGCATTATGCACAAAAAAGTTGCGGAGTAAATGGTGGATTTGCTTGTTTCGGTTGCTGAAAAATGAGATATCAAAAGGTAAAAAGAATTTGAATTTAAAATATAAATTATAACATTAATCTTCATATGATCCGTACAATTTCGCCTGTTGACAATTAGCTAAAAAGTAGAAAATAAAAATTATTTTTCAATAATCAACCATTTTGGGTTGAAAAAAGGCCAATTTTTGCCCTATATTGAGGGGGTGTATTCGGAAATGGTATTCATACATAAAACAAATCAGAATTATAATCAACTCGTAACTTCCTTATTAAAAAATTTCAGCGTATCCATTTTAATTGCCTTGTGCTCGGGTTTGTCAAGGTTTGGGTCGTCACGGAGAAGCTCCTCTGCACAGCGGCGGACATCCTCGGAAAGCATGGATATATCGTATGCGGAGGCTATTTTCAGCGGCGGAAGTCCGTGCTGTGCATTGCCGAAGAAATCCCCCGGACCACGCATATTCAAATCCTCCTGTGCTATTTTAAAACCGTCAGTTGTGGCTGAAATAATCTTCATTCGCTGTATGCAGTCCTCGTTTTTGTTGTCGGTGATGAGTATACACGTACTCTCGTATTGTCCACGTCCCACTCGCCCGCGGAGCTGATGAAGCTGTGAAAGACCAAATCTCTCGGCATTTTCAATAATCATAACTGCCGCATTGGGTACGTCAACCCCGACTTCGACAACCGTGGTGCATATGAGTACCTGCAATTCTCCACGGCTGAATTTTCCCATGACTTCCTCTTTTTCTGCGGCTTTCATACGTCCGTGCAGAAGTGCCGTAGTATAGCCTTTCAGTGTAGTTTTCTCCGCATTTTCCGCATAGGATTTAACAGCGAAAAGCTCGCTTTCGGAATCCTCAATCATAGGGCATACAACATATGCCTGCCGTCCCTCGTCAAGCCTTGCACGGAGGAAAGAAAATGCTCCCTCACGCTTTTTGCCCGTAACAGCGTATGTTTTAACGGGGCTTCTGCCCTTTGGCAGCTGACGTATACTTGTAACGTCTAAATCTCCGAAAATATTCAGTGCAAGAGTTCGGGGAATGGGTGTAGCCGACATAATCAGCCTGTGGGGTGAATCTCCCTTTTCCGCAAGGGCGGCTCTCTGTGATACGCCGAAACGGTGCTGTTCATCGGTGATTACAAGTCCAAGGGATTTGTATTCCACATCTTTCTGAATTATAGCGTGAGTTCCTGCCACAAGGTCAATTTCTCCCGAAAACAGTTTTTCACGGATTTCAGCCTTTTGCTTTGCAGGAGTTGAGCCTGTGAGAAGTGCAACTCTTACGCCAAGGGGCTCCAGAAATGAACTGAAAGTCTTGTAATGCTGTGCGGCAAGTATTTCCGTAGGTGCCATAACGGCGGATTGTATGCCGTTTTTCGCCGCAAAACAGCAGGCGGCGGCAGCTACAGCGGTTTTACCGCTTCCCACATCTCCCTGCAAAAGCCTATTCATAGGGGAACCACTGCACATATCGGCTATGATTTCATCAACAGCATGAGCCTGCCCCTCTGTAAGCTGAAAGGGGAGAGCATTATAAAAATCCGCCATAGACAGGGATTTATCCATAATATAAGAAGTTGTTTTCTTCTTGCGTATTTTCAGCATGAGCATACCAAGCTGTAATTTCAGCAATTCCTCGAATGCTATTCTTCGCCTTGCAATTTCAGCAGCATTATTTGTTTCGGGGAAGTGTATATTTTTCAGCGACCATACAAGGTCTGGGAGAGCATATTTTTCCCGTATATATTCGGGTAGAGTTTCAAAAGGAGAACCCTCCAAAAGTGAAAGTGCCTGCTGCATATTGGTGCGTACAGCGTTTATGGGAAGCCCTTGCGTCAGCTTGTAAACGGGCTGAATAAGCACAGGAGAATCCGCAGGGATATACACGGGGGAGTGGATTTCTTTCCGTGTAAATCCGCCTGTGACCTTGCCGTACATATAATAGGTCTGAAATTCTTTCAGAGCGTGAAAGGCATAGACGTTATTGTAAACGACAACAATAATATCGTCAATTCCGTCAGTAGCGGCGGCGTGACATATAACAAGCCCTTTGCGTATGGCTTTCGGGGGGAGTTTTTTTGTAATCGTCAGCTTTAAAACACAGTATTCCTCGTTTTCAGCCTGTGCAACGGGAATATGCGTGCGGAAGTCCATGTAGTCACGTGGGATATGGTAAAGCAGGTCGTAAGGGGAGGATATGCCGAGTTTACGGTATTTTTCGCCTTTAGCTTTGCCCACTCCTTTTAAAAATTCGATATCCGAAAACAGATTTGCAGCCATAATACACTCCCTTTGCTTCTAATTATAATAATATTATACCATAAATGGGGAAAATGTCAAATATTCTATTGTAGTGGGCTATGCCCACATCGTCACGAAAAATGTTAATCTGAAATGTAAACGAATAATAAACATTGCATGGAAATCGTTGACAAATGTGGATGTATATAGTATAATAAAACTATAATAATAAAACAAGTTGAAAGGAATTTGTTATGAATATACAGGAACTTGTCACAAAACTAACTCATGAAACGGAAATTCTCCCTGATGAGTATGACGGAGCCTATAAGCTGATGCGAAATGCCGTCAGACGCTATGAAAATCTCCGCAACAAATCTATCATTGACTACAGCGACCTTGACCTTATTTATTCCCTTTGCGTAAAGACTTCCACCAGCGGCATAGCTGCACAGAAAGAGAATGTGCAGAACAGCCATCTGCTTCATGCGGATAAAAAATCCCTTGCCAAGACAATTGACGATATATGGCTTCTTGCTTCAAAGAAAAGATATACGGGAAATCAGGATGACGACGTTGTTACCGTGGGTATATACGATACCGTTTTCGATTCGTTCAGAGAGCGTTCAATTGCGGAAAGAAAAGACTGCATACGTGATTTTATTTCCGTTTGTCTTGAAATTGTCCAGATGAACCGTGAAACAGACGACGAAATTTATGACCTTGTTTCAACTGTGCTGAACAAGAATTTTGAACAATCGGGACTTTCTGTTGTGGTTGTATCAAGAATACTGCACTGCCTTAAACCATTTACATTCCCCATAATCAGTGCAGGAGATGTATCTACGATTTTTGCATTTGTAGGAATTGA
The DNA here is from genome assembly GCA_045659945.1 of Ruminococcus sp. Lineage (GTDB taxonomy): Bacteria > Bacillota > Clostridia > Oscillospirales > Ruminococcaceae > Ruminococcus. The sequence goes on along the minus strand of JAZRCW010000010.1, from coordinate 39,521 downwards.
ACTTGAAGATGTTATGTCTGTTTCCTCATATGTGGAAAATTGCCGTAAGATAAAGGCATACCGTGACGCAAACTTTAAAATCCGCAACTATAAGATATTTGAGATTGCCGCAAATTATCTTGATGTGGAAAAAGAGGAAGAAACGGAATTTGAGGAAGAAATTCTGCCGTATTCTCCCGAAATGGATGATCAGCCGAGGGTTATACGTTCACTTAACCGTATTCTCTATGGCCCTCCCGGAACAGGTAAGACATACAATACCGTAAAACACGCTGTTGCCCTTGTGGAAAATAAGGAGAATGTGGACAATGAGCCATATTCCGATGTAAAAGCACGTTTTGATGAATACTGCGAGCAGGGAAGAATTAAATTCACTACTTTCCACCAGTCGTTCAGCTATGAGGATTTCGTTGAGGGTATCCGCCCTGTTATCGTTGATAAATACGGCAAGGAGTCCTCGTCTGCCCATGCGGAAACAAATGTAATTTACCGTGTTTATGACGGCGTATTCAAGACTTTCTGCGACAGAGCGGTGAAAAATCCGTATGTGAATTATGTTGCGGTAATTGACGAAATCAACCGTGGTAATATATCGAAAATTTTCGGCGAGCTTATTACTCTTATCGAGGATACAAAGCGTGGAACTGCCGTTACTTTGCCGTTTTCACAGCGTGAATTCGTAGTGCCTGAAAATGTATTTATTCTCGGCACAATGAATACAGCCGACCGTTCAATTGCTATGCTTGACACGGCTTTAAGACGTCGTTTTGACTTCACAGAGATGATGCCTGTACCTGAATTGCTAAAAAACTGCGGTGAAATCGACCTGTGCGAAATGCTTACGGCTATAAATCAGCGTATCGAGTATTACTACGACCGTGAGCATACAATCGGACATGCCTACTTCATGAACAAGGACGGCTCAATCCGTGATATCGGAACTTTGCGTAAAATCTTCAACAACAGGATTATTCCGCTGTTACAGGAGTATTTCTTTGACGATTATGAAAAAATCAGACTTGTTCTCAACGATGAAAATACGTTTATCGAAACAATTCAGCCGAAGTATATAAGAACATTCGACTCCGACCAGAATATTTACCGCATAGGAAATCCTGAAAACTGGACGGAGCAGGACTTCATAAATATCTACAGGTAATACGAAATGAAAGAAATAATTGCGAAATTTGAAAATGACATTATAATAGAGCTGAACGATGATAACGAGGAGCTTTTCGAGAAAATCGAGGATTTTGCCCTGCGTAATACACAGCTTCTGACCGTTTGCTTTGAAAAGGGGAAAAGAGTTGTGAAATCACGGGAATATGCAGGTATACTGCGTCTTAACAACGGTACCCGTGTGGAAATTTATCCGCGGCTTGGAAATGATATAACCGTGGCAAAGGGGCTCCTTGGGCGAATGGTTTCGGCTTATCTTGATCTGCCCTTTGAGAAAAATACAGCGGAGCTTCTTGACAGTGAGGAAAGCTCTTTTATGGAGTACTTTGCAGCTGTGTTTATCCGTGAATTTTCAAAAATCATGAAAAGCGGTATGCTTTCTGGGTATACTTCCATTGAAGAAAATACCAATTCCATGCAGGGGAGCATACTTTTCTCTGAAAATATACGGCGAAATCTTGCCCACCGTGAGAGACTCTATGTCCGCCACGATGTTTTCACTCCCGACAGAGCTGAAAACCGCCTTATAAAAACGGCGGCGGCGGTGCTTCTGAAACTTGTGGACAGCCATAAAAATCAACAGGAGCTTAAAAAAATCATCATTCAGCTTGATGAAGTGAAAATCTGCGACAGCGTTGAGCGTGATTTTGCCGCTTGTATAAATACGAGAAATGCAAAAAAATATACCGCTGTTCTCAATATCTGCCGAATGGTGCTTCAGAAAAACAGCAGCGGATATTTTGGTAAATACGTAACAAATGCAGTTTTTTTCTCGATGCAGGAGATTTTTGAGGTTTACATCTCGAAGCTTGCCAAGGCGGCAAGAGAGGGGAAGGTTGTAAAGGCACTTTCAAAGGCTGGATATCTTTGCAAGGAGCGACGTTTTTTTCCTTTAAATCCCACAATTTCGCTCTATGAGGGCGATGGCGGCATATACTGCGTTGGCAATGCAAAGTGGCAGCATATAACCTCTGTGAACGAGATAGATTCAGATGATATCGCAAAGCTATATGCGGCGGCTGAAATGACGGGCAGCGACACGGCGGTAATGATTTTCCCCTCCTACGGCAGTATACCCGATGTTGAGCTTGCTTTCGATTTCGGCAGAAATGTCAATCTGATTATTGAATTTGCCGATTTTTCCGAGGGCAGCGAGGTTGCTGAATTTACCTGCGAAGCCGAGGAATATAATGAAGATGAACAGGAGAGTATAGTTTCGGAAGATGTTGCAGACACATCTGAAATTTCTCCGGCGATAGAGGAAGAAAATGAAAAAATCCCCGAAGTATCGGCGGAAACTGATGCTTCGAAGACGGATAATCTTTCTGAAAAAAAGCGTATAAAAATTGTGAAACGTAAAAAATAAAAAGGACAAAATAAAAACCCCGATTCGCAAGACATCGGGGTTGATTTTATTCAATTATTCAGCAGCGTTAAGCTTCTTAGCGAGCTGAGCCTTCTTTCTTGCAGCCTTATTCTTATGCATAAGACCCTTTGCACAAGCCTGGTCAACCTTCTTAATAGCGAGCTTGATAGCCTCTGCCTTATCAGCAGCACCTGTAGAACAAGCGATATCAGCCTTCTTGAGAACTGTCTTGAGGTTTGTTCTTCTGGACTTGTTAGCAGCAGCCTTTGTTGCGTTAACCTTAACTCTCTTCTTTGCAGATTTAATATTTGGCATAATTGCACCTCCCGAATTTTTCCGCGGATATACCGCAGGATATTACATATTTTAAACATATCAGTTACGATATGCGGCAGCTGCAACGCACAGCTACCCACTGAGACATTAATAATTATACCATTATTTACTGGAAAAATCAATAGTGAAAAACGAAAAACATAACGAATATTTGCTTTTGAAATACAGCAATATTCACAAAAACGGAGGAGAGCACTATGAATATCAGAACCGACCTTGCCCTTGAACAGATAAATGAGGATAATCTGCCCGAGGGTGTGAAAAAATTTCATCGGGGAAAAGCTTTTGAAATAACCGAAATTGTCATAGAAAACGACAATCACCGCCGAACTCTCGGAAAGGGCAGGGGACGGTATATCACCCTTGAAAGCGGAAATTTAAGCCGATACTGCGGCAATTACGAGGATATGGCACGGGAGCTTGCGGAGGAACTGAAAACCATGCTTCCCGAGGGTGAAATTCTTGTGGCAGGTTTAGGCAACCGTGATATTACTCCCGACGCAATCGGTCCATGGACGGCAGAAAAAGTCCTTGCAACCCGTCATTTCAAAAATGAACTTGATGAAACGGAGGAGGAATTTTTATCGTCACTTCGTTCTGTAAGCTGTCTTGCAGGGGGCGTTCTCGGGCAGACAGGAATTGAAACAGCGGAGCTGATAAAGGCGGTATGCCGTGAAACAAAGCCTGCGGCAGTCATAGCGGTGGACGCTCTTGCTTGTTCCGATACAAAGCGGCTTGGGCGGACGATACAAATAAGTGACAGCGGAATATCGCCGGGAAGCGGAGTTGCCAACTCCCGAAAGGAGCTTTCTGCGGCAACGCTGGGGATACCTGTTATAGCAGTTGGTATTCCCACTGTGGTTGATATGCACACAATTTTACGCAGTCTGTGGGAGGATATCCCAGCAGGTACGCCGAATATGATGGTAACGCCACGTGATATTGACCGTCTTTCGGAGCGTGGCTCGGAGCTAATTGCCTGCGGACTTAATCTTGCGTTGCAGCCGACGCTTTCCTTTGAAGATGTAAGAGGACTTTTTTAATGCGTAATTAGCTGTTGGTGTGGTAATTTTTCGGGCGGATATTATCCGCCCCTACACAAAACGACGTAAAACAGCCAATTCGTAGGGGAACGGCGTGCCGTGTCCGTTATGCAATATACCTTTTTCTAAACAAAAGGCAGGAGAAAAATATCTCCTGCCTGATTACTCAATATGCAACAGTTGTTTCTGTTGTTTCGTCTGCTGTAGAGTCTGTTGAAGATTCTGCAGCCGTTGTAGTTGAATAAGCGTAAGGTGAAGTGGTGAGGGCAGGGTTTTCCTGTCCTATATCTGTCTTTTCGTCAACGTATACAGTAACGATAAATCCGTCAATATTATTTCCTGAAATGTCGTATCTTATACCTGTCGGAACGGGTACATTTGTAACCTCTGCACCGTCCTCGGAGGGGTAGAAGAAAATCTCATATTCCTCACCGTATTCATCCTTTGTCTTAAGATGCTCGCCGCCATAGGTATAATTACTGCGGAGCAGTTCGATATATTCCTCAAGACAGAGATTGTTGTCCTTCATATACATTGCATGAGGCTTACCTACATAGCGGAAATGCCATGGCTCACTGCGGTACTTTGTAATAGATTCCTTTTCTTCGGTATATCTTATAGTAAATCCGTACTTATAACAGTTATCATTAAGCCACTGGAAATCCCCCGTGCCTTGATAGTCGTATCCTGCGGTTTCGCTGAAATCGAAAGCAAGGCCTGTTTCGTGCTCGCTGAATCCCGGGAGAGCTACAATCGGAGCTTCGCCGTCACCTGCGGTATTTGTGGTGAACTGGTCGTAAAGCTGCTGCTGGAATTCCTTTGTGCGGTGTGCTCCATAGACGATGAGAGTATCGTTTCTGTAGATGTTATACCAGTCATCTACCATTTTTGCAAGGGGTTCGTAAGCGGCTTCGAGTAATTTATAGTCATAATCCACTGCTGTAAATGTAGAACGTCCTGCCTCATCATTTTTTGTCATAATGCTTACAAGATTTTCTTCTCCTGTACTGAAATACTCGTGGTCGTTATTGACAAGGATGAGGTTTCCGCTGAATTTCATTTTTGTATTTATGGGAGTTGGCGTATACACAATTTTATTTGGGTCAACAGCTGTTGAGGGATCAGGTATATCTATATCCTCTATGATTGACGCTTCGTTGTTTGTTGAGGGGATAACTTTCACATTATCAAAACAATTTTTGCCGAGAAATACAGAAGTACCGATAATAACAGCACATATAACAAGCTCGACAGTTGTTTTGGCTTTGTTTATACTTTTTTCTTTGCTGATGTCTTTAGGCATAAATTTCAGCTCCTGTAAAAATTTTCTACACAAGTTTGTACTGCTATTATAACATGAAATTCTGAAAAAATACAGGGTTTTAATACAAATTTCTTTATTTATCAGCGTATTGCACAAAGATTATCTATTGAGTGTGGTTTGAATTGTGCTTAAAAGAAAAAATATCTCGGGCGGATTAAATTAATATATGCAAATTAATTTTAGGTATTGCAAAAAAACTCGGAAAATGATATAATAAATATAGATAATTTGATTTGTTTGGATATGGTAGTTTTAAGTGTAAGGGAGGCTTCGTTATGATATGCAGTGCTTGCGGAACAGAAAATGAAAATGGCTTTAAATTCTGTGTGAAATGCGGAAATAATATGGAAAATCCCTCAGAAGTTAATTATGAAGCTGTTGACAGTGGAAACTATCACTCCGAGGAGGAAACCTCTGAAAACAGCAGCGGATTTACTTTAAATGAAGATACATTTGTTATAAGGGACAGTGCCCCTGTAAGTCAGAAAAACACTTTATATACTTCTGATGAACTCAATCGTTCAGAGGAAGAATTTGATTTCAGTATGTATGATGACCCTGCTATGTCCTCTTTACCTGCCGCAGGTCAGCCCATGCAGCAGCCAATGGCAGGACAGCCAATGACTATGCAGTCCATGCAGCAGCCTATGACAATGCAGACCATGCAGCCGCTGCCAGGACAGCCAATGCAGCAGCCTATGATGTATGGACAGCCGCAGATAATAGGCTACGACCAGAACGGCATGCCCCTTTACGGACAGCCAATGCAGCAGCCTATGATGTATGGGCAGCCGCAGATAATAGGCTACGACCAGAATGGCACACCCCTTTATGGACAGCCCATGCAGCAGCCCATGATGTACGGACAGCCGCAGATAGTGGGCTACGATCAGAACGGTATGCCTGTTTACGGACAGCCACAGCCGATGATGTACGGACAGCCGCAGGTACAGCCTATGGGCGGAGTTCCAATGCAGGGTATACCTGCCGTCCCACAGCAGAATGTACCAAAAGAAGAAACTGCCAAACCGAAAAACGACGAGAAACAGGCGTTTTGGGATTTCTTTGGTGAGGGTAGCAAGAAAACGGAAACTCCCAAAAAGGAAAATGACTTTTTCGGAAAGGCTGAACCTGATCCCATTATTCCCGAAGATCCTTTTGCGGATATCGACAACAGACGCAAAAAGCGTTTGCAGGAGAAAATGAAGTCCGGCGGTGTTATGGGCGATATGCCCGTGGTTGACGGCAGTAAGCTTGAAAAAAATGATTCAAGCAAAATAAATAATCTGTATATGCGTCAGATTAAGGATAGTTCATCTGCCGACCTTACAGTTGGCACAGGAAAAGACAACAGCGGCAGCATGGCTGAAACACGTGAGGTTGACGCATCACTTCTTGCGGAAAATCTCAATGTAAAATCAAGGGTATCTATGGGCTATACTGAAAGTGTAAATGCTGATGATATACAGGAGGCGGTACATGAGCACCGTGAGGCTTTGATGTCGCAGGATGTACAAGCTGTTGAAGCTTTGCCGAAGAAAACAAATCCGTATGAAAGCGAGCTTGACAAAATCGAGCTTCCTGAATATATGCAGGCAAAAAAGACTCATCATGAAAAGACCGCAGAAATTCCGTCATTGCCCGAATTTTAATGAAATAAATGAGCTGGCTCATTTAAATATGGGATAATCCCAATAAAAAACAAAGGAGAAAAGAAAAATGAAGAAGTTATTGAATGAATTTAAGACATTCATCACAAAGGGAAACATTATTGATCTGGCTATCGGTGTTATCATCGGCGGAGCTTTCTCGGGACTTGTTACATCTCTGCTTGACAACATCATTTCGCCTATTCTTGGTTTCTTCAGCTATGGCGGAATCAACGGTTTCTCAATCACACTCTGGAAAGCAGAATTGAGAATAGGTGCTTTCTTTATGGATGTTGTGAATTTCATCATCATGGCTGCTGTTGTGTTCCTTATGATGAAGGCTGTCAATGCACTCATTAACAAGGTGAAGAAGGAGCAGGCAGCTGCACCTCCCAAGCCTTCCAAGGAAGAAGAACTCCTCACAGAAATCAGAGATCTTCTCAAGGCACAGGCTGAATCAAAGGGTGAATAATATACATACTGAAAAATTCAGATTGTCAAAAGCCGAATAATACAAATCAAAGGGGACGTTCAGCGTCCCCTTTTGATTTAAAAAAACAAATTTGCTCCCATACACAACGTCATTCCTATCGCTGTGGGAAGTGTAATGGCAAGTGCTGTCCATTTCAGACTGCCTGTTTCTTTTTTTATGGTAAGGCAGGTTGTTGCACAAGGGAAATGACACACTGTCATAATCAGCATACTCACCGCCGTACCTGTCGTCCAGCCGTTGGCGGTTAAAAGCTCCCGAAGCGACGATATATCACTCATATCCACAAGACTTCCCTGTGAGAGATATGCCATAAGAATTATGGGAACTACTATTTCATTGGCAGGAAATCCGAAAATAAATGCCATTAATATAACTCCGTCAAGTCCCATAAGCTGACCGAGCGGGTCAAGAAAATCGGAAATAATCGACAGAATAGAATTTCCGCCGATGTTTATATTCGCCCCAAGCCATATGAGAAGTCCGCAGGGTACAGCTGCTATGCAGGCTCTGCCAAGTACAAATATCGTTCTGTCGAGGAATGAACGGATAAGAACACGGCATATCTGCGGTTTTCTGTAAGGCGGCAGTTCAAGCGCATACGACGAGGGAGTGCCTTTAAGTATAGTTTTCGACAGCAGAAACGACACTACGAGAGTAATTGCCACACCGAACAATATCACACCTAAAAGCACCGCTCCCGACAGCAATGAGCCGCCTATACCCTCCGCCGTAACGAAAAATAAGGTTATAACGGCGATTATGGTTGGAAATCTGCCGTTGCAGGGGGTAAATACATTAGTGAGGATAGCTATGAGCTTCTCCCGTGGGGAGTCTATAATGCTGCACCCTGTAACTCCACAGGCATTGCACCCAAGCCCCATAGCCATAGTTATTGACTGTTTGCCGCAGGCTCCCGAGCATTTGAAACAGCGGTCAAGATTAAATGCAATTCTCGGTAAATAGCCGAAATCCTCCAACAAAGTGAAAAGAGGAAAAAATATAGCCATAGGCGGCAGCATTACCGACACAACCCACGCAAGCACTTTGTATATACCTTGTATCAGCAGACTTTCAACCCACAGCGGTGTATTTATAGCGAAAAGTCCCTCCGACATTTTATCTCCGAGAGAAAAAAGCAAACGGCTTAACAACTCCGAGGGATAATTTGCACCTATGGCGGTTATCCATAGAATAACGCCGAAAAGCAGCAGCATTATGGGGATTCCCGTTTTTTTCTTTAAGAAAAGGCTGTCAAGGCGACGATCTGTCCTGTCGGGCTCACCTTTTGGACAGCTTACGGCTGATTTTGCTATTTCAGCGGCTTTTCGGGAAATATCGTCAACTGTATCATCTTCGGCTACTGTATATTTCGCGGAAAATCCGCTATTTTCTTCTGATGTAAGTACATCTTTCAGAGTTCGGCACAGTTCATCAAGTCCACGTTTGTTTCTTGCCGATGTAAAAACAACAGGCACGCCTAAAAGCTCGCTTAATTTATCTCTGTCAATTATGTAACCCTTTTTCTCTGCTTCGTCAATGAGATTTACACATACAATAGTTTTCGGCACGGCACTTATAATTTGCAGGGCAAGGTACAGATTTCGTTCAAGACAGACAGCGTCGCATACTACAATGGCACAGTCGGCACTCCCTGAAAGTATATACTGCCGTGCAGCTTCTTCCTCCGCAGATGCCGCACGAAGGGAATAAGCCCCGGGAATATCGGTTAATGTAACGGCTATATCCTCATATTCAAACCGTCCCTCGGCACAGGACACTGTTTTCCCTGCCCAGTTACCCGTATGCTGGTCGAGTCCTGTCAAGGCGTTAAAAACTGTTGATTTTCCCACATTGGGATTTCCTGCAAGAACTGCGTTATATTGTTTCTTTTCGTTATTCATAGCAAATCCTCCCCTTTCATTATATGGGGGGATTTGTCGTATTATGAAAAAACAGCCGAGGAAAACCTCGGCTGCTGGCAATTATTTTTTTGTGCTTTCAAGCTTTGAAAAGTAAAGCTCTGAATACTGTTTGAATTCACTGCGGAATTTCTCGTCGTTTGCCTTTACATCGCTAAAATATGCATGGATATTTGTCTTTTCGTCTGTTTCAATAAGACATCCTGCAATATTTGAACAGTGGTCGGAAATTCTCTCCAGATTTGTGAGAACGTCCTGGAAAATATATCCTAACTCAACTGTGCATTCATCGTTCTGGAGTCTGCGGATATGGCGGTTTTTCAGCTCTGTGCTCAGGTTGTCTACCACTTCTTCAAGAGGCTCAACCTTATGTGCAACTGCAAGGTCCCCCGATATGTAAGACTCAAAGGCTGTGCGGATATTCTCTCTGATTGCGTCGGAAATAACAGTAATCTCATTGATACATTCATCAGAGAACTTAATTCCTTTTTCCTTCATCTCAACTACTGATTCAATAAGATTTACAGCGTGGTCGGAAATTCTCTCGAAATTGCCTACACAGTGCATCATCTTGGACATTGTACGGCTGTCCTTGCCTGTAACGCTGTACTTTGCAACTCTTACAAGATAGCTGTTGATTTTATCTTCGTACTTGTCGATTAAATCTTCATCGTCAATAACGTTCTGTACCGACTTTTCGTCATATCCCGTAACAAGAAGCCCTATAGCTTCGTTTATGGATTTCTGTGTACGCTCTGCCATATCTATAGCTACAGTACGGCAAGCCTCGATAGCGATACTGGGGGTTGCCATAAATCTTCCGTCTAATGCGGCAAATCTGTCAATCTGCTCCTTTGGCTCGCCCTCCTTATCACGGATAACGAACTGTGAAAATTTAACAAGCTGTTTCGAGAAAGGCATAAGCACGATTGTAGCAAGTACATTGAATACTGTGTGCATTGCGGCAATTCCAATATATCCTGTAGGCTGTGCCATGAATTCACCGAAAGCAGGAATTGTATTTGCAAGTATAAGAGCGATTGGTAGAAAAATCAGCGTACCAAGACAGTTGATAGCAACATGAATAACTGAAACTCTCTTTGCGTCTTTATTTACACCGATTGAGGAAATAAGAGCAGTAACACAAGTACCGATGTTAAAGCCCATAATAAGGGGAAGTGCCATTTCATAGCTTATAGCACCGCCTGCTGTGAATGTCATAAGTATACCGATTGAAGCGGCTGAACTCTGGATAATTCCTGTAAATACAGCACCTACAAGAACACCTATAAGAGGATTTTGGAATGCAACGAGAACATCCTGAAATTCGGGAGAATTTGCAATGGGATCTATTGCTCCCTGCATAAGGTCCATACCTGTCATAAGCACGGCAAATCCGACGAAAATTCGTCCGATATCCTTTTTCTTTGCCTTTTTACAGCCCATAATCATCAGTATACCGATAAGGGCAAGAAGCGGAGAGAATGAATCGGGTTTCAGCAGTTTCATAAGAAATCCGCCCACACCTCCTATGCCGCCGCCGTCTCCGATGTCGTTAAGGCAGAGAAGCCATGCTGTAAAGGTTGTACCGATGTTTGCACCGAAGCTTACAGCTACTGTGTCGATAAGTGCCATAATGCCCGAATTTACAAAGCCTACGGTCATAACTGTCATAGCTGATGAGGACTGGATTGCTATTGTGATAACAGTACCCAGAATAAGTGCCATAAATGGGTTGGCTGTCATCTTTTTCAGTGCAGCTTCCATTTTACCGCCTGCCAGCTTTTCAAGTCCTGTGGACATTACATTCATACCGTAGAGGAAGAAAGCAAGTCCGCCCAACATTGTGAAAATGTTGAAAATTGAGAAATCGCCCATATTTTTACACCTCAGAAAAAAGAACTTCCACACATACAAAGAAAAAATAGCCGGAAGTTCCAAAGTTATATAATGATTATATCATATATTTCCCATTATTGTCAAGGAAAATGGAAAATTTCTGCTATGATTTTCAATATGGCAGTTTGAATTTGCTTACACGCCAATTCCCGTCGGCTTCTTTTACTATAACGAATTCACGTTCCTCTGTGTATGCCTCTCCGCCGAAGCTTGCACCGTTGTAGCTGTCAATTACCTTGAAGCGGATTTCGCCCTCGTCTCTGCCTGTTATTTCCACAACTTCTGAACCCTCATAGAATATATCAGAACCTCTTGCAGCGTTGAGACAGTAAACTCTGCCGCCCTGTTCCATATAAAGCTCATCAAGGGTATCGTTGTAATCCTCGCTGAATACGCTGTGATAATCTTCTCTTACATCGTCAAGGGAATTTATGCCTTCGTCAGTTATAAGGTAAAACTGCCAGCCGTATTTGTTTGAAAAATATTCGGAAGTATCAAGGGTATAAGGTGAGCCCACAGTAAATTTCCACTCTGTTTCACAGGCTTTTTCAAAGAGCAGCTGTGCCGCCGCTATGACGTTTTCGTCAAGCTGTTCTTCAAAGGCAGGGATATCCTCGGACATTGTCAATCCCTCTGTTGCCGCCTCTGTAGAAGTTTCTGTTACACTTTCGGTTACGGCTTCCGTTTCATCTGTGTTTTCGGGCGATGTAGCGGAAATATCGCCGCTTTCCGTTGTTTCGGTTATCACAGGGGTGCTTTCGGAACTTTCGTTTTCCTTTTCTTTTTTCTTATCACAGGCTGTTGCAGTAAGCATAACAGCCATAGCCGCAATTATTCCATATATTCTTTTCATAATCAATCCTCATCCTCATCAAGCACAAAATCAATTGTGCCCTCGCTTACATTTACCGCCGCACAGAGTACCTGCACTGTATTGCCAAGTTCATAGGAAACTCCGCTGAACTTTTCCGTAAGTGCTACAGGCTCGCTGTAGTCGTATTCGCCCTCGGGGAGTGTACGTATATGAACAAGTCCCTCCACTGAATTTGACAGCTGTGCATAAAATCCGAACTCTGTCACGCTTGAAATTTTCGCTGTAAAGCTTTCGCCGATGTGTTGTTTCATATATTCAGCCTTGTAGATATCCTCGCAGTCTCTTTCAACAGATACTGCACGGACTTCCGTCGCCGATGCTCTTTCAGCGGCATTTACAGCAAATCCGCTGTATCGCTTGTTAAGCCATTTTTCATCATAACCTGCAAGTACGTCTGTTATTATACGGTGAATTGCAAGGTCTGAATAACGTCTTATAGGGGATGTGAAATGTGCGTAATCATCAAGAACAAGTCCGAAATGTCCAAGCGGTTCCTCGGAATATTTAGCCTTTGCCATGGAGCGGAGCACCATCATATTGACAGCCTCGTATTTATCTGTTCCCCTTGTATTTTCCAGTATTGCCGCCGCATGAGCGGGCTTGAACTCCTGAAAATGAGGATATTCCACATTCAGTTTTGTAAGCATTTCGCACAGTGACGCTGTTTTCTCCTCGGGGGGAGTTTCGTGTATACGATACACAAATGGTATCTTCTTCTCACGGGCAAGCCTTGCCGCCGCCTCGTTGGCACAGAGCATAAATTCTTCGATAATACGCTCTGATTTGCCTCTTTCACGGGGTACGACATCACAGCAAACGCCGTTTTCGTTGATTATAAGCTTGCTTTCAACAGTTTCAAGTTCGGGAGCATGACGCTGTTTTTTACGCTCGATGAGTATATCCGCAAGCTGATTCATAAGTGTGATTTCCTTTTCAACACAGGCATATTTTGCCTTTATATCGTCACTTGCTTCACCTGCAAGAATAGCGTTTATCTCGGAATATACACCTTTTACCCTTGAACGTATAACAGCCTTGCCGAAGCAGTAATTCAGCATTTCGCCGTCCTCGCCAAGCTCCATAAAAGCAGAGAGGGTAAGCCTGTCCTCGTCGGGATTGAGGGAGCATATGCCGTTTGAAAGCTCTTTCGGAAGCATAGGTATAACCTTATCAGCGTAGTATACACTTGTACCACGGCTCATAGCTTCCTTGTCAAGAGCACTGTTGCCCTTTACATAGTGGGAAACGTCGGCGATATGAACACCTAAAATCCAGCCCTTTTCCGTTTTTTCAACAGATATTGCGTCGTCAAGGTCTTTTGACTCACTGCTGTCAATGGTGAAAATCGCCATATGACGCAAATCCTCACGGTTGTTGAAGCTGTACTCCTGCACGCCGCCCTCGGATATTTTTCTCGCTTCTTTCAAAGCGTCCTCGGGGAATATTGTATTGACTCCGCTTGCGGCAATTACAGACTCCGCACAGGCTGCGGCAAATTCAGAGCTGCCAAATACAGATACTATCTTTACCTTGTGTTCAGCGTGTCGGCGGCCTCTGTAGACGATTTCAGCAAGGACTTTATCGCCCTCGGCATATGGTACGCTTTCTACTTTTGAAATAACCATATTATTTCTTGATGCTATATCGGGGACGAGATAAAGCTCCCCGTCAACGTACTCAATAACTCCCGTAAGAGTGCCGCTTCCGAAGCTGAGGATGTCTATAACCTCGCCCTCGGGCTCGCCTGAACGGGAGGGGATATCCGTAATAAGCACACGGTCACGGGGCATTGCACCCATCATGCACTTGCCGGGGATAAAATACTCTGTGCCGTCGTCGGTAACAGCAAAGCCGAATGTGCGGCTTAAACGTGTAACCTCCGCTGCTTTAAAGCCCATACGGGAGCAGAGAGCAACTTTCATGCCCTTGCGGACGGTGACAACACCCTCGTCACGAAGCTCTGCAAAAGCCTTCACGAAATTATCTCTGCCCGATTTTTTTGTACGGCATTTCGTTTCAAGCTCATTCAGCGGTATAAGCTTTTTTCCTGTGCTTAAATATGTGACGATTTTATTCTTGTAACTTTCAACAGTTACATTGTCCTTTGTGTTCTTTATATTTTTCATGTTCTTTTTATTTGCCATTTAATATCTCCTTATAATACCAAAAACCAATTAAAATAGCCCCATGACATCGGTCACGGGGCTGCTTCATTACTTGTTTGTGAAAATCGGAATAATATTTACTGCAAGAGTAATAACGAAAAGAATTATACCTGCTGTTCTTGTAGTTCTTCCAAGAACTGCTTCACGGCTTCTGCTTTCGTTCTTTCCGTAGAATGAATCCGAACTTGCACCTGTGAGAGCATTTGTCATGCTATCTCCCGATTTGTTTTCCTGCATAAGGCAGAGAACAACGATTGCAATACAAGCAACGAGGAGAACAGCTCCTCCGATTATTTCCAGTAACTCCATGATTAACCTCCATAAACTTTACATTTTCAATATTCGTCAGCGGCTTAAAGAAACCGCACTGCATTCAATTAGCATATATCATTATACCACAATTGAAATTGTTTTGCAAGGGTTTTCCCGAAAAATCCCCGAAAATTTTTTCTTGTTTTTTTGTGCATATGTTACAACGTTCTTGAATATAATGAAAAAAAGATGTTTTTAAGGAGAACAACATGAAAGACAAGAATATATCAATGCAGCCGAAAACAAATCATTCCGTTATAATGGAAAATCGCCGCACTATGACTATATCGGGCATAACTGATGTTAACAGCTTCGACGAAAAGGCGATTGTCCTTTTCACACAGCTGGGCGAACTCACCATAAAGGGGAGGGAGCTACATATCGACTCCATGAGTGTGGAAACGGGCGACATGGTGATTACAGGTGATATATGGTCGGCGGTGTACGGCGATCGTGACAGAAAAAAGCCTGTTTCTGCTATCGGGAGGCTTTTTCGATGAATGTGCCCGAAACCTTTTTCAGCGTTAGCGAGGAACTGCGGCTTTTTTTCCTCTCATGTGCCGCAGGGGGAGTTTTCGGGGTATACTACGATATATTCCGCACCCTGCGGCTTACTGTTCATCATCACAATTTTTTTGTGTTTCTTGAAGATGTGGTGTTTCTTGCTACCTATGCCGTTTTTCTTTCTGCCTTTGCCTCGGCGGAGGCACGTGGGGAGCTTCGTGCATATTACGCTCTGGGCGGAATACTGGGATTTACCCTTTACTACTTCACCATAGGAAAATTTGTAATGCGGCTTATGGCACGAATTACATCTTTGATTAAAATTGTCTTCGCCATGATTGTTAAACCTGCTAAATTCATTGCAGGTAAATTTGTAGGAATTGCCAAAAACGCTGTTAAATCAAATAAAAATGCTCCACAGTACTTGCAAAAGAACAGTGAAATATAGTATAATAATATGTGTATATTGAAATGAAAAGAGCGTGAAAAAAGTGTCCTCATCAAAACGAAACAGTAAAAAGGATAAAAACCAGAATACCAAGAATAAAGGTTTGTTCAACAGTATGCTGTTCAAGCTGCTTGCCGCCTCTGTTATTGTCGGCTGCGTGGTGCTTTTCGTTACTACAGAAACGGACTGCATGGACAAGGAAGCTGAACTTGCGGCTTTACAGGCACAGATTGACGCTTACAATATGGAAAATGCCGAGTTGCAGCGTACCCTCGACAGTGACGACCTCTCCGCATATATGGAGCAGATTGCTCTGGAAGAAAGGGATTACGCTTACCCCGACGAACGCAGATTTTATGACACATCAAGAGATTGACATATCGGAAAGAACAAAGGATATTATAATTTAAGGAGATAAAAATACATATGCAACTTGAAATCGGAAAAATCTACACGGGCAAAGTTAAGGGAATCGCACAGTACGGTGCTTTCGTCGATATTGACGGCGGCGGTACAGGTATGGTGCACATTTCCGAGGTTTCCAACACCTTTGTCAACGCTATTCGTGACCACCTCACAGAGGGGCAGGAAGTAAGGGTTAAGGTTATAGGCATCAACGAGCAGGGTAAAGTAAGCCTTTCAATCAAAAAGGCGGAGGCTCCTGCAGAGGACGGCGAAGCTCCCGAAAAGAAGCCTTTCAAAAAAGAACGCAGACCTAAACCAAATATCTATGAGCCTAAGAAGTCTATTCCCCAGTCGGAAATGACTTTTGATGATATGCTTGCACATTTCAAGCAGTCCAGTGAAGAACGTATCTGCGACCTCAAACGCAGTACCGACAGAAAAAACGGCACAAGAAGAAAGTAATCACAATCCCCTTGACTGTACTGGTTAAGGGGGTTTTTGTGCATTTCGACGTATTTTGACAGGCAAATTTGTATTTATCGTCATATTCTATTGACATAGTTTCCCAGATTTGCTATAATTACAGTATCTGTAAACGAAATTCCCCTCTCAATGGAAAATGAAAAATTATGAAAAGAGATAAATTTAAAAGGCTTATATCCCTCACCCTTGCACTTTTTCTTGTAATCAGCCTTACAGCAGGGTTCGGCATTGTGTGGTATCACTACTACAGCGATACAATCGTGCTTCCCTATTACAGACGCGGCAACTGGGTACTTATAGGCATCTATTGCCTGCTCGTGTGGATATTTTTCAGGACATACGGCGGCTTCAAGCTTGGATATCTTAAAAAGACAGATATGCTCTACTCACAGCTTATTTCAATAGCCTGCGTTGATGTTGTGGCTTATTTCCTTATAAGCCTTATAGGACGGCATTTTCTTGCTGTAAGTCCCATGCTTATGCTCACTGCGGCAGATTTCGGCTTTATATCGCTGTGGACGCTTCTTACAAGCAAAATTTACTTCCTCATTTATCCTCCGAGAAAGCTCATTATCCTCTACGGAAGCCGTCAGGCGGCTTCTTTGGTGCTGAAAATGAGTCAGCGTGTGGATAAGTACATGATATGCGAATCCATAAGCATAAACGAGGACGAAGAAAAAATAAAGGAACTTATATTAAAGTATGAGGGCGTTATTATCTGCGATATCCCTGCGGAACAGCGTAACAACTACGTGAAATTCTGTTATGAAAATTCACTTCGTTCGTATATCGCCCCGAAAATCTCCGATATTATTATAAGAGGTGCCGACGATATACGTCTGTTCGATACCCCTCTGCTCCTCAGCAGAAATTACGGTCTTGACTTTGAACAGCAGCTTATAAAGCGTATATTTGACATCGTATTTTCCGCTGTGCTGCTTATTCTTCTCTCGCCTGTCATGCTTATTTCAGCGGCGGCGGTAAAGCTTTACGACGGCGGCCCTGTGCTTTATAAGCAGAAGCGTCTTACGATTGACGGAAAAGAATTTGACATATACAAATTCAGAAGCATGATTACCGACGCAGAGAAAATCGGCGGATTTCAGCTTGCGGCAGACAATGACCCACGTATAACTCCCGTGGGAAAAATTCTGCGTAAAATAAGACTCGACGAGCTGCCCCAGCTTTTAAACATCCTCAAAGGGGAAATGTCTGTCGTAGGCCCTCGCCCTGAACGCCCCGAATTTACGGAGCTTTATAAAAAGGAAATGCCCGAGTTCGGATTCAGACTCAAAGTAAAAGCAGGACTTACAGGTTATGCACAGGTTACTGGAGTATATGACACATCCCCCTACGATAAGCTTAAAATGGATATGATGTATATTGAGAATTACTCTTTAAGACTTGATTTACAGATAATTCTCATGACTATAAAAATTATGCTTTTTCCGCCTAAATCCAACGCTCATGACAGCAAGGGCATTTTGACGGAAAACAAAAACAATACGAAAGGGACTTGAAGAAGCATTATGAAGGTTACAGCAGTTATTATGGCAGGCGGAAAAGGTGAAAGATTCTGGCCGAAAAGCCGTATTTCACATCCGAAACAGTTTCTCTCCCTCACCTCTGACGGTGAAACAATGATACAGAAAACAGTAAAAAGACTTCTCCCGATAGTGGAGGCAGAGGATATATATATTTCTACAAATGAAATGTACAGACACCTTGCAGAGGAACAGCTTCCCCAGATACCAAAGGAGAATATCCTCTGTGAGCCTGCACCGAGAAATACAGCCCCATGTATCGCCTTTTCCGCCGCTGTAATCGGCAGAAAATACGACGACGCTGTAATGATGGTACTTCCTTCCGACCACCTTATCGGAATTGAGGATATATACGTAAATACGCTGAAAAAGGCTGTTTCCGTGGCTGAAAGCGGAAATAACCTTGTTACCGTGGGCATTACCCCCACATACCCCGAAACAGGCTATGGATATATAAACTTCGGCAAGGAGTGCGGTGACGCTTACGAAGTTGAGCGATTTGTTGAAAAACCAAACCTTGAAACCGCTGAAAAATATCTTGCATCGGGAAAATATCTCTGGAACAGCGGTATGTTCATCTGGAAGATTTCTTCAATTATGAGCAATATCGAGAAATTCATGCCCGAAGTTTACAGTGGTGCGGTCAAAATCGGCGAGGCATTCGGCACAGCTGATTTCAATGAAGTCCTTGAAAGGGAATTTACCGCTATGCCAAGCGAATCCGTTGACTTTGGAATTATGGAAAAAGCTGATAATATCTACACTATCCCCGGCAGCTTCGGCTGGGATGACGTAGGTAGCTGGCTTGCGGTTGAGCGTATAAACGATACCGACGAAAACAATAACTGCATTGACGGCAATGTAAGCATTGCAGATATAAAAAATGTCACAATATGCGGTGGGAAAAGACTTGTTGCCGCTGTAGGCGTAGAGGATCTGATTATAGTCGATACCGACGACGCTGTGCTTGTATGCTCCAAAAACAGCACACAGGATGTAAAGAAAATCATCGCTGACCTTAAAAACAGAGGCGAAAATAATCTTCTTTAGGAGATAAACTATGAAAAACGCACTTATAACGGGAATAACGGGACAGGACGGCTCTTATCTTGCCGAACTGCTCCTTGAAAAGGGATATAATGTATTTGGTTTATGGCGTAGAAAAGCCACTGTTGACTATGGCAACATCGCCCATTTAAAGGACAGAATAACCCTTATATACGGAGATATGACCGATCCCGTTTCACTTATTTCAGCTATGAAAATTTCACAGGCTGACGAGGTTTACAATCTTGCGGCACAGTCTTTTGTGTCCACAAGCTGGGATACACCTATTGCTACAGCTGATATAAATGCTGTAGGCGTTACTAATATGTTGGAGGCTATCCGTATAGTTAAGCCTGAAGCGAAATTCTATCAGGCTTCAACCTCCGAAATGTTCGGCATGGTTCAGGAAACTCCGCAGACTGAAAAAACTCCTTTTTATCCAAGAAGTCCTTACGGCATAGCAAAGCTTTACGGGCACTGGATAACAAAAA
This sequence comes from Ruminococcus sp., assembly GCA_045659945.1. Lineage (GTDB taxonomy): Bacteria > Bacillota > Clostridia > Oscillospirales > Ruminococcaceae > Ruminococcus. The sequence continues at coordinate 20,040 of JAZRCW010000010.1, read as the reverse complement.
ATTACCGTGAAAGCTATGGTATGTTTGCCTGCTCGGGTATACTTTTTAACCACGAAAGCGAACGCAGAGGAATTGAATTTGTCACACGAAAAATCACAGATGCCGCCGTGCGTATAAGCCTTGGTTTGCAGGAATATGTGGAGCTGGGAAATCTCGATGCAAAGCGTGACTGGGGACATTCAAAGGACTACGTTAAGGCAATATGGCTTATGTTACAGCAGGATTATCCTGACGATTATGTTGTGGCATCAAACGAAACAAGAACCGTCCGTGAGTTTGCGGAAACGGCATTCCGCTGTGTTGGAATTGATGTTGAATGGCAAGGCAGCGGAGTTGATGAAATCGGCATAAACAAGGCTGACGGCAAGACGGTTGTAAAAATAAATCCCGATTTCTTCCGTCCTGCGGAGGTGGATTTCCTCCTTGGAAATCCCGAAAAGGCAGAGTGTGAACTTGGCTGGAAGCGTGAAATAAGCTTTGCGGAGCTTGTGGAGCGTATGGTAAAAAATGACCTTGAGCTCATTAAATGCGAGAAAATTAAAAAATAAGGAATGATAAAATTATGAAAAACGGTGTTTTAGGAACAGAAAAGGGCGGCTATGACAAAAGAGACGTTCTTGAAAAAATTGACGCTTATATGTCCCTTCTTATGAAAATTCAGAAAGGAATCTCCTCCGCAGATGCAAAGGAAGCACTTATAAACATAAAGAATATGCCCCTCAATACAGTTGCTGAAAATGAGGAAGGTTTTGCAAAAATCGACTCAAACGGTTATTTTGCACAGATGGAATATAATATAGTTGCTTATTTCAAGCAGCCATAAGGAGATAATTAAATGAAAATTTCTTTTGACGCAGTACCCATAATTAACGGTAAAATGACAGGTGTAGGCTGGTGTGAGGTTGGTCAGACTACAGCTATGGCAAGACTTCACCCCGAGGACAGCTTTTATTACAGCTTTTTCTCACGCAAGGATGACCACATAAAAATGAACAAGCTTGCTCCTTTTTCAAAGGACATAGGAGCACATATCGGGCATTTTTCAGGCCTTGCATACCGTACTTCAAGCCTTGTCCTGCCTGTACCCTATAAGTGGTTTTTCGGCAAGGATATGGATATAACCCACTTTTTCAACTATATCGCACCTCCGGGAGTTCACGGAAAAACCGTAATTACCGTTCACGATATGGTGTATAAGTCTATCCCCGAAACCGTTCGTGGACGTACAAGAAAAGTCCTTGAAACGGGACTTGAAGCCTCAATGGAAAGGGCGGATATGATTGTCACTGTTTCGGAGTTTTCAAAGTCGGAGATTATACGTTATTATCCACAGCACGAGCATAAAATCCGCGTTGTGCCCTGTGGTGTTGACCTTGAAAAATTCAAGCCCTGCGAGGATTCACAGCGTATAGTTGAGGTTAAGGAAAAGCTGGGCATTGAGGGCGATTACTTCCTCTATCTTGGTACTATCGAGCCGAGAAAAAACCTTGAAAGGCTTATCACAGCCTATGATATGTTCTGCAAGCGTGTTGAAAACGCTCCAAAGCTTGTACTTGCAGGCGGCAAGGGCTGGCTTTATGACGCTATTTTCCAGCGTGTTACAGACCTCAACTTGTCCGATAAGGTGCTTTTCACACAGTACATCCCTTCGGAGGATATAAATCCCCTTATGTGCGGCTCTCTGGCATTTGTTTTCCCCTCTGTTTACGAGGGATTTGGTATGCCTCCCCTTGAAGCTATGGCTTGCGGAGTTCCCGTGCTTACAGCCGATGCGGCTTCACTTCCCGAGGTTACAGGAGATTGTGCTGTATACTGCGACCCGTACTCCGAAGAAACAATTGCGGAGGGACTCTACAGCCTCTGGAGCAGTTCCGAGTTAAGAGCAGATTTAAGCCGCCGTGGACTTGAAAGAGCAAAAACTCTTACATGGGACCACTCTGCGGAGCTTCTCTATAATGTCTATAAGGAGCTTATGAAATGAAAAAACTGAAAGTACTTGAAGTAAACAAAGCATACTTCCCCCATGTGGGCGGAATTGAAACCCTTGTAAAGCAGTATTCCGAGGAACTTGGACAGTTCGACGCACAGGTGCGTACTCTTGTATGCTGTGAAAATCAGGGCGGCACTATAAGAGAGCATATCAACGGAATCCCCGTTATACGTGCGGCAAGTCTTGGCACTTATTTCTCCTGCCCTCTGTCATGGCAGTTTATCAAGCAGTTCCGCAGAATGTCGAGAAAAGCCGATGTAATTCACATTCATATGCCTTTTCCTCTTGCGGATTTTGCTATGCTTTTATCTGGATTTAAGGGAAAAGTTGTGCTTTCGTGGCACAGCGACATTGTTAAGCAGAAAAAGCTGCTTGCACTTTATAAGCCGCTTTTGAAATACCTCCTCAACCGTGCGGATATGATTTTTGTGGCTACAGAGGGACATATTGACGGCTCTGATTTTCTCTATGAATACCGTGAAAAATGCTGCATACTCCCATATGGCATAACTGTTGAGGATTATCTCAATATCGACAGAAAGCCTGTTCTTACGGAAAAGCTTACAGATAAAAATAATGTAAAAGTTTTCTTTACAGGCAGACTTGTATATTATAAAGGCGTTGATGTACTTTTGAAAGCTTTCCGTCTTGTAAACGGCTGTGAGCTTTTCATTGCAGGCACAGGTGAGCTTGAAGCGGAGCTTAAAGCATATGCAAAAGAACACAATATGGAGGATAAAATCCATTTTCTTGGATTTCTTCCCGATGACGAGCTGAAACAGGCTTATGCCGACTGCGATATATTCGTGCTTCCCTCCGTTGCAAAAAGCGAGGCTTTCGGCATTGTACAGCTTGAAGCTATGGTCTATGGAAAGCCGGTTATAAATACACTTCTTCCTTCGGGAGTTCCCCATGTAAGTATTCATCAGAAAACGGGACTTACAGTTCCGCCGTCGGATTTTGAATCTCTTTCAGCGGCGATTCTTGTTCTTGCAAGGAATAGTGAGCTTCGTGAAGAATACGGAAAAAATGCCGCACAGCGTGTTATGGATAACTTCAACGAAAAGGACGTTATCCGCAAGCTTTATGATTACCTTTCCGAGGGCATCGACCGATGAAAACGCTTATAATCGGCGGTGGCGGATTTGTGGGCGGATATCTCATTGACGAGCTGAAAAATAACGGCTATGAAGTTTATGCTACCTGCCTTGAAAACGAGCATATTGAGAGTGATTGCACTGCATATGCCCTTGATATAACGAAAAAGGACGATATATCGGCAGTTCTTGACGATGTAAAGCCCGATATTATATTTCACCTTGCCGCACAGAGCTCCGTGGCTCTTTCATGGAAAGAACCACAGCTTACGGCTGAAATAAATGTTATCGGTGCAATAAATCTCTTTGAGGCTGTCCGTGAATATGAGGGAAATCCCCGTATCATCGTTGTAGGCTCGGGGGAGGAATACGGCTATATTTCAGAAAATTCCTGTCCCCTTAAAGAAACAGAGCCGCTTCACCCTGGAAATATATACGCCGCTACAAAGGCTTGTCAGGAGATGACAGCGGAAATATATGCCCGTGCATACAAGCTTGATATTGTTATGGTGCGAGCATTCAATCACTCGGGCCCCAAGCAGGACAGTATATTTGTTATATCCGATTTCTGCCGACAGATAGCAGAAATTGAAAAAGGCAGAAATTCCCCTGTTATATCTGTGGGAAATCTGACCGCTATGCGTGATTTCACCGATGTCCGCGATATTGTCCGCGGCTATCGGCTTCTTGCAGAAAAGGGCGTAAGCGGACAGATTTACAACATCGGCAGGGGAAAAGCTATTCCGATACAGTATATCCTCGATACGGCACTCAGTCTTTCAACTGCGGAAATCACCGTAGAAAGGGACGAAAAGCGTATGAGAGCCGCGGATATACCAATAATTGAACCCGATATAACGAAAATACAGACGGATACAGGCTGGAAAGCGGAAATAACCGTTGAACAGACCATAGAAGATACATTGAACTACTGGCGAAAAAGGAGCTGAATGACATGGATATGAAGCTTACCAATGAAAAAATGCGTACCTTTGGCGGTCACGAGCGTATAGGCGTACTCAACGCAGGCGAAAAGCTTACGGAATTCGGAGAAAAGCAGAATTCCGCCAATGAAGCTCTTGCCGCAAATATAAATGACCTTATAAAGCGTGTATGTGCTCTTGAAGATAAGGCGATAAAGCATGAGGAGATTATGAAAGCCCTTGCCAATGAGCTTAACGGCTTCAAAAGAGAGCTTGACCGTTTAAGACTTTCGGAAAAGCTAAATTCGGGAGCAATCGAACGTCTCGACAAGGCACTTGATTTAATTAACAACGGCGAATAAAAATATCTTGACATTTATAGTATTTTGATGTATTATTATAGTATATCATTAAACAGCTAAAAACACCAACGGAAACGCTGATAAACGGCTGTTTCCGTTTTATTTTTTTCACGAAAGAAAGGTGATGTAATGGAAAATCTTTCAGAAAAGCTGGCGGAGGAACTTGAAAACCATACGGCGTTTACAATCCCCATTTTTGGCGGAATACCCGTCCCAGATTCTTGTGCTGTATCGTGGATTATTATTGCAGTGGTGGTATTGCTTTCGATTATCCTCACCCACAATATGAAAAAAGTTCCCAAAGGCAAGCAATGCCTTATTGAAATCGGCGTTGAGTGGATGAATAATTTCTTCCTTGATACTCTTGGACCTCACGGCAAAAAGTATCTGCCCATACTGGAAACATTCATGATATACATAGGTTTTTCCAATATAATCGGCATTTTCGGCTTTATTCCGCCAACAAAGGATATAAATGTAACAGTTGCCCTTGCGGTTATGGCATCGGTGCTTATACAGATTGCATCTATCAAGGAAAAGGGCGGAAAAAAATGGGCAAAGGGATTTTTAGAGCCTATGCCCGCAATGCTCCCTATGAATTTATTGGAGCTTGTAACCCGTCCTCTTTCAATGAGTATGCGACTTTTCGGTAACGTACTTGGTGCGTTCGTTGTAATGGAGCTTATAAAAATATGTATTCCCGGCGGTATTCCCGTACCGTTCAGCCTTTATTTCGATATTTTTGACGGTGCAATTCAGGCATATGTATTTGTATTCCTTACATCACTCTTTATGGCTGAGGCTATTGAGGAATAGTTTACGGCAGCAAGTATCGCCTGCAAACGGCTATTATACGTAGTTTTTCGTAGGACGGATAATGTATGCCCTACACAAAGAAAATATAGCATAACTAAAAAATATATAACAGAAAATTGTGTGTATTACCAACAATTTTGCCTGTTGATAATTATTTGAAATGGAGAAAATAAAAATTATTTTTCAATAATCAACCATTTTTGGTTGAAAAAAGGGCGATTTTTGCCCTATTATAGAGGGGTATGTTTGAAACTTCATACAAATCCTCGAATTAAAAAACATTTTTTAAGCAATTTGAGACACAAAAACGTGTCAGAAAATTATAAAAAATCTTGGAGGTATTTATTATGGGATTAGTTGCTATTGGTGCTGCTATTGCAGTTCTCACAGGTGTTGGTGCAGGTGTTGGTATCGGTATTGCCACAGCAAAGGCTACAGAGGCTATTGCACGTCAGCCCGAAGCTAAAAAGGACATCAGAAGCGCAATGCTCCTTGGCTGTGTACTTGCAGAAGCTACAGCTATCTACGGCTTTGTTGTTGCACTTCTCATTATCATTATGCTTGGTGGAAAGTAAGACGGAGGATTTCCAATGCTTAAATTTGAATTCTGGAATATTTTCTGGACTATATTCAACGTACTTCTGCTGTATGTACTGCTCCGTATATTCCTGTTTAAACCAATCAACAAAATGCTTGACGACCGCACACAGGCTGTTCAGAAAGATTATGACGACGCTGAACGTGCAAAAAAAGAAGCAGAGGCACTGAAATCTGAATACGAAGCTTCTCTCGGTCAGGCTAAAGAGGAAGCTGCAAAAATACTCCGCACTGCCCATGATGAAGCAGAGAACGAGCGTACAGCAATTATCCGCAAATCCCACGAGGAGGCGGAAAACATCGTTGCAGCTGCAAGCGAAACAATCGAAAACGAGCGTAAGCGTGTTATACGTCAGGCTCATTCTGAAATTGCCGACCTTGCCGTTGAAGCCGCTTCTAAAATTGTAGGTGCAAACCTTGACGATGAGAAAAACCGTCAGCTTGTTGACGAATTCCTTTCCGCAGAGGAGGGCGACCTGTAATGAAAGAAAATGCAAAAGCCTTTCTCAATGAGCTTCTTCGTCTCAATATAAGCCGTGAGGACATTGAAACGGCAAAGGGCATTTTTTCAGCCTGTCCCGATGTAAAGGATACGCTGGCAAATCCCCTTATTACATATGATGAAAAGAGAATTGTAATCAAGCAGATTTTCCCCAAATCCCTTGAACGACCTGTGGCGAATGCCGTAAAATCCGGGATTATGGACGAAATTGAAGATATATTCGACGCTTACCTTGACGCACTTCTTGAAAAGCAGAAAAGCATAAAGGCGGTTGTTCGCTATGTAACTCCCCTGACAGAAAATCAGCAGGCGGAGCTTCGCCGCTTTATTATGGAGAAGTTCACCAAGGAAGATGTTGACATTGAGTACAAGCACGATCCCGATATTATCGGCGGATTTATTTTAAGTGCAGGTGATGTGGAATTTGATCGCAGCTACCGCACAAGTCTCCGTTCTATCCGTGACAACCTCAAAAAGAAAGCAAACGAGGGTGTTACAATAAGCGACGGTGAATTGAAGTCAAAGGACATTATATCCGTTCTCAAAACGGGTATAAAGGATTTTGAAGTCCGTTCTGGAGCTTCCGAAACGGGATTTGTTCTCCGCCTTGGTGACGGTATTGCCCGTGTACGAGGCATGAGCGGCGTTATGTACGGCGAGCTTGTGGAATTTGAAACAGGTGTAAGAGGTATCGTTCAGAACATCGAAAGCGACTCCGTGGGAGTTGTTCTTCTTGGCGATGACTACGGACTTACAGAGGGCTCAACAGTTGTCCGCACCTGCAAGCGTGCAGGTATCGGCGTAAGCGATGAACTTCTTGGCAGAGTTGTGGACGCTCTCGGCTCTCCTGTTGACGGACAGGGACAAATTCACGCAGAGGATTACTTCCCCATTGAACGTGAAGCCCCTGGAGTTATCGAGCGTAAGCCCGTAAACGTACCCTTGCAGACGGGTATACTTGCAATTGACTCAATGTTCCCTATCGGACGTGGTCAGCGTGAGCTGATTATCGGCGACAGACAGACGGGAAAGACTTCAATTGCTATTGATACTATCATAAATCAGAAAGGGCAGGACGTTGTCTGCGTTTATGCGGCTATCGGACAGAAAACCTCTACCGTTGCACAGGTTGTAAATACGCTGAAAAAATACGGTGCTATGGATTATTCCGTAGTTGTAACAGCGTCAGCGTCAGAGCCTGCACCTTTCCAGTATATATGCCCATATTCTGCTACAGCTATTGCAGAATACTTCATGTCAAAGGGCAGAGACGTACTTATTGTATACGACGACCTTTCAAAGCATGCCGTTGCATATCGTGCAATGTCACTGCTGCTCCACCGTCCTCCTGGACGTGAGGCATACCCAGGCGACGTTTTCTATCTCCATTCGAGGTTGCTGGAGCGTTCAAGCCGCCTTGACGATGAACACGGCGGCGGCTCACTTACGGCACTACCGATTATAGAAACTCTTGCAGGCGATATATCAGCTTATATTCCTACAAATGTTATTTCTATCACTGACGGTCAGATTTTCCTTGAAAGCGAGCTTTTCAATTCGGGACAGCGTCCTGCGGTGAACTACGGACTTTCCGTATCCCGTGTAGGCGGTGCGGCACAGACAAAGGCTATGAAAAAGGCGGCAGGAAATCTCCGTATTGACCTTGCACAATTCAAGGAAATGGAGATATTCACACAGTTTTCATCGGAGCTTGACCCTGCTACATCGGAGCTTCTTGCCCACGGCCGTATGCTTACGGAAATGCTGAAACAGCCGTTGTATAATCCTCGTCCCCACTATGAACAGGTTATACTTCTCTATGCGGCACAGCACGGACTTTTCAAGCACGTTTCACCAAAGGAGTTAAAAGAGTACATATCCGAGCTTATGAGCTATATAAACAGCTACGGTCAGGATATTATTGCAGAAATCGAGGAAAACCGTGTGCTTACTGATGACCTTGCAGAGCGTATCGAGCGTATTGTAACGGCATTTGAGGAATAAGGTGATTTTATGCCGAATATAAGAGAAATCCACGAGAGGATTGAAAGTATAAAGCAGATTTTAAAAATCACCAACGCTATGTACCTCATTTCCTCCTCAAAGCTGAAAAAGGCACGAAAGGCACTTGATTCCACCGAGCCGTATTTCTATAAATTGCAGGAGACTATTGAAAGCGTTCTGGAGCATACACCCCATATGAGGCAGATGTACTTTGACAGGCGTTCTGATATCCCTGATGATAAGCGTAAAAAGGGATATATCGTCATTACAGGTGATAAAGGTTTATGCGGCAGCTACAACCACAATATCCTGAAATATACCGAAGAAAGACTTGATTCTGCCGCCGACCTTGACAACTGCTATCTCTTTGTTATGGGGCAGGTAGGCAGACTTTACTTCCAGCGTAGAATTAAATCGGGAAAGCAGGCGTATGTTGACGGAGAATTCCTCTATACAACGCAGAATCCCACGCTCTACCGTGCCGCTGAAATTGCGGATATAGTCCTTGAAAAGTTCAAGAAAAAGGAACTGGATGAGGTATGGGTGCTGTATACGGATATGGTGACTTCAAATGTGCAGGAAACACGAGCTGTTCAGTTGCTCCCATTTGAACGCAGGCACTTCGGTAAAGCCAAGGACGGCACAATGAAAAAGCTGCCGAAAGCTTCATTTGTGCCCTCTCCCGAAAAAGTTATGGACTATCTCATTCCACAGTACGCAAAGGGAATAATTTACGGTGCAATGGTTGAGGCATTCTGCTGTGAACAGCATTCACGTATGACGGCTATGGATGCGGCTACCGCAAGTGCCAAGGATATGATACACGACCTCTCACTTATGTACAATCGTGCAAGACAATCCGCCATTACACAGGAAATTACCGAAGTATGCGGCGGTGCGGCACAGGTGAAAGAATAATAACGGAAAGGGGTAAGGCAATATCTAATGGAAAAAGGAAGAATAACACAGGTCATCGGACCTGTTATAGATGTGGAGTTTCCCTCGGGTAAGCTCCCTATGATAAAGGACGCTCTTTCCGTTACTGTTGACGGAAAACAGCGTATTATGGAGGTTGCACAGCATATGGGCAACCGCACTGTCCGCTGTATTATGCTTGCTTCCAGTGAGGGATTGAGCAAGAATACAGAGGTTACAGCTACAGGGGCTTGTATAAAAGTCCCCGTAGGCGAAAAAACTCTCGGACGTATGTTCAACGTCCTCGGTGAGCCTATCGACAAAAAGGGTGATGTGGAATCCGCTGAAATGTGGGAGATACACCGCAAGGCACCGACCTTTCAGGAGCAGAGTCCCGTTGTTGAGATACTTGAAACGGGCATAAAAGTCATTGACCTTATTGCACCTTATGCAAAGGGCGGTAAAATCGGACTTTTCGGCGGTGCAGGCGTAGGCAAGACAGTTCTTATACAGGAGCTTATACGCAATATCGCCACAGAACACGGTGGATATTCAATATTTACAGGCGTAGGAGAGCGTTCTCGTGAGGGTAATGACCTCTGGAACGAAATGCAGGAATCGGGCGTTATTAACAAGACTGCCCTTGTTTTCGGTCAGATGAACGAGCCGCCCGGATCACGTATGCGTGTGGCACAGACGGGACTTACGATGGCGGAATACTTCCGTGACAGGGAGCATAAGGACGTTCTGCTTTTTATAGACAACATTTTCAGATATGTGCAGGCAGGCTCCGAGGTATCGGCTCTGCTTGGACGTATGCCCTCCGCTGTCGGCTATCAGCCTACACTTGCCACGGAAGTGGGTGAGCTGCAGGAGCGTATCACATCCACTAAAAACGGCTCTATTACGTCGGTACAGGCGGTATACGTGCCAGCCGATGACTTAACCGACCCAGCCCCTGCTATCACATTCGCACACCTTGACGCTACTACAGTTCTTTCAAGAAAAATCGTTGAACAGGGTATATATCCCGCCGTTGATCCTCTTGAATCAAATTCACGTATTCTCGAACCCGATGTTGTAGGCGAGGAGCATTACTACGTTGCAAGACGCACACAGGAACTGCTCCAGAAGTACAAGGAATTGCAGGATATCATTGCAATTCTCGGCATGGAGGAGCTTGACGAGGCGGATAAGCTGGCAGTATACCGTGCAAGAAAGGTGCAGAAATTCCTTTCACAGCCCTTTAATGTTGCGGAGAATTTCACAGGTCTGAAAGGCAAATACGTTCCCCTCAAAGACACGATACAGGGCTTTAAGGCTATTATTGAGGGTGAAATGGACAATGTTCCCGAAGCCGCGTTCCTTATGGCTGGCACAATTGACGATGTACTTGCAAAGGCTAAAACCACTCCCTGAAACAACAGCAGACAAATCTAATGGCATAAATGCTGTATATCGTCGTTGGACTTCCTCACCATACGACAGTATGCTTTCGTCGTCCGCCTTGATATACAGCAATTCTGCTCATTATCTTTGTCTACTAACATTTCATGGAGTGGTATAAAGAAATCGAAAATGGTATGTAATTATGGCTAAAACCTTTTATCTGGAGATTATCACCTCCAACAGAATATTCTTTCAGGGCGACTGCGAACACCTTGTAATAACGGCTATAGACGGTCATTTGGGCATACTTGCAGGACATGAGCCGCTTGTAACCTGTCTGCCTACGGGCGAGCTGAAATATATGGTTGACGGCGTATGGAAATATGCCGCCATATCCGAGGGCTTTATTGAAGTTCTCCCCGACAGGGCGGTAATACTTGCGGACTCTTGTGAGCTTCCCGAGGAAATCGACATAAAACGAGCCGAAGAAGCGAGAGAGCGTGCACAGGAAATGCTCCGACAGCAACAAAGTATAAAAGAATACTACGAAACGCAGGCGGCACTCAATCGGGCGATGAACCGACTTAAAATTTCGCAGAAGCACTTTAATTAAAGGAAGTTTTTAAAAACATTAAATTTCTTGCGGTTTGACGAAAAATATTGTTTTCTAAAACGGGGGTTTCAAAAGGGTACTACCCTTTTGCGGAGTCCAGAGGCAGAGCCTCTGGCAGGGTATGGGACAGAGTCCCATGCAGAGCGAAGCTCTGCGATGCGTTCAAGCGCTCTGCAAGGGGTGAATTTCAAAACAGTCCTGTGGACTGTTTTGAAAGAGGGGACGCTCTGCAAGAGAGAGCGTCCCCTTAAGGGAAACCCATAATTCAGTTCGTTTTGAATTTTTTGATAACCTCAAAGAGTACATTAAACTTTTTGGTGTTGATATCACCAAAAAACAAGTATACAAATTGTGCAATATCTCAAAATATGTATATTTACCTTTGATATACTTGACTTTTTCAGTGAAATATTGTACAATAATAGTAATTGTCAAAGACAAAATCAAGGGAACGATATTCCCGAATAGGAGGCAAAAGACGTGAAAAAGATTCACAAATCCACTTTCTTCATTGTCGTTGCTCTTATTGCGTTATTCACAGTATCCGCACTCACAGGATTCGACTACTATTACGGCGATAACAAAACTACCGTCGTAAAGGGTATCGACGATATCCGTCTTGGTATTGACATCCAGGGCGGTGTTGACGTTACATTCGCTCCTGCTGACGGATTCGACGCAAGCGACAGACAGCTCGACGCAGCAACAGAAACGCTGAAAACCAGACTTAGCACTCTGGGTATCAACGACAATGAAATCTACAGCGACTACAAGTCAGACCGTATCATCGTTCGTTTCCCCTGGCAGGCAGGCGAAAGCGAATACGACGCAGAAGCAGCCGTTAAGGAGCTCGGCGAAATGGCAGAGCTTACTTTCCGCCGCGGAAACGAGTATGAAACAGATGAGGACGGCAATGTTATTCCCACAGGTGAAGTAATCCTTAATGGTGCTGACGTTGCAAATGCAGATTATATGCAGCAGCCCGATGACTACGGTAATTTCCAGTGGGTAGTTACACTTTCTCTCAACGATTCAGGCAAGCAGGCATTTGCATCTGCTACAGCAGAGCTTGCAGGTACAAGCACTCCCATTTCAATCTGGATGGATAACACCATGATTTCAGCTCCTACCGTAAACAGTGCTATCACAGACGGAAACGCTATAATCACAGGTAACTTCGACAGCGATTCTTCAAAGAAGCTGGCTGACCAGATTAATTCAGGTGCACTTCCCTTCAAAATGGAAACAACAAGCTTCAAGACAATTTCTTCTACAATGGGTGAAGGTTCACTTGACGCTATTGTACTTGCAGCATGTATAGCATTTGTTTTCATTGCTATCTATATGGTTTCTCTTTACAGACTCCCTGGCTTTGTTGCAATAATCGGTATTATCGGACAGATTGCCGCAACACTTGCAGCAGTAACAGGCTGGTTCGGCTTTATGCCTGGTTCAACTCTCACAATCCCCGGTATTGCAGGTATTATCCTCTCCGTTGGTATGGGTGTTGATGCCAACATCATCACAGGCGAGCGTATCAAGGAAGAAATCAATTCCGGAAAATCCCTTGAAGTTGCTATCCGTGTAGCTTACAAGCGTGCATTCTCCGCTATTCTTGATGGTAACATCACAAACGTACTCATTGCTATAATCCTTATGGGTGCTTTCGGTGTTCCTACAAGCTTCTTCTCAAAGATTCTCAACAGCACAGTATTCTTCATGTTCGGTGCAACAACTGAAGGCGTTGTGTACTCTTTCGGCTTCACACTCCTTGTAGGTGTTGTATGTAACTTCATCTTCGGCGTATTTGCTTCAAGAATTATGGTTACATCACTTTCCGGATTCAAGGGACTCCAGAACAGAAAACTTTATGGAGGTGACGCAAAGTGAGTAATATCGACAAGAAAATAACAAGAAATGCGGCATCCGCATCCGCACCTGCACCTGTTATCAATCAGAAGGTTTACAACTTCTGCAGCAAAAAGCGTATGATTCTTGCAATCGTTATATGTGTTGCAGTTGCTCTCCTTGCAGGTATAATTTTCAGAGGAGTTAATCTCGCTATCGAATTTAAGGGCGGTACAATGCTTAATTACTCCTATGAGGGAGAACTTAATACAAATGAAGTAAGCTCTGCAATACAGAGTATTGTAAATTCCCCTGTTACAATCCGTACAGGTGAAAGCCTTGACGGAAGCGGTCATCAGATTACAGTTTCTTTCACATCAAATGAAGGACTTAATGCTGATAGACAGTTTGAACTTACAAATACTCTTAACGAGAAATTCCCCGACAACAAGCTTGAGCTTTTCGACTCCAACGACGTAAGCCCTGCTTCGGGACGCGAGTTTCTGCTTAAATGTCTTGTTGCTGTAATTCTTGCTGCTATTTTAATCATTGTGTATATCGCAATCCGTTTCAGAAACATCGGTGGTTGGCTTGCAGGTTTATGTTCAATCTTTGCACTGCTTCACGACCTTATGGCAGCTCTTGCAGCTTCAATTCTTTTCGGATTTGAGTTCAACGCAAATATCGTAGCGGTAATTCTTACAATTCTCGGTTATTCTATCAATAACACAATCGTTATCTACGATAGAATCAGAGAAAACAAGACACTTTACCCCAAGGCAACACTTAACGAGCTTATCAACATGGGTTGTACACAGTCACTTACACGTTCTATCAGAACATCAGTTACAACAATCGGTACAATGGTAATCGTATCAATCGTTGTTCTTGTAAGCGGCTATACATCACTGCTCAGCTTCTCAATTCCCCTTATCTTTGGTCTTATTTCAGGTACCTACTCTTCGATTTTCGTAGCACCTGTAACATGGTCATGGCTGGTTGGAAGAAAGAACACAAAGGCTTCCAAGAAGTAATACAAAAAATAAGAGTTAAGAATCATTATGGTTCTTAACTCTTTTTTACTGCAATGATTAATTAGAATTTATCGGAGTATCATTGAAACTTGCTGGGGAAAACCTTTCTGAAGAAAGGTTATTCCCCAGACCCCTTTCCAAAGACTTTCAGTTTTAAATTTTCTCCCCTGTTGAGAAAATTAAGATAAAAGTTTTAGGGAGGGAGTTTGAGGGATGACCCTTTTTCAAAAGGGTCTCCCTCAATAAATTTCAATAATGTTCGTTAAATATCAATTTGTCTTTCCTGCAGCTTTCTGGATCTTCTCTTGGACTTTAATAGAACCTTTCACCTTTTTGATGATAATTCCGGCAATGAGAAGAACAGCACCGATACAAGCCGCATATATAGCTGTTGGAAGAAGAAGTGTACTGCCTAAATAGCAAAGGAAATCACCTGTTATTGTATATCCGAGAGCTGCACCTGCCGAAGCCGCTACTGCTGTGAGGAGTACCGCAATACCGCTCCATGTGAAGATGTTACCGATATAGCCAAGAACAATTCTCTTTCTGCTTTTGAGAATAACACCAACCCATATCATAAGCACAACAGCAAGTGCCGCAAGAATACCAATTGTAACATACGAAAGCATATATCTGATACTTTCAAGGCGGAATTTCATCTCCCAGCCGATTTTGCTTACAGAGAACTTTTCAGCCGTTTCATTTGCCGCAAGACTGCTGCGGATTGAATTATAATCAGCGGTTTGCATATCATATCCGAAGATTTCAACGCCTCTGTCATGATATTCTCTAAAGAAATCCACAATATCTGTATCGGTCAGAGTAGGCTCATCGCCTATGCCGTCAATTATGTAATCGGCGTACTGTTCAAGCTTGTCTGCACAGAAGCCTGTGAAATCCGTTCCTGCAAGGAAAAGTGCAAAATCGGTCTTATCTGCAAAGCCGTGAGTAGCTTTGTTAAAATCAGTTTCATAATAAAGATTGTCAGACACGCTGTTACCGTCGAACTGTGCGTTGATTACAGCCCATTTGTCAAGGTCTTTTGCGATATTGTGGAGATTTGTACCTGTAAAGCCAAGCTTTAAGCTGAAAAGGATACTAACCGCAACAAGGAGAATACCCGACAGAAGTGCAACGAAAAACCCGCCTGTTAATCGTCCGAATCCAACCTTGGCAGGCTTTTTTTCAACCTTTTCAACGGGAGCATTTTCTGTTTTTTGCGGAATGTTGTTCACAGGCGGCGGAGCAGTTGGCTTTTCACGTTCTTTTTCTATGAGCAGCTCCTCTGTGTGGTTTTTCTGAACGGGAGTTTTCTCTTCAACAGAGGGGAATGGCATATCCTCAACGGGCATTTTTTCTGTCGCATTTTCCGATGAAAATACATTTTCCGATTTTTCGTCAGCCAGGGGAGCAGTTTCGTCACTTTCCGTAACTTCTGGGAATATTTCAGCAGGCTCAGGGAGAATTTCTTCAACCGCTGCAGTTTCCACGGCTGTTTCCGAATGTGCTTCATTCACAGCTTCGGGCTTGTCGTCAATTCTGTTTTCCTTTACGATTTCACCCGTAGCAGGATTTTTCAACATTGCACCACAGCCTATGCAGAAATACAGATTTTCGTCATCGTATGCCGCACCACATAATTTACATTTCATTTTTACTTCCTCCGATTTTAATTAATTATCCAATCTCTATTATACCCTTAAATCTTGATAATGTCAACAGAAAAAATGTCGGAAAATGAAAAGCAGGACGCATAATTTTCAAAACATAAAAAATCAGCCGAAAACATCTCGGCTGATTTGATGTATTAGTAAATCCCAAAATTACTTTTTAATAGGAAGTGCTGATTCTTCGAGAAGCTTTGCATCAATCTTCATGATAACAATAGCGTCATCAACTGTCAAGCCTGCTTCACCGTTTACGTCAGCGTTTACTGTGCCCTGCTCTGAAAGTGCATACTTGTCTGCGTTTCCGATAGCCTGGAGAATTGCTGTAGCGTCAGCGATTGTTACAGAACCGTCGTTGTTTGCGTCACCGTACTTTGAAACAGCAACACCAGTAGGAACTTCAACAGGAGGTGCTGTTGTTGTAGGTGTTGTAGTAGTTGTTGTAACAACAGGCTCTGTTGTAGTTGTTACAGCAGGAGTGCCAAAGTTGTATACTGTCATTTCGCCGTTTTCATCGTCGCACCACCAGATCTGAATCTGTGCAGATGTAATGCTTGCAGGAATTGTGCTGATATCAACTTCTACGTTGAGCTTGCCGTCAGCACCGATTGTGCCGTCCCATTCAATATTTGTCCACTCGTCGCCCATATAACCAACACAGCCGTTAGTTACAGAACCTGCCTTACCCTCGATTGTGAAAGTAAGTGTATCAGAGTCGCCTCTGTTAGCAAAATCAACATTGTAAATCTTTGTCTTATCCTCAGGTGGCTCTCCAACTTCAGCACCGCCGATGATTGCAATAGCCTCAATACTTGTTACTGAGTTAGTTCTTGCAAAAAGGTGTGCAATATCGGAAGGCTCGCCAGCCCATGCAGCCTTAATGTGTTCAGCGGAGTAATATGCAATTCCGTCTCTGTCATCATAAGCCTTGATTTCAGTCCAGTTATCCCATGCATCGTCAACAACAGCGATAACAGGCTGGTCACCTGTATACTTAATTGCTACATCGCCACCCTCAAGCTGAGCCCATGTAGCGTTAAGACCGGGTGTGCAGTTGCCGTCGGGAGCAAGTGCAGCGTCAATTTCAATAGTTTTATCTATAAGCTGAACACCTGTGGAGATGTCTTCATGCTCGATAACGGGGGATTTTCTCTCGCTGCCCCATACGATTGAATCATCCTTGATAACTTCCATCATAGTATCAACAACAGGTTCGGAAGCTTCATACCATGTAAGGCTGCTTCTGTTGAGGTAGCCGTGAGCCTCACCGCCGTTATTCTTTTCAACATTATTATCCCAGAGAACACAGGGAATACCCATTGCCTTTGTATGTGAGATATAAGCTTCTGCCCATTCAATACGAGCTTCTGTATTGCCGAAGTTTGACGAGCTGAACTCACCAAGAACTACGGGAATATCCTTATCGCCGAAAGTCTTTCTAATACCATCGAGGATAGATGTAAGTTCAGTTGCATAAGCAGCTGTAAATGTACTGTGGTCCTTAACTTCTGCGTTCATTGTGAAGTTATAGGGTGAGTATGCGTGTACTGATACAGCAACGAAATCATCGTCGGGAACGACAATCTTGGACATCATTGAAGTATCGCTTGAAGCACAGTAACCAGGCATCATAACAAGACGTGTGTCGTTGTTGTCATCGCCTGTACCTCTGATGATTTCAAGAGCGTCAGCGTTAATCTTGTTGATTGTGTCTGTTTCTTCCTTTGTAGGACCCCACCACTCATGGTCAGTGCCCTTTGCACGGGGCTCATTCATAATCTCGAATACAAGACGCTGGTCATAGTCAGCGAAAGTTGTAGCAATCTGCTTCCAGAGTGAGGAAACGTAGCCTGTAAGCTCCTCGTAGTCAGCACCAAGAGTAGAGCGGTTTACGTAAGGCTCTTCGTGGTGGAGGTTAAGGATAACGTACATATCACTGTTGTAGCAGTAGTCTACGATTTCCTTTACACGAGCCATCCAAGCTTCGTCAATTTTGTAGCCGTTGCTTACATCAACGTGCTGGAACCATGTTACAGGAACACGGATTGTATTGAATCCTTTAGCCTTTACAGCGTCAATCATAGCCTGTGTTGTCTTTGGGTTGCCCCAGCATGTTTCAGCTTCAAGGCCGTATGTAGCAAGGGGTTCTTGATTGGCATTTGACATATAAGCGTCAAGTGTGTTTCCCAAGTTCCAACCGATCTGCATTTCTTCTGTAATCTCAAATGCAGTGAGCTGATCAGCAGCCTCGATTTCCATTGTAAACGGAGCGACATTAAGTCCTGCTGCAAAACAAGCTGCAGCAACAGCACCGCTTACAAAGCGTGTGATTTTGGTTCCTTTAATAACCATTTTTAATTCCTCCCAAAATGATTTTTTCTTGTTTGCGATACAGATTCAGTGCAGGAAATCTTCTTCGCTACCTTAATTTTAGCATATTGCCATAAAAAAATCAATAGATTTTGTAAGTGTTGCTGTAGAAATTTAAGCTTAAATTTTAGTTAAACTGCATAGTTTGTCGCTTAATTAATTCAAATGAGATTAACTTTTCTCGCTGAGATATGTACCTATGCGGTCATTGAGGATATATGCCGTATCATCGGCGTTTCTGTCCCCGTTTATTGCGTAGTCAATTTCCTCATCAATGATATTCTGTAAATCCCAGTTGTAAAAATAAGGGTTGGCAGGTACGCTTAAAATGTACTCGTAAAGCATATCCTTGTATCCCTGTGGAAGATAAACAGGGTCGTTGGTGTTATCCGTCCAGTTCCACATATGACCGTTGTTAATTGAGTTATTGTAATCCTCGGGGCGGTCATAGTCACGCTGTAACTGCTCCTTTAAGACGGGAATTCCTCGTGCGTCAGTAACTTCGTATTTTTCAAGTTTTTCCTGTTGTTTCAGAATAAGCGTTATAAGCTCCCAGGCGGATTTCTTGTTGCTGCATTGCTCTGTAATTCCGTAGAGAACCACATTTGCTGACTGTACATAAGCACCGCTGCCGTTTTCAGAGGGGTATCCCACAAAGGTTATATCCTCCTTGTTGAAAAATCCGTATGTATGCTGTCCAAGTCCCGAATTAAAGCCATTTATGCTCAGGGGGAATACAAGCTGAGTGTCATTAAGTCCACGTGTTTCTTCATCTTTATAATATGCGTTAAAGTCGTAGTCATCCATAAGGGCGAAATTCGGTTCACCTTCTGCTTGTATGGGCGTGTCAAGGCAGAATTGCAGAGTATTTTTAAATGAAGTGCCGAAATTGCAGACTGCCTTTCGGTGGTCGATTGAGCCTAATCCCTCAATTTTAAGCATATATTCCGCAAGGGACGACTCAGAAGTATATTTGCAGAAGTCCATTTTATCTTTGTATTCTTCATAGAATTTCATTGCGTCCGTAGATGTCCAATGCTCATATTCCTTTGGAATGAATTTTGTCTTTGCTACGGCGGTATGCAGAGAGTATGCCTCCATAACAGCAGGAAGTCTGCCCTCTATTTCAAGTCCCTCTAATGCACAGGGGAGAAAATCCTCCCGTTTTAGCTTGCTTTCACCGTCCATAAAGGAGTACAGGTCAGCAAGCAAGCCATTTCTGTCCATATTCAGCATACCTGCGGCATTATGGCAGAGAATATCAGGGGACTCGCCTGTAAGCATCGCCATATACAGCTCATTGTTAATGGCTTCTATAAATTCCTTTTCGGTAGTGTATTCTATGCCTTGGGCATAGTTTACCACTTTTATATCAAAATCCTTTGGCTTGTTGAGGTGGTCGTTGAAAAGCGGGTCGATATACCCCATAGTTCCTACGGTTATAACAGGCTTGTCCTCCTCGTTGTAAACAGGCTCATTCATAGGAAGTGACGTTTCCGCAGGCTTGTCCGAATTGCAGGAAACAGCGGTATACAGGGCAATAAGGGCGGTTAAAAATGATAATGTCTTTTTCATAGTAATTTCTCCTTTTTGGCGGTAAATTATAACGTTTTTTAACGTTCTATAACATAGTGTATTTAGAGGCTCAAAAAGTCAAAGTTTTTTGAAATTTTAGCGAAATAACCTGTTAGCATATACTAAACTTGTTCAGGGTGAACAAATTTAGATGTTATTCTACGTTGTTCTGCGTAGGGGCGGATATTGTTCGCCCGTAATTTCGGAACGAAATACATGTTTTTTCGTAACTATTCAGTCCCCAAAGCAAACTGCCCAAGAAAAAGAGAAAACAAAGCATCAAAAGCGGTAATACCCATTTTGGCAGCGGTGGAAGTAAGCGATTTTAGTGTAAGAAA
>JAZRCW010000009.1:0-3147 GCA_045659945.1 Ruminococcus sp. | reverse complement strand
TGGGAAGGATGGCGGCTTTTGAACCGGCGAATGCCGGGGTGCAAAAATGCCAGTCAAGGGTGCTAAAATAATTCCTAGGGGTGTAACTTTTTTGCAGGGGGTGTGGAAAATGACCTCAAGGGTGCAAATTTTATTTTAGAGGGTGCTGAAATCAAAATAGGGTGGCATTCGGATTCGAACCGAAATAACCGTGGTATAAGCACGACAGATCAGACTTTATCGTTTACCAATTTTTTTCGCTATATTATTATTTTCGTTCAAATGTGCATTAATCAAATCGGATATTTTAATTCTTTATCCTTTATTGTAATTATTGTTGTAATGTGTTAAAATAATTTATTATTAAGTTTTAATAAGATTTTGAATCTTTTGTGATATTATTGTGAAAAAAGCAGGAGGATATGATGTATGTTTAAAAGGTTTTTTGCTGGCATTCTTGCCTTTATTTTTTCAATTCTTCCGTGCGCAAACAACAAGGTGAAATACACCTGCAAAGAGCCGGTTGCTGTAACAGCAGAATTCGCTGAAAATGAAAGTGTTGCGATTGACACACCGAAGCCTGTTTTTGCGGCGGATATGCCGGAATCAGAGGTTATCTCGGTTAACGGATTATCACGGCTTTCAATCAACGGTCAGCTTACATCTCCCGTCCTCTTTTTCGGCAATACGGATTTCCCGAATCCCAACGGTGTCACAACAAGTCAGGCAGGATTTGCCGCTGATGCGGGAATACATCTTCACTCCATTATTGAAAATATCAATTATTATGCCGACCTTGACAGCATCAGCGAGGCGGAATACAGACAGTTATACTCTCATCTTCACGAGAGCGTTAAGAGTATTACAGAGGGGGACCCGGACGCAAAAATCCTGCTTCGTGTCAAGGTGACAATGCCCGATACAGGCTCCATACCCGAAAGCGAAATAATACAGTATAAAGATAAAAGCATAAAATCCGGTGTTGTATCAATGGCGTCAGATTTATTCAATGAAGAATCAAGCAGAAGGCTTGCTCATCTGGTCGATTATGTCAGCTCCAACGATGAGCTGTCGAAGCATATTATCGGATATCATCTTGAAAATAATGAATGGTTTCAGTATCTGTACCGTGAAAACGGACAGGACTTTTCAAACGCAAACAATGAAAAATTTGCCCAGTGGCTGAAAGTGAAATATCCGACAGACAGGGATTTGCAGAAAGCGTGGGGGAATTCTTTCGTGAAGCTTTCCACAGTGACTATTCCGAATAATCTCCCCGGCAACATTTATGACAACAGCAAGCTGTATAAAGATATTCTCTTTTACGGAACAAAAACGCAGAAATATGTTGATTATCATCAGTATATCTGTGACCTTACGACAGCGCGCATTTCGAATCTTGCGCGTATTATCAAAGAGCGGACAGAAAATCGCGCTATCGTAATTTCTTTCTACGGTTATCAGTTTGAACTGTACAGCTCTCTTTCAGGACACCATAATCTGAATTGGCTGCTGTCTGACAAAAATATCGACGGCTTTGCAGGGCCAATCAGTTACAGAGACCGTAACGTCAGTTCATACGCTCCGAATTCACCTGTGGGTGCTACGGGCGCATATATGTCAACGGTTGACTCAATTCAGCGAAACGGAAAAATATGGTTTCAGGAAAGTGATGAGCGGACATTTATCAATCACACCGATGAGCCGTATGAAGATACTTTTTTAACTCCCATAAGAAGCCTGAGTGACATTATTGAAGTGCATAAGCGAGAGCTGGGCGATACCATTATCCACGGTAACGGCTTGTGGGCAATGGATTTATGGGCGAGGGGATGGCTGGATGATTCGGCAATATGGGAAAACCTCGGAAAGCTGTCGAATCTGTATCAGGCATATCAGAACGGGTACGGTCAGGCATCTCGGTTCGATGTGGCACTTGTTGTAGATGAATATTCGCTTCACCGCATGGCAAATCAAGGACCTGTGGGTGATGAACTGCTGGGCGAGATGCAGCTTAATCTCTATCACGCAGGACTCTCAACTTGCTATGTTCAGCTTAAAGATGTGCTTGCGGGACGTGTTGACGATGCAAAACTGTATATCATCACATCTGCGTTTGATATGACGGATGAGCAGATAGAACAGCTTCAGACAGCACTTCATAAAGACGGCAAGACAACGCTCTTTATGTATAATTTCGGAAGCATGACCACTCAGCAGGCTAAAGCACTCACGGGTATGGAATTCAAGGTAAAGAAATTACAATCCAAAACCGGAATAAAAATGACAAAGCAGTCTGCCGTTCCGGGTCTGATTAGCGATAATCATACTGCGCTTATCTCCCGTGCTATGAAGGTTGTCGGCGGACAGACCGAGACTCTCGGTAAATATTCCGACGGCTCTGTCGGCTTTGCAATCAACAGACAGAAAGACTATACCACTATTTATTACGGTGATTCGCTGATTTCAGTCAACAATCTGAAAGCCATTGCACGTGCTTGCGGAATCCATGTTTATTCCGATTCAGAGGATGTGCTGATGGCAAATCAGAATATGGTGGTATTCCACGCTGTCACGGCAGGGGAGAAGGCCGTCACCTTTGAAGGCAAGACTGATGTATGGGACTATTTTAATAATAAATGGTATACAGATGTGGATTCAGTCACATTCTCTGCGGAAATCGGCGAAACAAAATATCTGTTCTACGGTGATAAAGAAGAGATAGAAAATTGGAGCCTGCCGATTTACAGATAGAAACAGGAACAACCGTGAAAGGGTAATGGTGACAAATAAACTAAACAGCCTGCCGGGGTGATTGCCTCGGCAGGCTTTGTTATGTCTTAGCACAGCCCTCCGGGATTAAACCTCGGAGGGCTTTTTGCGACTGATTTATATGCTGAATTCACCTCGATATTGATTCGGAGTCCATCTTGGGAACTGCACAGTTTTCTTAAAAGGCGTATATATATGTAGGTGCTAAATTGTGTAAGCATCCAAAATATATTTATCTACGAAATGTAACAAGGTTGTCAAACTATTTATAACAAAAATTTCTAATAAAGTGCCATTAATAATGTCAGGTTTTGATACAAAATTTTATGAAAACCGCTCTGTATCAACGATTTTGGGCATAAAAAAGCCAACGGAAAAAATCCCGTTGGCGTGGCT
>JAZRCW010000008.1:0-8828 GCA_045659945.1 Ruminococcus sp. | reverse complement strand
GATGTACGAAGTGCATCATTATATTTATGTGTTACATAAATAGTATATGTACCTGCCTTTGACATATCTACTTCTGAAAGGTCAAATACAAATTCTTCATCATGGTCAAGATACATCTGATCATCGAGAATATTTCCGTCTTCGTCATAGACTCTTGCGTACAAACCGTAAAAATCAAAATATATGCCGGATTCATCTTCATAATAAAGCTCGTCGTTTACATGGAATACAAATGCAGATTCTTCCTCTGCGTATACTTCCATAAGCCAGTCTTTTACGGTTATATCAAAAGATGTACGGATTGCGTCGTTATATTTATATGTTACATAAACAGGATATGTACCTGCTCTTGACATATCTACTTCCGAGAAGTCAAATTCAAAATCTTCATCATTGTCAAGACTCAACTGGTCGTAGAGAACTTCTCCGTCCTCGTCAAAAATTCTTGCATATAAACCGTAAAAATCATAGTGTATGCCAAATTCATCTTCGTAATAAAGTTCGTCATTTACATGGAATACAAACGATGATTCTTCCCATTCGTATACTTCCATGCTTGCATTCGCAAACTCATCCGACTCCTCGGCAGCTGACGCAGACATTACGTTGCCGAATGTGTCCTGCGGTAAATATGCCGCTGTACCAGAGCAAATTACCAATGCCGCAGCCATAGCTGCAATTCGTTTCATTTTTTTCATTTTTAAATCCTCCATAATAATCCTTATATAGCACTTTCCTATCAGCACTATATGAATATATTATACATAGTTTCTGTAAAAAATCAAGTGCTGACACAAAAAAATTTACAAAAAAAGCAAGGTTTTCCATTTTCTGCACAAAGTGCAGTGAGCAATTCAGTGCAAATTTATGCAGTATTTCTACGATTTGAATAAATTCTCAAAATATATGCAAATCCCCGAAGCATGACACTTCGGGGATAATTTCAATATAAAATTCCGTCAAAATACTGCAAAAGGAGCAAGGTCACACCGTCGTAGGAGTTTTCCTGTAAAATCTCCCCTTGCGTTTCCCAGCCCACGTCGGCGGTTTCTTCAATAACCTCGTTTACAGC
Organism: Ruminococcus sp.; assembly: GCA_045659945.1. GTDB lineage: Bacteria > Bacillota > Clostridia > Oscillospirales > Ruminococcaceae > Ruminococcus. The sequence continues at coordinate 7,756 of JAZRCW010000008.1, read as the reverse complement.
TGGCATATCGTCAATGGGGTGTGAGTCCTCCTCGTATATCTCCTGTGCGATTACATATCCTGCATCTGCTATCTGATGCACTCTTTCACTCAGCTGTGGCTCAGGCTTGAATATTTTGTTCGCTTTCTCAATAAATGCTTCCACACTTTCAGGATTATCAAAGTCAGGCTTTTCAAGCACACCACTGGCTATCAATTCCTCCTGTAACGCCCAATATGCTTCATCATACTCAGACCATACAAAGTCATACATCTCATTATACGCAGAAAATCTCAGCAGTGGGTCTTCACTGCGGCTCAAAGCAAGCTGACTGAGGAATTCCGCCTCATTTTCCTTGTAATATCCCTTGTTGTGGGTAAGCTCATGGGCATCGAGAATAGGCTGATATGTAGGCGATGTGTACTTGTTATGTGTCGCCTCCTTGGTAAATGGATAGGTAAATCCGCCAATCCACATACGCTCCAGTATGTCAGAGCATAAGGCAGGCTTTACAGATGGGTAAAAGCCCCTCAGACGAGGAAATTCATCGGAAATACCCACCATAGCCTCAGCTATAAGCGGCTGTGTTTCCTCCACTGTAGGAAATATAACCTTTCCGTCCTCGGCAATTTCTATTTCCTCTGCCGCCGCATTCAATCCGTTTACCGAGTATTCAAGCAGGGCATATATCTCATCATAGGTGAATTCTGTGCGTTTTTCTATATCTCCTTCACCCATAACAGAGCTTCTGAAAGGAATAAGCCACATAGGCATATAGATAAAAAGAACGCAGAGAAACATCATCAGAAAGGTTTTGAAGTAGCCACTGCAGAAACGGCGATATTTCGGCTTTTTTCGCAGAAATATAAGCAGAACAAGAAATATAATACTGAAAAGCACCATTGCTATTCCCAAATACATCATCATTTCACCCAGTACAAAGGGGAGATATGCCGTCACGTAGCTCAATCCGTCACTTAAGTATATGTATACGTTGTTGACATACCAATCACAGAATGGCGTAATAAATGATAATAAGGCGAAAATTACCGTAAGTGAAAAAATAATTGCCGCAATACGCCAGTATTTCGATTTTTTCTTCTTTTCGGGATTTTTCTCCTCGGCTGTTTCTGCAATTTCCACTTCTTCTTTTACCAATGTTCCCATAGTAACCACCTTTCTTCGTAATATGATTACATCTCATTATAACATTTTTAATACAATTTGTCAATTCACAATTTATACCATAAATCATTTGGTTAATATAAACAAGACTGTTGATTTCTTTTGAGGCTATTGAACAAATCAATTTTCGGGGTATTTTACTCAACTCCGCAACAATTGATTAATCCTCTATTTTTAGGGATTTTTTGTAAAGAAATGCCTTGACAAAAATATTTTATTTTGATATAATGAAAACTGGTTATAATAATAAAATTATCTTTTTGAAAATTAGCTAAATTTTATAAGAAAAGAGTGAGCTGTAATGAAATGTAAAAAAATTATAAGAGGCTTTGCCGCTGTCGGTATTTCTGCTGTACTTTCCCTTTATGCGATGCCCATTCACTCAATCATCAACACCGCCGCATTCGGCACACTCGTTTCCCCAAACAACGACAAAAGTGCTATTACAATAGATGAAACAAAAATCGATTTCCGTATAACTCCCTACGAGCAGAACAGTGCCACTATCACCGTTACTGCTGAAAATAACATAGTAAAAGGAGAAACTACCCCCTGCGAAATGCTGGACAGAGTTTCAGTCACACTTGGCGTTGAAGCTTCATCTGGCCTTTCTCCCAGCAGACTCAATTCAATCAATCTTTACGTATATCACACGCTTAACGGAGCCGACTGCCCTGTAAGAAGCATTCTGCCGAGTTCCGTCGTGAAAGTTTCCGCTACAAAATACGAAATAATTTATGATTTCATAACATACGGCACCGATATGCGATTTGAAACCGCATATTTTTCCGCTGTCAATGATTTATCAGCCGCATACTGCAACTTAAATAGCAACAGCAGCGATTACCTCAAAGCTGAAGCTATCACGCCCGACGGCGAAAATCTTTTTGTAAGTATACCCGACCATGTAAATACAGACGCTTTAAAAAAATGGCTGAAAAATATGACCATGTACATTAACAGCCTCAGCGATGTCACAGGTTTCAGCCGAGGCACTATGTATATGCTTTTCAACGACGCTGAATGTGCAACAGCCCATTCAGCCAACTATAAGCTTGACAGCAAAAAACAGATAAACGGATTTACCGCCTTCGGACTCAAAACCACCGAAGAAGCAATCTCAGTTATGGGAAATGAGGAAAACGCTATAACATGGGGCGTTATGCATGAGCTTTCCCACTCATACGCTTGTCACACGGCAAACAATACTTTTGATACCAATTACAACTACCACGACGAAGTTCACACCAATGTAAGAGGTATCACAGCCATATTCAACTGCGAAAATATCCGTGATATTACTATCTGCGAAGGCAGTGCAAAAGGCAGCTACAATAATATATATTACCAGAGAACTCCCGATTCCAACGATTTCCTGTACTACATGGCGAAAAAAATGGTTAATATCGGCGAGAAATATGGTTGGAACAAGCTTGAATTCTTCTTTAGTGCCGATACAGCCCATTCGGATTATAACCACAGCTATTCATGTGACACAAATCTCCATGCAGCGTCTGTGCTGAAAGATTATCTTGAACTCGATGTATCAGAAACAAATCCCGAATACCTTAAATTTGTAAATGTTCTTCACAGACTTTATATGCTGTGCTGGGATCATCCCGTTTTTGAGGATGCATCATTCAAGAAGTTCATCGATGTGGAATTTAACAATGGCGATCCCGATGACAACAGCGGCACCGACCTTATTCAGCGTTTTATCCGAAGTAATATTGAAGCCCCTCTTGAAATTAAACAGCAGCCGAAAAATATTTCAGCCGCTATCGGAGATACTGTTTCAGTTTCAGTTGCCGCTTCGGGCGAGAACATCAAATATCAATGGTACATTCTTGAACCGAACGGTTACATCCCCACAACAGAAACGCTCGACAGCCCCACTTATTCTTACGTTCTTACAGAAGAAAACAACGGCAGGCGAATCTACTGCGATATTACAGACAAATACGGCAAAACTCTCCGCACTGACACAATAACCGCAGGTACTCCCGTTGACATAATCTCACAGCCTGCCAATACTTCAGGACAAATGAACAGTATTATAAGCACATCGGTAAAGGCAACAGGCTGTGGACTTAAATATCAGTGGTACGAACGTAACGCAGGCACAACCTATTGGGGACGCTCCTCTGATACTGACGATACCTATTCCTGCACTCTTACAAAATTCATGGACGGCAAAGAGGTATACTGCGAAATAACCGACGCTTTCGGCAATAAAACAAAAACACGCACTGCAACTCTTGGTCTGCCCCTTGATATTCTCCGACAGCCTGCAAATGTTTCCGCACCTATGGGAAAAACCGCAAGAACGTCACTGAAAGCAACAGGAAGCGGTCTGCGTTATCGCTGGTTTATACGATACAGCAACGATATTTACTGGCATTCCACTTCAACAGTATCGCCTAATTATTCATGCGTCATCAACGACGAAACAAAAGGCAGTATGCTTTACTGCGAAATTACAGATGTTTTCGGCAAAAAGAAGAAAACAAATACTATTATCGTTACTGAAAAACGGTGATTAAAATATGAAACTCAAAAAATATATTTCCTTCATTATCACCTGTACAATGGCAAATTTCTCTATGGGAGGATATTCCCTTGCAGCTGACAACACAGCGGAGGGGACCTGCGGAGATAATCTTTACTGGATTCTTGATAATAAAGGAACTCTTACAATAAGCGGTCAGGGAGATATGCCCGATTGGCGTACCCCCGATTATACCGTATGGGCAGATTACAGGGAGTCTATCGCATCTGTAATTGTGAATGAGGGAGTCACTTCAATAGGAAGCGGTTCATTTTCATTCTGTGATGCTCTTACAGACGTTTCTCTCCCCTCAACAATCGTCCATATTTCCGATGAAACATTCCGTGACTGTTCCGCCTTGCAGACAGTAAAGCTGCCCGACACTCTTGTTTCTATAGGGGATTATGCTTTTTCGGAATGTAACAAACTGACGGAAATTACTCTACCTGATACCCTTGAAGAAATCGGCTCATATTCTTTCGGTTCATGTCAAAAGCTTGAAGATATAACCATCCCCGAAAGTGTGACTTATATCGGCACATCAGCATTTGAAGCCACGCCATGGCTTGAGGAACAGCGGACAATATCACCTTTCGTTGCAGTTAACAATCTCCTAATAGACGGAAATCGCTGTGAAAATGATGTTATTGTCCCCGAGGGAATATCTGCAATATGCGGCGGTGCTTTCGCCTATTGCACGGACATAATCTCCGTTACCCTGCCCGATACCGTTTGTTCTGTCGGTGATTACGCTTTTTCAGGCTGTGAAAAGCTGACGCAGGTAGAAATATCTGAAAATTTACGCAATATCGGGATGAATGCCTTTGAGGGAACACCGTGGCTCGATGCTGAAAGAGCAAAAAATCCCCTTGTCATCTCAAAAGGAATACTCATAGACGGCACAAATTGTACAGACGACATTTCAATTCCCAATGGCGTTACAGCAATAGCTGACGGTGCTTTTTTCGGCTGTACGGAGCTTAATTCTGTTACTTTTCCCAATGGTATAAAACAACTTCCAAAATGGTCGTTTGCCTATTGCCATAATCTGAAAACGGTTACACTTCCCGACACTCTTACTTCTATCGGTGATGTTGCCTTTTACGAATGTAAAAACCTTAAAGAAATCATTCTCCCAGACAATATTACAGATATCGGAACAGAGTCATTTTATTCATGCGGACTCCTTTCCGCCGAACTACCCGATAATATATCACATATCGGCAAGGGGGCATTTTTCGCCTGTACAGAACTGACATCAATAACTCTGCCAAAAAGCATAAGCGCTATCGAGGACAATATGTTCTCGTGGTGCGAGAGTCTTGCAGAGGTCACTATCCCCGAAAATGTTAAAAGCATAGGCGAGAAATCATTTTCCCTCTGCGAAAGTCTGAACGATATCACGCTCCCGCAAAGTGTTAATCTCGTCGGGAATGGTGCATTTCTGGAATGTACATCGCTGAAAAAAATTACTATTGAAAATCCGGAATGTGTAATTTATGACTCGGAAGATACGATACCCTCAACAGCTAAAATCTATTGTCATGAAAATTCAATGGCTAAAGATTACATAAACGCATACAGCATGGATTATCATATAATCGGACAGCCTGAATACATTCTCGGAGATGTAAACGAGGATAATTTTATCGACTCCTCTGACGCTTCGCTGATTCTTGCGGATTATGCCTCTACACAGACAGGCAGCAACTCTCTCCTGTCGGAGTATCAAAGACTTGCCGCCGACGCAAACGGTGATACAATCATTGACTCCTCTGACGCTTCAAGAATACTGGAATATTATTCAGCCGTCTCCACGGGACAAAAACCGCCGTGGTAATATAACCGACACACTCACTCTCCTATAAATGAAACCGCACAAATTCATCACCCGAATTTGTGCGGTTTCATTTTTATATTTCTTCTGTTTGTTTAATCTCAACAGATATCTGTTCCTCTTGTGTTTCTTCTTCGGGTTCTTCTGTATTTTCCTCTTTGATTTCCTCTGTGCTGTCCTCTTTCGGTGAGTCCTTGCCTTTCTTATTTTTTCTTACCCCTGCCGCAACAAAATATGCAAGAATAAACACAGCTGATACACTGCTTATTGCAACAGAAACCGTTCTCCATGTGGTAAAGCGATATTCTACTCGAATATCCCCCTCTGGTTCTCTGCCGTCCAGTTCAACTTTGACAAGTCCGATATCAGAAATTGAAGTCTTATACTCATTTCCGCCCTCGTCATATGCAACATATCCTTTGTACCATATATACGGAACAACTGCATATTCATATGTTTTATCAGGCGTAAACACAAGATAGTCACTTTTCTTTTCATATTTCAATTCAGTTCCGTCATTTGAAGTAACCTTGCGTGTATTCTGCTTTAACGTATCTATGGAGTTTTTAGCAGACCACGGGAGCCATTCACCATAACCGATATAGTACGTCGCCTCGGGATTCCCGGTATAGTAATCGTCATTATATGGTGCCGCATGGCCACCTGCACCTACAGTCTGCATATGTATTGCCACATTCAGAACAAATACAACCGAAGCAACCAGCGGCAGAAATACACTGATTCTGAAAGTCGTTGCAAGCAGGTAAGCGTATACGGCAACTGCAATTGAAATAAGCAGAGTAACAACCGCAAACATTCTCCAAGAAAACTGCATAAAATCAAGCAGCGGTGCAAGCAATTTCCACGCAGGAGTTTTTGCAGTCAGGAATAAAAATACAAAAGCAAGTATCAAGCAGACATCTGCAAATTTCAGAAGTTCCCTTTTGCGGAGGATATCCTGTGATATTTCATCTTTCTTACCCTGCGGCTTTACAAACACTCTTATACCACAAACCGCAAAAAGCAGTATACCAAGACCTGCATTGCCGTATCCTATGCTTGTATCCTTGAATAACGTCATAAATTCAACTGTAAAGTTTGAAGCCTTATTTATAGGATACTTTACTGTAAGCTCGCATGAGCCCATAAGTTCAAGAAGCGGCATCCAGTAAAACGAAGTAACCGCAAGAACACAAACCGCTGTTACTGCAAGCTTCAATATCTTTTTGGGAGATTTTATAATTCTCTTTATAAATATAAGGCATATAAGAACACATAATATAACTGCCAGAGCCGTTGATATTGTATGCGTGAAAAACATTCCCACAATTCCCAGACCTAAAACATACGGTTTTTTAAAATCTTCAAAAATAAAATCATAAAGTCCGTATATTATTAAAGGCCAGAAAATAAAAGCCTGAACCTCACCAAGGGCAAAGCGTGTGTACATATTGTCAATTCTGTAAAAAGAGGTTGAGAAAACCACTGCGGCAACAGCTGCACATACAGGCGACTTTGAAATCCTGTACATACACCAGAACGACGATAACAGACACAAGGCATTACATATCATCAAAAATATCGCCATACTTTCTCCGATACCACACCCTGCAACTCTCATAAGTGCCGGAATATACAATAACACATCAGGATAAGCGAGCGAACTTGCATATCCAAGACCGTCCAGAAACAGGTAATCTACTCCACCAGAAAATATATTTCCGCTTTTTATCCTTTCCGCCAGTGCGTCTACTCTCAAATAATGATACTGTGCATCATGGCCTAACAAAGGACAATCAAGAGGAAAAAGATTTTCCGACTCCATTATAAAAACAAAAAGCAGACTCAGCAAACAATATATCCAAATAGTTCTATTTTGCACTTTAAAAGATTTATTTTCAGTTTTATTCATTTTTAACTCCTTATTTTATGTCAATCCCAAAAAACAAAAACACTTCCGATATAATCGGAAGTGCCAATTTTATAAGGGTGGGAGATGGGATTCGAACCCACGATCTTCGGGACCACAATCCGACGCTTTAACCAGCTAAGCTACACCCACCATATATAGCGCGCCTTGCTGGATTCGAACCAGCGGCTTACTGCTTAGAAGGCAGTTACTCTATCCAGCTGAGTTAAAGGCGCATAGATAAAATCAGCAGCCAAAGCTGCTTTTGAATGGAGCGGGTGATGGGAATCGAACCCAC
>JAZRCW010000007.1:0-1473 GCA_045659945.1 Ruminococcus sp. | reverse complement strand
GTTATTTAGAGGTTTTGCAAGTGCATTCTTTGTCAGGATTCAGTTTTGAGAATTCTTTTGCAAAAAGCATTCTGGCAAACTCCCACTGTTCCTTGTTGATACAGTATTTTACTTTTGGAGCCTCGATACTTCCTTGTATCAGTCCTGCTTCCTTGAGGGCAGAGAGGTGTTGAGAGACGGTTGCTTTGGAAATAGGTAGTTCTTCATGTATATTTCCAAAATAGCAGTTGTCCTGTGTTGCAAGAAAGTCAAGGATCGCTATTCTGGCTGGATGCCCCATTGCCTTGGCGTATTTTGCGAGCAGTTCCTGATCGCTGTCGTACTTCTTGTTTGCCATACATACTGATTTATTGTTCGCAAATATACGAACAATATTTAAAACTGCAAGCTTGTAATTGATAATTCGAATCTTCTTATACTGATTCTGCCACTAGGGCAAGTCTTCTGACAGCTGTGCTGGCTGAAGTCTTGCCGGGCGTTTTTATGTGTGCGTGGGGTTCAGCGAGAGTTTGAGGATCTGCTTGCAGTCCTCATATTCTCGCCTGTGCGGTGGGAATAGAAGGTTGCCGACTGACCGGCAGGGAAGTGGGCAAGTGCCGCTTTAAATTATGTCACATACTCAATTATGGATATTTATCGGGATTCTTTGTATATTTGAAGTCGTTATGTCTAATCTTAATGTTAAGTGATATGAAAGGTAATACTGTTTTCTTGTATACCTAAATGACTTATAATCTTGTATTTCTGATCAGAAAAAATTTAATTTACACGAATATAATTCTTCATTCCAATGAAATCGAAAATCATTGTAGTTGTATTGTTTGCTGCGTTATGTTGTTGCACACAGTCACATGCACAAAGTTTCCTTGAAAATCTCGGACAGACCATCAAGAAAGAACTTAAAAAAGAAGTTAATGAAGGGATCAACAATCTCAAAGAAACTCTAAAGGACAACGCGAAAGATAAGGTTCAGGAGCTGAATCAGCAGGAACCTGAGCAGAAACCGCAGCACGAGCAGGTTCAGGAACAGAACCAGAATGCACCTAAGCCGGTAGTAAATCCGTCAGATGTCCCTATCACCAAAATGAAGACCTGGCTTCTTGTTGTCAAAGACGGCAAGCCTCATTATAAGGCGTTGGACGGCAAATCCCTGGCAAAGGAAAACTACATTCTTTTCGATGTCAAATACGAGCATCCGGACGGAGTGAAGCCTTTTACGTTTACAACAGCTGTTGCGACATTCAAGGCAAAAGAGGGCTATTATTTTGACAAGAAACTTAAACTCAACGACCGTACACCCCAGGCAGAAAACACCACTGGATTCAAGCGGGTTGATTCAAAAACAGTCAAGGTATACCTTACTGCATTCACAGGTGACATGGGATATGATGTCAGGATTACTCCCGCAATGAAGGAGTATAAGAATAATATCAGCACTATGAATCTCACACCTGTTGCTACTGCTCAAATCAA
>JAZRCW010000006.1:0-1612 GCA_045659945.1 Ruminococcus sp. | reverse complement strand
CAAAAATAAGCTCTTTTGTATCCTGGGAAACCTCATTGATTGCAGACTCAAGATTTGGTGCAGTTGTAGTATCGAGTCTTCCTGTTATTTCAAGAGTTACAAGCTCAAAATCTCTTTCCACATTGATTGTCATAGAAATCCTCCCTTCAAAGAATATAACACATATACAATATCACAGCCGCTATGACAAACCTATGACAAACTTAAATTTAAACATAAAAAACGGCCGGAAAATTCCGACCGTAAACAGCTTTATTAATTTGTTCCAAGAAGCAGAGCGAGGGTGTCTTCTGCCCATGAATACTGTGTCATATACTCGCCGTGGAACTGAGGCTTTCCTGTCTTTAAAAACTTGTGATAATCGCAGTTGATTCTCGTAGTATCAATTCTGTAATTATATCCTTCCTGACAAAATACCTTTTCAGCACCAACTTGTGCAAGTGCTTTTTTAAGGTCTCCGACAAGATGCCTTAAATAATCCATATTTTTAACATCATCGGTGTTTTCGGACCACATAACGGCACATATTTGCTTTCCTGTCATTCCTGCACCGTTTCTGTCAACAAGCACAGCAAAAAGTTCTTTTGCTTTAGTGCGTTTAAAGTTAAGTGCCTCCCCGTTTTTTAAAACCTCGAAGTTCCCGAAGCATTTAACATCAAGTAATGAAACACCTGGATTTTTGCTCTTTATATGGTCAATTTCTTTCTGAACAGCCTCCGGTGTTATTGGCTTCATAAGGTATCCGCTGCACCTAAGCTGTATAGCATTTAATGCATACTCCTCATAACCCGTACAGAAAACAATTTTACATTCCGGCTGAATTTCGGTAATCTTTTCAGCTAAGGCAAGACCGCCCATACCTCGCATATTTATATCAAGAAAAGCTATATCCGCGCTGTTCCCCGAAATCCACTCCAAAGCGGCAGAGCAAACAGAAAAATCATAAACCTCTTTAATATCTGGTGAAGCTTTAACAATATCAGTAAGAGCATTAAGCATAGGTCTTTCGTCATCAACTGTTATTGCTATCATTTTCTCCCACCTCCCTTGGTATTCTTATAGTTGCCTTTGTGCCTTTGCCAACTTCACTTTCTATGGTCAGCGTTCCACCGCACATTGCCTCAATACGACCTCGTATGTTTTTTATGCCGACATGCTTGGTTTCATCATATCCTGCACTCATATCAAAGCCAACACCGTCATCTGTTACCTCTACAACATAATACTTTTCTGTTTCATAAGCAGATATTGTAACTATTCCGCCTTCTTCAAGTCCCATAAGACCGTGCTTTATGGCATTTTCTACAAGTGGTTGCACAGAAAGTGCAGGAAGTAAAAACTCCACTGAACGAAGGTCATATTGTATTGTCATATCAGGGAAACGCACCTGTTCAATATCGGTATAATGCTTAACATGATTCATTTCCTGTGAAAATCTTATAGGTTTAGCATTATCAAGCTCGCTGAAGTTTCCTCTTAAATACAAGCTGAAATTACGAACAAGCTTTGAAGCCGCTTTCGGTTCGGTTATACAAAGTTGTTCAATTGTGCCCAATGTATTATAGATGAAATGCGGCTGAATCTGACTTATCATAGTAGCTATACGGCTTTC
>JAZRCW010000005.1:0-48062 GCA_045659945.1 Ruminococcus sp. | reverse complement strand
TTTCCGCTCTGAACAGGGAGCAAAAGATTTTCTTACACTAAAATCGCTTACTTCCACCGCTGCCAAAATGGGTATTACCGCTTTTGATGCTTTGTTTTCTCTTTTTCTTGGGCAGTTTGCTTTGGGGACTGAATAGTTACCTTTTGAAAATAAAAAGATATATTATAGCGAATATGGTACAGGCAGACCTTTGCTGTTTCTTCATGGAAATACTGCTTCATCGAATATGTATGTACAGATTGCGGACAGATATAAGCAGGATTTTAGTGTCATATTATTGGATTTCTTGGGGCACGGAAAATCAGACAGATTAAATGAATTTCCTGTTGATTTATGGTTTTATGAAGCAATGCAGGTTATAGCTTTCCTAAAAGAGAGAAAACATACAGATGTAAATATAATAGGCAGCAGCGGCGGTGCAATGGTTGCACTTAATGTTGCGTTAGAAGCCCCAGAACTTGTTGGCAAAGTAATTGCTGATAGTTTCGAGGGGGAGAAACCAAATAAAATATTTACTGAAAATTTATTGACAGATAGAGCAAATGCAAAAGCAGATAATAATGCAAGAATGTTTTATTCGTATATGCATGGTTCGGATTGGGAACAGATAGTAGATAATGACACAGCTGCAATTATACGACACGAAAAAGAAATAGGATGTTTTTTTCATAAGTCCTTGAATTTGCTTAAAGCGGATATTCTGTTGATTGGCAGTAAAGAAGATGAATTTATGTCTGCTGTAGCTGATGATTATCTTGAAAATACTTACAAGGATATGATACAAAAGATAGGTCACGGAAAAATCCACCTGTTCAATTCAGGCGGTCATCCTGCTATGATTACAAATCAGGATGAGTTTTATAAATTAAGCAGAGATTTTTTGCTGAAATAAATCATAATTATGAGGGTGAACCCATGAATGGAGATTAATATGAGAAAAATATTGATAGTTGAAGATGACAGTGCTCTTTCTATGGGATTGTGTCGTGCACTGAAAAGCGAAGAAACAGAAACTGTCCCTGCTGAAAACCTGCGTACAGCAAAGGAGTTGCTTTCAAAGAGTGAAATATCTTTAGTGCTCCTCGATGTCAATCTTCCTGACGGAAACGGTTTTGATTTTCTTCCCTTCGTTAAAAATACATATGGCATACCAGTAATAATGCTCACTGCAAATGATCTGGAATCGGATATTGTTTCAGGACTTGAAGGCGGTGCCGATGACTATATAACAAAGCCTTTCAGCCTTGCGGTGCTTCGTGCAAGAGTAAACACACAGCTTCGTAAGCCTGTTGTGAAATCAGAAAATAGTAAGTTTATGGACGGCAGTTATGTTTTTGATTTTGAGAATATGGATTTCACTGTTGGTGGAATATCTGTTGAATTGAGCAAAACAGAACAAAAACTGCTACGTATACTTACAGCTAATGCGGGAATCACTCTTTCACGTGAAAAATTAGTTGACAGAATATGGACAGACGGTGCGGAATATGTGGACGAAAACGCTCTTTCAGTATCTATAAAAAGGCTTCGTGATAAGCTTAACGCTAAAGAGTATATCAGGACTGTTTACGGTATCGGATATATGTGGGTGAAAAGCAATGTATGAGGAAACAAAGTATACAATCAAAATAGGTTTATTGCTCCCTTGCCTTATTATTTTCGGAGCAGCATTGATAGCATATGCAATATATTGCCGTTTACATCTGAAAAAACAGATAAATAAAATTGACGCAATGCTTGATGAAGCAATAAACGGTACATTTATTGAAAAGGAATATAACGAAACACAGCTTTCATACCTTGAATCAAAACTATGGAAGTATCTTTCATCATCTGAAATTTCAGCACGAAAAACAGCGGAGGAAAAAGCAAAAATCAAAACGCTGATTGCAGATATTTCTCATCAGACCAAAACTCCGATAGCAAATATTTGTCTGTATTCCGAGTTGTTATCAGAAAGTGAACTGTCAGAGGAACAGAAGGACTATACAGAGCGAATATCAGCACAATCTGACAAGTTGTCTTTCCTTATCTCTTCTCTTGTCAAGCTGTCAAGACTTGAAACAGGTATTATTTCCCTCTCTCCAAAGGAAAACCTCATTGCACCAATGCTTAAAAGTATTATATCGCAGGCTCAGCCTGAGGTAGCAGAAAAAGGACTTCAGCTTGACCTCATATGCGGCAGTGAAAAGGCTGTATTTGATGAGAAATGGACTAATGAAGCCATATGGAACATCGTTGACAACGCCATAAAATACACCGAAAGAGGAAAAATAAGTATAACCGTAAAAAACTACGAAATGTTCGTCTGCGTAGAGATATCCGATACAGGCTGTGGTATTTCTGAAGAAGAACAAGCACAGATTTTCACCCGTTTTTATCGTTCTGAAAAAACATCATCAGAGGAAGGTGTCGGCATTGGTCTTTATCTTGCAAGACAAATAATTTCGGCACAGAACGGCTATATTAAGATTTCATCAGAGCCAGGAAAAGGTTCAGTATTTTCTGTATTTCTTTCAAAACTGTAAGAATTGTTTTCCCTGTGGAAATAATGTGGTAAGATTTATATTATATAATTCGTATTGTAAGGAAAATACAATACGAATTTTTTAAAGGAGAATATGTTATGATTATTTTATCAACTGAAAATCTTAAAAAGACATACGGCAAAGGCGAAACAGAAGTAAAAGCTCTTAACGATGTAACACTTGAAGTTGAGCAAGGTGAATTTGTATCAATTGTAGGTACATCGGGAAGCGGAAAATCAACCCTGCTCCATATGCTCGGAGGGCTTGACCGCCCCACAAGCGGTACTGTTAAAGTTGAAGGAAAGGATATCTTTTCTCTTAAAGATGAAGAACTTACAATATTCAGAAGAAGAAAAATCGGTTTTATATTTCAGAATTACAACCTTGTCCCGTCCCTTAATGTGTATGAAAATATTGTCCTCCCTGTTCAGCTTGACGGCAGAGAGCCTGATAAGAAGTATATCGATTCAATAATTGAAACCCTCGGACTTTCAGGAAAGCTTGAAAATCTTTCAAATAATCTTTCGGGCGGTCAGCAGCAGAGAGTTGCCATTGCAAGAGCATTAGCATCAAAGCCTGCAATAATTCTTGCCGATGAACCTACGGGAAATCTTGACAGTAAGACATCGCAGGATGTTATGGGATTGCTCAAAGTGACAAGTACTAAATTTTCACAGACAATTGTTATGATTACCCATAACGAGGAAATTGCACAGCTTGCCGATCGTATCGTAAGAATTGAAGACGGAAAAATTGTTGAAAAAGCGTAGGGGTGAGCATGATGAAAGTACAGAATAAAAAATGTATATTTAATCTCAGCATTAAAAATATGAAATTGGCAAGGGTGAGAAATATTGTTGCTATTATTGCAATAGCTCTTACCACACTTCTTTTTACATCGCTTTTTACAATTCTCGGTTCAATTGTTAAGGGATTTGAATATTCAAACTTCCGACAGGTAGGATCATACGCTCACGGAGAATTCAAAAATCTTACAGCGGAACAGGTTGAAATATTATCTGATGACAAAAGAATAGATGATTACGGAATACGACGTATTCTCGGATTTGGCGAAGATGAAAGGCTTATAAAGAATTATACAGAAATAAGCTATATGGACGAAAAAACAGCTGAATGGTCATTTATTACGCCCACAACAGGCAGACTTCCGAAAGAAGATACAAATGAGGCTGCCGCTGATACAAAGGTGCTTGAATGCCTTGGCGTGCCATTGGAAATCGGTGCTGAATTTTCTGTTGCGATTGATGTGGATGGAAAAGAAACGGTTGAGAATTTCGTTCTTTGCGGCTGGTGGGAACGTGATATTGTTTCAATGGCAAGCAATATCCTCGTGCCCGAAAGCAGAGTTGAACAGACCTTTGAAAAGCTTGACACACAGTTTTTAGATGAAAATATCGGCAGCTATAAGATGATAATAATGCTGAAAAGTTCACGTAATATTGAATCAACATTAAATTCTATTGTAGAAGAAAAGGGGTATTCTCTTAATTCTGATGATGATAATTATATCAGAGTCGGAAGCAACTGGGGATATACAGGTGAAGCAGACGGCGAGACGGACCTTGGTACAGCATTAACTGTATTTACTCTGCTTTTACTTATAACACTTGTCGGATATCTTATAATCTACAATATTTTCAGAATTTCGGTTTCAAATGATATCCGCCATTATGGTATGCTGAAAACTATCGGAACAACAGGAAGTCAGATACGTTCGATTATCCTTACACAGGCGATGCTACTTTCACTTTTTGGTATATCCATTGGTCTTGTTCTTGGCTGGGCGGTAGGTGCAATGCTTACTCCTCTGGTAATGAACGAGATTAATATTGATAAAACAGCAGGAGTTTCTGCAAATCCCCTTATATTCATTTTTTCAGCCCTTTTCTCTTTTGCAACTGTAGTTTTATCCTGCTCAAAGCCGGGAAAAATTGCTGCTTCTGTTTCTCCCATTGAAGCTTTGAGATATACAGAAACAACACCTGGCAAATTTACAAGAAAAAGCGGAAAAGCAATATCAATTCCACGTATGGCTGCGGCAAATCTTGCAGGCAGTAAGGGTAAAACAGCTATAACTGTTATATCTCTTTCACTTTCTGTTGTGCTTTTTACCCTGACAATAACATTTGCAGGCAGTTTCAGTGTTGATAAATATCTTAAAGATGAAGTTTTTGACTATCAGGTGTCCAGTGCAGAGTATTTCAATATACAGGCTGAATGGAATTACAATAACGCCCTGACATATGACTATGTTGCACCTATTGAGGAACTGGACGGTATCACAGGTATGGGAGTAACCTACGGAATTAATTCTTACTCTCATCCATCAGCGCTAGTGACAGAAGAAGCGGCACGCAAATATTATAACGATTATGAAGATGAAGCTGATTCGGTGGATATTGATATTATTATAGAAAAAAGAAAAGATAAAAGCGGGCTGATTGAACAAACTTCTCAGATTCAGGGAATGGACGAATTTATTCTTTCACATATGACTGTAACAGAGGGCGATATATCAAAGCTCCTGACAGGTGAAAATTATGTTGCTGTTGACGATGAAAGCGGCTTGAATGTGGGAGATATAATAATTCTAAAATTTACTGAAAACCTAAAGATTACTCTGAAAAATGGTACTGTTTACGACGACTGGAGTTATATTGATGACTCAATGTTCGGCGCAATAGAAGATTTTGAATTTGAAGAAATTGAAGTTGAGTTTATTGTAGCGGCAAAAATGAATATATATCATTCAATCGGTTATCGTTATTATAGCGGTGAGTATTTTGTTGTAAGCAATGATAAGCTTCTGGAATTCTATCCCAATGCCGCACCACTCAGCTATGTTTTCAACGCAGCAGATGAAAAGGAAGCTGATATTGAAAGATTTATGGAGAGTTATACAAAAAACGGCAATATGGACTATTCCAGCAAGGCAACTCTTGCCGCTGAATTTGAATCATTCAGAAATATGTTCTTTATCCTCGGCGGTGCATTAAGCCTTATTGTGGGACTTGTGGGCGTTCTCAACTTCATTAACACTATCCTCACAGGTATTATTACAAGAAAAAAAGAACTTGCTACATTGCAGGCTATAGGTATGACAGGAAAACAGCTCAAATCTATGTTGATCTATGAGGGAATTATGTATATGATAGGTGCGGCAATAACTGCAGTTGTGTTTAATTTCCTTACAATACCGATTTCATCTGTCATGGAAAAGATTTTCTGGTTCTGCGACTACAGCTTTACCATTCTTCCGACAGCTATTACAATTCCGATATTTGCGGCAATTGGAATAATTGTTCCGACAATTACATATATGATTTTCACTAAAAAATCGGTTATAGAAAGACTCAGGGAAAGTGAGTAACGGTACTGGAAATTATATATTTCAATGATAGCAGTATTACTACAGGCGAAAAAACAGCAGGATTCCCATACATAGGAATCCTGCTGAAATTTTTTTGTCCACTGTTGTTTTAGGAGGATAGTTTGCGTTGACATAATCGCTATAAATCACTTGACATTTATAATAACAGAATGCTATAATAAAGGCAGTAATTCTGTTGTGATGAGGTGATGTTTTGAAAATTGCAATATGTGAAGACGAAAAAATATTTTCAGATAAGCTTTTGCATTTGCTGGATACTTACTTTGATAAGAAAAGTCAAGCTTACGAAACAGTCGTATTTACAGACGGTATTCCGTTAATTGAAGAATACAAAAACGGTGTCAGGTATGATTTGATTTTTCTCGATATTCAGCTTGAAGTTTCTGACGGAGTAAATATTGCGGCACAGATAAGACAGTTTGACAACGAAGCTGTACTTATCTTCGTGACAGGGCTTGAAAACAGGGCTGTCGAGGGATATTCTGTTTCAGCGTTTGATTACATAATCAAATCTTCCCTTGATGAAAGATTATCGGGTGTTCTTGACAGGTTTATGCAGAATAATAAAGTAAAGGTTCTGACTGTTGCAACTATGAATGGTGAAACCGAAATAATTTCATTCAATGATATTTTATATATCGAATCCGACGGCAGAGGCACGGCGATTAATACGACAAATAGTGTTATCAAGACTCCTCTTTCTGTAAACAGGTTTTATCAGCTTTTGCCGCAAGATGATTATGTGGAAATACATAAATCCATATTTGTGAGAGTGACAAAAATCAAACGTATCGGAACTGATAACGTCCTGATGTGCAATGAAAAACTTCTTCCTCTCAGCCGAAGAAAACGAAAACAGGTTTTATCAGCCGTAATGGCCGCTGTGAAAGGCGGAGAAGAATGAGTAAATATAGATACTATTATTTTTTCGCCTTAACTATTATTGTAATTGCTGTTTTAAACGTCTTGACAGGTTATATCAATATCAGTTCACAGGAATATGTATCACATGGCTCGGTATCAATAAAAAGGAGTATGCTGAATAAAGCAGATGAAATTCTTTCAGCTTATGATTATAACGAATATCCGCAGGCAATTGCAGAACTGCAGGAGGAATACTATTTCTATTCGGAATACATTAACGCTTTAACGATTCTGAATGATGAAATACCGCCTGTTTATCCCGAAAACAGCACGATAAGAAAGAATGCAGAGAAACTTGTTAGTGAACATGCTATTTCAGAAAGTCAGGCACAGGCACAGTTAAATCTTCTGGATTTCTGTATTGAACGTCTTGATTATGCGGTCGGCTACTCTGATTATATATCTGCTATCAATAGCAATATAGCTGGTATTTCTGATACCGGAATTTTCAGCAGCAATATGAAAAAACAGGCTGCAAAAGCAAAAAATGATTTTTACGGACTTGACAGCGTTAACATAAGCGCTGAGTCTGATATAAGCGTAAATTTGCTATTTTCAGATAGAATAACAGATATTCTTGTTATTGCAATGTCAATTATCTGTGCTTTATTCTTTTCTATTGAATGCCGTACAGCTGTAGACAAAATTTCTATAGGAAAAATCAGAACATTTGTTTTTATAGGACTGCTTGTTATCGGAGTAATAGTTGTTTATTTATCAAATATTTATATTATTAATTCGGAAGTAGGTCTTGGCGATTTAAGCCGTTCAATTCAATCAATTTCGGAATATCGTTCATGTTCCTATATAATTTCTGTGGAAACCCTGATTATTATCAGAACCATTTTTAAGATTACAGCTTGTGTAATAGTGTATCTCCTATGTACAAAGATTTTGTTGACACGCAATATAATCTGCAAAATAATTTGCATAGTTCTGCCTGTTGCAGCAGAGCTTCTGCTCAATTGCTTTAGCTCGTCAATCAGCTTTATTGCTCTTTTAAAAGCGGAAAACATATTCGGCGTGTACCATATTTCGCCTGTTTTCGGCGAATACGTAAGCACTTCCATTATTGTGTCTGTATTGTGCATAATATTGCTTGCAATTGCCATCATGGCCGTTAAAAAGGAAATTGACAACACGCTGCTTATTGCAAAGGAACAAGCGGAAAAGAGATACTATGATGAAATCAACACAAGATATACCGAAGCACAGATAATACGCCACGATGTGAAAAATCATCTTGCGGCTATTGCTATCCTTTTAGATGACGGAAAAGTATCTGACGCACGAATGTATCTGAAGGAAATCAATTCTGAAATGGACAGTTCAAAGCTTCCGATGAAAACAGGTTTGCCCGTTCTTGACGCACTGCTTTTCAAAAAACTTGGTGTCATGAAGAAAAGTGGAATTGAATTGAATATTGCTTTCGCAGTTGATCTGTCAGAAACGAACATATCAGAATATGATCTGTGCAGCATTTTCGGAAACATATTGGATAACGCCTGTGAGGCTTGTAATAAACTTGCTGACAATGAAAAGACGATAACTTTAACCGTCAAACGTCAGATGGATATGCTGTGTATTTTCTGCGAGAACAGATACAAGGATATTAATAAAGACCTTTCAACACAGAAACAGGATAAAAAGCAGCACGGAATCGGGCTACGCAGTATAAGACGTATTGCTGAAAAGTATGACGGAACTCTTAACATTAACCCTGAAAACGGACTATTCAAGCTGTCGGTATTGCTTAATTGTTACCCAAATCCGCAAAACTCAACTAATACCAATCCCTAAAATGTTAGTAGACAATGATGACCTTAAACATCTACAGCCACATGTTCCAATAGGCACAAGCGAGAGTAAGCAACGTTATATCCGAAGTACTGGATTTTCATAAAGACAAAGATAAAAATGATGAAAAAACGGCTTAAAAAATACTCCTCGAACCCCCAAAAAATAGGGGAGATACATAGCATATTCAAAAATAATGGACAACGGTAATTTTTGTGAAAAGTAAAAGCCCACAAACGCTAATATATAGGCGTTTGTGGGACTGTGGCGGGGTGACCTGTACGGGAATTGAATTGACCGAATGAACTTTTGCAATCTCTGGTGAAATGCGAAAAAACGAAAAATAGCCTTTTGTGAGTTATCGCACTTCGAGTGATTTATAGTAATTTCAAGCCATTTTTAACCACAATAAGTGGCAAACAAGGGGCTGAATATGAAAAGATTTCAAAAATAGGGAGGCGGCAAATGAGCCTCCCTTAATCATTTTAAAGCGTAATCAGTGATAAGATTTACCCAATTCGGCACACACTGTGTTCACAATCAAGCTGGTCGCATTATCGTATCCTTATGCGTATCTCCGATGACAGACGCAGAGAGTGGTACACAGAAGAATGTGCGAAATCACATCAATCGCAATCCATGTCTTGAAAATCCCGAAAAAATATGGTATAATAGAAAGCAGTAAAACCAACACTCACAGAAATGGAGAATCTTATGTCTGATAAGAATACAATTACTTTATATCACGGCTCAAAATCGGGCATAAAGGGCGAAATTGCTCCTTTAAGCCGTGAAAAATGCGACTTTGGCAAGGGCTTTTATATGGGTACGGAAGAAACTCAGCCGTTGACCTTAATCTGCAACTATGATAATGCTAAGCTTTATACGCTTGAATTTGATATGACAGATTTGAACATACTCAATATTGAGGTCGGCATTGACTGGGCACTGCTTGTTGCATATAACCGAGGAAAAATGGAATCAGCCCATGGCACGGTTCTATATGAGCGTATATCGAATATGGCTGAGGGATATGATGTTATTGTTGGCTTTATCGCAAACGATAGAATGTTCGTTGTACTTGACAGATTTTTCAACGGTGAAATAACTGATACTGCCCTTATTAACAGCCTGTCAGCTCTTAAACTTGGCAAACAGTATGTTGCAATTACCGAAAAGGCTTGCAAAAACATAAAAATCATCAAGGAAAAGACTTTGAGCGAACAGGACAGAGTGCTTCTGAAAACAGAAAGCGAGCATAACCGCAATGAAGGAATTGCTCTTGCGGAAGAAATGTGCCGTAAGTATCGCCGTGACGGAAAGTACTTCGATGAAATTCTGAAGGACGGTGAATAATATGTGGGGGCTGAACTTACAGCAAAGACAGCTTTGTGATATTCAAGGCAGACTGTTTGAGCTGGCTTTAAACAGAAATGTTTCCTGTCCTGAATTCATTGAAGCATTTATGAACAGCAACGCTGCAAAATGTCTTGATGACACCTATGATAGACTGCAATGGGCTGGTGAAGAATATATTCTCGAAGAGCTTGAAGATGAGCTTGGCGGTCTGAAAAAAGACGGCACAAATTACTCCCGTGAAGTGATGTATTGGATTGGTTATGTATACCGCTACTGGCATTATTACACAGGAGAGTCAAGCAAGGAAATCTACAATACTGCAAATGTTGAGCTTATGAATAATTGTTGGCTTGGCTTCCATACCCTTGATGTAGAAATGGCGATTGACAGACTGAAAGAGATGAACAACAAGTAAAATAATCAGCCTCTCCATATCACGTAAGAAGCTAAACTTTCAAATATACAAGTCACAACAAAAGCATATTCAACACTATATTAACATTGTTTTTTGCATTTTAACATTGTAATGTTAGAATGATAATTTCAATGTTAATGCTTTTGAAATCGACAAAACTAAAATACAATCCCTCCGGAACTAATCAATCGATTATGCACCAGAGGGATTAATTATTACCCAATATGAGAATTGCACCTTTTAATCACACCGCAGGCAAGTTTTTTTCCTGCGGTGCCCGACGGCTGTGATGTGAAATCATCGGTATTGCCGTGGATAATGACAGTTACTGCATAATTGTGTATATTCCTTTCCATTATATCACCTCAACTTATATTATGACGGTTGAGGATGAAATGCGGCAATGTTTCATATTGTACATAACAAAAAATATTTTCAAAAATTATTGACATTCCCTTTTCGATGTGCTATACTATAATCAAGGTTACATTACAGCCACAACAAAATAAATTTAGGAGGAGTTATGAAACTGAATAAAATAGCATCAGTGAGGACTGGTCTTGTGTTATATCGTAAGGAATCGAAAAACAGTGATGATGGTTACGAATATAGGCAATTAAATCTAAAGGCCGTTTCTGAAAACGCTATAGATTTAGAACATACTATAAAGTTTTACGCCACAGAGAAACTGTCAGGAAACTATCTCACTCAATCAGGAGATGTGATTGTTAAAACATCAGATCCATATACAGCTGTATATATTAAAGAGGAATACGCAGGGCTTGTTATACCATCTCATTTTGTAATAATTCGTGTAGACAAAAGCGTAGCGTTGCCCAAATACATAGCTTGGTATTTAAATAAAGAACGAATAAAAAAGGATTTCCGCATGAGTTGTACAGGAACTTTAAAACAAATCAAACCAAGCACAATTGCGGAAACCGAAATCAAATTGCCGACACTTGAACGACAAAAACAGGTTGTTGACTTATATGATATTTCCCAGTCGGAAATAAAACTGCTTGAAAAATTACTCGAGCAGAAAAAAATGTATTATAAAGCACTTATAAATAAAACAAACAGAAACGTGAGGTAAATAAAAATGACTACAAAAAATGATATTGAAAAGGTACTCTGGAACGCTTGTGACAGTTTCAGAAATAAGATTGACAGCTCCCGTTATAAGGATTATATTCTTGCAATGCTCTTTGTAAAGTATCTGAATGACGTTTACAACGAAACAAAAGCAAAGTATATTGAAGAATACAAAGGCGACGAAAGACGTGTGGAACGTGCTATGCGTAATGAGCGTTTTACTCTTACCGAAACCTCCACTTTTGATTATCTGTACGACAATCGTACAGATAACGAAATCGGGCAGAAAATCAATGTTGCACTTGCTGAAATTGAAAATAACAACAGTGAAAAGCTCCGAAATGTTTTCCGTGCGATAGATTTCAACTCCACAGTTGACTTTGGTGAAACTAAAGACAAAAATGCTATACTCCGCAATTTACTTGAAGATTTTCACGGGCTTGATCTTCGTCCTACCCAGCTTGATAGTGCAGATATTATCGGTGATGCTTACGAATATATGATTGCTAACTTTGCTTCGGATGCGGGCAAGAAAGGCGGAGAATTTTTCACGCCAAGTCAGGTATCCAAACTTGTTGCAGACCTTGTTTCGCCTAAAGAAAACGAGCGTATATACGACCCCACCTGTGGAAGCGGCGGCTTATTGCTCAAAGCATATAATGAAGTGTCATCACACAAGGTTGCAGTTTACGGTCAGGAGGTTAATAATCAGACCTGGTCACTTTGTAAAATGAATATGTTCCTGCATGGCGTTGATGATGCTGTTATTTGGCAGGGTGATACTCTTGCAAATCCACAGAATATCAAAGACGACAAGCTTATGAAATTCCAGTGCATCGTGGCTAATCCGCCATTCTCTCTCGATAAATGGGACAGCGGTTTCTTATCCGTTCTTACTGATGAAAATAAGAAAAAAGAAAAAATGTCAGCTTCTCTTGATCCGTTCAATCGTTTTGCATGGGGCGTTCCGCCTGCTTCAAAGGGTGATTATGCTTTTGTTCTGCACATGCTTCACAGCCTTGATGAAAATGGTGGGCGTATGGCAGTTGTTCTTCCTCATGGCGTTCTTTTCAGAGGTGCGAGCGAGGGTAAAATCCGTAAGCAGATAATTGAATTTAATCTTCTCGATGCTGTAATCGGTCTGCCTGCAAACCTGTTCTATGGTACGGGAATACCTGCCTGCGTACTTGTTTTCAAGAAGAACAGAAATAATTCAGATGTATTGTTTATTGATGCAAGCGGTGATGGCAACTATGAAAAAGGTAAGAATCAAAACCTGCTCCGTGATGAAGATATTTCCCGAATTGTTGAAGCTTACAAGGCTCGTGAAAATATTGATAAATACTGCTATAAGGCTGAAAAAGAAGAGATCGTTGAGAATGACTACAACCTTAATATCCCTCGTTATGTTGATACTTTTGAGGAAGAAGAAGTAATTGATATTGACGCTGTTCGTGCTGATATTGCCGCAACTGAAAAGGAAATTGCAGAGGTACAGGCGAAAATGGATGAGTTTTTGAAGGAGCTTGGTATATGAACGATATTACAGTATACAGTGAGCAGATTTTTGAAAATATAAAGCATATTAATGAATATGGTCAGGAATACTGGCTTGCAAGAGAATTGCAACAGGTTCTGGAATATGTACAGTGGCGTCGTTTTTCTGAAGTAATTGAACGAGCAAAAATAGCATGCGAAAACAGCGGTATTGAAGTAACTGACCATTTTGCCGAGGTTGGCAAAATGGTTGGCATCGGTTCGGGTGCAGAACGAAAAATATCTGATATTCAGTTATCACGTTATGCCTGTTATCTGATTGTGCAGAATGGTGATCCTCGTAAAGAAGTAATTGCGGTGGGACAGACTTATTTTGCTGTTAAAACACGTCAGCAAGAGTTGAGTGAAAATTATGAAGAATTAACCGAAGAGTCAGGATATACTCCACCATATGGGCAGTACCGAACTTGCGGCTAATTTATTCCGTGCCACACAGACAGAGGAAAAACTCCGCAGAGAGCAGATACAAGGCAAAACCGAGGCTAATAAAACCCATTATGAAGTTGGTAAGAAAGTGCGTCAGACAATTGAAGAACTTGGCGGTACAATGCCCGAAGATTTGCCTACACCCGATAAGAGTATCAGACAGATTGAACGTGAGCAGGAACGCAAAAAATTGAAAGAGAAGAAGTGAGGGAATATGAAATCAGACGTAGCAAAAAGAATTGAAAGTATAAACAACGGCATTATCCCCGAAGGCTACAAGAAAACTAAAGTCGGTATTGTGCCTGTGGAGTGGGAAGATAAAAAAATAAAAGATTATCTGGTGTTGTCAGAACGTCCTATCATTTTGGAAGATTCAGAAGAATATGAATTGGTTACGGTAAGACGTGGATTTGTTGGCGTTGATTCAAGGGGAAAACAACTCGGAGAAAGCATTCTTGTTAAGAACTACTATCAACTAAAAGAAAATGACTTTTTAATTTCCAAAAGACAAATTGCTCACGGAGCTTGTGGTATTGTTCCTCTTAGCTTATCAGGAGCAGTTGTATCAAATGAATATAATGTATTTACCGCAAAAAGAGATTTGGATGTTTTCTTTTTTAATAAGCTGATGCAACATCCATACTATAAAAGACTATTTTATCTTATGAGTGATGGAGTTCACATTGAGAAATTACTTTTCAAAACAAAGGACTGGATGAAAAGAAAAATATCCATCCCACCCCTCCCCGAACAGCAAAAAATCGCAGAAATACTCTCAACGCAGGACAAGCTTATAGAATTACAGGAGCGTAAAATAAATCAGCTTAAAACGCTGAAAAAAGGCTATCTGCAAAAGATGTTTCCTAAAAAAGGCAGTAAATATCCCGAACTCAGATTTAAAGGATTTACTGATCCTTGGGAACAGCGTGAGTTAGAAGAAGTCATTACTGTTGGTAACGGAATGGACTATAAGCACTTATCTGAGGGAGATATTCCTGTTTACGGAACGGGCGGTTATATGTTGAGTGTTGATAAAGCACTATCATATGACAAAGATGCTATTGGCATCGGAAGAAAAGGAACGATTGATAAGCCTTATGTTTTGAAAGCACCGTTTTGGACGGTAGATACGCTGTTTTACTGTATTCCTAAAGAAAATTTTTCACTTGATTTTGTGTATTGTGTTTTTCAAAATGTGAACTGGAAAGAAAAGGACGAGTCAACTGGCGTTCCGAGTTTATCAAAGGTTAATATAAATTCTACTGGTATTAAAGTACCCGCTTTAGCAGAACAAGAAAAAATCGGAGCGTATTTCTCAAACCTCGACACCCATATCACCCTTCATCAGCGTAAGCTTGATGAAGAAAAACAAAAGAAAAAGGCGCTTATGCAGTTGTTATTAACAGGAAAGGTGAGGGTGATATAAATGAATGATAGAAAACGAAAAAAACGTGACAAAGAAAAAGCTAAAAACACTCCGAAATATGAAGTTAAAGTAGATTTAGAACACTATAAAATTTATGACATTGAAAACTCGACTATACTGGGAGCAGAAAAAAACAGATTTGATCCATTTATATTTGCAAAAAAAAATCCTGAATTTGCTGCATTAATTTTTACTATCTCAACTGCTGGGTGTAATTTTTTTATAAAACTCGTTTTGTATATGTATTTTTTAGGATATTACAAACATTTTAATATTGATTCTTCTTCCATGAGTTACGAAAATCCATCTTCAATAGTGAGCCTAGCTATTTCTATAGTAGGATGTATTTTCTTTTATTGTGTAGTTAGCTTAATTATAGATATATGGAAGAGAAACAAGGTTAAGGCACTTGGCATAATATTTTTGGTTACATTTAGTGCATTGTTTGTTCTTCTAGTCTGGTTGACACCATCAAACTTGAAGTCAAACTTTATTCTTTCATCTGTTGCTACTGTTATATTAGTTTTTGTAGGTGGCGGAGTATGGCTTGTATTAAAATTTTTTCGGTTTATATTTAATATGCTCTTTCTTTTCATTAATTGGTGCAAAAGCAAAAAGATTTCTAAAAATAAAGAAAATGTAAATATAAAAGAAAACTCGACGTTACAAAATAATAAAAGTGATTTCAAGTTGATTATATGTTTAGTGTGTATTTATATTTTGGCAATTATTTTTTCTATTTATCTTATTGGAAAAGATGTGGCTGATAGTAAATTGAAATTTAAAGTAATAGATAACAATTCTGTAATCTTATGCGAATACAACGGAAAATATATATGTTCCCCATGTAAAATTGATGAAAAGAATCAAATTTTATACATTGAAAAAGGTACTCAAAAACAAATAAACTCTGAAGATGTAGAGTATAAAATATATAATTTTCAAGAAGTAAAATGAAAGGAGTAAGTAGGTATGATCCAAATTAACTCAAATAATATATTTTCCGAAAATAATGTCAGCAAATACCCCGCAATTGAATTATTGAAGAAACTCGGCTACACATATATCTCCCCCGAAGAATGTGACAAACAGCGTGACGGGCTTTATAATGTAATTCTGAAAGATGTTCTCCGCAGTCAGCTCGGCCGCCTCAATAGCTATTCTTTCAGCGGCAATGAGTATAAATTTTCTGCCGAAAACATTGAAAGAGCCGTTGACGAAATTGATGAGCCGCTTGCGGATAATCTTGTTGTGTCAAGTGAAAAAATCTATAATGATATTATGCTTGGTCGAAGCTATCCCGAAACTCTCCCCGACGGCAGAACTATAAACTTCAATATAAAGTACATCGACTGGAATGACATCACAAATAACGTCTTTCATGTTACGGAGGAGTTTACAGTACATAGTGCAGACCGTCAGCATGATACTCGTCCCGATATTGTTCTTTTTGTCAATGGTATTCCATTTGCTGTGATAGAGTGTAAGGCTCCGACTATATCCGTGGAGCAGGCTGTTGAACAGACTATACGCAATCAGAAGCAGGACTATACTCCACAGCTTTTCAAGTTCGCTCAAATAGTTGTTGCAACTAATAAAAACGCTGTTAAATATGCCACAGCAGGAACAGCGAAAAAATTTTGGAACGTATGGCGTGAAGAAGATACAGAGTGGTGTGACGGACTGCTTGCACAGCATATCACAGACAGAAGTATAACTCAACAGGACAAGGATATTGTATCATTGCTTACTCCACAGCGATTAATGGAGCTTACAAAGTATTTTATTGTTTTTGATGCGAATATTAAGAAAATCTGTCGTCATCAGCAGTTCTTCGCTATCCGAAATATCATAAAAACAGTTAATACAGATGATGAAAACAGCAATCGTCAAAGCGGTGTTATATGGCATACTCAAGGCAGCGGAAAGTCCTTGACAATGGTTATGCTTGCAAAATATATCCTTATGGAACTTACAAAACATCACCCAAAGGTTATTATTGTTACAGATAGAAAAGACCTTGATAATCAGATTGCAAAGACATTCGCACATACACGTCTGTCACCTGCAAAAGCTACAAGCGGCAAGCATCTTGTGGAGCTTATCCAAAGCGGTAAAGCTGACGTTGTTACAACTATTATAAACAAGTTCAATACTGCTGAAAATCAGAAAATCAAAATCAATGACAGAAATATTTTTGTTCTTGTAGATGAAAGTCACCGCAGTAATTACGGCTCTCTTGCAGCAAAAATGAGAACTGTTTTCCCATGCGGCTGTTATATCGGATTTACAGGTACTCCGCTTATGAAAAAGGAAAAATCCACAGTAGGACGTTTTGGCGGAGGCGATTACATCCACAAATACACTATTAAAGACGCTGTTGACGATAAAGCGATAGTACCGCTTATTTATGAGGGGAGATTTGTAGATCAGAAGGTCGATGAAGATAATATCGATTTATGGTTTGAAAAAACAACTCGTCGATTGAATGAGCGTGAACGTGAAGATCTGAAGCAGAAGTGGAGCAGTATTAAACGCCTGACTTCAACCGATGCGAGAATACGCAGAATTGCTCTTGATATTGAAGAACATTTCACAGACAGTATTAAAAATACAGGCATGAAGGCAATGCTTGCAACCAATTTCAAGCGTGATGCTGTACGATATCTTGAAGTGTTTGAACAGCTTGGAACGCTTAATTGTGCAGTTGTGATTTCATCTCCGGATATGCGTGAAGGCGAGGAAGATATACTATCCGAAACTGATAATAAAGTAATTGCATTCTGGAACAAAATGATGAAGCAGTACGGAGATGCTGATACTTATGAAGAAACGATAAAGAATAAATTCTGTGATGGTGAAATAGATATACTTATCGTTTGCAGTAAGCTTCTTACAGGCTTTGATGCACCTGTGTGTCAGGTTCTTTACATAGACAAGGAACTGAAAGAACATGGATTGTTACAAGCTATCGCACGTACGAACAGACTTTATGAAGGCAAGGATTTCGGACTGATTGTAGATTATCGTGGACTCATTCAGAAACTTGATACTGCTATGAATATGTATAGTGGTGCAGGACTTGAAAACTATGAAGGAGCTGACCTTTCTGGTGCTATTGTTGATGTAATTACCGTAGTCGGTGAACTAAGAGAAGCTTATTCTCAGCTTTGTGATCTTTTTATTGGTGTAAAGAATAAAAATGACATAAATGAATACGAGGATTTATTAGCCGATGAGGATTTACGAAACGATTTTTATAATCTTCTGTGTAAATTCGGAAAGGCTCTTGCTATCGTAGTTAATTCTGAAAAGGCATATGAAGCTGTTCCTCGTGATGAAATTAACAGATACAAGTCTGAATTTATAATGTTCTCAAAAATCAGAAAATCGGTTAAACTCCGCTATGCTGATGCTATCGACAATAAGGAATATGAACCCATAATGCAGAATCTTCTTGACCAGAATCTTTCTGTAACTGGACTTAAAATAATAGCAGCTCCTGTTGATATACTTGATTCTGACGGACTTGAAAAACAGCTTAATGAACTTGGTACTGCAAGATCAAAAGCTGACGCTATACGTTCAAGAATGACGAAAAGTATATCGGAAAAATATGATGAAAACCCGGCTTACTATGATAATTTCTCAAAGAAAATCAAAGAAGCACTTGAATTATACAAGAAACAGGTTATAAGCGAAGCTGAATATCTTGCAAAAATGACAAAAATAATGGAAGAATTCAGAAGCGGCAAAACAGAACTTAAATATCCTGAAAAAATAAAAGACAACGTTCACGCACAAGCATTTTATGGTGTAGTTTCAGCCATACTTGATGAAGTTATACCTCTCTCTGATAACAGAGATACTGTTGCTGCTTTGTCTGCTGAAATAACAGAGATTATCAAAGGGTACAGTAAGATTGACTGGACTTCCAATACTGATATTCACAAAAAGATATCACACGCACTTGATGATATATTGTATGCTTACAGTGACAATAATGGTTGGGCTCTTAGCTTTGAAACAATGGATAAAATAATTGACAATGTAAAAACCATTGCACTCAGGAGGTTTTAATGAAAGTAATATCAACTGAAATAAGAAAAGTTTGGAATGACAGCGAAGAAATAACATTCACTTTTGAACGTAAAAACATTAAGAATATAAATCTCAGGGTACGTCATAACGGAAGTGTATATGTATCAGCTCCGAAATCTGTGTGTGAAGAGAGAGTAGATGCTTTCGTTCTGAGTAAATATGATTATATCCGTAATGCGCTTGATAATTTCAGTAACAATGATAAACCAAAAACAGAGTTGCAGTATGTAAGCGGAGAAAACGTTACATTTCTTGGTAAAAACATGCGTATCAATGTTGTTAAAGATAGCAGAGAGTATGTTAACTGTGATGGTGTCTATGTATATATTCATGTTAAGCGGCCAGATTACTATAATCGAAAAAAGAATCTTCTCAATAAGTGGCTTAATGAACAAAGCAATATTATATTTGGTGAAATAATGCAGAAAGTTCATTCAAAGTTTGGTGCATATAATATTCATTTACCAGAACTGAAAATTAGAAATATGACTTCACGTTGGGGAAGCTGTCAACCATACAAAGGTATCATTACTTTGAATAAACGTCTCATAGAAGCTCCTAAAAATTGTATCGAATATGTATTGTATCATGAGTTCTGTCATTTTGTACATCCAAATCATTCAAAACATTTTTATGAACTCTTGCAAATTATGCTTCCGAATTGGCGTGAAAACAAACAAATTCTGGAGAATACTGTGTATTTATAGTTGGATTTGTAAGCGACAGTTAGAGGAAGAAATAATAATGTTAATGGTCTTTCAAAATTGACAAAATCAAAAGCAAATCCCTCTGGAACTAATCATTCGATTATGTCCGGAGGGATTAATTATTACCCAATATGAGAATTGCACCTTTTAATCACACCGCAGGCAAGTTTTTCTCCTGCGTTGCCCGACGGCTGTGATGTGAAATCATCGGGATTACCGTGAATAATGACAGTTTTACCAATGATTTCTGATAACGAGAATCGGTCAGTCAGAAAAGCACAGAATGCATAGCCGTGATTGCTCAACAAGGGCGGTAAATCACCTGCATGAAAGGGATGAGGGCAGTTCATAGGGTTGTAATGCATCATTGCTTCTGAAAACGGATCTGTCATATCTCCGTCACATTTATTACCGCTATGGATATGGAATCCGTAAATCTGATTCTTGCAGATGTTGTCGGAATAAGGCAGACCGTTTATTTCAGCAGCAACAAGCACTCCGCTTTTCAGTTGATGGAAATGCACAACACCGCTTATATTCGGATATTTTTCGCTTCCCTTGATAATCGCACACGTGCTGGGTTTATGCATCAGTAATGTCGCATAATTGTGTATATTCCTTTCCATTATATCACCTCAACTTATATTATGTCAGTTGAGGATGAAATGTGAAATATATTATTCGAAGGGATTAAAGTCTTTTTCTTTAGTGTCTATCGGATAAAGCACAAGTGTGCTTTCTACAGTATTTAAACTGCCGAGATAAACTTCCTTGGTATTATGATACCTTTGTTCCTTATGCCATTAGATTTGTCTGCTGTTGTTTCAGCGATTGGTATGAATTACTGCACTGCAAAACCGCACAGAGCAATGAAGCCCTGTGCGGTTTTTGTATGTCATTTATAAGGAGAGGGAAAAATTTGCACTGTAGCAGATTATATTTCTTCAACTAATTTTGCATCGTATTTCTGAATTAAAATTGCGTCTTCAACTGTGATACCGTCGTTTCCGGCAACATCGGCATTTCTTCTGCCCTCATCGGACAGTGTATACTTGTCAGGGTTTGCGATAGACTGGAAAATTGCAGTAGCATCAGCAATTGATACTCTGCCGTCGCAGTTTGCGTCACCTGCAATACCGTAGTATGTCATGCTGTACTTGTCAGCGTATGCCTGTGCAGGTGTGCCTTCGTGAGCAATAATTGTAGTATGTGCCGGGATTGTTGAGGCGCTGTCATAAATCTCACAGATATAGTTGCCATGGAAATTGAGTGTCTGTAAGCTGTCACAGCCTGCAAAAGCATCCTCACCGATAAACTGGATCTTCTCGTCTACATCAACAAATTCGAGACTTTCAGAGCCTGCAAATGCATTCTTGCCGATACTTGTAATGTCTCCGTAGAAGTAAACGCTCTTCATCTGGTCGATAACATCTTCCCAAGGTCTTTCACCAATTTCATAATCGGGCATATCGCCGTAGCCTGTGATGTAGAAGATATCTCCATCCTCGTTGCATGACCATGTGAAGCCCTCGTAATGATACTCAACATCGCATCCGTAAGCATAGTGGCTGATGCAGTATTTTTCAGCATACTCATGAGCTGTTGATTCACCGCCGCATATCACGTATGCGTCATAAGGAATTGCTCCGGGCACATCGGGAATTACGCACTCATCATTTTTTACATAAACGCTTATATTGTCATCTGTTAATCCGTCAAACAGGTTTGCAGGGATTGAAGTTACATTTTCATCAATCATTACCACTTCAATTACGTCAAAATATTCTGCCCATGGTGCGTCCTCGGCGTTTTCCCATTCGGGCATATCGCCTACGCCGCTTATAAATAGCTGACTGCACTCATCATAAATGTCCCATGTAAAGCCCTTGCCGAACTCTCCGCTTGCAAAAGGAGGAACAGTTTCTTCTGAAATTCCATAATGCTCAAGGCCGTACATTTCTGCATATTTATAAGCAGGTGAATCATTATGTGCAACAATTACTGTCTGTGAGGGGATTGTACCTGCACCACCGTAAATTTCACAATTGTAGTTTCCGTGGAAATTGAGTGTCTGTAAGCTGTCACAGCCTGCAAAAGCATCCTCATCGATAAACTGGATCATTTCGTCTATATCGACAAATCTGAGGCTTTCAGAGCCTGCAAATGCATTCTTGCCGATACTTGTAATGCCTCCGTAGAAGTATACGCTCTCCATCTGGTCGATAACATCTTCCCAAGGTCTTTCACCAATTTCATAGTCGGGCATATCGCCGTAGCCTGTGATGTAGAAGATATCTCCTGCTTTGTTGCATGACCATGTAAATGCATTGTCTACATACTCACCACCGTACAAATCATATCTGATGTTGTACTTTTCAGCATATTTATGAGCGTATGAACCCTCACTACAGTATATATATGCTAACGGAGAAATAACGCCCTCAACATCAGGAATTACACATTCATCATTGAAGAAATGCAATAATGTATCATATGTTGTAAATTCGCTGAATGCATATCTGCTGATAGAGCCTACATTTTCTTCTATTATTACAAGGTTTATATCGTTGTTGAATTCAGCCCATGGTACTTCGTCAACGCTTTCCCATTCTGTCATTTCGCCTGTACCATCAATGAAAAGAGTATAATCACTATCAAGTACCCATGTAAGATCTTCACCGCATGTACCTTCAGCAATAACATTTTCGTAGTATATATCTTCAATGTCTATAAATTCTCTGTTGTACTTATTCGCATAAGCTTCTGCTGTAGAGCCGACATAGCCATAAATTGTTGTGTTTTCAGGGAATACATATGGGCTGTCTGCAATTATACAATCAGGATCGGAAATTTCAATCATCTCAAGACTGTCACAGCCATAGAAAGCATAATCCTTGATTTCACGCATGGGATGATCGGCGTAGTAACCATAAGATGAAAGATTTACGCAGTTCTCAAATGCATGAGCTCCGATTACTGCAGGAAGTGTAGCATATGTGATATTCTGGCAGTTGTAGAATGCGTAATCACCATAGCCTGAAAATTCTTTAACGAAATCAACTGATGTAATCTCGTCAGCGTATTCACTCCAGGGGTATGCACCGTCATAATCAGGCATTGAACCTTCTCCCTCAAAGAGCAAAACTCCGTTATTATCAAGATACCAATTAACACCGTTTTCAAGTTCGCCTTGCACCCTATTATCAATTGCAACAAACTCTCTGCCGAACATTTCAGCGTAAGCCTCTGCTGTAGAGCCTGAATAACCTGATATTGACATGCTTTCAGGAATTGCTGTTTCGCTGTCTGGAATTACACAATCAGGGTTGAAAAATCCGATACTGTGTGCATAAATACAGGAATTGAAAAGATTCTCGTCGATACCTGTTACATCTTCTCCCACTTCAACAGAATCCACTTCTTCACCGTACTCTGCCCATGGTGCGTCATATGCGTCTGCATATCCGTCTACTGTTCCTTCGCCGTCGATAGACAGACAGCCGTAATAAAGAGTCCAGTAAGCATTTTCTCCAAGTGTTCCGCTGATAATGTCGTCGTCCTCGTCAAAAACTTCATCTTCTGTTACATACTCAGTTTCTGCCTCAATTGCGTAAGAAGCAAGACTGCTGTAAGGTGCTGTCACCCCTGTGTTAGGCACAACTGATGCAGCCATCATAGCTGCAAGGATTACTGATGATAAATTTTTGATTTTCATAATAAAAATCCCCTTTTATAAAAATATTTTTTGCAGCGTGTTTAACGCTTACATATATAACACACTTGAGAATGCAAAAAGGTTGCATTTTTTTGAAAAAATTTTTCAGTTTTTTTATAAAAAACAAAAATCCCTATTCTGCGTTGTTTTGGAGCGATAACATTTTAGGGATTTGTATAAAAACTGACCGCTTCTGCGTTAAAAACGACCACTTCTGCAAAAATGGTTGTTTTTTTATTGCCGCAATATTATAATATAACTATGATAATTCTTTGAGGAGGAAAAATGATTAAATTCAGAAAGATTGCAATAGTTCTTGCGGCAGTAATGACGTTCAGCGGATGTAGCGAGAAAGATGTGAAAACAGAACCGTCAGAGCTTCCGCCTGATATACCGTATTGCAGAAATATTATGGAGACGGAAAACGGCTACTATTACAATGTGGCACAGACTTTATCCCTGCGTTATACTGATAAGGCAACAGGAAATGATATTTTTCTTTGTGCCAAGCCTGAGTGTATGCACGACGGAAATGATGCCTGTACAGCAACTTACAATAACATCAAGATTTCTGAACCTGTAATGTATAATGGCAGTATTTATTTTATAGGTGAAATCAATACCCAAGAAACATTGGGCTACTCGCTATATAAGGCTGCACCCGATGGTTCTTCACTTGACAAGATAGCAGATATTACAGAAGAAAAAAAGCCTTCGAAGTATCAGCAAGGCTTGATTTCACACAATCATTTTATCATTCATAAAGGTTATGCCTATGTGTTTTATTGCACAGGAAATTCAATATATTTTGATTTTATACAGTCTGGTTTTGCCAGAGTCGATATACAGACGGGCGAAACTGAAATACTATACAAATATGATGAGTACCAGAAAGCATCACATCACACTGTCATTGCAGGACGTGGAGATTATGTTTTTTATTATCATCATCGTACTATTCCCAGTTCTGAAAATATATTGCCAATTATCAGATATAACATCATAACAGGAGAAAGTGAAAATCTCGTTGCAGAGGAAAACAGCGGTAATATGACACTTGCCTGCTTTGATGATAATTCCGTGTATTTTACGTATTTCAACACCGAAAAAGAACTGACCATGTTAAAAGAATATGACATTGAAACATTTGAGAAAAAGGATGTCGAAATCAATACAGGCGAAAGAGCGATTATAAGTGATATTCTCTGTTATGAGGATAAGTTTTTCTTCCAGGGAAACAGCGATATAAAGGTAATAGATAAAAAAGGTAAATTGCTCGGTAAAATCAGCGTTAAGGCTCTTGAAAATATAGATTACTATAGCGGAAAAGTCATGGATATTTCAGATGATAAACTCTATATAACAATAAATATCAATGAGTCAGGAAGCTATGCGTTCAGAAAAGAAGTATACTGTTGTAGTATTGATGATGTTTTAAGCGGAAATGCCGAATGGAAAAAGGCATACACCAGAAACAACTGGACGAAATACTGGGACGAGGATCCTGTGATAAAATCACTTAATGAAAAAATAAGTGAATAAGTGTGATTAAAGACAATATCACTGATAGTCCGCCTGATCAAATCTGCTTGCATTGTTCTGGTTTAAGGCAACACCACACAAAGCTCACCTGACGGCTTTGCACGAAATATGCAAGCAGATTTCGCACAAGCTCTGTGTTAATAAATCACCTGTAAATTCAGCACCGATGTGATTGAATAAATCATATGGAATAAATAATAAAACCCATAAAGGAGAAAGCTAATGAAAAAACTATTTGCATTTTTACTTGGAGTGACAATGCTTGCCCAGATGGCAGCATGCACTCAACAGTCGCAGACAAGTGAGGACGGCAGCACTGCTGTGCAGTCTGAAACTACTGCACCGACAGAAAATGAAACGGATGAGGCGTTTGATTTCAAATATCAGAAATATGCCTCAATGACACCAGAGGAAATTGTAGGCGAACTGACACTGGAACAGAAAGTAGCACAAATGTTACAGCCTGCTGTTTACAATATCACCGAGGATGATATGCTTGCTAACGATTACGGCAGTATTCTTTCACAGACAGTCTGTCTTGATGCGGCTTCTTGCCGTGAAATTGTGGACGGATTTCAGCAGTCTGCTGTTGAGTCAGAAGCAGGAATCCCATATGTATACGGTCAGGACGACGTACACGGCGTAAATTACTGCCTTAATGCAGTATATTTCCCGCACAATATCGGACAGGGTGCGGCTAACAATGAAGAACTTGCGTATCAGGTAGGTCTTATAACTGCCGATGAGGCAAAGCTTTGCCATTGGCTGTGGAATTTCTCGCCCTGTGTAGCACAGTCAGTTGACCCACGTTGGGGAAGAACATATGAGTCATACGGCTCTGATATTGAAACAATCAAAAAGCTCAGTACAGCCTATACAAAGGGACTTATCGACGGCGGATTAATTGCCTGTGCAAAGCACTTTTTTGCTGACGGCAATGTTGTATATGGTACAGGCGAACAAACTGAATACGATATGCTTATTGACCGTGGCGACGCACAGCTTACAGATGCTGAAATAGCTGAACAGCTTGAAATCTATCAGGAATTGATAGATGCGGGAGTACAGACTATAATGATAAGTCACTCGTCACTCAATGGCGTGAAAATGCATGAAAATAAAGAGTATATAATGAAGCTCAAAGACGAAATGGGATTTGAGGGCTTTATTGTAAGTGACTGGGGCTCTGTTGGTAATATATCAGGCTCTACATATGAGGATCAGGTAATCAAGAGCGTCAATGCAGGTATTGATATGCTTATGGAAACTGACCGTTTTGCTGAAGCATATGATATAATCATTGATGCGGTAAACAGCGGCGAAATAAGTGAGGAACGCATAAACGACGCTGTTACAAGAATTATCAGAGTAAAGAAGAATGCAGGTATATTTGATGATCCGCTCTTTGAAAACCTGGAAACAGAACAGAAAGAAACAGGCTCTCTTGATTACAGAAAGGTAGCTGAACAGCTTGTAGAAGAAAGCCTTGTCCTCCTTAAGAATGACAACAGTGTTCTTCCGCTTAAAGAGGGTGCAAAGGTTTATATAACAGGCCCTGCGGCTGACAATGGACAGGTACAGTGCGGCGGTTGGACTATCGACTGGAACGGTGCTTATTCAGCCGAGGTTGAGGGTGTTACCACAATTCAGGAGGCATTTGAAAGATATGCTGATGATTACGGAATTGAAGTAATCACAGATTCCGAAGAAGCTGAAAATGCTGATGTTGTACTGCTTTGCGTTGGTGAGCAGTCTTATGCCGAGTGGAACGGCGATACAGAGGACCTTGAACTTTGCGGCAAACTCGGACTTGCGGAGAATGATGAAGCAATTGAAGAAGTAAAGGAACTTGATAAGCCCACAGTTACTTGTATCGTGGCAGGCAGAAATGTAATTCTCGACAGCGAAGATTACGCAGATTGGGATAGCGTGGTTATGTGCTATCTTCCCGGTTCAGAGGGTAAGGGTATATCCGATGTGCTCTGTGGATGTGCTGATTTCACAGGCAGCCTTCCTGCTCCATGGTACGGCTCAATTGACCAGATAGGAACAGAGGAATGCTTCCTTGAATACGGCTATGGCTTGTCCTATGGCGACGGATTTACTGCACGTACAGAGCCTGAAACAGTTCTTGATACTGCTACAGAAACTGTTGCGGATGATCCTATGGCTGGTACAAGCTATACCAAGGGACTTTACAAGGACGGCGTGTATGTAAATGAGTGTGCAGGTATCAGAATGAATGTTCCTGCAGGATTTTCAGAAAGCAGTGATGCGGAATTGAAAATGTGCAAAAATAATACGATATCACAATGCACTAATGACAAGGACAGAACACGTGAAGAAGCAAGAGCTTTTGATAAGATGTTTGTAGGAGAAAAAGGATATTATTCATTTGAATTTGTAAATACCGAAATCGGTATTACGGATGATTCTGACTATACAGAAGAAGAATATATTGATGATTTTAAGGAGTTTCTTTCAAAGTTAGGTGAAGCAGCAGGTGTTGAACAGGAATTTGAAGATGCCACAAAAGTTAATATCTGCGGTCAGGAGTATATGAGAGGAACGTGTGTGGCTTCCATGGGAGAGCTTAAACAAATCGACTATATCTATGCAAGAAAAATTGACGATAATCTGATGTTTGTCATGGATATATGTACTATTGATCCTGATCAGACTGCAGAAGAAATAGAAAAAACATTTAACTAATTTTCTCCTGGCAAAAAATATTATAGGCGATACCGCACAGATCATGTGTGGTATCGCCTCAATTGTTGTGATAAAATTAATATTTTTTATTTTTCAAAAGTACTTGACAAATGCTTTTGGCAGTGATATAATAATCTCAAATGACAAAGACGAAGACACGAACTTTGATAAAAATGTTTTTCAGAGAGCCGTCGGATGGTGTGAGACGGCAGACATCATCAGAGTTTATCCCTTCTGAGTTGAAAGGCTGAATTTATACTTTTCGATAGTAAGCTTTTCCGTGAGGCTGCGTAAATGCATAGGGCTTATCCCTTTAAAGTGAGGGCGAGTCTGAAAGTGGTGTGTAGTAAAACTGCACGCAATTTGAGTGGTACCGCGGGTTTAAAGCTCGTCTCAAAGTAATTTACTTTGGGGCGTTTTTTGTTTTATAGCCCCAAAAATTCAATGAAAGGGGCATTTATTATGTCAGGTAACATGAGAAATTTATCAGAAACAGAACAGAGCATCCGTGAGGTTGCACAGCGTATCCGCACTCTCCGTGAGGATATGGGAATTTCCTTTGAGACTATGGCTTCCAAAACAGGTCTTACTGTTGAGGAATACAAGAAAATGGAAAAGGGCGAAACTGATTTCAGCTTCACTTTTATCTACAAATGTGCCGCTGCATTCGGCGTTGATATCGCTGAATTAATGGAGGGTAAAGGCCCCGAACTTACCGAATATACCGTAACAAGAAAGGGCAAGGGCAAGCCTATTACAAGACGTGAGGGATTGAGCTACAACCGTCTTGCACATAAATTCAAGAATAAGATGATTGAGCCGTATCACGTTGTAATTCCCTATTCAGAGGAGGCTCTCACAAGACCACGTCATTTCTCAAGCCATGCAGGACAGGAAATGGATATCGTTCTCAAGGGTACTCTCCGTAAGGTTATCGGAAATCACACTGAAACTCTTTACGAGGGTGACAGCATCTTCTTTGACAGCTCTATTCCCCATGATGAAATTGCTCTTGGCGGCGAGGATTGTGAAATCTATGCTATTGTTATAAAGCCTGATGGTGCTGCTGAAGTTCCTGAAATGAAGAATGTTGTCAAGGAATTTACACATACAAACTTTGATAAGGCTGGAATTGTTCACCCAGTTGCTGATAAATTTGTAACCTGCGAAACAGATGAAACAGGTACTCTTTCAGCTGTTAATTTCCAGAACGAAGAAAGCTTCAACTTTGCTTATGACATCGTTGACGCTATGGCTGAAAAAGCTCCCGATAAAATCGCTATGGTTCACGTTGCAGAGGACAAGAGCGAAAGATTTTTCACATTTAAGGATATAAAGGAATACTCCTGCCAGACAGCTAATTATTTCAAATCTCTCGGCATCAAAAAGGGAGATAAGGTAATGCTTGTTCTTAAAAGACATTATCAGTTCTGGTTCTCTATCCTTGCACTTCACAGACTCGGTGCAATTGTTATCCCTGCTTCAAATCAGCTTGTAAAGCACGATTTTGAATATCGTTTTGACGCTGCTGAAATCTCTGCAATCGTCTGCACAGCTGACGGAAATGTTGCTGATGAAGTTGATCTTGCTGCACCGAATTGTCCTTCACTTAAAACAAAAATCATCGTAGGTAAGGCAAGAGAGGGCTGGAATGATTTCAATGCAGAGCTTCCCGCATTTTCAAATGAGTTCCCCAGAACAGAGGATACAGCCTGCGGAAGTGACCCTATGCTTATGTTCTTTACATCGGGAACAACAGGCTATCCTAAAATCGCTATGCACGATTTCAAATATCCTCTTGGACACTACACAACTGCAAGATATTGGCACAATGTTGATCCTAATGGCATTCATTTCACAATCTCCGATACAGGCTGGGGCAAGGCTTTATGGGGTAAGCTTTACGGTCAGTGGATGTGTGAAACAGCTGTTTTCGTTTACGATTTTGAGCGTTTCCACGCTGATGATATTCTCCCCATGTTCAAGAAATACAACATCACAACATTCTGTGCGCCGCCCACAATGTACCGTTTCTTCATAAAGGAAGATTTATCAAAATATGACCTTTCAAGCCTTAAATATGCTACAATTGCAGGTGAGGCTCTCAATCCCGAGGTGTTCTATCAGTTCAAAAAGGCAACAGGCATTTCACTTATGGAGGGCTTCGGTCAGACAGAAACAACTCTTTCCGTTGCAAACTTTGTTGGTATGGAAGCAAAGCCGGGAAGTATGGGCAGACCTAATCCTCTTTATGATGTTCATATCCTTAATTCTGACGGAACAGAAGCAGGGGACGGTGAAACGGGTGAGATCTGTATCAGAGTTGGCGATACAAAGCCCTGCGGTCTGTTTATGAGCTACTACAACAACGAGGAAAGCACAAGAGAGGCTTGGCATGACGGCTGGTATCATACAGGTGATACAGCAAGAATGGACGAGGATGGCTATTTCTGGTACGTTGGTCGTGTCGATGACCTTATCAAGTCCTCTGGCTACCGTATCGGACCATTTGAAATCGAAAGCGTTATCATGGAACTTCCATATGTTCTTGAATGTGCAGTTACAGGTGTTCCCGATGAAATCAGAGGTCAGGTTGTAAAGGCTACAATCGTTCTCACAAACGGAACAGAGGGTACAGATGAACTGAAAAAGGAAATTCAGACATATGTAAAGGAACATACTGCACCTTATAAATACCCCAGAGTCGTTGAATTCAGAGACAGTCTCCCCAAGACTGTCGGAAGCGGAAAAATCCGCCGTTCTGAAATCAGAGCACAGGACGCACAGAAATAATGGTGATTTAATGTATTTTGATGATTTAAAAATAGGAATGACGGCAGAACCTGCTCCTGCCGTCATTGATAAGGATAAAATGCTTGCTTTTGCCGTTGAATATGACAATGTTCCTCTGCATACTGATGAGGAATATGCTAAAACTACTCCATTCGGCAAACTGATTGCCCCAGGTGTTATGTCCTTTATGGCAGTATGGGCGAAATATCTGGAGGTGGATTTCTTTGGCGAGGAGCTTCTTGCAGGCAAATCCACAAAGATTGAATGGTTAAAGCCTGTTTTTGCTGATGATGTACTGACAGGAAAGGCAGTTATCACAAATCTTGTAAAAAGAAACGCCAGAAACGGACTTGCTGAAATTACAATTGAGGTGAAAAATCAGAACGGTGAAGTTGTTCTGACTAATGTTACCGAAGCGGTTGTAAAGTGCAGAGAAGTAGAATAACGAGATTCAGATATGAAAAGACATATGTTACATCAATGAACAGGGGTTGTCGCTTTACAGAACATTTGACAGCATTAGCAAATTTGCAGAATTGCTGGGCACCTCCAAAAGTGAAGCATTTTCTCCGAGAACAAGCACCCATAGAATCTCTGAAAATACTGAGATTACACTGATCGAGCCACCCTGCGTAAGTAATACAATGATTATAAAAAGTAATGAAAAATATCTGTTTGCTCTTGAACGCAATGCCGTTTTACAGCGTCTTGGCGTTGGCAAATGGCAGATTTTTGGTGCACATGGATTCAAGAAAGATTATTCCGTAAGTTTATAACAATAATTTCGGCAGCCCGATGTGGCTGCCGTTTTTTTGTCGATACTGAAAATATTATAAATTTCATACGAAATATTATTGCGTTTTTGAATGAAATATGATAAAATAATAGATAGGATAATAATGAGATAAAAATTTTATTTTGGGAATGATTAATTTTTAGGAGGAATTAAACTATGAAAAACAAATCAAAATCAATCGCTCTTATGCTT
Source organism: Ruminococcus sp. (assembly GCA_045659945.1). Taxonomy (GTDB): domain Bacteria; phylum Bacillota; class Clostridia; order Oscillospirales; family Ruminococcaceae; genus Ruminococcus. Next base: position 16,565 of record JAZRCW010000005.1, on the reverse strand, counting down.
GCGGTGGCCATTTCAGGCTCACTTGCCTGTAATCTGCCAAATGACAATGTACAGGCGGCAGAGAATGTTGTAGTATCACCTTACAACGCCTACGAAATCAACGACGGCACTTTCGAGGGCTGGGGAACTTCTCTCTGCTGGTGGGCTAATCGTATCGGCTATTCTGATTCCCTTGCCCAACAGGCGGCTGACCTGTTCTATGGCGATGAAGGATTAAGGCTGAATATTGCCCGTTTCAATATCGGCGGCGGTGATGATCCTACGCATACTCACATTACACGTACAGACTCAAATATGCCTGGATATACAAAATACAACAACGGTAATGTTACATACGACTGGAGTGCTGACTATAATCAGCGTAATGTTTTGCTTAAATCCATTGAGGCGGCAGGAGATGATATGATTGTTGAAATGTTCTCCAATTCTCCACCGTACTATATGACAAACAGCGGATGCAGCAGCGGAGGAAAGGACGCAAACAAAAACAACCTCAAAGACGATTGCTATGACGATTTTGCAGAATATCTAGCAGAAGTATGCTATCACTACGAAAAGGAATGGGGCGTTGACATACAGAGCGTGACACCCCTTAATGAGCCTTATACAAATTACTGGTCAGCATACAGCTACAAGCAAGAGGGCTGTCACTTTGACCAGGGAGCGTCAGAGTCAAATATAATCCTCGAACTCCAGAAATCTATGGATAAAAGAGACCTTGGCGATGTTATTCTCAGTGGTACTGATGAAACCTCCATTGATACTCAGATTGATTCCTACAATAAGCTTTCTGCCGATGCCAAAACGGCCATTGACCGAATTGATACCCATACATACAGCGGAAGCAAGCGTTCGGAGCTGAAAGATTTAGCTGTAAAAGAGGACAAAAACCTTTGGATGAGTGAGGTTGACGGCGGCAGTACAGCAGGAACAAATGCAGGTGAAATGGGTTCTGCGTTGTGGCTTGCTGATAGAATAACCCTTGATATGAATGAGCTTAATTCCTCTGCCTGGATTATGTGGCAGGTAATTGATAATCACATCTCAAAAGAGGGCTACAACGGAAACAAGGACAAGGGTATGGTTGATGTCAATGGTGGATTCTGGGGAACTGCTGTGGCAGACCACGACAATGACAATATTATCCTTACGAAGAAATATTACGGATTCGGACAGTATACCCGTTATATCCGTCCGGGAATGACTATGCTCAAATCCTCACGTACTACTCTTGCGGCATATGACAAAGAAAATCAGCAGCTTATAATTGTTGCGTATAATACCGCTGGCAGTGCAAAGGATTTGTATTTCGACCTTTCAGGATTTGGCACAGTAGGCTCATCTGCACAGGTTATCCGCACAAGTGCTACGGAAAACTGGGCGAATGCAGGTACTGTAAAGACAAGCGGTGCAAGTCTCAGCGTGTCACTTCCTGCAAATTCAATTTCAACCTTTATTATTGACGGAGTAAGCGGCGGAAAAGCCCTTGAAAACAAAATTGATATTACAAATGATATGATTAGCGGCTCTGCTCCGTGGAATAATTCGGCAAATGACTGCTACAAAGTATTCGACGGCAGTAATTCCACATATTTTGACGGTGTAGGAAATGGCTATGTTCAGGTGGATTTAGGTAATATCTACGATATTTCGGCTATCGGCTATGCTCCAAGAAGCGGCTATGAATACCGTTGCCCAGACAGTATGTTCCAGGTATCACAGGACGGTGAAAACTGGGAAACGGTTTACACTATCGCAAATAAGCCAAGCGGCGGAATGCAGTATATCACAAGCTTTTCAGCCGGAACTACAGCCAGATATGTACGTTATACCGTCCCTTCGGGTACTCCTGACAACCAATGGAATGAGGATAATACTTATTGTTGTAACATAGCAGAAATTGAGCTTTACGGTACATTGAATCCTGCGGCAAACCAGACGGAAATTACACCTGTGAAAATAAGCGGCAGTAATGCTTGGAACAATTCTGCCAACGACTTCACAAAGGTTTTCGACGGTGATACGGCTACATATTTTGACGGCGTAGGAAATGGCTATGTTCAGGCGGATTTAGGCGGTATCTATGATATTACAGCTATCGGATACGCTCCCAGAAAGGGGTATGAGTATCGCTGTCCTGACTCTATGTTCCAGATTTCAAAGGACGGGAAAAACTGGACAACAATTCACACAATTACAAATCAGCCGCCTTTTGCTATGCAGTATATCAAGGAATTCGGCGGTGATACAACTGCAAGATATATCCGCTATACTGTTCCCGAGGGTGCACCGCAGAATATATGGAATAAGGATGATGTTTACTGCTGTAATATTGCGGAAATGAAGATATACGGAGAATTTGTGGGCGAAGCCACTGTAATCGGCGATGTCAACAAGGATGGCAGTTTCACTGTTGCAGATGCTGTAATGCTGCAGAAATGGCTGCTGAATATGCCCAATGCAACTCTCAACGATTGGAAATCCGCAGATTTATGTGCTGACGGTATTATTGATGTCTTTGACTTCTGCGAAATGCGTGAACTTTTAATTGATTAATAATGAAAAGAATACCGCACAGAGCTTTTGTAACAGCTCTGTGCGGTATTGTTTTAATACTAATCCCAATAGCGAAGCAGACTACAATCCTTTACGCTGTCTTTGATAGCTAAATTCCGGTAGACTTTTGACTAAAAGGAGTGGTATAAGAAGTAACTTCCGGAAGTTCTTCAATAAGCTTTGCATCAAATTTCTGTATAGCTATTCCGTCGGCGGCAGTTATGCCGTTTCCTGTATCGGAACAGTCTGCGTTTAACGCTCCCTGTTCGGAAAGGCTGTATTTATCGGAATTTCCAATAGCCTGGAAAATAGCCGCAGCATCAGCAATAGTGACAACTCCGTCGCAGTTTGCATCGCCATAGAGAATATCAGATTTTTCTCTTTCAATTCGTGACATAACGGAGGCTGTAAGGAAAATCATAGCGGCATTGCCGTATATCGTATTTTCATTTGTAGTCCATTCAGCGTCACTGTCCATATAGCATTTGCCGTCATATTTTGATAAATGTCGATTATCATAATAGTTTGTACCCTCTGTAACATAACCATCAGGGCAGCTGTAAGGCTCTGTTTTGACAGCTTTGGAGTAAATTCCGCTGTAGATATTTTTTACAGAATTTTCGCCGTGTCCTGAAACATATGAGAATGAAATTGGGTTTACACCGAGCATATAATTGAATGCACTTTCATTTGAGAGTATAACTTCATCGGGGATTGCGTCCTTGCCCTCGGTAAGAATACTTCCGAGAATAAGCGTCATTGTACTCTGATTTATAACCTGATTTGAGCCCCACCAGTATCCCCAGTCGGGATAGTCAGTGCCCCAATTGTCATTTTTGAGGATACTTTTACGCCATGGGACAAACTTTTCGAATATGGTTGAAATTTTATCGCTGATATTCTCGTTGTTGTACATATAATGGAAAAATCCCAGGAAAGAACGTCCATGAGAGCTATATCCCACAGAAGCACCTGTAAAGCACTTAACTATGTTTTCAGCTTCACAGTTAGCAATGAGGTAATCCTCGTATTCTTTCCAGTCCGTGCCAGCCTCTGTAACAGCACGATATAACGCACCTGCCGCCCAGAATGTACTGCGGTCAAGTTCCTCCTGCGTGTATGTGTAGGTTCTGTTAGCTGCACCAATTGAGGGATGCTGTTCGTTATCGGGATTATTTATCCAATTCCACGCACGTTTTGAAGTTTCAAGACACTGCTCCGCAAAATCAGCATAGGCAGGAACGTCCTTATATACTATGTAAGCATGGGCAAGCATAGCACACATTTCGGCTGTTGCCAAGTGTGAGCGTAAATCTCTTTCAGTTTCGGGGGAGTTATGGTCAGCGGATTGAGTGAGAGTATCTTCAAGATAAATAACGCCGTCCTTGTAGTTAGCCGCAACATAGAATGAACCGTCCTTGCTTTCGTGTTCAAGCTTCAGGAGCATATCAATTTCCCATTTCATTTCGCTCAAAATTGCAGGAGCGTCAACATAACGGTCGCTTGACTTGTCCGCTTCGGGAATATCCAGTGCCATATTATTCATTACATCGGGATAAAGGTCGCAGGCGAGAAGAAGATTTTCAAGGGATGTAGCACCCGGTGAAGTATATTTTCCGTAATCTCCTGCATCATACCAGCCCTGTGAAACGTCGTATGTTTCAGCATCGGGATTATCGCGGTCAGACCAGCGTTTTACAGCTACATCGTCGGGGTGGAGGTTTTCACGGGCAAATTTTCCCGCATATTTTTCCTCGATGTCAATACCTTGTCGCTGATGATAGTAGTATTTTCCCATATCGCTGAACAGGTCATCGTATACATCATCGGCTATTCTGAAATTTACAGATGTAATGGTATCTGTTGCAAGTTCATTTGCAATATCGTATGGAGAACGTGCGGAATCATCCAGATTTGCATCGGGAATACGTATATAATAATTGCCTTTTTCTGTAACATCGTCAAAATTTATGATGTGAACGGATTCGCCTGAAAGGTGGTCGTTTTCGGCAGCTTCGGCAAGAGTATCGGTATACACAACCTCGTTTGTATCAGCGTTTACAAGCTCCCACTTTTTGCCGTTGAGTGAGCCGAATTTTGCAAAATAACTGATTCGGGCGGTTTTACGTCCCTTGCAGGAATATCCTACCTGATTTACCTTGATAAAAGGATATTGCCTTTCATCATCGGGGGAACTTATTTTTACATTGCGGAAAGATACTGTGTTATCCTTTTTAACAGCACTGACTGCAATTTTCCAGAGATTGCAGATATCAAATCCGGATTCGGGGAAAGCGTCAACAAGGTCTTTTATTGGAAGTGAAAAAGCCGTCCAGTCTGTACCAGCAATTGTAGACTTGTATTTTTCAATGTCGTTCCAGTAAATTGTCACATTTTCTCCATGTGAGTTTGAAGATAAACCGATTTTAAAGCTTAAAGTCTCCGAGCTGTTGCTTTTAGCCTCAAAGGTCAGTACGCCGTTTTCGTAGTACTGGCTTATATCGGAGGTTGTCCAGCTTGTATTGGGCAGGATATTTTCGCCGCCCCAGCTTCGTGTAGTCCATAGATTTTCACCGTCGTTGTCAACAAGTATAGTTTGCAGCTGATAATCTGGTGTTTCCTCCACATTTGCACCTATCGCCAATGTCGGGGCAATAGAAGTCAATGCAAGAGCTGCACTCATTGCAAGAGTGGCTATTCTTTTATATGGTTTAATCATAATAATCAACTCCTGTAAAATGTATAGTTATATTATACCATAATTTTTATGGAAATTGAAGTTTATTTTGTGAATTGTTAATATGAGTTAATCAGGCGGAATTTTAGAGAATAAAGCAAAAATGTTGCGTAGGAAAGCCCTATGCAACATTTTTATGGTGTGAGAATACTTATTTATGACTGTCTGACTTTCTACGGGCTTGCCTTATGCTGTCAGTCATGTTTGCTGATATATTTCACCGAAACAGTTCAAATTGGCGAAATACTCTTTCAGCCGCTTTTTGTCTGAAATCAAAAGGGGAGAGTATTTCGATAGTAGGCCCGAAGCTTAAAAGACGTATCAGCAATTCTGTTTCGTCCTGTTTATCATACCATATCTTAACGATACATTCACCTGTAGAGAGGTCTCGTTCGCTTTGCTTTTCATAGGGTGCAAATTCCATGAAAAATCGTTCAACTGTATTTCTTTCTGTAGTAACACGGACGGTTATGGGTTCACTGCATTTTCTTTTGTTCAGATACTTTGAAATATTAACTGGAATTGTACAAAATTGACCAGTTTGTCTGACTTCTTCAATTCTACCCATATTTATTATTCCGCTGTCGTGAACTCTGCCGCATTTTATGAGTTGGCTGTATACACGGAATTTATCGTTTTTGGGAGAGTATTCTATTTTTATGGGCAGAAATTTTCTGCGGATTCTCTGTCCATGACCGCTTGTAAATGCTATTTCAAGTATTTCACGGGATTTTATGCCGTTGAGTATCATTCTGAAATTTCTGCGGTATATCTCGTTTGAATAATCATCACCATCGCTGAAACGGTCAGTATAGCGGAAATATGACGAATTATACAATGGCTTGATATCGTTGAGTCGTTTTTCAAGGGCTGAAATTGTATCGTTGTTGAGGAAAAGCCTGATTTTAGGGTCAGAAAGCTTTGATTTCAGCCACATTTTTTGCAAAGTTGTCATTGTTGATACAGGTTTATTTTTGATAACAGGGGAGAGTGTGCCGTCTATGTTTCTTTTGAAAAGGCCCCAATCAGAATTATCTTTCTGCGGTATAAGCTTTTGAGGAAGAAATAATATGGAGTCACGGAATCCTTCATTATTTACAACATTGATTATTTCATTGTCCGAAAGCTTTTCTTTTTTCATAAGCTTTGCAGTAATTCGGAAATAGGAGCCATATATTTCGCTGAATATATTTATATCAATCCCTCCCGTACATTTTTTTCATTCTTACAATATCTCTGTAAAAACGCTCACGTATATTTTTATTGCCGCCCTCAACAGAAATAATTCTGCCGATGAATGTCTTTGCCCAGTTCATTACTTCATTGGGGTCAAAAACATCAATAGTAAGCGTAAAACGGTTTTCTCCGATTTTTTCAAGAGTACCGTTTCTTTTTTCTCTTTGAAGTCTTTCGATAATGAAATCTTCAGAAATTTCATCAATTGCTAATGTAAGCTTTAACGGCTCAACATTTCCATTATCCTGCCGCATACCAAATGAAACACCAAAGCATTTATGAATATTACGGAAATATTTATCATAGATTTCGTCATATTCATTGCAGATTTCGCCTGTTTTAACATTTCGGATAAAATCAAGACGGAAAGAATTGAAACGCTTGTATTTCGGAATATATCCCACAAGATATCGTCTGCCGGTCTGAATTGAACATAATATCTGCATTGGTATAATTATATTTTCACCTGTCAGAACTGCATTGTTCAGCCTGTTTTTGGCAAAAAAAGTATGAAAGGAAACAAACTTCTTTTGTTCCATTGCCGTTATAATTTCGGGGAGAATTGAATCCTCAAGGGTATGAACGATAAAGTTGTGCTTTATGTAAAACAAGTCGTTATTTATTTCAGCTGATTTCAGAATACTATTTCCCACAACGCTGAATTCTCCCGTTTCAGAGAAAAATTTCAAAGCGTCATCAAGTCCTGCATATTCGTTTATATAATCCTCGGCTTTATCTGTACAAAGGCTGAAATATGCAGTTTTTCCACGCTTTTCTGTGAGAAGTATACCCTCTTTTACATATTCTTTAAGTTTATTGCGGACGGTCTGTTCATCAAAAAATTGTCCGTAATCCTCATTAAGCCGATTAACAAGGTCTTTCAGACATAAACATTCGCCCTCTGAAAGAATATCAATAATCAGAAAATGAAGTTTTATATCATTATCTGTAAAGCTTTTGGAGTAGTAAGCCTGATAAAGGGGATTTTCAGCAATATGACCGCTATCAACGGTAATTGACATTTGTCTGCCTCTTTGCGAATCGTCGTAACGTACATAATTCCCCAGCCAGCTTTCAACTCTTCGTTTTTCATCGTCATATGTACGTGAGCTTTTTCTTTCAAAGTCATTACGTACCTTAAAGCCATATATAAAGAAATCACGGACATAATCTCTTGTTTTATCGAAATTCTTTATCAGTTCAGAAAATCCGCTCATGGTTAATGCTCCTTTCTTTGTATGATAACCTTATTACATTATATATAATAACAGAAATTCACATTTAATTCAAGTAGCAAATAAGTGTTCGCAGATTTTTTTATATGATTTTTCCATTTTTATATGCTATAATACATACATAGACAAACGAAACACTAAAATTGAATTGCACAAGGAGGCAAAGAAAATGTTTGTACATACAATAAAAAATGCAAAACCAATTAAAATATGGCAGTCCTCATACGAGGCAATTGATGAAAAATGCAGAGAGCAGGCTGAACATCTTTCAAAGCTTCCCTTTGCTTATAAATGGATATCACTTATGCCTGATACTCACGCAGGAAAGGGTATGCCAATCGGCGGAGTAATTGCCTGCGACGGTGTTGTGATCCCAAATGCGGTAGGCGTAGATATAGGTTGCGGAATGGCTTTTGTTCAGACTGATATTCCTGTTTCACTTCTCCGTGATACCATAACAGGAAGCGGAAATCTTGTACAGGCTATATGCGGTGATATTCTGCGAAATATTCCTACAGGATTCAATCATTATAAAAAGCCGCAGGAATCAGCTGTGCTTGACAGAGCAAAAGCGGAGATGCAGCTTTATGAGGTTGATGCTGAACTTATTCCCCAGATTGATGAGGGATATTTTCAGGCAGGAACTCTTGGCGGCGGAAATCATTTTATTGAGCTTCAGGAAGATGAAAACGGAATGTGCTGTATAATGCTCCATTCAGGAAGCCGTCATTTCGGTAATATGATAGGGCAGTATTTCAATAAAATTGCTGCAAACCTCAATGCAAAATGGCATTCTTCCGTTGATCCGTCCTGGAATCTTCATTTCCTTCCCGTTGATACGGAGGAGGGAGCAAGATATATCCATTGGATGCAGCTTGCTATGGATTTTGCCTATGAAAATAGAAGTATTATGCTTACCAAGGTAAAGGAGATTTTTACAAGGTATATTTTGAAATATACAGGCATAGAGCCGAATTTTTCAAATGAAATAAACTGTCATCATAATTATGCGGCTTTGGAAAATCATTACGGTAAAAATGTATGGGTACACCGTAAAGGTGCAATACGTGCCGCAGAGGGACAGCTGGCTATTATTCCCGGAGCAATGGGTTCATTCAGCTATATCGTAAGGGGAAAGGGAAATCCTGAAAGCTTTATGTCATCATCTCATGGTGCAGGCAGAGTATATTCCCGTACTGCCGCAGTTGCGACATTTCCTGTTGATAAGGTAATGTGTGATCTGAAAGAGCAGAATGTGGTTCTTGCTAAATACAACAAATCTGACGTTGCGGAGGAATCACGTTTTGCGTATAAGGATATAGATGATGTAATGGCAAATCAGACAGACCTTGTAGAGCCTGTGAAGAAGCTTTTCACAGTTGGGGTTGTAAAGGGATAGGATTTATTAGTTTTAACGGTGCTGACAGCAATTAATGGCAATCTTTCAGATTGGGTTCAACTCCCACGGCACCGTGTATAGGATTTGAACGGTTCAAACAGCAATAATTTGATGATATTATGGAAAAATCAAAGAACCGTGAAAATAATAAAGGCACTAACAGCAGAATTCCGATCATCGTTAATGATATAATGTGCCTTGTCTATTATTAAGCCAAAGACAGTTACAGCAATTTAATAAATGGTGATTAGCAGGTTCGAATCCTGCAAATATAGCTGTCTTGAAAGAACAGGAGGATTATTATGCTTGAATTATTAAAAAAAGAGAACAGGATTACATACACAGAAAACGGAGCAAAGACCTATAATACAACAGAGTCATACTGCCTTGACCTTTTTTTCAGAGCAGGTGCAATGCGTAATGCCTCCGTAAAGGATATTGCAGAAGCCGTAATATGTGCTTATGTTGAAAATCCTGAAAAGACTATGAAAATTGTATTTTTCACAAGAGATACACGTGGCGGTCTTGGCGAAAGAAGATTTTTCAGAATTGCCATGAGAACTCTTGCGAATTACTGTGCCGAGGCTGTACAGAGAAATATTCCTTATATAGCTGAATACGGACGTTTCGACGATTTGTGCTGTCTGTTAGGTACTCCCTGTGAAAAATCTGCAGTTGAGGAAATCAGCCGACAGCTTAACGAGGATATCAGCTCATATAAAAATGGCGGAAAGGTATCGCTGCTTGCAAAGTGGATGCCCTCTGTAAATGCTTCATCTTCTGAAACAAAGGCAATGGGTAAGAAATTAGCAAAGTTGCTTGGAATGAACGAAAAAGAATATCGTCGGACTCTTTCAGAACTTCGCAGATATACCGATATAATTGAAAATCGTCTGCGTGTGTGTGATTACACATTTGATTATGAAAAACAGCCCTCATGTGCTATGATGAAGTACAGAAAGGCTTTCATAAGAAATGACGGGATACGTTATACAGAATATCTTCATGCAGTTGGCAGGGGAGAGGCGAAGCTGAATACATCAACGCTTTACCCTTACGAAATTGTACGCAGATGCCTTGATGCAAATCTGTCTAAAGCAGAGCGTCTTTCTCTTGATACAACGTGGAAAAATCTTCCCGATTTCGGCGGTAATACTGAAAATGCAATTGCTGTTGTTGACGGTTCAGGCTCTATGACCTGCGGCAGGGGAATACGTCCCATTGACGCTGCACTTTCATTGGGTATATACTTTGCACAGCATAACAAGGGTAAATTTGCAAATCATTTTATTACGTTTTCGAAACATCCACGTCTTGTTGAAATCAAGGGTAAGAATATAGTTGATCAGGTGAAATTCTGTAATGCATTCAATGAGGTTGCAAATACCGACGTTGAGGCTGTATTTGACCTTATACTGCGTACTGCTGTGAAAAATAAAGTAAGTGCGGATGAAATGCCTGCAAAGCTTTATATAATTTCTGATATGGAATTTGATTACTGTGTTGAGGGAGGCAATAGTTTTCCTGTATTTGAAGCCATGGAAAAGAAATACAGACGTTTGGGGTATAAGCTTCCACAGGTGATATTCTGGAATGTGAACAGCCGTCAGAGCAATATGCCTGTGAAACGTTCACAGACAGGTGCAGCACTTGTATCAGGTTTTACACCGAATATTTTTGATATGGTAATCGGAGGAGAAATTTCTCCCGAGATTATTATGGAGAAGATCCTTTGCGGAGAGAGATATGCGTTGATTTCATAAAAACAGACCTGAACGGGTAACGCTGTTCAGGTCTGTTTTTGTCAGTATCATTTACCGGCTCTGTTCACTCACGAGAATTTCAGCATTTGGGTGAATATGTTGCCTTAATTGCATACTTGACATTTCTGTGAATTTATAGTACAATGTAAAAAATAAAACCTACGGGAGTGTGAACAAAATATATTTATCTGAATACTGCGACGTTAATTATAGGTTATCTCTAAAAAACGGAACACGAGCGAAATTTCGCGAATGACAAAAATCAGCTGCAAAGCGACAAACTGAGGCTTTTATAGGTTCCCTTAAGAGAAGAATCTATCATTGTGAATTTTTGCTTATATTGATGAATTAAGGGGCAGATGTAGTATAATTATTAAAAAGGAATGGTTTGAGAAATGATAAAGCTATTAGGAAAAGGAAATGATTTATACACGGAAAACGGCAGAATAACCAAATTAGGATACATTGTTATGGTTGTTTCAACTATATTCGGACTTGTCTGTTTTTTGACAGGTAGAGAGATTTATGGCAGAATATTAAAGAAAAATAAGGCTGATTAATCAGCTTTAAAAGGAGCCAGAATGGTGATAAAACGAGATAACTACTCAGTGCAGTTATAAAGACAGCAGATGCACTGAGTAACAGCTGTCAGACTGCACTTTATGAATTTGAAAAAATAAAGGAGTAGTTTAAAATGAATATAAGCGAATTGTTAAACAAATGGAAACAGGAAGAAGAAAATGCGAAAATCATCGGCTGGGATTTCAGTTATATTGAGGGCAGATTTCACTCCGATGAGGATTCACTCCCGTGGGACTATGAAACCGTTATAAAGCGATGTATGTGTGATAATCATCGAATACTTGACATAGACACAGGTGGAGGGGAGTTTCTGCTATCTCTGGAGCATCACTATCAGCTGACAAGTGCAACGGAGGGCTATCCCCCTAATATTGAGCTATGCAGAAAAAAGCTTGGCAGTCTTGGCATTGATTTTCACGAAATGAGTGATTATTCAAAAATGCCCTTTGCAGATTCGAGCTTTGATGTGGTTATAAACCGTCACGGCAGCTATGACGCAGGGGAGATTTACCGTATATTAAAGCCTGGCGGTCTGTTTATAACCCAACAGGTTGGTGAGAATAACGACCGTGAACTTGTAGAAATGCTTCTGCCTGATTCTCCGAAAGCCTTTGCAGGACATAATCTGAAATCGCAGGTTGAACTTTTTGAAAAAGCAGGTTTCGAGATGCTGGAGCAAAATGAGGCATTCAGACCTATAACTTTTTACGACACAGCGGCCCTTGTATGGTTTGCAAAAATTATTGAATGGGAATTTGTGGATTTCTCCGTTGATCGCTGTTTTGACAAGCTGCTTGAAGTGGAAAAGGAAATTGCACAGAATGGCTCTGTCTGCGGAAATATTCATAGGTTTTATTTTGTGGCGAAGAAATGATATTGTGATGATAGGAGAAAACAAAAATGCTCTACACCAAACTAACCCAAAAAGCAATGCAGGTTGCATATGCAGCACATCACGGACAGACCGACTGTAACGGAATGCCGTACATATTTCATCCATACCATTTAGCGGAGCAAATGGACGACGAGATCTCATGCTGTGTTGCCCTGCTCCACGATGTAGCGGAGGATACGGAAGTTACTCTTGATGAACTGGCAAAAGATTTTCCGCAGGAGGTAATTGAAGCGTTGAAGCTTCTTACCCATGAAAAAAATACGGATTATTTTGAATATGTCCGAAAAATCAAGGATAATCCCATTGCGAAAAAGGTTAAGCTTGCGGATTTGGCACACAATATGGACAGGAGCAGAATTGTTGACAGTTCCGTTGTGACTGCTGAAAAGCTGGATAAATGGGATGAGAAATACAGTAAGGCTATGAAAATTCTTATGGTGAAATAGGAAAAATAAAGAAAGTGGAGTGATTATATGAACTTACCAGAACTTGGCGATATTTCAATGATGCGTTTGAAGATGTTCCGCAGTGGAATTATGAACGAGGTTTTAGATACGGTTAAGGAGAAAATGCCGGATGAAGATATGCCGGATGAAACAGCTGAATTAGAACTTGTTGCAGCGACAACAGATCCTGCAGAACTTATAAATCTTTGCAGAAAGGTGAAGAGTTTCAGAGGAACGGACGCTCTTGCAGACAAAATACTTGCTGACCAGGAACATACTCTGCCGAGTCTTATAGAAAAATTTTATCGTAATTCATTTGAGCACTTCATTGACAGGGCAGTGTTGATTTTTGCTTATTGTGATGAAATGTATGTAGATGAGGTTTTGAAAAACTATAAAAATATCCGCAGTGATTATGCAAAGTGTGAATTTTGTGTTGTTCTGGGATTCAGGCAAAGAAAGGATTGCATTGATTTTCTAAAACAAGAGGTCAAAAATCTGAGCCATGATTCAAGTTTAAGTTCAGGTCCTAAAACAGCATTGAATGAAATGAGATAAGGGAATCCTCAAAAACTTTGGTCGGTAAGAGAAAGAATATGGACCTTTGCTGTCATACGTTCCTCGGTCTTATGAGTGATAGTATTGATAGATCTCTTGGTTGTTCTGAAAAAATCCCTATCTGAGTTCATATACTCAGATAGGGATTTGATTTACTCATCACGTTTAATTCGGAAGTGTTGTTTCATCCTTGTTTGATATGTTGCAATACTGTTCAAGGTAGCTTTTGGCATAGCCAGGACGCTCATCGAAGAATTCCCTGATAAGCTGTACCTCTTTTGCGTAGTTTTTTGCTGCCCAGCCAATGCTGAAACGGGTAAAAGTATCTGACGTAGCAGTTTCATATGCATTGGAATATTCTGTGATTTTATTATTTACCCTTGTTTTCTCGAAGGTTGTTTCAATTATTCTGATGTAGTTATCATAAAAACTTTGTTTGAATTCATCATTATTTATAAGATTTTTTAGGATTGCAGGCAAATTGTAATATTCGGATTTGGGATTATTGTTTCCAAGTGAATCATAGCTTGCAATGTTTTTTTCGCTTTTGCAGCGACCAGAGGATATATCGGTATCAAACAGAATAAAACGCCATTTTCCATTAGCTTCAGGTATATCATTATGAACAGTTTTAGAACGCCATACCTGCCAGTTATTAATACTTGTACTTGCCCAGTCGCTATTGTTGATATATGTTTCTACTGCCATATAATCCATAAAACTCTGAACGTCAATTGTTTCGCAGAATTTCTCGTAATTAAGCGGATTTGTCATATCAGCAGTAGCAGCCCATGCACTGAATTCTTTAAATTCTTCAAGGTCTGACTCAAGACCGTCATCAAGAGTTCCATTTTTAATTACTGCTACATCATCTTTATCAAGTCCATAATGCGATTCAAGATAATCTGCGTCAACTCTCTCTCGAAACATATAAAATCCCCAGAATTCACCGTCAATAAACAAAATACATGGTTCACTGCCCATTATTTCTAAATTGAGGTCATCTGAAAGTTCCTGAATAAGAGCATCTCGAAAATGCAGATACATATTATCGTTTCCACCATTCCAGAGTGTAACCTTATCGAAACGGTCGATTATTTTTCCGTTTATATCAGTAAGTTTCTCGAAAAGCGGGTACTTTATTGATGTATCGCCGTATTCAGAACGTGTAACAAGTCGGAAACTTTTTTGTGTTAAACCTCGTGTCCAATTGCCTGATATTTTTGCACCAAGATCAGCTTTATATACAGCTTTTCCGCCCTCAATAATTTGAATTGAAACAGGGAATTCAGATTCTTTGCCATCCTTATTGTAGTTTGTAGGGTTTTTCACATCATTTGGTTTCAATTCTTTATAGTCGGGACTGCTTAACCATTCATAATAATCTTTACCTATCACATAAGCACCGTTATCTTTATCGAAAAGATAATCGCTGTCAGTAACAATTGACACTATTTTCATTTCGTTGTAGTACGATTTTGTTTTTCGACAAAGTAGCTATTATGTTCAATATTGCTGAATTTACCATCAGGATTTTTGGAAACCGCTCGGATAACGATTCCCTTTTCAACATTATTTGATGTTGGGGTATAATTGTTTAGGGTAATATCTTTTATAGCACTATAAACATTTGGCTCGTTGGTATTATTATAGATGCGTATACTTTCATTGTAAAGCTTGGCAGTATCCGATGTGCGTGGGTCACTACCATCAGTTGTGTAGTATATTTCATTTCCGTTAATATCCGAAAGTGTAAGCTGGAATTCACTATCATAGAGTCCACCATTTATAGAGAATACAGGCTTTTCAACAACTTCCATATCCAATGCATCATTATTTGATTTTCCGGGAGTAGATGAAAGATATTTGAAAGTGTTATATCCGTTTTTGTATCTGCCATAGGTTATGTCCGATTCAAGTTCAGGAACTACTACGGTATCAATTTTACTTCCATCAGGGGCGGTGAGGTATACTGTTTCGCCTTTTGCACTCAATTTAAAAGCGGCGTGATATTCGCCTTCTGCTTTTGTTGCAGCGTCATCACAGTAAATAAGGATATAATCATCAGATTTAATGGTTGTATCAAATGGAAAAGTGAATTTGAATTTGTTTTTTGAACCGTCAGATAATCCAACCCCGCTTATATCAATTGCTTTGTCTGAATTGTTGTATATTTCAATCCAATCGGGAGATGCACCAGAAGCGTCCATAACTGAATTCTTTGCGGATGAACATATTTCGTTGATGAGCAGACCAGTATATGCCGAGTCTTTGAACTGTTCGCGAAGCAGCATCATATCAAAGATATCGAGAATATTATCCTTGTTAATGTCGGCATTTTTACCTTGTTCAACAGAAAGGGAACCTGTTCCAAGAAGATAATTACTGAGAAGCTGTAGATCTTCGGTGTCAAGAGTCTTATCTCCGTTGATATCACCCTTTGCTATAATTATATTATCAGTGGCATTAACCGTAGGTGTAACAGAAGAACAAATCATAACAAGAGTTGTAACAGCTGAAACAAATCTTTTTAAAGTCATAAATATTAATTCCTAGTTCTTTCATATTAATATATACATTATGCTATATACACTTGCAGATTTTAAGTGCTTATAACAATTTTTTTATACCAATCCCCTGAAAAAACAGTAGACAAATTCAATGGCATAAATACTGTATGTCGTCGTTGGATTTTCTCAACATACGACAGTATGCTTTCATCGTCCGCATTGACACACAGCATTTCTGCTCATCATCTTTGTCTACTAACATTTTAGGAATTGGT
The DNA here is from genome assembly GCA_045659945.1 of Ruminococcus sp. Taxonomy (GTDB): domain Bacteria; phylum Bacillota; class Clostridia; order Oscillospirales; family Ruminococcaceae; genus Ruminococcus. Next base: position 373 of record JAZRCW010000005.1, on the reverse strand, counting down.
ATAATAAATAAAGAACCTCGATTTTTCGCAATAAATCGAGGTTCTTTTTTATGCTATTTAAACGCTTTTTTCTGAAACTGTATCCATAAGTTCAGGCAAATCACAGAAATTCTCCAATTCGGGAACAGATTGCTCAATTGTACCAAAGCCGTAAGCGGCATGAATAAAATCAAGACCAGCTTTCATTGTTGCATCGTAATCTCCCTGAATATCGCCGATATACCATGCTTTATCAAGGTTATTTCTTTTTGCGATAAGAGCAATGTTATCACCCTTTTCAAAGAGATTGTTTCCGTAACATTCAATATCATCAAAATATTTGCCAAATCCGTAATAATCGAGAAATGCCTCTATATAGCCACTCTGACAGTTG
>JAZRCW010000004.1:0-339159 GCA_045659945.1 Ruminococcus sp. | reverse complement strand
AATCTCTGCATAGCTTTTGCCGTTTTGGTGCAGATTTACGATCGTTTTCTTGAATTCTTCACTGTATCGTGGACTTTTCTTTCCTGCCATTTCTTTTTCCTCCTGGCCTTTTCTTTTATTATACATCGTTCTTCTTTTTTTGTCCACTTTTTTAGTATAGCACCAGGCAGTTTATGTTGAGGCTGAAAGTGAAGAAATAGCTTGCTCGTGATGATAGATATGAAAAAGGCTTCCCGATTTTATTCGAGAAGCCTTGTTTTTTTGGTGCGGATAACAGGAGTTGAACCTGCACCGAGTTGCCCCGACTGGCACCTGAAGCCAGCGCGTCTGCCTATTCCGCCATATCCGCATACTGCTTTAATATTATACCATATTTTCTGCAATTTGTCAATAGGCATACATATATTTATATTTTTTACCTATTCACATTAATATAACAGGCGGCTATATGCCGCCTGTTATGCTGATATTATCAGTCTTTCTTTTCTTCTTCAACTGCTTCTTCAACTTCCTCAAAATCTTCAATTGTAAGGTCATCAACATCAAATTCAAGAAGTTCATCGCAGTTAGGGCAATTGATAGAGCCTTCCTCAATCATACCCTCGTCAATGAGAATTGTATCTCCGCAAGAGGGACAAGTAATTTCATAAAGCTCGTCATCATCGAAATCGAAGTCCTCATCGTCCTCGTCAAAACAATCGTCGCAATCGTCGAGATCATCGAAATCGTAATCCTCATCGTCCTCATCGTAGATATCATCCTCAACCTGTCCGAGATCCTGGTCAAGAATATCGCAAAGCTCAGTAAGCTCGTCTACCTGTGACTGAAGATCCTCCACATAAGCAACAAGCTCATTCATAACGTCTGCCATCTGAATAAGAGCCTTGCCCTCCTTTGTGGAATTGTCAATTTCAAGACCGTCAAGCAGTCCCTGTAAATAAGACATTTTCTCAGTAAGCTTCATAACAAGCTCCCCCTTTCGTTAAATCGTAATTATTATCGGCACAAGGGTTTACCTTGTGCGGATTAGCAATAAGAAATCTTATGCTCTTGACATATACTCGCCTGTACGAGTATCAACCTGAATCTTTTCGCCCTCGTCAATAAAGAGAGGAACCTTGATTTCAGCACCTGTCTCAAGAGTAGCAGGCTTTGTAGCATTTGTAGCTGTATCGCCCTTGAATCCGGGATCTGTCTGTGTTACAACAAGCTCAACGAAGTTGGGTGGCTCAACGCCGAAAACATTGCCCTTGTAGGAAAGGATCTTACAAATCATTTCTTCCTTAACGAACTTGAAGTTGTCGCCAAGTACATTTGCACTGATAGGAAGCTGCTCATATGTCTCCATATCCATGAAGTAGTAGAGATCGCCGTCGTTGTAGCTGTACTGCATATCCTTTCTCTCAACGAAAGCTGTAGGGAACTTTGCTGTAGGGTTGAAAGAAGTTTCAACAACTGAACCTGTGATAACATTCTTGTACTTTGTACGTACGAAAGCGGCACCCTTACCTGGCTTTACGTGCTGGAACTCAACAACCTGAACAACCTGTCCGTCAAGCTCAAAAGTTACGCCGTTTCTGAAATCGCCTGCTGAAATCATAAATAAATACCTCCGAGTATTAATTGATAATGAATGAAATTTATCGGTATTCAAATGACAGAATATACTGTCAACCGCAAACCATTAATATGTATTATTATACCATATTCCAGTATTTTTTGCAATACCTTACGCAAATTATTATAAAGATATTATATTTTTTGCACATTTCGTCAGATTTATACATCCATTTTCGGTCAAAATGACAAAATCTTCTATTCTGACACCGAATTTTCCTGCAATATATATTCCAGGCTCTATGGTTATAACAGCTCCTTTTTCCAGTTTTTTATCAAAAGAAGGAGCCGCATTGGGCTGCTCATGTATCTCCAGACCTACACCATGACCGAGAGAGTGCCCGAAATATTCACCATAGCCTGCGTCGCATATATGTCGTCTCGCCACAGCGTCAAGCTCTTTTCCTGTAATTCCTGCCTTTGCTGCTGCAATTGCTTTTTCCTGCGCGGCAAGAACAACATTGTACACCTTAACCATTTCCTCGTCAGGCTCGCCAACACAGACAGTTCTCGTCATATCGCTGTGATACCCGTTATATACTGCACCGAAATCCATGAGGACAAATTCGCCTTTTTTCACCTTTTTATCAGAAGGAACTCCGTGCGGCATTGAGGTGTTCTCCCCTGCCAAAGCAATCGTGTCAAAGGATATGCCCTCTGCCCCCTTTTCAAGCATAAGCCTGTCAAGTTCAAGTGCGATTTCACGCTCTGTAACGCCCTCTTTAATAAAGCCGAGAATATGTTCAAATGCCAATTCCGCTATTTCCTGTGCCTTGCAAATACATTCAATTTCCTCCTCATCCTTTACTGAACGAAGCCTGTTTATAGTATTGCTCAAAGTATCCGTTTCAATTATGTCAACGCATTTAAGATGCTTTTTCATCACATTAAGACGACTTACAGTCACATCCATAGCCTCAATAGCAAGATTTTTCACACCCTCCTGACGAAGCAGAGCGAAAATCTCCTTGTAAAGCTCCTTTGTTTCAAGAACTTCGGCAGTTTTAACTGTTTCCCTTGCTTTTTCGATATAGCGAAAATCAATTAGCAGATATGCCTTATTTCTGAATGCAAGCACAGTTCCCGCCGAGGATTTCATACCCGTAAAATATCGTCTGTTTACGTCCGATGTAATGAGAACGCTCTCCACGTTGTCAGGGAGCAGTTCAAATAACCTTTCAAAACGTCCCATATCAAAGCTCCGCCATTGCCTGAACAGCAAGATAATAGCTCATAAAGCCGAGACCGCATATGCTTCCCTTACACACGGGAGCAATAACAGAATTTGCACGGAACTCCTCTCTTGCGTCAATATTGCTTATATGAACCTCGATTACAGGGATTTTTATAGCCGCAATAGCATCACGGATAGCATAGCTGTAATGAGTATATGCACCTGCGTTTATAATAACCCCGTTAAATTCTTTGCGTGCCTCGTGAAGCTTATCAATTATAGCTCCCTCGTGATTTGACTGAAATGTTTCGCATTCCATTCCAAGAGACTTTGCACGCTCCACAATATTTGCGTTCAGCTCGTCAATGCCTGCACTTCCATAAACCCCCGGCTCACGTTCGCCAAGAAGATTAAGATTAGGGCCATGTATAACAAGTATTTTTTTCATAATAGATTTCTCCTTAAAATGAAAAAGCGGGCAATTACGCCCGCTTAAATTTCATATGCTGTAAGATTAATACTTACGCTTACGAGCTGCCTCAGACTTCTTCTTACGCTTTACAGAAGGCTTCTCATAATGCTCTCTCTTACGTACTTCAGCAATAACGCCGTCCTTTGCACATGATCTCTTGAATCTCTTAAGAGCTGTGTCAAGTGACTCGTTCTTACCAACACGAACTTCTGCCATTTACCATTTCCCTCCCTTGTTCAGAGGTTGCCCACAGGAAACCCCGGAGCTATATGCTAATCACCCTTGCGGATGTCAGTCAACGATACCTCATTCAATTACGAATATAACATTATTTTACCACATTTTTACGCTTATGTCAAGCATTTTTCGTTGATTTGTAAATTTCGTTATTTTGCTACAATATTAACAAGCTTATTTGGTACATATATCTGTTTTACGATATTTTTGCCCTCAACAGCAGCCTTTACAGCCTCATCATCCATAGCCATAGCCAATACAGATTCCTGGTCTGCGTCAACTTCGATATTAAGCTTTGCCTTAACTTTTCCGTTAATCTGTACAACGATTTCGATTGTATCGTCCTTACAGAGTGCTTCGTCATAAACAGGCCAGCTTTCAAAGGCAATAGTATCGTCATGACCGAGAATGTTCCAGATTTCCTCACCGATATGAGGTGTAATACATGAAAGCATTTTTATAATGCCCTCTGCATACTCCTTGGGACATTTGCCCACCTTGTAAGCCTCGTTTACAAATATCATCATCTGACTGATAGCTGTATTGAATGCAAGCTTTTCGTAGTCATCTGTAACTTTCTTTACTGTCTTGTGGTATACCTTTGTAAGGCTTCCGTCATTGTCAGCAGTGAGATTTTCAGCCTCTGTAAAGAAGTTCCATACTCTGTTAATGAACTTTCTTGCACCCTCAACGCCCTTTGGATTCCAGGGTTTGCTAACCTCAAGAGGTCCCATGAACATTTCATACAGACGAAGTGTATCAGCACCGAAATCTCTTACTATATCAGAGGGATTTACAACAAATTCAGGGAAACGCTTACCCATTTTAATGCCGTTTTCGCCGAGAATCATACCCTGATGAACAAGCTTCTTGAAAGGCTCCTTTGTAGGTGCAAGGCCCTTATCGTAAAGGTATCTGTTCCAGATACGTGAATACATAAGGTGTCCTACAGCGTGCTCGGGACCGCCTATGTAAAGGTCTACAGGCATCCAGTGCTTCAGAAGCTCCTGATTTGCAAATTCCTTGTCGTTATTGGGATCGATATATCTGAAGAAGTACCAGCTTGAACCTGCACTTCCGGGCATTGTTGATGTTTCACGGATACCCTTAATGCCGTTCTGGTCGTACTGCTTCCACTCAACAGCATTTTCAAGAGGAGCTTTTCCGTTCTTGCCCTTGTAGTCGTCAAGTTCGGGAAGAATAAGCGGCAGCTCGCTGTCGTCAAGAGAATGAATTTCTCCGTCCTCACCATGAACTACAGGAACAGGCTCGCCCCAGTAACGCTGACGTGCGAATATCCACTCACGGAAATGATAATTTACAGTACGCTTTGCTCTGCCCATTTCTTCAAGCTTCTTTGTGATAGCTTCCTTTGCTTCCTCAACAGTAAGGCCTGTGAATTCTTCGGAATTGATGAGCTTATAACCCTTTCCGAGATAGCCCTGCTTTTCAAATGCAGCCTCTGATACATCAACGTGTCCAAGCTTTTCGTCGCCGTCAATTACCTGTATCATGTCAATGTTGTGTGCAATTGCATACTCAAAATCTCTCTGATCGTGGCTTGGAACAGCCATAACAGCACCTGTACCATAGCTTGCAAGTACAAAGTCACCGATAAACATTCTTACTTCTTTTCCGTTTACAGGGTTTATACAAGTAACGCCTTTAAGCTCACAGCCTGACTTTGTCTTGTTGAGCTCTGTGCGGTCCATATCGTTTTTCTTTCTTGTTTCTTCGATGTATGCCTTAACCTCGTCAATATTTTCAACTCTGTCAAGGAGGCTTTCGGTAACTGCACCGTCGGGAGCAAGAACCATAAATGTAATACCGTAAATTGTTTCAATACAAGTAGTAAATATGGAGAATTTTCCGCCGCCTACTATATCAAATTCAACCTCAACACCTGTAGATTTGCCGATCCAGTTACGCTGAATTGCCTTTGTTGATTCAGGCCAGTCGATTTCGTCAAGACCTTCAAGAAGCTTTTCTGCAAATGCAGGCTGGTCGATTACCCACTGCTTCATATTCTTACGTACAACGGGGTAGCCGCCTCTTTCAGATTTACCGTCAATAACCTCGTCATTTGAAAGTACTGTTCCAAGCTCCTCACACCAGTTTACGGGCATATCAATATACTTTGCATAGCCGTCCTCGTAAAGCTGCTTGAAAATCCACTGTGTCCACTTGTAGAACTCGGGGTCAGATGTAGCAATCATCTTTGACCAGTCATAGTCAAAGCCAAGCTCCTTAAGCTGTGCGGAGAAAGTCTTGATGTTCTCCTGTGTGAAGCCGTTGGGGTGATTTCCTGTTGTTACAGCATACTGCTCTGCAGGAAGTCCAAATGAGTCATAACCCATGGGATGAAGTACGTTATATCCCTGCATACGCTTCATACGTGAAACGATATCTGTTGCTGTATAGCCCTCCGGATGACCTGCGTGGAGGCCTACCCCTGACGGATAAGGGAACATATCAAGGGCATAGAACTTGGGCTTGCTGAAATCCCAGACATCTGTCTTGAAAGTTTCATTTTTCTCCCAGTAATCCTGCCACTTCTTTTCAACTGATTTAAAATCATACTTTGCCATTTTCAATCATTCCTTTTTATTAATCTTCTGATTTTTTTACACGCTTATTATTCATATGCTTTGTTTTTACAATATACTGCGGACGTCTTTTAACCTCGGAATAAGTCTTTGAAACGTAAAGACCGATAATTCCGTTGCAGAACATTGACATTCCCGAAGTAAAGCATATTATGCAGGCGGTAGAGGGCCAGCCTGCTACCTTATCGCCGAAAATAAGGGTTTTGGCGATGATTACAAATATCATTATTATAGCTACTGCACAAAGCACAATGCCCAACAGTGCGGAAAGTGCAAGGGGTGCTGTGGAAAATGCCAGTATACCGTCAATTGCATACAGAAGCAATCCCCAGAAAGACCATTTTGTCGTACCTGCCTTGCGGTTGATATTCTCAAAGGGAATCCACTTTGTCTTATAGCCTACCCATGCGAAAATACCCTTTGAAAATCTGTTGTATTCTTCAAGGGAAACAATCGAGTCAACCATCTGACGTGTCATCATTCTGAAATCTCTTGCACCGTCAACGATATCAACTTTTGATATCTTTCTGATAATCTTATAGAACATATGTGCAAATGCAGAACGGATTTTCGACTCTCCCTTTCTGTCAACACGGCATGAAGCAACACAGTCGTAATCGGTTTCTATGAGTGTTTTATACATCTCGTCCATAAGGTGGGGAGGGTCCTGCAAATCAGCGTCAATAATTACAACATAATCACCTGTGGCATGCTGCAGACCTGCATACATTCCTGCCTCTTTACCGAAATTACGTGAAAATGAGATGTAATTGACTCTGCTGTTCTCTTTTGAATATTCTTTGAGCAACTTAAGTGTATCATCCTTTGAACCGTCGTCAATGAAGATGTATTCAAATTCTGTATTGTATTTCTTGTTCATCTGAACGTATACCTTTTCAACCTCCTCAAGGAAGAAAGGGAGTACCTCCTGCTCATTGTGGCAGGGAACAATTATTGATATTCTGTCATTTTTCTTTTCCATTACTTTACTCCTTTGTAAACGGGGCTGACATAGATTGTCACTTCACTGCCCTCAACATCGCTGTAAACCGTATAGCCGTTTTCTGGCATCCTCGCCTTAAATTCGTTAAGCCATTCGTGATCCTCATAACCGTCTTTAAGAACGATAAAATCGTAATCCATAGGCTTATTCAGGAAGCCGTCTGAAAGCAGATAAACCTCTTCACGCTGTGCAAGTCTTGTAAGCGTAAATGAGTCAAATACCGCAACTGTTGCGTCCTCGGGAACTTCCGCAAGAACTTCATCACGAAGCTTGAACTTTTCGGGATTATCCTTGTAAACATCATAAGCATTTGTCTTACCGCCTATTGTAGTAACGAATGTACACAGTGTGGCAACGCTCATAAACACAGGTACAAACTGCTTGTTCTTTGCCTTGATATCAGTGTAGTTGATAAGTGCACAGTAGATAAGACAGGTTGATGTACCGAATACGTACTGGAAGCCTATTTCCTTTGCGTAGAAATAACCCGAAGCAAGGTTCATGAGAATAAACGGTGCCGCAAGGAAGTAGTTGTGAAACTTCTTTGAAACCAATGGCAGAAACGCCAGAGGAAGAAGCATCATGAGGAAGAACGTGAATTTTTCTTCATTGATACACTGTGTGAGGAAGTAAACGGGATTCATAAGAACCGTCTTAACAACTTCGCCAAGTCCCTTTGAATGGTCAGCCATAAGGTTTCCGTATGTTCTTGAAGTCATTACACCCTCACCGAACTTTGTCATAAGACCTGTTACAACAACAAAGTAAATAGCGGAGAATGAGAAGATAATCGCACCGTGACGTTTCTTTTCAAGGGCAAATATACAGTAATAGCCGATAAGTGCTACGTAAAGCGCTACGTCCTCCTTTACTATAAGGAGAAGCAGCATAAACACATACATGAGAACAGTTTTACGCTTTTCTATGGCATAGAAGAACCACATGAGAAGGGGCGGCAGGAATGCGTTTTCATGGAAATCATAAAAACATGGAGCTACAATTGCAGTACAGAAAAGATATACAACCGCAAAGGAAAGCGTTTCAAGATTTGTAAATTTCCTGTGTCTGCATATGAGCATAAGGGGAATTGCTCCTATTGCCGCAAGAATACCCTGTGAAATAAACAATGTATTTGCCGATGGGAATAAATAATAAAAGGGAAGAAGTACATAGTATATAGGTGAAAAATGTACTGCATAGTGGGATAACAGCTTATCTCTTTCGCAGGTTGTCAAAGGCTCAAAGGTTTCAGCCATGTAATGGTACATCTGTAAGAAGATACCAAAATCAAATGTAGCTGTCCAGTATACAAGATGCTTGCATATGGTAAAGAATGAGATAAACGCCGCCATGAAAATAGTCATCAGAATAATAATTGCGTATATTCCTTTTTTAGGCAGACGCTCCAGAAATCTGAAACCGCCGTAATTATAGCAGAACCATGCAGCCACACCCGACAGCACTATGAACGCCATACAGTAGTAGTAATTCTCAGATTTCCAGAGATATATAAGGGAGAGGGACAACGCCCCACCCAGCAGGAAAGCCGCACTCACATTCGTCTTTTTCTTCAATAACACATGAAGAACACCCACAAACATAACAAGTATCAAAAAAATAGCCGTAAACTTTACAAGGGAAATCTCCTTTATAAAATCCTGCCACTTATCAACAGGGTTGATTTCCTTTTTAAGGTCAAACACAAAATATGCCATTGTAAAAAGATAGGAACCGATAAACAGCATAAATATATTTGGATAATCCATTTTCACAATAAAATCAATTGCTCTTTTAATGCTGAATTTTTTCTTTTTTTCCGGTTCTCCTGCATTTTCCTGTGTTTCGCCCTCCGCAGCATTTACGCTGTCGGCTGTAGCTTCGGCGGTCTCAGCAGGCACCCCGCCGATTTCCTGTACAACGTCAGCCTCCGCCGATATTTCTGTAGCGGCATTTTCTGAAAAGCTCTGAATATCTGTTTCATTTGTGATTTTTTCTAAATTCATTTATTTCACCGCCTTCATTCTATGAAAACTCAGTTTCCTTCCTTTGTAAGAAGATTGTCGATTTCAAGTCTCTCGCCGTCAGCCCATAATCCCTCAAGCTTGTAAAAATGGCGTGTTTCCTTGTAGAATACGTGAATGATAATATCGCCGTAATCAAGAATTATCCATGTATTTCCTGTATCGGCCTCACGTCTGATAGGCTCAATGCCCTTCTGTGAAAGCTGAAATTCAACCTCGTCCGCAAGTGTACGTGTATGAGTATTGCTGGTACCGTTTACAATTACAAAATAATCAGCAAGTATTGTAAGGTCGCCAATTTTAATTGCCTGAATATCCTCGCCTCTTTTTGCGTCAAGGGATTTTATAATAAGTTCAAGTTTTTCTCTATCTGTCATAATTAATCTTCCTTCCACCATGGTTTTTTACTGGGATCTCTCATAGGCTCTGTTGAATCCTCAATTTCTTCAAGAGATGCTCCCGTGTCATCATATAAATCGTATTGATGATTGAGTACAAGCTCAACCATTGTAGTGCTGTTCTGCGTCATGCGTGTCTGATAAGGACGGTAGTAATTGTTCAGCAGGTCGATAGTTTCCTGCTTGTGAACGGAATATACCGAATATCCGACTCCGTCCTCGGCATAGAATGTTCCGTCCTCGCCGGGTATCATATCCACACGTACATTCTCCATATCCACCGTTGAGGCGAAATCTGCAACCTTGCTCAAATCGCCTATAGACAGATCAGTATAGACAAGCTCTTTTTCGTATATCTCCTTGATATAGCTGTAAAGCTTGAGTCGTCCCTCATCCTTTACAATGGAGAAAAGCTTCTGCATAGCCGCCGCCATGAATTTACGCTGATTCTGCATACGTCCGATATCGCCCTGCATCCACTCACGGCGGAAACGTATAAACCATTCCGCCTGCTGACCATTAAGGGTAATATCTCCTGCAGGGATAATCTTGTCGTGTTCGTAGATAATCTCATTTTCAATAGTAATGGGAATACCTCCGATAAGGTCAACAATATCAACAATATCAAAGCAGGCTGTAGTAATATAAGCGTCAATGGGTATGCCGAAATTTTCCTGCACGGCATTTACAGTACGCTGAATAGGCGGCTGAATGCTCGGATCGCCCATTGAATAAATGCTGTTGAACTTTCGTGTTACACTGCTTGTATAGTCGGGCAGACAGGTATCACGGGGAATTTGCAGTATACGTATACTTGCGTGACCAATATCAAACTGAATAACCCACACAACGTCAGTGTTGAACTCCTCCTCATCAAAGCCAAGGAAAAGAACGCTGTACTGTCCCTCCACAAGCTGCGGCAGGTCAAGTCCGTCGTTGAGCTCCGGCAGTGCCTCTTTTATCTCCGACTGCGGTTTGAGGTCAAGCTTGACATTTTCCTTGTTCAGCTCACCCTCCATAGCAACAGGCTGTAAATTCTTTATATAGTTATATACAGAGATATTTCCGCCTTTTTTCGTATCGGCAAGTATAGGCATATTCAGAATCATGAAACAAGCTATAACAAGTGCCGAAGCAACGGAAACAATCTTCATGATTATATTCCATGTCTTTTCCTGTTTCTTTGCCTTTTTAGATTTGCCCTTTGATTTTTTCGGGGCAGGCTCCGCTGTACGCTGCGGCATACTTCCGTTATTCTGCTGAACACGCACAAGCTTTTTTGGCGGAACACTATTATTTACAGAAGCAGAACCACTTTCATATCCACCGTGATATGAAGCAGCTGCACCGCTATTGGCATTATCATTGCTGCGGTCAACTCTTACAAGCTTTCCCACAGGCTTATTCTGTCTAATGTCACCTGAATGAAATTCTTTATTATCCATTTTCATCCTCTTTTCGTTCTGTCAATAAATTGCTGATTATTTATCCGACTTAAGCAGTCGGGTATATGAATTATACCCCTCTATAGTACATATCGGAACAAGTCCGCCCTTTTTCACAACGGACTTCACCGAAAACACAAATCCCTCAAGCATGGCTGCGTCAAGATTATTGTATACAAGCTTACGCATTTTATCAACGTCCTTGTATGTTCTGTCGGCTGAAACAAGGTCGCCAAGATAGACGATTTCTTCAAGCCGTGACATACCTGCCCTGCCCACTGTATGGAAACGAATGGAATTTATAATATCAATATCCTCTACGCCCCAGACGCTTTTTACAAAGTAAGCACCTGCAACAGCATGCCACAAAGAACGTGTTTCAAGCTCCTCACGGCACACGGCAAAACCACTTTCCTTTATAAGTCTTATCTGTTCTTCAGGAGCAAGTTCCTTGCAGACATCGTGAAGAAGTCCCGCAAAATATGCTTTATCGGGGTCCTCACCGTATTTTTCCGCAAGCTTTCTGCACTCCACAGCAACATTAAGGGAATGCTGATATCTCTTTGCAGAAAGATTTTCTTTCAGATATTTCTTTTTTTCATCAATATTATATAACAAAAGTATCACCCCGATACAATTTTCTCGATGTTATATATTGTACTACATTTTCATGCAGATAGCAAGGGATTTTTTCATTTTCTGCAATTTTTTTTCTGATTTCCGACGAGGACATCTCCAGCGGCTCTGTGGGGCATACGATGATTTTCCCGAATTTACGCAGATTTTCCGCCTTTTCTTCAAGCAGTTCAAAATCACCGTCATTTCTTGAAACAACAGCAAGCGTAACCTCTTTCATAATATCCTCAAACCTGTACCAGCTGTCAAAGCAGAGAAGCATATCGCTTCCCATAAGCAGAAAAAGCTCATCATCGGGGAAATTTCTGCGAAATTCCTCAACCGTATAATAGCTATAGCTTTTTCTGTCATTTTTCAGCTCAAAATCACATGGAAAAAGTCTTTCATTGCCCTCGCAGGCAAGTCGGAGCATTTCCATTCTGTCCTCTCCCGAAGCGTATTCATCGCTTGAACGGTGCGGACTTATCCTTGACGGCACAAGGTATACCCTGTCAAGATTAAGTATATCCGCAGCATTTTCAGCTAAATGGATATGACCATTATGGACAGGGTTGAAACTGCCGCCGTAAATACCTATCCTCATTTTGCCTTTGGAATATTCTCGATAACAGGCTCTTTTGGATTGCGCTTGAAAAGCACAAATTTATTGCCTATTACCTGTACAACATCTGCACCTGTCTGCTCTGCAACAGCGTCAGCGGCTTCTCTTGCGGTCCAGCCTGAATTCTCAAGGACTTTAAGCTTTATAAGCTCTCTCTTGCGGAGTGCTTCACCAATTTCCTTGCACATAACCTCTGTAACTCCGCCTTTTCCAATCTGGAATATAGTTTCATATTCTGCCGCAATACTGCGGAGATACGCTCTCTGTTTACTTGTAAGCATAATTTTTATCCTTTCGCTAACATATCATATAAAGCTCTTAAAGCCGCACCACGGTGGCTCAAAGCATTTTTTTCCTCGGCTGTCATTTCAGCCATTGTTCTTTCACCGACTACAAATACAGGGTCGTAGCCAAAGCCGTTTGTACCCTTTTCCTCATAGCCGATTTTTCCTATACAGCCGCCATTTACAGTAAAACTGCTCTTTTCATCAATATAGGCGATAACGCACTGGAATGACGCTGTTCTGTTTTCATCGGGAATATCTTTCATTTCCTCAAGCAGCTTTGCACACTCCTGACCTTTCGGAGCGTATCTTGCGGAGTAAACTCCAGGTCTGTCGTCAAGTGCATTGACGCAGAGCCCGCTGTCATCGGCAAAAACGGGAATTTTTACAATATCATATACCGCTTTAGCCTTTATCATTGCATTTTCCGCAAATGTTGTGCCGTTTTCATCGGGGTCACAGTCGGCACCTGCCTCACGCTGTGAAACAACCTCTATTCCAAGAGGAGCAAGTATTTCAGCCGCCTCACGAAGCTTATTTGCGTTGTTTGTAGCAAAAACAATCTTATTCATCGTCTGAACCCTTTCTGCCGAAAAGTCTGCTGAAGAAGCCCTTCTTTTTCTTCTTTTCTGGCTTTTCTTCCTCAACCTCGTGAGTTTCTTCAACTTCCGAAGTTTCTTCAATCTCGGGAATATCTTCAATTTCAGGTACTTCTTCAATTTCGGGAGCTTCTTCCACCTCGGGCGTTTCCACAACTTCCTCTGTTTCTTCAACTTCCGGTGTAAGCTCTACATCAGGACCAAGTTCAACCTCGGGTACAAGCTCAACTTCGGGAGCATAGATAATTTCGGGAGTATCAGCAATTTCCTCTGCCTCTTCGACCTCTGAAACATTCTCAACTTCCTCTGTGTGCTGAATTGCATCAGCATGGATTACCTCTGCGATATCCTCAATTTCCTCAACTTCCTCGATTTCGGGGATTTCCTCGATCTCTGGTACTTCCTCGATTTCGGGAATATCGTCTGTATCCTCGTTTTCCTCTGCCTTTTCAGCGGCGTTACGCTTTGCCTCGTCAATATCAAAGAGAGCGTCAACAAACATACGGCTGTCAAATGGCTGTAAATCGTCGATTTTTTCGCCTACACCGATAAGCTTGACAGGAATACCAAGCTCATTTTTAATTGAGATAACGATACCGCCCTTGGCAGTACCGTCAAGCTTTGTGAGAACGATACCTGTAATAGGTGCTGTTTCGCTGAAAAGCTTTGCCTGACTTACAGCATTCTGACCTGTTGTAGCATCGAGAACGAGAAGTATTTCACGGGAGCAGTCTCCTGCCTTGCTGTCGATGATACGGTTGATTTTCTTAAGCTCCTCCATAAGATTTTTCTTGTTATGAAGTCTGCCTGCGGTATCAATTACCACAACATCGCAGTTACGAGCCTTTGCAGCGTCAAGTGAGTCAAATACAACAGCACCGGGGTCACTGCCCTCGGCATGCTTTACAATCTCAACCCCTGCACGTTCAGTCCATACCTGTAACTGGTCAATAGCAGCCGCACGGAAAGTATCAGCCGCCGCAACAACGACTTTTTTGCCCTCCTGTTTGAACTGGTGGCAGAGCTTGCCGATAGTTGTAGTCTTACCTGCACCGTTAACACCGATAACCATGATTACGGCTGGTGATACGGACAAATCAAGTCCAGTATCATCACCCATAATATCGGCAATAACCTCGTGAATAAGCTCCATAATGTCATTAGGGTCGGTAATACCTCTCTCCTTGACAAGCTTACGCACTCTGTCGCATATTTCAACAGATGTTTCAACGCCGATATCGCTCATAATCATCTGTTCTTCAAGTTCTTCAAAAAGCTCCTCGTCTATTTTTGTAAATGAGTTAAATACTCGCTGAAGTCCGCCGAGGAAGCTGTCCTTTGTCTTTTTCAGACCTTCAGCGATTTTACTGAATAATCCCATAGTATCCTCCGTTTTTGATGATTTAAAGGGTTATTTATGCTTTTTTGTGAATGTTTTACTGTATATCAGCCACATCTTCCTGGAAATCTACCTGTTCCATTTTCAGAAGCTTTGATATGCCGTCCTCCTGCATGGTAACACCGTAAAGTACATTTGCCTCCTCCATAGCACTTCGTCTGTGGGTAACGAGTACAAATTGTGTCGTATCGGTGAAATTTTTCAGGTACTGGGCATATTTTCTTACGTTTACTTCATCAAGAGCCGCATCAATCTCGTCAAGTATACAAAACGGTGCTGGACGAAGCCGCAGAATTGCGAAATATATGGCAATTGCCACAAATGACTGCTCGCCGCCCGAGAGGGAAATAAGGTTCTTGATAACCTTTCCGGGAGGGGCAACGCTTATTTCTATTCCCGATTCAAGGACGTTTTCGGGATCGGTGAGTATCAGTTCAGCCTTACCGCCGCCGAAAAGCTCCACAAATATTTCCTTGAAGTTGGAATTGATAATCTGGAAACTCTCGCTGAAAATACGGCACATATCCTCTGTGAGCTCTGCAATTATTCTTTCAAGCTCCCTTTTGGAGTTCTGAACGTCAGCCATTTGTGCCGACATAAATTCATATCGCTCCGATACCTCACGGTATTCCTCAACAGCGTCAACATTTACACTGCCTAAAGCCTTGATTTTATTCTTGACAGAATTGAGTTCAGCCTGTGCCGCAACAATATCCTCTATTTTTTCAGCAGTCTGTACCGCTTCGGAATAGGTCATTTCGTAAACGTCCATAAGCTGACGTTTTATGTTGTCCGTGTCACGGTTTGCGGAGTCACGGCGTTCTTCAAGTCGAGTAACCTCTCCCGAAAGCTTTTCCTTTGCCTCGTTAAGCTGTCTGATACCCTTTTGTATCTCTGTTACAAGGCGGTTCTGCTCCGTGTGGATATTCTGATAACGCTGAATTTCAGCATTATATTCATCTGCATTTTTCCCAACGTTTTCAAGCTCTTTTTCAAGTCTTGCAATATCACGCTGTTTTTCGGCAATAATACGCTTATTAAACTCGATTTCATTTTCAAAATGCCTGTTTCCACCTTTGAGGTTTTCAAGTTCGGAATCTGAACGCTGTATTTCCTCATATGCCGACTGTATATCCTTTGAAATCTCCGTTTCACGGATTTTCGCACCGGAAAGCTTTTCGGACAGTTCCGCACGCTCCATACGCAGCTTTTCACGGCTTGACTGTTCAAGTGCAAGCTTTTCCTCTGCCTCTTTGATTTTATCATCGAGAGCGGCAACGTCCCTGCGTGCGTCAGCCTCCGCCTGCTTTGCCGCAGATATGCGGTTTCTGAACTCCTCCTGCTGTCTTTCGGAGTTTTCAGCCGCCGCACGAAGCTGCTCTATAAGAACTTCAAGGCTTGAAAGCTCCGCCTTGATACGGATTTCCGCAGAATTACATTCCGCCATTTCAGTTCTTGCGGACTCACGGTCATAACGTAGTTTTTCAGCCTCTGCACGATATTTTTCCATTTTTCTGTCAAGTTCCGTCCGCTGTGCGGTAAGCTGATTTATTTCATTTTCAATCTTGTCAATTTCATTTTTACGGGTGAAAATTCCTGCAGATTTCTGTGCAGAACCACCTGTAAACGAACCGCCAGCGTTGATAACCTGACCGTCAAGGGTTACGATACGGAATTTATAGCCATATTTTTTTGCTATAATTGTCGCAGAATCAATATCCTCCGCAATGGCGATACGTCCGAGGAGCGAGGCGATAATTCCGCTGAATTTGCTATCGTAGCCGACAATTTTATCAGCCATAGCAACAAAACCGTCGCAGTCCTCCAGTCCCTTTTCTCTGAACTCATAGCCCTTAACCGAGGTTATGGGAAGAAAAGTTGCACGTCCGCCGTGATTTTCTTTAAGGAAACGTATTCCACGCTTTGCAGCATCCTCGTTTTCCACGATGAGATTCTGCATAGCACCGCCCAGAGCCGTTTCCACCGCAAGAGCATACTCACCGTCAACGCTGATATTTTGTGCCACAGTGCCGTAAATTCCGCTTATTCTGCCCTGTTTTGCGGCTTTCAGTATCTGCTTTACGCTTCCTGCAAAGCCCTCCATGCTGTTTTCAAGGTCGATGAGGATTTTTTTCCTCTGTTCACGGTTTTTCAGCTCATACAGGGATTTTTCAAGCTCCGACTTTGCATTTTCAAAGTTTTCCCTGCGTGAGCTGTAAAGTCTTTCAATGCCGTTTAATTTATTTTCTAGTTCCGATTTTTTAGTTGAAATTTTCTGTAATTCCGATTTATTATCGGAAATTTTCTTATTGTAGCCCTCTACCGCATTTTCCGTATCTCCAACGCTTTCAAGGAGCTCATTAAGTCGTTTTTCCTCGTCAATTGCCTGCTGTTTTGCAGTTTCAGCGGCAAAATTCAGCTCCGTCTGTCTGATGTGAAGATTATTTATTTCGTTATTCGCCTTTTCTACAGAATCGCCGATTTCTGAATTTTTCCCCTCGGCAGACTCCGTTTCAGCAAGAATACTCTTTATTTTCTCATAAATTGCAGCTTTTTCCGCTTCAAGAGCGGCTATATTCTTCTCTGTTTCCTTGCGTCGGAGTTCAAGGTCACGCTTTGTTTCCTCCGACTCCTCCATAGCCTTTTCAGCCTTTTTTATAGCCTCATTACAATGGCTTATGTCGTTCTCAAATACCGCAATATCGGACTTTTTCTGTGATGAGGACTGTTCCTCCTCCAGCATTTTCCGACGCAGTTCATCTGATTTCATGGTACATTCCTGCATACGGCGATAGCTGTTCTGAAGCTTTTCTTCTTCCCGTGCAATGTCATTTTCAGTATTTTCATACTCTGCACGGCTGATAAGAATATTTTCTTCAAGCTTATCAAGCTTTGATTTCAGCTCATCAAGGCGGTTAACCCACACCGACAGTTCAAGACGTTTTCTTTCTTCGGCAAGCTTTATAAACTTCTGTGCCTTTTCTGATTGTATTCTCAAAGGCTCAACACGACTTTCAAGCTCCGAAAGAATATCCGAAAGACGTAAAATATTCTCCTGTGCTGCTGTAAGCTTTCGCTCCGCTTCAATTTTTTTGTAACGGAATTTTGAGATACCCGCCGCTTCTTCAAAAATATCACGGCGTTCGTTGCTTTTAGCACCAACGATTTCAGCAATACGTCCCTGTCCGATGATAGAATAACCGTCACGTCCAAGTCCCGTATCCATGAAAAGCTCATTTATATCTTTAAGACGGCACGACCTGCCGTTTATCATGTATTCGCTTTCTCCGCTTCGGTAAAGCTTTCGTGTAACCGCAATCTCATCGCCCATATCCGAAAGAACACCGTCGGAATTATCTATATTAAGAGTAACAGCGGCAAAGCCCATAGGCTTTCTTGCAACAGTACCGGAAAAAATAACGTCCTCCATTTTGTTTCCTCTGAGAGTTTTTGTGGACTGCTCACCGAGAACCCAGCGAACAGAGTCGCCGATATTACTTTTTCCGCTGCCGTTGGGGCCGACTACCGCCGTCAGTCCCTTATCAAAGGTAAGGCTTATTTTATCGGGGAATGATTTGAACCCCTGTATTTCCAATGATTTAAGATACACCTGCTCACCTCCGTCTTACTTCATATTTCGGTATATTTTCTTCACCGATGATTTTTATATTTATATCCTGCTTTTTAAAATATTCACAGTTTGATTTTTTATGCCCCATTGCCTTGCTTATGCAAGTGAGATTTACGGCTATAACAATATCATTGCCGCACTCACAGCTAATAATTTCCGCAATTCTGCGGCGATATACAAGGCTTTCACAGATTTCACGGAATGCAGGGTGATAAAATCCCCCCACCATATCCTGCTCCACAAATTCAGAAGCGTGAAGTCCGCATTTTATAACCTTAATGCCATTTTCCCCAAAACGCATAATAGCGTCAGCGGCGAATTCCGTCACCTCATCAAAGGAGAACGTGCTGTACTCCCCTGCTCTGTAAAGCTCACCCAGTCGTGTGCCTTTCAGTATAACAACGGGGTATATCCGTACTGTATCGGGACGGATTGAAATTATCTTTTCAAGGGTTTCCTGCTCGTCATCCATATTACTTTTGTAAAGTCCCACCATCATCTGCAAGCCTAGCTCAAAGCCGTACTCACGGATAAGCACAGACGCTTTTTCCACATCTGCCGATGAATGTCCACGCTCATTCGCTTCAAGGACTTTATCCGACATTGACTGTGCTCCCAACTCTATAGCTGTAACACCATATTTTTTCAACAGCGTCAGAATTTCCTTGTCAATGCAATCGGGGCGGGTTGATATGCGTATGCCTTTGAATTTGCTCTCCCCCACAAAGGGAAATGCCGCTTCAAGAAGCTCCGTCATATATGCCCTTGGAATTGCTGTAAAGCTGCCGCCGAAAAAGGCAATTTCCGTATTTTCAGGCGATTTCACCTCTGCAAGAGCTTTACTGCATATCTCCCTTACATCATCCCCGTGAGGTAAACGCTGTGCACCGCTTATAGTACGCTGATCGCAGAAACTGCACCTGTGGGGACAGCCGATATGGGGAATAAAAATTGATATATTTGCGTGTTTCATATGCCTGTGTTATAGCCCATAAGCTCTAAAGCTTCCTTTGCGGCAAGCTGCTCTGCGTCCTTTTTACTTCTGCCCTTGCCCTTGCCGATTACCTGTGAGTTGAGCATAACTTCAACAACAAAACGCTTATTGTGGTCGGGGCCTTCCTCGCCTATGAGGACATATTCAACCTTTTCCTCGGGATTTTTCTGAACGATTTCCTGTAAAACTGTCTTGAAATCGCCGAAAGCCATTTTCGTGCCGTTTACGGGATTTTCGGGAATAAAGCGGAGGATATGCTTTCTTGCCGCCTCCATGCCGCCGTCAAGATAAATCGCCGCAATAACAGCTTCAAATGCGTCCGCAAGAATTGAAGGACGCTCTCTGCCGCCTGTATTTTCCTCGCCTTTGCCGAGAAGAATATACTTCCCCAGATTTATCTGCTGTGCAAATACATGAAGGCTCTTTTCACATACGAGAGAAGCACGAAGCTTTGTTAAATCGCCCTCTGCTACGGAATCGAGATTCTTGTACAGAAAATCCGATACAACCACGGAAAGAACGCTGTCACCGAGAAATTCAAGTCGCTCATTGCTGCCCTTTGGATTTTTCCTCTCATTGGCATATGAAGAATGTGAAAGAGCGTTAATCAACAGCTTCTTATCCTTGAATTCATAGCGTATTTCTTTTTCAAAGTTTAAAATGTTTTCAATATCATTCATCTTTACTGTCCCTCTGTGAATTTGCCTCAACATATTTTTCAATTGCACCTATAACATTTCCGTCAACGCACTGTTTTGCCTGTCTTACAGCGTTATAGAATGCCGTAGCATCAGAGCTGCCGTGTGCCTTTATAACAGGCTTTTTAACGCCCATAAGTGCAGAGCCGCCTGTTTCACGATAATCCATCTGCTTTTTGAAGCTTTTGATTTTGCCCATGGAGAACAATGCACCGAGAATGCCTGCTCCGGAAAAAATCCACTTCATCTTCTTTGCAAAGAATGAGCCCATTCCCTCATAGAGTTTAAGCACTATATTTCCCGTAAAGCCGTCTGTTACGACTACATCGAAATTGCCCTTGGGGAGATCACGTGCTTCCACGTTTCCTGCAAAGTTAAGTCCAGATTTCTCCAAAAGCTTGTATGTCTCAACTTCAAGCTCTCTGCCCTTTGTATCCTCTGCACCGATGTTAAGAAGTCCAACTTTAGGATTTTTTACGCCCATAACCTTTTCAGCATAGGCACTTCCCATAACGGCAAACTGTACCAGCATATCGGGGCGGCATTCGGTATTTGCACCTGCATCAAGAAGAATAAAGCTGCCCTTATCAGCAGGGAGCACAGGTGACGGAGCAACTCTCTTTATGCCCTTGATACGCTTTACAATAAAGGTAGCACCCATAACAAGGGCACCTGTACTGCCTGCGGAAACAAAAGCGTCGCCCTTATCTTCCGCAAGAAGCTGCATACCAATTGCCATAGAAGTGTTTTTACCCGATTTTATAATCTGATTTGGTTCTTCATGTATATCGAAAACCTCGTCTGTATGAACAATTTCCATACCCTCAAGGCTTATGCCGTTATCAGCGGCACACTTTTTAATCTTATCCTCGCTGCCTGTAAGGATTATCTGAACTCCAAGCTCCTTTACAGCCTGTTCACAGCCCTTTATGACTTCAAGAGGCGCATTATCGCCTCCGAAAGCGTCAACTATTATCTTTGCCAATTCTCTCCAGCTCCTCTCTTAAAGCCGCAACTGCCCTGTTGGCATATACGCCGTATTTTTCTTTTTTGTCACGTATTCTTTCACCAATATCGGGAAGTATTCCCATATTTGCACCCATAGGCTGGAATTTTCCGCTGTTGAACGTATCGCTGATATATGAAGTCAACGCTCCCAGCATTGTTTCACGGGGCAGATTTATGGGTTCAAGTCCCAGTATTTTTCTTGCGACGGCTGTACCTGCAATAAGTCCGCTTGCCGCCGATTCCATATAACCCTCAACGCCTGTTATCTGTCCTGCAAAGTAGATATTTTCATTGCTTCTCATGGAAAAATCACAGTTGAGCAGTTCGGGACTGTTTATGAATGTATTTCTGTGCATTACACCGTAACGCATAAATTCAGCGTTTTCAAGTCCAGGAATCATTGAGAATACACGCTTCTGCTCCCCGAATTTCAGATTTGTCTGAAATCCCACAAGATTGAACAGTGTAGCCTCTTTATTTTCACGGCGAAGCTGTACCACTGCATATGGACGTTTTCCTGTGCGGACATCAGTAATTCCCACAGGCTTCATGGGACCAAAACGCATTGTATCAACGCCCCTTGTAGCAAGCACTTCAATAGGCATACAGCCCTCGTATACGCTGAAAGGGTGAGTTTCAAAATCCTTTAACTGAACACGCTCCGCCGAAATAAGAGCCTCATAAAAAGCAAGATATTCCTCTTTATTCATAGGGCAGTTGATATAATCAGCGTCCCCCCTGTCATAGCGTGAAGCAAAGAAAACCTTTTCCTTGTCAAGGCTTTCATATGTCACAATGGGAGCAGCAGCATCATAAAAGCTCAATCCCTCGCCGCAGAGATTTTTTATAATATCCGCCATGGAACCGTTAGTAAGAGGGCCTGTAGCGATAATATTTATACCCTCGGGGAGCTCTGTAACCTCTCCCTCGATTACTTCAATAATGGAATTTCCGCATATTTTTTCAGTAACTGCATCGGAGAATTTTTCTCTGTCTACAGCCAGTGCACCGCCTGCCTCAACGGAATTTTCCTTTGCACAGGGTACTGTAAGGGAGCCCAGCATTTCCATTTCCGTTTTAAGCAGACCTGCCGCCGATTCCAGTCTTGCGGCTTTAAGGGAATTTGAGCACACAAGCTCCGCAAAACCCTTGTATTTATGAGCAGGGCTGAATTTCTGCGGTTTCATCTCGTAAAGTCTTACATTTATACCATATCGTGCAAGAGCCCATGCGGCTTCACAGCCTGCAAGTCCTGCACCGATAACATTAACCGTTACACTCATTTTTTCAGTTCCCTTTCATAGGTACAGCCCTCGTTTTCACAGATAAGCTTACCCGACTTTCCGCCCTTGTTGAAAAGAGATTTTCCGCATTCGGGGCATTTTTCCGCTGTAGGAACATTCCATGTCATAAAATCGCACTCCGGATATCCCTCACAGCCATAGAAGCTTCTGCCCCTCTTGGATTTCTTCAGCAGCATTTTCTTGCCACATCTTGGACAGCTGCCGTCGGATTCAGTAACAAGCTGTTTAGCATTTTTACAGTCGGGGAAACCGGGACAAGCAAGGAATTTTCCGTATCTTCCATACTTGATAACCATGTTTTTACCGCAGTTTTCACATACAACGTCTGTTTCCTCATCGGGAACCTTAACACGCTTGCCCTCCATAGCAGTTTCTGCCTTTTCAAGGTCGGCGGAAAAATCGGTGTAAAACTCACGGAGAGTTGCTACCCAGTCCTTTTCACCCTTTTCAACCTCGTCAAGACTGCTTTCCATATCGGCGGTGAATTTTGCGTCCACAATGCCGTTGAAATGCTCTTTCATAAGCTCCGTTATAACTTCGCCTAATGTTGTGGGTTTAAGCTGTTTTCCCTCGTGCTCCACATACTGTCTTGCAGTAATTGTGGATATTGTGGGAGCGTAGGTTGATGGTCTGCCTATGCCGTTTTCTTCCAGAGCCTTGATAAGTGAGGCTTCTGTATATCTCGGGGGCGGCTGTGTGAAATGCTGATTTCCGCTTATGGATTTCAGCTTTGGCTTATCGCCGACAGCAAGGGGCGGAAGTTCCTTTTTAGCCGCTTCCTTGCCCTCTGTAGCCTCCTCGTAAAGAACAGTAAAGCCGTTGAACTTCACAGAATATCCCGATGCACGGAAAACACATCCATTTGCCGATATATCGGCGGAAACTGTATCAAGAAGTGCATTAGCCATCTGGCTTGCAATAAATCTTGACCATATAAGATCATACAGCTTATACTGGTCATTTGTAAGGCTTGACTTTACACGGGCAGGAGTAAGCTCGGGAAGTGAGGGACGAATAGCCTCGTGAGCGTCCTGTGCGTTATTCTTGGATTTGAATACTCTCGGCTTGTCGGGGAGATATTCCTTGCCATAAACATTTTCGATATATTCAGCAGCGGCAGCCTTTGCCTCATCGGAGATACGCAGGCTGTCTGTTCTCATGTAGGTGATAAGACCTACAGCACCGATACCCTCGATGTCAACACCTTCGTAAAGCTCCTGTGCAGCTTTCATAGTACGCTTTGAAGTAAATCCAAGCTTTTTTGATGCCTCCTGCTGCATGGTAGATGTAATGAAAGGAGGTGCAGGCTGTTTCTTTGTAACACGTTTTTTAACGGCAGTTACCTCATATTCCGCACCCTCAAGACGTTTCAAAAGCTCGTCAGCCTGCTCCTGATTGGCAAGCTCAAACTTTTCGCCGTCAATTGTAAGCAATGACGCGTCAAAAACCTTTCTTGAACCGGGAGCAGTGAATTTAGCGTCAATTGACCAATATTCCTTTGGAATAAAGGCACGTATTTCGTTTTCACGGTCAACAACAAGGCTCACAGCAACAGTCTGCACACGTCCTGCGGAAAGTCCTCTCTTGACTTTTTTCCAGAGAAACGGACTTAATTTATATCCCACAAGGCGGTCAAGAATACGTCTCGCCTGCTGTGCATTTACAAGGTCAATGTCTATTTTATGGGGGTTACTCATACCGTTTGTAACGCCCGATTTTGTAATTTCATTGAAAGCTACACGGATATCGTCCTCAAGGTCGAGTTTGAGCATCTGTGCGATATGCCATGAAATAGCCTCACCCTCACGGTCAGGGTCGGTTGCAAGAAATATCTTATCGCTTTTTTTGGCACGTTTTTTCAGATCCTTAATAACGTCGCCTTTTCCTTTCATATCAATATACTGGGGCTTGAAATCGTCCTCTACGTCTACGCCCAGTTTGGATTTTGGTAAATCCCTGATATGTCCCATTGAAGCTATGACTTCATAGCCCTTTCCGAGATATTTCTGTATTGTTTTCGCCTTTGCAGGCGACTCAACTATAACTAAATTTGCCATTTATATCTTACCTCTTACATATATGTCACGGCACATATGCCGAAATAGTTTTATTTACGGGGAACCCCTATAGTAATTCATATATTCTTCCTGGACAGGCTTTGATAACTCCAAGAATTTCAAGCTCTGTCAGCTCCACCATAATATCCGCAGAATCAACGCCTAGCTCATTGCAGATAATATCTGCATGAAGTCTGCCTTTATCACGGATAATTTCCGCTATATCCCTCTTTATACCCTCAAGATGTTCAAAACTTTTTTCTGTCTTTACAGGTTCGTCTGCGGTGATTTCGGAAACTTCCTCATCTCCGCTGACATCGTTTTCTTCATCATATTCAGCTATGCTGTTCTGCATATCTGCTGTTGACAAAGCACCGACAGCCGATAAATCATATCTTGCCGATGTTCCCTCGCCCGAAAGTAGTTCAGCCGCAACAAAAGCGTATGCGTCATTTTTCACCTCTGCGGCTATTGACGGGCTATTGCAAAAAAAATCGTCAATAACCTCCGCACCCGTAATCGGAACAGCACCCTCTTTCATAAGAGCGATATTTCCGCTGTAGGAATGAGAAAAAATATCCGACGGAGGAAGCACAAATACCTCATGCCCCTGTTCTGCCGCAAGTCTTGCAGTAATAAGTGAACCCGATGTATCGGAAGCCTCAAAAACCATTGCCGCCTTGCCTATAGCGGAAAGTATTCTGTTTCTTCTGGGGAAATTCCCACGCCCCGGCTTTGTTCCGGGGGGATATTCAGAAACAAATACTCCGCCCGACTGTAAAATTCTTTCTCTGAACTGTACATTTTCCTTTGGATAATCAACATCGACTCCACAGCCCAGAACGCAGATTGTGGGATATCCTGCCTCCGCAGCGGCAAGATGTGACGCTATATCAATCCCGAGAGCAAATCCGCTTACAATGATGTAGCCTTTTTTCGCAAGCTCCGTGCATATGCGGTTGCACACGGATAAGCTGTAATTTCCTGCCTTTCTTGTACCAACACTTGTTATGGTCTTTGTACCCGAAAGACAAGCTGTATTTCCCTTGCAGAAAAGCACAGGCGGAGGATCAGCGATATATCGCAGATGATTTGGATAATCCGAATCCTCATAGGTGACAATGGAAATGCCCCTCTTTGTACACTCCTCAATAAGCAATTCTGCGTCTTTTAGATTATATGCTTTTATATTCTGTATATCCTTGTTTGTAAGACCTGCCGCTTCACTGACGGAAAGCAACTCCATACAAACCTCTCTGACAGATTCAAAAACGCTCATGAACTGCCATAATCTGTATGTTCCGCCGCCGAAGACCATTCCAAGCCATACCCAATACTTCTTATTGTTCATTTTCCCAGCTCCCACATAAGAATACCGGCAGCCATAGCTGCGTTGAGTGAGTTTATAGTGCCGTTCATAGGAATTGTAATGCGTCTGCTGCATCTCATGGCTATATCTCGAGGAAGTCCGCTTCCCTCGTTGCCAATAAATACCGCCTGTCTGCCCTCAAAGGTTATGTCGGTAACTCTCTGTGCATCTGTATCGATAACAGCCGCAGATGTACATACACCGCCGTTTTCAAGCATACCGAAAAGAGCCTCCGTGTCGTTTTCGATATGTATATTCATACGGAAAACAGAGCCCATAGTTGCACGGATAACCTTCGGACTGTAAAGGTCACAGCTGCCCGAAAGTATTACTCCGTCAATTCCAAGAGCATCGGCGGTACGGATAATCATGCCCACATTGCCGGGGTCCTGCAAGCCGTAAAGTACGGCATATCTACAATTATCCCCGAACACGGGCTTTTTCGCCGCAGGTATGGAGCATATTGCAAATACCCCCTGTGTAGTATCCGTAGCAGCAATTCTATTGCCAAGTTCATTTGAAATAACAAGCGTTTTTGTATTTCTCAAATCAGCCTGTAATAGACTATCGCCATATTTTTCATAGGCATTTTTGGTCAATATAAGGTGAGTTATACCGCTTTCCTCACGGAGAGCGTCCTCGGTTATACGTAATCCCTCCAACACGAATAAGCCGTACTGAAGCCTTTCTTTTTTCGAGGAAGAAAGCTTCTGATACAGCTTTATAACGGGATTATCTTTAGATGTAATAATGTTTTCCAATATTCCACCCTCTCCTATTCCAAGTACAACAAAACACGCTCTTTATATATAGGAGCGTGTTGTCGTACAGTTGTGATTAAAGAGCAGCCTTTGCCTTTTCAACGATTGCAGCAAAACCTGCAGCGTCATTGATAGCAATTTCGGAGAGCATCTTTCTGTTGAGTGTGATGCCAGCCTTCTTGCAGCCGTTCATAAATGTAGAATAGTTCATACCATTCATCTTTGCAGCAGCTGAAATTCTTGCGATCCAGAGCTGTCTGAAAGTTCTCTTCTTGAGCTTTCTTCCTACGTAAGCGTAGTTGCCGGACTTCATAACAGCCTGTTTAGCCATCTTGAAGTGCTTGCTCTTTGCGCCCCAGTAGCCCTTAGCGAGCTTTAATGTCTTGTTTCTTCTCTTACGAGTCATCATTGCACCTTTAATACGTGCCATAATCTTATACCTCCGGAATTAATAGTAATAAACGTTGTTCGGGACAATCTCCCGTCAGATTACATATAAGGAACGAGCTGCTTGATTGTAGGAGCGTTAGCACTGCCTGCAACACCTGCGTTACGAGCGATTCTCTTACGCTTTGTATCCTTCTGTGTAAGTCTGTGTCTCTTGTTTGTGTGCTGGTACTTTACCTTGCCGTTTCCTGTAATCTTAAAACGCTTCTTTGCACCGGAATGAGTTTTAACCTTAACCTTTGCCATTGAATATTCCTCCTTAATTAGAACTTATCAGTTCTTTTTGGGACTTACAAACATAACCATGCTGCGTCCCTCCATTTTAGCCGGCTTGTCAACAGAACCTGCTGCAGAAACAGCCTCCTTGAAGCGATCAAGCAGCTCTGCACCGAGTTCAGGGTGAGCAATTGCTCTCTTACGGAATCTTACGGATACCTTGAGCTTGTCGCCTCCCTGAAGGAATTTGACAGCCTGGTTGACCTTTGTTTCAAAATCGTGGGTATCAATTGTGGAGAACATACGTATCTCCTTGATAGCGACTATTTTCTGGTTTTTCTTCGCTTCTTTTTCACGTTTAGCCTGTTCGAAGCAATACTTTCCGTAGTCCATAATACGGCATACGGGTGGTGTTGCCTGTGGAGCGATCTTTACAAGATCCAAATCCTTTTCGTAAGCTAATTTCTGGGCATCTTTGGCAGACATTGTGCCAAGTTTCTTTCCTTCATCGTCGATAACGAGAATTTCTTTATCTCTGATATCTTCGTTGATCTGCAGTTCCTGTTTGCTAATGTTCAAGCACCTCCGGACATAAAATAAGTGAGTGCAGAAATATCCACACTCACACAATACGCAATTATCCTATTTCAAAGATTATAACATATTGACCGTTTAAGCTTTGCCTGACGGTGAGAACGGACTTGTTCTGCTTTCTTACTCAAATAGTATACACCATTTCTCATAATTTGTCAAGTCTTTTCCTCTATTTTGTCATTATGCACAGTATATTTATCAAAAATCTCCTTAATTTTATCCCATACAGCAAAACGCACCTCATATTTTTCAGGATAATGGAGAATATCCTTTTCCTCCTCTGTAAAATATTCCTCCGCAGAGTCGGATTTTTCAACATTTTCTTCACACTTTTCCTCACATACAGGAGGCAGACAAAGGGGCGGATACATAACGCACCACCAGTTCTTCCCCTGTGCAGAGCCGATTTTTACACGCAGAGCACGATACTCCCCCGCTGGCATGGTAATATCCTCATAAACTCTTTCGTCAAATTCCACATCGGCAAGTTCAGCAGTAACAGGAAGATAACAGCCATTCTCACGAAGTATTTCCTCGGCTTTCTTCTCTATTATATCAAGATTTTCCGCCGCTGTCAACTCCGCTTCCTCAAGCGTTGCAGCATTCCCGAAAAGGTCGGCTTCAAGAAGCCCGTCACGGACTTTAAGTTTCAGCGACTGTGCATATTCAGTATCGGAATCTGCAAGTATATGAAGCCGCAGAACACTGTTACGCAGGGAATCAAGCCGCCTGCCGTCACGGATAAATCCAACGCCGTTTGAAATAAGTAACGTAAAAACAAAACCTGCAAAAAGAATTATATTCATATGTTTTTTCATAAACAAATCACCTCGCAGTTAATATTGACGTTACAACGTGATATATGCAAGATTTTTCCGCCGTAATATCCCATTTTGCGACAGAGAATTATGCCGCAGGAAAGTATTTCCTGTAAAATCTGCGTATTTCCCGTCGGAAAACATATTATTTTCAAGGAATTTTTGACTTTACGGAACTGAATTTACACATTATAATATCTATAATATCTATGTAAACAAAAGAATATACAAGGAGATAAAAACATATGAAAAAAATAATTTTATCCGCCGCTTTTTCGGCAATTACCGCTGTTTCCGCATTTTCGCCCCTTTCTGCTTATTCAGCCGAAAACGACACTGGCTATGTCTACACTATCATCAACAACGAAGTCACAATAACTGGCTTCGAGGGAGAACCCGTCTATATTGATATCCCCGAAACAGTTGAGGGCTGTCGTGTGACGGAAATACGTGACAATGCCTTTTATGAATGCGGAAGCCTGAAACATATAACACTCCCCGAAACCATCAAAAAAATCGGTCATCACGCTTTTTATGCCTGTTTTTCGCTGGAAAGCATATCAATTCCCGATTCTGTCAGTGAAATCGGCATGGGTTGTTTCAATGGATGCGAAAAACTTTCAGCCGTTACCCTTTCCGATAAGTTAACACGACTCCCCGACTCATGTTTCCGCAGCTGTACAAGTCTTGTTTCCTTTGACATAAACGACAACATCACAGAAATCGGCGATTTCTGTTTCAGCGGCTGTACCTCACTTTCATCTGTAACACTCGGAAATTCCCTCTGTTACGTAGGTGATTGTTCCTTTTATATGTGCGGAATGGATTCCCTCTATGTTCCTCCCACAGTAGAGCAGATAGGTATATGCTCCCTCGGATATACACCTACCGATTCAGGAGCATCACAGATTGAGGGATTTACCATACTCGGTAAGAAAAAATCAGCCGCCAACAGCTATGCCGATGAAAACGCCCTTTCATTTGAAAATGCAGACGACCTTGTACAGGCTTTCGCAATTCAGCGTATAAACGGTCAGCGTGTTGCAATTCCCTCCGTATTCTTATTGGCTTGCTGTTTATTAATTCTGTTTATTCCAATTAAATTATTTTTAAGAAAAAAAAGCAATAAATGAATAGGCAATTCGCAAAAAATGACGATTTTCTAAAAAAACCGCAAAAAAACTATTGCTTTTTTATGAATAATATGTTATGATAAGTATACCCGATGTTGATTTATCTCATTTAATTATCGAGGGATAAGCTAAATTATTATTAAATGGGATTAAAAAAGAAAAATTACGGAGGTTTTAAGAATGAAAACATTTAAAAGAATTGTTTCGGCAGCTATGTGTGCAGCTGTTGCTGTTTCCCAGCTTACAGCCTTTACCCCTGCCGTAAACGCTGCAGAGGAGCTTGCAGACTCTCTTGCAAACGACTCGGATCTCGAATTCGACTACGCCCGCGCACTGCAGTATTCCATTTACTTCTACGACGCAAATATGTGCGGAACTGAAGTAAACGAGAATAACCGCTACAAGTGGAGAGGCGACTGTCATACTTATGACGCACAGGTTGAGCTTGTTGCAGGTATCACAGACTTCGTAGGCACAAACCTTTCACAGTCCTTTATCGACAAATACAAGGACGTTCTCGACCCCGATGGTGACGGCTGTGTTGACGTTGCAGGCGGTTTCCACGATGCAGGCGACCACGTTGAGTTCGGTATGCCCGAAAACTATTCCGCTGCAGCTCTTGGCTGGGGTTATTACGAGTTCCGTGATTCCTATGTAAAAACAGGTCAGGACGACCATATCGAAACAATTCTCCGCTACTTCAACGACTACCTTATGAAGTGTACATTCCGTGACGACAGTGGTGAGGTTGTTGCTCATTGCTATCAGGTAGGTGACGGTGATATTGACCATGCTTACTGGAATTCCCCTGAAATTGACGAAATGGGCAGACCCGCTTTCTTCCTTACAGCAGATAAGCCGCAGATCGACTATACAACATCAGCTGCCGCTTCTCTCGCCCTCAACTACCTCAACTTCAAGGACACAGATCCCGAATATGCCGAGAAATCCCTTGATTACGCAAAGGCTCTCTGGGATTTCAGCGTAACTGCTCTTGAAAGACACGGCGAAGAAGCTGTTCTCAGTGATAACGCTGACGGCCCTAAAGGTTACTACCGTTCCGAAAAATGGGTAGACGATTTCTGCTGGGCTGCAGGCTGGCTCTTCCTCTGTACAGAAGATGTATCCTACCTTGAAGCAGGTGCTCCCTACTACGATTACTATGCTCCAAGCGGCTGGTGCTTCTGCTGGAACGATGTATGGAGCGGTGCGGCTTGCGTATGGGCTCGTATCAATCAGGAATACCCCGAAGTTGACCTTATCAATATGTTAAGAAAAGCACAGGGCAAGAATGAATATGTATTTGAAAACATCTGGGAACAGGTTCAGAAGTGTCTCCCCACATGGCAGGGACTTGAAACTCCCCAGGGTTACGCATTCCTCAACCAGTGGGGTTCAGCTCGGTACAACACAGCTATGCAGCTTATCGGTCTTGTTTACGATAAGTACACAAACAACGGCAAACCGGGCGAATTCTCAGAGTGGGCACAGCGTCAGATGCACTACCTCATGGGCGATAACGACCTTACATTTGAGGAAGCAGGAGCAACAGGCGGCCCCACACACGGAAGCAGAAGCCTTATCGTAGGATATAACGAAAATTCTGCAAAATATCCCCACCACAGAGCTGCTTCAGGACTTACAAAGTGTGAAGATCCCGACGAACACAGATACGTTCTCTACGGTGCTCTCGCAGGCGGCCCTGGCTCATCCGACGAGCATAACGACGTAACTTCCGACTGGATTGACAACGAGGTTACAATTGACTATAACGCAGCATTCGTTGGTGCTTGTGCAGGTCTTTATGAATTCTTCGGCACAGAAGATATGCAGCCCACAAAGAACTTCCCACCTGATCCTAAATTTATCGCAGGCGAAGGCGGCGGAAACAACTATTGGATAAATGCTTGCGGTATTGACGACCTCAACGCTGACGGCTGCGGAGTTACAAAGGTTTCATTCATGGTAATGACAGACTCCACAAAGGGTTC
Source organism: Ruminococcus sp. (assembly GCA_045659945.1). Taxonomy (GTDB): domain Bacteria; phylum Bacillota; class Clostridia; order Oscillospirales; family Ruminococcaceae; genus Ruminococcus. The sequence goes on along the minus strand of JAZRCW010000004.1, from coordinate 307,646 downwards.
AAAGGAAATCTCTGTAAGATATTATTTCAACTCATCTGAAATTGCAAATATTGACAGCGTAAAGGCTTCCGAGCTTTACGACCAGGCTGCTGTTGAAGCTGCACCTGCTGACGGTGTTATCACAGGTATTCACAAGTACGACAAGCTTGCAGATACTTACTATGTTGAAATCAAGTTTGACGATTATAAGATTGCAAACTCTGGTAAGAAGTATCAGTTCACAGTAGGTATGTACTACGGTGATACATGGGATCCCTCAAACGATACAAGCTATGACGGACTTAAGATTTTCACAGAGGACGATGCATTCTTCGGCACAGGCAACGAAGTAAAGGCAGAGGGTATCTGTATTTACGACGGTGATGTTCTCGTTGGCGGTATCGAGCCTGACGGTTCAGTTCCCGAAGTTCCCGAGCCAACAGAGCCTACAGAACCCACAACAGAACCTGCAGAGCCTACAACAGAACCCACATCAAAGCCTTCTGAAGGCGGTAATGAGGTAACTCTTGCAGGTGACGCAAACTGTGACGGCACAGTATCAATCGCTGATGCAGCTGCAATTTTCCAGAGCATTGGTAACTCCGACAAGTACGAACTTTCAGAAAAAGGAGCTGCAAACGCTGATGTTGACGGCGAAGAAGGTATAACAGCCTCCGACGCGCTTGCAATTCAGAAATTTGACGCAAAACTTGTTGCAAAGCTTCCTTTATAATAATGATATCACACATTACAAAAAGGGCAGTTCAATACTGCCCTTTTTCAAAATATCACCGCTCACAAAAATAAATGATAAAATTTAGAAAAAGCCCTTGACAAAGGGAGAAATATGTGATATAATATATTTACCTCAATTTGGGGTTATTTTTTATGTCTGTTTTTCGGACATACATTTCCCCGTCGAGGGAGGCAAACAACCTATCTCCGCTTACTGCGGAGGAAGTAATCTATTCAGGAGGTGCCGATATGAGAGTCAAGATTACATTGGCATGCACAGAGTGCAAACAGCGTAATTACGTTTCCAAGAAGAACAAGAAGAACGATCCCGACAGAATCGAAATGAAGAAGCATTGCAAGTTCTGCCGCAAGCACACTCTTCACAAGGAAACAAAGTAATCGGAAGGAGTATTTTTATGGCTAAGAATAAAGAAAATACAGCTTCCGAAGTATCCGAGAAGAAGGATAAAAAGGAAAAGAAATCCGAAAAGAAGCAGCCCAATAAGGTTGCAAAGTGGTTTAAGGAACTGAAAATTGAATTCAAAAAAGTTGTATGGCCCACAAAGAAAACTGTTATCAACAACACAGGTATCGTTCTTGCCGTTGTTGCTGCATCAGCTGTTCTCGTAGGTCTGCTTGATTCAGGCTTCCTTGGACTTATGAATCTTATCTACAGTCAGAAGTGACGAACGGAAATCTGAAGGAGGATCAGTTATGCCAGAAGCAGCAAAGTGGTACGTAGTACACACATATTCAGGCTACGAAAATAAAGTTGCCCAGAATATAGAAAAGGTTGTTGAAAACCGAAAGCTTCACGATCTTATCCAAGAGGTCAGAGTTCCTACCCAACTGGAAGATGACATTGCAAGCGGCAAGCAGAAAGAACACCTGCTTTTCCCCGGATATGTCCTCATAAAAATGGTCGTTACAGACGATACATGGTATATCGTTAGAAATACCAGAGGATGTACAGGCTTTGTAGGCCCCGCTTCTGCACCCACTCCCCTCACAGAGGAGGAAGTTGAAAAGACATTCGGCATAGACGTTTCTACACCGATTGTTGACGTTAACTTCAAAGTGGGCGACAATGTTCAGATTACCGGTACTGTTATGGACGGCGTTATCGGTGTCGTTCAGAGCATTAACCTTGAGGACCGTACAGTTGATATTCTTGTATCAATGCTCGGTCGTGAAACACTCGCTACCCTGCCTTTAAGTCAGGTTTCAGCAGTGGATTAATCAATTTTTAAAAGAAGCCTGCGGGCTTCAGTGGGAGAGAATAATCGGATATCCGATATTAGTCTCGCCATTTACCACATTTATGGAGGTGCGAATACATGGCACAGAAAGTAGTTGGCTACATTAAGCTTCAGATCGCAGCAGGAAAGGCTACTCCTGCACCGCCTGTTGGACCTGCACTCGGTCAGCACGGCGTTAATATCATGGCATTCACAAAGGAATTCAATGAGAGAACAAAGAACGACATCGGTATGATTATCCCTGTTGTTATCACAGTTTACGCTGACCGTTCATTCTCATTCATCACAAAGACTCCCCCTGCAGCTGTTCTTATCAAGAAGGCTTGCAACCTCAACAGCGGTTCGGGAGTTCCCAATAAGACAAAGGTTGCTAACATCACAAAGGAGCAGATCCAGAAGATTGCAGAGCAGAAGATGCCCGATCTCAATGCTGGTTCTCTCGAAGCAGCTATGAGCATGATCGCAGGTACAGCTCGTTCAATGGGCGTTGTAGTTGTTGATTAATTGTTTTAGTTGTTGACTGATTTTTAATTAACTTGAATGATGATTCGGGTATCCCCCGTTCAGAGTTCTATTGGTGGGAGGAAAATTCCGCTAATCGGATAGCTATAGGCATCCGGTATTACCACTTAAATAGGAGGAAATATAATGAAACACGGCAAGAAATATGTTGACAGCGCAAAGACTGTCGATTATGCAAAGCTTTATGAGTCCGTTGAGGCTCTCGAATTAGTTTGCCAGAATGCAAAGGCAAAGTTTGATGAAACTGTTGAAGCTCATATCCGTCTTGGTGTTGACTCACGTCACGCTGACCAGCAGGTTAGAGGTGCTGTAGTTCTCCCTAACGGTACTGGTAAGAACGTAAAGGTTCTCGTTTTCTGTAAGGAAGACAAGTACGAAGCTGCTCAGGCTGCTGGTGCAGAGTTCGTTGGCGGTATGGATCTCGTTGACAAGATTCAGAAGGAAAACTGGATGGATTTCGACGTTGTTATCGCTTCACCTGATATGATGGGTCTTGTTGGTCGTCTTGGTAAGGTTCTCGGTCCCCGTGGACTTATGCCTAACCCAAAGGCTGGTACTGTAACTCCTGACGTTGCTAAGGCTGTAACAGAGGCTAAGGCTGGTAAGATTGAGTACCGTCTTGACAAGACAAACATCATCCACTGCCCCATTGGTAAGGCTTCCTTCGGCTCTGCAAAGCTTGAGGAAAACTTCAACACACTTATGGAAGCTATCGTTAAGGCTAAGCCTGCTGCAGCTAAGGGTACTTACCTCAAGAGCTGTACAGTAACTTCCACAATGGGCCCTGGTGTTCCCGTTGCTACAACAAAGTACGGTGTTTGATTAAACGCATAAATTATCGCTCTCGGGTTTCCGAGGGCGATTTTGTTTATAGGAGAAATTATGGATGCAAGAAAACTTATTGACGCTCTGACCGTTGCGGAAAGGCTGAAAGATACAACTCGTCATTGCTATACCGCTAAGGGCAGACATGAAAGCGTTGCGGAACATAGCTGGCTTATGACTTTATTTGCGTTTCTTATAAGCGATGAATTTCCCGATGCAAATATGGATAAAGTCATAAAAATGTGTATAATCCACGATTTGGGAGAGGCGTTCACGGGGGATATTCCCACATTTGAAAAGACAAAAGAAAACGAGAAAACTGAGGAAAATCTGCTGAATAACTGGCTTGATACCCTGCCCGAAAACTATTCCGCAGAGATGAAATCCCTTTACGCTGAAATGGCGGAGCGTAAAACAATTGAAGCAAAGATATTCAAAGCAATAGACGGATTAGAGGCGCTTATTCAGCATAATATCTCTGATTTGTCCACTTGGTCGCAGAATGAATTTGAGCTGAATAAAACCTATGCCGATGATAAAGTGGCTTTTTCTGATTATTTCACACAGCTGAGAGAGGAAATAAGAAAAGATACTTTGAAGAAAATTGAAAAAATTTAATGCTGAATTCAACATTGACAAATTATGTAAAACAATGTATAATTATAATATTAAAGTGCATTATGCAAAATTTTTTAAAGGAGTAATTTTTATGGATTTTATAATTAACGAAAACATTAAAGAGCAGTTTGAATATTACACTAATATGTGTGAATTATTGTGTGAGTATAAGGATTCTTCTTTTGCTCCCCCTGCTGATATTGCTAAAATTGAAGAATGGGAAAAAGAAAACAAATTCAGCCTGCCTAATGAGTACAAAAGCTGGCTTATGCTTACTGAAAATGCAGATATTCTCAATCAATATGCTGTAATTCAATTTCCTGAATCGGGAGATTATAAGGGCGAAAATGATGTTATAATTGTTGGTACAGTTCTTAATGATGAAGAATTGCTTTTATCACGCAGTACAAATGTTTTCTTCCGTGTAACTTCTGACGGTGAGCAGGAATACCGTGATTTTGATGATATGCTTGCTGATTTGTCATTTTATCTCGAAGAATGTGCAGAAGATTGTATTGGTGAAAACTGGGACGAGGTATACGACGAAAGATTCGAAAGCTAACCGCTGATATGTTGCAATTGCCCTTAAATTATGTTTGTTATAAATAACTAATACCGTTATACATCCCTAACTACTTTTGTAATATCCGCCGATTATTCTGTAATGATATTGACAAATTGTAAACAATAGGGTATAATATAGTTAGCAAAGGGTAACACACACTTTGCTGGGATATTTCCCAATCTGAAAAAAGGGTGATTTTATGTCGTTAAATCAAATTTCTATCGGTAAGGAATATATCGTAAAGGATATCAACAGCAATGACGCTGAACTCAACTCTTTCCTGCTCACACTTGGCTGCTATAGAGGTGCCGCAGTAACAGTGGTATCACGCAGAAGAAACAGCTGTGTTGTTGCAATCAAGGACGGCAGATATAACATCGACAGACATCTTGCAAACGCAATTTCTGTATATTAATTGAATATTACGGGGCGACGTTCACATCGCCCCCTACACCATATTTTGATATACCAGGCATATTATGTGCCTGTATATTTTAAAAGAGATGTTAGTATATAATAACAAACATTTTCAAAAATAGAGGAGAAAATTATGAGAATAGCCATGGCAGGCAACCCAAACTCGGGTAAAACAACAATGTTCAACGCACTTACTGGAAAAAGTGAAAAAGTAGGCAACTGGGCAGGCGTAACTGTGGACAAAAAGGAAAACTCGCTGAAAAAATCATTTTGCGGCGGCAAAGAGATTATTGCCGTTGACCTCCCCGGAACTTATTCCATATCCCCGTTTACAAGTGAGGAAAGCGTAGCAAGGGATTACATCGTCAACGAAAAACCCGATGTTCTTATAAATATTGTTGATGCTACAAACCTCAGCCGCAGTCTTTTCTTTACAACACAGCTGCTTGAACTTGGCGTGCCTATGGTTATCGCTCTCAATAAAACGGATTTGAATGAGAAAAAGGGTACAAAAATCGATGAAGAAAAGCTGTCACAGCTTTTAGGCTGCCCCATTATCAAGACCTCATCAAAGACGGGCGAAGGACTGGAAAAACTGGTAGATACAGCAATAAACGCAGTTGGAACTGCTCCGAAAGCTCCCTTTAAAAACAAATATTTTGAACCAACTGACAGAGCAGCCGCCGAAGCCGCAGACTGTCAGCGATACGAATTTGTAAACTGTCTTGTAAAGCAGGTAGAACAGCGAAAAGTCCTTACAAGCGACCGAAATTTCAGCGATAAAATCGACGCATTTATAACAAATCCATTTGTGGGACTGCTGATATTTGCAGGCGTAATGTGGCTTGTTTTCCAGATTTCACAGGCTTGGCTTGGTCCATACATAGCAGATACCCTTGTAGCATGGCTCGAAGGCTTCCAAGGCTGGGTAGGCGGACTTCTTGAAAATGCCTCACCAATTTTAACGGCACTTCTCGTTGACGGCGTAATTGGCGGTGTTATCGCAGTTTTAGGCTTCCTACCGCTGGTAATGATAATGTATTTCCTCATTGCTATCCTTGAGGACTGCGGATATATGGCAAGAGCCGCTGTTGTTCTTGACCCCATATTCAAAAAAGTGGGACTTTCAGGAAAATCCGTTATCCCCTTTGTTATCACAATCGGCTGTGCTGTACCTGGAATTATGGCAAGCCGTACAATCCGCAACGAGCGTGAAAGACGAGCAACGGCAATGCTTGCCCCCTTTATGCCATGCGGTGCGAAAATCCCTGTAATCGCTCTCTTTGCAGGTGCATTTTTCAGCGAAAATAAGGGAGTTATAAGCTTTGTGGTATACCTCACAGGTATCGCCCTTATATTTCTTGGAGCATTGCTTGTAAACCTCATTACAGGTCACAGAGCAAAAAATTCATTCTTTATCATAGAGCTTCCCGAGTATAAATTTCCCTCACTGTGGGGTGCATTCAAGTCAATGTGCAGCCGTGGTTGGGAATACATCGTAAAAGCGGCAACAATTATTCTTCTCTGCAACACAGCAGTACAGATTATGCAGTCATTTGACTGGACATTCCATGCAGTTGAACAGGCTGACCAGTCAATTCTGGCAACAATTGCAAGCCCCTTTGCATATATCCTCGTTCCGGTTGTAGGCGTACTCAGCTGGCAGTTAGCGGCGGCGGCTATCACAGGCTTTATCGCAAAGGAAAACGTAGTCGGTACACTTGCAGTATGCTTCGTTGGACTCAACAACCTCATTGATACCGAAGAACTGGCACTTATGGAGGGTGCAGGGGCAGGAGCAGCCTCTGTAATGGCTATTTCAAAAGTGGCAGCACTTGCCTATCTTATGTTTAACCTTTACTCTCCCCCATGCTTTGCGGCAATAGGTGCTATGAATTCCGAAATGAAAAGCAAGAAATGGTTCTGGGGCGGTATCGGCTTACAGTTTGCTGTAGGATATACCATAGCCTATTTGGTGTACACCATAGGCACGCTTATCACAACACCTGCGGCACTTGATGTAACAGCGGCACTTTGCGGACTTGCAGTCATAGCGGTTTTTGCAGGCTATATCGGATTCCTTATCAGCCGTGCAGATAAATCCGTAAAGGCTGAATATTCACTGGAGAGATGATATGGAAAATATTATAATTATTGCAATTGTAGCCGGAATTGTAATGGCAATATGCTTTTACCTTTACAGGGAAAAGAAAAAAGGCAGAACCTGTATAGGCTGTCCGTATGCCAAGCAATGCGGCGGTAAATGCGGTAAGACAATTGATAAATAATTACAATGGGATATTCGCTGAATATCCCATTTTTTTATTTCCCTATTTACATTTTACAGTAAATATGCTATAATGAAATCATCATAATATGACTGGAGTGAAGCCGCTATGAATAGTTCACCTAAAGAAATTCTTCGCCTTATCGAGGAAAATGATATAAAATTTATACGCCTTACCTTTTGTGATGTTTTCGGCAATCTGAAAAATATTGCAATTATGCCCAATGAACTGGAACAGGCTATTTCCTGCGGTATACCCTTTGATTCCGTAAAATTTGACAAATCTGTTCCCGAGCTTCTCCTTGTCCCCGATATTTCTACAATGTCGGTACTGCCATGGCGACCAAAATCTGGCAGAGTTGTACGCTTTTTCTGTAGTCTTAAAACCACTGACGGCTCCGATTATTCTGCGGATATGCGTACAAATCTCACAAAATATATAAACGAACTGCGTCTTAACGGCTATTCCTGCGAGATAAGCACACGCTGCGAATTTTACCTCTTTAACCTTGATGAAAACGGTGAGCTTACTAAAATCCCCCATGATAAGGGCGGTTATCTTGATATGGCACCCCTTGACAAATGTGAAAATGTACGCCGTGAAATTTGCCTTTCTCTGGAAGAAATGGGGCTTAATCCCAAAAGTTCATGCCATAAGCACGGCCCCGGACAGAATGAAATTGACTTCCGTGCGAATGAGCCTGTAAGTGCTGCTGATGATATGGTGCACTACAAGACGATTGTAAAATCAATTGCAGAACAGTGCGGACTTTTTGCTTCATTCATGCCGAAACCGCTTAAAAACGAGCATGGCAGTGCTCTCAATATATCGCTTAAAATCAAGAAAAACGGCGAAAACATCTTCGGCACAACTCACGAGGCTATTACCGAGGAGGGTAAATGCTTTATATCAGGAGTACTTAACAGAATTGCAGAAATCACAGCTTTTCTCAACCCTACCGTAAATTCCTCAAGCCGCTTCGGTGTAGGCTATGCACCGCAGATGATAAATTATTCTACCGATGACCGTACAGCCCTTGTGCGTCTTTCGGCTGCAAAGGGAATTACTCCCACAATTGAAATCCGTTCCGCTGATGCCGCCTGCAACCCGTATATTGCGTTCAAGCTTATACTTGCCGCAGGAATTGAAGGCATAAAAAGCGGCGACAGCTCTCTCTATTACAAAAGCGATGATATTTCCCGTGAGCTCCCCGAAAGCCTTGAAAAAGCACTTGCAATTGCCCGCAACAGCGAATTTGTAAACCGTAATCTTCCCGAAAATGTGCAGAAAATCCTTTTCCGTCATATCAATTCACAGCTTGAAGCTTTAAAAGAATACGACAGCACAGAAAGCTTTTGCGACGAGTACTATTTCCCCTATATATAAGAGGCTTATATGAAAAAAGCAATCATTGTTTCCCGAAAAGACTTTACTGCGGATATGATTTCCAGCACTCTGAAAAATATGGGATACAGCGATATTTCAGCCTTTGCCTCGGGAAGTGAAGCACGCAGATATATGCTGAATATTACTGCCGATATAATAATTATCAACTCCCCTGTCAACGATGAATCCGGAGCTGAACTTGCTATATACGCCGCAGAAAAAACTGCTGCCTTTGTCATATTTCTCTGCAACAGAGATATTGCCGACGACCTTGCTGACAAGCTGTCATCGTACAATATTCTCGTATTGTCAAAGCCTGTGAGCCGCAGGACAATTTCTGACGGCATAAAGCTTCTTGACGCGGATACAATACATTTTTCCGATATACGTGAATCGGAGGAGGTTATGCAGCGTATAGGCGATATTCGCCTTATAAACCGTGCAAAATCAATGCTTATGAAATATCTGAATTTCACAGAGCCGCAGGCACACCGCCGCCTTGAAAAAATGGCTATGAACAGCCGATGCACAAGGCGTGATGCCGCGAAAAAAATAATATCAGACCTTACATAAGGAATAATACCATGCTTGATAAAAAATATACAGAAAAAGCGGCTGAAATTTGCAGCCGTCTTTCTCTTGACGATAAAATATCCCTAATATGCGTTATTCAGCAGGCTGTTCCCGATGAAAAGCTGGAAGAATTTGTTGTTGGAACAGAAGTTGCAAGAGGCTTTGTAGGCCGTAAAAAAGAACATTACTCAACAGTATTCCCACAGCCTATTGGACTTGCAGGCACTTTCGACACACAGCTTATGGCGGAGCTTGGCGAAATTGCAGGAAATGAGGGCAGAGCCTATTACAACTCCGACAGCACATTGAGCCCCTGCCTCTGGGGGCCTACAGTAGATATGGAGCGTAATCCTCTCTGGGGACGCACTGAAGAGGGTTACGGCGAGGACGTATGCCTTGCAGGGTATATGTCGGCGGCATATACAAATGCCATGGCGGCTGATAACGGGGAATTTATAAAAACAATCCCTACTTTGAAGCATTTCGCCGCCAACAACAACGAGGCTGACCGTGATAAATGCAATGCAGATTTACCTCTGCGGCTGAAATATGAATATTACTACGCCGCTTTTATGTACGCTGTAAAATACGGCGGTGCAAAGAGCATAATGACCTCATATAACGAAATAAATAGTATACCTGCCATGTGCACTCCCGATATCGACGCTGTACTGAAAAAAGACTGGGGAATATGGTTTGCAGTTACTGACGGCTGTGATTTTTCAATGACAGTCACCGCCCATAAGTATTGCGAAACCCACGCCGAAACCCTTGCAGAATCGCTGAAATCGGGCTGTGATATAGTAAACGACACCGTAAGCGTTATACATGAAGCCGCAAAAAAAGCCCTTGAACAGGGTCTTATCACAATGGAGGAGCTTGACCGTGCAGTATGCAATGTACTGTATGCCCGTTTAAAATTGGGGCGTTTCTCTCCCGAATGTCCATATAACGACATAACTCTCGATATTCTCGACGAAAAAAAATCAGCAGAAATAAATCTCCGTGCCGCAAAAGAACAAATGGTACTGCTGAAAAATAACGGTATACTGCCGATTAAAAAGGACACTAAAAAAATAGCTGTCCTCGGAGCAGTATGCAATGAAAACTTCCGTGACTGGTACACGGGATATTTCAGAAATCCAGTATCAGCTGTTGAGGGTATACGCAGTGAATTTCCTGAAAGTGAGATTTTTTCCGACGATTTGTGGGATATTGTTGCTATAAAAAATTCAGAAGGAAAATATCTTTCTGCCCACGAGGACGGCACAGTTTATGCCAATATTGATACACCCGATGAAAGCTGCCTGTTCAGGCTGAAAAAATGGGGAGATAAGTGCTGGAATTTTTTCTCTGAAAAATACGGCAGATACGTATCATACAAGGACGCAACACTTAAACTTTCAAGGGATTTTGTATATGACTGGTTTACGGCAGAAACTTTCAATTTCCGCAATATAAGCGGAAATGAGTATATAATCGAGGACTTTCTGCTACACCACCGCATAGTCTGCGGCGAAAACGGCAGACTCACCCTTGAAAAGCATATGCCTGTCTTGCCAGAAAATACATTTACTCTTGAGATTATATCCTCGGGAATTGAACGTGGAAAAGCACTTGCCGCCCGATGTGACACGGTTATTTACTGTGCAGGAAATGATCCCATACAGCACGTGAAGGAATGCTATGACCGTACAACTCTCGCCCTTGCCTGCGAAGATGATATACTTGAAATACACGCTGTAAACCCTAATACGGTACTTACAATTATTTCAAGCTTTCCCTATTCCGTAAACCGCTGTGAAGAAAAGCTCCCAGCAATTATTTACAGCACCCACACAGGAGCAACTCTCGGAACTGCCCTTGCGGAAACAATAAGCGGAAAGAACTCCCCCGCAGGCAGACTTGCCATGACGTGGTACCGTTCGGAGCTTGAACTGCCAGATATTATGGATTACAACATTGAAAACAGCGGCACAACGTATATGTATTTCAAGGGCAAGCCTTTATATCCTTTCGGATATGGGCTTTCATATGCGGATTTCCGCTATAAAAGCCTTGAAGTGTCAGCCAATGACGACGGCACATATTCAGCCTTTGTCTGCGTTGAAAATATATCAGACGTTGATTCCGATGAGGTTGTACAGCTGTATTATACAGTTGAAAAATCAGACGCAACACGACCTTCAAAGAAACTTTGCAGCTTTGCAAGAGTACATATAAAGGCTCACAGCGAAAAGAGGGTGAAGCTTGAAATTCTCCCTGATATATTACAGATTTACGATGTCCGCCGTGAAAAATTCATTACGGAAACAGCCCTGTATAAATTCATGGCAGGCGGCTGTTCGGACAAGCTCCCCCTTTCGGCAGATGTTGAAATTGTGGGTGAAAGTCTCGGACAACGCAAAAACTCATTTCTCGCATATACATTTGACAGAAGCGACGAAATAAACACCACATGGTCAAAGAAGCTAAAAAGCTACTATATCAGCACCAATAAATGGTCAGGAACTGCGGTATACTGCGGAGTTGACTTCACAGGGAAATCTGCGGTAAGGCTGAAAGTTTCCTCGGTATTTGACAATAGAAAGGTTTATCTCAATGTAGGAAAAAACAGATATACCTGCGATGTCAAAGCAACAACGGCATATGACGATTTCAGAGAGTACACCATACCTGTTAAAGCAGAGGGAAGTGATTATATCGCCCTTACAATAAGCAGCGGTATGAGCATTCTTGATATTACCATAATATAACAAAACGAACACCGCACAGAGCCTTATTTTTGGCTTTGTGCGGTATAGTTTTTAAATGTATCTTTTATTCTTTGATTTTTACAGGCACCCAGATTTCACCCTGCTCTTTTTCAATATAAAATTCAAGGTTATAATTGCCGTCAAGTTCGTATTCCTTGCAGTTAGGAAGCCATTCAGTCCAGATTCTTGTATTTACATCCTGCAAAGCCTTTGGACATTCGCCATGATATGGGAACACAGCCCATAATCCTGCGGAAAATGAATGTGTTGTACAACCCTCGGGAATTTCATTCCATGGAAAGTACAAATCGGAAATGAAGTAATTGAATTCCTTACCATTATTGAAATCCTTGTCATTTCCGTCCACGCAAGCACCGAACATGCCCTTGATTATTTCTCCGCCGCCGTTGGAGTAATGTTCCGCCCAGAACTTCGGAATTTCCGTATAGGAAGTATCCGAGCTGAATCTTCTGCATTTACCCATAATAGTGAAAGCCGCCTTTTCAACAATTTTGTACTCGATCATAGTACCACCCTCCAGTGTTAATTTAATTTTCAGCGGTGCAAAGCTTTTGATATTCGCACCTTTTTTCTTTGCCACAGAGGGAGAGATACCGTGGAATTTCATAAATGCACGGGTAAAGCTGTCGGGAGAGTCGTAGCCGTATTTCAAAGCTATATCAATAACCTTGACATCAAGGGTTGAAAGCTCCTCCGCCGCAAGAGTAAGCCGTCTGTTGCGAATATATTCGCCGACAGTAAAGCCGCACAGCACATTGAAAATCTTCTGGAAATAGAAAGGCGATACGTAAGCCTTAGCCGCAATATCCACAATTTCCAGTTCTTCTGTGAGGTTTTCCTCAATATACTGTATGGCGTTCTGTATGCCCTCAATCCAGCTGTTCATTTGTGCATTTCCTTTCCTCTATGGTGATTATATTCTAACACAGAAACGGCAAGAATTCCCGACTTTTTGTGCTGTGTTATGTGGTGTATATATAGGGGCGGATATTATCCTCCCGATACGCTTATATCTCCAGAATCCTTGCTGCTTTCAGAATAGCAATCTGCGTCTTACCGTCACGGATAGTACCATTCATAACAAGCTCAATGGCTTCCGAAAGTGAAATTTTCTCCACGTCAAGAAACTCTCCATCGTCAAGCTTCTGATTTTTATATTCAAGCCCCTTTGCAAGATAAATGTGAGTAATCTCCGAATTATAGGCAGGTGTTGGAAGCATTTCTCCGAGGTCTATAAACTCACGGCAGGTAAATCCTGTTTCCTCTAAAAGCTCACGTTTTCCGCATATTTCGGGTTCTTCGCCCTTTTCAAGCTTTCCTGCTGGCACTTCCCTTAACGCAGTACCGAAGGGATAACGGAACTGCTTCACAAGATAAATCTCATTGTCATCGGTCACGGGAATAACACACACGCCGCCATTGTGCCACAGAACATCACGGAAAGCCGTATTTCCGTTTTCCAATTCTACGGTATCATGAGTAATATTGAAAATAAGTCCCTCGTATACCTTTTCGCTCTTTATCATTTTTTCTTCCAGGTGCATAGCTTAACCCTCCGTTGTAAATGTATTCTTCGTGCAGTTTCTTGTATATGCTTCATCTGCCGTTAATTTCTGACATGATTTATAGTCGTAGCTGTGAGAAATTCTGCGGAATTTCAGTTTCTTATCGCCCTTTCTGCAAATCAGCACAAAGGCAAGAAGAAGTACAGCCGAGCCGATTGATATAATAGTTCCCTCATAAAGTCCGGGTGTGCGGTAGCTGAAAGTTATGACATTTTCGCCCTCATCAGCCTTAACCGCCATAAATCCGTATGAAACACGCTCAACATCCGCAGGCTTGCCGTTTACTTCCGCTGTCCAGCCCTTACTATAAGGGACGCTGAAAAATACAAGTTCAGGCTTTTCGAGGCTTATTTCCGCCTCAAAGCCGTAGGAATCCCACTTAAATGAATCAGCACAGTTCTGCTGCTTTTCACGACAGACAGCCATATAATCGTTCTTGTTAAGATTGTACACCGCAGGAGAAGCCTTTTCCAGTATATCGCTGTATTTTTCAATCTGTTCATCATTGAGCACAAGTGAGTCAATAAGAAGCTTTTCACGTGCTGCCTTGCTTTTCTTTTCAAGAGCACTTTCACTTACATAGGTGTCATATCCAAAGCCCATGGGAATATACAGCTTGTTTTCGTATATCTCAAAATTCTCGTTTTCGCCTATATATTCAAATTCGGAAAGATATTCACGTATATCAACCTTTGTCGAAATTATGCCGTTATTGCCTGATATTTCCTCGGATTCGTCAAGGGTTTTACCCGACTCAATATCGCTGTAGCTCAACACTCCGTCTTTTTCACGGTAAAAATATTTTACGGATAAAAGCCCACGGAGGGTATAATGAGTAATATCCGCACGGGATGCAACATCACGCTGTATTCCTATGGAATCATAGAAATCCATAATAGAAGTGCTTACAACGCTCTGAAATGCCCTCATATTAGGAAGTCCCCATATCATAGGATAGTTGTCGCAGCCGTCGGAGATATCCACACGGAAGAAATTATCCTCGGAAACTTCTTCGTATACTCCCTCACCGCCCTTGACCGCCTTGCTGATATAATCTTTAGCGTCAGAAGGTGCCGCTGCACCGTAGATTACAGTTGTCAGTACACATATAAGGCTTGCAAATGCCGTAGCATAGACCATAAGTCCGCCGTAAAAATACCCTTTATTTTTCTGCGATATGATATATACCGCAAGCAGGAGCATAGCCGCCGCAATGCCGAATGTAAGCCAGAAATATGCGAAATCGTAGGGAAGTGTAAACCAGCTCAATTCGCCGTCCTTTTGCTCGGGTATAAATGAAACAAGCCCGAAAAACAGCATTACACCGCCCGTTATGAGGATTGCAGGCTTGAAATCAGCGTCCTCCTCGTCAAGAGTCTGAGCTGTCATCATAGCGAAAATCAGTATGGGCATATAGAACCAGCGTGCATAGTATGAGGCGTTGAAAGTATAGAACATACTGTTGAGAATGGGGATAAATGCACAGAGTATGCAAATCCACGACAGACGCACCGCCCAATGCTTTTTACGTGTACGCATAAAGGTAATAACGCCAAGCATTGAGAAAAGAGGCATATATCCGCCGACAGACGACCATTTTGCACCGTCGCTCTTGAAAAGATTAGGTCTTGCAGGAGCGTCGGGAATGAGGAAGAAGCTCTGTATAATGCGGATAACTCGTGAACCCTCGTTATAGATTATATTTCTTTCGCCGTATAAACGCTGACTTACACGGTAATTTTCCATAATTGAAAGTGCAGAGGGAAGAAGTATAACTCCAGCCATAGCCGTACCGAGAACGGCTTCCACAAGAAGTCCCATGAACTTTTTGAAAGTGACAGGGAAATCCTTACAAGGCAGACGCATAAGAAAATAGAGTATAAGAAATACAACCTGTCCTGTAAAGAAATAATAGTTGAGAGCCGCCATAATCGCCACTATCAAGCCAAACCAGCCACGGCGGCGGTTGCAGATATTTTCCTCCATGGCGATGAGCATAAGCGGGAAAAATGCTGTTACGTCCTGGAAGTGGTTAAAGAATATGTTGAAAATCTGAAATCCCGAAAAGGAGTAGAGCAGTGCACCTGTCAGAGCCGCCTCTTTTGAGCGTACAAAACGACGTATGAAAATGTATGCGGTAAGTGAGGCGAAACCGTGTTTCAATGCGAGAAGTACAGGCATTGAAAGGGTTACAAGTCCACGGGGAAGAATTGTGGAAAGCCAGAAAAAAGGGCTTGAAATGAGATAAAAAGAATATGAAGTTGTAAGGTCAGAACCTAAATCCGTAAACCAGTTCCAGCCGAATTGCCCATCCCTCACGGCATTGTTGGCGAGGTTGTAAAAGGGTATCTGCTGTGCGTTGTAGTCGCCGTAGTAAATGAAATAGCCGTTTTCACAGACCATAATCGGCAGCATTGCCGCAATTATTATAAAAAATCCCAAAAGAAAAGCCATGAGGTACTTTTCTTTTGAATAATACGATGTTCTTAACATATTTTTATCCATTTTATTCTCCTTTTACGCCGCTATAAGAAATAACGGCTGATTTTTACTCTAATTATTTATTATATCACATTTCAAAATATATTTAAAGGGGTTTTACCAAATTTTCACAAACAGAGAAATAATTTCATATTATATAAGGCAGCACATCGCTGCAATCCTACAGGAGGAATTAAATTATGGCAACTTTTTTCAATCAGGCAACACTTTCCTATAATGGCAATGTTGCAGATTCAAATATAACTACGGGCAGAATTGTTGAAACTCTGTCCGCCACAAAAAATGCATTAACTCCCACATATACGGGAACAGATGATATCACCTACGTTGTAAGCGTTATAAACAGCGGTGATACGGCATTTACAAACCTTACAATCACCGACGACCTGGGCAGATATACCCTTGCAGACGGCACAACAGAAGTAGTACCTCTCACCTATGTAAGCGGTACTGTAAACTATTTCGTCAACGGCGTATTACAAGCAGCTCCTACTGTTTCTGATACAGAGCCTCTGACTATTACAGGTATCAGCGTACCTGCAGAGGGAAATGCTATCATCATCTACAGTGCTCGTCCCAATGAATTTGCACCACTTGGCGAGGATGCTTCTATAACCAATACAGTTACAATTTCAGGAAGTTCATCTATCACCCCTGTAACAGCCTCTGAAACTGTAACAAACAGCACTGAACCTGAACTGACTATCAGTAAGGCACTTGAACCTGATGTGGTGACTGAAAACGGCACTATCACTTATACCTTTGATATCAGAAACTACGGCGGTACTGCAACTGATTTAACAGATGACGTTATTTTCAGAGATGTATTCAATCCCGTTCTTGATATCACCTCTGTGACCTTTAACGGTACACCATGGGTAATCGGTGCAGATTACACCTATAACACAGCTACAGGCGAATTTACTTCTGTAAACGGAAGTATCACTGTACCTGCCGCCACATTCAGCCAGGACCCTGCAACAGGGGTATGGACAACTGAACCCGGTGTAAGCACGCTTGTTATTACGGGTACTATTGCGTAAAAATTATTATAGCAGGGAGAAAATCTCCCTGCTATTTTTAATAATTCTAATCATTCATAACAACAGCCGCCACCGAAATATTATCGGTACAGCCCTTTTCAAGTGCCATATTCACAAGGATTTCAAGACGTTTCAGCAGGCTCTTGGGGTACTCCATAACCTCCTGTATATCAATAGTAGAAAGGGTATCGGACAAGCCGTCAGAGCATATAAGCAGTACATCGCCGTATTCCAGACCGCCCTCGATTTCCTCAACGTCAATTCTCGGCGTGTCCTTGATATTTCCCAGAACTGGGAAAATTATATTCCTGTGAACGTGAGTTTTACGTTCCTCACGTGTAATTGTGCCCTCCTCGTAGAGAAGCTGGACAAGTGACTGGTCACGGGAAAGCTGGCTTAATGTACCGCTTCGGAAGCGGTAAAGCCTTGAATCACCTACATTAAATGCCGCTATACGCCTGTTTTCATCAACGGCTATTCCACAGAGTGTAGTCTGCATATTTCTGCTTTCCTCGTCATTCCTGCTGTATTCCGCAAGCTTTTCGTGTATCGCCATAATACCGCCGTGAAGCTGTGATTTGCGGTAATCCGATATATCACGAAGCCCCTCAAGACACATCACAGAGGCAAGCTCCCCTGCATTTTCACCCGAAACACCGTCGGAAACAGCCATAATAAACGGCGGTTTTATGTTTTGTTCAACCATTCCTGCCGTCATAACGTGTCTGCCGATAAGCAGTGCGTCCTCGTTATGTGGCATGACTCCTTTTTCTGTAATTCCACAGCAGTAGTACATCTTTTAACCTCTTTGCCGATACGGATAAACCGTATCATATTCCGTAAAATATTTTTCCGTTTTCACAAGTTATATCAATAAGTTCCTGTGTTTCCACGTCCTTTATTTCAGCCGCTGCCGCCGCTGTATAGGCAATCATGGAGCTGTCACACCTTTTCCCTCTGAACGGAACAGGTGCCATATACGGGCAATCCGTTTCAAGCAAAAGCCTATCCATGGGAACTTCCGCAAGTGCTTTCAGTGCCTTTTTAGCATTCTTGAAAGTGAGAACTCCTGTAAAGCCAACATACATTCCAAGCTTTACAATTTCCTTTGCCGTTTCCGCAGAGCCGCTGAAACAGTGTACAACGCCCCTCGGTCTGTGTTTTTTCAGCAGGGTCAGAGTGTCCTCGCAGGCATCACGGCTGTGGACAATAACAGGCATATCAAGCTCTTTGGCGAGTATAAGCTGTTCCTCAAAAAGCTTAATCTGCTTTTCACGGCTATAACCCTCATAGTGGTAGTCAAGTCCTATCTCCCCTATCGCCTTTATTTTAGGAGAACTCAATGCCGTACTCCGTACAATGTCAAGGTAATCGGCAGGATTTTCGTCAACGCTTTCGGGATGAACTCCCGAAGCGGCATAGATATAGTCGTATTTTTCAGCAATTGCCGCATTTTCTGCCGTATCATACACCGAAGACGAAGCAAGCATAACATACTTTACACCCATTTCAGGAAGTCTGTCAAGAAGCTCATATCTGTCCTCGTCAAAGGCGTGATCGGCATAGTGGGCGTGAGTATCAAAAATATTATTCATCGCTGTCAGACTTTTCGCTTTCGTCATAGCTGTAGTATCTCTCTCTTAAATCCGCAAAGAAATCTTCATCGGGAATGAAGTCCTCATATGCTCCCTCACCGTTGATTATAAGGAATGATGCAATGGCATTTCCTCTTTCAAGCATCAATTTTATGCCTGTTTTACGCTTTTTATAATCAACAGCAGTGATATCAGTATCAACCATATTAATTACTGTATTGAAGCTTGAATCGAAGTTATCGGCTATTCGTAATCCCACATTCTGATTTACCATTGCGGAAAATACAGAGCTGATAACATATGCACGCTCAATTTCCCCGTCGCTGTAAAGACTGTATGTTATAAGTTTTTCAACCTGCTCGGAATTGAGGTACTGTTCAGAACCGTCACCGTTAAAGCCTGCAATATCTTCCGCAACAGGATATGAAACACCACCAAGAATATCGCATATCTTGATTAGAGCGGCAGAATCAACCTTCATATATCTCTCAACTTCAATGCCGAAAACTTTATTTGTAAAATTCACCGCACCGGAAGCTCCGTCTGTTTCGTAAGCGGAAAGCATACTCTGCTGTGTATCGTCCACAATAGCGATTGTGTTTGTGGGAATGCCGATAAATACAAGCTTCTTATCCTTTGGTACAGACCTCATGAGAAGGAATGAAGTTGAATTTTTCTTTGAGGGCTCATCGTAAATAAAGAGTATTGAGTGGTTATCCGCATAAGTAGCTGTAGCAATCTGTCTTTTCGGCGGCTCGGGCAGTGTGTCGTCACCGCCAATTATTCCCAGATGTTTTAAAGCGTATAAAGCACCTCCGCCAACTACAAGAATACCGATGAAAATTGTAAGCAGATAAGGTACTGCTATGCTTCCTGATTTTTTCTTCTTTGCCATAACTTTTTCCTCCAAAACTATTTGTATAATTTTATAAAAAATATATTCATTGTTTATGAATAAGAAATTTTATTCATAGCCAGATGTTAAAAAAATGTTACGCAGCATCGCTGTTCAACATAGTTTTCAACTTTTCAACAGTTGAATAGTATTCGAAAATGTTGAAAAGTGTCGATTTACTGTATGTTGAAACATGCTGTATGTGTTCCCACGATAAATTTCAAAAACCTCTTGCAAATTACTGATATTGTGATATAATAAAAAGGCAGGCTTTTATACAAGCGGCTCGGGTATATCAAGCTTAAGATTTTTCATTTCATTATACATAGCCATTTTATCACAGTCCGTTTTTTCCATGAGCTGATAGACATCATCAAGATTAAACGAATAAATCTTCCTGCCAAGCTGCTTGGCGTAACGCAGAGTCTGACCTGTTCCCGAACGTGTATTGCCGCCATTGTAGAAAGCAATGACTATGGAACTGTTGTCAACCATGTAATAATTACGTCTGCGGTATATCTGTGGGTCGGTAAATCGGGAATAATTCTTGCCGTAAACCATATTCGGATTGTCGCAGGTTGTAACAAGAAAATCCGCATGACGTTCCACAAGCCGCAGTAAATTCAGATTTTCACTGCTGAAACCACGGTAATGCTTCATATACGGCAAAACACCGATTATATGCCTGTCCTTTTCATAGCGTTTATGAAAGAGCACCCTCTGGGCAGCCCATAAATCCGCACCCTCTGCAAGTCCCGAAAGAACGGTGGTATAGCCCTTTTTCATGACTGCGGCAAGATATCCGTCAAGCATAGCCCTTACTGCATATTTTGTTATTTCAAGATTTTCCGGATCGTCCTTGTAGGGTATAATTGCTTTTTCACGATGACCTGTAACGCACAGGGCAATTTCCCGCTTTATGTGCATTACTCTTGCTGAATACACGGGCATTCCTGTAAGTTCTGCATGAAACAAACCTGTAATTTCGGAATATAACATATATGTTCCCTCCGATTAAAACCTAACTTCCAATCATTGTAATTGTATCATACATTATAATTGTATCATATATTTAAAGGTTTTGCAAGTTTTTTTTCACCTTGTAACTATTTTTTAATAACTCGAAAGGATAACCACATGAAACCATATCTCAAACGTGCATGGGCGGAGATATCACTGCCGCAGTTAAGAAAAAATTATGACGTAATCAGAAGCCTTAATTCAGCCTCCACAGAGGTAATGGCAGTAGTTAAAGCTGATGCCTACGGTCACGGCGACGAGCACATTATCCGCTGTCTTGCGGAGGACTGCGGAGTAAAATATTTTGCTGTATCAAATCTAGATGAGGCTATAGCTGTGCGAAAGCTGTGCCCCAATGCGGAAATACTTATTCTCGGCTTTACCCCTGGGGAGTATGCACACGAGATTTCCATGTACAATATAATACAGGGCGTTGTTTCGGCGGAATATGCGGAAATTCTTACCCACAACACAGCCGAGCCTATCCGCTGTCACATAAAAATTGACACAGGAATGGGACGTATCGGCTTAAAATATGACACCCCCGAAGAATGTGCCGATGAAATAATGCGGATTATGGAAATCGAAAAAATCTGCGTTGAGGGAATTTACACTCATTTCGCCGTTGCAGACAGCGACTCCCCTGACAATATCGCCTACACCGACAGACAGGAAAAATTTATTCTTGATGTAAGGGACGTACTCATAAGCCGAGGTGTAAAGCTGCCCCACGTTCATTTTATGAACAGTGCCGCCACCTGCTACAGAAATTCAGCGGAAAGCACCCTTTCCCGTGCAGGAATTATCCTCTATGGACTCCACCCCGATATATCCCTTGATATTCCCGAGGGGCTTGAACCTGTTATGGAGCTTAAAGCCGTTATATCGCAGGTTAAAACCGTTGAGGCAGGGCAGTGTATAAGCTACGGACGCACTTTTGTTACCGACGATGAAATGCGTATCGCAACTATTACCATAGGCTATGCCGATGGTTACTCCCGTCTGCTCTCCTCAAAGGGAGAAATTCTTGTACACGGCAAAAGATGCCGCATCATAGGCAGAGTATGTATGGATCAGCTGATGATTGACGTTTCCCACGTTCCAGAGGCAAAATCTGGCGATATAGTGACACTCATCGGCAAAGACGGCGACGATATGATTACAGCCGACGAGCTCGCTTCAATTTACGGCACAATCGGCTATGAAGTGGTATGCGGTATTTCAAAGCGTGTGCCGAGAATTTACGTAGATTAAGGAGAATGAATATGAAAGCAATGACAATATCCTACGAGGTAGGAAACAATCTTTATCTGAATTTAACAAATCAGTGCCCATGTGCCTGTACATTCTGCATAAGAAACAACGGCGACGGTGCATATGGCTCCGATCCGCTCTGGCTTGAGCATGAGCCGACAATGGAGGAGATTAAATCCGACCTCTCAAAGCGTGATATATCCGCATACAACGAGGTTATATTCTGTGGCTTCGGCGAGCCTACCTGCCGCCTTGACGCACTTCTTGAAACGGCAAAATGGCTGAAAAGCACATACAGCGGCGTTAAATTCCGCCTTAACACAAATGGTCTTGGCGACCTTGTAAACAACCGCCCCATTGCCGAGGAGCTTTGCGAAGTTATCGACACAATTTCTGTAAGCCTTAACGCAGGCACAAAAGACGAGTATATGAAAGTTACCCGTCCCAGATACGAAAACGCATGGGTGGCTATGCAGAAATTCACCGCAGACTGCGTGAAAACAGGCAAATCGCAGATTATTATGTCCGTGGTGGATGTAATTTCCCCCGAGCAGATTGAAGCTTCACGACAGGTTGCTGAAAGCCTTGGTGCAACACTCCGCATCCGTACATATGACGAATAACACAAAAATCTGCACAAAATTTTCAATTTATTTTGTGCAGATTTTTTATTCCGATTTTATGGAAATTTCACGTAAAATATGCTATAATTATTTTATAGGCAGATAAAGCCTGTAATTTCTTTGTTAACGGAGGTATCACTATGTCTAAAAAAGCAATTATCGCTCTGACCGTTTCACTTTCCGCCACAGTTCTCCTTGCAGGAGCAGCTACCGCAGGAGCATTGATATGTAAGAAAATTTACGAAAAGAATTATTTCTCCGCAAACAAATCCGAGTTATATTGAAAAAGAGGTATAAAATTATGGAAATCAAATTTATTGAATCACAAAATTTAAAGGCAAAGCCCGCCCCTGACCAGGCTCTCGGCTTCGGTCACATCTTCACTGACTATATGTTCGTTATGCCCTATGACGCAGATAAGGGCTGGCACGATCCCGAAATCAGACCTTATGCTCCTATTGAGCTTTCACCCGCTGCTATGTGTCTCCACTACGGTCAGACTGTATTCGAGGGCTTAAAGGCTTACCGCACAGCTGACGGCAAAATTCAGCTTTTCCGTCCCGAGGAAAACTTCAAGAGACTCAATCAGTCCAACGAGCGTCTTGTTATCCCCGAGCTTCCCATTGATATGGCTATGGAAGGCCTTATGGAGCTCCTTAAGGTTGAAAAGGACTGGGTACCCTCAAAGGACGGAGAGTCCCTTTACATCCGTCCCTTCATCTTCGCTTGCGATCCTTTCCTCGGCGTTAAGCCCGGCGACCAGTATCTCTTTATGATTATTCTTTCACCCTCCGGTGCTTACTATGCAAGCGGTCTCAATCCTGTAAATATTTATGTTGAAAACAAGTATGTCCGTGCTGTAAGAGGCGGTATGGGTTACGCTAAAACAGGCGGTAACTACGCTGCATCTCTCATCGGTCAGGACGAGGCTCACAAGCAGAATTATGCACAGGTTCTCTGGCTTGACGGTGTTGAGCAGAAGTACATCGAGGAAGTTGGTGCTATGAATATCTTCTTCGTTATTGACGGTGAAGTTGTAACTCCTGCACTCCAGGGCTCAATTCTCCCCGGTATCACAAGAAAGTCTGCTATCGAGGTTTGCAAGTCCAAGGGAATCAAGGTTTCCGAAAGACGTATTTCTATCCAGGAAATCGCTGACGCTTACGACGCTGGCAAGCTTGACGAAGTATTCGGAACAGGTACAGCTGCTGTTATTTCCCCTGTTGGTCACCTGAAGTGGAATGACAAGGTTATGGAAATCAACGGCAACAAGATTGGTGCTATCTCACAGATGCTCTATGATACAATGACAGGCATTCAGTGGGGCAAGATTGAGGATACTTTCAACTGGACTGTTGAGGTTAAGTAAGGTATAACTGAATATAATTCATAAAAGGCGGTCAATCGACCGCCTTTATTATTATCCATTTTCCACGCAAAAGAGGGCTGCCGGAAATCCGACAGCCCCAAAATTCTTAATTATTCATTCTTAATTACTTAACAGCTGTGCCACCTGTGAGAGTTCCGCCATATGCTGCAAGCTGTGTATCATCAACATTCTGGAAGTATGTTGAGCCGCTTAATTCGCCGCCTGTGTAGAATGTACCGCTGACATTTGAGCCGCCTGCCTTGAAATTGCTTACGTTTTTGCCTGCGATAAATGATACAACAACCTTGTTGTCAGAGCCTACGAGAGAAATTCTTGTACCCTTGCTTGCAGAGCCGCTTGCACTTACAGAGGCTGTAAGGCTTCCGCCGCCCATCATGCCGCCGCCCATGCCGCCAGAGCCTGTATTTTCTACCCATGTACCGCCTGTGCATGAAAGTGAGCCATCACAGTCAAATGCACCCGAGCCATTTGATACAAAATATCCGCCTGAAATAGTAAGTGAGCCATTGGAGTCAAAGCCGTCGTGGTCGCCGTCAGCTACATTAACAAGACCGAATCCGCCTTTGAGGTTGAGGGAGTAACTACCGCCGCTTGTGCCGCCTGTAGAGCCGGGACGCCAGCCCATGTTATTGCCGCCGCCTGAACCGTCAGCACCGCCAGCCGCATTGAAGCCGTCGTCTGTTGTGTTGCAGATAACAGTACCGCTGTTCATGGTGATATTAAGTCCCTCGATGCCCTCGTAGCCCTTGGAAACGATAATCTGCACATCATCAAAAGTATTGGTACTACCCTGTCCGATTGTTACGTTATGGTCAGAGTGAACACCGTCATCAGCAGTTGCAAGCTTCATAATGCCGCCGTAGAGATTCATAGCACCACCGCAGTGAATAGCGTCATCAGAAGAATCAACGGTAATTGTACCGCCGTTAATTGTGATATCGCCAACGCTCTGCCATGTTGTGCCTGCGGAATCGTAAAGACCTACAGCCTTGATGCCCTTTGCGGAAACGTCTGGAGAAGCTGTGGACGTACTACCGCCCCAGCCGCCTGTTGAGCCTGATACAGTGCCCGAGAAGCCTGAACCCTCGTATGTATAAATATCAATTGTGCCGCCGTTTATTACAACACTCTGCTCGCCCTGTATACCGTCAGCATACGAGTTGATATCGAGTGTACCGCCGTTTATTGTAACATTTCCATAGGACTTGTCCGCTGTTGAAGCGTCAGTTCCTGTGGACTTGATACCGTCCCCCTGCTTTGTATTTACAGTGAGATTAAGTGCGGAAAAGTCAGTATCTGCAGCATTTCCTACAGTTACGCTGTCCTTGCCTCTGATACCGTCGTCAACGGCATTAACTATAATTGTACCGTTGTATATTTTTAAATCGTTCTTGCAGACGATAGCGTCTGATACGTTGCCATTAACTGTAAGTGTGCCCGAGCCCTTGATTTTCAAGTCATCCTTTGAGAAGATAGCACCCTCAACGGTAACGGTTTCGCCGTCACTGTTTGTATAGCTTTCGGTATGTGAAGTACCGTCAGAGATTATATTTTCAGTGCCTGCCTTTGCCACTACCTGCACCTCGTCGCCTATGGAATTTACGTAGATAGGTGAAGTTGTGCTGTTGGAAATATCAGCTCCCATAAAATCAAGCTGAACTACACCGTCAGGATATGCTGTCTTGTCTACGTTTACATAAATCTGAACATCCTTTGCCTCACCCGATACAGCAAATGTGCCCGGCTGTGTGATTGTAAGCTTTCCGTCAGTTGATGAAGCCACATCTGCAGGAGCGTCGGACTGTATTGAAGTGCCGCTTAAAGTTATGCTGTAACCGTCAGCAGGTGTAACCACGGGTGTATCTGTACCTGTATCTGTGGGAGGAACTGCCTCAGAAAGATTAACTTCATTGAATGTGTTGATAACTCCCGAAACAGCAAATTCAGCACTGTTTCCGCTGTGCATAACAGCAGAGCCGTTTGAAGCGTTTGTAAACTGCATTTTCTTGCCTGTTGTATAATCGGGAGAGCTGAGGAGAACATACTTGAACTTCTTTGTAAACTCAAAACCGCCAAAGGAATTAACCTTCTTCCAGCAGCCGTCTGTATTGGCAGTATCGTCAACACAGTTAAAGATAAGCGTACCCTGTGTTGTGCCTGTCATAAGTGTTGTATCAATCTGATTATCAGTAGCAGTAGCGGCAACCTTACCGCCAGTGATATTTACACCAACAACGGCTGTAAGACCTCTGTCGCCGCCTGCGGTAACAGTACCACCTGAAATATCAATTGTAGTTTCAGCCTGTACAGCATCATTTCCAGCCTTTATGGAAACTGTACCGCCCTCGATTGCTACGTTACCCTTTGAGGATTTCAGGCCGTCACCCTCTGCGTCAATATTGAGGACAGCTGTTTCCTTGACTGTAACGGAAGTCTTGCCGTTTACAGCGTTTGTCTTATCTGTAGCGTTGAGTGTATCAATATTTACAGTACCACTTGTGAACTTGATATCGTTGTTGCATACAAGGGCATTCTGTGTATTTGCTGTGATTGTAAGCACGCCTGTACCCTTTTCGCCGCCCTTGAAAGTAATATCGTCCTTTGCCTCGATAAGAGCTGTGCCAAGCCAGTCGCCTGCATAGGCTGTATCGCCGTCTGTAATTGTATTCTCTGTGCCGTCAACTATATTGATTGAAGTATTCTCCGCATTTGTTACGACAATTGCAGGAGCACTCTTACCTGTGATATTTACGCCGTTGAGATAAATTTTTACTGTTTCAGCGTCAGCAACTTCGTCAGCGATATTTACGTTAATCTGACCGTCGGTGAGAGTTCCGTCAACCCAGAACTCACCAGAATGGCTGATTGTAACAACTCCGCCGTTTACCTCGGCATAGTCGCCCTCAACTGTTGCAGAAGCACCATTGAGGTGAATCAATGTCTTTGAAGCAACAGGATCAACAGGTGCCTGTCCGTCCTGCCAGCTTTCGGGCAGTTCAGTAAGCAGTTTTGCATCGTATTTCTGAATTGACATAGCGTCCATAGCAGTAATACCGTCGCCTCTGTCGTATACGTCGGCATTAATCTCTCCGTTTTCGGAAAGCGAATATTTATCAGGATTTCCTATAGTCTGAAAAATTGCGGTTGCGTCGGCAATTGTAACATTACCGTCACAGTTTGCGTCACCATAGACAACATCGGCAGCCATTGAGGATATAGCTGTAAATGAAAGTGAAGCAACTGCGGCAATAGCAGCTGATGAAAGACCTGATAACAAATTTTTCTTATTCATAATAAAAACTCCTTTTAACTTAATTTGAATGGATAAACTTGTTATACTATTGCTCATTTTCTATCTATTTCCTATATTATATAGCAAATGTCTTAAAATAATCTTAAATTCGAGGAATTTTTCAGATATTTTTTCATTCGTTCAATAAAAACCTTGCATTTTCAATTGTAATATGTTAAAATAGTAAGGTACACATTCAAATCAGTCATTTACTTTACAGGTGAAATTATGATAAATGCAGATTTAAAGGATTTCAGTTTTATATCAGACTTTGACGGACTGAATATATCAGCCGTTGCCGCCGTCCCTCCCGGTGAGGTTTACGGCGTTGTTCAGATTATCCACGGTATGAACGAATATAAGGAACGCTATTTCGACTTTATGGACTACCTCGCAGAACAGGGCTTTATCACCGTTATCCACGACAACAGAGGTCACGGACACAGCGTCCGTGAAGAAAGAGATTTAGGCTTTATGTACGAAAACGGCGGAGAGGGCTTTGTTGCTGATATAGTCCAATTCAATAAATTTGTCCGTGAAGCTTTCAGCGGGCTCCCCTGCTTTATGATAGGTCATAGCATGGGCTCTCTCGGAGCAAGATGCTTCTTAAAGGAAAACGACAGTGCCATTGACGGACTTATACTTCTCGGCACCCCTGCATACAGTGCATTTTCCGCTCCTATCCGTGCTATTGGCTCGGCTATCTCCAAGGGTGGCGATGTACGAAATAAAATAGACAAGGTTGAAGCTGCCGCTGAAAAGCTTTTCAACAGGGGCTTTGGCACAACTCCCCGTTCATGGCTTACAAGCCGAAAGGAAGTTGTCGAGGAGCTCAATGCAAATCCCCTTTCCAATTATGTCTACAGCTTAAGCGGATATGAATCCCTGCTGTTTCTGTTCAGGGAAGCATGCAGCAAAAGGGGCTGGAAAGTCACTTCTCACCAACTGCCCATACGCTTTATCTCG
The DNA here is from genome assembly GCA_045659945.1 of Ruminococcus sp. GTDB lineage: Bacteria > Bacillota > Clostridia > Oscillospirales > Ruminococcaceae > Ruminococcus. The sequence goes on along the minus strand of JAZRCW010000004.1, from coordinate 279,557 downwards.
GGCAAAAAAGATCCCGTCATGCTGTCAGAAAAGAGGTTTTTCAAGGCTGTGGAAGCACTCCGCAAACGTGGATATGACAGTATATCACACCGCCTTTTTGACAATATGCGTCATGAGGTGCTCAATGAGAAAAATAATATACTCGTCTACAGGGATATTGCAAAAACCCTCTTTTCGTGGATTGACAGAATAAATCAGTCTGTTGATAATGCTGATAATGAAATAAAGGAAGGATAAAACAAATGGATATCAACAAAACTATAGCACAGGAATTTTCACTCCGACAGGAACAGGTTGACAATACTGTCAATCTCATTGACGAGGGTGCTACAATTCCATTTATTGCACGATACAGAAAGGAAGTTACAGGCTCTCTTGACGACCAGATTCTCCGTGAGCTTTCCGACAGACTTACTTACCTCCGCAACCTTGAAAAACGTAAGGAGGAAGTCCGCACAGCTATCACAGAGCAGGAGAAAATGACTCCCGAAATCGAGAACGCTATCGCTGCCGCTGTTACTCTTGTTGAGGTTGAGGATATCTACCGCCCATTCAAGCCGAAAAGACGTACAAGAGCAAGTATTGCTCGTGAAAAGGGACTGGAGCCCCTTGCTGTTATACTTATGGCACAGGAGAACTCCACAAATCCCGAAGCTGAAGCCGCTGCTTTCGTACACGAAGAAAAGGAAGTTGCAGACGCTGCCGCAGCAATTCAGGGTGCTATGGATATTATCGCCGAGGATATCTCCGACGACGCAGAACTGCGTAAAAAGCTCCGTTCAGCTGCTAATGACAAGGGAACTATCACATCAAAGGCATCTGACCCCGAGGCTGAAAGCGTTTACACTAACTATTACGAATATTCAGAAGCCGTTTCAAGCGTTGCAAATCACCGTGTTCTCGCCCTTGACAGAGGCGAAAAAGAGGGCTTCTTAAAGGTTGCAATCGTTCTTGACGAAACAGTTGCAACAGATATAATTTTCGGCAAGTACATAAAGGCTAACAATGCCTGCGGAGAGCTTGTGCGTGCCGCCGCAGAGGACGGCTACAAGCGTCTTATATTCCCCTCTATCGAGCGTGAAATCCGCTCCGAAATGACAGCAAATGCCGCAGAGGAGTCAATCAAGGTATTCGCTTCAAATCTCCGTCAGCTTCTCCTCCAGCCGCCGCTCAAAAACAGCGTTATCCTTGGTCTTGACCCCGGTTATCGTACAGGCTGTAAGGTAGCTGTAATTGACGCTACAGGCAAGGTACTTGATACAAACGTAGTATACTGCACACCAGGTCCAAAGACAAATATTGCCCTTTCCAAGAAGATTATCAAGGAGCTTATTGAAAAGCACAACGTAACAACAATTTCAATCGGAAACGGTACGGCTTCCCGTGAAACAGAACAGTTTGCCGCAGAGGTAATCAGCGAAATTCCGCAGAAAGTAAGCTATATCGTAGTAAGCGAGGCAGGTGCTTCTGTTTATTCCGCATCAAAGCTTGCGGCTGAGGAATTCCCCGATTATGACGTATCACTCAGAAGTGCTGTATCTATCGCAAGACGTTTGCAGGATCCCCTTGCAGAGCTTGTAAAAATCGAGCCAAAGGCTATCGGTGTAGGACAGTATCAGCACGATATGCCGCAAGCACGTATGAACGACGCACTTTCAGGCGTTGTTGAGGACTGCGTTAACTCCGTTGGTGTTGACCTCAATACAGCTTCACATTCACTTCTTTCATATATTGCAGGTATCAACTCCGCAGTTGCGAAAAATATTGTTGCATACCGTGAGGAAAACGGCAGATTTACCGACAGAAAGGAGCTTATGAAGGTTCCGAAGCTTGGTAAAAAGGCATTTGAGCAGTGTGCAGGCTTCCTCCGTGTACGTGACGGAAAGAATCCCCTTGACAATACAGCTGTTCACCCCGAAAGCTATAAGGCTGCCGAAGCACTCATAAGCGAAAGCGGATTCACTCTTGCAGACGTTGCAGGCGGCGGTATAGCCGTTTCTGACAGCGTAAACATCGACAGCGTAAGCGAAAAGCTTGGTATCGGTGTTCCAACACTTACTGATATTATCGGCGAGCTTAAAAAGCCTGGACGTGACCTCCGCGATGAACTTCCCCCTCCACTTCTCAGAAGCGGCGATGTTATGGAAATCAAGGATTTAAAGCCCGGTATGGAGCTTGTGGGAACTGTCCGCAATATCATTGATTTCGGTGCATTTGTTGATATTGGCGTTCACGAAGACGGACTCGTTCACATATCCCAGATTTGCAACCGCTACATCAAGCATCCTCTTGAAGCTGTAAAGGTGGGCGAAATCGTAAAGGTACGTGTACTTGAGGTTGACGTAAAGCGTAACAGAATTGCTCTTACAATGCGTCTTGACAATGAGGCTGAAAAGAAAGAACAGCAACAGAAAAAGGAGCAGAAAAAGCAGAATAAGCCACGCCGTGAAAAGCGTGAGAAGAAAGGCTTTGACGCTTCAAAGATAAGCAACAGTGCATTCAGAATAAAGCAGAAGTGAGCAAGGAATACTATGTATACATCATAAAATGCCGTGACGGACGGCTCTACACAGGGATTACAACGGATATGGAACGACGTTTTGCCGAGCATTCGGGAAGTCCCAAGGGTGCAAAATTTACCCGTGCTAATCCCCCTGTTGAAATAATGGCTGTATGGAGCTGTAACGGCAGAAGTGCCGCTTCAAGGCTTGAATGTGCAATAAAAAAACTACGCCGTGAGCAGAAAATACGGCTGATAAATAATGAAATTCCTCTCTCCGATTTTCTCGGTGAGGAAAAGATGATTATAATACGTAACGCGTAATTATATTCTATTTGGGCGGATATTATCCGCCCTCTTTTAGTTTACAAATCGCAATCCACCCGTCACATTACACAAATTCCACAATGAAATTTATACGACATATTGGATATTTTCCCTTGAAATTTACTCGAAAATATGATATAATATATAGTATATCAAATTCATATAGGAGTAATACTTATGACTGCCAAAGAAGAATTTATTCAGATATACACCGAAAACATAAAGAGACAGGGTGCCGACAAACTGCTTGAATACCTGAAAAAATCGGACTTTTTCACCGCTCCCAGCAGTACACGATATCACGGCTCCTATGAGGGCGGACTTGTCGAGCACAGCGTAAATGTCTACCACTGCCTTAAAGACTATCTCTCACGCCCGAGAGTAAAGGAAAAATACGGCATGGACTTTTCTGATGAGAGTATAGCTATTGTGGCTCTGCTCCATGATTTATGTAAGATAAATTTTTATACCACCGAGCTTCGCAATAAGAAAAATGAAGTGACAGGAAAGTGGGAGCAGGTGCCATTTTACGCCATAAACGACACTCTCCCCTACGGTCACGGTGAAAAATCCGTATACATCATTTCGGGTTATCTCTACGGTGAGGGCAGACTTACCCGTGACGAAGCCTGTGCTATCCGCTGGCATATGGGATTTTCGGGCATTGAAGATAAAGGCACTATTGGCAAGGCTCTGGAAATGTATCCTCTCGCCTTTGCACTCCACGTTGCAGATATGGAAGCCTCATACTTCATTGAGGGTTCTAATAAATAAGACATATATTGAAAGGGATTTTTAATTATGAATTGGTACGATAACGCCATAATTTATCACATTTATCCGCTTGGTTTCTGCGGAGCACCAAAATTCAACGATTTCAGCAGCGATGTTTCCTACCGCCTTGACAAGGTGATTGACTGGATTCCTCACCTTAAAGAAATGAACGTTGACGCTGTATATTTCGGACCTGTATTTGAATCCGTAGAACACGGCTATGATACTGTTGACTATAAAAAAATCGACCGCCGTCTTGGCGATAATAACTCTTTCCGCTTCATATGCGATAAGCTCCACGAGGCAGGTATACGCGTTATTCTCGACGGCGTTTTCAACCACGTCGGAAGAAAATTTCCGCAGTTTGTTGACATACAGGAAAAGGGACAGGGGTCGGAGTACTGCGGTTGGTTCCACAATCTCAACTTCGGCGGACAGTCGCCATGCGGCGACCATTTCTGGTATGAGGGCTGGAATGGCCACTACAACCTTGTAAAGCTCAATTTGCAGAATGTCGGCGTATGTGACCACTTAATCGACGCTGTAAACTACTGGATTGAATCCTTTGGAATTGACGGTATACGCTTCGATGCGGCTGATTGTATCGACTTCAACTTCTTCAAGAGAATACGCGATTTCTGCAAGGGCAAGAAGCCTGATTTCTGGCTTATGGGCGAAATTATCCACGGCGATTACAACCGCTGGGCAAATCCCGAAATGCTGGACAGCGTTACAAACTACGAGTGCTACAAGGGACTTTACTCCTCCCACAACGACAAGAATTACTTTGAAATCGACTACTCAATTAATCGTCAGTCGGGTGCAAACGGCGGTATATACAGAAATATCAACCTTTACACATTTGTTGACAATCACGATGTAAACCGCCTTGCAAGCACTGTAAATAACCCTGCACACCTGCCGCTTATTTATACTCTAATGTATACAATGCCCGGCATTCCCTCAATTTACTACGGAAGTGAGTATGGTATTCAGGGACGTAAGGAGAATAATTCCGACGATAATCTCCGCCCATGCCTGCACATTGCAGATATGGAACGTGAGAACACCGCACTTTATAAGCATATTGTGAAGCTTGGCAGAATTTACAAGGCTTATCCTGCACTCCGCACGGGTGCATATGAGAAAATGCAGATTACGAATCAGCAGCTGCTTTTCAAGAAAACTCTCGGCGACCAGACAGTTTATGTAGCTCTTAACCTTGCTGATTATCAATACGACTTCAATTTTGGTACACATCTTCCAACTCTCGTTGATGTTATCAGCGGTCAGAGGGTTGATGTAAACAACGGCAATGTTCATATCTCCATGCCGCCTTTCACAGCTATGATTATCGTTTCAGATGATATCGTAAATAATCAGCCCGAGGCTGTTCCTGCTTATGAGGAAAAAATCGAGGAAACTGAAATTGTTATCGGAGGAAAATATCGCCACTATAAAGGAAATGAGTACGAGATTATTGCAATTGCCCGTCATACCGAGAATAACGAGGAGCTTGTAATCTACAAGAGCCTTGCCGACGGCTGCGTATGGGCAAGACCAAAGGCTATTTTCTGCGGAAAATCAAGTGACGGCTCTGTTATGAGATTTACTAAAATATAAATTATTTAATCCGTCTGAATTTTCAGGCGGATTTTTGTATAATCAACAATTTTCTGCTCATAATATCATCAAGGGTACTAACCCTGTCTATCAAAATCCGCTATATATGCGGCGAAAGGTGATAATTATGAGCAAGAATAAGTCAACACAGTCTGATTTCAGCAATAAGTCAAACAACAACTACTCCAACTCCAATTACAACCAGCCTGATTTCGGCGATAAGCCCGAAAAGAGCACATCTACAAGTTCAAAGAACTCTGACGACTGCGAATAATTGAATGTGAAAAGCTCCCGAATGGGGGCTTTTTGCTGTATATAGAAATAGGAAAGTGTGAGCAGCTGTCACGGCACAAAACAAGCTAATAGCTAAAGGCTAAAAGCTAACAGCTTATTTTTGTCATAATTGTACATGCCCTTGAATATACTGTTACAAAGCTTTTAAGGAGGTTAATTATGACTTTAAAAATCAACAGGGAAACTATCCCTACCGAAGAAATCATTTACAGCGGCTTACAGGAACAGGGAGTGGAGCTTGACTACATACTCCCCGATTACTTCCCCGATATCTTCCGACTTGTACGCTGTGAAGTTATCCCCACCGTTGCCGATTATTCCATTATGGGCAGCACACTTTCATATGAACTCTGCTGTGAAATCCGCCTTATCTACTGCGGCGAGGACAGCTCCTCACTCCAGTGTATTACCCAGAAACAGACTTACACTAAAACAGTTGAACTGGGTAAGGCTCCGGAATGTCCCGAAGCTGTCATTTCCCCTAAAACCGACCACGTAAACTTCCGTGCGGTAAATAAACGCCGCCTTGATGTGCGTGGTGCTGTTTCGGTGAAAATCTGCGTCAGCGGCGAGAAAAAGCAGGAGATTATCTGCGACGCTTTCGGTATGAATATTCAGCTGAAAAAAATGCCCATGAAATACACATCGCAAAAAATTTGTGCTGATAAGACTATTCAGCTTTCAGAGGAAATTGAAATTTCCGCCGCACAGCCGCCTGTTATCAGCATAATCCGCTGTGATACAAAAATTTCAGCAATTGAAAAGAAAATAATCTCGGGGAAACTCCTTGCAAAAGGCGATATTTCAGTAAAAATACTTTACGCCGCTGAAAATTCTCCCGAGCCCCTTGAACTCACTTTACCTTTCAGCCAGATTGTTGATATAGACGGCATTGACGAAACATTTACCTGTAATGTAACCGCAAAGACATCGGGCTGCAATGTAACGCTGATAGCCGATAAAAACGGCGAAAACCGCAGTCTGCGAATTGAACCAGAAATAAAGCTTATATGCCGCTGTGCCAGAATATCCGAGGTTACAGCTGTATGTGACGCTTATTCAACGGTATATCCGTGTGAGTCGGAATTTTCTGAAATCCGCACAAAAAATGCCCCTGTAGTATACGCAGAAAGCTTCCGCCATAACACACAGCTTGCCGAGGGCGATACCGTTCCCGCAAAGATTTTTTCAATGTGGTGCAGTCCGAAAAATATCAACACAAGGCTCGGAAATGACGGTAAATCCGTAGTTATCTCGGGTATGCTCACTTACTCTATGGCGGCAGAGGACGGTACAGGAAGTATCATCATGCCCGACCGTGATGAAGCCTTTGAGGAAACAATCAGCATCGGCGACGACCTCTCAAAAGGTACTGTAACAGTAGAAATAAGCGATATATCTGTTTCGTACAATATCTCCGACCGAGGTGTGCTTACCGCAAGAGCAGATGTTTCCGTTGATATCACCCTTTCCGATTGCTGTGGATTTAACGCACTCACCAACCTTTCCGTTGACGACTCTACAAAGAAACAGCGTGACGGCGACTATGCGGTGAAGCTTTATTTCGGCACAGATAACGAAGATATATGGGATATCGCAAAGCGTTTCAGCACCGAGGTTGAAGCTGTAATGGAAGAAAATGACCTCTCTGATACAACCCTTGAAAACGGCAGAATGTTACTCATACCGATTAAAGAATAAAGGAGCAGAATATGGCTAAAGATATCTATTCAAGCATTGCACAGCGTACAGGGGGCGACATTTACATAGGAGTCGTAGGCCCTGTACGTACTGGAAAATCCACATTTATCAAGCGTTTCATGGAGTCACTTGTTATTCCCAACATCAAGAGCGAGTTCATGCGTGAAAGAGCACTTGATGAACTGCCGCAGTCCGCCGCAGGAAAGACAATTATGACTACCGAACCGAAGTTTATCCCCGAGGAAGCTGTTGAAATAAGCATCGGTGACGGGGCAGTTTTCAACGTAAGACTAATTGATTGCGTTGGATATATCGTTCCCAGTTCAATCGGCTATATCGAAAACGAACAGCCACGTATGGTTATGACATCGTGGTTTGATGAGGAAATCCCTTTCAATATGGCGGCTGAAATTGGAACGCAGAAAGTAATCACCGACCACTCAACTATAGGACTTGTAGTAACTACCGACGGCTCAATTTCTGATATCCCCCGTGAAGAATACGAGGAGTGCGAGGAACGTGTTATCCGTGAACTTCGCGACCTCGGAAAGCCGTTTGTGGTTGTAATGAATACAGTAAATCCCTCTGCCCCCGAAGCAAAAGCACTGGCGGCACAGCTTTCGGAGAAGTACGATACAACGGTTATCCCCGTTAACTGCCTTAGCCTTGACGAGGAGGACATAAAAGAGATTATCAGTGAAATCCTTTATTCTTTCCCTGTCCGTGAAATCAATATCCGCATGGCACGCTGGATTAACAGCCTTGAAAAGGGACACTGGCTGAAATCGGAAATCCTCGGCTGTATCCGCGAAGCCGCAAAGGATATCCGCCTTGTACGCGAGGCTAAATATGCCGCAGAAGCTATGGAACAATGTCCGCATATCATGAGTGCTGTGACTACTGGTATTGACCTTGGCAAAGGTACAGTCACTATTACAGCCGACCTTGACAGCAGTCTTTTCTATAAGATTCTTGGCGAAGCAACGGGAATTGAAATTGAAAGCGAAAGCGACCTTATGCCGCTGCTTATGGAGCTGAACGACATAAAGAAGAAATACAGCCGCATTGCCCCTGCCCTTGAAGAAGTGGAAGCTACAGGCTATGGCATTGTTATGCCTGAACTTGAGGAGCTTACTCTTGAAGAACCGAGGATTATCAAGCAGGGCGGAAAATATGGTGTCAAGCTGAAAGCCTCTGCACCCTCAATACACATGATGAAAGCCAATATCAACACGGCTGTAGCACCTATTGTAGGTACGGAAAAGCAGTCGGAGGAGCTTGTAATGTATCTCCTTGACGGCTTTGACGATGACCCTACAAAGATATGGGAGAGTAATATTTTCGGCAAATCTCTCCATGAGCTTGTAAACGAGGGACTTCACAGCAAGCTTTATAAAATGCCCATTGACGCACGAATGAAGCTTCAGGAAACCCTTGAACGCATTATCAACGACGGCTGCGGTGGACTTATCTGCTTTATATTATAAAATAAAGGGCGGTCAGATGACCGCCCTTGAACTTTATTCAACCAAGACAAACGCTTTATCAACAGTTTCACAAACCTCGGCAAAATATCCCGATAATTCGAGAATATCCGCACATTCTGCGGCTTTTTCCTGTGTATCAAATATACCGAAAACAGCAGAGCCACTGCCTGTCATACAAGCTGCCAATGCACCATTTGAAGCCATTTTCGCCTTTATATCCGCAACCTCGTCAAGGCATATCGCACTCTCAAACAGGTTGCCGATATATCCATAAACATCATCCGAACCGTCAGAAATCGCCCTTACAAGTCCCTTTACATCTGGGTGAACGGGATTTTTAAGGGAATCAACAGCACCGTATGCTTCAACTGTTGAAACGCCCTCTTTCCCCTTTGCAATAACAAGAATTTTTCCGCTGAAATCGGCTATAGGAGTAATTTTCTCCCCGATACCCTCAACAAACGCTGTTCCACCTGTGAGGAAAAAAGGCACATCTGCACCGATTTTTTCGGGAGCAGAAAAGCTTTTTCCCGTAAGCTGCGACAGACAAAATATCACCGCCGCCGCATCGGTACTTCCACCGCCCATGCCTGCCTGTGAGGGAATACCCTTTTTGATATGTATACGGCAACCAGTATCAATTCCGTTTTCGTCAAGGAATTTACGTGCCGTTTTATAGGCTATATTGCGTTCATCGCAGGGAATTTCATCAGACTGTGCAAATTTTTCCGGTACTTCACAGGTAAAAGTGATCCCCTCCCCTGTCAGTTCCACGGAAACCTCGTCATAAAGCCCAACAGTCTGAAATACGCTTTCAATTGTGTGGTAGCCGTTGGGAAGCTTACCCGTAACATCAAGGGCAAGATTGATTTTAGCCGCAGCCTTAACCTTCATTCTTTTCAGCCCCCAGACGGTTGATGAACTTCTCAATTCGTGAAATAGCCTCCATAAGATGCTTTAATGAATATGCGTAGGAAATTCTTATATATCCCTCGCCAGAGTCGCCGAAAGCACTTCCCGGTACTACGGCAACCTTTTCCTCAAAGAGAAGTCTTTCACAGAATTCCTCACTGGTAAGCCCTGTGCTCTTAATGCAGGGGAATACGTAGAACGCACCCTCGGGATTAAAGCAAGTCAGACCAAGTCTGTTGAACTCGTTAACAAGATAGCTTCTGCGGATATTGTACTCCTTTACCATAGCTGCAACCTCGTTATCGCAGGAGGTAAGAGCTTCAATTGCCGCATTTTGGCTTATATATGGACTGCACATAATGCCATACTGGTGTATCTTGAAAATCTGATGTACAATCGGCTCGGGAGCGGCTACATAGCCAAGTCGCCAGCCCGTCATGGCATATGCCTTTGAAAAACCATTTACATATATTGTACGCTCTGCCATATCGGGCAGTTCTATTATAGAAAAATGCTTTCTGCCGTATGTAAGTTCGGAATAAATCTCATCGGTGAGTACCATTATATCCGTACCACGAAGGAACTCTGCAATAGGCTCTAAATCCTCACGTGTCATAATCGCACCTGTGGGATTGTTGGGGAATGGCAGTATAAGGAGCTTTGTGCGGTCTGTAACCTTATCTTTCAGATCCTCCACCGTAAGCTTGAAATTATTCTCAAGACGTGTGGGAACAGGCACGGCAACGCCGCCTACAAGCTCCACAAGAGGAGCATAGCATACAAAACAGGGCTCAACCACAAGCACCTCGTCACCGGGGTCAATCATACCTCTGATTGCAAGGTCGATAGCCTCGGAGCCGCCTACGGTTACAATAATCTCATTTGCAGCGTCATACTCCACACCATGATTTGCTTTCAGCTTATCGGCAATAGCCTCACGCAACGGAGCAATACCTAGATTAGGGCCATATACCACCTGCTTACGCTCCAGCACTTTTATAGCAGCCTTGCGTATCACCCATGGAGTTGAGAAGTCAGGCTCACCTACACCAAGGGAAATTACCCCCTCCATAGTAGAGGCAATGTCGAAAAATCGGCGTATACCCGACGGTTTTATATTTTTAACTCTGTTTGAAAGTACCTTTTCGTAATCTATCACTTAACACAGTCCCCTTTCGTCTACCTCATCGCTGTCGATGAAAATACCCTTTTCCTTATACTTTTTCAGTATGAAATGAGTTGATGTGGAGAGAATTCCCTCAATTGTTGCAAGACGCTCTGAAACGAACAGGGCAACATCCTTGAGATTGTTTCCTCTTACCTCAACGGAAAGGTCGTATGCACCCGAGGACATAAGGCTTACGCTGTCAACCTGCTCATACATCATAATTGTCTTTGCAATATCATCAAAGCCGCAGTCACGCTGTGGTGTGACTTTAAGCTGAATTGTAGCCTGAACAATGGATTTATCAAATTTATCGTCATCGAGAATAACGCTGTAGCCCTTGATAACGCCGTCTTTTTCAAGCTTTTCTATTTCCGCAGCGGCGGCGGCGGCTGATATTCCGAGGATTTCTCCGATGGCTTCCGCAGACATACGGGCATTCTGCTGTAATAATCTGATGATTTCGTTTTTCATTTTCTTCAAATCCTTTCATTGATATATATATATTCAGGCAATATGATATATTGCCAAAATCAGCTGATTCTGATAAATACAGGCTGTCTTTTCTTGAAATAGCATATTTCATTAAACCCTGCCGCCTTGGCAAGAGCTGTACCGTCGGCTATATTTGCCCCTAAATCACGGACTTTGTGTGCGTCAGAGCCTATGGAAATGATTTTTCCGCCAAGCTCACGGAAAAGCTTTAAATATTTAAGTGAGGGAAAAGTAGTACCGAAGCCCTGCCTTATACCCGATGTGTTGATTTCAATGCCCTTGCCCTTATCGGCAAGAGTCCGCAGACTTTCAGCAATAATTTCATCAAAAAGCTTCATATTCGGGGTTATATTGTTGCGTATCTTCATATAGCGAAGGCAGTATGTCAGATGCCCTAAAACATCGAATTTTCCCCATTTACAAAGCTCATAGACCTCGGAAAAATATCTTTCGAGAAGATTATTTATTTCCGCAGTTGTCATATGGTAATAGTTTATGTAGAAAAAATCCTTTTCATCTTTAATCTGATGAACCGATGAAATTACAAAATCAAGGCGGGGGTCTGATATACACTTTTCCGCTATATCAAGGGCGGCAAGAGGTTGTCCCAATTCTGTTCCGCATAAGAGATTAAAGCCTTTGTACTCCTCTTTCAACGCTGTAACAGCGGAAAGGGACGCTTCAAAATCGTCTTTGTAATTAAAATAGTCGAATAACTCCGTATTCTCATAATGCTCCTTGGGATACCAGCAATTACACTCGCAATGGTCTGTAACGGCATAGGCGGCTAAATTCAGCTCCCTTGCCTTTTCAATCATAGCTCTGATATCCGCTTCAGAATCCATAGAGTATTGTGTATGTGTATGACAGTCAATTAACTGCAAAATAACACCTCGTTTCAGAAGAATATACTCTATTATACCACATTTTAATGTGGATTTCTACCTTTTCAGCAAAAAAATACAGATTAAAAAATAAAATTAATAATACCCCTTTATTTTTTCATATTTATATGCTATAATAGAGAGTGATAAATTTTTGACAACTTTTAGAGGGTTCCCTTATGTTGTCAGACGGAGGTTTTTTATATGAGAGCTGTTATAACTGTTATTGGTAAGGACAATGTGGGTATTCTCCACAAGGTAAGTGGAGTATGTTCCGAGAAAGGCGTTAATGTCATCGAGGTAACACAGAGCGTTTTACAGGATATGTTTGCTATGATTATGCTTGTTGATATTACAGGCATGACTGCAGACTTTGCAGAACTGGTTGACGATATGGCAAGTCTTGGCGAAAAGCTTGGTCTGTCTATCCACACAATGCACGAGGATATCTTCAACTCAATGCACAATGTATAAAAAACGCATAAGAGAGGTTTTTATAAATGCTTAACGTATATAATATACTTGAAACAATCCGTATGATACAGGACGAATGTCTTGATATCCGTACAATTACTATGGGAATTTCCCTCCTTGACTGTATCGACACCGATATTGACAAGGCTTGCGAAAAGGTTTATAACAAAATCGTTTCAAAGGCAGGAAATCTTGTAGCTGTAGGACAGCGTATCGAAAAAGAATACGGTATTCCGATAGTAAACAAGCGTATTTCCGTAACTCCCATTGCTATGCTTGCAGCTGCCTGCCCCAACGATAACCCTGTAAAGTTCGCAAAGGCACTCCAGAGAGCAGCCGATACCTGCGGTGTAAACTTCATAGGCGGCTATTCCGCACTTGTACATAAGGGCTTTTCCGCAGGTGATGAGGCACTTATACGCTCTATTCCCGAGGCTCTTGATGTTACACAGAATATCTGCTCCTCTGTAAATATCGGCTCTACAAAGTCGGGTATCAATATGGACGCTGTAAAGCTTATGGGTGAAATCGTAAAAGAAACTGCAGAGAGAACTGCTGACCGTGACTGTATCGGTGCGGCTAAGCTTGTTGTATTCTGCAACGCCGTTGAGGATAATCCCTTTATGGCAGGTGCTTTCCACGGTGTAGGCGAGCCTGACTGCGAAATTCACGTTGGCGTATCAGGTCCGGGCGTTGTACGTGCGGCATTGAGCAAATATCCCGACGCTTCAATAAACGAGCTTGCTGACATTATCAAAAAGACTGCATTCAAGATTACACGTATGGGACAGCTTGTTGGTGCAAGAGCTTCCGAGCTTCTTGGCGTGCCCTTTGGTATAGTAGACCTTTCACTTGCTCCTACACCTGCTGTAGGCGATAGTGTGGCACATATCCTTGAAGAAATGGGACTTGAAATGTGCGGCACTCACGGCACTACAGCTTGCCTTGCAATGCTCAACGACGCTGTTAAAAAAGGCGGTGTAATGGCTTCATCAACTGTCGGCGGACTTTCAGGTGCATTTATCCCTGTTTCCGAGGACGCAGGCATGATTGACGCTGCTGTTGCAGGTGTTCTCAGCCTTGAAAAGCTTGAAGCTATGACGGCTGTATGTTCTGTAGGACTTGATATGATTGTTGTACCCGGTGAAACATCTCCCGAGACAATTTCCGCTATTATCGCTGATGAAGCGGCTATCGGTATGGTTAACATGAAAACAACGGCTGTTCGTCTTATCCCTGCTGTCGGCAAAAAAGAAGGTGAAATGCTGGAATTCGGCGGACTTCTCGGCAGCGGCCCTGTTATGCCTGTCAAGGATAAATCTCCTGCCAAGTTCATTAACCGCGGCGGCCGTATTCCTGCACCTATGCACAGCCTGAAAAACTGATGAATACTATTCTCAAAAAGTTCGGTCTGACGGATATTTTATCTGTCACCGAACTTTCTTGCGGTCACATAAACAAAACCTACCTCTGTGAATGTGAAAACGGAAAATATATTTTGCAGTCGCTGAACAGGGATATTTTCAGAAATCCCGAAATTACAGCGGAAAATATATCCGCTATTGAAAATGCATTTGAAAACTCCCCCGACGACAGAGTTTTTGTCCCCCGTTATCTCTGCTGCTGCGGCAGGAATTACATTGAACACAATGGCGGTATATGGCGGATTTACGGTTATACAGAGGATAGCGGCGGCTATTCCCCCTATCTTCACGGCTATTCTGTGGGGCGGTTTCTGAAAATTGTCAACTCCTGCGATATACGGCTAAAAAACACTCTAAATCTCCATAATTTCGGGGATTTGAAGCTGCCTTTGCGAAATATCCACGGAGACACAAAGGCTGATAATATAATTTTTGGCGAAAAGCTGACGGTTATTGACCTTGATACCGCTATGCAGGGGTATATCTGTGCTGATTACGGCGATATGATTCGTTCCATTACTGCAAACGAATTCAGCTTGTCCACAATTCATGAGGCTACAAAGGGCTTTGCAGAGGGGCTTGACGGACTTCTCACCGCAGAAGAAATCTGCACCCTTTACGACGGAATTGTAATGATAATTTCGGAGCTTGCAGAGCGTTACAGCGGCGGTGTGAGGAATTTCCCCAACAAAACGGCAGAACAATGCCTTGAAAGAGAATGTGAACTGAAATTGCAGTTAAAGCAAATCTGCATCTGTGAAACTGAAATAAAATCCGTAATCAACCAATGTTTCTGAAACAATAGAATATGATTCATCCCAAAACCTTAACACTTTTTTCGTGTTCTTTTCACGGAATTGTCATAATGGTGGAATAAAATAAAAACATAGAAAGAAAGGAATTGGGAAACCAACGAAAAGGGTGAGATAAATGAAAAACTCAAGACTATTAAAAAAACACTTTGGTTTCCTTACGGCATTTCTTGTAACCGCTTCCCTTGCAGGATGCAGCACAGATAAGCCGCAAAACAGCAGTTCCGAAGCTTCCACAGAGGAAGTAACCACATCGGCTGAAACAACTGCCGAAGCCACAAAAGCTACCAAGGCTGCGGAGCATGCTACTGTCACAAATTCTGTCAGAAAGCCATATTATGAGCTTTTTTCCGACAGGGATAAAGCTGTTGAATACGGCGATATAACTGCCGAAATCAAGCTTAACGGTGACAGCGTGACTACAGAGGGCGACGGAGTATCTGCTAACGGTGGAATTGTTACAATTTCAAAAGAGGGTATATATCGCATTTCGGGTAAGCTCAATGACGGACAGATTATTGTTGATGCAGACAAGGCGAAAGTTCAACTTGTCCTTGACAATGCTGATATAACTTGCAAAAATTCCTCACCAATTTACGGTAAAAATTCAGACAAAATATTTGTAACGCTTGCCGAAAATAGCGAAAATACGCTTGCAGACGGCAATTCATACACCTTTGACGACCAACAGAACAGCGAGCCTGACGCTTGCATTTTCAGCAAGGACAGCATAACCGTCAACGGCATAGGCTCACTTGACATAAATGCCAATTTTGCAGACGGAATCCACTCCAAGGACGATATTGTCATAACAGGCGGAAATGTAACCATAAATTCTGCCGCCGACGGTGTCAAGGGCAAGGATTACGTTGCAATGTGCGGCGGACATTTTTCAATCACAAGCGGACAGGACGGAGTAAAATCAACTGAAACTGACGATACTGCTCTCGGATTTTTCTTCATCAATGGCGGCAGTTTTACAATTGATGCCGCAAATGACGGAATACAAGCAGAAACCGACGTTGTTATCCACGGCGGTGCTTTGAATATCATAAGCGGCGGCAGTGCGGAAAATGCACAGCCCAAGCAGAATGATATGGGCTTCGGCGGCGGAGGTTTCGGCGGATTTGACGGTGATATGACTCCACCAGAGGGATTCGAGGATATGACTCCTCCCGATGGTTTCGGCGGTGGAATGAAACCGCCACAGCGTGACATACAGCAGACAGCCGTAGTTACTGCAACAGAAGCGGAAACTACAGTTTCAGACAGCACAAAGGGCATAAAGGGCGGAATATCCGTTGAAATCAGCGGCGGTGATATATCCGTAAATTCCGCAGATGACGCAATTCATTCAAATGGTGACATTATCATAGACGGTAGCACAATGGAACTGACCGCAGGCGGCGACGGCATACACGCTGACAACGCAATTGACATATCGGGCGGAACTGTTGAAATTACAGAGTCATACGAGGGCATTGAAGCGGCTGTTATAAATATCAGCGGTGGAGAAACTTCTGTCAAATCCTCTGACGACGGCTTCAACGGCACAGACGGCACTACACAGCAGGGCGGCATGGGTATGTATTCCAACGGCGTAGAGCTTAACATAAGCGGCGGTATGGTGTATGTTGACGCACAAGGCGACGGACTTGACTCCAACGGAAATATGACCATAAACGGCGGCACTGTCCTTGTAAACGGCCCCACCAACAGCGGAAACGGTGCTCTTGACGGCAACGGCGAAATGCTTGTAAACGGCGGTATTCTCGTAGCCGCAGGCAGTTCGGGAATGGCAGAATCACCCTCTGCAAATTCAACACAGTTTTGCCTTTCAGCTGCAATAGGCTCTGTACAGGAAGCATGCACGCTCATTACCCTAACAAGTGAAAATGGCGAGATTATAAGCTTTGCACCGTCAAAAACCTTTGACCATATAGTGATAAGTACTCCCGATATTGAAAAGGGAACGACATATACTCTTTCAGTTGGCGGCAGTTCCACAGCTGAAAACAGATTCGGATTATACGAAATCGGCGGCTATAACGGAAAAGGCACAGAAGTCGGCAGCTTCACCGCAGAAGATACTGTAAGCTACATTGGCACGCAGTCTGCAATTGGCGGTTTCGGCGGCGGACGCGGCAATAAAGGTCAGTTCGGCAATAGAGGAGATTTTCAGCCAACCACTGATGAAAACGGCAATATGATAATGCCGGAAAAAGGCGATAAACCTTTTAACAGAGGGGACTTTAAGCCCACCACAGATGAAACAGGAAACTTCGTAATTCCCGAAATGCCTGATTCACCATTTGGAAACGGCGGAGCAATGCCCCAATAATCAACGACATCCTCAAATTTCATATAAACCACCTAATGCGGGGGCAGCCGAACTGTTAAAGTTCGGCTGTTTCCGTGACAAGAAAGGATTTATTTATGGAGAAAAAAGAAAATAGAAAGCTTGATTTGTTCCTGACATTTTTCAAGATAGGCGCATTTACATTCGGAGGCGGATACGCTATGATTCCCCTCATTCAGAAAGAGGTGTGCGAGAATAAGAAATGGCTCACTGATGACGATATACTTGAAATTGTGGCAATTGCCGAATCAACCCCGGGACCTATCGCCATAAACTCTGCAACCTTTGTGGGATACCGCACAGCAGGCTTTTTCGGAGCAATGTGTGCAACTTTAGGCGTTGTTCTCCCCTCGTTTATTATAATTACACTTATCGCAATGGTACTCCGTGAATTCAGCAGCTACAGGGCGGTTAAATACGCATTTTTCGGCATACGTGCAGGCGTTCTTGCACTTATTATAAAGGCTCTGATATCCATGTACAAGAAATGCCCCAAGAATATTTTCTCTTATTGCATAGCGGCAGCAGCCTTTATATTTGCCGCATTTACGGACATAAACGCTGTATTTATCATTATCAGCTGTGCTGTTGCAGGACTCATTTACTTCCTCACAACTGCAAATAAGGCAAAGGAGGCAAGCAAATGATTTTACTTGAACTTTTCCTCACCTTTTTCAGAATAGGACTTTTCACATTCGGCGGAGGGTATGCCATGCTGCCCCTTGTACAGGAGGCTGTTGTTCAGAAAGGCTGGATGACAAATGAGCAAATAGTCGATTTTATAGCCGTAAGCGAAAGCACTCCAGGTCCTTTTGCCATAAACATTTCAACATATGTAGGCAATGAAACAGGCGGAATAATCGGTGCTGTATGTGCAACTCTTGGTGTTGTTCTCCCCTCTTTTATCGTTATTCTTATTGTGGCAAAATGCTTTGATAAATTCCGCAAGAGTAAAGCGGTTGAGGGCTGTATGACCGGCTTGAAGCCAGCTGTTATCGGTATGATTGGCTCTGCTGTTGTATCTATCGGTATGACAGTATTTTTCCCCGAGGGACTTACAGCAAAGGTATTCACAGGTATGCCCTTTTATATCTCCCTTGCCATATTCGGAGCAGCCCTTTTCTTTACATTAAAGAAGAAAATCAGTCCTATTATTATAATCGCTTCATCAGCTGTTGTGGGTATTATTGCGGGGTTTGCACTGGGACTTTGATAATGCGTAATTATTTTATTGTGTAACCAATAAATATTTTGGGCGTATAATATCCGCCCCTACACACAACGACGAAAAATGGACGCTCTTTCATGCAGAGCGTCCATTTTTTTATTCAGCCTGCTTTTTCGCAGACTTCTTATACTTTGACTTCTGACCGAAGTTAATTGAAGCTGTAAGTATCTTATCCGACTTGAACAAGCGAAGTGCAAGGAACATACATACCGCAAAAACTACAGTCTGATATGCAAGACCAATTAAGAATATTGTCATATTACCAAACATCAGATTCGGAATTGCAGAAAATGTATGTGTAAAAGGAATTGCATACACAAATATTCTTATTGCCATTGGAAGTGTATTTATATCCGCAAGCATTGATATCATATAGGGAATCATAGCACCGAATAAAAGGGGCATAATCATTGTCTGAGTCTGCTTTGCGTCGTTTACAAGTGAGCCCAGTACGAGTGACAGGCAAAGGCATATCATAATTGTGAGGAAAAGCTGTATTCCTACAAGAATATAATCCCCTGCACCAAGAGTAAGTCCAAGCTTTTCAAGTGCAGCGTCAACGGGCATAATTTCATTTGCAAGAGTTCCTGCAATATCTGCCGTTGCACTTTCTGTTGCTCCCGACATCATAGATGAGAACCCAAACATAAAGCATACCGCCTGCAACATTGCAACTATTGTCGCCGCAAGCATTTTTGAACCGAGAATAGCCGTTCTTGATACAGGTGCAGAGAGAAGTGTTTCAAGAGTCTTGTCAATTTTCTCGTTGGAAATACCGCTCATGAGTCCCTGTGAAGTCATCATGATGAGTACAAATACAATAACAGGAAGTATCATATTCTGCATCATAACCTTGCTCATTATCATATCAGAGGAAATCTCTGCGGATTTATCGCTTATAACTGTATGGGATGTTACATTAACGGGGTTGTTGATGAGGGCAACATCCTCCACCGAAAGACCTGCTTTCTGTGCAAAAACATCGGAAACAGCCTTATTTATAAGAGTTTCAGCACCGCTGTTTGTATTGGATATATTGGACATCATAGCGGCAGATTTCATTCTTGCTATGCTTATAAGCTCGGGAGCTTCGCCCTTTTCAACAGCCTCGGAAAAACCCTCGGGAATAATCACAAGGCTTTCCTTGCCTGCGTTTTCAAGCAGTTTTGCATAATCCTCGGAAGCGTCTGAAACTTCGTTTATCTTCGCACCATAGCCTTGGAGCGTTTTCATCATATCCGCTGTGAAGTCCGTCTTGTCACGGTCACATATAGTGACGGTATATTCCTGTTTTACCGCCTCCTCAATGGTATCGGTCATAACAGTACCCATAACCATAAGCAGGCTCATTGCAATAACAAGGCTTATAATAGTCTGTACATTGAGCAGCTCTGCAAGCTCTTTTTTAAGAAGATTAAAGAACTTCATTGCCCTTCACCACCCTTTCAAATACTTCCTCAAGATTTGCCGCGTTATAGCGTGTTTTCAACTCGTCAGCCGTACCTGTGACGTGAAGGTGTCCCTTGGAAATAATACCCACACGGTCGGAAACAAACTCAATTTCAAGCATATTGTGGGAGCTTATGAGGAAAGACATACCCTCCTCTGCGGCAAGTTTTTTAATCATCTTGCGTATCTCAATGGCGTTGAGAACATCAAGTCCGCTGGTAGGCTCGTCAAGAATAGCCAGTGCAGGCTTTGTCATAACTGCACGTGAAAGCAGCAGCTTACGTATCATACCACGGCTGTATGAGCCGATTTTATCGTTGAGTCTTTCACCAAGACCGCACATTTTTTCTGCTCTTTCAACGTATCCGTTGATTGTATCGATATCCGTTGAGAATAAACCTGCCATAAAACGGAGATATTTTTTTCCCGTCATATTCTTGTAAGCGCCTGCTTCGTCGGGGAGGTATGTAATGCTTTGACGCACCTTTTCGGGGTCTTTGAGGACACTGTGGCCGTTTACTATTGCGTCACCGTCTGTAGGTGTAAGCAGAGTTGAAATCATACGTATTGTGGTTGTTTTTCCTGCACCATTAGGACCAATAAGGGCGAATATTTCGCCTTTGCCGATATCAAAGGAAACCTTGTCTGCAGCGAGTACCTTTGTGTACTGCTTTGACAAGCCCTTGACTTCAAGAACTTTTTCCATAATTTTTCCCTTTCTGATTATATCATTTACAGTAATTCAATAGAAAACCAATTTACATTTTTTACTGTATATTAATTATACCACGTTATCGTAATGAAGTCAATATATTTTCTGTTTCACATATATGCCTGAAATTAACATTCATTACAAAATATACATAAACAAGTCATAAAAATTTTATATTTCTCACCGTTCTATCCCCCTTGAAATCCGACAAAAAAACTGTTATAATTATAAGGTATGAGTGTTATGAACAACAGGCGGACAAGCCGAATAATCCGCACGCAGAATCATAACATCAGAATCGGAAAATATTAAGCTTAAAAAGCAGATCGGAGACGATGATGAAAAACAAATCAAACGAATTTAAACCCTACATACCCGCTGATAAGGTTACTCCCGAACTTACAGTTACCTCAATCATTATGGGTATACTCCTCGCCGTTATTTTCGGTGCGGCTAACGCTTATCTGGGATTACGAGTAGGTATGACTGTTTCAGCCTCTATCCCTGCGGCAGTTATTGCAATGGGCGTTATCAGAGTTCTTCTCAAAAGAAACTCAATTCTTGAAAGCAACATAGTACAGACAATAGGCTCTGCAGGTGAATCCCTTGCAGCAGGTACTATCTTCACACTTCCCGCTCTTTTCCTCTGGGCTAAGGACGGCGTTACAGACAAGCCTGGAATCCTTGAAATCACACTTATTTCACTGATAGGCGGACTTCTCGGCATCTTCTTTATGGTACCATTGAGAAATGCTCTTATTGTTAAGGAGCATGGCACACTCCCCTACCCCGAGGGTACAGCCTGTGCGGAAATCCTCCTTGCAGGTGAAAACGGCGGTGCAAATGCTTCAACTGTATTTGCAGGTATGGGCTTTGCAGCTGTATTCAAGCTTATTATCGACGGTTTAAAGGCAATTCCCGGTGAAGTTGCCTTCAAGGTAAAGGGATATGCTGGTGAGTTCGGCACACAGATTTACCCTGCTGTAATGAGCGTTGGTTATATATGCGGTTTCAGAATATCCTCCTATATGTTCTCGGGCGGTGTTCTCAGCTGGCTGGTACTTATCCCCCTTATCGTTCTTTTCGGCGAGAACATTGTTATGTATCCCAGCACAGAGCTTTCTATCGGTGAGATTTACGCTCAAAGCGGTGCTTCAGGTATCTGGAGCAACTACGTTCGCTACATCGGTGCAGGTGCCCTTGCAGCAGGCGGTATCATCAGCCTTATCAAGTCACTTCCCCTTATTATCCGCACATTCAAGGACGCTATCAAGAGCATGAGCGACAAGTCGGGCGTAAAATCCAATGACAGAACATCCCAGGATATAAACATTAAGGTAGTTATCGGTGCTATTATTGTTCTTACACTTCTTGTATGGCTTATCCCCGCAATTCCAGTATCACTTCTCGGTGCATTTATTATTGTAGTATTCGGTTTCTTCTTCGCAACCGTTTCTTCAAGAATGGTTGGTCTCGTAGGAAGCAGTAACAACCCTGTTTCCGGTATGGCTATCGCTACGCTTCTTATTTCCACACTTATCCTCAAGCTTACTGGTGCAGAGGGTGCAGCTGGCATGACAGCGGCTATCGCTATTGGCTCTGTTATCTGTATCGTTGCCGCTATCGCAGGCGATAC
The DNA here is from genome assembly GCA_045659945.1 of Ruminococcus sp. Taxonomy (GTDB): domain Bacteria; phylum Bacillota; class Clostridia; order Oscillospirales; family Ruminococcaceae; genus Ruminococcus. The sequence goes on along the minus strand of JAZRCW010000004.1, from coordinate 257,301 downwards.
TTCACAGGATCTTAAAACAGGCTACATACTCGGCTCCACACCTAAAAAGCAGCAGTATGGCGAAATTATCGGTGTAGTTGCAGCTGCTCTTACAATCGGTGCTACTCTTTATCTTCTCGATAACGAAATGGGCTTCGGCACTGATACCCTTCCTGCTCCTCAAGCAACTCTTATGAAGATGATTGTTGAGGGTGTTATGAGTGCTGACCTCCCCTGGAATCTCGTATTCATCGGTGTATTTATCGCTATCCTCATTGAAGTAATTGGAATTCCCGTACTTCCTTTTGCTATCGGCGTATACCTCCCCATTCACCTCAATGCATGCATTATGGCAGGCGGTATCATCCGTCTTATCTTTGACAAGATGAAGACTGATAAAATTGGTGAACAGCGTAAAAAGGACATTATCAACGACGGTATCCTTTTCAGTTCAGGTATGATTGCAGGCGAAGGACTTGTGGGCGTTCTCATAGCTCTCCTTGCTGTATTTGAAATTGACAAGGTTATTGATATTTCCGGTATGATTAATCTCCCTGAATGGGCTTCAACAGCATCCAGCCTTGTACTGTTTGCTCTTATCATACTTTCACTTCTTAAATTTTCCGTTTGGAAAAAGCCTGCAAAGGTAACCAAGAAAAATGAAAAGTAAGTCCAAAGGCGAAAATTATGTTGAAAAAATCCCTGTCCGAAATGAGGAAATAAAATGGTCTGTTGAAGACGACGGACTTGTTACACTTCATATGGAAAACAAGGGAATTGCCAACAGAATAGCTCAAAAACTCATTAAAAAGCCGAAGATTTCCCATATTCATCTCGATGAAATGGGAAGCTTCATATGGCTGCAGATTGACGGAGAAAAAACTGTTTTCGATATTGGCAAGCCTGTCGAAGAACACTTCGGCGAAAAGGCTCTGCCGCTGTATGAACGTCTTTCAATGTTCATACGCACTCTCGAAACAAACGGCTTCATTTCCTGCAAAAATGCAGATACCCCGTCAAAAAATTAACACGTTGTACTTTTCTGTCAATGACGACAGGATTGGTATATATATCCCCGGCTGTATTCTTTGCCGGTGAAGGAGGAAATATTATGGATTCAAACAAAAGACCCGATACAATGGCACGTATCACTACCCCCGAGCTTGCTAACGCTTTCATTGACGAGCAGGTTGCAGCTGTCAAGGCTCAGGTAGGCGACAAAAAGGTTCTGCTTGCACTTTCGGGCGGTGTTGACAGCTCCGTTGTAGCTGCTCTGCTTATTAAGGCTATCGGCAAGCAGCTGGTATGCGTTCACGTTAACCACGGACTTATGCGTAAGGGCGAAAGTGAGCAGGTTATTGAGGTTTTCAGAAATCAGCTTGACGCTAACCTTATCTACATCGACGCTACAGACCGTTTCCTTGACCTTCTCGCAGGCGTTGACGCTCCCGAAAAGAAGCGTAAGATTATAGGCGGCGAATTTATCAAGGTTTTCGACGAGGAAGCAAGCAAGCTTGAGGGCATTTCATTCCTCGCACAGGGTACTATCTACCCCGATATTCTCGAAAGTGACGGCGTAAAGGCTCACCACAACGTTGGCGGACTTCCCGAAGATATGCAGTTTGAGCTTGTTGAGCCTGTAAAGCTCCTTTACAAGGATGAAGTCCGTGTAGTTGGTAAAGCTCTTGGACTCCCCGCTGAAATGGTTGACCGTCAGCCATTCCCAGGCCCAGGTCTTGGCGTAAGATGTCTTGGTGCTATCACTCGTGACCGTCTTAACGCTCTCCGTGAGGCTGACGCTATCCTCCGTGAGGAATTTGATATCGCAGGTCTTAATCAGACTGTATGGCAGTACTTCATTGCTGTTCCCGATATGAAGAGCGTTGGCGTTAGAGATGACAAGAGATATGAGGGCTGGCCCGCTATTATCCGTGCTGTCAATACTACTGACGCTATGTCCGCTACTATTGAGGAAATCCCATACGCTCTCCTCCACAAGATTACTGCTCGTATCACTGCCGAGGTTGAGGGTATTAACCGTGTTCTCTATGATCTCACTCCCAAGCCTGTTGGCACTATTGAGTGGGAATAATGCAATAAATATAAAAATCCCCCGAATTTTCGGGGGATTTTTCATCATACACTTCATTTTGTACATTTGATTTTTGAAATCATCTTCAAAGTCACAAAGCTAATTATAACAGAAATCATCGTAATGCCTGCCATGTACAAATATTTTTCGACATATGAAAATCTCTGGAAGTAATAAAGATTATTTACAACAAGCCTGCCAACGTAGTGATTCATGTATATCCACATTGAAATGGTTCCGCAGTGTCTGAATACTCCCTTATTGAAAAATCTAGAAATATAGCTCTTACCGCTGAAAATAACAGCCAAAAGAACTGGGAAAAGCAAAAAAGCAGGAAAAAGAACTGCAGCATCATAGTTACGACTGAACCAGACAACTGTCAATATAAGCGTCAGAAGTATCTCCAGCACCGTTATTTTTACCATACCGCTTTTATCTTTCGCCCATTCCTTGATTTTTTCCGCCAGCATATAGGCAATCACACCGAAAGATATACCACAGCAGGCACGTAAAAATCCGCCTGTGAATATCAATACAAAGTTATTCTGCTCAAAAAACGGCTTTTCGCTGTTGTAGAAAAATCCGTAAAGGAGTATCGCAAGCAATGGTGTCAGTATGTGAAAGAAAAAATCGGGGAACTTTTGCTTGAGGTAATACATAGGGAGCATTGCAAGGAACATTGCCGAAATATACCACGTTATGGAATTTATGCCGCATGGTCTGACACCGCCCATTTGTATCATAAACAATTCGGGAATTGACTTCATCGCCAAATCCCGCAGCAATGAAATAGGCTCATTCCACATATTCTGCCGCAAATGAATGATATAGTACACTACAAAGCATATAGCAAAGGTGACGTAATACAGCGGAGCAAGAGACTTGATTTTCCGCCATATAAATTCAAGGCTTTCCTTTCCGCAGTTATCTGTCGGCTTATCTTTTAGCCGCTGACAGCCTGCCGCCATGAATAATCCCGATATTATAAAGAAAAAGTGGACTGAAAACCAGCCGAATTTATTTGTCACTTCTCTTATCACGCTGTCACTCGGTGCATAGAGTCTTGCATGATAAAGAAATACGCATACCGCCAAAAACAGCTTTATAAAGTCAATCTGATAATTTTTTCTGCTTGTTTTATTCTGCATATATTTTCAAATAACCTCCAAAATATAAGGCAATACCGTTTAACGGTACTGCCTTAATTTTTACAATGTAGCATATAAATTAGTTTCCCAGGCAGGGATATAAAGCTGATGACGGATATACAGCTTATAATTAGGATTGAGCATTTTCACAAGCAATGGAAGCTCGAAGATATCCTCGTTTCTGTGGTAAAGAGAAATCATAAGCTTCGGGGAATAACGTGCAATTGTCTGTGCCGCACCCCATATTGCCTCACGCTCAAAGCCCTCAACGTCCATTTTTATAATGGTTGCCGCCTTGCGTCCAAGAATGCTGTCAACGGAACGGGCAGAGATAAGATTTTCTGAATCGGCTGAAATCGCCGACTGTCTGCCAGCCTTTGCCGCAAAGGGCAGCTCCGTATCAGTACACCATGCTGCAGAATTATAAGTATACACATATTTCATTCCGTCAACGAACTTCATAAGCTTCTTATAATTCTTCCTGTCGGGCTCAACTGCGTATATTCCTGCATATCTGCCGTGAGTAAATTCAAGCACCTCACGGATAGTATCGCCGTTGTATGCACCTAAATCCACATATGTTTCGCCCAGATGAGGCTTGATAATTTCACGGTATATCTCCGATTTCGGAGTTGTAACAGCGTCGAGATAGCTTATATCGCCGCTTATTTTGAAATTGATGATATTGGCGTAAACTCTGCGTGAATAGTCATCGGCAAGGCTGTCATAAACCTCACGAAGCTTTTCCGCATTCTGCACACAGTATTCATATGTAAACAATCCGCCCCCTGTTACGGGAACATCGGGCACATAAAGAGTATGCTTTGCAGCAATTTCGTGTATTCTGTCAACAATTGACTGATAGCCTGCCGCAAAGGCAAGAACTACAACAAAATCATCCTCAAGCTCCTCAACTTCAGAAAGCTTCATTACCTTGTAGCCCTCAAAGGAATGACCTCTTACAAAGTCATCGCTGGCAAAAATGCCTTTCAGCTGTATGTCGCACTTGCGGAATACAGACATAATCTTCAAGGCACCATCGCCCATACCATAAATATATATCGGTCTTTTTTCCGCTTTGAGTTTATCCCATGCGGTTTCTTTTTCTTTTATAAAGGAAATCATATTCTACTACTACTCCGAAAAATGATAATATCAGAAAAGGTCTGAATCAACAGATACATCGTCTGCAAAATCCCCAGGGATAACGCCAACCATATCACGTCCACGGATACCGTATCTGTCACGCATATTATTCATATGCTTGTCAATGAGGTTAGAAACCTGACGGACGCACTTTATGCTCTTTACTTCCTTTGTGGGAGTATCAGCATCCTTACTGTGAATAATTATTGTTCCACAGCCGAATAATCTCTGAAAAAAAGGACGCTGAACGCTTTTATCAATTATCTTGTAAAGGTCAATTTCGTCCTCCTCAACATTGAAAAATCCTACTCTTGTTATAAACTTTGTAGATGTGAGATAATATCTTGTAAATGAAAGGGGCAGTCCAAAAAGTGTACGCTTTTTATCAGTCCATACATATTTTATTTCTTCTTTAGCCATAACAATTCTCCTTTCGGCTTTGGAAATAACTTTCCTTATACTATTTTACCACAAAATCAGAAATAAGTCAACAGCTATTTAATTAAGAATTATGAATTAAGAATTTGAAAAATAAACGGGCGGAAAAACATCCGCCCGTTTATCAATTCTTAATTCTTCATTCTTAATTCTGAATTACTCAACCGTTACGCTCTTTGCAAGGTTTCTCGGCTTATCTACGTCATATCCCTTTGCTACGGATACATAATATCCAAGAAGCTGGAGAGGAATAACGGAAAGGCTTCCTGCAAAGTGTGGATCTGTCTGTGGAATGTACACAGTGAAGTCAGCAAGATCTTCCATGCTGTAATTTCCGTATGTTGTAAGTCCCATAAGTGACGCACCACGGCTCTTTACCTCAACCATGTTGCTTACAGTCTTTTCATAAAGATCAGGCTGTGTGAGAATGCCGATTACAGGAATCTTATCCTCGATAAGGCTGATAGGGCCGTGCTTCAGTTCACCTGCAGCGTATGCTTCAGAATGAATATAGCTGATTTCCTTCATCTTTAAGCTGCCCTCAAGACCGATTGCATAGTCAATACCTCTGCCAATAAAGAATGCGTCCTTACAGCCTGCAAGCTTATTTGCATACCACTGGATTCTTTCCTTATCTTCAAGGATTTTCTCAATCTTTTCGGGAATTGTATTAAGCTCGGCAAGAAGATTGTCATAAACTTCCTGCTCCATTTCACCTCTTGCAAGGGCAAACTGCATTGCAAGGAGATAGCCTGCTATAAGTTGTGTGCTGTATGCCTTTGTTGTAGCAACTGAAATTTCGGGGCCTGCAAGTGTATAGAATACGCTGTCAGCTTCACGGGCAATTGAGGAGCCTACAACGTTTACAATACCGAAAGTCTTAACTCCTGCGTCCTTGGACATACGGAGAGCCGCAAGGCTGTCGGCTGTTTCGCCCGACTGGCTTACAATGATAACAAGGCTGTTCTTCGCAAGCTTCATCTTTCTGTATCGGAACTCGGAAGCAAGCTCAACACGTACTGAAATTGAAGAAAATTCCTCGATAACGTACTGTACAGCCATACCAACGTGATATGCAGAACCGCAGGCTACAATGTAAATCTGCTGGATTTCCTTCATTTCCTCGTCAGAAAGACCATGCTCACCAAAGTCAATTCTGCCGTTCTTTACAACGGAATTAATTGTGTCCTTGATAACCTTGGGCTGCTCGTGGATTTCCTTGAGCATAAAGTGCTCGTAACCGCCCTTTTCAGCTGCTTCTGCGTCCCACTTAATTTCAACAAGTTCCTTTTCGATTTCTTCACGGTCAATATTATAGAATACCGCATTGCCCTTTGTAAGCTTTGCAATTTCCATATTGCCGATATAGTATACATTTCTTGTATACTTCAGAACAGCAGGAACGTCGGATGCAACGTATGTTTCGCCACCTGTGATACCAATAATCATGGGGCTATCCTTACGTGCTGTATAAATTTCGCCGGGGAAGTCGCTAAACATTACACAGAGAGCGTATGAGCCTCTGATACGAATCATTGCTCTTGCAATAGAGTCAACAGGACCCTGACCATACTTCTTGAAGTAATAGTCAACAAGCTTTACAGCAACCTCTGTATCTGTCTGGGAATTGAAAGTGTAGCCGCTTTTTGTAAGTTTTTCTCTTAACTCCTGATAATTCTCAATAATTCCGTTATGTACAGCCACAACATTGTTGTCGTCGCTTGAATGGGGATGAGCGTTGAGAGTTGAGGGCTCGCCATGTGTTGCCCAGCGTGTGTGACCGATACCGCAGCAGCCGCTTACAGCTTCGCCGTCGTTTGTCATTTTTTTGAGTACTTCAAGCTTACCCTTCGCCTTGATTACAGTTACATCCTCTGAACCGTCACGTACAGCGATACCTGCCGAGTCATAGCCTCTGTATTCAAGCTTTGAAAGACCGTCAAGGAGTATGGGAGCAGCCTGATGCTCACCTGTAAATCCTACAATTCCGCACATAATATACCTCCGTTTTAGCCGACAACATATCAATTGCCGAAAGTTTTAAGCATTACCGCATTTATATTTACAGCGGCTGCATAATATATACATTCAAAATCAACACGATTAAAACAATATACACATATATTATATCACAATACAACAAAAAATGCAAGTGTTTTTTAGCACCTGCATTTTATTTATTGCTTTAATTATTTTACAGCATCCTCATCGCCAAAAGGATCACCGCATTCAGCACAGAATTTCGGAGGATTTTTCGGATCGGCAGGTTCCCAGCCGCACTTGTCGCACTTGTAAAGAAGTGCACCCGCAGGCTTAGGACTTCCGCAGTTTGCACAGAATTTTCCCTTATTTACAGCTCCGCAGGAACAAGTCCAACCGTTTTCTGAAGGCTTGGGCAGACCGCAATTTGCACAGAACTTGCCTGTATTCTCACTTCCGCAGGAGCATTTCCAGCTGCCTGCAGGTGCGGGTTTAGCACTTCCGCAGTTAGCACAGAATTTGCCTGTATTTGTTGTACCGCAGGAGCAAGTCCAACCACCCGCAGCTGGTGCAGCTGCCTGCTGCTGTCCTGCCATATTGTAAAGGCTCTGTGCGTTCATTCCGCCCATCTGCTGTGCCATGTTCATACCGTACATACCTACAGCTGCACCGCCTGAATTTTTCGCAGCAGCAAGCATAGCGTCATTCTGTGCCTGAATTGTAGCTGCAGCAGCACTGAGAGGATCCTTATTCCACGCAATATCCTCAAACTTCTTAATTCTGTCCTCGTCCTCTTTATTGATAGATACGGAACGGATTGCTACAGACATAATTTCAATACCGCGATTTTCAAGCCACTCTGTCTTGAAAATCTCCTGCATTGTCTTTGTAATTGCAAGATTATTCTGCGGAAGCTCGTCATATCTCATTGTGTCTGAAAGTTGTGAAAAAGCATCAGAAAGACGAGCCATAAACTCGCTGTGGAGCATATTGTCAAGAGTACTTCTGCCATAGAAGCTTGTTACATTTCCGCATACATTTGTATAGAAGATAAGGGGATCTGCAATTCTGTAGGAGTAAACGCCGTTGCAGCGGAGTCCCACAGTAAAGCTTCTTCCGATATCCTGATAATTAACTCTGAAAGGCACAGGTGTGGGTGTGCCGAATTTATTATCGGTAATTTCCTTTACGTTGAAGTAATATATTCTCTGGTCGTGTGCAGCGTCACCGCCAAAGCTGATACGCTTGCCCATAATCTTGAAGGTTTCCTTAATACCCGAAAGACCTCCGTCAAAGATACTGGGTTCTGTCGACATATCATATGTGTACTCACCAGGCTCTGCACAGATTTCAACAATCTGTCCCTGGTCAACAATTATCATGCACTGACCTTCATTGACAACAATAACACTTCCGTTGGTGATGATGTTGTCATTTCCCTTTGTGTTGGATGATTTCTTTCCTGTTCTTCTGTAACCCTTTGCCACAAGTACATCCGCAGGCATAGCGTCACAACAGAAAAATTCCTTCCAGGTATCAGCAAGAGTTGAGCCTACACCTGAAAATACTGCTTTAATAAGTCCCATAATAAATACTCCTTTCGTTCCAACAGATACCCTGTTGAAAAGCTATATCATTTATCGGATTCGCCGATAAAACCATTATAACATATTTTTTAAAAATTTGCAAGCCATTCTTCCCATATTTCAGGAGAATACCCGACAGCCGCCTTTTTTCCGCAGCGTACCACAGGAGTTTTTATAAGCTGCTGATTTTCAAACAGCTTTTCCTCTCGGTCACTGTCAAGGAGATATTTCATAAGTGTAAGGGTATTCTTATCCTTTGCATTTTCGTTTATAAGGCTGTCAAGTCCGCCTACTGACTGCATTACAGAGGTAAACTCTCCCCTGCTCATACCCTTTTCTTTCATATCAATGAACTGGACTTTCACGCCTCGTTCCTTGAAATATCGCTCTGCTTTTTTGGTATCGAAGCATTTTTTAGTTCCGAAAATCTGTATATTCACTGTATTTCTCCTCCCTCCATGGGTTTATCGCTTCTGGAGGTCTTTTCAATTTTCAGCTCAATGAGGTCAAGTCCGTTCTGTGCAAAATAAAGATTTACCGCCATATAATGAGAAAAGAATGGAACTTCCTTTGTATACGAAACAGGCTTTCCACCTGTGCCGTTCCATGTAAACACAGCGTTTGCTGTACCCATTGTGAACACTGTCACAGGTATCTGTGCAAGTTCACTCTGCTCCGATGAAGCAGTCAACGTTATATTGTACCAGCCGGGATTATTTACAACAAGGGCAAAGCTGTATCTTTTTCCTCTTTCGGATTTAACACCGTTAAGGTCAAGTGTAAGCTCATTTTCAAGGTCGTAGAACACAACAGGCTCATCAGAGGGCATATCCTCCTCGGGGCGGTTGATAATCTCAACGCCCTCATAATCCCCTGCCATACGCTTCATTGCGTTTGATTTCAGCACAAATGAAAGTATATTTTTCGCATTTCGCTGTATCTCACAGTGAAGCAAATCGCCGCCTGCAAGGCTTTCAAGGGTATTATCGTTATTCTTTCCACCCTCTGCACATACCATATACAAATCGTTCTGGGCGATTGCCATAGCTGCAAAATCCTTTTTATTCGGTTCACCGCCACGTCGGTTGATATTTGCCCACCAGTCGGTCATGCTGATACCCTTAAATCCCCATTCATCACGGAGAATAACTGTGTTAAGGTCAAAATTGCCTGCCGTCCATACGCCGTTTAACTTGCCGTAGGTTGTCATTATACTGTCGGCATTTCCCTGTTTTACAGCAATTTCAAAGCCTTTCAGATAAATCTCACGCATTGCTCTTTCAGAAGCAACCGTTTCTACGAAATGGCGGTTTGTTTCCTGATTGTTTCCGCAGAAATGCTTTATTGTGCCTGTAACTCCCGATTTGTGAAGTCCACGGAGTTCAGCCGCCGCAAGAGTTCCCGTCAGATAGGGGTCCTCGGAGAAATACTCGAAGTTTCTGCCGTTCAATGGGTGACGATGAATATTCATACCGGGACCAAGGAGACATTCCACCTTATTTACAGCCATTTCAAGTCCCACTAATTCAAAAAGACTTTCAGCAAGCTCCTTATTGAAAGTAGAGGCAATCATTGTACCATTTGGCAGGCTGAATGCCTTTGTGCCGCAGTCAAGACGCATACCAGAGGGACCGTCAGCACAGCACACCGCAGGTATGCCATATTTGGTAAGACAGTCTACAACTCCGCCGAATGCAGAAGCTGTACCTGCCGTAACACGGGGACTTCCCATGCCCTCGCCACGGATAATGCAGGAAAGCTCCTCATCGGAAAGCTGTGCGACAAACTCATCAAGTGTGTTTTTATCTTTGTACACATCGGTAAGCTTTATGCCCTTATCCCCTGTGTATGGGATTTCCTCGGGAAGCTGTGCCATACGTCTTGCAGGCTCATCCACTTCGCTCAAAGGGACAGGCTCAAAGCCGATTTTAATACCCTTTTCGGTACAAAGCGGCTTCATGCGGTCAAACTGCTCAACAGGAGCAAGTGCCTGTCTGCATTTTTCGACTACAGTCGTTTTCTCAATGGTTATAGTATGTCCGTATATTTTCTCCGCATTTTCAACAGAGAAGCTGTAATCGCCGTTTTCGATTACCCAGCAGTTTTTATTTCCTGTCGCTCCGCTGTCGTCATATGACGCAATATCTCCGAGCCACGCCTCAACAACAAGCGTCTGCGACTCATTCGGGGCGAGTGTTTTCGTCTTTTCATAACCGCACAGGATTTTCTTCGGCTGTCCAAGCTTACCCTGTGGCTTTTCAACATAAAGCATTACAACTTCCTTGCCGCTATAATTACCTGTATTTGCGACAGTTACCTCATATCGCACACCATATTCATCGCCCTTGAATATAGTTCCAGCCTTTTCAGCTACTATTTCAAAGGTTGTGTAGGATAAGCCGAAACCAAAGGGATAACGCACTTTTTCGGGGGCAAATGTGTCGAAATAGCGATAACCCACATAGATATCCTCAACGTAGCGGTTGCTGTTTAAATCGCCGAAATATGGATGTGAGGGGTAGTCCTCAATTGAATATGCAATTGTATCGGGAAGCTTGCCCGAGGGTGATACTTTTCCAGTCAGCACATCTGCCGTACCCGTACCGCCGACCATACCGCCCTGCCAAACATAAAGGAGAGCGTCAACGTCAAGGCTTTCGATGTACTCAATATCAATAAGACTTCCCACGTTGAGAAGTACAACGACCTTTTCAAAGCCGTCACGAACTTTTTTGAGCATATCTCTTTCAAGTTTTGTGAGGAAATATGAGCCCTCTGTGAGAGTAACCTCCTGTTCCTCGCCTGCTGTTCTGCCGATAATTACAATGGCTGTACCGCCCTTTTCTGCGGCTTTTTTTACGATTTCTTCATCAAGGGGCATTTCCTTTTGCGACCACGGCTCTGCACCCCAGCCCTCACCTAAATCGTAAGGGTTTTCGCTGTCCCATTTTCTGTATATCTCTAGAAGCTCCTCATTAAGCTTTACATCGGCTTCAAGAAGTCCGTCGGTAATTCCCACAACACGTGATACATTTACCATACCGCCCGAGCCAGTGCCGCTTTTGTAGTAATGGAGCTGTATACGTCCGAAAACGGATATAATTTCGTCCTTTTTCAGCGGCAAAGCCGAATTGTTGTTTTTAAGCATAACAATACCCTCTGAAACGGTTTCCGCCGCTGTTTCAAGGTATTTGTTCCAGTCAAGTATTTTTTTCATCTTTCTGTCCTCGCAAATAAATAAGATAGTTTCATTATAACAAATTTCACAAAAGAAATCAATAGTTTTTTCAAAATTTCAGTAATAAATAAATCATTTATAGCAAAATGGCGGTCAATTGACCGCCACAGCTCAAACAGTTATCTCTATAATATTGTTTTCAATTGAAACAACACAGCTTTCATAATAACCGTCGCCCGTAGTCCTCGGACCGCTTACCACTCTATATCCGTCATTTTTCAGAAGTTTTGTTAGTCTGTCAACTTCTTCTTTACTGCCTACGCTGAAAGCTATATGTGCATATCCCGTTCTGTTCGGTTGTTTTTCACAATCCAACATTTCGGGTTTGTTCATTAATTCAAGTCTTGCTCCACTCTCAAAAGTCAGAAAATATGAACGAAAATTTGTGGTTTTATTATGATAGCCACTATTTGCGGAAGCATTAAAGTATTTCACAAAAAAATCCCGTGCCGCCTCCAAATTGTTTACATACATTGCTATGTGGTCTATGAACATAGTTTTTCACCTCTTACAAAAGTCAATATTACGGACTGCCAAAAGCAGCCCCTACAATTATAAATCAGCGGTCACCCAAAAGAATGACCGCCGTAACATTATCTGAATATGCTGAAATAACCGATAACAAGTATGCCAAGTATAATTCTGTACCAGCCAAATGCCTTGAAATCGTGCTTTTTGATGTAGTCCATAAGGAATTTAATAACGAAGATTGACACCGCAAAGGCTGTCAGCATTCCAATTGCAAGTATGCCAAGTTGTGCACCTGTGAAACCTCCGTCATATTTGAGAAGCTTTAAAAGGCTTGCACCGAACATTACGGGAACTGCAAGGAAGAAAGTAAACTCTGCCGCAACTGTTCTCGATACACCAATCAGAAGTGAGCCGACAATTGTTGAGCCTGAACGTGATGTACCGGGGAAGATTGCCGCTATAAGCTGAAATGCACCAATTATAAGTGCTGATTTATATGTAAGCTCGCCAATACTGTTTACCTTTGATACAGCGTTCTTATTGCGGTTTTCAATGATGATAAATGCAACACCGAATACAATGAGTGCAATGGCAATAACCCACGGATTATAGAATAATCTCTCAAAAACCTCATCAAAGAGAAGTCCGATAACTGCGGCTGGCAGACAGGCAACAAGTACCTTGAACCACATCTGCATAATGTCCATTTTTACATATGCACCGAAGCCCTCTTTTTTCAACGGATGTGCGTTATCTTTTTTGCCGAATGGGAACAGCTTTTTCCAGAAGATTATTACAACCGCCATAATCGCTCCAAGCTGTATAACTACGTTGAACATACTGAGGAAATCCTCGTTTATTGTAGGATTATCGCTGACTTTCAGCTGCAAAAACTCGTCAACAAGTATCAGATGTCCCGTACTGCTGACAGGCAGCCATTCCGTAATTCCCTCGACTATACCGAGGATAAATGATTTTATAAATTCCCAGACCATATAAATTGTTTCCTTTCCGTCTAAATCCATAGTGCGGACACGGCACGCCGTGTCCCTACAAAAGCAAGTATAATTATACCATATTCTCTATTATATGTCAAATTCGTTCTCCTGATTAATTTTCAGCTTGAATTTTCGCTTTGATATGGTAAGAACTCCCGATTTTTTCAGCTTTGCTATCTCTCTCTGCAAGGCACTGCGGTTTACACAGAGATAATCCGAAAGTACCGTTGTGGAAAAGGGTATCTGCGGAGTTTTTCCCTCTGCGGTTTTATCCTCCGTAATCTGCAAAAAGCTGATTAGCTTACTTTCAATCGTCCGCTGACTTAAAACCTCCACACGCTCGCTTAAAGATACAGCTTTTTCCGTCATAAGCTCCAGCATATTCTCAACTACCCTCGAATGACATGAACAGGCATTTTCACAGCGTTTCAATAACTCCGAACGGCGTACATAAAGTATTTCGCAGTCCTTACCCGCCACTACCTCGATATAATTCCTGTTCGACGAGGGATAGGTGAAATATTCCCCGAAAATCCCCTGTTCACCGAGAGTTTCTATAATTGTGCGGACTCCGTTCACATCATAACGCACCACATCGGCACAACCCTTTAGTATAATGCCGATTTTGTCACCTTGATTTGAATAGTCGCTTATACAACTGCCTGCTCTGAATTTTTTCACTTCCATATTGAAGCATTTATACATCCTGCGGCAGTCATAATCGTCTACTCCCTTAAAAAGTATATTATGTTCAGGCAAAAAATTTTCCTCCTTGTTGCAATTGCAACAGATTTTTCATTAATACTATGATACAATATATTACAGAAAAGGTCAAGGAGAAAAAGCTCCGAAAGAGAAATTTTGTAGACCGAGATAAAACCATGGTATAATCTCTTGTAATTTTTGTTCAGGAGGTATATGTTTATGAAAATCAATGTAATCGGCGGTAATATCCCCCAGCAGGAAATTGACGCTTACATCAACTACGGCAGGAAGAAATATTCTGACAGAATTATCAAGGAAATGACAGTTTCCATTGACGGCGATTACGCCGACCTTAAATTTGAATTTGCCGATGTGCCTTTCGACCGTATACGTCGCATTACAGGCTATCTTGTCGGCAATCTCGACCGTTTCAACAACGGCAAACGTGCCGAGGAGCGTGAGAGAATCAAGCACACAGTTTAAAATGCTTACATAAGCAACAATATAAAACAACAATAAAATTTTTGGAGGTCTTTATTATGGCTAAATATGTATGTTCAGTTTGCGGATATGTTCACGAGGGCGACGCTGCTCCCGAGGTTTGTCCTCTCTGCGGTGTTCCCGCTTCCGATTTCGTTGAGGAAAAAGCAGAGGAAGCTGCTGTTTCAAAGTATGTTTGCTCCGTTTGCGGTTACGTTCACGAGGGCACATCTGCTCCCGACAAGTGCCCACAGTGCGGAGTTCCTGCTGATAAGTTCATCGAGAAGAAGAACGAGGGAAATCTCGTATTCGCTTGTGAGCACGAGGTAGGCGTTGCAAAGGCTGTAACTGATGCAGAAATTATCGAGGGACTCAGAGCTAATTTCGCAGGTGAGTGCACAGAGGTTGGTATGTATCTTGCAATGGCTCGTGTTGCTCACAGAGAGGGCTATCCCGAAATCGGTCTTTACTGGGAAAAGGCTGCATTTGAGGAGGCTGAACACGCTGCAAAGTTTGCTGAACTTCTCGGCGAAGTAGTATCCTCATCCACAAAGGAGAATCTTGAAGCAAGAGTTGCCGCTGAACACGGTGCTACACAGGGCAAGCTTGACCTTGCAAAGAGAGCAAAGGAGCTCAACCTCGACGCTATTCACGATACTGTTCACGAAATGGCAAAGGACGAAGCAAGACACGGCAAGGCTTTCGAAGGACTTCTCAAGAGATATTTTGGTTAATTAAGAATTCAGAATTAAAAATTATGAAAAATCGGGTGCGGTTGTATATTCCGCACCCGATTTATTTTTTTGAAATTATAAAAAAATCAGTCCTTGATTGCTTCCTTGATAGCTGAAAGCAGTTCGTCATATGTTTCAAAAGCAGGGAACTGGGGATAATCCTTCTTAATCTGCTCTGTACTTCTGAAAAGGAATCCTGCCTTGCTTGCCTGAATCATGCCGAGGTCGTTGAAGCTGTCGCCACTTGCAATAGTTTCATAGCCGATAGACTGGAGAGCCTTGACTGTTGTAAGCTTGGACTTCTCACATCTCATCTTGAAGCCCGTAATCTCGCCGTTTTCAGCAACTTCAAGAGTGTTGCAGAAAATAGTAGGCTGACCAAGCTTTGCCATAAGGGGAGCCGCAAACTGTGTGAAAGTATCGCTGATAATGATAGTTTGGCAGATTGAACGAAGCTCGTCAAGGAACTCCTTTGCACCGGGCATAGGATCAATTTTTGCAATAGTTTCCTGGATTTCTTTAAGACCAAGGCCGTGCTCCTTTAAAATGCCGATACGGTAATTCATAAGCTTATCGTAATCAGGCTCATCTCGTGTAGTCTTTTTCAGCTCGGGAATGCCTGTTGCCTCAGCAAAAGCAATCCAGATTTCGGGAACGAGTACGCCCTCAAGGTCTAAACAAGTAATATACATTGACATAATAAATTCCTCCATGGATTTTTTTACATCTTAATTATACATCATTTCAAGCAATTTGTAAAGCGGATTTAAAAAAATATGGAATAATATTTTATAGCAACAATTATATTGACAAGTGTATTTTTTTAATATATAATAATATGTAAACTTATTTTCAACACGAAAGGATATAATTATATGAATATATTAAATAAAGCAGCCATTATTGCATTGGCGGCAATAACTATGGGCGGCATTGCAAATATGCCGATTGTACAGAATATCATAACAGTTACAACCATAAATGCAAGTGCGGCTTATTATGGAGATTTTGAATATTCTATTGTTACAACATCCGATACACCTTATAATACAAACGGAACCTGTATTATAAAAAAATATACAGGTACAGCTGAAACAGTAACTATTCCGTCAACTATTAACGGAATTAAGGTAGGCGTAATCGGAGATAATGCTTTTAAAGGAAATACAAAAATTAAAAAAGTAATATTGCCTGATACAATTATTGATTTGCAGAGCAGTGCATTTTGTGGCTGTACAAATCTTGAAACAATAAATACACCCGACAGCCTTAAAGTAATAAGATCCTACTGTTTTGAGAATTGCTCCGGATTAAAATCTTTTGACTTAAATAAGGTTGAAATCATAGGCTTGAATATTATGAAAGGCTGTAAAAGTATTACAGAAATGTATGTTCCGGGAACTTTAAAAAGAGTTAGTGATGGAGCATTTGAACAATGTACTAATCTCAAAACATTGACATTTGCCGAAGGAGTAGAAGTGATTGGTGCATACGTAGCATTAGATACTCCTTCCATTGAAAAGCTAACTATTGCGGGTAGTGTTAATGAGATTAGTGATCTCGCTTTGTGCTATGCCACATATCATTTCAAAATTGACGAAAATACAAGCGGAACTACATATGTTATATCTGCCGACAATCTCAAAGAATACAATTTCGTTCCAGGCTCAGCCGCTGAAAAATACGGTATTGACAAAGGCCTGATTGAGGCGTTTGAGGGTGATCTTTCATATGAGAATAAAATTCCGATAAAACCTTCCTTACCTGAGCTTAAAATAACAAAGGGCGACTTTGACCTTAACAATTCCGTTGACGCTTCCGATGCCTCAGCTGTACTTGCGGAATATTCAGCTGTTCAGACAGGTGCAGAGCCGTCAGTGGGGAATTTGTTACTTGTCGCCGCTGATGTAAACGAGGATGGAAAGCTTGATTCCTCCGATGCGTCAATGATACTTGAATATTATGCAGCTGTTTCAACAGGAGAAAATCCCACCTGGGAATAATATAATCGAAAGGAACAATATTTATGATAATTAATAAACGTATTATCTCTGCAGTTACAGCGGCGGTACTTTCAGTAAGCTGTATAAGCTTTACACAATACAGCTATGAAAAAGATTTTTCTATAACAAGTTCTGCAGCTGAAATTTACTTTGATACAATAGTTGAAGACGACGGAACTATAACAATTATCAACTACACAGGCACAGAGGAAACTGTTGTTATTCCCCGAACAATTGGTGAAAGAACGGTAACTGCTATTGGGAAATGCTGTTTTGAGGACAATCTGACAATAAAGGAAGCTGTTTTGCCCGACACCATAAAAACCATTGATTACAAGGCATTTGCAGACTGTAAAAATCTTGAAACAATAAATTTCCCCAACAGCCTTGAAACTATAGGCAGCTATGCCTTTACAACCTGTCACAGCCTTAAAGCTATTGATCTCAACAAAGTAAAAACCATTGGAGAATGTGCTTTTCAGCTTTGCATATCCCTTAATGAAATATACGTGCCCGGAAGTATAACCAGTATTCCCGACCACGCTTTTCACGGCTGCCACAACGTGAAAACCCTGCTTTTCGGCGACGGTGTAACGACAATTAAAAAAACAGCGGCGTTGAATATGTACAGTATTGAAACAATTATGATCCCTCCCACAGTTACAGAAATCGGCGAATACGCACTGGGATATACTTATTACCACCCAAATTATACCCGTATAGACGCAACCTTATATGTATACAATAATTCAGCAGGTCTGGAATATGCTAAAAACAATGGCTTCAAATATGACATAATCGGCGAAGCGACAAGCCCTCATCTTACACTGTCAACTACAGCATCAACTACAACTGTAACCACTACTACAACGCCTATAGTTACAATTCCTTATTATATTTTAGGCGATGTAAATCAGGACGACACTGTAAATTCATCCGACGCTTCTCTCGTATTGGAGGAATATTCAAGAGTTCAGACAGGAAATATTTCTACATTCCCATCAGAAAAGAAACTTGCCGCCGATGTAAACAAGGACAGCAAAATCGACTCCGCAGACGCTTCAAAAATACTTGAATACTACGCAGCAGCTTCCACAGGAAAAGTTCCCACTTGGGATTGAATGTATAAAAACACAAATATGATATGGAGGAAAAATTATGAAAATGATTAAGAAATTAACAGCAACAGCTATGGCTCTTGCCATTGCGTCAACACCAACGGCTGTAACAGCATTTGCAGGCAGTACGGATATAAGTATCCCTGCGGTTAATGTTGTCGCAGAGGGAGAGGAAGAAACACCCTCAATACTTACAAAAACTATGGACACTTTAGAAATGACTATAAATCTGGAGAAAAACGAAGTTAAAATCAAAGATACCGAAACTGGAATCTCCATGGAATTTAAAGAGAATGGGGTATATGTTGACGGTACAATAATTGAAACACTCGGAAACGAGGACGAGGACGAGGATGAGTCCGAACCCGATTATGAAGCTACACAGGAAGATTTTGAATTTATACTGACTATGATGGCTGTACTGGCAGAGCTCCAGACAGATACGCTGATTTTTACTGATAATGTTGTTGAAGTAAAATGCAACATTATTGAAAACGAAACTACACCCACTGAATATCATGTACAGTTCGGAAAAAACATAAAATCAATTACTCCTGACTTAATAATTGCACCCGATTCAACAATTACAATTTACGGCTATAAGGGCACAGTCGCAGAAACATATGCGGCAGAGAATAATTATCCTTTCATTGCTCTTGACAATACATCTGCCACAGATGACCTCGGCGACATAAACGACGATAATAAGGTAGATTCTTCCGACGCTTCACTTATACTTGAAGAATATGCCAATATTCAGACGGGAGCAGCTCTTGTGTTTAACGATACACAGAAAAAATCTGCAGATGTAAACAAGGACAGCAAGATTGACTCCGCAGACGCTTCAAAGATTCTCGAATACTACGGTGCAATTTCAACAGGACAGACCCCCTCTTGGGATTGATTAAAAAATGCGGCAGAACATCATGCCGCATTTTTATCTCCTTGTGTGAAAGTTTTGTGAATTTTCAGAAAAACTATTGACTTTTTATATATGTGTGGTATAATAATGGTATATACGTTATGTATATACCATCAGTCAATTTACATTTAACACAATCAGGAGGTCATAATTATGAAGACATTCAGAAAAATCACAGCTTGGGCAATGGCTCTCGCAATCTCATCAACAGCAACAGCTGTAACAGCATTTGCTACAGAGGGCACAGACGCAACAGAGCCTGTAACAACTGATATTGTTACAACAGAGGCAATTATCGCTACTACAGCTACAACAGAAGATATTGCGGCTGTTACTACAACAGTTGCTACTACACCTGTTATTTCGCCTGTAATCAGCGGAAAAATCGGTACAGCTGAAATCACTGTAAACAGCACAACAAAGGAAATTTCCATGAAGGATTCAGCAACAGGCATGACAGCTGAACTCAAGGGCAGCACAATCAGTTTTGACGGTTCCGTTATTCAGACAATCAACATCGCTGATGTCCCCATGACAGATGAAACCAAAGCAGTTCTTGCTTCAATTGCTGAAATCGCTTCAAATACAAAGATTGACACAATTAATTTCTCCGACAATGTTACAGAGGTAAAATCTCTTGCTATCGGCGGTTCATTAGCTGATAACGCAAATATCACATTCGGTAAGAACATCAAGACAATTGCTGATGATTTACTTGGCAATTCAACTGCAAAGGTAACAGTTAAGGGCTATAAGGGTACAGCGGCTGAAACATTTGCAGCAGCAAAGAATTTCACATTCGTAGCACTCGATGCAGATACAACAACAGCAGTTACTACAACTACAGCAATCGTAACAACAGTTACAACTACAAACGCAACAACAACTACTGAAAAGGCAACAACAACAGCTTCAACAACAAAAAAGGCAACTACAACAAAAAAAGCCACAACAACTGCAAAATCTACCGATTCACCTAAAACAGGTGATGCAGGAGTTGGTGCAATCGCAGGTATTCTCGCACTCTCCGCTGTGACAGGTGCATTTGCTTTAAGAAAAAAGGATAACGAATAATATTAAATCCCCGTCGTGATGACGGGGATTAGTAATTTAAATTCCAGCAGACTTTTGTCTACTGGAATTTAAAGGATTAATATAAAAGCCGCTATGGAAAAATCCACAGCGGCTTTTTGCTATACATTGAATCCCTGTTGTCTGAAGCTGTCTATTACATCTCCCAGTATTTCGGCATTTGTAGCTGATACCGAGTGTAAAAGCAGGATTTCCCCAGAATGAGCCGAAGCGGAAAGTTTATTTAATCCCTCCGCCGGGTCAGGCTGACTGTCGGTTTTCCAGTCCACATAAGCGTAACTCCAGAAAAGCGTCTTATAGCCGCATTTCTGCACTGTTTCCAGTGCCGCTTCGGAGTATTCACCGCAGGGGAAACGGAAATACTGCATTTCATAGCCGTAATTATTCAGCACATATTCATGAAGGTCCATGATTTCCTTTTCAGCCTCCACCGCAGATAAAGTGGGCAGACTTGAATGAGTCATACCATGGTTTCCCAAAGTATGCCCCTCGGCTATCATACGCTTCACAAGAGCTTCTTCCTTTTTGGCATAGTCACCTGTGAGAAAGAAAATTGCACTGACGTTCTTTTCTTTTAGTGTGTCGAGGATTTTTGCTGTATAGCCATTTTCATAGCCTTGGTCAAAGGTTATGATAATTCTGTTTTCCTCTGCCGATAAAGCGTAGGCATCATATCCGCTGTATCGGTCGTTGAAGCTTATTGCATCGAGAGGGCGATTAAGGCTGTCGCAAGCCATTCCCTGTCCATAGCCTATGACTGTGTTATCAGCCGCATAAATGGCGTTTACAGGGATTACCGCCGCAGTTGTCAATGCAAGTGCAATTGGTGTCAATTTCATATCTGTCACTCCTTTTCTGGAGTGCGGAATTTCTTCCGCAAAAGTATTATGTGAAGCAGCTTGTGAAATATTAATGGCAAATTTTTCAACAAAAAAGTCAATTCGTAGGGAAACGGTACAACCTATCCCTGCAAATTGACTTTATATCAACATTAATTCTTAATTCTGCATTCTAAATTCTTAATTATCCATATCCTCGTCATCATCAATAAATTCGAGAATATCCCCCGGCTGGCAGGAAAGTGCCTTGCATATAGCGTTAAGGGTGGAAAAGCGTATTGCACTAACCTTGCCCGTTTTAAGCTTTGAGAGGTTTACGTTGCTTACTCCCACACGCTCGCTTAATTCGTTAAGGCTGATTTTTCTGTCTGCCATTACTCTGTCAAGTCTCAGTATAATCGACATATTTCTCCCTCCTTAAAGCGTTTCATCTGATTCCTGCTGTAATTTAGCACCGTAGCTGAAAACATAGGAAAAAGCATAAATGAGTATACCAAAAAGAAATACGGTAAAGTCAATATTGCCATTGATACTAATATTTTCAAGTTCGGCTGTGAACACATTGTTTGAAATAAGTGCATAGTATATCAAGCAGAGTATCTGGGTGATAGCAGAAAGAACTAACATAGAAATTGCCGCACCTTTAATTTTATCAGCTACATCATACTGAAAAGGAGTTTGACCTTTTCTGAATTTATCAAATATTTTTGCGGCAAATCCAAGAGGAATGAATTGTGACAGGAAAAGTATTCCTCCGATAAATAAGGCGAATAATGCCTGTGGATTGTCTTGATATTCAAAAAGTCTGAATATAAGACCGATTGCATTTACAATAAACATTATCCCCGTAAGAATTAATAAAGCTAAAAAAAATCCTCTGATTATCTGTATGAAATAATATGCTTTATTGCTTACTTTAATAAAACGGCTTTTCTCCTTTGCCAATGTTGTTTTATTTATATCAACTGTTTTTTTCATCAGGTTCACCTCCATAAATCAAAGCGTTTCGTCTGATTCCTGCTGTAACTTTGCACCGTAGCTGAAAATATAAGAGAAAATAATAACTGCAAGAATGATAAGCACCATAGTAAGATTTATAGAACCATTTGTTATAATAGTAAGCCCTGCAGGGATAAGTGAAAATGCAAAATGCTTCATAGCCTTTGTGACGCTTTCCTCAAAGGGTGACTGGCAGGTTTCAAGAGCCTTTGCAAGCTTGCCTGCAAAGATAACCACAACAAGGGTAAAAGCAGCATATATAGCCGCACCGAACCAAACGCCTGCCATACCGTATCTGAATATTGTGCTGTTTTGGGAATTAAAATGAGCGTCAAAGGTGTATTTTTCAATGCCGTCATCTTCTGATGCAATATCCTTTATGGAAAACTCTGTACCCAGAAATTCAAATTCGGTATCTATGTTATCCTCGCCAATATTTACATCGCTTTCAATTTCTACATAACTGGGAAGCTTTGCCGTGTCAACGATGAATTCATAGCTTGCACTGCCCTTTGATGTAATTGCAGTGCTGTTAGACGGCAGTACAGCAATGCAGAATATACCACCGACAATCGTTACAACAATAGCCACAATGCAGGCTATACGCATTATGATAAGGATAATTTTGCTCACCTTGCCTAAGTTGTTGATTCTCTTTACATAGTCAATATTTTTTGTGCTGTTCATAAATAAACCCTCCAATAATTCTTTGGTGAGGGAACCTCTAAAAACCTCACTCACGGCTAAATTTCTATGACAAATATCATTTACTGCGTTGCCAAACCTTGCAATACATCAAGTATTACTGCGGTTTGTCGCCTTGTAACTGATATGGTCATATACGAAATTTCGCTCGTGTTCCGATTTTTAGAGAACCCCTTGAAACATTACAAGCGCTCGTTAGTTTCATTTTCGGGGAAGTTTTCCGTTCCCCTTTCCGTGATTATATAATACCACAGTTTTTTATGTTTGTCAACAGATTTTTAACGTTTATCATTAAATATTATATGTTTGCACAATATAGATATACTCTTAATAGACTGCGTTTGTGTAATTTTACCGATAAAAATTTAATGTTTATCATTAAATCTACTTTGACGGACAGCAAAAATCACAAAAACAGACATAAATTTCAATGAGTATTATAAAAAATACCACTTGCATATAAAAAAAAATGGTGCTATAATAATTACATCAAAAAGGAGGAGTTTTCATGTCGCAAGCAGTTACCCATTCACGCAGTCTGAAAATGCGAAGAATTACAGCCGCAGGGCTTTTTGCCGCACTTATTTACATTTTTACCGCATATCTGCATATTCCTACAGGTACAGGCTATACCCACGCAGGCGACGGTCTTATATACCTTGCAGCTTGCATACTTCCAATGCCTTACGCAATAGCGGCTGGGGCAATAGGCGGTGCTTTAGCCGATGGTCTTTCGGGTTTCCCCGTGTGGATTCCTGCAACTATTATTATAAAGGCGATAACAGCGTCATTTTTTAGCAATAAGACATGGAAAATACTCACTCTGCGTAATATTCTTCCAATTATTCCCTCTGCCTTGGTATGTATTGTTGGCTATAGTCTGTACGAGGGCATTGTAATTACAGGTGAGCTTTCTACTGCGGCTATATCTGCAGCTTTTACACAGACACCGTCATACCTTGTTCAAATTGGCACAAGTACTCTTTTATTTATTTCAACAGCACTTCTTCTTGACAGAATTGATTTTAAAAAGAAAACAAGGCTATAAAACTAAGCACCGCACAAAAATGCGGTGCTTTTTGTTATTTATTACTCGTCATCCTGTTTCTTCTTTGCGATAACCGATGTTACAATTGCCGCAGCAATAAAAACTCCGACTATAATAATAAGTGGTAATACAGGAAATCTGTCTCCTGTAGCAGGTGACATTACTGCAAGTGTAAGAAGTGATAACATATCCATAATTTTTGTCCTCCCATGAAGTTATTGCGTCGGGCTGTATGCCCGTGTGTTACATTATATCACATCGGGTTTATTTTGTCAATTAAAAACGGAAATCACGCTCGCCTTTTCTGATTTTTTCAAGGTAATCAAGAGCCTTTTCACGGCGTTTTTCATCGGGAACTTTCACGATTTCACGGTCAATAAGCTCCTCACCGATTTTTCTTGTTTCGGGGCTTGCATAGTCCTGTAAATATTCCTGCAATGTCAGCAGAGCGTTTGGGTGACAGCAGTTCTGAATCTGTCCCACCTTGCAGAGTGCCATAAATCTGTCGCCTGTACGTCCCTCACGGTAGCAGGCTGTGCAGAATGATGGAATATATCCACCCTCCATAAGCCACTTTACAACCTCGTCAAGTGTACGCTGATCAGATACGTCAAACTGCTCTGTGTCGTGAGGTCTTTCCTCGTTTGCATATCCGCCTACGGACGTTCTTGAACCGCCTGAAATCTGCGATATACCAAGTTTCAGAACCTTTTTACGGCATTCTTCGCTCTCTCTTGTAGAGATAATCATACCTGTATAAGGTACAGAAATTCTGATACAAGCAATGATTTTAGCAAATGTATCGTCGTCAATACCGTTGTCAAACTGTGTGGGATCGATATCGGATGCTCTTTTCAGACGTGGTACGCTGATTGTATGAGGACCTACACCGTGAACAGCTTCAAGGTGTTCTGCGTGCATAAGAAGTCCTGCAAATTCGTACTTATATTTATCAAGTCCGAACAGAACGCCAAGACCTACGTCGTCAATTCCGCCCTCCATAGCTCTGTCCATGGCCTCTGTGTGGTATGCGTAGTTGTGCTTGGGACCTGCAGGGTGGAGTTCTTCGTAGCTCTCCTTGTGATATGTCTCCTGGAAAAGGATATATGTGCCGATACCTGCCTCTTTGAGCTTGCGGTAGTTTTCAACAGTTGTTGCAGCAATGTTGACATTTGCACGTCTTATAGCACCGTTCTTGTGCTTGATAGAGTAAATAGTCTTGATACATTCAAGGATATATTCAATTGGGTTGTTTATGGGATCTTCGCCTGCTTCAATAGCAATCCGCTTGTGTCCCATATCCTGCAGTGCGATAACTTCTTTTTCAACCTCCGCCTGTGTCAGCTTTTTACGGGGAATTTCCTTGTTCTGAATGTGATAAGGGCAGTATACACACTGATTTACGCAATAATTGGAAAGATAGAGGGGGGCGAACATAACAATTCTGTCGCCGTAGAAGTTCTCCTTAATCTCATTGGCAAGTGCGTATATTTTTTCTGTCATTTCGGGAATATCGCAGGCAAGAAGAACGCTTGCGTCTCTGTGAGAAAGTCCTGCACATTCAACACCTCTGCCTGTTTTCTTCGGACGAGCCTTTTCGAGAATTTCCTCAATAAGCTCCCTATTGTTCTTGTTAGCTTCAGCATATTCAAGAGTTGCAAGTATTTCCTCGTGGTTGATAAATTCCTCTGCTTTTAAAGATTTCACATTATACATATACTTTTCCTCCTATTTCTTTGATATTGCGGCTTTTACCGATACGCCGCCTATGTGTCCAAGCTTTCCTGTTAGACAGCTTATTTTGTCGGGCGATGCGTCAAGGGCTACAGATATAACGGAAACGCCACGCTCTCTGTATGGTATACCCATTCTGCCGATGATTATTTCGCTGAACTCATGCAGCACTCTGTTAACATCGTCAACCGCCGATATATCGTCAATTACAATTGCCGCAACGGCTATTCTTTTTTCTTCCATAATCCCTCCCAAATAAAAAATCCCCACATATAGACAGTGAGGCGTAAAAATTCAGCATAAACCGATGACTGAAAACAGGAAAACCCACTTACAGAAAATCAGAAATATTTTATGCCGATAACGGAATAAATCCCGCTGCCCGCTGATATTATTATATCACATTGTTTATTTTTTGTCAATCCTTTGTGCTGTGATTTTTGTTTTATTTGCTCTTGAAATTTTATGGGAAATGATATATAATAAAAATAATGATAATAACAGAAGGTGTAATTATGATTTATATGCTTGAAGATGACAGCGGTATCAGGGATTTTGTGCTGTATGCCTTGAATAATTCGGGTTTTGAGGCGGTTGGATTTGAACTTCCCTCGGAGTTTTACGCTGCCCTTTCGGAAAAAATTCCTGATTTACTGCTCCTTGACGTTATGCTCCCCGAGGAGGACGGTATATCCATACTGAAAAACCTCCGCAAATTTCCCGAAACACAGAAGCTGCCTATTATACTTCTGACGGCAAAGGGTACAGAATTTGACAAGGTGCTTGGACTTGACAGCGGAGCAGACGACTACATATCAAAGCCATTCGGAACTATGGAGCTTCTTTCACGTATAAAGGCACTTCTTCGCCGTGCGGTCAGCACTCCGACGGTATCAGAGGATACTATTTCCTCTGACGGTCTTATAATAAAGCAGGATAAGCACGAGGTAACTGTACAGGGAAAGAAAATCCCCCTTACTTTAAAAGAGTATGATATGCTCTGCCTGCTTATGAAAAACAAGGGTAAGGTATTTACCCGTGAGGAGCTTCTTAATCGCATCTGGGGATATGAATTTGCAGGGGAAAGCCGTACTGTAGATGTTCATATACGTTCACTCCGTTCAAAGCTTGGAGAATGGGGCGAGCTTATTGAAACTATCCGTGGTGTAGGCTACAAAATAGGAGAAAAAAATGGCTAAAAGGATTTTTTTGAGTATTCTCATAACATCTGTTTTATCAATAATATCGACGGCTGCAGCTGTATATCTGCTTGATGTTAAGGGAATCGGTGCAGTTCTTGCGGCTATTGGAATAATGATTCTGATTGTCGTTGGAATATCATTTATTATAGCAGGAAAAATTGTTAAGCCTATAAAGAACATTGACCTTTTACAACCAAATTTTAATAGAACCTACAAGGAGCTTTCGCCGCTTCTTGAACGACTCCGCAAGCAGAACGGCAGAGTAAATCGCTATATGTCAGAGCTGACTGACAGCCGTGAGCAGTTCAGCCTGATAACCGAGAAAATGAACGACGGTATAGTTATTGTTGATCCGAAAACGGTGATACTTTCCTGTAATTCGGCTGCCTGTAAGCTTATGGGAACAGAAAATATTTCGGTGGGGCAGAGTATCTACGCTTTAAGCAATGATGAGCCTTTCAGACGCTGTATACAGGACGCTATGGGCGGTCTGCGTTCGGAAATCGTCATAAAGAGCGAAATAGGCGACAGAAAAGTAATTGCAAGCCCTGCGAGCATAACTGACACCCTTAACGGCGTTGTTGTTTTTATCATGGATGTAACGGAAGAACAGGCACTTGAAAAAATGCGTCGTGAGTTTACGTCAAATGTTTCACATGAGCTGAAAACGCCCTTGACTACGATTTACGGCATATCCGATATGCTTGCAAATGGTATGGTTAAGGCGGAGAATGTGGCGGAATTTGGCGGAAATATCCGCAGAGAGGCTGACAGACTCATTTCTCTTATAAATGATATTGTGTCACTTTCAAGGCTTGATGAAAGCGACGCTCCCCGACAGTGGGAAGAAGTTGAACTGTATACTCTTGCAGAGGAGATAATCGGCAGACTTTCACATGCAGCGGAGGAGAAAAAAGTTTCCGCAAAGCTTGAGGGAGAACAGGTCACAATTATGGGTGACAGGACGATTTTAAGTGAGGTGCTGTACAATCTCTGTGAAAATGCCATAAAGTACAACAGGGAGTGCGGAAGTTATACTGTCCGCATATCGCATATACCGATGAAAGCAGTTATAACTGTGACAGATACGGGGATAGGCATACCCGAGGAACATATAGACCGAATTTTCGAGAGATTTTATAGAGTAGACAAAAGTCGTTCGCAGAAGATAAAAGGCACAGGTCTTGGCTTATCCATAGTAAAGCATGGCGTAGGCTATCACAAGGGAACAGTCCGTGGAGTAAATACCGACGACGGAGCGGTATTTATTGTTGAATTACCTGTGAAATGATATATGAATCACCGCATATTGTATGCGGCAATTTTATACCAATCCCTGAAATGTTAGTAGACAAAGATGACATACGGCATTTATGCCATTAGATTTGTCTACTGTTGTTTCAGGGATTGGTATTAGCATATCTGACAGGCCTTTTGTCATAAAATGACGAAAAGGGGGCGGTATTATGATTTGCAGTCTTGACGAAATAAAGAAAAAAGAGGTCATAGATGTTAAAACAGGAGAGCGTCTTGGTTATATTGACGATGTCCGTATGGATACAGAAAAATCCGAGATAATTTCCGTTATAATCTACGGCGGATATCGATTTTTCGGACTTTTCGGCAAGGAGGACGATGTGGAACTGCCCTGTAATTCTATTAAGGTAATCGGCAGCGATACTATTCTTGCAGATACATCTGCGGCAAAATGCACAAAAAATAAATTCTGGCGTTTTAAAAGTTTGTTGGGTTAGATATTGCCAAAAATAAGGAAATATGGTATAATAATTAGGCAATTCACACGCAGTATTTTTACGGGTCGGTGCGTCTGCGGACGTGGCACGTAAGTTAAATCCTGCGGAGGATTAATAAATAACCAATTTTAAGGAGGACTACCACAATGGCAGTAGTTTCAATGAAACAGCTTCTTGAAGCAGGCGTTCACTTCGGACACCAGACAAGACGCTGGAACCCCAAAATGGCACCATACATCTTCACAGAGAGAAATGGTATCTACATCATCGACCTTCAGAAGACAGTTAAGAAGCTCGAAGAGGCTTATATGTTCGTTCGCGACATCGCAGCTGAGGGCGGCGAAGTTCTTTTCGTAGGTACAAAGAAGCAGGCTGGCGATTCCGTTAAGGAAGAGGCTACACGTGCAGGTGCTCACTACGTAAATGCAAGATGGCTCGGCGGTATGCTCACAAACTTCAAGACAATCCAGACTCGTATCAAGAGACTTGAGCAGCTCCACACAATGGAAGAAGACGGCACATTTGATCTTCTCCCCAAGAAGGAAGTTGTTAAGCTCAACCTCGAAATTGAGAAGCTTGAGAAGTTCCTCGGCGGTATCAAGACAATGAAGAAGCTCCCTGCAGCTCTCTTTATCGTAGACCCCCGCAAGGAAAAGATCGCTGTTGCAGAGGCTAAGAAGCTCAACATCCCGATCGTTGCTATCGTTGATACAAACTGCGATCCCGATGAAGTTGACTACGTTATCCCCGGTAACGATGATGCTATCCGTGCTGTAAAGCTTATCGCAGGTGCAATCGCTAACGCTGTTATCGAAGGCAGACAGGGCGACGACGCTGCAGAGGCTGTTGAGGCTCCCGCAGAAGAAGCTGCAGCTGACGAGGCAGAGGCTGAATAATTCAAGTAATACAATCAAAAACCCGAATATTATGTTCGGGTTTTTGCGGATTATACAACAAATATTTTTAGGAGGTAATAACAATGGGAAAGGTTTCCGTTGCAGAGATTAAAGAACTTATGAGCGCTACTGGCGTTGGCATGATGGACTGTAAGAAGGCTCTTGAAGCTAACGATGGCGATATGGACAAGGCTATTGAATTCCTCAGAGAAAAAGGTCTTGCTACACAGGCTAAGAAGAGCGGCAGAGCTGCTGCTGAGGGTATCGTAACAGCTGTTGTAAACGGCAATGTCGGCGTACTCCTCGAAGTAAACACAGAAACAGACTTCGCTGCAAACACAGACGATATCAAGAACTTTGTTGCAGGCGTTGCAAATACAATCATTGAGAAGAATCCTGCTGACGTTGATGCTCTCAAGGCTGAGGTTATCAGCGGCGGTACAGCTACAATCGGCGATATTCTTACAGAACTTGCTGGTATGAAGATCAGAGAGAATATCGTTATCCGTCGTTTCGTAAGAATGGAAGGTAAGCTTGCTTCTTACATCCACAACGGCGGAAGCATCGGTGTTCTTGTAAAGATGGATACAGAGCTTGATGCTGATGCAGTTGCTGCAATCGGTAAGGACGTTGCTATGCAGTCCGCAGCTCTTAATGCTCCTTATCTCTGCCGTGCAGATGTTCCTGCTGAGGTTGTTGAGAAGGAGAAGGAAATCATGCTCGCTCAGATGGCAGAGGATCCTAAGATGGCATCTAAGCCTGAAAAGGTTAAGGAAGGCATCATCAACGGTAAGATCAACAAGTACTACTCTGAGAACTGTCTCCTTGAGCAGTCATTTGTTAAGGATGACAAGCTCAGCGTTCAGGGTTATGTTGATGCAGAGGCTAAGAACCTCGGCGGCACAATCGCTGTAACTGACGTTGTTCGTTACGAGAGAGGCGAAGGCGTTGAGAAGAAGGAAGACAACCTCGCTGACGAAGTTGCTAAGATGATCAAGTAATTCAATTACTCATATATAAGGTCTGCTTTCGGGCAGACCTTTTTATTTATATTGTTATTGTTGACTTTCCTGTTTTAATATGGTATAATGTGTAAAATAATTATTGCGGAGGCGATTTTGTGAAAGCAAAAATTTTATATTTGCTTAATTTTCTGTGGTCGTGTTTCATAGCGTTTACATTTCCGATTTGCTTCGGCTTGATTTATCTGAATATAACAGGACACGCAAAGGGATACAACTACGATTTAGGCGGCGAAAAGGATGTATCTGTACTGCTGGGATTTATTGAATTGATTATATGGCTTTCTATTGCACTTCCGTCGAGTATTTATATTTTTTTAAAACTAAGAAAAAAAGATAAAAAATATTTGTTTTTGCTTATAGCTCTATATTTTCTGCTTGCTGTGCTGTGTGTTTGTTTTATGGGAGGATTTGCGGCATATGTCAAGAGTGTGTTTAATATTGGATAAGAACAGGAGAAAACAACGTGAAAAAATATCTGATTATGGCGGCTGTCCTTGCATTTTCCATTATAGTATGCCTTATTGATGCAGTTTTACAGCCCAATTACTTTGTGAAAATCCCCATAAAAATAGTATTTTTCTTAGCTTTACCTATGATTTTCTTTATCAGAAACAAAGAGGATTTCAAGGATTTCAAAAGCCTGTTCGTATTCAGAAAAAGCGGAATTTTCAAGTCGCTGCTGCTGGGAATTGCCGTATATGCCGTCATTTTAACCGCATTTCTTCTCACACGAAATGTATTCGATTATTCCAATGTAACATCAAGTCTTACATCGGGTATGGGCATAACTGCTGATAATTTCCTCTACGTTTCCCTGTATATTTCCCTTTGCAATTCATTTCTGGAGGAATTTTTCTTCCGTGGATTCGGATTTATGACGCTGAAAAAGCATACGTCACGAAAAATCGCCTATATTTTCAGTTCTGCCGTATTTGCGGTATACCACATCGGTATGCTTTTTGAGATGTTCAACATCGGCGTTCTGCTGCTTCTGATGTTCGGATTGATTGTAGGCGGCTGTATTTTCAATTTTCTCAATGAACGCAATGACAACATTTATCCCTCGTGGTTTGTCCATATGTTCGCCAATTTCGCAATTAACACCGTGGGATTTATTCTGTTCGGGATAATATGAGGTGTGATATGGATATTCTTGAAATTATTCGTAACCGTCACAGCTACAGAGGAAAATATAAATCGGATAAAGTTCCGAGAGAGGATCTTATTTCTATTTTGAAAGCAGGACTTGACGCACCGTCTGGCTGTAATATGCAGACTACAAGTCTTATAGCTGTGGATGATAAATCTGTGCTGGAAAGATTGCACAGTGTAATTGATCCGCCAGTTGCTGAAACAGCCCCTGCAATGATATGTGTGCTGACGCAAAGAATAAACGCCTATAGAGACAAGTGCTTTGCAGTGCAGGATTATTCGGCAGCAATTGAAAATATGCTTCTTGCAATTGAAGCTCTTGGCTACCATAGCTGTTGGTATGAAGGACATATTACCGACGAGGATAAAATCGGATGTAAAATGGCTAAAATACTCAATGTTCCCGACAATTACGAGCTTGTGTGCTTTCTGCCTGTTGGTATAGCAGTGGAAGAACCAGTTTCTCCGAAGAAAAAGTCTTTAGATGAAAGAGCGTGGTTTAATGCGTTTGGTGGCACGAAGTAAGGCGATTTTACCAATTATACAACGTCTTTTTTGTCGAATTTGACAGCTTATAATCTATTTACTTTTCCGCTTTTTTGTGTTAAAATAATATATAGTACACTATCGAAAGGAAAGTTAAAATGCCTATTACAGAATTACTTGAAAGAAACGCCGATTTATACGGAAACGATATTGCTCTTGTGGAGGTAAATCCCGAAATAACAGAAAATCGCCGTGTAACATGGAAAGAATACAATCTCATTGAGTCTGCCCCGGAAAGTCCGTACCGCCGTGAAATCACATGGTCGGTTTTCAACGAAAAGGCTAACAGATTTGCAAATATGCTTCTCGAAAGAGGTGTGCAGAAAGGCGATAAGGTGGGTATCCTCCTTATGAACTGCCTTGAATGGCTGCCTATATATTTCGGTATTCTCAAAGCGGGTGCACTGGCTGTTCCGCTGAATTTCCGCTATACAGCCGATGAAATCAAATACTGTCTTGACCTTGCAGAGGTTGATGTACTTATGTTCGGCCCTGAATTTATTGGCAGAGTTGAGGAAATTGCAGGAGAAATCAGCAAAAACCGACTCCTTTTCTACGTTGGCGAGGGTTGCCCCTCTTTTGCAGAGCACTACGACAGCAATGTAGCTAACTGCTCCAGTACAGCTCCCGAAATTACTCTCACAGACGAGGACAATGCGGCTATATACTTCTCATCTGGTACAACAGGATTTCCAAAGGCTATTCTTCACAATCACGAAAGCCTTGTTCATTCTGCCCTTGTTGAGCAGAATCACCACGGTCAGAGCCGTGAGGATGTTTTCCTCTGTATTCCGCCACTTTACCACACAGGTGCAAAAATGCACTGGTTTGGCAGCTTGCAGTCAGGAAGCAAGGCTGTACTTCTCAAAGGCGTAAAGCCAAAGTCGATTATCGAAACGGCTTCCGCAGAGGGATGTTCCATTGTATGGCTTCTCGTTCCGTGGGCACAGGATATTCTTGACGCTATCGACAGAGGTGAAATAAATCTTGACGAGTATGACCTCTCACCATGGCGACTTATGCACATCGGTGCACAGGCTGTTCCTCCGTCGCTTATTGCACGCTGGAAAGAAAAATTCCCCAAGCACCAGTACGACACAAACTACGGTTTAAGTGAGTCAATTGGCCCTGGCTGTGTTCACCTTGGAGTTGAAAATATTCACAAGGTTGGTGCAATTGGCAAGGCTGGCTTCGGCTGGGAAACAAAAATTGCCGATGAAAACGGCAATGCAGTTGAGCGTGGACAAGTTGGCGAGCTTTACGTAAAAGGCCCAGGAGTAATGACCTGCTATTATCGTGACGAAAAGGCTACAGCCGATACAATCAAGGACGGCTGGCTTCTTACAGGCGATATGGCACAGGAGGACGAGGACGGTTTCATTTTCCTCGTTGACCGTAAAAAGGATGTAATCATCAGCGGTGGTGAAAATCTCTATCCCGTACAAATTGAAGACTTCCTCCGTTCACATCCTGCTGTAAAGGACGTTGCAGTTATCGGACTTCCCGACAAGCGTTTAGGCGAAATTGCGGCGGCTATTATTTCTGTAAAGGACGGTATGACTTGTACAGAGGAGGATATCAACGCATTCAGTCAGAAAATGCCGAGGTATAAGCGTCCTCATAAGATTATTTTTGCCGATGTTCCGAGAAATCCAACAGGCAAGATTGAAAAACCGAAGCTTCGTGAGATTTACTGCGGCGAAAGCCTTGTTGCTTCACAGATAAAGAATTGAGTCAAAACTGCAATAAAGGTATGCATAAAATTAACGAAATAATATCAGCCCATTAAAATGGGTTTCAAAAGGGTACTACCTTTTTGCGGAGTCCAGAGGCAGAGCCTCTGGCAGGGTATGGGACAGAGTCCCATGCAGAGCAAAACTCTGCGATGCGTTTAAGTGCTCTGCAAGGGGTGAATTTCAAAACAGTCCAGTGGACTGTTTTGAAAGAGGGGACGCTCTGCAAGAGAGAGCGTCCCCTTTAAATTTTAAGGCATAAGGGAACCTCTAATTTCTGAATAATATGAAAGGATAATATGGATATACTTTTAACAATTCTTGCGATAATCAATATCGCACTGCTGGTTTTTGCCATTATGCTTCTTATGAAAATGGCAAGAACAAGAGGAACAGGGAAGAAAGAATTTTCCGATATACAGAAAAAGATTGATATACTGGGAAAAACTGCCGAAACGCAAAATCGGCTTATGCTTGAACAGTCGGTGCGTATGAGCGAATCCCTTGTGTATCAGATTACCAATTTAGGCGGTGAACTGCGTCGCTCCAACGAGGCACAGCAGAAAAAATCAGTCGAGGCTCTCGAAAAAATTGAGGCGGATATGAAAACTCTCGACCGTGATAACCGTGAGGGACTTGAAAAGCTGATTACTGCTAATGCCGAGAGCATGGAAAAGCTTCGACGTGAAAACAGTGAAAGCCTTGACAAGATAAATAATACTGTAAGCGAAAAACTGCAAAAAACGCTTAATGACCGCATTTCTCAATCCTTTGAATCTGTCAATAAGCGTCTTACCGAAGTCTACGAGGGACTTGGCGAAATGAAAGCTGTTGCTTCGGGTGTGTCTGATTTGAAAAAAGTCCTCTCCAATGTGAAAACCCGTGGAATTATGGGAGAAATTCAGCTTGGAGCAATTCTTGCGGAAATTCTCGCTCCCGAGCAGTATGGGGAGCAGATTGCCGTCATCCCCAATTCTTCGGAACGTGTGGATTTCGCCGTGAAGCTTCCGGGCAAGGATGAGGGCTGTGTTTACCTCCCTATTGATTCCAAATTCCCTGGAGATACATATGCGAAAATTACAGCGGCATACGAAAACGGCAATGCGGCAGAGCTAAAAACTGCCCGTTCTGCTCTTGAAACGGAGATAAAACGCTGTGCAAGGAGTATACGTCTGAAATACGTGAAGCCGCCGTATACTACGGATTTTGCAGTGATGTTCCTGCCCTTTGAGGGACTGTATGCCGAGGTTGTGAACATGGGACTTGTGGAAATTTTACAGCGTGATTTCCGAATAAATATTGCAGGCCCTTCAACTATGGCGGCCATGCTCAACAGCCTGCAAATGGGCTTCCGCACCCTTGCAATTCAGAAGAAAAGCAGCGAGGTATGGAAAATCCTTGAAGAAGCCAAGTCGGAATTTGCCAATTTTGAAACAGTTCTTGAATCCGCAAGAGAAAGGCTCCGAAAAGCTGATAAGGATTTGGAAAATCTCATTGGAACAAGAACAAATGCCATTAACCGCACGTTGAAAAATGTGGGGATAGGATTTGAAAATGATACGGATTAATTATTCTATCTAAAAGAAAGGCTTTATAATGAATACGAAAGCTAAAAAATACAAAGTACTAATTATTATCTCATTTCTATTAATTCTAATTTTGTTATGTGTATTTACTAAATTTCCAATAGTTAAAATTGGCAAGGATTTTCGCACTGTATTTGCTACAGAGTTGAAATTAAGTGATACAGATGAGAAAATTGTATATGACAATAACAATGTATCAACTTTAAATCGAATGAGATTTTTAGAAAAATTAGAAATGTACAATACTGATATAACTGATTTGAGTTTCCTGAAAAATATGCCAAACTTAAAACATTTTTATTGTAATTGTTCATTGGAAAGTCAAATAACTGATTGGCAATACTTGCAGAAATGTAAAAATATGACCATATTCTGCGGCGAAATGATATACATAAATGATCTTAAAGCCTTCGAAGGGTTAACAAAATTAGAAGAGCTTTATCTTGAATATATGTATGAGATGCCACTTATGGTTGATAATGCGGAAGTGCTTGTAAGCGACCTTTCAGGTTTAGAAACCTTAATAAATTTAAAAAAGTGCTATATAAATGGCAGGGATATATCAGATATATCGCAGCTGGAAAATTGCCAGAAGATTACTCATTTGGGGCTTAGAGGTATAAAACCTGAAACTGATTGCAGTGTTTTATTAGAATTGCCTGAATTAACAGAACTTAATATGGATATTGGTACATTGCCTGATGAGATAAAAGAAAAACTCATCGCCAAAGGTGTAAAGGTTTACGAATATGATTATTAAAACAAATCCCCGTCATCACGACGGGGATTTAATATTATTCAATTGGTGCTGTAATTTCGTCAAGTGTAAGCTTTGCTGTCATTTCTTCGCCGTTTCTCATGAATGTCAGTTCGATTTCATCCCCTGCTGTGTGGAGATTTTTCTGTGCTGTAAGTTCAGCCGCTGTTTTAACCTTTACACCGTCAACAGCTGTGATAATATCGCTCTTTTTAAGTCCTGCCTTTTCAGCAGCACTACCCTCTGTTACTTCAATGACATACACACCAAGGGGCATACCATACATTTCAGAAATATCCTCTGTAACGTCACGGCAGCTGATACCAAGCTGTGGCTTGCCCTTTACATAGCCGTAATTCATAAAGTCCTCTACAACGTCAGATACCTTGTTTGAGGGGATTGCAAAGCAAATACCCTCAATTGAAGCCTCGCCAAGTCCGCTGCTTGACATTTTTGATGAGTTAATACCGATAACCTGACCGTATTTGTTAATAAGAGGACCGCCTGAATTTCCCTCATTTATAGCTGTATCTGTCTGGATAAGGCTCATTGACTTGTCGTTGATTGTGATGTTTCTGTTGAGTCCCGATACAATGCCCTTTGTAACTGTGTTCATCAGGTCAAGTCCGAGCGGATTTCCGATAGCTGTTACATCCTCACCAAGATTGAGATTATCGCTGTCGCCGAATTCAGCGGCAGTAAGTCCCTCTGCAGCAATTTTCAGAACTGCAAGGTCACAATCCACGTCATAGCCGATAACTCCTGCTGTGTAGGTTTCATCGCCAACAAGCACTTCAATTTCAGTGGCTAATCCCAGACCATTCTGGCTGTCATAGATTACGTGTGCATTTGTAACGATATAGCCGTCCTCGGAGAAAACAACTCCTGTACCTGTACCGATAGGATTTTCCTGCTGAATCTGACTTCCGTCACCGTAGCCATAATTATATCCGTCACCGTACTGACCAAAACCGAAAATATCGCCGAATCCGCCAAAGCCACCGAAGTCGTTACCATAGCCGTTATTACTCTGCTGAGGCATTTCAAATTCAGACTTTATACCAACAACAGAGGGCATAACCTTCTGTACAACTTCCTCTGTAGTGAGAACTTTTCCGCTGTTATCCTCAATCTGGAGAGTGCTTAAAATTTCAGCGGCGGAAGTTTCCTTTTCAACATCGGATACTTCCTTATTTACAGCCGCTTCTTCCTTTTCAGCTGATATCCTTGAAGATTCTGCGGAAATATCTGCGTTTTTGCCCTCGGTTACAGTACGGTATACGCCGATTGAGCCTGCTGAAACAAGCGTCATTGCCACAAGTGAAGCAACCACTTTAAGTCCTGTATTCTTCTTTGGCTTTTTCGGTGAGGGATTTTCCTCTGAATTGTAATAACCGCCGTCTACTTCTTCAAAATTATAATTATATTCATTCATTTTAATCACGTTTCCTTTCTTCGGGACTATGTTTATTTCCCTTTGATGATTATAGTATACCTGTCGTTTGTGAAACTAAAATGCGTTGATTGTTAAAGTATGAAAAATTATTTGTGATAATTTTTTCACATATATGAAAAATAGGTGAAAAAAGGGACATGGCACACCGTGCCCCCAGTCTGTCGAAAAAATCAAAATAAACCGAATTAAGGGGACGCTCTCTCTTGCAGAGCGTCCCCTCTTTCAAAACAGTCCACAGGACTGTTTTGAAATTCACCCCTTGTAGAGTGCTTGAACGCATCGCAGAGCTTCGCTCTGCATGGGACTCTGTCCCATGCCCTGCCAGAGGCTCTGCCTCTGGACCCCGCCAAAGGACAGTGTCCTTTGGAAACCCAGTTTTAGAAAATGATAGTTTATCGACAGATTGAGGACACGGCACGCCGTGTCCCTACATTTATATAATTACGAATTACGCATTATTACTCAATCCCAGCCTGCTGCTTTGCTGCTGTGAGAGTGTTCTTCATAAGCATAGCAATTGTCATAGGGCCTACACCACCTGGAACGGGTGTTATGTAACCTGCTACCTTTTCTGCTGACTCGAAATCAACGTCGCCGCAGAGCTTGCCGTTTTCATCTCTGTCCATACCTACATCAATTACAACAGCACCCTCCTTAATCATATCACCTGTTACAAATTTAGCCTTTCCGATAGCTACAACGAGAATATCAGCAGCCTTGCACTCCTCTTTGAGGTTCTGTGTTCTGGAGTGGCAAATTGTAACTGTGCCGTTCTTCTGTAAGAGAAGCATTGCCTGTGGCTTGCCTACGATGTTTGAACGTCCTACAACTACGCACTTCTTGCCTGAAATATCCACGCCTGTGCTCTCGATAAGACGCATAACGCCTGCAGGTGTACAGGGCAGGAATGAATACTCGCCTATCATAATCTTACCAACATTTTCGGGGTGGAATGCGTCAACGTCCTTTTCGGGAGAAATTGCGTTGATAACTGCCTTTTCGTCAATGTGCTTCGGCAGAGGAAGCTGTACAAGTATACCATTAACTCTGTCGTCACGATTGAGAACGTTTACAAGGTCAAGAAGCTGCTCCTGTGTTGTATTCTCGTCAAGAGCGTACTCGAATGACTGGAAGCCTACAGCCTCGCAAGCCTTTTTCTTGTTGTTTACATAAACTCTTGATGCGGAGTCGTTGCCTACGATAACAACTGCAAGACCTACTTTAAGTCCCTTTTCGTCCTTGAGTCTTGCTGCCTCGTCTGCAACCTCCTGCTTAACTGCGGCTGATACTGCCTTTCCATCGATAATCTGTGCCATTTTTACTATTCCTCCTGTAAATTAATCATCCGAGCTGTCGTCGGAATTATCATCATTATCATCATCGCTGTCATTTTCGTCAGCGTTGTCGTCTGATTCATCGTTATCGTCATCACCAAGGTCGCCAATTTCATCTTCATCATCGTCATCATCAAGTATGCCGATTTCATCATCGTCGTTATCGTCAAGAACGTCCATACCTTTCATGCTCTTTCTTCTTGTTTCCTCAATGAACATACGTGACTCCTCTGTAGAAGCGTAAAGCACAAAGCTTTCGGGATCACGCTTAACCTTGAAGCCAATTACAATCTGAAGTATAACCGATGCTATAAAGATAACAATTGAAAGTGCCTGTGAAACTCTGATACTGCCTATCATAAGGCTGTCTGTGCGGAGGCCCTCAACTACGGCTCTTTCAAGTCCGTACCATGCCATATACATAAGAAGAAGCTGTCCGTCATATCTTCTTCTCTTTGACCAGAATGCAAGGAGCACAAAGCCAAGCAGACACCATACTGACTCATAGAGGAAACAAGGGTGAACAGGATCGCTCCATACCATTTCAAGTCCGTTTTCGTACATAGAGCCGCCGACCTGCATTTCAACATTGATAACCTGCTGTATTCTTCCGCCTGTCATGCCAAGGAATGAATCGGTATTTGTACCAAATGCCTCCTGATTTACAAAGTTGCCCCAACGTCCGATACCCTGACCGATAAGAAAGCCCAGAACAGCTACGTCAAGCATGGGGAGAAGCTTGATTTTCTTGATTTTGCAGATTATAAGTCCTACTAAAACCGCACCTATAATACCGCCGTAAATTCCAAGTCCGCCGTTGCGTGTGTTGATTATGGCGAAAAATGTTTCCTTGAAGCTGTCGCTTTTGTAGTCGTCCCAGTTAAAGATAACATAATAAAGCCTTGCACCGACAATGCCGCCGATAACACCGCCAAGAACAGCGTCAATGGCTCTGTCTGCGTCAATGCCGAAGCGTTTCATTCTCGGGAAGCAATAAAGCACCGCAAGAGCAAGTCCCAGAGCAATAAATATTCCATACCACTGAATAGCAATTCCGCCTATGCTGAAAGCTGTGGGATTGATTTCAAACTCCCAGCCCAGATTAGGGAACTGAATCTCGTTATAATTCGTTATCATTTGTGATAATGTCATTTTTCAACGTCCTTTCATATTTTTTCAATCACCGATAATACTGTCTTATCGGGAAGAAGTTCATTTCTGATAAAGCCGAGAATGTCCTCCGCAGTAAGCTCGGATACAATATCAACAACATCGAAAGGACGGAAACCAGCCATATGAGTGTTGAGCATTGCCGAAGCCATAGCCGTTACATTGCAGAGCTGTCTTACTAAATCGCCGTATGTCGCTTTTTTTATTCTGCTGAATATTTTTTCATCTATACCCTCTGCGGATATACGCTGAATTTCAGCCAGTACAGCCTCTTTCACCTTGTGAGGGTATTCCGATTCGCCGCTTAAAATCACGGAAAAAAATCCATCACCGGCAAAGACTTCTCCGCCGAAAGTTGCGTTTATTATTTCCTCTGAAAGGAGTCTGTTGTACATCTCCGAGGAAGCGTCGGTGAGATATGATGTTGCAAGAGAGGCTGTCATTTCCTTTTTAAGGAAATTTTCCTTATCGGGACGACATTTGAATCCTAAATGGAAAATTGACGCACCTACTGCATTTTTCTCTGTGATTTCAGCCTGTACTACCGTTTCAGGCTCATCAGGGAATACTGTTTCAAGTCCCTTATCTTCGCAAGGACGAAGCATTTCATCACATATTGCAAGAATCTCGTCAGCCTTGATATTTCCTGCTATGGAAAGAGTCATATTATTAAGGTTATAAAAAGTATCGTAACATTTATAGAGCAAATCCGCGTCAATCTGTGCTATACTCTCCTGTGTGCCTGCAATGTCAATCTGTACAGGGTGATTGTGATACATTCCACGGAGCATATTGAAAAATACACGCCATTCGGGGTTATCGTTGGTCATACATATTTCCTGCCCGATTATGCCCTGTTCCTTGTCAACATTTTCCTTGGTGAAATAGGGCTTCTGCACAAAATCAAGGAGAATACGCAGATTTTCCGTATAATTCTTTGTACAGGAAAAAAGATAGCAGGTCTTGTCAAAAGAAGTATAAGCGTTGCACTGTGCACCTGTTGCAGCAAAGAGTTCAAAAACTCCGCAGTCCTCATTTTCAAAGAGCTTATGCTCCAGAAAATGGGCGATACCGTTGGGTACTTCCGTATATTTCTCATCGGCAGCAAGCTTAAAGGTAGTATTCACAGAGCCGTATTTCGTACCGAACAGGGCATAAACTGAACTGAAACCCTGCATTTCACGGATAAATATATCAAGTCCGCTTTTATGCTTTACATGAATACAGCTGTCACCTGTACGGCTGCTTGTAATTATTTCTCTGTTCATTTATTCAGCCTCCTTGTTCAGCATATGATAAGTGCTGTCAAGCCTTACATTGGCGGCAGCTGCGGCTATACGCTCCTTTGTAACGGCAAAAAGTCTTTCAAGATATTCCTTTGGTGAAATATATTCATTTCTGAAAAAGCAATCTGAATACCACGAAACATATGAACTATGAGTATCACCGAATGAGGTATAGGAATTTTCAAGGGCAAGGAATGCACTTTGCAGTTCCTCATCTGAAATATTCCCGTTGCGGATTTCATCAAGCTGATTTAAGATTTCCGCTGTTGCCTTTTCAATATTTCCCTTTTCAACACCGCAGTCAACAACTGCGATTTTCTTGAACTCACTCATTGAGCAGGCACAATAATAGCACAAGCTCAATTTTTCACGGACATTGACAAAAAGCTTTGAAACGGGACTTCCTCCGAAGATTACGCACATAAGATGAACAGCGTCAATATCATCTGTATCGAACTTGAATGTCATAACCATTTTTGCCTGTCTTACGTCATATTCTTCCTCAACGAGAACAGGCTCGGATTTAATCGGGCTGGGAGCGTAGAAAGCATGGCTTTCTGAATTTCTTCCCACCGCTGCAAATTTCTCTCTGAAAATTTCCTGCACACGGTCATCGTTTTCGGGTGATACAAAGCATATCTCAATCTGTGCCGTTTCAATCAGCTTCTTGTATGCTTCGTAGGCAGATTTTGGAGTAACTGCCTCTACCTGCTCACGTGTGCCGTTTCCGCCGTACTGTATAGCCTCGCCCTCGAAGGCGATTTCACGTGCTTTTACAAGAGCATACTCACGCTTATTGTTAAATCTTGAATCAATAATATCAAGTATTTCCTTTTTGCTCAATCTGAAAATATCTTCATTAAATCCATTTTCATCAGCAAAGGGGCTGAAAAGGCAGTCTGTAACAAGCTCCAGCATTTCCCCTGTTATATCCTCGCCGTCAATAGCGAAACGATTGCAGAGCCAACCTGCGGTAACGCTTAAAACCTGCATATCGCCGCGGACAGCCACAGATGAGGAAAAAGACGCTCCATAAAGCTCCGAAAGACGCTCATTTATAGCCGCAATACTGTTCAGCTTTGAGTTTACATCTGTAATCATATTTACTGCAACGGAATTATCAGAGGCTGAATCGCCCATGGGAACAATCATCATAAGCCGCAGAGAGCAGCTGTTGAATTTTTCGTCCACTACAGAAGTAAAGCCGATATTTCCGCCTATCTCT
Organism: Ruminococcus sp.; assembly: GCA_045659945.1. Lineage (GTDB taxonomy): Bacteria > Bacillota > Clostridia > Oscillospirales > Ruminococcaceae > Ruminococcus. Next base: position 214,724 of record JAZRCW010000004.1, on the reverse strand, counting down.
GTTCTGTTATAGTTCATTATATAAATCGCACTCCTTTATCGTGTAATTTATGTGCGGTAATGTAAAACCACATAACTACTTAAGGGCATCTCTAAAAACCCCTTTTGAGGAAAAGCAGCTATGTACGTCATCTGCTTCGTCAACCTCCATCGGAGTGCGGCAGCACGCCTTCGGAAGGTTTCCTTGCAGCTGCCATACCTATCTGTTTTTCCTTTAATCAAACGGTTTTTTAGAGATGCCCTTAAATTATATTATACCATATATTTTGTGAAATTACCATATGTTTCGGATATTTTTAAATATTTTAGCATTTAGACGTTAACCATTAGCTTTTAGCAGTAAATGTTGTTGAAAATAAAAGAGGGCGGATAATATCCGCCCTACAGAAAATAATGTATTATAGCCATTTTGTAGGGACACGGCGTGCCGTGTCCTCAAAATTCTTAATTCTTAATTCATAATTCTTAATTATCATCAATGTGCGGTAAACAGCTTTTTGAAATCCGTCGGTGTACAATGCTTTATTTCCTTGAATATGCGGTTAAAGGTTGTAAGGCTCTTGAAACCAGCCTGCATTGCCACATCTGTTATACTTAAATTCGGATCAAGAAGAAGATGCTCCGCCGCCTTTGTACGTCTTGCATTGATGTACTGGAGATATGACATAGAGTTATACTGCTTGAAAATACGTGAGAAATGATACTTGCTGTAGCCCGCAACTTTTGCAAGCCGTTCCAGAGATATATCATACATATAATTTGCGTCAATATATTTCATTACATCATTGAATTTCTCGTTATATTCATCAAGCTTTATGTCATCAAGCTCAAGAAGCTGCTTACTCTGAACAAGCTGATGTTCCCTTATCGCCGCAAGAAGATTAACAAGAGCAATATATATCTTTACATCGGAAAGCTCATTTTTCTTGTTGTTCAGACTCAATATATCAAGCAGCGTTTTTTTCGCAAGGCTATGAAGCTCTTTGTTCATCTCCCTGTTTATGAGTATAGGTGCAGAAACTCCTCTCACGATAGGCTCTATTGCTGCAACTCCGCTCAACGCACTGTTGGCACACTGAAATATGAGCCTTCGTCCGGGGATAAGCTGCGGCATTTCATGAAGCTCTCCCGAGGGAATGATAAGCACATCATTTACGGGAATATCATATTCAGTTTCACCAACTGTAACAACATAGTGGTTTTCCAGCGGCATAATTATTTCTACAGCTTCATGCCAGTGAACGGGATACATTTCAGTTTCATGGTTATCATAAAGCAGAAACGAACGCTTGCTGTCATATTCAACGGTTTCAAAATCGCCCGAAAGATGCTTAATCATATCATTCTCCTTTCGTTTTTTTCAAAAAACAACGTGCGGTATTACTCTGAAAATTAATTACTATTTCTTGCTATTATCACTTTTTAACAGATATCGCATAATTTGGCTATATATAAGGATAAACCATAACACGAGCTCTTTTCTATAGTATTATTATACATCATTTCGACCAATTTGTAAATAGCAATAGAAAAACTTTGGCGATAGTACACAAATCACCATAGCAATTTTTGGTCAATAATAATCCACAATATTTGAAAATATTACAAATTGTTACAATTATCGAAAACCCTTGAAATTTGTGTTAATTTTGTGTAAAATAGTATGTAGGTACTTTATTCTGTGGGTAAGAATTTTGTTACCATTTTGTAACCTCTCCCCCCATAAGTGTAGAACGACCTGACAACGCCGCAAAGAAAAAAACAGCGGACAACAAAACGGAATCAGTTGGATTAAATGCGAATATCTTTCACTTCTCTGCTGCCCATGGGCAAAGGAGATTTTTCGCTGTCTGCCTGATTTCCCGAAAAGGGTGATAAATTAATGGTTTTCAGCAGTCTGGAATTTATTTTTCTGTTCCTGCCGGCATTTTTGCTGATTTACGGGACTGCTTCAAAAAAATATAAAAATGCAGTAATTTTCATGGGAAGCCTGTTTTTCTACAGTATGGGCTTCAAAGATGAGGGGCTTGAAAATCAGCTCATAAAAACAGGGCTTTTTTTCCTCACCATATTATTCAACTTCATAATCGGAGAATTTATACAGCATTTCCGAAAGGCGGCTAAATTCTGGCTGATTTTCGGTATTATCTATAACTTTTCCCTGCTGGTATTCTTCAAATACACGGGATTTTTCCTCGAAAATATCAACAATATTTTCGGTGCCGATCTGGTTGTGAAAAATATCATACTCCCAATCGGTATTAGCTTTTACACTTTCCAGAATGTGTCGTATATCATTGATGTTTACCGAAAAGATGTGGAAAGTGAAAAAAGCTTCATCAACTACGGTGCTTACATAAGTATGTTTCCGCAGCTTATTGCTGGACCTATCGTCACTTACTCAACCGTTGCAAAAGAGCTTAAAACACGTACTCACTCCATAAAAAAAGTGGAAAACGGACTTAAAACCTTTACCATAGGTCTGGGTTACAAAGTTCTTCTGGCAAATCAGATAGGCGGCTTATGGAGTGAATTATCCATGATAGGCTACGAGAGCATATCATCAGGACTTGCCTGGCTGGGCATTATCGCCTACTCGTTCCAGCTTTACTTCGACTTTATGGGTTACTCATTCATGGCTATGGGACTTGGTGAAATCATGGGCTTCAACATTCCCAAAAACTTCGACTACCCATATTTGTCCGTTACAATGACTGAATTCTGGCGTAGGTGGCATATCACTCTCGGCAGCTGGTTCAGAGAATACATATACTTCCCCCTTGGCGGAAGCCGATGCGACAGCAAGCTTAAAATAGTCCGCAACTTCTTTGTTGTATGGCTTTTCACTGGTGTATGGCACGGTGCAAGCTGGAATTTCATCCTCTGGGGACTTGTCCTGTTCGGACTTATAATGCTTGAACGATTTGTTATAGGAAATTTCCTCAATCAGTTCAAACTGATAGGTCATCTCTATATGTTCCTTGCAATCCCACTCACATGGCTGCTTTTTGCCATTGAGGATTTCAGCGACATCGGACTTTATTTCAGCAAGCTTTTCTGCATATCGGCTGAAACCGATGTTATCATCAATCAGAACGACTACGTGAAATACTGGGGTATCTATGGAAAATACTTCATTGCAGGAGTTATCCTTTCCACAAGACTGCCCGAAATAATATATAAAAAGATTAAGAACTCTCCGTTCTGTGCAGTTCTGCTACTTGCGGTATTCTGGGCATCCGTTTACTGTATGTACAAGGGCATGGACGATGTGTTCCTGTATTTCCGTTTCTAATACCAATCCCTGAAACAACACCCTGCGGAGAGAAAAAAACAAATCCGCATAAGGGATATTTTTGTGTGAACAAAACGGCGGAACCGATTTTTCAGTGAATGTTCCGCAGATATCAAAGGAGAACAATTCGGAAATGAATAAATATAAACAGAATTTATATACCATACTGCTTATTTTTACCTGCTTTATAGCATCGCCCTTTATTTTCCACAAAATCTGGAAAGAAAGTGCAGAGGCAAAAAAACAGGTGGAACTTCCGCCGCCCACAGTAAGCAGTTCAGCCGACAACAACTCAGCAAACAGCGGCGACACAGGTAATCAGCCAAATTCAGGCGAAACATCCGCAGACGGCTCACAGCAGCAAGAAAATACTCCCTCCGCAGAAACAGCACCTGTTTTCGTGCAGAGCGACGCTTCATATTTTGACGACGCACTTTTCATCGGCGACTCACGTACTGTTGGTATTCAGGAATACGGAATATTCACAAATTCCCGTTTCTTCTGCTCAATCGGTATGTCATCTTCCAACATAGATAACGAAGTTATCAACGGCTCAAGCTTTGACGATCTTATTAAAAATAATAAATTTGGAAAAGTTTATGTAATGCTCGGTGTTAACGAAGTAGGAAACGATTTCGAGTTTACGCTTACAAAATACAGAGCAATTATTGAACGTCTTAAAACTCATCAGCCTGACGCAATCATCTACATACAGGCAAATCTTCACGTTTCAGCCGCTTCCGAAACCAATATTATCAACAACGCCAATATCAATTATCTCAACAGCCTTTTTGCAGGGCTTGCAGATAATAAAAAGGTATTCTACATTGATATAAATGAGCTTTACGACGATGAAAACGACTGTCTGACAGCAGCATACACATCTGACGGTGTACATCCCCTTGCGGCTTATTACAAGCAGTGGTGCGAATGGCTCTGTCAGAAAACAATTGTTACAAATCAAGCAACTGAACCTACCACAGCTGCTCCTGTTCCAACAGATGCACCTGCACAATAAGAAATATTAAAGGCGGACATTCAATTGTCCGCCTTTTCGCTTTCTATATTAATTTTCACAATTTCGGGATAATTGAACAGTCGCAGGGGAAAGGCACTATTGCCGACTCCTCGGCTGACTATCATCGTTGTATCCCCCATTTTGTGCATACCCTCGTAATATTTTGGATTAAGCCCTTGATCGGGAGCATAAACTCCACCGATAAATGGCAGTCTGAACTGTCCGCCGTGGGCATGACCTGTCAGCACAAGGTCAATGTTCCCATGTGCACTGTAATCCGCTATATACTGCGGTTCGTGGGCAAGCACCACATTGAGTTTGTCCCCAGCAAGCTTTGGGCAGTTATTCTCCACATCAATCAACGAGTTTTCATCAAATCCCGTCAGCCTGAAATCATCACCATTTAACGAAATATCAAGGCAATCATCAACAAGGCGAACAACTCCTGCCTGTTTCAGACCATCCATCAAATAGTCAAACTCCACCCTGTTAAAACGCTGTTCGTGATTGCCCGAAACATAGTATGTTTTCGTAATTTTCGCAGCCTCCTCAGCAAATTCAATTGCCTTTGGAATATAGGTATGCCTTGAATCAGCAATATCCCCCGTAATTACGATTATATCAGGTTCAAGGGCTGATATTTTTTCTATAAGCCGCTTCTGCTTTTTGCCGTAGTTTTTATTGTGCAAATCTGAAATCTGAACAATGGTAAATCCCTCGGAGATTTTGTTCGATTTATAGGTGTATTCCGTAACTGTAAGCATACTGTTCTGCCAACTGCCGAAAAGCACCAAAACAACGGCAATTACAGCATAAATTATAAGCCGCTTTTTTAACCCGTCATTTTTCTTTATCTCTTTATTTTCCACTTTATTTCACCAATCCGTCAATAAGTAATTTTATACCGATAATCACAAGGACAATTCCTCCTGCAAGTTCCGCTTTTTTCTCGTATTTGCTGCCGAAACGGTTGCCGATTACAACACCTGCAAGGCATACCACAAACGTAATTGCCGCAATTACCGACACTGAAAGGATAAGATTTGTTTTTTGTGCCGCAAAGATAACTCCCACCGCTAAAGCGTCAATACTTGTGGCAATGGCAAGGACAAAAAGCTCCTTTATATCAAGCTTGTATTCGCCGCTTACGCTGTCCTCATCACCGCACTTTATAACCTCATATATCATTTTTCCGCCGATAAAACCGAGGAGAATAAAAGCTATCCAATGGCTGTATGTACTTATGAATTTCTCAAAGCGGCTGCCGAGGAAATAGCCGATAAGGGGCATAAGTCCCTGAAATACACCGAAAAATAATGCTGTAACTGCTGCTCCCTTATAGTCGATTTTCTTCATGCTAAGTCCCTTGCACACGGACACGGAAAATGCGTCCATTGCAAGTCCCAGAGATAAAAGCAAAAGTTCTGTAATTCCCATATTTACTCCTTAATCTGATACTCCATTATAAAGTCATCCATAACATAGCCGCCGCCGATGTCAGTAACGACAGTATCAACAGCTGCAAAACCAATTTTCTTGTATACGTCAATGGCATGGTCATTGTGCTTATTAACCGTGAGATATACACGTTTTTTACCGATTTTACGTGCTTCGTCAAAAATATAATTCATCATTGCGGTTGCAATTCCCCTGCCACGATATTCCTTGTGCAGGTAAAATTTACTGAGGAAAAGTCTGTCGTCATCTTCGGGTTTTATACCGATATATCCGCATAATTCTCCGTCATCACGGACTGCAAGATATGTATACCCCTGATTTTCAATCTGCTCCGTCATAGCTTCAAGGGACTGGAATTTTTCAACCATATAGTCAACCTGTCCCTGTCCGAGGAGCTCACCGTAACACTCGGGCCATATCTTATCCGCAAGAGCCGCTATTTCACGTAGTTCGGGATAATATTTAACTTTTGTTATTTCAACACTCATACTTACACCTATTTTTCAATTATCTTCATATCAACTATTTTAAGCAGTATGCCTGCCCAGGCCTTTATAAGGCTGTGGTATTCCTCCGCTGTAACATTTCCGCCTATGCCCATTACATCATATACAACAGGTCCCTCTTTTATGCAGCAGGGCAAATCTTCAAAGCCGCAATGAAGATAAAAATTATGCCTATTGACTCTCTGCTCATAGTTTTCAGCAGATTTGTCAAGCTGTTCTCTTGCAAGGAAAAGTCGTCTGCCCCTGTATTTTTTCTTCAAAGCTTCAATTATTTTCCTGCCGTAGCCCTGCCCTCTTTTTGAGTCGTCAACAGCAAGATAAAAAATATATGCAAGATTTTCATCGCACACCATATAGGCAAAGCCGATAAATTCGCCCTTATCCCGTGCGACAAGCATTTCGGACTTCCCCATTTTCTCCCTGTTCATCATTATGAAATAGGGGCATCGTTCTTCAAATGGGAATGCTGTGAGATAAAGCCTTTTCAGCTGTTTTTTATCGGATTTCACATATTTTTCAAGAGTTATTGTCATAGTTCACCTCGAAATTTGAACAAAACAAGCGGACAAAGCAATATAGCAATGTCCGCTTATAATTACCTGCTATTATTCTTCCTCTGGCATTTCCCAGTTGTGGTAAACATTCTGAACATCGTCGTTATCTTCAAGATGTTCAAGGAGAAGATTCATCTTCTTGATGTGTTCCTCATCTGTAAGTGCTGTATAATTTGCAGGAATACGGTCTGTTTCAGCGGAAAGCACGTTGTAGCCCTTGGCTGTAAGTCCCTCTCGCAGCTCGTGAAGAGCCTCGGGAGCACACTCAATTTCAACACTTTCCTCTGTGATATCGAAATCATCACCGCCGCACTCGAATACATCCTCCATAACAGCGTCCTCGTCAAGACCGTTGTTTTCAAGGATTACTATACCCTTTGTGGTGAACATAAAGGATACACAACCTGTTGTACCAAGATTTCCGCCGTATTTGTCAAAATAGTGGCGAACATCGCCTGCTGTACGATTCTTGTTGTCAGTAAGGCACTCAACGATTACAGCAACGCCGTTAGGGCCGTAACCCTCGTATACCATTGTTTCGTAGTTGTTCTTATCTTCGCCGCCTGCCGCTTTCTTGATAACTCGCTCGATATTGTCGTTAGGCACGTTGTTAGCCTTTGCCTTTGCGATAAGGTCACGAAGCTTGCTATTGTTGTTGGGATCGGGGCCGCCCTCTCTTACAACAACGGTGATTTCTCTGCCGATTTTTGTAAAGATTTTACCCTTTGCAGCGTCGGTAGCTTCCTTTTTACGCTTAATATTATTCCATTTTGAATGACCTGACATTTTTCAGCTCTCCTTTATCTATCGACATCAGCTGCCGATTATTTCATTTATATCAATGCCCTGCATAGCAACGTCAAACAGCTCATTTATTCTCGCTGTATCGCCAAGCAGATACAAGTATCCTAAAAGACATTCAACAGCAGTTGCTCTGCGGTATTCCGCTGCTTCTGCGTGTTTCGGGATGTTATTTCCCGTGGCATTCCTGCCTCTTTTCAGAACTGCCGTTTCCTTTTCAGTCAGCACCTCTGATATTTTGTCAAATACCGTTGACTGAAATTCCGCACATACAAGCTTAATCTTTGCAGAATGAAGCTTTGAGGCGGGCATATTGGCACTCCGAAGAAGCTTTTCCCTTACAAGGGTATCGTATACACTATCCCCTAAAAACGCAAGGGTAAGGGGACTGTACATATTCACATCACGTTCTGTCATATATCCCTCATTAGTATACGAAGTCAAATTCGAAGCCCTCAAGGTTTACGGTATCGCCGTCCTGAACGCCCATTTCTTCAAGCTTCTTGATAATTCCGCTGTTGATGAGAACACGCTGGAAGTACTGGAGCGATGAATAGTCGTCGGGGTCAACAGTACGCATAATAGGCTGCATCCACGGTGCCTCAACGTAGTATACATCGTCCTCGAAGATAATCTCAAACTTCTTGCCTGCACCAAGCATATCGTCAAGCTCTGCCTGCGGAACAGGCTCAGCCTCATATTCCTTAATAGGCGGCAGGGTTTCAAGAACCTCTGCAACTTTCATGACAAGCTCATGTGTTCCCTGTGTTGTAGCCGCTGAAATGCAGAAGAAATCCATTCCCTGTTCCTCAATAAAGCTGCGGAATTCCTCAATCTGCTCCTCTGTTGCCATATCGGATTTATTAGCGGCAACAATCTGCGGACGGGTTGCAAGTTCCTCATCAAACTTTGCAAGCTCCTGATTTATTATGCGGAAATCATTCTTTGGGTCACGTCCCTCAATGCCCGAAACGTCCACAACATGGACAATCAGACGGCATCTTTCAACGTGGCGAAGGAACTCATGACCAAGACCGACTCCGTCGCCTGCACCCTCGATAAGACCAGGGATATCCGCCATAACGAATGAACGCTCCTCACCTGTCTTGACAACACCAAGAACAGGGGTAAGAGTTGTGAAGTGATAATTGGCAATCTTCGGCTTTGCAGCACTTACAACGGAAATAAGCGTGGATTTGCCAACGTTTGGAAATCCTACAAGTCCGACATCCGCAAGAAGCTTCAGTTCAAGAGTAACCTCGAACTCCTCACCGGGGAAGCCTGGCTTTGAAAATCTTGGGATTTGTCTTGTAGAAGTGGCAAAACGGGCATTTCCCTTTCCGCCGTTTCCTCCCTTTGCAAGGATTTTCGGCTCGTCCGTTGACATATCCGCCATAATACGTCCTGTATTTGCTTCACGTATAAGAGTACCTCTTGGGACTTTTATTATAAGCGGCTCTGCACTTTTTCCAGTGCAGTTGCGTGATGAACCATTCTGTCCTCTTTCAGCCACATATTTTCTCTTATAGCGGAAATCAATAAGAGTTGAGAAATTGTCGTCCACAACGAATACAACATCGCCGCCCTTGCCGCCGTCACCGCCGTCGGGGCCGCCTGATGCTACATATTTTTCTCTGTGAAAGGAAACAGCACCGTCGCCGCCGTCTCCAGCCTTTATTTTAATTTTCGCCTTATCAACGAACATTTTTTACCTCCTTGAAAGTCGGAAGAAACATGATTATTTCAGGGCAGCTATAAAACACCTATGGTATTACACTGACCTATGCTAATGAAAAATCCCAAGCAAAAGCTCGGGATTTATAAGCAATCAGAAATGATTACTGCTCTGCGTAAACAGAAACCTTCTTACGGTCCTTGCCAAGACGCTCGAACTTTACTCTTCCGCTAACTGTAGCGAAAATTGTATCGTCAGAACCAATACCTACGCCAACGCCGGGATGAATATGTGTACCTCTCTGGCGAACAAGGATATTACCAGCCTTAACGAACTGTCCGTCAGCACGCTTTACACCAAGTCTCTTGGACTCAGAGTCACGGCCGTTCTTTGTAGAACCAACACCCTTTTTATGAGCGAAGAACTGCATACTAATCTTAAACATACTTACACCTCCGAGATAGTGATTTTAATTGTTTTTGGAAATTCTTCAAGAATAGCTTCAAAATGAAGTTTAAGCTGCTCCAGCATAGCAGAAGCTGTATTCATTGAAGCGGTTGTCCGACATTCAATGATATTTTCGCCTACATTCATTTTCGGTTCACAGTCAAACTCATTCAGCAGATTTACAATGAGCTGAACAGCCGAAGAAACAGAAGCACATACAATGTCCTGCCCCTTATCGGCATAGCCTGCGTGACCGCTTATACTAAAACCATTCAGAAGTCCTTGTGAGTCGTAAAACTCTGCACGAATCATGATTAAGCCTTGATTGCTTCAATCTTAACCTGTGTGTAAGGCTGTCTGTGACCCTGCTTTCTCTTCTGTCCCTTCTTGGGCTTGTAAGTGAAAACTGTGATCTTCTTAGCCTTGCCGTTCTTAAGAACCTTAGCTTCAACAGCTGCACCATCAACGTAGGGAGCACCTACCTTGATACCGTCTTCTGAACCAAGAGCAACGATCTTATCGAAAGTAACTGTCTCGTCAGCTTCTACTGCGAGCTTTTCGATGAAGATGATATCACCCTCGTTTACCTGATACTGCTTTCCGCCTGTTTCAATAACTGCGTACATTTCTGGCACCTGCCTTCTCATAAAACTCGCTGCGACGGGCGTGTTTGCACAACTTTAAAGCCTGTCAGCATGCGGCATATACTATTTTAGCACATTCTCCCCGATTTGTCAAGGGTTTTTTCAGATTTTTTCATATTGCCGCACCTTTTGCAAGTGCGGCAATAAAAACCACCTATTACCAAGCCTTATAGCCTTCAGCTGTTACTCTGTAAGCTGTACCGGGAACATACATATCCTGGGGTTTAAGATTTGAAGTTTTGCCCTCTTTTTCTGCCTTTTCGTTAGCAGCTACAACAAGTTTTCTTAACTCTCTGTATGCAACGCTGCCTCTTACGATGTTCTGTACGTGCTCCTGAGAGGGCTGCTGACTGAGATATTCAATAATAGTCTGCTGAATATAGAAATAAGAACGGAGCTGTGTTTTCTTGAACTCTATGTTGTTTTCGCCCTCCATAAGGAACAGGCTGTCGCCCTCTTGATAGCCGAGTGTGAGCTTCGCCATAATCTCGGGAACGAAAATTCTGATTTCGGAAGCAAGATCCTTGTCACCAACAATTTTCTCAACTTCGTTTATCATTTCGGTATATTCTTCCTGACTATTGATTACTGCAAGTCTGCCGATAACATAGCTTGCACCCTCAACAACAGTCTGCTTTGTGAAAGGACACAAATCCTCGCCCTGCTGTATGAAGATTACACACTGCTTTTCGCACATGAATGTGTTTTCAGCATTCCATGAATCAACATATTCAGTAAAGAACTTTGAAAGCTCAAAACATACAGAGCCGTTGATTCTTACTTCGATAATCTGTCTGTCCTTGTGCTTTGCAAGATATATTCTGAGCCAGTAGAACTTCTTTGAACCAAGATATTTAGGCATTTCATTGAGAATGAAATTGATAAGCATAACAGGCTGTCCCTTTTCAGCAGCACCAATTCTTACGATTGACTGTGCATACATATCAAACTGATAACGCTGACCAAGATAGCCTGCGGGAACAGTCATTGGATTCTTCTTCTGCATAGACTGGTCAAGGGGATGCCAGATTCCGCCGTAGAATATATCTACAGCCATTTTTGCAGCCTCCTCAAATGTCTTGCCCTGTGCATCAACGGGGTCCATAAGAGGCTCGTCAAAGTCATCGTGTGTAATGATGAACATTACCTGGAGAAGCTTAACTTCTTCCTTGTCCTCAACCTTGCCTACTCTTACATCTACTGTATAACCTCTGGGCATGATGATACAGCCGTCATAGAGATTTCCCTTTTCAAGTTTCTTATCGAGGGCTGCAAGTACAAGCTCCTTATAAGCTGTTTCATTTGTATTTTCAGCACCTGCTGTTTTCTTTTCCTCTGTCTGATTTTTCTTCTTAAATAATGCCACTTTAATCATTCTCCTTGTCATTTTATATGTTCCCTCCGCAATCGTACAGTGCCTGCTGATATTGCGGAAGTTTCAAAACGGAACGCCGTTGGCTTACCGTTTTTACCGTAATTATGTGTACCGCTTATATGGTATACTCGGCAGCCGCCCAGCCTTCCTTGACGCTGACCTGCTTTCTTATAAAGCCTACGCTTTCAACAGCTGTGAGGACTTCATCCATACGCTCCTCGATGATACCCGAGATAATAAGCGTACCGCCTTTTTTAATATAGCGGACGAAGAAATCTTTCATAGCTATAAGCACATCAGCAACTATATTTGCTGTAATCATATCATACTTTCCGTCAATTTCATCGGCAAGTGCCTCGTCGGAAAGAATATTTCCAAAATATGTCTTATACTTTTCTGCGGTGATACTGTTCTTCTCTGCATTCTCCATTGCGGTTGCGGCAGCGTTTTCCTCAATATCAACAGCAACGGCATTTTCAGCTCCCATAAGTATAGCAGCAATTGAAAGTATACCGCTTCCGCACCCAAGGTCAAGTACTTTGTCGCCCTTGTTTACAGATTTTTCAATGATTTCAAGACAAAGCCTTGTAGTGTGGTGCTGTCCTGTACCAAAGCTTGAAGCAGGGTCAATTTCAAGAATAATCCTGCTGTCGTCGGAATATTCCTCCCACGAGGGCTTTACTGCAAGCTTTTCGCCTACTGTAAAGGGCTTGAAATACTGTTTCCAGTTGTTTGCCCAATCCTCCTCACGGATATCGGAAAGCTCCGCTTCAAGTCTACCGTAGATGTTATCTGTATCGGCTGACTTCATATCGGCAAGCATTGACTTTACCGACATAAGCATATCTGCTCCCTGCTCGTTTCCGGGAAGATATACCGTAACGCAGGTTTCGCAGTCCGCAAGTCCCATAAGGTCATCGTCGATGTAATCCCACTGACCATTCTTGTTGTCAAGGAACTCCTTGAAATCCTCGGAATCCTTTATAACAAAGCCTTTTACGCCGATATCCATAAGCTTTGCACAAAGCAGCTCAATTCCCTCGGCGGAGGTATATATATTAACCTCTGTCCATTCCATTGAAAAATCCTCCTAATTATACTAACATAAGGTACTCCCTTACGTCATTGAGATCTGTCATTCCGTCACCGTTGAGGTCAGCGGAATAAAGCTGAACTGCCGTAAGAATGGATACACCATTCGGGAGTTCCTCTTTCTGCTGTAAAAATGTATTCAGCAGAGACAAATCATATTTATCAACATTTCCGTCATTATTGATATCACCTTTTGCGTGGAGATGTGCTTCTGTTTTTTCCAGACTTTCCATATCCACCCAGCCGCTTATATCAAGAGAGGCAACATATCCGTAATTCGCCTCCACCCATGAAATATTAATCACATTTCCCTTTTTAAGGGTATACACTGTTTCGCCGTTTTCAGAATAAACGGTGACTGGCTCATCGGCTGTTACATAATGCTCGCCTATGCTGTAGCCTACCTCAACCTCAAAGGATACGGAAGCCTTTTCTTCTCCTGAAACGGCATTGACAACGATTTCGTATTTGCCAAGAGTCTTTGCGTCATATGCCGATGAATCAACGGAAATGATATCAGAATCCTTCATATCAACTGTTTTCTTCCAGCTTCCGTTAACATCGTCCTTACCACTTATTGTAACAGTTCCGCCTGTAAGGTCAAGCTCCTCGCCGGGACGGAAAACCATTTTGTCGGGCATTTTTTCAATCTCCACTTTAAGTGCCGAATTACTCTCCTCTTTTTCAGCTGATGAAGCTGTGGGAGGATTTGTGCCCTTGAGCATCCAGAACTCGCCTTGCAAGCCATTTGGGTATGCTTCATATAAATTGTGTGTATCAAAAGCAGGATCACACATTGTAATTGAGCCGTCAGCCCCTACGCTTTCGATATATACCCAGTGATAGCCACCGTTGTTGACTCTTGCTATAATATGCCAATCCTCTGCCATAAGAGCATTGAGCTCCTGTGCTACGGCTGTTTTTTCGGTATTCTGAAAATACTTGTCAGCACCGAAAGTAATATTTGGAATAATCGTGTTAATCGTTCCCCAGCTTACAATTCCGCCGTCATAGCTGAAACCGTTTGCATTTGTGTAAGCATTTGCAAGAACGCCTGGATTGAACTGCTCAATGTCAGTTATTCCCATATTGCTCATGGCTGTGCTGTCAATTGAACCCGAATGTACTGCCATAATGGCAAGGGAGGTAAGCAGACAGCCTGAACGTCTTATTGTTGTACCACCCATGGGAGTTTCACTCCAGCGGGAGTCCATCTGACTCCAGTCACGGTACTCGTCATAGATTGATACGGCTGAAACTTCTGTAACAGCCACGGTTGTTTCGGCAGTTTCCTCTATAGCCATAGCAGAGGGTGCTGCACAATATGCTGCTGTAAGAAACGCAGCAAATACACTCATAAATCTTTTGTACTGCATTGGTATCACTCCTTTTCATAAGGGAACCTCTAAAAACCTCCCTCACGGCGAACTTTCTATGACAAATATCATTTACTGCGTTGACAAACCTTGCAATACATCAAGTATTACTACGGTTTGTCGCCTTGTAGCTGATATTTGTCATGTACGAAATTTCGCTTGTGTTCCGGTTTTTAGAGAACCCCATAATCTGGAAATTATATCCCACATTCACGAAAATTACTGATTCCCATAGTTCCCAAAAAATATAATTACGTCATGCGTTTATTTTTTATTTCTTTTCGCCTTACGTTCAGCCTTTACAGCCTCGTTATATGCCTCGTACGCAGCTATATATGTCGTTATTGCCTTTGTCTTTTCCTCCTCTGTAAGCTTACAGCCGCCGTATTCGCCTTTCTCAAAAAGCAAGACCGCAGCCGAAATATCAGCAGAGGATTTTTTGTATACCGCAGCTTCAGCCTCGTGTGCCGATGATGTATGAGAAATTCCATACACCTTGCATATGCGTCGCATAACAGACGCTGCCGCCGCATTCGGTGATTTTCTTCTGACAATTACTAAAAAGATTTTATGAGTCAACATAGGCATAAGGAATATCAATACCAGAACTGCCGCTGAAATTCCAAGGATAATCAATCCCGATTTCACAAGAAGCGTTGATACTTCTTCCTTTTCCTTTACGATTTCCATTGTTGTTCTTGTGGGCTCAAAGCACATCCAGCCGTAGCCTTTTATATAAAGCTCGGGGAAGCCGTGAGCGTCATTAGCGGTAACAATGTAATCCTGACCATTTATGTCGCCATAAGTTGTCTGCATATTGAAGCCCTCGCAATATCTTGCAGGTATACCTGCGGCTCTTGCAAGAAGCGTCATAGCCGTTGCATATTCGTAGCAAACGCCCCTCTTTGTATCAAAGAGAAAGTCCTCTACGTTTTCACCCATTTCCTTGCGGTATGTAAGGTCATAGGTATAATCATTTTCTATGAAGTACATTTCAAGAGCTCTCGCCTTTTCGTAAGGGGAATCAAGTCCTGATGTAAGCTGCTGTGAGAGATTGTATATCAGCTCACTTTCGCCGTAGTCAAGATAATTTTCCTCGGCATACTCATAGAAATCAATGTTTTCGCCAAGAATATCATAATATTTCAGCGTTGTATCCAAATCTGTAACAGGCAGAGCATTGATTGCATCCGACAGAAACTCGTCGTAATTCTCAATTGTCGCAATGTGATTTGCTAAACTTCTATTATCCCCCATAAGGAAGAAATTGGAGCGGACAAATGTAAATTCAAAAGTTTCATTTTCCTTGAACTCCTCCTCATGTGCAAAAACTATGCCTGATTTTGTGAGTCCGAGAGTATTTTCAAATGAAGTTGAATCGAGAGATACTGCTCCTGCAGGAACAGGTGCGGAATTTCCGCCACGTCTTACAGATGTTATTTTGAGATTGAGCTCCTCGGCAGGTCTGATATCAGTGCCGATAAACTGCGTAAGACCGTACTTTTCAGCAAATTCACTGTCATTTTCAGCCGCAATCATTACAGCCTCGGCAACTCCGCCGTTGTAGTATATGGGGAAAGGCTTTTCTTCCCTGTACCAATATTCGCTGTCAGCGTCGGAATGCGACCATTTATCCGTTTCAAAGCTGTATGATGTGAATGTGGCTGTTTTAAGCTGTAAAGGCTGGGGCGATGTAGCATAGTACATCGGAGCATTGCCCATACTGCGTCGGAACTGCTCGCCGTCGGAGTCGTCACGGAACACATCAAGCATTTCAAGGAATCTGTCCGTAAGTGCGTCGGCGTTAATCATGGTTTCAATCATTGTTCGGTCGGCTTCAACGGGAGGCTTCGGAAAGAATGCCGATATCAGTGCAAAAAGCACCGTAAATACCGCAGCCGAACGGAACATTTCAGGTCTGTCAACCGCCTTTGATTCCTTTGTATCGGACATTTGGCGGAAATTGGCAAGAATTATGAAAAATCCTACACAAAGGGCGATAATAAAGCCAATTTCCATTTCCTCATTTTCCTTACCGTATATGGAAAAGGGAATTATGAGTATAAGGAAATTCATGAACAACCTGTACCGCACCCGTGTGAAGTAGTATATTACCGAGAGCATGAATATCAGGAAAAGCAGAAAAATCGACAATGTGTACCATTTGTTGTACTGCATTGCATTTATAGGCGTAAGGAACCATAGTCCCCACGGAACGGGATAGTCTTCACTTCCCTTTTCTATAGCCCATGCAGTTCCTGCGATAAATCCCGAAAGCAACAGTATATAGGCAAAAAATCCGATAAAATGATGCTTGTTTATATAGTCGAACACACGGAATATCAGCCAGCCTGATACATAAGCCACAATGCCGTATATCCACATTTCTGTTCTGCGGTAATGATTCATAATGGACATCATCGCAATAACAGCATAAATCAGAACAGGGTCCGCAAGAGTTCTTATCAAAAATGCCTTTATAGTTTCTTTTCTTTCAGTCATTTTTTATACCAACTTAAAATTATTATCTCCGTCAAGATACCACATCTTACATTCAGTTTCATTCTTATCACGTGCCGATACACCGATAAGACTTACCGCCTCTTTATCTTCAAAAGCCGATATAACGCTGTTTATTAAAGCTGAACAATCTGTGGAGGCTATAACGCAGGCACAAGCAGATGTAAAATCAAGACTTATTCGCCTGTCACGCTCAACCCTTGACGCAAGCACTTTCAGAAGAAGCTGCTGGGGATAATCGGGATTATCAACACTTTCAGCCGTAACTTTTCCGTCAGCACCGTAATACACAAATGTGGAGGCAATGCCATTTTTTATAAGTGCGGATACAAGTCCGAAAACAGAGCATATTATTCGTTCCTCACGGAGAATGGCTTCCTCGGCTTTTGCCCGCTGTCCTCTGTACAAATCTATGGCAATCACAGGCTGTACAGCCGCAGCCGCCTCGTCAAGACGTACCATCATCTGTTTTTTCTTTGCAGAAAGCTTCCAGTTGACACGCTTTAACGGGTCACCTGCTTCATATTCACGGTGTTCGTAGCCGGGTGTTGTATTTGCGGAGAAAAGCTGTGAGGAATCATTATTTTCCTCATCGTCGGAAGTCATAACGGAGTCTGCAATGCTTCTGAAAAGCTTTGACGATGTCTTTGCGTCGGGTATCTCGGGGATAACTCCCACACTTTTAGGCGGTGGAAGCTGGCTTTTAATATTAAAGCCGAGAAATCCGAGAAAACCGCAGGAACGGACGGATTTTACAGCTATTTCGCCGTTTCCTCCCGTATTTGCGTCAACCTCAACGGAAAAGCTCTTACTGTCGCCTTTTATTAATGAAAGCTTATAAAGCTTGTCGATACTTCCAAAAACTTCACTTGCAGCAAGCTCTATTTCAACAATGCCAAGGGGAAAAAATCCTGTTTTTTCCACATTTACCATGACATCAAGCTTACTGCCCTTTTTAACAAATCCGTCGCAGTCAAAGGTTACATTCGTTCTCTTTCTGCCATACCACGCAAAAAACAGCGAAACAAGAGGTGCAAATACCATAAAGGCGATAATTACAACACCAATATCACCGTCTATATAAAATGTAAATACAAGAAGTACAACTATAACTGACAGTATGGATAATATTGTTCCCATATCAGCTTCCCATTGACGGAACGGCAAGTGTATTCAGAATTGCCTCAACATAAGCCTCTGTGGAGTTGAACTCCGTTCTGCCCTGCGGTGAAAGAATTATTCTGTGAGCAAGAACAGATACAGCCGTTTTCTTTACATCGTCGGGGGTTACATAGTCACGCTCGCTGATATAAGCGTATGCTTTCGCCGCTTTGTAAAGGGCGATACTTCCTCTCGGACTTACACCAAGGGCGGCATTTCTGTCACTTCGTGTAAATCTCACGATATCTACAACATATTTCTTCACAGCCTCGGTAACGCGGATATTACGTACCTCCTCCTGCATTTCAAGTATTTCGTTAATACTCATGGCAGGCTCTGTGATGTTGTTTATGGGATTGTACATTTCCGTTCTTTCGAGGATTTTCATTTCCTCATCTGCGTCAGGATAGCCCATTGACAGCTTCATAAAAAATCTGTCCATCTGTGCTTCGGGAAGGTGGAATGTACCGTAAGTCTCAACGGGGTTCTGTGTAGCCATTACAAGGAAAGGCTTTGGCAGAGGATATGTAGTGCCGTCCATTGAAATCTGGCGTTCCTCCATGGCTTCAAGAAGTGCCGACTGCACCTTTGGGGAAGCACGGTTTATTTCGTCCGCAAGGAGAAAATTACACATTGCAGCACCCTCGCGGTAAGTAAATTCGCCTGTTTTGCTGTCTGGCATTGTAAAGCCTGCGATATCCGACGGCATAACGTCGGGGGTGAGCTGTATACGGTTGAACTTTCCGCCTACCGAACGGGAAAGAGCCGTAATAAGCTGGGTTTTTCCAACTCCCGGAACATCTTCAAGAAGAACGTGTCCCTCACAGAGCATAGCAGCTATAAGACGTATAACAGTATCTTCTTTACCGACAATAACTTTTCCTATAGAATCGGCAAGAAGCCTGATTTTTTCATTCATATTTTTACCCCTACTATTGTTAAAAAATTTATTATGCAAGTAATTACACTCACAACTTTTATAATTATAACATATTTTTGTCAAGATAGCAAGTCTTTTTGGCATAAATATTAATCCCGTACTTTTGTACACTCTGCACAAAGGTACGGGGGATTTATTGTTTATAATCAAGTGTCGATTTTCTTTATTGGGTGACGTATAACCGTTTTCCACTTTTCAGGAGCAGTTTTTCTGGGGTCAGATAAGTATATTTCGTGGTGCAGACGTTCATCGTTCATATCGTTCACATAGCCATTTTCAGCGAGATATTCGTCCATTAATGCTACTGTTGCAGGCTCGTCATCGTATGAACCGAGGTGCATTATCTGAACGCACAATCCCTCGTCTATGGTGAGATATTTCGCAGATGAACAGTCAAGTTTTTTCTTTTTTGAAGCCACTTCCACCGCCCATTCAAAATCCTGCTTTGTAACAAAATCGGGCAGACGGATAACAGAAACCCAGTTAAATGACGATTTATCGGTATAATCCGCACCATCCACGCCCTCCTGCCACCAGAAACCCTCAAGGGGCGGGACTACATATTCAAAAAATCCTTCTATTTTATACTCGGTTTTATAGCTCATTTTTAAAGTATAGGCAACGGCATAAAGCACGCTTATTGCCTGCTGATATGCTCCACCCTCCTCGTTTGGGTTGCCTTTTCCCCTTACAGCGATATAATTCATTTTAGGGATATTTACTATTGCAGGCTTATTCTTTGGCATATAGAACTCTTTATATTCTTTTTTGAAATCAAATGGCATTGTTATTCTCCTTTCAGATTCAGCACCATGAACACATCTGAACGCATACTGTCATTATACTTTTCAGTATCAACAAATCCCGATTTTCTATACAAATTAACCGCCCTTGTGCTTGTGGACAAGGAATCAAGATACATTTTCTCATAGCCGCAATTTTTTGCAAATGTTATGGCGGTATTCAGCAGACTTTTACCGTAACCTCTATCATGGTATTTCTGCAATAAATAGAGGGATTTCAGCTCACAGTCCTTTTCATTAAGCTGATGTACTGCCACTGCTCCGATGATTTTTCCACCATGAACCATACACCAGAAGCCTTTGAAATTGCTTTCTATATCCTTATAAAAGCTGTGCCGTCCGTCTATATCAAGTACTCGTCCCGATTCAGGCAGGCATTTTTCGAGAAATTCAACCAGTTCAGGAAAATATTCGTTATCATATTCAACTATATCTGTTTTCAAATTGCACACCATTATATATTCCTCATCGTTTTCATCAACGACGTAAAATCCAACTTTTTTGTACATTTTCACGGCATAGTTGGCTTTCTGCACCGCAAGAGATGCCCTGTCATATCCACGATTTTTCAGTTCATTGAGCATAGTTTTCATCATCGCCGTGCCTATTCCGAAATTGCGGTATTCTTTATAAAGGGAAATGGCAAATGAGGGCACACCGTCGGCAATATGCCCGTAATCCTGCATGTCACGCACCCAGACAGCTCCTACAACTTCCCCCTCAACCTCTGCTACAAAGCATATATCGTCCTTTTCCTTACCGAAATCCTTGATATAAACCTGTAAATCGGGCTGATTTATGATAGACTTCGGCGGTGGTGTTACTCCCTCGGGAATAAAAATCGCCTCATATATAAAATCGTCTAATAATCCGTATTCGTTTTCACGTATTTTTCTTATATTGTAGTTCATATTTCGCTCCTTACATTATTATAATAAATAACATTATATCATAAAAAAGAACAAAAAGCAATATTTAAAAAAAGGTCTGCCAGAAAGCAGACCTTAATAAAATTTTAACAAATGGGGTTCTCTAAAAATCGGAGCACGAGCGAAATTTCGTATATGACAAATATCAGTTACAAGGTTTGTCAACGCAGTAAATGATATTTGTCATAGAAAGTTCGCCGTGAGGGAGGTTTTTAGAAGTTCCCAATATCAACCGTAGAAATCCTCGGCTCAAAACAGCAGCAGGGACGCATACACACAACCCTCACTCCGCTTGCTCTCTGCGGTCCAATTTTCATAAAAGTTGCA
Organism: Ruminococcus sp.; assembly: GCA_045659945.1. Taxonomy (GTDB): domain Bacteria; phylum Bacillota; class Clostridia; order Oscillospirales; family Ruminococcaceae; genus Ruminococcus. The sequence goes on along the minus strand of JAZRCW010000004.1, from coordinate 193,804 downwards.
AGCACAGATGTATCACCGTGAAGTCCCAACGCTCCCACGTTGGATTTATTGACTTTCTCTGTGATATATCGCTCCATATCGCTCTGAATATCATATGTGCCATCAACAAGTGCCTCAACCATCATTGAAGCCGCTTCAAAGTGAGAACGCCCAACTCCAACCGCAAGGGTACAAGGCGAACAGCCAAGCTGTGATACAGCCTCCTTTGACCATTCAACAATCTCATTCAGCACCGTGTCAACATTGTGCTTGTGAAACACACGGTACGTCTTTCCACGTATTGCAGGGCCGCCGCCAAACATCATAACATGCAGGCGGATTACATCCTCTTTCGATTTGCGTATGAGAAAGGGTGCAGGCTCAACTCCTGCGGAATCGGGGTTAAGTCCTCCTGACTGGTCAATACGCTCTCTGTCACCGCCCATTATGCCCATAGGTCGCCCCGGAAGTTTACGCAGACCGTCAGCAATGCCCTCACGGACAGCGTCAAGCATACCGCCTGTTATTGCCATATTTTCTCCGATTTCCAGCACGATATGAGGTATTCCCGAATCATCGCAGAGAGGGCTGCTGTTACGCTCTGCCGCATCGGCATTTTCAAGAATTGTTTCCATTACCCACTTTGCCTGTGGATTTGTTTCAGCTTCAATTGCCCTGCGGTAGGCTCTTTTTTTGTCCTCACGGAAAGTTGAGCCTGCCTCGACAAGAGTCTGACTCACTTTTTCAATTATCTGTTCGTTTGTCAGTTTCATTTGTAAATGCTCCTTCCCTTTGCAGCTGCAATTATAGCAGGGAAACGCTCCGCTTTCAGCATATGAAGTGCTTCCATGCCAAGTTCGGGAAAGGCTACAACACGCTGTGAAAGTGTCTGCTGTCCCAGAAGTGCCGTAACAGGCGGAATTACCGCATATACGGAATTATTTTCCGCCAAAGCTTTGATTGTTTCGGGGTGAAGTGCACCTTTTCCAAGATGAAGCTTTATCCCCCCCGCTGAAAGAGGGGCGATACTGCTTTCGATTTCAAGCTTGTTGCTTGATGTAGGGCCTACACCTGCAGGGCTTACAGCGGTGTGAAACATAACTCCGCCCTGCAAATCAATGCCCAGCTGTGAAGCTGTACCATTTTCAAGCATATCCACAACTTTCGGCAGAACGGCATCTCTGCCACAGAGGATTTCTCCCGAAATATAGACCATATCCCCTACATTAAGAGAAGCAATGACCTCCTCTGAAAGAGGTGTTGTAAGTTCTGTAGCCATACTTATCACTCACTTTCGCTGAACAGTCTTAAATAGCTGTTTTCGTTTTCGATTACACCAAAGGCACAGGCACGCATCATAACCTTATTCGCCCAGTTGGTGTGAGGGTTGATTTCGTTCATTTTGTTGGCACTCTGCCCCTTATGCACTCCGCCCTCGGTGCTTGCAAGGATCTGCTTTGCGTCCTCGTACTCCTCACGTGTTACAGCCTGCAAGCCGTTCACAAATTTAATATGTGTGGGATGAATTACCGTTCTTCCTACAAATCCGTTAGCCTTATCGAGAATTACTTCTCTCATAAGTCCGTCAATTTCGTTGTTTACAAGGGGTTTACGCTTCATGAGATAGTCGTCGAGGGTGTGCTTCGGCAAGTCCTCAAACATCATATGCTTGCTTGCACGGAAATACTCCCAGACAGGGCCTGATACAACAAATTCATTATTTCTTGTGAACACATTGAGAATATCAGAAAGACACTCACGGACAGTCATAATGTCATATATTGAATAATCAACGCCACGGCGAACACCAAAGCATGAAGAAAAATCAGTTCCACCCACACGTATCTGCAGCACATAGTCATAATATTTGTTGAGGATTGCACGTATGCTCATAAGCTCCTGCATACGGCTTTCCTTGAATGCCACACGGGGATCTTCAATAATCGGCATACCGTAGAGGATTTCGCCCAGTTCATTGCTCAAAGCTTTAAGATGTGAAAAATAAATGTCGCCGTTTTCAGAGTTGAATTTCGGGAAGTTTATACCTGTAAGCGACTTCGCCATATGAGGTGTAAGACGCTGTGAAAAGCTCTTGAACTGCTCGGGATTTCGTACACGGCAGAAGATAAGTGGTACATTGTCTTTGTCCAGTTCGCCGTTTTCAACAGCTGTACTGATTGCGTCAAGAGTGCGGAGAACATTTTCCTCTGCGGCAGGTACATCACTTTCTGCACAAGCGTCCTCAAAGCAGAATACCATTGTTGTAAGCCCGGGCATTGCACAACTCATAATTTTCGGCAGAAAATCCTTTGTGCCAGGCATATACATAGTTGCTCCAAGGCAGTACTGCAAAAGCTCCCTTTCTGTATATTTATCAAAGTTTACTGGGAGCTCCACAAACTTAAAATCGGGATTATATCTCTGGTGTCTCATTCGCCTATACTGCCTTTCTCTGAAATCACAGCCTCGGGGTAGTACTCCTTGATTACACGCATAACAAGTGCAATCTGCTTTGCACGCTTCTTTGCGTCCTCGTTTGTAGTATCCCAGCTGTGTGTTTTAGCTACTGCACCGCCTGTTTTGAGGTATATAGGTGCGGCAACACGTATCATCTCGGGAACTTCATAGTGACGGATAAAGCCGCCTGTGGACTTGGGATTTTCTGTATGAATATCAATCGGAATATCAATTGCCTGTCGCATAGCCGCAAGCATCTGAAGCTGAATATCACGGACAGGGTTAATAGAGTTTGCACCAATGCTTTCAAGCAGCTTTGCGGCACAGGGGTTTCCGTGACCTGTATGTGCAGACATCTTAAAGCGGCAGTCAGCAGGGATTTCTCCAGCCTCACGGAATTTATTGAGAGCATACAGACAACCCTCGTCATACACGAGGAATGAACGGGCACCAAGTCTTACGGCACGTTTTACATCCTCAATTGCACGGATAACCTGCTCCTGTCCACGGAGTCTGTAGCCCATACGCACGCCCTCGGGAGTATTTACAGAGGCAGAAGTATCAGTTGTAGCACGGGGGCCTATAGCAAGAATAAGCTCCACCTGCCACTGCTTTGCGTACTCAACCATTTTCTCGATTTCCTCGTCAAGGAGAGTCCATATGCCCTTTGTCTGTGTTACACGATGAATGCTTATACCGTATTTGTCAAGCTCCTCCAGAAGTGTTTTCATCGTGGAGGGACCTTGTATTCCAGGCACTTCAAGGCGAAACTGTGCTCCGTCTGAAAAGCGTTTTTCAGATGTGGGCAGGTCGTATGCGTCACCTCTCGGCAAACCGATTTTCTCTAAAAATTCTCTTGTTTTTTCCATGCTGTTCATAATTATTCACATTCCTTTCCCTGTAATTCGTTCATTAACTCTGTTATAAGTCCCTCGTGGGATATATCAAGGGGCGGAAGCTTTCCACGGAGCCCCTTGTGTATGCGTATTTCAAGAAATGCCGCCTTTTTCTCCGCAAGCAGTCTTTCAATTGCCTGCTCTATATCCTCTTTTGTAACGGCAGGGCTTTCAACTGTGGCATATCCGCAAGCCTTTGCAACAGTCGTAAAATCCACTTTAAAGCCTGCAGAGGGCTGACCGCCTACGGACTCGTGAGCACCGTTGTTAAGGACTACGTGTATGTAATTAGGCACGTTTGTTTTGCTTACCATTGTCATTGCACCCATGTGCATCATGCAGGCACAATCACCGTCAAGAGTTACAACATATCTCTCGGGATTTTCAAGGGCAATTCCCAGTGCAACAGATGAAGCGTGTCCCATTGAGCCGACATTAAGGAAATCGCACTTGTGGCTCTCCCCTCTGCGTTCTCTTAAAAAGTATATTTCCCTTGTGGCTCTGCCCGTTGTTGCAGAGTATACCGTATTTTCGGGGAGGCAGTCAAGGAGGGTTTCAATTGCTTCCTCACGGCTTAAAGGAAATGAAGTATCGGGAATATTTGCCTTTTTCTCCCCTGCAAGCACTCCCTTTGGAGCAATTACAGCTACGGGACAGCAGTTTTTCATTGCTGTATCACAGGCATTTTTTATAAGCTCCTCTGCGGCTTTTTCATCGTCTGACAAAACCATAACATGAATATTCATTATCTCGGGGAGCTTTGTTGTTATATCTCCCTGCAACTGGTGCTGTGCCCAATCTCCTGTATTCGGCTGTCCTCTCCAACCAATAAGCCATATCATGGGGACGGAATAAACATTTTTATCAGCAAGGGAAGCAAGGGGATTTACTGCATTTCCCATGCCCGAATTCTGCATATACACAAGTGGGAGTCTGCCTGTTGAAAAGTAATGACCTGCGGCGATACCAACGGCATTTCCCTCGTTTGCAGCTATGATATGTTCTCTCTCCCCTGCCCTTTCCATGAGGTAATTGCAGAAACCGTTGAGATATGAGTCGGGAACACCCGTGAAGAAATCAACACCGTTATCTTTCAGCGTGTTGTAGAAATTTTCCTGATTAAGCACAATATCACTCCTTATATATTTGAATTCGGGTCATAGAAGCGGAAATACTGCGGTGCATCGGCTTTTGTTGTTTCCCATGCCTTTGCAAAGGCGGCTGTGAGTTCCTCGGGGAGTTCTCCGCCGTTTACTGCCGCAATATTCTGCTCCACCTGTGAAATTTTTGAAGCACCGATAATTATTGCGTCACCACGCTGTGTATCAAGCATTGAATGGTACATCATCCAGCGGTAAGTGGCTTCTATTATTGATATTCCGTATTTTTCGCATATTTTTTTCAGCTCCCCTACTGCGTCAAAATATGACTTTTTCCAGTAGCGGTTTTTATAGTTGGGGCGATTTGTAAATCTGCCCTCTGCGGGTGCGTCGTCTATTGCGGAATATTTATTTGTAAGTATTCCTCCTGCAAGAGGATTGTAGGCATAAAAACGGAGTCCGAAACGCTCCAGAATCATTGCAAGCTCTGTTTCGGCACGGCGGCTCAATGGGTTGTATAATCCCTCATACACAACAGGGAGCATCCAGCCATTGTTTTTGCACTTGTGGTATACATCAACCACAAGCCATGCAGGGAAATTGCTCAACCCGAGATTTTTAAAGCGTCCCTCGCTGTGAAGCTTTGCACAGGCTTCGAGAGCGGATTCGACAGGTGTGTCCTTATCGGGAAAGTGAAGATAAAGCGTATCAACGCTTTCAAGCTGTAAACGACTCAAAGACTCATTGAACTGCATCATTACAGCGTCGCCGTCAAGTCTGCCTGTAATTCTCGGATTTACCTTTGTGGCAACCTTAAAATCGGCTGTGCAGGGCTTTTTCAGCGTTTCACCTATGAGCATTTCACTCTGCCCCTTGTTGTAAACATAGGCTGTATCAAGCTCGTCATAGCCCAGTTCACCGAAACGGTTTATCATATCTGCGGCATCGTCGCCGAAAACAGACTCACCTAAAGTCATTGTTCCAAGTACGAAATTAGGTTTATTCATATGTATCACCTCATTTTATCAGCTCAAAAAGTCTGTCCCAGTCAGAACAGCCATTCTGAACAAATTCAAATATATTGTTTGCCTCATCGTCTGATTTTCCACTGTAGCGTACAAGCTCGCAGAATCTGTCATAAAACTCCTTATCTGTAAGCGGATTTTCAGGCTCCCCCTTTGGGTGGTCAACACGACATTCAAAATTTCTGCCGTCAGCTGTTGAAAGTTTAACGATAGCTGTGGTGATTTCTGGGAAAATCCTTGTCAGCTCCTCGTCGTCCGCAACTGTGACTTTTTTCGCAAGAGTCAACAGACGGTTATCACGAATATCCTCCTCGTCATACTCCTGCAAGCCTGCCTTTCCGTAGACTATTGCGGCGGCAACGCTGTAGGGTATACTCATTTTTGCGGAAGCTGTGCTGGGCACTTCACAGTGGTCGTGCTTGTTTACCGCCCAGAAATAGGTGCTGATGTGTATGCTCTCAATCTCCTCCGCCGTGAGGTTATGCTGATTTTTAAGAGATATCGCCCCCTCAATGGCAGGGTGGAGATAACGGCATGCCGCATATGGCTTTGTATAGGTCTTTTCTATGGCATATGTGCCGTTCCAGAGTGGCTTTTTCAGCTCGATATCATCTCTGCCCGTCATCATTTTAAGAAATCCACGATCCCCTGCAAGAGGATCGTCATGGCCGTGGAAGCCTGCCTTTGCCATTTGTACGGCAACAAGTCCCATTAATGCGGTTTTTCCCACGTTGTAGGGCTTTAATTCGGAGCCGTCGTCAAGTACTTTCAGCATTCCCGAAGCCGATACACAGGCAGCGGCAAATGCCTCCTTACGCTCCTTTTGGTTAAAGTCAAGGAGATATGACACAGCAACGGCAATTCCAAGAGTTCCGCAGGTACCTGTTGCGTGATATCCCATTGCCTTGTGCATAGGCTGTATTGACAAAGCCATTGTAAATGATGTTTCATAGCCGATTATCACGGCTTTAATCAGCTTTTCGTATGAACATTTATACTTTCTTGCAAGGGGCAGAAGCACGGAAAAAAGCGGTGAGCCAAGGTGGATAATTCCTGCATTTGTGCCGTCGTCGTAGTCAAGGGCATGGCCGTTGAGACCGTTGAGGAATACAGCTTCTTTCAGCGTTACACTACGATTACAGCCAATAGCGGTATGGTCTCCTTTTTCAGGCTCTGCAAATTCATAATAAGCAGAAAGCTTGTCACGCTGTGTATATGCTCCTGCAAGAGTAACGCAGAGATAATCCTGTATTGCCCTTTTCGCCTTGCTTAACACTTGCGGCGGAACAGGTGCATTATACAGTTCGTTAATGGTCTTTAAAAAGTTGTCAGTAATGTTCATATTTACCTCCAGACTCGAATTTTGTCGAAATGAAGTTATAGAATATATAATCATAAGATTATGGATATCCTAAAAATTTTACCGACACGGCGATTTTATGCAGTCGGTTTAAGATGTAATCAATTAAAGGTTATTGGATATATAATCATTAAATTATGCAATTGCTTTTTTATTATAGCACATCAATTGATGGTTGTCAATAGGGAATTTTTGAAATTTTTCATTTTTCTTCGGGGCGATGTGGGCATCACCCCCTACATAATGAATCTCATCCCTATAAGCTAATAGCTAACGGCTAACGACTAATAGCTCTCAAAAACTTGACTTCACCCAAGGAAATATGATATAATAAGCTGAAATATTATGTATTGGAGAGGTAGATATGAGTATTTTTGATGTGTTCGACAGAATTTCGCAAAATTCGCACACCACACAGGGTAAAATAGAATATATAATAGCAGGTCTGGGCAACCCCGGTATGCAGTACGAGGGCACACGTCACAACGCAGGCTTCTGCACACTTGATACCCTTGCTTCACAAATGGGTGAGAGCATCAGCCGCCTTAAATTCAAGGGCAAAACTGCCGAGGTCAATATAAACGGTGTCCGCTGCCTGCTCCTTGAGCCTACAACTTACATGAACAACAGCGGCGAATCCGTTGTGCAGGCTTTGGAGTTCTACAAACTTTCCACCGACCGCCTTATTGTTGTATACGACGATATTTCCCTTGACCCCGGCAAGCTGAGAATACGCAGAAAGGGCAGTCACGGCGGTCACAACGGCATACGCAGTATCATTGAGCTGACAGGCAAGGACGATTTCCCACGCATTAAAATGGGCGTAGGTAAGAAACCTCACCCCGATTATGATTTAGCGAAGTGGGTGCTTGGCAAATTCAGCAAGGAGGACACAGAAAAATTCAAATCCGCCGCTGAAAATGCCTGCGAGTGCATCAAGCTTATGGTACAGGGCAAAACAGACGAGGCTATGAACAAATTCAACTCATAGGAGCGTTAAATGAAGCTTTTCAGTAATGTTTTCAGCGAGCTTTCGGGATTTAAAAGCATTCTCGAATGCCTTGACAAAAAAATCTCACCTGTCTCCGTGACAGGTCTTTCCCATATACACAGAGCCTGCCTTGTTTCCGCACTTGTCGGAAACAGGGTTAATCTTGTTGTTACGGGTACGGAGGCGGAGTCCAAAAAGCTCTGCGAGGATATAAATATTATGACGGGCAAAGAGTCCGCTGTTCTTTTCCCCTCCCGTGAGCAGGTATTCACACCTGTTGACAGCTCCAACCACGAATATGAATATATGCGTATTTCCGCACTTTCAAGAGCCGCACGCAATAATTGCGACGTAATCTGTGCAAGCATTGAAGCGGTTATGCAGCCTGTTATCCCTCCCGATGTCCTCATATCCTCGGCTATTGAGATATCCGCAGGTGACACCATAGACCGTGACAAATTGTGCCTTGACCTTGCAAAATGCGGCTATCAGCGATGTGAAAAGGTAGAGGGAGCGTCACAGTTTTCCGTCAGGGGTAGCATTATCGACATATTCCCTGTGCAGTCGGATAAACCCGTGCGTATTGAACTATGGGACGATGAAATTGAAAGTATTGCGGAATTTGAAACGGACACACAGCGGCGTTCGGATGAGTCACTTGACAGGCTCGAAATATCCCCTGCAAGCGAGCTTCTCTGCGACTGCACCGCACTTGCACAGCGGCTTGAAGAACTGCTTAAAAAAGTCAGAGGAAAGCGTACAGAGCTTGTACGCAGTCATCTTGGTGCTGACGTTAACCGCCTTAATGCAGGAGAAATCCTCCCCCATGGCATGAAATACTACAGCCTTGCCTACGAGGGCCTTTCCACGGTTTTCGATTATATTGACGGTGCGGTGCTTTTCAGCGACTACTCCAATATAGCCGAGGCGGCACACGGTATATCCACCCGTTTCAGCGAGGATGTGAAAATTCTCATTGAGGACGGACAGCTTTGCAAGGGACTCGACAATCTCATTGTGGAACTGCCCGAAATACAGCATATAGCGGAAAAACACTCCTGTTTCTATATCAGCACATTCTTACAGGGCGGCGAGCGTATTGACTTCCGCCGTATCATAAGCTTTGAGGCTATGCAGAATTCCTCATGGAACGGCGAATTGAAACATCTTGCGGAGGAGCTTACCGACTATATACGACAAGGGTATAAAATCGCCCTCTGTGCAGGCAGTGAGAAAACTCTGCCGATTATAAAAAGCGACCTGGAAGAACATAAAATCCCCTGTGATATCGCAACTGAAAATTCGATTATGCAAAAGGGCAGAGTTTGCCTTATTTCGGGTGGTTTAAGCGGCGGATTTGAGTTCCCCGAAAATCAGTCTGTGCTCATTACACAGGGACTTTCAATGGACAGTAAGTCCACAAGAGCAAGGAAGAAGAAAAAGCCGAAATCCGAGGAAATCCGCAGTCTTGCCGATATTACCGAGGGCGATTTAGTCGTACACAGCAGTCACGGTATCGGGCGATTTATCGGCATACGCAAGCTTGAATTCGACGGCATAACCAAGGACTACATAACAATACAGTACGCAGGTACGGATAAGCTTTATATCCCTGTAACACAGCTTGATATGGTGTCGAAGTACATCGGTCCGAGGGATGATACTGGAGTCAAGCTGACAAAGCTGAGTTCGGGCGAATGGCAGAAGAAAAAGGGCAATGTAAAGCGTGCCGTCAAGGATATGGCACAGGAGCTTATCGCCCTCTATGCCAAGCGTGAAAAAAGCGAGGGATTTGCTTTCTATCCCGATGATGAAATACAGCACGACTTTGAAAGCCGTTTCCCCTACGTTGAAACAGACGACCAGCTGACAGCTATTGCCGAAATAAAGGCGGATATGGAGCGTATACGCCCCATGGAACGACTTCTCTGCGGTGACGTAGGCTTCGGAAAGACAGAGGTTGCATTCCGTGCGGCTATGAAATGCGTCCTTGCAGGCAAGCAGTGTGCTATTCTTGCACCGACCACTGTTCTTGCATATCAGCATTATCAGACGGCTCTCCGCAGATTTGAACACTTCCCCGTAAACATAGAGCTTTTAAGCCGATACCGCAACCCGAAACAGCAGGCGGAAATCGTGAAAAAGCTGAAACAGGGACGTATAGATATACTCATAGGTACACATAAAATCATACAGAAAAGCGTTGTTTTCAGCGATTTGGGACTTGCAATAATTGACGAGGAGCAGCGTTTCGGCGTTGCCCACAAGGAAAAATTCAAGGAAAGCTTTTCGGGAGTTGATGTGCTTATGCTGTCGGCTACCCCTATCCCCCGTACCCTCAATATGGCTATGAGCGGTATACGTGATATGTCCGTACTTGAAGAACCTCCCCAGAACAGATACCCCGTGCAGACCTACGTTATCGAGTACAATTCGGCAGTTCTTGCCCAGGCTATTGTAAGAGAGCTTCGCCGTGGAGGACAGGTGTACTATATCCACAACCGTGTTGAAACTATCGTTTCCTGTGCCTCAAAATTACAGGATATGGTGCCCGATGCACGAATTGCCTTTGCTCACGGTCAGATGAGTCAGGAGGAGCTTTCGGATATATGGGAACAGCTTGTGGAGCATGAAATTGATATTCTTGTCTGCACCACAATTATCGAGACAGGTGTTGACGTTCCCAACGTAAATACGCTTATTATCGAGGATTCCGACCGTTTCGGACTTTCACAGTTATACCAGCTTCGAGGACGTGTAGGACGTTCAAACCGCCGTGGCTACGCCTATTTCACATACAAAAGAGATAAGGTGCTCACAGAAATAGCCACAAAGCGACTCAGTGCAATGAAAGAATTCACACGCTTCGGCAGCGGCTTCCGCATTGCCCTCCGTGACCTTGAAATACGCGGTGCAGGCAGTATTCTCGGCGGCAGTCAGCACGGCCATATGGAGGCTGTAGGTTACGATATGTATTTACAGCTGCTCTCCGAGGCGATCTGCGAGGAAAAGGGCGAAAAGCCCGAGAAAATTCCCGAGTGTCTTGTGGATATCCAGATTGACGCACATATCCCTGAAAAGTACATTTCAAGCCTTAATCAGCGAATTGAGATATACCGCAGAATTATGATTATAAGGGCAGACGAGGACAAATTTGACCTCATCGACGAACTCATAGACCGCTATGGCGAACCGCCGAAATCAGTTGTGGGACTTATAGAGGTGTCACTTATAAGAAACAAGGCGGCACATCTTGGAATAACCGAAATATCGCAGAAAAACGGGCAGATGTACTTCTACACAAAGCATCTTACGATTGACCAGATTGCAGCGCTTTCTGCTGAATATAAGGGCAAAATCACTTTCAGCGGCGTAGAAAAGCCATATATTGCGGTTAAAATAATGCCAAAAGTCTCCGTTTTTGATATGATGAAAGGTGTTATAGATACAATTGACAGAGCTGTAAAATGACTTCTTGTTGAAATCGCCGAAAAATTCTTTTGAATATTGTATGGTATTACTCTTTTAAATTTTTCCGTTTTATGTTAAAATAATCTTATAGACTATCGTTTACGACAATGAGGAGATAATTAATATGGAAATGAAAAAATTTCTTGCGGTTTTTGCCGCTTTAGCTATGGCAGCCGCTGTTACAGGCTGCGAAAAAAACGAGGATAATTCATCCTCACAACCCTCACAGGCTACAGAAACAACACAAGCACCTACAGAAGAAGCTACGGAAGCTCCCACAGAGGAAATTACGGAAGAAGTGACCGAGGAGGAGCTTATTCCACCCTCCCCTGCTGAATGTGACGACCCCAATGCCATTACCTTTGACGACGGGGATTTCAGCTTTGCACAGCCGAAGCTCGACGATGTTGACTCTGCACAGGGACTTCTTTCAATTGAAACAGTCGAGGGCAATAAAATGCTTTGCTTTAACGACGCAGGCACAAACTTCGCTGACGGAACAGTTCAGAAAATTATGTTTGACGCGGCAAAGCTGCTTACTCCCGAAAATCTTGCAAAGGTACGCTCCATTGAAATGGACGTATATGCAGACGCAACTTCCGACACTTTCAAAAACGACAACGGCGAGAATGTTATGGCTCCCGGCTGGATTGGCGGCGGCGGCGGTGCCAATGTGGCAGGCGATAAATGGTATGAATTTGCTGAATGGGAGGGCGGCGAGTACAACTTCCCCATGTCAGGTGCGGCTCATGTTGAAATGAAATTTCTCCTTGCCCTCGGCGGTCAATGCTGGGACGAGACTATGGAAGAAGCCACATTCCAGATTATGCGTTGGGGTGCCCAGAACGAGGGTAATCTCTACGTTGACAACATAGTTTTCAAGGACGAGGACGGCAATTCACTGCCCATAGACAAGGCTCCCGTTTCAGACGAGCCTGCGGAAGAAATGCCTATGGCTGGAGCTATGGCAAGATAATTTAAAAAAGCTATTGCATTATCATATAAAAAATGATATAATAGAATGACAAATAAAAACAGTCGTGAAAATACGGCATGAAGGAGAATGAAAATATGAATTACGGACATTTCGACCTTGCGAACAAGGAATATGTCATTACAAACCCTGCAACCCCTGCACCATGGGCAAACTACCTCGGTGACCCCGAATACGGTGCTATGATTTCAAACAACGCAGCAGGCTACAGCTTCGTTAAATCAGGTGCTAACGGACGTGTATCACGCTTCCGTTTCAACTCTGAAATGGCTCTCCCGGGACGTTATATCTACATCAGAGACAACGAGGCTAACGATTACTGGTCTGCTTCATGGCAGCCTGTAGGCAAGCCCCTCGACAAGTACAAGTCCGAGTGTCGCCATGGTACAGCTTATACAGTTATTTCCGCTGAATATACCGATATCAAGTCCGAAGTGACTTATTATGTTCCCTACGGCAAGACATATGAGGTATGGCGTGCAAAGGTTACAAATAACTCCGACAAGGAGAGAAAGCTTTCTGTTTTCGGCTTTGTTGAGTTCACAAACGAGCCCAACTATGAACAGGATCAGATTAACCTCCAGTACACACTTTTTATCACACGCACAAGCTTTGAGGAAAACAAAATCATTCAGCATATGAATGAGAATACAGGCTTCGATGAAAACGGCTACAACGGCAGCGAGAGATTTTTCGGTATGGTTGGACAGCCTATTACAGGCTATAACGGCTCTTTAAGCAACTTTATCGGACCATACAGAACTTTCTCAAACCCCATTGCTGTTGAAAACGGCAAGTGCGACGGCGTTATGAACTATAACTCCAACTCCTGCGGTGCACTCCAGAGCGATATTACACTTGCTCCGGGCGAAACAAAGGAATTTATATACATCATGGGACAGAAAACAGATGCCGAGGCTACTGCTATTCTCAACGAATACAAGGAAGCTGGCAAGGTTGACTCAGAAGTTCAGCAGCTTAAGGACTACTGGCACGGTCAGCTTTCAAACTTCTCTGTTGAAACTCCCTCTGATGAATTCAACAATATGATTAACGTATGGAACGCTTATCAGTGCTTCATCACTTTCATCTGGTCAAGAGCCGCTTCATTCATCTACTGCGGTCTGCGTAACGGCTACGGCTACCGTGATACAGTTCAGGATATTCAGGGTATTATCCACCTTGACCCTGAAATGGCAGCTGAAAAAATCCGTTTCATGCTCTCCGCACAGGTAAGCAACGGCGGCGGTCTCCCTCTTGTAAAGTTCACACACGATGCAGGTCACGAAACCTGTCCCGATGAGAACGATGAAAACAGCGTATACGCTAAGGAAACAGGTCACCCCTCATACCGTGCGGACGATGCTCTCTGGCTGTTCCCCACAATTATGAAGTATATCGGCGAAAGCGGCAACAAGTCATTCCTTGATGAAGTTATCACATATGCCGAGGAGGGCGGCGGAGAGGCTACTGTATACGAGCATCTCAAGAACGCTATCCGCTTCTCTATGGAGCGTCTTGGCGACCACAATATGCCCGCAGGTCTCCACGCTGACTGGAACGACTGTCTCCGTCTTGGTGCAAAGGGCGAGTCAACATTCGTTGCATTCCAGCTCTACTACGCTATGACAGCTATCAAGGAAATGGCTGTATTGAAGAACGATACAGACTATATCGCATATATTGACGAAGTTCAGGCAAAGCTTGCAGCTACTCTTGAAAAGTGCTGGGACGAGGACAGATTTATCCGTGGTATCCGTGAAAATGGCGATATCGTTGGTGCAAAGAATGACCCCGAGGCTAATATGTGGCTCAATCCCCAGTCATGGAGCGTTATTTCACGCTTTGCTTCCGAGGAACAGGCTGAAAAGGCTATGGACAGCGTTTACAATATCCTCAATACACCTTACGGTGCAAAACTTCTCGATCCTCCCTATAAGTATCACCACTTCAAGGGTGCATTGATGCAGGTATTCAACCTTGATACCAAGGAAAACGGCGGTATTTTCTCACAGTCACAGGGCTGGCTTATCCTTGCAGAAGCTCTCATGGGACACGGCAACCGTGCATTTGAGTACTTCATGGAAACTGCTCCTGCTGCTATGAATGACAAGGCTGAAATCCGTGTTATGGAGCCTTATGTACACGGTCAGTTCACTGAAAGTAAGGCATCACCCTACGAGGGACGTTCACACGTTCACTGGCTGACAGGTACAGCTTCAACTGTTATGGTTGGCTGTGTTGAGGGTATCTGCGGTATGCGTCCCGACGCTGACGGACTTGCAATCGCTCCCTCTATCCCCTCTGATTGGGACAACTTCAAGATTACAAAGATGTTCAGAGGAAAGAAGCTCAATATTGTTGTGGACAACTCCGCACACGTTGAAAGCGGCGTTAAATCTGTAACTCTCAACGGCGAAGCTCTTGACGGAAATTATATTTCTGCTGATAAACTTGCTGATGTTAATGAAATTGTAGTTGTACTTGGTTAATGTACAATATTTACGGGCGGATTTTATATCCGCCCGATTTTGTTTGACTTGTTACAAAAAATGTGATATAATAATACCGTGAAAAGGAGTTGAGAACATGGAAATTCTGCTTGCATTAATTATAATAATCGTAATCTGCAAAATACTGGGAGTCAGCAACTTTGTGCTGATTTTATGCGGTCTTGGAATAATTGAACTTCTGATAATTCTCATGTTCCTGTTTTTCGTGTACCACACAATTCACCTTGTTTTTTCAAAAAAACGCAATGCCGCTTTTACAAGAATAGATTTACCGAAGAAAGGAAAATTCAAGGTTGCCTATTACGAATTTGACGGTGTTGAATATCCCTGCGTTTTCCCGAAAGAATCGGGGATTACATCAATTTACAATACGGAAAAGATTTACAAGGTCAGATACAGCAAATCGCAGAAAAAGGTTTATGATTTCTGGGCTGTATGCACCTGTATTGTGGGACTGATTTTCAGCGTTATTGCCGTTATTATTACACTTGGTATAATTAAGAATTTTGATATGTTTATGTGAGGTTATTGCAATGGAAGAAAATATATGCGGATGCGGTGTCCATGAGGACATTGTTGAAAAGGTATCACAGGCAATGCCCGATGAGAATATTCTCTACAATGCGGCGGAGCTGCTGAAAGTTTTCGGTGACCCCACACGTATAAGAATACTCTATGTACTGGGACAGAGCGAGATGTGCGTTTGCGATATCGCAAGGCTTATAAATATGACTCAATCGGCTGTATCGCATCAATTGCGTGTACTCAAACAGGCTCGGTTAGTCAAGGCAAGAAGAAGCGGAAAAACTATTTTCTACTCCCTCTGCGATGACCACGTACAGGAAATAATCCATTGTGCAATGGAACATGCTATGGAGTGATAAAATGTTATTTGATTTTCATACCCACGCTTTTGCGGACGCCATAGCTGAAAGAGCTATGGCATCTCTGCTTAATACAACAAAAAATAATAAAGAAACGGAGCATATGAAAGCTTATACTGACGGTACAATTTCAGGACTCCGTAAACTCATGCAGGAAAAGGGCATAGGCAAATCCCTGATTCTGCCGATAGCAACAAAGCCCTCACAGCAGGCCACTATCAACAACTGGGCGGCAGAGGTTATGGGGAACGGCATATACTCCTGCGGCACCGTTCACCCCGACTCTGAAAATGCCGTTGAGGAAATCGAACGAATAAAATCCCTTGGACTGTGCGGCATTAAACTTCATCCCGAATATCAGTTCTTCCGTCCCGATGAGGAGCGTATTTTCCCGATATACCGTAAAGCTGCTGAAATGGGACTGTTTGTGGTATTCCATGCAGGCTGGGACCCTATCGGAAAGGACGAAATCCTTGCCCCTCCAAAAAGCTTTGCCAACATAGCTGAAAAATTCCCCGATTTGACAATTGTTGCGGCTCATATGGGCGGTATGAAGCTTTTTAATGATGTTGAGGACTGCCTTGCAGGAAAATTCTGCAATATCTACTTTGATACAGGAGCTGTTGCCGATTATATCAGCTCTGAACAGGTTTTCCGCATAATCGAAAAGCACGGTGCTGATAAAATTCTCTTTGCCAGCGACGCACCGTGGGATGATCCGCTTAAAGAGGTTGAAATGATAGCTGGTTTGCCGCTTAATCAGTCGGACAGGGATTTGATTTTTTATGGGAATGCTGAAAAATTAGTTAATATGTAAACAAAAAAGCTTGCTGTTGTGGCAAGCTTTTTCAATCATTCACTTTTTTAATAACACGTGCTTCCCAACCACAGCGTGCAACAAGGTATTTACAATCCGGATATTCTTCAATTTCATACAGTGTCCAGTCGCCGTCTATCGTTTTACACACAACCTTATATGTTTCTTTGTAAGGTTCAATTTCCTTATAATCGATTTCTTCATAAACTATTCCGTCAAAGCGAAACTCATTGCCTTTATATTCTGCTTTACGCAGAATATTTTCTCTGATTATGAAAAATCCCACAATGAAAAGCAGTATTGTCGCTGATAATATTATAATTATTCTTTTCCTTGTCTTAACTGTATTTCCTTTCATTGTATACCTCCATTTCACTAACGAAAACCTCCCGAAACCAATCGGGAGGCCTATGTTGTATTGTATTAAATTACACTGCCGCAGCAGATTCAGATTTTTTCTTTTTATCGGGAACGCTGATAAGCTTTGCCTGACAAAGAGCGAAACCGACAGCACCTGCAACAACGGTTGAGAAAACCATTTCAAGCACCGCATTGATACCGATAGCACCAATGATATACGCAAAAGCAGATTTGCCCTGCATATATGTATCATTAAATTCCTGATTATTACCAAAAAGGATAACCAACGCACTCATAAAGAAAATTGTATTCATAAGAGCAGTTGCAAAACCTGTAATAAAGCAGGAAATCTTCGGATGTGTAGCTTTTGACATAAGTCTGAAAATCCAGCCTGCACAATATCCCTCAAGAACACGTGGGATAAAACGCTGTAAGAAAGTCAGCACAGGGCTGATTTCAATAGTAAACACACCCATTCCGCTTGTTCCGAGAATGCCGAAGCACTGGAGAAAACTGCATACACCCCACACAGCTCCTATGACAGCACCGCCTATAGGGCCAAGAGCAATTGCAGCAATAGCAACGGGGATTACCGTCATTGATATTGACAGCGGACCAATCGGGATGTTGAAGTAAGTAAGCACCACAACAAGCGCCGTGAGAAGTCCAAGCAATACCAATTGCTTAGTGTTGAAATTTTTGTTCATATTAAATTTTCCTCCTTGTTATTATTCCTCGTGAGAGGATACAATACAACAAGGTTATAATAGCACATTTTTCGCAATATGTCAAGAGAAATCGGTAATTTTTTTCAAACTTGCGGAAAATTCTATCGCATATTCAAAAATATTACAAATTCACCGAAAGTTAATACGCAGTTACACAAATTATAACATTCTCCCACTTGAAATATGTTAAAATAATATAATAGGATTATTGTGTATACATGGGGTGTTTTTATCAGGTTATGATTATTTCCAAAAAAGGGGGAGTTGACTTGATGAACAGCAGTGTAACAGAGAAAAATATCATTGATGTTATAGAAGAATTCGACTACTCGACTCAAAGCGAAAAATATAACAACAGCTTTCGTGAATGGAGAAAACGTAAAGATAACGTATATTCATTCAATTTCAAAAAAGACCAGCGTGAGCGTGTGTATATTGACGGCAGAGGATTTGTTGAAAAATCTTGTGCCAACACTGAAAAAAAGGTGCTTGCAAATATTTTCCACACACTCGGCTACGCTGTACTTATGTGGATTGTCTTTGAAGATGTGCTCTCAAGACTTTTAATTTATTCACTGGAACATCTCGGCTTAAACATCCACACAAGCTTTATGACAAGGACAATAAGCGGCGGATGTCACGAGGTAGCAACAATACTTATTGTTATAAACACAATAAAAATTGCCCTGCCGATGATGTATCTCCACCACAAATTCAAAATGCCGAAAAAAGCCGCTATAATGAGCAGTATGAATAATTCTGCGGCTCTTGTAGGTGCAATTTCCGCCTCATTTATTTTAAGCGTAGTTATAACGCTTCCTTCGGCATTTTCCAGCGAAACACGTGAGGTCATATCTTTTTTTGGCTCGGAGAATATGGATGTTTCCATATGGAACCAGGGTGAATTTATAGCTTATACAATTTTTGATGTGCTCATTATACCGATTATTTCCCAGCTGCTTTTCTGCGGTGCAGCTTTCGCTGTACTCAGGCAATTCGGTGATACTTTTGCAATGCTTATTACAGCCTTTACAGCAGCAGTTCTAACGCAGGATTTCCGCTATATGCCTGCAATTTTCATAATAACCCTTGTGGGATGCTGCGGAATGCTTACAAGCGGCTCTATATTTACAGCTATTGCTGTAAATATCATTTTCAAGATGTATCAACTTACAATTGTACTCATCGAAACCGACGCATCAACTTCCATGACTCTGAAGCGTAATGGCTTTATGGCAGCAGTTGTTATTGCAGGAACAATTGGTCTTGTTTATTTCCGTATGAATATGAAAAAACACCCCATAAAACTTGCAAGATATAACGCAGAACTGCCATTTTCACAGCGTATGATACATTCATCGAAAACATTCCCGTTCTCTGCCGTTGCAATGCTCTGTATTCTTTGTGCAGTTATGGAGGCAGTTGTATAATGAATTATATGGAACGTGCACTTGAGCTTGCACAGGAAGCTTTTGACGAAGGGGAAGTCCCCGTCGGAGCGGTCGTGGTGAAAAAATCCACGGGGGAAATCATTGGTGAGGGGCGAAATCGCCGTGAATCGGACAAAAACGCACTTGCCCATGCGGAACTTTTCGCTATTGATGAAGCCTGCAGAAAACTTGGTGGCTGGCGGCTTCCCGACTGTGCGATTTATGTAACACTTGAACCCTGCCCCATGTGCTGCGGTGCGATAATCAACTCACGGATAGATGATGTCTATTTCGGAGCATACGATTATAAAAGCGGCTCTGCAGAATCCGTACAGAAGATGTTCAGTCTGCCATATAACCACAAACCAGCGGTATATGGCGGAATTTCAGAATGCGAATGTTCCGGAATGCTTACGGATTTTTTTAGATTATTGCGTGAAAAGCGAAAAAAAGGCGGCTGATTTTAATAATCAGCCGTTTATTTTATTCCTCATTAACCTTAAAATAAACCTCAGGAGCTGCCCCCTCAATGTCATTCATAGTCATTTTAAGAGTATCAAATTCTATCGTGTAATCATATGACATTGGTGCATTACTTCCAGTGAGATATGTCGAAATCAACTCACCGAAAATATCAACTGTGCCGTCATCAGTTGCATAATCAAAGCAATCAACCATATGAATAATGAACTTATCACCGTCAACTACACCCTCAAAATCAAATTTCTCGGGAGGTATTCCCAGCTGTTCCGCAAGAACATCTGTAGCAACTCCGCCATGAATATGGTATCTTCCGTCAAGACTGTCAGGATTTGGCTCGTCAAGTCTATCCATATCAACAAGAACAGATGTCAGATCCTGCTGATATTCCTCACTATATGCAGTATTTGTAATGTAAACCTTTTTTCCGTCGTAGCTTATATTTTCCTTTGGAATAAGAGCATTCATAGTCTGAAATTCGCCGTCTTCCGTAAAATGTGCGTTCTGTGAAAAGTCGATAATCAGACTTACCTTGCGGTTTTCACCGAATCTGTAACCGCTTAATTCGTTCATCCATGTGCCAAGTATTTCCTCATCTATAGGGGCTGTACTTATCCTCGATGATGAGCTTTCAGGAGTGTTCCCATTACAGGAGCAAAGACAGATAATGCACGAAAGTGCTGTAAGTGACGATAAAATTCTTTTCATTTCAGTTCTCCTAATTAATATTTTATGGAATCTATCGGCATTGTCGCCGCTGCATTAAGACTTTCGTCAGCTGTAATTCCTGCTGCAAAGTTATAACTTCCCTGACACGCAATCATTGCCGCATTGTCGCCGCAAAGACTCATTTCAGGCATATAGAAATCAAAGCCACGTTCATCACAAGCCTTTGCAAGAGCCGCACGTACTCCCGAATTTGCCGAAACACCGCCTGCAAGGGCGATTTTTTTATAACCGTACTGCTCCGCCGCACCCATTGTTTTTTCGGTTATTATCTCCGAAATCGTCCGCTGAATGCTCGCCGATAAATCGTTTTTGTCGATTATTTCGCCTTTCTGATTGGCACGATGAAGCATATTTATAACAGCAGTTTTCAATCCCGAAAAGCTGAAATCAAACTCATTTCCTGCAACAACAGGGTGAGGCAACTTGAATGCCAAAGGATTTCCCTCCTGTGCGTGACGGTCAATATGAACTCCCCCAGGGTAGGGAAAACCCATTGCCCTTGCACATTTGTCGAAGCACTCCCCTGCCGCATCGTCACGGGTTCTGCCGATAACACGGAACTCCGTGTAGCTTAAAACCTCAATAAGGTGACTGTGTGCACCGCTTGCAACAATGCAGAGATAGGGCGGCTCCAATTCCTTGTGGCAGATGTAGTTTGCGGCGATATGTCCCGAAATATGGTGAACGGGGATAAGCGGCTTTTCAGCGGCAAATGCCAGGGATTTGGCAAAATTTACGCCTACGAGCAGTGCCCCGATAAGTCCCGGAGCGTAAGTCACAGCAATACCGTCAAGGTCGGCAAGGGTAACATCAGCCTCTTTAAGAGCCTGCTTTGTAACCGCAAGAATATTCTCACAATGGCGGCGTGAAGCGATTTCAGGCACAACTCCGCCGTATTTTTTATGCTCCTCAATCTGCGTAGAAATCACCGAAGAACGGATATTTCTGAAACCCTCGCAGACGCTTGCGGCGGTTTCGTCGCAGGAGCTTTCGATTCCTAGAATTAACATTTTCAGCCTTCTTTATTCAAATTTTTTTGCATTACAACTGCATTTTCATCAGGAAAACTATAAAAGTTTTTCCTTACAGATATTTTTTCAAATCCGAATTTTTCATACAAGCCAATGGCGGCGGAGTTTGACTCCCTGACTTCAAGAAATATGCTGTTTGTAACCTTTGGCAGTGCGTCAAAATACCCCTCCATGAGCTTGGCGGCTATACCCTTACGCCTATGCTCGGGAGCTACAGCAACACTTGTTATTTCCGCTTCATCTGCTGCGAAAAAGCCGCATATAAGCCCTGTAACATTGCCGTTTTCCACGATATACAGCACAATTCCGTTATCCTTTGCCGCCTCGGATTTAAAAGACTCCGCAGACCAGCCATCCGCCCCTACGCACAATTTATCAAGTGCGGAAAGGCTTTCAAAAATCTGCTTTTCAGTATTTATATCGGCACGGATTATTTTCATTTTACCCGTTCCTTTCAAAGCAATATCGTACAAATTATCAACCTTTAGCATCATACCAGCTGTCACCTGTATGAACATCAACAGAAAGAGGAGCTTTCATCTCGCAGACATTGAGCATTTCCTCTTTGAGAAGCTCTGCACAGCGGTCAGCACAGGAGATATCGGCTTCGATGATAAGTTCATCGTGTACCTGTAATATAAGCTCCGCATTGAGCTGTTCAGCCTTTAAACGGCGATATACATTAATCATGGCGATTTTTATAAGGTCAGCCGCAGTGCCCTGAACAGGTGTATTCATGGCAATTCTCTTGCCTGCCGCCTGTAACATTTTATTTGAAGAAAGGAGTTCGGGGATAAGTCTTTTACGCCCGAACATAGTCGTCACAACGCCTGTTTTCATCGCATTATCGACGGTGTCATCCATAAACTGCTGTACTTTCGGGTATTTAGCAAGATAGTCCGAAATATACTTCTTCGCCTGTGCAACGGATGTGCCGATATCCTTTGAAAGGGAGAAAGGCCCCATACCGTAAATTATGCCGAAATTAACGGCTTTTGCGGCACTTCGCATTTCAGAAGTGACCATAATCGCAGGCATATCAAACACCTGTGCCGCAGTGGAGGTGTGGATATCCTCACCCGAAGTAAAGGCAGAAATCATATTTTTATCACCGCATAGATGTGCCATAACACGCAGTTCAATCTGACTGTAATCTGCATCAATCAGCACTTTTCCACTGTCGGCAACGAAAAATTTACGCATCTGGGCACCAAGCTCTGTACGGACGGGAATATTCTGCAAATTCGGCTCTGTAGAGGAAATTCTGCCTGTACGTGTTTCCGTCTGCTTGAAAGATGTGTGAATTCTGCCGTCCTCGGCTACTTTTTCAAGAAGTCCTGTGACATATGTTGAATTAAGTTTTGTATATTGCCTGTACTTCAACACATTATCCACAAGAGGACAGAAATTCCGCAATTCTTCTAAAACCTCGGCATTTGTGGAATATCCGCTTTTCGTCTTTTTCTTTGCAGGAAGTCCCATTTCCTCGAAAAGCACAACTCCAAGCTGTTTCGGAGAGGAGATATTAAACTCATGTCCTGCTTCGTCGTATATCAGTTGTTGACTTTCCTCAATCATTTCAGTAAGATATTTTCCGAAATCACGCACACCATCCTGTGTAATCTTAATGCCATTGTGCTCCATTGAGGCAAGTACCTCTGTCAGCGGCATTTCGATATTGTTCAGCAGGTCAGTCATACCCTCGTTTTCAATAGCTTTACGAAGCTTTTCAATAAGCCGTGGAAGTGACGCTAATTCGGCATATTCACCGTTTTCTGTACAATAATGCACGCCATATTCGCCACAAAGTTTCTCCGTTGTGTAATCGGAAGCGGAGGTATTCAGCAGATATCCACAAATTTCACCGTCCGTTTTCAAATTGTGGAGATTGCCGCCGTGAGCCATTGCCCAGCGATAATGAGGCTTTGCAGACATGGTAATTTTTTCGCAGTCCGAAGCCATAAACAGCAATACAAGTTTTTCATTATCAGTTGTGTAAACAGTCGTATCATCGAGAATTGATAGCTTTTCGCCGTCAAATAAATAAGCAACATTAACAAATTTGTCGATTATTTCAGCTGTCAGCTCACCGAAAGAAAGCTCCACAGGAACGAATTCCTCCACAGGCTTTTCTACCGATTTTTCAGCGGCAGAGGCTGAAATTTCAAGCTTATCAAGAAGCTTGTACATCTCCAATTCAGTTAGAAAACGGCTTAATTCAGCCTTGTTTGGCTCCCCGATTTTATAAGTGTCAAGGCAGTTTTCAACAGGAGCATCACGGACAATAGTTGCAAGCCACTTACTCTCTTTCGCGGATTTTTCGCCATTTTCAAGTTTTGCCTTGACTCCCTTTGTGAGTGTGGAGTCAGCATATTTCTCGTAGAGATTTTCAATCGTGCCGTATTCCTTTATAAGATTTGTCGCTGTTTTTTCGCCTATTCCTGCAACTCCTTTGATATTGTCGGAACTGTCACCCATAAGGGCTTTCAGGTCGATAAGGCGGATAGGTTCAAAGCCGTAATACTCCATAAATCGGGCAGGAGTGTAGTGAATTGTTTCCTTATTTGTAGCAAGGAGAACGGTGACATTTTCATCAATGAGCTGCAAGCTATCCCTGTCCCCTGTGAGGACGTAACATTCACAGCCGCAATCGGTACAGCTTTTAGACAGTGTGCCGAGGATATCATCAGCCTCAAAGCCCTCACACTCAACCACTTTTATACCCATAAGTGTAAGCAATTCCTTTATAAGAGGAAGCTGCTGTGCAAGCTCGGGCGGCATTCCCTTGCGGTTAGCCTTGTATGTTGCAACTTTTTTGTGGCGGAAAGTTGGCGATTTCAGGTCAAATGCAACTGCAACAGAGTCAGGCTGCACATCGTTGAAATTTTTAAGATATATATTCATAAAGCCGAAAATGGCATTGGTGAAAACGCCTTTCTTATTGGAAAGCAGCTTTATACCGTAAAATGCACGGTTGAGAATACTGTTTCCGTCAATGGCAAGAAGCTTCATAATATCACCTCGTTGTAATCGTTATAGAATTAATTATAACACGTTCAGCCCTAAATAGCAAGGGATTTTGAAAAAATCCGAAAAAATTTCAAAAAAGGGGTTGACAAGCCGTGAAATGTATGCTATAATAATAAAGCTGATTTCAGCACATATCGTATTCTAAAGACAGCAGGCAAGGCGAAAGCCCGTAAGTCCCGCCGAGGAGTGCAAGTGATAAGAATTATCATTGTCCTTTTCCGAGCTGTCGGCAAAAGGATTTTTTTATTGCCCCGAATACGATAACAAATATTTCGGAGGTGAATACACAATGCCAAGCAATGCAGTTCTCGAAGCCAAGAAGGCTAAGGTTGAGCAGCTCACAGACCTCATCAAGAATTCCGTATCAGGCGTTCTCGTTGATTACAAGGGCATCACCGTTGAGGAAGACACAAAGCTCAGAAAGGAGCTTCGTGAGGCAGGTGTTAACTACTTCGTAGAGAAGAACACACTGCTCCTCCGTGCATTCCAGAATTGCGGTATTGAGGGACTTGACGAAGTTCTTAACGGAACAACAGCTATCGCTCTCTCAAACGATGACCAGACTGCTCCCGCACGTATTCTCGGTAAATTCGCTGAGAAGGCAGGCGACGAAAAGTTCAATCTCAAGGCAGGCTATGTTGAAGGTGAAGTTTACGATCAGGCAGGAGTTGTTGCTCTTTCCAAGATTCCTTCAAAGGACGTTCTGCTCGCTCAGCTGGTTGGCTCTCTCCAGGGTCCCATGCAGAAGCTCGCAGCTACTCTCAAGGCAGTTGCAGACAAGAAGTCAGAGGAAGCTGCCTGATTTCAATTGTTTATCTAAATTGTCAGCTTAAAACTATCGCCATATATGGCAAATATTTATAAAGGAGATTATTATCATGGCTTCAGAGAAGATCACAAATTTTGTAGAAGAAATCAAGACTCTTTCCGTTCTCGAGCTTGCTGAGCTCGTAGAGGCAATCCAGGAGGAGTTCGGCGTAACAGCAATGGTAGCTGCTGCTCCCGCTGCAGGCGGTGCTGCTGCTGGCGAGGCTGCTAAGACAGAGTTCGACGTAATCCTTGCTTCATTCGGTGACGCTAAGATGGCTGTTATCAAGTGTGCTAAGGAAGTTCTCGGTCTTGGTCTTAAGGAGGCTAAGGAAGTAGTTGAGTCTGCTCCTAAGGCTCTTAAGGAAGGCGTTTCCGAGGCAGAGGCTAACGAGCTTAAGGAAAAGTTCGAGGCTGCTGGTGCTACAATCGAAATCAAGTAATTTTTTACTTAACATTTCAAAGGCTGTTCCGCTTGGAGCAGCCTTTTTTTGTTGACAAAACAAAATTATTATGCTATAATATTTACGCAAGTAACTGCACGATACAGGTTAAGGAGGATTTAAAAATGAAATGTCCCGAATGTGGAAAAGAATGTCCAAAGGGAGTTATCGAAGCTCAGGATGTAGGAAGTCTTACACAGCTTACCACGCTTCTGTCGTGGTATCCCGATGACCAGAAAGACAAATTCATCAGAAAAGGCGTAGTTAACCTCAAACTCTACGGTGAGGGCTACTACTGCGACGAGTGTATGAAAGTTTTTGCTGTTTTTCAGGAGAAATAAAACAAAACCTGCGATTAACAGCGGTGCTCTTGTAGGAGAATATGTACGTGTTATTGAGGAAAACCCTTTTGAAAAAGGGTTTTCCTCAAACTCCTTTCCTAAAACTTTCAGTTTTAAATTTCAGCCCTGTAGGGTGCACACCAAATTGTTGAGAAGCTTAAATTACTTTTGTTGTGCACCCTACAGGGCTGAAATTCAGATTAAAAGTCTTTGGAAGGGGGGTACGGGGGAGAACCTTTCTTCAGAAAGGTTTCCCCCGATAAATACGTATAAACTCCTATATGAACATCACAGATAATCCGCAGGCGTTTTTTTGCGTATTTTCGCCGTTTCCGCAATAACCACCCCTGTCATAATAATCAACATAATCGACGGCACAGGAGACGTTTCACGATGCATACAGCTATTATGTGCAAAAACAGATGTAATCTCCCACGACAGGAAAAAGGGCTGTAACAGGCGGCATATCAGATAAGTTAGAGCCGCCGCACCAAAACGCATTACAACAAGGGGCAAGATTGACAATTTACCTCGGAATATAGCCGAAATCTGAAAGAAAACGCACACTCCCCCAAATGAAACAAGAGCCGCCGTTGTGGGGGTATTCGCTGATATTTCAGATATTGCCGTAATATCAAGCACAGCCCTGTATAAATCGCCCTTAAAAATTGCGGATAAACCGCAGTATTCCGCCATTTTTGCGAATACAGCAAATATTATAACGCAAAGGCACATATCCCCTAACGCTCTCCCCGATGAAGCCACGGAATCCGTAAGTATATCTGCGGAAACCGCAGTTTTTCGGGGATTTTCTTTTATAAGATTTTTTCTGAAATATGGAGATAAAATGACCGCCATAATTAACTCTGACACAAGATTTGATATGAGAATTAGTCCCCCGATTTCCGCCGTTGAGGCGGCACAGCCAAAAATAAAAGCCGCACCCGAGCCAAAACATAGCCCCGACATTATTTCAGCCGTTTTTTTCGGCAGTCTGCCCTCTATATACATAGAGTAAATCATTTTTGCACCCACAGGGTATCCCGACACAAGGGAAAAGAAAAAAACAGCGGCAGATTCCCCGTTCAATCCGAAAATAAGCCGTGTTACAGGAGAAATCCAGCGTCCTGTAAGAGATAGTACACCGCTTTTCAGCAGAATTGAAGATGCCGCCATCATGGCATATAGAGAGGGTATAATTATCGTAATACAGCGGTTTGTCCCCTCCACTACCGCAGATTTTACCTGTACAGAAAAAAACAAACAATACAGACAAAAGCTCACAGCAAATATAACCGTGAGTATATTTTTTACAATTTTCATAACATCACCCGAT
This sequence comes from Ruminococcus sp., assembly GCA_045659945.1. Classification (GTDB taxonomy): domain Bacteria; phylum Bacillota; class Clostridia; order Oscillospirales; family Ruminococcaceae; genus Ruminococcus. The sequence goes on along the minus strand of JAZRCW010000004.1, from coordinate 166,602 downwards.
TAATCATATTATTAAAAGTAAACGATTATTCGGAGGTCAATCATGTTTGATAAATTAACTGAAAAAATCAATGCCGCCGTATTCGAGGAAGTCGGCATACACATCGCAGGAAATCGAGAGATAACACTTGAAAATTGCCGAAGGATAGAGGAATGCAGCGATGTTCTGATGTCCATCGCCTGCGGAAAACTGCTTATTCACATATGGGGAAACGATTTGCGTGCATCTGATTACAAAACAGGCGGTCTTGTCATACGGGGAAAAATCTCGCAGATTGAGCTGGAAGAAAGGAGCCGCAGATGAAAAATCAGATACGTGGCTGTGTGAAAATCAACGCAGAGGGAAAAAATCTATACGGCTTCATAAACAGGCTTCATCAGCGAAAAATAGCTATATTCCGTCAATATGTCAAGGGCGGCACACTTTCGGCGGAGATATATCACAGCAGCCTTGCCGATGTACAGGAAATTGCCGAGGATATGGGTATAACCCTCACCCACTTTGAATATCCAACTTTATCGGAGCAAATCCGCCGCCGTAAGGGCAGATTCGGCTTGATACTGGGATTAATTCTTGTTCTTGGTGCGTCCCTCTATTTTTCGGGAGTCATTGTCACAATTGACATACAGGGAAATGAAACCGTCAGCGATACATCAATACTAACAGCATTGACTGAAATCGGCATTGAGGAGGGTACAAATTTCGGACAGATAAATTATGTGTGGAGCGAAAATCAACTGCGGCTGATGATTGACAAAATTGCATGGGTAGGCATGCACCGCACAGGGCACCGTCTTGTGGTGGAGATTACGGAAATTGTAGAAAAGCCTGATATGCTTGTGGAGCGAATACCATGCAATATCGTTGCTTCACGTGAAGCTGAAATCGTAAGCGTTCTCGTCCGTGACGGTCAGCTTATGCACATTGTGGGCGATTATGTATTTCCCGGGGATATGCTGATAAACGGCATAACAACCGACCATAACGGCAGAATTACGCTTCATCATGCCATGGGGAAAATAATCGGGAAATACAACGAAACAGTTGAATTCAAGGGCAGCTTTACAAATGAAAAGCTGCTGCCGACAGGCGAAACTGAAAAAAGACGTTCGCTGAAACTGTTCAGCCTTGAAATTCCGCTGTATTTCGGAAAAAACCGCTATGAATATTCTGAAAATTCAAATTTTGAAAACAATCTTTACTTATTCGGGAAACAATTGCCGATAGGTATAAAAACCACGGAATACAGGGAATTGAGCCGTATTTCTTCAACCTTATCCAAGGAGGAGCTTAAAGCTGAACTAATGGAGAAAATTTATCTATATGAGAAGAATTTTCTCAATGAATGTGAAATAATCGGACGTGATATAAAAGAAAAAGCGACGGATGAGGAATTAATCCTTACCGTCACCTATAATTTGCAGGGAGACATATGTGAACAACGGGAAATAGCGATAAAATAAGGCTTATAAAAACATAGAACAAATACTTTCAGTTACGTTCAAACTACATCTGTGCAAATCGGGTTTCCAAAGGACTCAGTCCTTTGGCGGAGTCAAGAGGCAGAGCCTCTTGCAGGGTATGGGACAGAGTCCCATGCAGAGCTTTGCTCTGCAATGCGTTCAAGCGCTCTGCAAGGGGTGAATTTTCAAACAGTCCAGTGGACTGTTTGAAAAGAGGGGACGCTCTGCAAGAGAGAGCATCCCCTTAATTATTATGTAATAATTCGTTTATTTCGCCCCCGAAATAATACCCTCAAGAAGCGTATCATTCCACTTCATTGATGTACGGTTCAGAATGCCGTAACCCTCGTCACCACGGAATATATTGTTATCCCAGACAAAACACTTGATACCGCGTTCCTTTGCTGTAGAGATATAATAGCTGTAATATTCACTTCTTGTTGAATCGTCGGCAATTCCGACACAGCCAAATTCAGCGATAATAAGCGGAGTTCCCTTATCTATGAACTTATTTTTCATCGAATCAAACTTGCGGGAAAGCTCTGTTTTTTCGGATTGTCCGAACGAAGTCGTTTCACCCGATGCAAATCTCCACGGTGCATAGTAATGTATCGACACAATGAGATTTTTGTCATCGGGAACGATAACATCGTTCATTGCAACTTCCTCGGCACAGGCACCGTAGGCAGATATAATAAGGCTTCTTTCGGTATTTTTGCCGCCGCTTGCACGGACTGTATCAACAAAATCCTGAACATATTTGTTGACAACCGCACGTTCTGCGGCAGTTCCGCCCATCCACTCGTTGACACTTCCGATAGTTCTTGCCTCATTCATGCCCTCAAATATGAGTCTGTCACCGTAGTCTCTGAAATAGTCAGCAATCTGCTCCCAAATTTTCTTAAATTTTGCACTGTCCCCCGAATACTCGGATTCTGTGGGATTGAACCAGATGTAATCATCGTGGTGCATATTGATAATGACATACATATCGTTGTCGTAGACGTAATCCACAACCTCTTTTACACGTCCGAGCCACTCCTGCTGAATGATATCGCCGTCCATGTGCTCGCCCCATGTTATAGGTACACGGATAGCGTTAAAGCCTGCACTCTTTACGGATTTTATAAGCTCCTCTGTAGTTTTCGGGTTGCCCCATGCCATTTCCGTAGCAAGACCTTTTTTATCCGTATTATAGGATTCAAGGCTGTTACCGAGATTCCAGCCAACTTTTATATCATTTACAATTTCCTCGGAGCTGCGGAAGCCATAGGATTCCGACTGTACACCGCTCTGCGGCTTGTCCTCTTTGACAGCGGGAACAGCTTCTGATGAAGCTCCTCCAAGACTGTATTTAATTGTAACTGAATCGAGAGTTGCTTCTGCCTGTTCACTCCACCAGTAACCCAAAACGAGTTCACCGTCCTCTGAAACATAATTTTTTGCCTGGGGTTCGATAATCCAGGTAAGGGAAATATCAGAGCTGTCTGTAAATTCTGACACATCGCCGGACATATATTCTCCCTTTGAGGAGTTATAGCCGAATGCTCCCGTAAACTTGCCGAATCCGCCGCCCGAGCTGATGTTATATGTTACGGACTGTGGAACTGCCCCCTGTGGAAGCATATCAAGGGGAACACGTATTGTATTATCCTCGGCATTGTAGTTAACACTTTTATTTACCTCAACGTCAACTGTGCCGTCGCAGGGAATATCCGCTGTACGTGTTATATTGCATACAACATTTTCTATGCGTATACCGGACGCACCGCCCCACCAGTAGCCGAACATAATATCTCCTGCAGGAGTTATATAATCAGAAATATCATCGGGGATATTCCAAGTGATTTCGCCGTATGTGCCCTCTGTGGGAGCCGTAAAATCAGGCGACTGATACCAGCCCTCATCAGTGGCGGCAGGACAATCACTGCTTACTGCAATACCGCAGCCGCCCTTGAACTGCCCTATATTATAACCGTCGGAAGAATATATTGTAAAAGTAAAGGATTTAATTCTGTCACCCTCACGGATAAAATCAGCAAGAGGAATTTTTACCGTATTACTGCCGTTTTCCCTGCCTATAGAAACATCTATATTCTGCTGTATACCCAGGTTTGCAGTAACTGTTTCAACAGGACTTACATGCTCCGTAGGAGCTTCTGTGGGAGTTTCTGTGGGTGCATCTGTGGGAGTTTCAGCAGGAACATCATTTTTCTCCGTTTCGGGAACCTTTTCCTCTTTTTCTTCCGAGGGAAGTACCTCCGTATTATCGGATTTTTCGGGAATAAGCTTTCCGCTGAATGTAGCCACAGCCGCAAGAAACAATGCGGATAATATCACAGCTAACTTTCTTTTCATCAATTACATCCTTTTCTTTTCGCAGATAGAGCATCTTCCGATGTCCATATTATTGATATCATGCGATTATTATAGGGAATACTACACAAGGCAATATACAAGCTGATTATAGCATATTTTCGCCAATATTGCAACTATTACGGGCATTTTGAATTGCAAACAATTTGTGAACAAATCAATTGTTTCAAGTATCACCTATTTATATAAATATGTTATAATTGACTTTTGTCTTTTTTTAGTGTATACTATATGTATATGAGCATTTTTCAAGGAGTGATCCAATGCGAAAAAAATTATTGATTATAGCCGCTTGTTTTCTTGTGATTTTCACGGGATGCAGCAAAAAATCTGAAAAAAGAGAAATAAAGCCGTATTACGGCATAGTACAGAATTATATATACAAAAAACAGCAGTCCGCTGAAACAACTGTCGCCACTACTACAGCAACGACCACTACAAATCCCACAACGACAGTAACTACAACGGCTGTAACAGAACCGCCTACAGAACCGCCTGTGAGATATTATAAATCAGCTGCAGTGTACGCTCCGAAAAGCGACAATCTCATTTTCAGCGAAAATCTTCACGATTCCGTATCCCCTGCAAGTATGACAAAGATTATGACAGCCTGCGTCGCTCTGAAATACATTCCCACCGACACGATATTCACAGTCGGAACGGAACAGGCACTTGTAAGCCCCTATTCCAGTATGTGCTATATCGCCCCCGGACAGCAGTTCACATTGTATGACCTGCTCACAGGACTTCTTCTTTCTTCTGGCAATGACGCGGCTTATGCAATCGCTGTAAATACTGCAAGGATTGAATCGGGGAACAACGCTATGACCGATTATGAAGCCGTTGAATATTTCTGCAACCTTATGAATGAACTTGCTGCAGAACTTGATATGACAAACAGTACTTTTTCAACTCCCGACGGCTGGGATCATTACCAGCAGCTTACAACAGTATACGATTTGCTGAAGCTTACAAAGCACTCCATGAAATATAAGGAAATCCGTGAAATAACCTCACTTGCAGAAAAAGATGTAACCGCAGTTACAGGTCAGACATTCAACTGGAAAAACTCCAACAGGCTTCTTCATGAAAGCGATCCTTACTATTGTCCCTACGCTGTAGGCACAAAGACAGGTTCAACGGTAAATGCAGGAAACTGCCTTATATCGCAGTTTTACATAAACGCAACAGATTATATAATAATAGTTACCGGCTGTCCCACCGATGAAAGCCGATTTGAGGAAACGCTGAAACTGTTCAATGAGTTTTGTATGCAATAGAATATTTTCTTCATGCCGCACTTTTTTGTGCGGCAATTTTTGAAAAATTTTCATAAAATACGTGACAAATGCGGAAATATGTGATATAATAAAAATGCTGATTTCATTCGTCAGCAAATATATCCGAATGGAGCGATTTTTATGTCAAAGAAACCCTTTTACATTACCACACCTATTTATTACCCCTCGGGTAATCCACATATCGGTCACTGCTACACAACTGTAGCCTGTGACTCTATTGCCCGCTTCAAGCGAATGCAGGGCTACGACGTAATGTTCCTTACAGGCACTGACGAGCACGGTCTGAAAATTGAGCAGAAAGCCGCTGAACAGAGCGTTACTCCCAAGGAATACGTTGACGTTATCGTTGAAAAATTCAAGTCCCTCTGGAGCTATATGAATATCGACTATGACCGCTATATCCGTACAACTGACGACTATCACGTTGAAACGGTACAGAAGATTTTCAAGGCTCTTTACGATAAGGGATATATCTACAAGGGCGAATATTCGGGAAAATACTGCACTCCCTGCGAAAGCTTCTGGACAGATTCACAGCTTGATGAAAACGGCTGTTGCCCCGAGTGCCACCGTCCTGTTACATTTGCAAAGGAGGAAGCGTATTTCTTCAAAATGGCTCCCTTTGCAGAGCGTATCGAAAAGCTTCTCACTGAAACTGACTTCCTCCGTCCCAAGACAAGAGCTGTTGAGCTTGTAAACAACTTCATCAAGCCCGGTCTGGAAGATTTGTGCGTATCCCGTACAACTTTCAAGTGGGGCGTACCTGTTTCCTTTGATGAGGGACACGTTGTATATGTATGGATTGACGCACTTTCCAACTATATCTCGGCTCTTGGCTTTATGAACGAGCAGTACAGCGACTATGACAAGTACTGGCCCGCTGATACACATATGGTAGCAAAGGATATCATGCGTTTCCACGCTATTATCTGGCCTGCTATCCTTATGGCACTTGATATTCCCCTGCCGAAGCACCTTGCTGTTCACGGCTGGATTACTTTCAACGGCGAAAAGATGAGCAAATCCCTCGGAAACGTGGTTGACCCCTTTGTTCTTGGCGAGCGTTACGGCTGTGACGCTATCAGATACCATATTCTCCGTGAAATGGCTCTCGGTGCTGATAGTTCATTCTCCAACGAGATTATGATAAACCGCATTAACTCCGACCTTGCAAACGGTTTCGGAAACCTTGTTTCACGAACTGTTGCAATGGCTGACAAGTATTTCGGCGGAACTATCCCCTCCGACCGTCAGGCTGACGCTCTCGACGACGATTTCAAGAGTGTAGTTCTCGGTGCTGTTTCTGCAGTTGAAGCTGCTATGGACGAAACAAAGATAAAGCAGGCTCTTGAAGAAATCTTCAAGGCTGTTGACCGTGCTAACAAGTACATCGACGAAACAGAGCCATGGAAGCTTGGCAAGGATGAGTCCGCAAAGGGTAGACTTGCTACTGTTCTGTATAACCTTCTTGACGGTATCAGAATTATGTCTGCACTTCTCAGCCCATTTATGCCCACAACTATGCCCGAGGTATGGAAGCAGATTGGTGCAGCAGAAGCTGATGTGGCTTATGATAAGCTGTCTGTATTCGGTGTTCTCCCCGAAAATGTGACTGTATGCAAGGGTGCAATTCTGTTCCCCAGAATTGACGTTGAAAAGGAAATTGAAGAACTCAACTCCATTATTCAGAAGAATATGGAGGCTGCACAGGCAAATCTTTCCGCAGAAGAAAAGGGCGAAGCTCCTGCTGAAATACCCGAGCTTGCTGATGAAATCACAATTGACGATTTTGCAAAGGTTGAGTTGAGATGTGCAAAAATTCTCTCCGCCGAAAAGGTTAAGAAGTCCGATAAGCTGCTCTGCTTACAGCTTGACGACGGTATGGGCGGCAGACAGGTTGTTTCGGGAATTGCAGAATACTACACTCCCGAGGAGCTTGTCGGAAAGAAAATCCAGCTTGTGGCTAACCTCAAGCCTGTAAAGCTCCGTGGAGTTGAAAGCTGTGGCATGATTTGTGCCGCTGATACTCCAAACGGTGTAAAGGTGCTGTTCCTTGATGACAGTATTCCTTGCGGTGCGAAGATAAGATAAAATAAGATTTTTCAATGGGCTGATGTCATTCTGATATCAGCCCATTTTATTATTCAACAACTAAATGTCGAAAAATCTTGCATTTTTATTATTTTTGTTGTATAATGTCAGTAGAGAGGTGGTTTTCAATGAGTTTTAAAGAAAAAATATGGCAGAGTCTTTTTTCTTCTGATTGGTATATATTGCTTACGGCTTTCCTTACTATATTATGCTTGTCGTTTGTCTGGTATTATAATGATAAAACAAAAAAAGAAATTCTTAAATGTGAACAGGAAAAAAACATCAGACACACAACACACATTTACAATTGGCTGACAGTATGTTACACTCTGTTCATCAGTACAATATCTATCTTTCCGTTATTGGGTATGTTCGGAACAGTAAAGGCTTTACTTGAACTTGATTTATCAAATATCAACAGTGCAAAAAACAACTTTTTTGACGCACTGACTTCAACTACATGGGGAATTATATTTGCTGTTATATTCAAGCTTGTAAACGCTTTTATTGCCACATCTGTTGAAAACAGCATTCAGAAACTTGCAGACCTGATAAAAAAATTTGAGGATGACGGAATAACCTTAAAAGATTCAAAGAAAATAAAAAGCGTAGGATTGGAAAATGAAAATAAGAGAAATAATCCTTGATTTTACATCGTTACTTGATGTAATAATGATAATCCTTTTCTTTTTTATATTATTCAGCACATTTGAAATTGAAACGGCGACAAATGAAGCAAATCAGACAAAAATTGAATATGAAACAAAAATCGCCGAGGTTCAAGCCGAACGTGAAGAACTCAACGTTGAATGGGAGAAAATTCAGCAGATTGACAAAAATGCTGTAAAAAATCAACAGGCACTTCTTGAATATCAAGAAAATCTTATAACAATAAATCTTTACGATAAATTTGATAATGATACGCTTTACATTAATATAAAAAAAGGTAATAATAAATTAAAGGAGTCGGAATATGACAACTCCGCTGATATGAATGATGAAATTGCCGATATCCTCAAAATGACAGATATCAAAACCGATGATATAATTATATGTACTTTAACATATGACGGCGATGATTTATATTCCGCCGATGCTGTAGATAAAATTAAAAAAGCCGTGAATAATATGCAAAAAGAATACGAAAACTTCTATTTTGCTGCAAATAATATTTCAAAGTGAGGTAAAAGATATGGGAAAAGAGAAAAAATCGTCTTCCAGCATTGGCTTTGTCGCTATAATAGCAGCAGGTGCTATATTTTTATCACAGAAAAGCTGCGGTACCGGATTCGGAACAGGCGGCGACGGCTTTACAGGGATTCAAACAGGAGTTTCGGGACAAGTAACCAATCCTGACAGTAACCAATCAGAAACTCCCGAACAAGAGGCTACATCAGCACCACAGATAATAATTGAAATCACAGTAGACGGCAGAGATTACATATATGATAATAAAAGAACAGAGCCCGATGAATTAATTGCGGCATTGAACTCTATTGACAAATCTGCCGAAGTACACATATTCTGCGAAAATTCGGCAACTGTAAACGCACGTGAAAATCTTTTGTATATTCTTGAAACAAACGGTTTTAAAAATGTAATTGTTAAATAGCATTTCGGGCTGATATCTTTTTGATGTCAGCCGATTTTATTTTCCCCTTCAAAATAAATACGCACTAATTCTGAATTCTTAATTCATAATTCTTAATTCGCAAACTGTCCGCCGCTGACGTACAAGCGTATTCACCAAAAAAACAGTTTTAGTGATTTTATTTTCTGTATTTCTGCCAATTGATTTTTGGCATATTTTATTATATAATATAGTAAGTATGATAGAAAAATAACAATTATGTAAAGGCAGGTATTTCCTATGGCTAATAAAGTTGTAAAATTCGGCGGCAGCTCACTTGCAGACGCTAACCAGTTCCGCAAAGTTGCTGATATTATTAAATCTGATGACAAACGCAGATACGTTGTTCCCTCTGCTCCTGGAAAGCGTTTCTCCGATGATATAAAAATCACTGATATGCTCTACAAGTGCTGTGAACTTGCAGGCAGCGGCGTTGATTTCGCTGACGATTTCCAGATTATAAAAGACCGCTACAATGGCATTATTTCCGATCTTGGCGTTGATATCAGCCTTGATGCTGATTTCGATATCATCGTAAATGAGCTGAAATCCCGTCCTGCAAAGGACTACGCTGCAAGCCGCGGCGAATACCTCAACGGCAAGGTTTTAGCTGCTTATCTCGGCTTCAACTTCGTTGACGCTGCTGATGTTATCGTTTTCGATACAAAGGGACAGCTTCTTCTTGACGAAACTGTAAAAGCTGTAAAGGCACAGCTCAAAGACCTCGATAACGCAGTAATCCCCGGATTCTACGGCAAAACAACAGAGGGTATCATCAAGACATTTTCAAGAGGCGGATCTGACGTAACAGGTTCTATTATCGCAAACGCTGTAAACGCAGAGATTTACGAGAACTGGACCGACGTTTCAGGCTTCCTCGTAGCTGACCCCAGAATTGTTGAAAATCCCGAAGCTATCGAGACAATTACTTATCGTGAGCTTCGTGAGCTTGCTTATATGGGTGCTTCCGTTCTTCACGAGGACGCTATTTTCCCTGTTCGTTCCGCAGGTATTCCTATAAATATCCGCAACACAAACAGACCGCAGGACGCAGGTACTATGATTGTTTCCAACGACTATGATTTCAGCCGTGAAAGTCTTGGCCACACAATCACAGGTATCGCAGGCAAAAAGGGATTCAGCACAATTAACATTGAAAAGGCTATGATGAATAATGAAATCGGCTTTGGTATGAAGGTTCTCAACGTGCTCTATCAGAACGGTCTTTCCTTTGAGCATATGCCCTCTGGTATCGACACAATGAGCATCACTGTTGACAGTGCAAAGCTTGAGCCTGTACGTGAAAAGGTGCTTGCTGAAATTCGCCGCGAGGTTAATCCCGACCACCTTGAAATTGAGGACGGAATTGCAATTCTCGCAGTTGTGGGCAGACGTATGAAGAATACAAGAGGTACTGTTGCAAGAGTATTTGCAGCTATGGCTCACGCAAGAATAAATGTAAAGCTTATCGACCAGGGTTCTTCCGAGCTTAATGTTATCATCGGTGTAAGCGAAAGCGACCTCCCCGAGGCTATCAGACGTATCTACGATATGTTTATTAATTCAGAGAAATAATTTTACTATTCCGCACAGAATTTTATGGTCTGTGTGGAATTTTTTATTTTATATTATAAAGTTTTCGACAAATATTGAAAAATGCGTATTTGTATGATATAATTATTGTACAGATGTTTTTTATTAACTATTTTGTAGGAGGTTTTTAATTATGAGAAGCAAAAAAATTACTTCAATTTTAGTAGCTGCTGTGATGTAAATTGCAATGCTAAAGTTACAACTGCTGATGCAGCAGCAATTTTCCAATGTTTAGCAAATCCTGACAAATACAACCCATCCGCACAAGGTAAGAAAAATGCCGACATTGACGGTAAATTAGGAGGATACTATGAGTATACTAAAAAAAACACTAAGCTTTATTCTGAGCGGAGCAATAGCAGCTTCCACTTCCGTTTCTACATTATTTACAGGAAGTGCAGCTTTTACTGTTTCCCCCGACAACACAGATTCAATTCTTAACAACAGCAGTAGCAGTGGGTATCACACGACAGCATATATATTGAAAAATTCTTCCCTTTCATCATCATACGGAAACCGAAAAATCGCATACGATGTATGGGCAAAAATTGATACAGAAGGATATACCACAAGTTCTACCGACCTTGAAAGCGTCACCACCAAACTTGACGAGTATCTTACAAGTGCTACAGCGGAATTAACTAACCCCGACGGCAGTAAAGTCGTAGCTGAAATTTTAGATTTTGATCAGAAACAGGTTGATAAATTCACCGTGCTTTTCCCAAAAAACGGTACATATCAATTCAATATCTATACAACAACAGATAATAATTTCGGTTACAGACTTAATGTTCAGGACGTAAATGAAACAGTTGACAAAAACGACAAAACTATTCCCGAATTATCTATAATAGTCCCTGTGCCTACCAAATATAACGGTCAGAAAATAAAAATAACGACTAAAACAAACGAAATCTGTTCTATACAGATGGGCGACAAGGTTTATAACAACTGCAACTATGCAACCTTTGATATTCCTTGTGACGGAATATACGAAGTAACCGCTACAGACGCCAACGGAAACTCACGTACCAAATCATTTCCCATAGATTATATGGACGAATATTTTAAAACATCCACAACTACAACTACTACAATTCCTACAACAACCACTACAACGACTACCAACCCTACCACTACCACTACAACGACAACGACAACTATTCAGCCAACAACAACAACTACTACCATAACAGAAACCACAACAACCACAGCAACTACAACCGTCACAACGGAGGAACCTGCAACAACCACAACAACTACAACCGTCACAACGGAGGAACCTACAACAACCACAGCAACTACAACTGTCACAATGGAAGAACCTACAACAACTACAACAACCGCAACAACTACAACAGATACCACTACAACTACATCAACTCCTGCAACATTGAAACCTACTCTCCTTGGTGACGCAAACTGTGACGGCAAGGTAACAATAGCAGATGCTGCCGCAATTTTACAATATTTGGCAAATCCAGACAAATACAAATTATCCAAGCAGGGTGCTGTAAACGCAGATATTGCTGACACAGGAAACGGCATAACAATTAATGATGCAGTTACAATTCAGAAAATTGACGCTTTCAAATAAGTAACACTGCACAAATATGCATTGGATTTATTGTGCGGTATTACCACAAAAATCACCAATTAAGTCACAGGTTTCCCTCACTTAATGGCTGAAATAACCAAATGTTCGGAAAATGCCGATATTTTTCGGGATAAGCCTTGACAAACGATATTTTATAAGATATAATATATGGGTATGCTGTGCAAGTTGTATAGCGTACCCATTTTTTAAAAAAGGAGGAAGATTATGCCAACATTTAATCAGCTGGTTCGTAAGGGAAGAAAGGACCTTGAGACAAAGTCCACTGCACCTGCTCTCCAGAAGGGCTACAATGCAAAGAAGAAGGTTCAGATCAACCAGAGCTCACCTCAGAAGAGAGGCGTTTGCACTGCTGTAAGAACTGCTACACCTAAGAAGCCTAACTCAGCTATGAGAAAGATTGCCAGAGTTAAACTCACAAACGGCTACGAGGTAACTTCTTACATTCCTGGTATCGGCCACAACCTTCAGGAGCACAGCGTTGTTCTCATCAGAGGCGGACGTGTTAAGGATCTCCCTGGTGTGCGTTACCACATCATCAGAGGCGCTCTCGACGCTCAGGGCGTTGCTAACAGACTCCAGTCCCGTTCAAAGTACGGTGCTAAGAGACCTAAGCAGAAGTAAGAGTGTGCGGATTTAATCCGTAAAAGGTTTGCGGCATACCACAAAAAGCCGTGCATTAGTTAAAATAGGATAACTACTATCGCAGGATAAATGCGGAGATTATATAGATTTTTATATTGTACCTCTGCATTGGTCTTGACGGAAATGATCGGTGAAGTGAAGCTGAAAAAGCAGTAATCGGTCATCACGAGTACCTATGAATTCATGAATCTATGTGAAGGAGGGAAGCGAAATGCCAAGAAGAGGTAAAATCGCTAAGCGTGATGTATTACAGGATCCTGTATACAATTCAAAGCTCGTTACACGTCTTATCAACAATATTATGTTAGACGGTAAGAAGGGTGTCGCTCAGAAGATAGTTTACGGTGCATTCGAAATCGTTGCTGAAAAGACAGGTAAGGATGCATTGGAGGTTTTCGAGCAGGCAATGGAAAACATTATGCCTGAACTGGAAGTAAAGGCTCGCCGTCTCGGTGGTGCTACTTACCAGGTTCCTATGGAGGTTAGACCTGAAAGACGTCAGACTCTCGGTCTCCGTTGGATTACAAGATATTCCAGAGAGAGAAACGAGAAGACAATGAAGGAAAGACTTGCTGGTGAGATTCTCGATGCTCTCAACGGAACAGGCGGCGCTTGCAAGAAGCGTGACGATACACACAAGATGGCAGAGGCAAACAAGGCGTTTGCTCACTACCGTTGGTAATCAGCGTCATTGTGAGAGGAAGATATTATGGCAAGAGATTGTTCACTTGAAAATACCAGAAATATCGGTATCATGGCTCACATTGATGCCGGTAAAACTACAACCACAGAGCGTATCCTTTTCTACACCGGCGTAAACTACAAGATCGGTGAGACTCACGAAGGTTCCGCTACTATGGACTGGATGGAGCAGGAGCAGGAGCGTGGTATCACAATCACTTCTGCTGCTACAACTGCCTACTGGGCAGGTCACAGACTCAACATCATTGATACTCCCGGACACGTTGACTTCACTGTTGAAGTTGAGCGTTCACTCCGTGTACTTGACGGTTCTGTAACTGTTCTCTGTGCAAAGGGAGGCGTTGAGCCTCAGTCTGAAACCGTTTGGAGACAGGCTGATAACTACAAGGTACCCCGTATGGCTTATGTAAATAAGATGGATATTATGGGTGCTAACTTCTATCGTGTTGTTGACATGATGAAGGACAGACTTAAGTGTAATGCCGTTCCGATTCAGCTTCCTATCGGTGCTGAGGACGAGTTCAAGGGAATCATTGACCTCGTTGAGATGAAGGCTTACGTTTATTATGATGACCTCGGAAAGGATATCCGCGTTGAGGAAATCCCCGAGGATATGAAGGACAAGGCACAGGAATACCACGAGGCAATGGTTGAGCACGTTGCTGAGCAGGATGAGGCTCTCATGGAGAAGTACTTCGAAGAAGGCGAACTCTCTATCGAGGAAATCAAGGCTTGTATCAGAAAGGCTACAATCGCTAACGAAATGGTACCTGTTGTTTGCGGTACTTCATACAAGAACAAGGGCGTTCAGAAGCTTCTCGATGCTATCATCGACTACATGCCTTCTCCCCTTGATGTTCCCGCTATCAAGGGCGTAAATCCCGATACAGACGAAGAAACAGAGAGACCTTCTTCCGATACAGAGCCTTTTGCAGCTCTTGCTTTCAAGATTGCAACAGACCCCTTCGTAGGAAAGCTCGCATTCTTCCGTGTATATTCAGGTGTTGTTAACCAGGGTGACACAGTTCTTAACGCTACAAAGGACAACCGTGAGCGTTTCGGACGTATCGTTCAGATGCACGCTAACCACAGAAAAGATCTCACAACAGTTTACGCTGGCGATATCGCTGCTGCTGTTGGTCTTAAGAATACAACTACAGGTGACACACTCTGTGATGAAAAGCACCCTGTAATTCTCGAATCCATGGAATTCCCAGAGCCTGTTATCCAGCTCGCTATCGAGCCCAAGACAAAGGCTGGTCAGGAGAAGATGGGTATCGCTCTCGGCAAGCTTGCTGAAGAAGATCCTACTTTCAAGACATGGACAGACGAGGAAACAGGTCAGACAATCATCGCTGGTATGGGTGAGCTTCACCTCGATATCATCGTTGACCGTCTCCTCCGTGAGTTCAAGGTTGAGGCTAACGTAGGTGCACCTCAGGTTGCTTACAAGGAAACAATCAAGGGCAACGCAGACATCGACTACAAGTACAAGAAGCAGTCCGGTGGTTCCGGTCAGTACGGTCACGTTAAGATCCGTGTTGAGCCTAACGAGTCCGGTAAGGGATACGAGTTCAAGAACGCTGTTGTCGGCGGTTCTATTCCCAAGGAGTATATTCCTGCTGTTGACGCAGGTATCCAGGGTGCAATGAAGTCCGGTATCCTCGCTGGCTACGAAGTAGTTGACGTTAAGGTTGAGCTTTATGATGGATCATACCACGAAGTTGACTCATCTGAAATGGCATTCAAGATCGCAGGTTCAATTGCGTTCAAGGAAGCTCTCAAGCAGGCTAATGCTATCCTCATGGAGCCTGTTATGAAGGTTGCAGTTATCGTTCCCGATGATTACCTCGGAACAGTTATCGGTGACCTTAGCTCACGTCGTGGACAGATTCAGGGACAGGAAGCAAGAACAGGTTCTATCCAGGTAGACTGTCTCGTTCCCCTTTCAGAAATGTTCGGTTATACATCTGACCTTCGTTCCAACACACAGGGCCGTGGTCAGTATACAATGGAGCCTCACAGCTATGAAGAAGTTCCTAAGAGCATCGCTGAAAAGATTATGGCTTCACGTGCAAAGAACTAAGATTTTCTTGGTTTTTGGCAAAAATCATCGTATTTTAATAAATTCTTGTGTTTTGGCATAACTTTTTTTGCCAAAACACTTGAAATTTCATAAATTATCTGTTATAATATATATACAAGTCATTGTAGGTGGTATAGGTGTACCCATCCGCCGCTTATGACAGATACAAGATTTTAATTTTAAGGAGGAAACTTCCAATGGCTAAGGCTAAATTTGAAAGAACCAAACCCCATGTAAACATTGGTACAATCGGACACGTTGACCACGGTAAGACAACTCTTACAGCTGCTATCACAAAGACTCTTGCTCTTAAGGGTCAGGCTAAGTTCGAGGCTTACGATATGATCGATAAGGCTCCCGAGGAGAGAGAGCGTGGTATCACAATCAACACAGCTCACGTTGAGTACGAGACAGACGCTCGTCACTATGCTCACGTTGACTGCCCTGGACACGCTGACTATGTTAAGAACATGATCACAGGTGCTGCTCAGATGGACGGTGCTATCCTCGTTTGTGCTGCTTCTGACGGTCCTATGGCTCAGACAAGAGAGCACATCCTTCTCGCTCGTCAGGTTGGCGTTCCTGCAATCGTTGTATTCATGAACAAGGCTGACCAGGTTGACGATGAGGAGCTCCTCGAGCTCGTAGAGATGGACATTCGTGACCTTCTCTCATCTTACGATTTCCCTGGCGACGATACACCTATCATCAAGGGTTCTGCTCTTAAGGCTCTCGAAGCTGGCGACGATCTCAGCGATCCCGCTTACGCTCCTATCCTTGAGCTCATGAACGCTGTAGATGAGTACATCCCCAGCCCTGAGCGTGACGATGCTAAGCCTTTCCTTATGCCTGTTGAGGATACTATGACAATTTCTGGTCGTGGTACTGTTGTTACAGGTAGAGTAGAGCGTGGACGTCTCAACGTAAACGAGCAGATCGAAATCGTTGGTCTTTCTGAGGAGAAGCTCACAACTGTATGTACAGGTCTTGAGATGTTCCGTAAGACTCTTGATTTCTGCGAAGCTGGTGATAACGTTGGTGCACTTCTCCGTGGTATCACAAGAGATCAGGTTGAGCGTGGACAGGTTCTCTGTAAGCCCGGCTCAATCCAGCCCCACACAAAGTTCTCTGGTCAGGTATACGTTCTTAAGAAGGAAGAGGGCGGCCGTCATACTCCTTTCTTTAACAACTACAGACCTCAGTTCTACTTCAGAACAACAGACGTTACTGGCGTTGTAACACTTCCTGCTGATAAGGAAATGTGTATGCCTGGTGATAACGTTGCTATGAACGTTGAGCTTATCACACCTATCGCTATCGAAGAAGGACTCCGTTTCGCTATCCGTGAGGGTGGTAGAACAGTTGGTTCAGGCGTTGTTACAGCTATCAACGAATAATTAAGCTACCGAAATATAAAAAATCCCGATGTTCGCATCGGGATTTTTTGATTTATAAACAATTTTATTTTGTATTGACAATGTGTAATAAATGTGATACAATATTAGTGGAAGGAAAGGTGATTAGTATGAATAAAAATTCCACAATTCACGTCAGAGTAAACGAAAATGTAAGAGTAAATGCAGAGGAAACACTGTCAATGCTTGGTATGACAATTTCAGATGCTGTAAATATGCTGCTGTATCAAGTAAATCTTGTTGGCGGTTTGCCATTTGATGTGAAAATCCCTGCCCCTGCAAGAGTTATTGTTCGTGATTCAGCCGAACTACAGCAAAAGCTTGATGAAGCGGAATCCGACTTCAAAAACGGCAGAACTTCATCTCATGATGAGGTTTTTGGAACTTTGAGGGAAAAATATGGAATATAAAACTATTATTGCTGAAAGCTTTAAACAAGACCTTGATTCTACCCTCTCATATATATCGCTAAAACTACGAAACTCTATAGCATCCCGAAATCTTCTTATGAAAACCGAAAAAATTATTACAGAAATTACTGAAAATCCACTTTTATTTCCTGCCTTTCACATTCTGTCAATTGCTGAAAAAGGCTATCATTGTGCTTTGGTAGATAATTACGATATTTTTTACAGAATTGATGAAAAAAATAAAATTATATATATCGCAAGATTTCTATATGGAAAAATGAACTTTTCCGATATATTGTAAAAAATCCGCCCTGTAATCAAGGCGGATTTTTCATATTATCTGATATTAACCATTAGCTCTGCCGAGGAACGCAGCACCGATAATACCAGCGTCATTACCAAGCTTTGCAATTACAATTTCTGTATTCTTGGGAGAATTTCTTGTGTAAACCTCCTCCATAACGATTGCCTTTACAGGGAGCAGAAGTGCGTCACCCTCATTGCATACACCGCCGCCGATGCAGAGTACATCAGGCTGGAAGATATTGATTGTATTTGTGATACCTGCTGCGAGGTACTTTATGTACTTATCAACGATAGCCTTTGCGTACTCGTCGCCGGCTCTCATAGCGTCAAAAGATGTACGGGCTGTAACCTTTGCACTCTTTGACATTTCAGCCATAATGCTGTCGGGATGCTCTGCAATAGCCTCGTTTGTCATGCGGATAAGACCTGTAGCGGAAGAATAAGCCTCGAAACAGCCCTTACGTCCGCAGGAACACTGTGCACCGTCAACCTCAATAACTGTATGACCGATTTCTGCACCTGCAAAATTAGAGCCTGAATAAATCTTTCCGTCAACTATAATTCCACCGCCTACACCTGTACCGAGAGTGATACATACAGCATTCTTTGCACCCTTTGCTGCACCTGCAACAAATTCGCCGTAAGCAGCTGCATTTGCGTCATTTTCGATGAATACAGGCTTGTCGATAGTTTCACGGATATACTCAACCATTGGAGTATCCTTGAAACCGAGATTGTTTGAGTACTCGATAATTCCTGTTTCGCTGTTTGCAATACCGGGAGTACCTACGCCAATCCACTCAATCTGCTCCATTGTAAGGCCTGCATTTTCTACAGCCTGAATAGCCATTTTTGCCATATCATCGGCAATTTCCTTTGCAGGGCGGGGACAATTTGTCTTTGTGCTTGCCTTTGCAACAATGTTGTACTCCTCGTCAACAACACCTGCAACAATATTTGTACCACCTAAGTCAATTCCTACATAGTATTTCATTTTTTTAACCTCCGTTTTTTAATTATACCTTATCGGTATGCCGTTATACAACAGTATATATTATACTGCAATTACCTTTAATCCGCCACTTTGTCCCAGCTGTAACAAAGAAGCTTTCGCCTTTTCGGGCTGTATGGGAGTCGCTTTCGGAAATAATCTCCCCCCTGCCCTCCAGTATCATAACATGGGTAAAAGAATCATTGTTCAGATGCTCTCTGCCGCTTCCGCTTATATCCTCGCATGAGAGGGTAAAGTATTCGCACTTACAGAGAATGCCGTTTTTTTCACCGCTCTGAACGGGAATTTCAGCCGCCGCAAGATTTGTTACATCAAGAGCTTTTTCTATATGAAGCTCACGTGGATTGCCCTTGTCGTCACGTCTGTCGTAGTCATATACACGATATGTCACGTTGGAGCTTTGCTGAATTTCCGCAATAAGACAGCCCTTTCCGATAGCGTGAAGTGTGCCTGCCCTTATGAGAAAGACATCCCTCTTTTTTACAGGAATGTTATTTACTTTTCCAAGCAGGGTATTTTCTTCAATCGCCCTATGGAACTCCTCTTTTGGGAGATTTTCTTTGAACCCGTATATAATCGACGCATTTTCTTCACAGTCAACTATATACCACACCTCTGTTTTACCGTTGTCGCCCTCGTATTTTTGTGCATAATCATTGTCGGGATGAACCTGCACCGACAAATTTTCCTTTGCGTCAATGAGCTTTACAAGAACAGGAACGCTTCCGAAGCTGTTTTTCCCAGTACTTTCAGGGAATTTTTCAACGAACTCCCCTAAAGTCATTCCATGAAATTCACCGCCGTCAATTACGCTCTCCCCGTCGGGATGAACGCTTAACTCCCAGCTTTCGGCAAGTCGGGCTCCCCCGTTTTTGCCGTATTCCTCACGAAGTCTTGTGCCGCCCCATAAATAATCCTTTGTCACCGAATCAAGTCTTAAAATCAAAATATCAGTCCTCAATCATAAGTTGTTCAAGTTCTTCCATTGTGCCGCTGAACACGTTGAAATCAATACACGGTTCCGAGCCGTAATAGCCTTCAAGCTTGCCCTTATCGCTGTACTGCCAGAATTTCCAGTCAAGATGTTCGGGCTCAAACTGGGTACAGCGTATCCAAAGAGGATAGTCGGAAAAATTTTCCTTTACGTACCTGTAATATACAGGCAGCGTGGTATAAATTATAGGCTTGACACCGTAGTGCTCTTCAAGCTTTTCCAGGAGAGGAAAAAGTATCTCCTCTGCCTCCTGTCGACTTGGCTTATTCTGCGATTTATCGCCGTAATACTCGATATCCACAACAGGAGGAAGCTGAATTTCATCCTTGTCTACTGTTTTAATAAAATTTTCCGCCTGAGTCTCTCCTGCACTGTCGAAGCTGAAAAAGTGATAGCAAGAGCATAATATATCAGTATCCGCTATATTATCAAGATTTCTTTTCACAAAGCGGTCAACGTAGCCGCTGCCCTCTGTAGCTTTAATGAAAGCGAAATCCACATTCTGCCTGTCGATGAGTTCCCAGTCGATAACGCCCTGATAGTTTGAAACATCCACACCGAACACGGGATATTTTTTTCTGTTAACCTGTGCTGTGCCAAAAAAAGCAGAGGCACATACAGTCGTAACAGTCATAACGGCTCCGATAGCAACAGCCGCTGTCTTTTTTATATTAATCATAATTCACCAAATCTTCTATGCAAAATACACCATTATAATTGTACCCTATTTCCACCAATAAGTCAACACCAAACAGAAAAATTTTTTATTAAACGAAATAATAATACAAATTCGGGGAACTATACCTTTGAAAGGAGGCGAAATAATGGATATTTCACCACAGGTTTACAAAGAAATGACGGATAAAGCATCGCCGAAATCAAATTCAGCGGTAAATGTATCATATGCATTTTTCACAGGAGGAAGTATATGTCTTGTAGGTCAGCTTATACTCACAGCATTTAAGAATATGGGATTTTCAGCTGAAAATGCAGGTACATGGGTATCTATAATACTTGTATTCACAAGTGCATTTCTCACGGGAATGGGTTTATACAGCAGACTTGCAAAGCACGCAGGTGCAGGAACGCTTGTACCCATAACAGGCTTTGCTAATGCGATTAGCTCCTCTGCTGTAGAAGCACAGACCGAGGGGCTTGTAACAGGAGTAGGCACAAAGATTTTCACCATAGCAGGTCCGGTAATATTATACGGCTGTACAGCAGCATTTATGTATGGTCTGGTATATTATGTAATATCGATGTTTACGTAATCAAAGGAGGCTCGTTTGAGCCGCCTTAGTCGTCGCTAAACTAAGGTTTCTAAAACGGGGTTTCCAAAGGGTACTACCCTTTGGCGGAGTCCAGAGGCAGAGCCTCTGGCAGGGTATGGGACAGAGTCCCATGCAGGGCAAAGCTCTGCGATGCGTTCAAGCGCTCTGCATGGGGTGAATTTCAAAACAGTCCTGTGGACTGTTTTGAAAGAGGGGACGCTCTCTCTTGCAGAGCGTCCCCTTAATTCCGATTGTTTTGACGTTTTCGATATATTAAGGAGACTCTTTGTAGCCGCCTTTGATTAAATATTATCAGTTTTCAGCAATATAATTCTTAATAGAACCGTTGCCGCCTGTTGCGGTGTAAGCGTAATATGCAAGGATTGCAGATGCGTCTGTGGAATCAACCATATTATCTTCTGTAATCTTTCCTGCATTCATCATATTATCAGAAATTGTAGGCTGCTTTCCTGTGGAAGAAAGTGCATACTGCTCCAGTACAACTGATGCATCAGAAGAATTTATAATCTTATCCCCGTTAAGGTCGCCGAGAATATAGCTTCCTTCAAATTTATTGTACTTTTCAAGAGCATATGCAGGATAGCTTTCAACTTCTTCAAGTTTGTTGAAAGTAAGTGCAAGAAGTCCGCCGTCCTCACTTGTTTCACCGATTGCATTAAGAACAGAAACCGCAATTGCAGTATGTCCTGCCTGTGTGGGATGAACATCAGTACTTGATTTTCCACCCTGCATTCCTGTGAAATACCAGCCGTACTTCTGACCTGTTGAGTCCTCGGAGGATATGTCAGCAAGAACATCAGCTACCTCAATGCCATCAACCTCTTTTATTTGCTCTGAAAATCTTCTTGTTGTATTGTGGAAGATTGTCTTGAACTGTACATATGCACTGTAATAAGTAGCAGAATAAGTATTTTTGAGATTTGCTTCGTACTCTGCACTGAACTGGAGAGGATTATAAACCGTCTGCACAATAACTCTTGCATCGGGATTTACAGCCTTGATTTCCTCAACCATTGCATTGATATTGGGTATAATCTGCTTTGCAATAACCTGTTCGTATGCAGGACCGTTTGCCTGTTTGTCCGTATATGTGATGTTACGATAGATACTGTCAAGCTTATCGTTGAATTTAAGAGCGTTGGCAAGGTTTGCAGTATACGCCTTTACCTTGTCTGTATCGAAAAATTCGCTGAGGGTTTTAAAATTCTTCTTTGCAGGAATATCAGCAGCAGTCTTTCCATCCGCAAGAAGGTTATTCTGTACAGCAAAATCAAGAAGTGATTCTGTTGCATAAGCCATCATATCATTTCCGCCGATAGAAATAACAACAACCTCGCTGTCGGCAAGCTGTGTTTTCTGTGTACTGTCAAATGCACGAATCTGTGCAAGTGTTTCCGCAGATTCATATCCCGATACGGCGTAGTTGTACACATCTCCACCGAGATAATCGGCAACAAGCTGACCGTAGTTGTATTCGTTTTTTGTAAGTCCAGTGCCTGCGGCAATACTGTCGCCCAGTACCATAATATCAATATCGCCATTTCCATAGCTTTCAGCGGAAGCCGAGAAAGAAGCAAGTGATGATACAGCCATAGCAGAGGCAAGAATAGCTGATATATATTTTTTAAATTTCATAAAATTCCTCCTGTTATCGTTGGTTTGTAGTATTTATATTATAAACTATTTTAACGTCTATGTCAAGTGTACAGAAGAAAATACCATTGTTACAGCCATTTCCTGATTGTGCATTATGCACAATTAGAGTTCGAAATAATTGTATAATACATTCTTTTTAACATCTATTGACTTATTGTGATTAATATGGTAAAATTTTATTATGAGACAGCTTACCACAGAATTTTATATGAGCTGCCACAAAAAATTTTAAAGGAGGAAAGTATATGAATGCTTTCAAAAAGTATGTAGCTGAATTTATCGGCACTATGGTGCTTGTAACTCTCGGCTGCGGAACAGCTATGCTTGTAGGCTGTGATGCTGTACAGGGCGGCGGATATATCCTCACTGCTCTGGCATTCGGTCTTGTAATCGTCGGCATGGCATACTGCGTGGGAAATATTTCAGGATGTCATATCAACCCGGCAGTTTCTCTCGGCGTACTTATCAGCGGTGGTATGTCTTTCACTGATTTTATCGGCTATATCATCGCACAGTGTGCAGGTGCATTTGCAGGCTCCGGTCTGCTTGCCGCTATCTTCTCCCTTGGCAATGTCAAGGATATGACAGGAGGTTTCGGCTCCAACGGACTTGGCGGCGTTGGTGATAACGCTCTCGCAGGTCTTATCGTTGAAGTTGTTCTCACATTCATTTTCGTGATGACAATTCTCGGTGTAACTTCCAAAAAAGCAGGTCACGGCTCATTCGGCGGACTTGTAATCGGTCTTACACTTACACTTGTTCACATCCTCGGAATTGGTCTTACAGGTACATCTGTTAACCCTGCAAGAAGTATCGGTCCTGCTATCGTTGCTGCAATTGACGGCAATACAGCTCCTATCTCCTGCGTATGGGTATTTATCTTAGGCCCTCTCCTTGGTGCAGCTGCAGCTGCAGGCGTTTATATGTATCTTTCAAAAGAACCTGAAAAGCCTGCAAAGGTTGACGCAAAAAACAACAATAAGCCTGTAAAAAACAAGAATAAGTAATATTTTTCAAAAATCAAGCTCTCCTGTATTGAACGGGAGAGCTTTTTTCTATAGGGATTACCTATATCAAATTCATTCAAGCTGTTTCGAGAGAAAACGCACAGCCGCTGTAATAAGGCTTTTCTGCAAATCAGAAGCTTCAGTATGCTCCTCTGTTGTCATAAATGCAACTGCTCCCGATACATCGCCGTTGTTTATTATAGGCATTGCGGCAATAGCAGTCCTTTCAAGCCCTTCCGCAGGATAAAAATTATTGTTTCCTCCATCGGGGCAGAAATACTGACCACGGTTTTCCATAATCCCCTCAAGCTGTGCAGAGGGTTTACGCTCTGCTGTTTCCTTTTTTGGTATTCCCGCCGAAGCTACAACGTGATCCTTATCAAAGATAATAACAGGACAGCCTGCTGTCTTGTACATTACCTCCGCCACATTTGCGGCATTTTCGCTCATCTCACTTATTGCCGAATACTTCTTGAAGATTACTTCACCGTCGCTGTTGGTGTAGATTTCAAGGGGGTCGCCCTCACGAATACGCATAGTGCGTCTGATTTCCTTTGGTATAACGACTCTGCCAAGGTCGTCGATTCGTCTTACAATTCCAGTTGCTTTCATAATTAACCTCCGCAAAAAATTTTGTTTGCGGTGTTATTATTTGCCGATTACACTGAAATATTCCATATATGCATATCCAAATTTTTCTGAAATTATGATTCAGAATTTCCCATTATGGGCAACACCTTACAAGGACCGAGAACGAGCTTGTATTTCACACCGTTGGCAATTACATCATAATTCAGCGGAAGATTATTCAGGTATTCATGGTTGCCCAGAAGCATCTTTACATTAGGCATTTTCATAATTCTTCGCAGCAGCTTAATTCCATACGGATAACGGTCAATAACATCTCCCAGAATATACAACGTATCTTCCTCTTTGAGGTTTATCTGTCGCATAATTGACTCAAATCGCCTCGGATGACCGTATATATCAGACATGACATAAATCATCTTCTCACCTCGTTTCTACAGCTAACTCTCTTTTTTGAGGAAATGACGGTATGCAAAATATGATACTATCGCATCAAAAGCATTTCCGCAGCCAAACATCAAAGCAATACCGATGAGCGTAGGTTTCCATACTCCGCAAAGATACAGAATGAAAAACGTTCCATAATAAATACTGTTCGTCACTATCGACTCAAATAGCATATATTTTGTCTTACCTCTGCCATAGAATGTTGCGTCGAATACATTTTGAAAAGCATACAGAATATAGAACGCAACCAGCACCATTACAAGTTTGAACAGCTTATCTACGTCGCTGTAGCCAAGTATATTCCTCATAAAAGGCTTATACAGCGGAATTGTTATTACCCATATAATACAAGTAATCGCTGTGATAGCAAAGTAACCAATAGTATTATTCTTTACAGCATTTTTGTCCTTGGCAGTTTCTTGCTTTATAAGTTCGCCCAGTTGAATTATCGGGAGAAGCAACCAGCCCCATATAAAGTTATTTGCTACCCAGTATGTACCCTGTTCACCGACCATATTTACCATACGGGAAACCATAAGCATATACGCTATATTTCTGACAAGTGATTCAAGTCCCGATATACTGCCAACCTTGAAAAAGTTATTCATCCATGTAAAAGAGAGTTTTTCTTTTCTGAACAAAGGATAACCGCATTTGTATATAAGGATTACGGCAATTATGAATAATATCAAGTTGGAAATAATATTTGAGATACCTATTCCATTAACGCCTAAATTAAGCGATACAGGCAATGTTGAAACAAGCAATGTATCAAGTATCAGACTTAATATAAGCTTTGCTGCCGTTATAGCATAGACAAGCTTATCCTTTCCTATGGTTATCAAAGCCACACAGATAAAGCTGTAAAGAATACCAAATATATTGGCAATACACTCTATCCTGATATAGTTTGCGGATTCTGATATTATATCTGATGATACTGCCATAAATCTGAGCAAGGGATTAACAAATATCATTACAAGAGTGGAACACACCGTATAGATACTAAGGGATATTAACAATCCGCTTCGTATTCTATTGGTATACTCTTTTTTATCTGCTACAGCCTGTCCCATGAAAAAGTACAGCGGAAGAACTATAGCTTCGTTTATTATCTCATACAGCAGGTTTATCCATGAAAGCTGCCCCGCAATGGAATAAGACCACTCTGACGGAAGCTGTCCGAGGAAAAAGGTTCGCAGCGTTGTATATATAGTCGGACACAGTCCCATTATCAATAGTGCCAAAAATAATCTTCCGTTTATATTTTTCAACGATTTGTATATGCTGTTCATATAAACTCCTTTTTATCATTTATATTAATTATATATATTTACAAGAGTAAAATAAAAGCTCTTATCTTTTTTCAATAAATTGTAAATTCATAAAGTAACATACTCTCTGCCAAAAACTTGGACATAAGATACAGGGATTATTTATCACGCACAACTTTTTCATTTTAATCATATCACATATTCTCATTGCGTTAATGTGTATTTTATTAATTTCGCATAACTACTTCATTTTTCGTCATAGAGCACAAGGAACAAACCTCTTCTTTAGGCAAATTGACAAGTGAATATTTCATTATACAACAACTGCCGCCAGAACGGCGGCAGTAAGCTTGTATATTTTTTAATCCCATGTAGGCTTTTTGCCTGTTGAAATCATCGCATAATATGCAAGTATCTTTGAGGCATCAGACGAGTCAACAACATTGTCGTTGTTTACATCAGCGGCTTCATGCTGAGTTTTTGTGAAATCACCTGCTCCGCCTGTCTGTATTTTTGCGTATTCTGCAAGTACAAGTGAAGCGTCCGAAGAATCAACAGAGCCGTCAGCATTTGCATCTCCAAGAATGAAATAGGGTTCAGTTGTTACAGGTGGTGTTGTAGTTGTTGTGGTTGTAACTGATGTTGTTGCGGAGTTGACTGTAGTAGTTGTAGTTGTAATCACCTCAACAATACGAACACATCCGTCATTTGTTTTAATATGGTCAGATATGTTACGTCCATTCGCATCATATGCGTAGAGGTTTTCAATTCTTATAAAATAATCCTGATTAAGACTCATATCTTTTATGCGGAAGCGGAAAACAACTACATTTGCAAGATGCTCTCCTGCAATAGCGTTTCCCGAACCTGTTTCAATAGAAAACTGGTTTATTGCGGCATTGAAGATTGTATCTGTACTATACGCATCTGATTTACTTGTCAATCCTACAAGCTCTAATGCATTGTAGTCGTAAGTCAGAGTAAACTCTGCTCCCGAAACAGCCAGCTGACTATTATCGTAATCCAGAAGTGACACAGGAACTTCTATTATCTCTGTGCCTTTTTCAACTGTAATGTCAGGCATTTGCCAGCTCACATTCCCCTCAACTGCGACAGTAGTTGTTGTCGTTGTAGATGTTGAAGTGGTAGTTATTGCGGTTGTGGTTACAGGCTTTTCGCCGTCAAGAACTACAAATGTTCTGTTGTATTTTTCAGCGTATGCCTGGGCGGTAGAGCCCTCATAACCGTAAATTGTACCGTCAAAATGCAATTTATAAGGTTCTTCTGTTTCATAGTTGCTGAATGTGTTTTCTGAATCGAAAATCTCACATTCAGGATTTTCAATTGTAATTGATGTTAGTTTAGTACAGTCGGCAAATGCACTTTCTCCGATAGATTTTACTGTTTCAGGAATTATTACCGATGTCAATGCTGAACAATTTCTGAATACATTTTCATCTATAACTGCGATTGTATTAGGTATTTCAATTTCTGTTAAATTTTCATTAAAAGCAAATGAGAATGGAGATAAAGCTGTAACTGTATCTGGAATTATATATTTCTTGTCTGATTTTTGGGCAGGATACAGAATAAGTGTTGTCTTTTCTTTATTAAACAGCACGTCATTTTCACTTGTATAATATTCGTTATTCTCATCAACATTTATAGCCGTTAAATTTTCACAGATAAGAAATGCATCTTCTCCAATATTACTAACATTTTTCGGAATATCAATTTTTTCCAATCCCAAACACAATTCAAATGCACCGTCACCTATTATAGTAAGACTTGAAGGGAAATTAATTTCTTTCAATTTATCGCAACCTGAAAATGCTCCTAATCCAATACTCGTAATACTATCTGGAAGTGTTACTGATGTCAAGTTTTTACAATTTGCAAATGTTGAAGCAGCTATATTTGTAATACTTTCTGGAATTGTTATTGAATTCAATCCCGAATAAGAGAATGCATCTTCACCTATACTTGTAACACTATCAGGAATCGTAATAGAAGTTAGATTGCTGCAGAAACTGAAAGCTGATTCTCCAATGTATGTAACGGTTTCAGGAATTGTTATTTCTGATAAATTATCACAAAAAGTAAAAGTCAGATCTCCAATTTCTGTAATGTTACCGTCAATAATTACTTTTTTAATTGGAGAGGATAAACTTACTTGATTAATGTACTCTTTCCAACCACATTTTATTTTTCCTTCGCCACTGATTGTAAGCGTACCATTATTATCAAGCGTCCATGTTGCATTATCTCCCTCAACACCACATTCACCCGAATCAACTATTTCAACAGCAGGCTTTTCATCGTCAAGAGCTACAAATGTTCTGTTGTATTTTTCAGCGTATGCTTGTGCTGTTGAGCCTTCGTAGCCGTAAATTGTGCCAATTCCAAAAATAGTATTATAAGAATCATAAATTTCACATTTCGGATTATTAATTGTTATTGATTCTAATATTTCACATATAAAAAATGCATACTCATCAATTTTTGAAACACCCTCTGGTATTGTATATGTTTTATCTGATTTTCCACAGGGATACACAATTAACGTTGTCATATCTTTATCAAAAAGTACATTGTCAATACTTTTATAATATTCATTTGATTCGTCTACCTCAATTGCTTCTAATCTATTTAATCCAAATATTGAACAAGTAGAACCATTTCCGATTTTTTTACGCTATGAGGAATAAATATTGATTTTAATTCATAATTTCTCTCAAAAGCCTTATCAGCAATACAAATTACATTATCAGGAATATTTACATCACCTGTGCAATTTGTTGCATCAATCAAAATCCCGTTAACTATTACAAACGGATTTTTTTCTTTTTGTGCTTCAAGCCAAGGTGTTCCGAAAAAAACATCGCCACCAATACTTGTAATGGTATAAGGAATGGTAATGGAGGCTAAATTTTTGCAATCACAAAATGCACGACCTTCAATAATTGTAACACTATTAGGAATTGTTATCGATGTTAATGCGTAACAATAAGAAAATGCATCAATTCCAATACTCGTGATACTGTCAGGGAGTGTGATAGAGGTTAAATTTTCGCATGCACTAAAAGCTCGGTTTCCAATATATTTAACAGAATTAGGTATTATAACAGAAATAATAGAACGACAGTAATCAAATGCAAAATCTCCTATATTCGTAATTTTATCTTCTATTACTATATTTTTAATTTCATGACTACCATGCCATGGTGAACCATCATATTGCCAATTTTTCATCTCCCCCTCACCGCTGATAGTGAGAGTACCCTCGTTGTCAAGAGTCCATGTAAGGTTGTCGCCTTGTGCACCACATTCACCTGAAGCCACAATATCAGCCGCATTCGCATTAAATACAGGAAGATTAACAAATTTGTCTGGCATAAGACTGATACTGTTTGCAGTAATCATCGCCGTAGCTGTAACAACTGCTAAAAATTTCTTTGGCTTCATGAAACCACCCTTTCAATAATAAAATTCAGACACGAAAAGCTTTCGATATATTTATTATACATCTTGCCAATAATTTTGTCAATATATTTTTCTACAACACAAATTTCGCCCAAGGTAAGCTGATTTTCGGCTACAAATACACTGACAACATGATATGCTCTATACTTGGCTATTTAGTAACCTATATATTTCATCAATATGCTTTAACGAAAATTGATCCGCATAATTTTCATACATAAAGCTGTTATCTTGATTTGAATTAAATTAAAAAACATATCGTCATCTATATTGACAAATGCAATAATTCTAATATATAAAAGTGCGTAACTAATTCAGTCGTTACGCACTTATCAATTTTCTCTAATGCTGTTCTGTCAGAAGTTTACCAACAACAATCTGTCTTTGAGTCCCATCATCCGTACAGGTTACAATAGTAATACGGTCATCGCCGAAATCATCCAGAACCCACGTTTCACTTGGTTCGACAATGAAATTTTTTGTAACCGTGTAGGTGAACTTTGTTCTCTCCTCGTTGTTGTCAATCAGGTACATCTCCATACCAATTTCGATATGTTTCATCTCATTGAAGATCTCTGCATAAATTGTGCTGTTGTGTCCTGCGATACAGTAATTACCTGAACCGACTTCACCTGTGCCTGGGAAATGACCTGCTGCCTTTGACAGTACCTCGTGTTCAGTACCCTCCATAACGGGAGCCTTGATGTCAAGATCGGGCACCTCAAATACCACACACTCTTTCAGAAGCCTCTGCTTTTCAATCTCACGGCTGATACGTTTCCAACCGAATACGCCAAGTACAGAAATACCGAAGAGCATTGCAATAAAACCTGTAATGAAGAGAAATTTCTTCTTTTTTACTTTCATCATATCACCGTCCTTTTTATATTATAGCAGATTTCACTCCATATTGCAACTAAAGGAGCGTCCGCAGACGCTCCTTTCTTGATTTTACAGAAGTTTATTCCTCATCTCTTTTACGACTTTTAGCAATTGCATAGATACCGAAGAATACCATTGCAGCAGCTGCAAGCATAATGTAGTTGTAAACCACGCTGTAACCCGTCTGGGGGAGATTTACCTCGCTACCATTGGATTCTGTACCAACACCTGTGAATGGATCTATGTTGTAAACGTCCAGAACGCTGCCTTCGGCATCGGTCAGAGTAATCACTGCATTTCCGTCAGCTGTATACTCGATTTCTGCATTTTCGGGAGTTACGCCTGTTTTTCCCGCATAATCCTTCACTGCCCAATCACAAAGTTCCTCATCAGAAGCAATGTGAGTCGGAGTAGTTGTTGTGGTACTTGATGTAGTGGTTTCAGTCGTTGTGGAAGTAGTTGCGCTGGAAGTGGTTGTTTCAGTTGTTGTGGTAGATGTAGTAGTGCTTGTATCGTTTTCACGAATGACTGAAAGTGGCATTGGGTGGGTGTAAGCAGCTATGTAGATGTCACGAATCGCTTCGTTTTCCTCCGCAGCGGCTGCCATTGTGGCAAACTCGATACACAATGCCAGCAACGGTGACTTGTCCTCGTGTTCCAGCATATCAATCAGCCGCCACTGAAAATCGCACAGTTCCTTGACAAATTCGGTTAGAACGTGTTCTCTCTGCGGATAATGGAACGTCAGATTTCCTGGACTGATATGCAATATATCACAGATCTCCTTGTTGCTTGTTTATTCAAACCCTTTTTTAAGATATAGTTTAGATGCTATCTGAACTATCATTTCCTTGGTTGGTCGATTTTTTGCACCTCTAGCTATAATAACCATTTCCTATGAAAATATTTTTTGCAGGTTTTAACCACTGCAGCCTTATTTAGCTGAAATGAAATAACCTCCACACCCCCAAAATGCAGTCGATATAAAATTAAAAAGGCTGTGCAGTTCGTTGCTGCACAGCACTTTTATTTTTGTCGTAACCGGTGTAGGAAGATTTACGCAAAACCAATACGAAAAACTATGCCAAATTCCAAAGTTTTTGCTGGCATACCAGTAAAAACTTCTTGACTACTTCACGGAGCAAACCATAATCTGGGTAAATTATATATTGCACTTGAAACAACATTGTATTTGTAAAATCATATTTTTTAAAAATGCCTCCCCATTTTGAAATGGAGAGGCGTTTTGTTATCTGCAATATTCCTGTATTGCCGTACTCATAAATTCGGCTGTTCCTTCACCGTGCCTGTCAATATTAGCTTTGAAACGTTCATCGGCAGTATACATCACACCAAGTCCTGCAAGGATTTCCTTTGTGCAGGTGTAGCAATTGTCCGTGATATAAGCCTGCCACTTCTTTACAAGTGCCTGTGCTTCCACACTTTCGGGAGAACAACCGTCAGCCATACACCCTGCAAATTCCGCAATAAGAGCGTTCATACCGTCGTTAAGCTCATTCTGTTTTTCTGCGGAATAAGCCTTTGCGGAGTACTCCTTGTATGCGGCAGTATCGCCCCACTTTTCTCTTGCTTCCTTTGCGTATTGCTCACGCTGTGCCTCAAATTCGCTGTTGTCAAATACGTTCATAGTGAAATCTTCTCCTTTCATTGCACTATCAAGAGCCGTAATCAGCCGATATTACGCCATTATACATCCGTCAATGCATAACATTCTACGGCAATCGCACCAATTAATAAAAATGTCGAACCAATCATCAGAGCAATCGCAGCAACCGAATCATTCTTTTTCATATAAGCTTCATGAGGATTTTTCGACGAATAAATAACCGTTACACTGTCGCCCACTTTCCATTTTTCTCCTTGGGACAATGTGGGGGCGGTGAAAACATATTCCTGATTTTTTACACAATATCTGATTTTATAGCAACTTCCTCTGCCATAGCCTATATCAAAAATTTCCCCTGCAGTAGTACAGCAGGTTCTTTTAATCCGTATTATCCGTATAAGTTCTTTCAAGGAAACACCAAACATAAATACAATTATCGATGTAAAAAACGAACATGTAAAGAATATCATAAGGTTATCCCTAAAAAACAACATGCCAAGAAGGAATATGATAAACATATCAAAGATCATTATTGCTATACCTAATAATATTTTTAATGTAACTTTTCTTGTTCTTTTATTAATTAAAAATATCACAACAGCAATTAAAATCAACGGCACCCAATAAAAGTCAATTAACCTAACATGCATTGTTATTCACACGCCTTTTTCTAAAATTTAATCATATTTTTTATTGTGATATAAAAAATCGGGATTTGTGCGGTTATGCCATAGCAAACTGATTATTCTGATAAATTCCAACCAAAATCTCCATGATAAATCATCTGTTTTGTCATACCACCGTCAATACAGATATTCTCGCCCGTAATAAAACCTGCCTTATCGGAACATAGAAAAAGTACCATATTGGCAATATCAAGGGGATTTCCGACTCTGCCTGCTGGCTGCTGAACAGCATCCGCACCTTCATAAACTGTATAAGCAGTATCAATCCAACCGGGCGAAATGGAGTTCACACGTACCTTTCCCGAAAGGCTAATCGCCAGTGCATGAGTAAGTGCCACTATGCCGCCTTTTGCCGCTGTATAGCTCTCCGTCTGCGGTTGACTCATTCGGTCACGAGATGACGAAATATTGATGATAGAGCCGCCCTTATTAAAATGAGGGGCAAACAGCTTTGACAAATAAAAGGGTGCAGTCACGCCGACTGATAACGCATACTGAAACTCCTCGTAGGTGCAGTCATCAATTCCTTTCATCATCGGTGGTGCATTATTAATAAGGCAGTCGATTTTTTCATGACGTGAAAGCACTGACTCCGCAAATTGTTCAAGAGTATTCTTATCGGCAATATCTCCCACAAAATGCTCACCATCAACGTTATCAATCACATACACAAAAGCTCCGTTTTTTCTGAATTCCTCAGCAATACATTTTCCTATGCCGTTAGCACCGCCTGTAACGACAACGACTTTATTTTTAAATTCCATAGTTTATTCTCCAAGTATCACGGTAGTTTTATCATCTTCAATACCACGGCAGAACTTGTCCAGCACCTGCTGAAACAGTTCCCGTTCGGGTGCGGCATGCTTAAAGAGCGTCATACAGGAACGAAGCTTAAACGAATCAATAAAACCGAATACTGCCATTGGATCATCATTATTAATATCAAGAAGAACGCTTGTGATTTCTGTCAATCTTTGACCAAGAACAGGATGTTCATAATAATCTCTTGCTTCTTCAATATCTTTAATTGAGAAATACACAGTAATATCACTGACTCCAAGCCCTTTAATCTGCGGAAAAACATACCATATCCAGTGTGTTATTTTTTGTCCTTGCTTCATTTCCAATAAAGCAGTCTGATATGTTTCGCCGAAGCCGTAACCACACTCCTGTGCATCAATGAATTTCTGCAAATTAGTCGAACGCAGTTCAATTCCAAGAACGCCATACTGCTCCTGTTTTTCACGGGAATAGTATTCGTCCATATGGTCGGGATTTGGCGTATCAGTAGAAGCATAGCCAAGCTTTTCTTTTGGAAGTGACGCATAAAGCTCCTGAAACGAATCAAAGCGGTGGAGTGCTGTTACTCGTGTCTGAATTTTATCATGGGGATTATCAATCAGACTGAACTCTATAAAATCCCCCACTTGTACCTGCTGTCGTTTTTCGTCATTCAGACGCAGCTCTATTGTTTTACTGCCGTTCTTGATTTTCATAAACGGCGAGTTTTTTAATTTCATATGGTGCAGCATAAATTATCACTCCTCGTATTTTTTGTGAGATGACGACCTCTTTTATTGCTCCGCCAATTATACCTTGCCAAAAAGACGAAAGCAGAAAGGAAATTTATCAAGAAAAAACGCAGGAATACTGTCGCATTTCAAGCTTTTCTGACACAGAGAAATTTTCTTTATGCCGAGTATTTGACGACAAGGTTTAGTTGGGGGAGAAATACAACATTTCCGCAAAGGCGAGAATTGCCAATATTTTTTACTCCATTCACATACCCCACATTTTCCTTGTTATGGAATATAATTTCTCACAATCGCAGTTACAACGCCGTCGGAGGTTTCCACGATTGTGTTACTATTGACAAAATGTGTATCCTTTGCAAGAAGTGCCATAAGTTCTTCGGCAGTATATGTCTTTGGGTTATCCATATCAGAATTGTCTGTAAACACGAAATCAGCAGAAAGCGTGTAGGTATTTTCGCCGATTTCATAATAGGAATGAAGGTCATTCATGCCGCTTTCGAAATATACGCCCTTATCGTCTGTTTTAAAATAACATCCGCCATTTTCAATGCCGCCATTTACAATAATAAGACCGCTGTCAAGCACTTCTATAGTTTCAACAATCACTTTCTTGCCAAGACACCAGATAGTATCGCCAACTTTCAGAGATTGAATATCTTCACCGCTGAACAGCTCATAGCAGTAAATCATCGTTGTTAGTGTAAATGTACCGTCCTCGTTCTTCGTAAAATCGTCTGCTCCAAAGGATGCTGCAAATTTTGCATTGTCAAATTCCTCAACTCCCTGATATCGTCCAAGTGGTCCATTCAGAGCAAAAATCTCATTTGGTTTTGCTGTGGTTGTTTCTTCGGCAGTAGTTGCAGGCTCTGTAGTCGGTTCTGTTTGGGTAACTGTAGTGCCGGTTTCAGTTTTCGACTCAGTAGTTGGTTTTGTTTCGGAAGCTGTGGTAACAGCTTCTGTTTCCGACTGTGATTCGGACTCTACAGTAGTTTCCGCTGTTGTTTCTTCCGTTGCGGATTCTGTTATCTGTTCAGTAGTGCTGTCCATCGAATTGTTTGCTGTTTCCTCAATATCCGGCCCGCATCCGGTCAGAGAAAGTATAGCCGTCATCACGATAATTCCAATATATTTTTTCATAAATCTTCTCCTTATTTCTCATAAATTTTATTGTATCTCTTTCGCATACACAACACATACTGAAAGAGCTTACAAATTATTAATGAATTTTTTCTTTATTATACACGACACAAAAAGAATTGTCAATAGTCCGACTACTATTATTGACGGTTTTCGGAAATATTTATCATAAAAACTGCATTGCTTATCCACAACAGGTTATAGCTGATATTTGTCATAGTTGGCTTGTTTTTTGCTTTATATTACAGAGAATGTCAAAAGTGCCGTGCAAGAAGATTTATGCAAACCAACACGAAAAACTATGCCAAATCCCAAACTTTTTACTGGTATACCAATAAAAACTCCTTGACTAAAAGAAGTTTTTCGGGTACAATAAAAATATAAAGGAGAGATGTTATGATTACAGATTGCTATGATATTAAAACAGAACCCGTTATTAATATTAAAGATTTTTATGGAGAACCAAAGCATATCACAGATATATGTCTGATTATCTTTTCAATAGATATACATAATCACCTGCTTAATACTTATCAATGTGAAAAGATAGGGATTTTGAGTTCTTGTAATGGAGATATCCCTATCTATAAAATGAATTATAAAGGCAGAGATATTGCTTTTTATTTAACAGGCATAGGTTCTGCACTTGCGTCAGCTTTTTGTTATGAAGCCCATTGGCAGACAGGTGCTACAAAATTTATTATGTTTGGTTCTTGCGGAAGTCTTGACAGAGAAAAAACCGAAGGTAGATTTATAATTCCGACAGAAAGCTATCGTGGCGAAGGATGTTCATACTACTTTGCTGAACCCGCAGACTATATTGAAATCAAAAACAGTAAGAAATTATCTGCAATATTTGAAAAATTAAACATCCCCTATGTATTGGGCAAAATTTGGACTACAGATTCTATGATCAGAGAAACAGTCGGACTTGTTGAAAAACGCAAAAAAGAGGGCTGTATCGCAGTTGAAATGGAACTTGCAGGAGTGCAGGCTTTGTGTGATTTCTACGGTCTGGAGCTTTATGATTTTCTTGAAGCAGGTGACGTACTTGAATCAAGCGGTTATGACATCGAGGGGCTTCACGGAGCAAACCATAATCTGGGTAAATTATATATTGCACTTGAAACAGCCTTGTTTTTATAAATCCTAATAACTGAAAACGCCTCCCCATTCTGAATGGAGAGGCATTTTGTTAAGGCGATACCGCACAGAGCTTGTGAGGTTCTTTATAAATATTCAGCCACTTTTTCTACAAGCTCCACAAATTCCTGCTTGTATTTATCCTGACTGATACAATCAAGGTCATAGAGAGTATTAAGAATGTCGTCATATGTTACATCACCCGAATACTCACTTTCGGCTAAAAGCATACCAAATTCAGCAACACAAGTTGCAAACTGCATATTTTCGCTTGGAAAATCAGTTATTTTGTCTTCGCTGACAGGAAATTTCAGAATCGAACTCTCATCAGAATCGGGAGCCTTATAGCTTACGCTTACTGTAAGCCATTCGCCTGCAAACTCTGTTTCGGGTGTATCAGCTGCTTCTTCGGGCTGATATTTAAGCGGAATATCGCTTTTTACAGGAGTGATTTCATAAAGTGCTGTTACGGTATGACCTGCACCTATTTCGCCTGCATCCTTTTTATCATCGTAAAAATCCTCATCGTTCATAAGTCTGTTTTCATATCCGATAAGACGGTATTCAGAAACATAAGCAGGATTGAATTCCACCTGGAATTTCACATCCTTTGCAATTGTGAACAATGTTCCGCCCATTTCTTCCACGAGAGTCTTTCTCGCCTCGGAAATGCTGTCGATATAAGCGTAATTTCCATTTCCTTTATCTGCAAGGGTTTCCATTTTGTTATCCTTTATATTTCCTGTGCCAAATCCGAGAACAGACAGATATACACCTGTTTCTCTTTTTTCAGAGATAAGCTTTTCAAGTCCGTCAACCGTAGAGACACCTACATTGAGGTCGCCATCGGTTGCAAGAATAACCCTGTTGTTGCCGCCCTCTATAAAATATTTTTCTGCCAGCTCATATGCAGTGTTGATACCTGCCGCACCATTTGTTGAGCCGCCTGCTTCAAGTGAGTTTAAAACTGCTGATATTTCATCGTATTCGCTGCCCGGTGTTCCCTTAAGCAGAACAGCGTCTGCACCTGCATATGTTACGATAGAAACTCTGTCATTTTCAGTAAGATTTTCAGCAAGCATACAGAAAGCCTCTGCCATAAGGGGCAGTTTATCTTCCGAATACATTGAGCCTGAAACATCAAGCAGAAATACTATATTTGACGGAATACGGTCAGTTTCGATTTCCTGTCCTTTCACTCCGATTGACAGCAGCTTGTTCTCCGTATTCCATGGACACTCAGCCATTTCTGTGGTAACTGAAAATGGTGTGTCTGTGGGAGCTTCATAATTGTAATCAAAGTAGTTTATCATTTCTTCGATTCTGACTGCATTTGTATCATAAATATAACCGCTGTCATTTATCATTCTTCTGATATTTGCATAAGAGGCTGTATCTACATCTGCTGAAAATGTTGAAAGAGGATTAACCTCAACCGATTTGAAACCGTTTTCAACTATTTCAGAATATTCCTCCGAACCAACGTATGCAAAATCCGAATTATTTGTACTTGTAGAATAAGATAAACTTTCATCAGCCACACTTTCAGCAGGTTCATAATAAAAGCTTTCTTCTGATTTAGAGCTGATTGCTTCTTCTTTAGCTCCGCAGGAAGTAAATGATGTAATAACGAGCGTTGATGCAAATAAGCATTTTAAAGTATGTTTTTTCATAATAAATGGTCCTTTCAGATAATTTATAACCCCAAACGTTTTTAGCAATATTGCTGTGTTTTTTCTATGTTCTGATTATAGCATCTGCAAAAAATAAAATCAATAGAATATGAGGATTGTATATAATTTGACGTCGGATTGTATTGTTAAATTTATCTTTGCGTAATATTCGTTTGCCGATTTAAATTTAGTGTCATTTTTTGTAATATTTCTGATATCGCAGGAATACAATTGCATTTCCAGCAAATTTATGATATAATGAAAAAAACTCCTTTAAAACCACGGAGGTAATCCCATGAATAAGCTTAAAATCATCAACCGCCTTATATCTCTTGCGTTAACAATTCCATTTGCAACGCCATTTTCTGTGAATGCCGCAGACAATGCCGAACTACCCGACGGCTGGCTGTTATGGCACAATTACAGCGATTATTCCGCCCTCGACAGCAAGCTGTATCTCCGTTCCCCCGACGGCACAACAGAAACCATAAGCGGCAATTTCATCCACGCTATGAACGGTTATTTCGGCAATTCTCCCGAACAATTCACATTTATGGCGATTGACCGGACGGCTGACGAATGGGATATTTTTCTCTACGATAAGGGCGAAATTACAAATCTCACGCAGAACAGCGGATTCCGCAATGAGGACCCGAAATTCTCTCCCGACGGCAAAAGCATTATTTTCAAGCGTGGCTACTGGAGCAATTCTGAAAACGATTTTGTATATGACCTTGCACTTATTGACATTGAAACAAAAGAAGTCACAATGCTTACCGATACTCCCACAGAGGAGGCAATGCCCTGTTTTTCCACTGACGGGAAGTATATTTATTATGCCAACTACACAGACAGAATCGGATCAATATGCCGTATAGAAGTGGAAACAGAAAAAATTGAAACTATATACAGCGAAAGCGGCATTAACGCTTATTACCCCATTGTAAATGGCGATAAGCTGTATTTCACAGCATGGCATTCCGCTGATAATCACTGTGACAGGATAATGTGCTATGACGGCAAGGAAACATATCCCCTGTCACTAAATTCTTCTGATTACGACTGTTCAGATGCCTGTCCCATTAATGATAGTAAAATAATTTTCAGCAGCACAATGAATGGCAGCTATGACCTGTATTACAGTGACGGTGAAAATATTTCGCCGCTTTCGGAGCTGAATACAGCCATTAACGAGCTGGGAGCAGATTTTTACGCCTATGATGAATACCTTGAAAACAATACTGTCAAGGGCGATGTGAATGCAGACGGAGAGCTAACTGTTGCAGACCTTGTGCTGTTACAGAAATGGCTCCTTGCCGTTCCTGACGCACAGCTGAAAAGCACTCAATCTGCCGATCTTTGCAGAGATAACAGGCTTGATGTGTTTGATTTATGTGTGATAAGGGAACAATTGTGTCATGGTGACAAGGCAATATAAATATAAAAGGGACGCTCTGAAAACGAGCGTCCCCTTTTTCTTATTTAACCATATTCTCAATGCTGCCCATGTTTCCAGCAAGTCCTAACGCTGTATCAACAGGAAGTGAGAAGCATATTCCACGGTTTTCTGTGAGAATACCTGCTTCCTCCATGATTTTTTTCATAATCTGTTCTCTGTCGTCTTTTCCTGCAACAATGAAAACAACATCTTTTTCAGGCTGAATTGAAATGCCTAAAAACTTTGCAGCTTCCTCTCCCCCAAGTCCGAGACCGTGAAGAAGTGTTCCGCCTCTTGCTCCTGCACTTTTTGCAGCCTCTTTAACCGCCTCAAAACCGCCGCGATTTACTATAGTTACAATAAGCTCATATTTTGCATCGTTCATTTCTGTAATCTCCTCCTTTTCGGGTGTTGTTCCGCCAAGCGAAAACGCCACATTTGACGCTGCTGATACAGGAACGGTAAACGCTATACCCTTACCTGCTTTTGTAAGAGAAAGCTTGTTGTTGAATACTTCATAAAGGTGCATAACCTTGCTTTCGGGTACAAATGAAAATGCTGTCACTTTCTTGTTTTCTCCAAATCCTAAATAATCAAGCATTTCGGAATCTGCCGAACCATATGCATGGGTGAGAAAACGGCAGGCTATATTTTCTTCGGCAAGAATATTCTGTACAATATGGCTGCAGCTGTAATCAGCAATAAGTATCATAGCTTTCATACTCAAACACCCTCCCTCTTATCGAGAATAACAACTGTATCACAGCTTGCGTCAAGTCTGACAGGGAATACCTGACCTTCCATTGCAGCCATTTTCGGAGCAGACTTGAATTTGCTGATAAGTCCTAAAAGCTGAATTGTAAGCAGCGGAGTCATAGCAACCATGGCAACTATTCCAAAAGCGTCCTCCGCCATATTTCCCCCTGCGGCAACACTTGCACCCATTGCAAGAGGAAGAAGAAATGTTGCTGTCAACGGACCCGACGCAACTCCGCCTGCGTCAAAGGCAACAGATGTGAATATAGGCGGTACAAGGAAGCTTATTATTAGAGCAAAAGCATATCCGGGAATTAAGAACCAGAGAATTGATACGCCTGTTATAACTCGTATCATAGCAATTCCCACAGAGCAGGCAACACCAATAGCAAGACTGAGTCCCAACGCTTTTGCGGAAATTCTGCCCTCTGTTATGGTTTCAACCTGCTGTTTAAGCACATGAACGGCAGGCTCTGCAGAAACGATAAAGTAACCGATAACCATTCCTATGGGGATGAGTATCCATGAATAGCCGCTTCCTGCAAGACTTTCGCCAAGGTACTGGCCTATAGGCATAAAGCCGATATTTGCACCTGTGAGGAAAAGTACAAGTCCGATATAAGTAAAGAAAAGTCCAACAAAAATTTTAATAAGCGTTTTTTTATCCAGCTTTAATGATATCGCATTAAAGAAGATGAAAAAAGCAATTATAGGAAGTATTGCCATAGCAACATCTTTCATATAATGTGGAAGTGCATGAGTGAATTTTCTAAAAACTTCAGAAACGAAACTGTATTCTCCGATAGGCTCAAGAGTCTGCTGGGGAATATCAGTATTGCTCATAGCACCGAGAATAAGCACTGTCAAAATAGGACCTATGGAACACATGGCAACAAGTCCAAAGCTGTCCTCCTCTGATGTCTTATCACCACGGATTGACGACAGACCAAGACCTAACGCCATAATAAACGGAACTGTTATCGGACCTGTTGTAACGCCGCCCGAATCGAATGCCGTAGGGATAAAGCTTGATGAAATGAGCGGAGAACAGGCAAAAACAAATACCAATGCGTACATAATGACAAACAGAACAGATATTTTTATCTGTAGGAATATACGCAAAAAAGCAAGTGCAAGAAATATACCTACACCTATACCTACCGACCATATCATAATCTGCGAATCAACAATGGGAGTCTGGTCTGCAAGAACTTTCAGATCAGGCTCGGCAACTGTTACAAGTACGCCGATTATAAAGCAGACGGGCAAAATAAGCCATATTTTCTTTAGCCTTACAAGCTTTGCACCGATTTCCTCACCTATGATAATCATAGAAGTATCGGCACCAAGCGTAAAAAGACCTATACCCACAACAAGCATGACCGTTCCGATGAAAAACATAAAGAACATCTCGCCGCTTACAGGAACAATTGTCAGCATAAGTATAAAAACAATTGCCGCAACAGGAATAACAGAGCCAAGGGACTCCTTAATTTTTTCCAACAAATTTTTCTGCAAAAAATTCACCCCTTATAAAATTTATGTAGTTTTTGCTACATTATTATTATAACATATTTCTGATGCTTTGGCAAGAAAAAGTATTGAAATGGTGCGAATATTGTGATATAATAAAATAAACTAATTTGCGGAGGATTACATGAAAAAAATACTTGTAGTTGAGGACGATAAAGAAATAAACCGCCTTATTCGCGACTACCTTTCAAACAACGGATATAACACAATATCAGCGGAAAACGGGCTTGACGCTGTACGGATTATCCGTGATGAAGCTGACACTGACCTTGTAATACTTGATTTAATGCTCCCATTTCAGAGCGGTGATATGGTCTTGCAGAAAGTACGTGAATTTTCGGATATTCCTATAATTATAGTATCGGCAAAAAGTATGGTACAGTCGAAAATTGACGCTATCCGCATGGGTGCTGACGATTACATAACAAAGCCATTTGATCTGGACGAGCTTCTTGTACGTGTGGAGGCTGTATTACGCCGTTCACAGCACAAAAGCGGCAATGAAGAAAAAACTATCCTCACCTATAAAAAATTAACCCTTGACAGAAACAGCGGTACAGCGGCGGTTGACGGTAAATCCCTTGTGCTGACGGGCAAGGAATATGCTATTCTGGAGCTTATGCTCCTTAACCCGAAAAAACTTTTTTCAAAGTCAAATCTCTTTGAAAGTGTGTGGAATGAGCCGTATTTCAAGGAAGATACAACTGTAAAGGTGCATATGAGCAATATACGAAACAAGCTGAAAAAGCTCGATAATTCGCAGGAATACATTGAAACCGTCTGGGGTATGGG
This sequence comes from Ruminococcus sp., assembly GCA_045659945.1. GTDB lineage: Bacteria > Bacillota > Clostridia > Oscillospirales > Ruminococcaceae > Ruminococcus. The sequence continues at coordinate 124,014 of JAZRCW010000004.1, read as the reverse complement.
ATATAAATTAGCGGATTAATTCTTTACCTTTTCTTAACCTTTTCCTTTACCATTTCTTTACATCAGCGATTTATAATATAATCATAGACAGGGCAGAGATCCCCTGAAATCAAAAACTAATTACAGAAAGGGTGGTAAAAATGAACGTAATTGAGCTGAAAAATTTAAGCAAAAAATACGGCAAAGCAACCGTAGTTGACAATTTCAGCCTTAACGTGGAAAAAGGTCATATCTGTGGTCTGATTGGTCCAAATGGTGCAGGTAAGACAACAATTATGAAGATGATGGCAGGTCTTGCCTCTCCCACAAGCGGAGAAATAAGATTTTTCGGCAGAAATGACAATCTTGACGAATGCAGAAAGAGAATGGCATTTATGCTTGAAGCACCAATCATTGACAAAAGTATGAATGCAAGGCAGAATATGGAGTATGTCCGCTATGTCAAGGGAGTTGCTGACAAAAAGAAAATCGACGAAATGCTTGACTTTGTGGGGCTTCATGATGTGGGCAAAAAAGCCGCAGGCAAATTCTCTCTTGGTATGACTCAGCGTCTTGGAATTGCTATGGCACTTCTCACAGAGCCTGAAATTATGGTGCTTGACGAGCCTGTAAACGGTCTTGATCCCGAGGGTATTGTAGAAATCCGACTTATGCTGAAAAAGCTTTCGGAGGAAAAAAATGTAACCATTATCATTTCAAGCCATATTCTTTCGGAATTGTCCGAACTCTGCACCGATTTTTCAATTATCAACCACGGAAAGCAGATTGAAAACCTCAGTAGAGATGAGCTTATGGCGAAATGCCACAGCTACTATGCAATCCGCACAAACGATATTAACCGCACAGCCGCAGTTATTGAAGATAAACTGGGTACAAAGCAGTACAAAGTCATTCACGGGGATGAAATCCGCCTGTTTGACTACCTTGATAATGTTGAAAAAGTTTCAAAAACAATCACGGACAACGGACTTATCCTCACGAAATTCATCAGCGAGGGCGAAAGTCTTGAAGAATTCTATTTATCAAAGGTAGGTGCTGAAAATGAGTAAACTTATTAAAGCTGAATTTTACAGAGTTTCACATTCGGGAATATTCCTTAAAATATTTATCATAATGGGGTTGTTCCCGCTTCTGATGGTATTTGTTTCACTCGCCGACCTTGATGAAATAAATATGTTTAGTGTTTTATCTATATATTCCCAAGGCGGAGGCTTTCTGATTTCAGGCTATGTGGGAATTATCCTCTCTGCTATGATTTCAAATATGTATCAGAACAGAACCTATTACTACGAGATTATGGACGGTGCAAGCACACATCATATTATCCTCAGCAAGATTATTGTCTATGACATTATTTCAGCGGCGGTGCTTATTATCCCTACAATTATCGCCTTTATTGTTATGGGAAATTCATACCCTATGGGCGGTCTTGAAGAAATCGGCACAACTGTATTTCTCGGAATTTTAATTATTATGAATGTGGTCAACTGCACAATATTTATTACAATGCTTATCAGGCATATCCTTGGCGGACCTGTTCTGAACTATACGCTGGGAATGTTCCCTACGATGATTTATATAACTTTGCCCGAATTGACCAATGACCATGAAAAGATAACCGATGTTTTGAGCTTTCTGCCTTATACACAGATTACGGAATTTGTAAAGCCCGAATACGAAAACTCATTCATTTTTAAGGTTGTCGGCACATTTGTTGTATGCTTTGCTGTATTGTATGCACTTACATATGCAAGTTACAAGAAAAAGAATTTTAAGTAAATAATTACGCATTAAAAAGGAGGTAGATTATGGATTTCACAAAAATTATTATAATCTGCCTCTTTGTGCTTTTTGCCGTATTTTTCGTGAAATACATCATACTGAAACGGCAGATTAAAAGCTTCGGCAGGCAGGTGGAACAGCGAAAAAACATCGAATACAGCAGTCCTATTAAGGTTGATAACTTTGACAGGGATATTGTGGACCTTGCAGTTAAACTCAATGAGCATACGGATATTCAGCGTTCCCTCGATGTGGAATACAAACGGAGCAAGGAACAGCTGAACAACGTGATATCGGGAATATCCCACGATTTCCGCACCCCACTCACCGCCTCTCTTGGATATTTGCAGATGATTGAAAAAAGCGGCGAATTAACAGAAAAAAATGCGGAATATCTGAAAATTGCCCTGCAAAAGAACACCTATCTGAAAGAGCTATCCGACGAATTTTTCGAATTGTCGAAAATTGAAAACAACCACGAGGAAATGACTGTGGAAAGCGTAAATCTCAGCAATCTTATCTCCGACCTTGTTATGGAGCAGTACGGCTGGATGCAGGAGAGGAATATTTCTCCCGATTTTCATATTGCTGACGGCATAGTTATCAACAGCAACCGCCAATATATAATGAGAATTGTTGAAAACCTGCTGTCCAACGCTGAAAAATACGCTTCCACACACCTTGGAATTTCCCTTGCGGAGGAAAACGGGGAAATTACCCTCTCCGCTTTCAACGATACAGAGGACAGCACAGCTATTGATATAAACCGTGTTTTTGAGCCGTTCTATAAGCCCTCATCACGTAACAAAAACGGCTCGGGACTTGGACTTTACGTGGTAAAATGCCTTTCCGAAAAAATTACCGCCCATGTTTCGGCAGAGTTCGATAATTCGGGGGATTTCAGGGTTACTATTGAATTTAATTCAGGTTTTTAGCCGTGAGTCGACAGTTTTTTGGCTGTCGGGTTGCGGTTATTTTATTGGTTAATGGATTATTCTACCAATAATTTCACCGCAGTAAACCGCTATTTGTAAAAACTCCCGAAACAACGCAAAACCCATTGACAATTGTTACAAAACATATTATAATTATATGGTAAACATTAACAAAAAGTTAGTGTAACATAACATGATATTATGGAGGTAAATTATGTCAGCACACAGTAAGTCAAACGACGAGATACTCAAAGAATATAACGTGAGTATCGAACAGGGGTTATCAGATGCGGAGGTTACGGCAAACCGTGAAAAATACGGCGAAAACAAGCTCCGTGAAAAGAAGAAGAAAACTACTTTCCAGCGTTTCCTCGAACAGTTCAAGGACGTAATGATTATTATTCTGCTCATTGCCGCAGTTATTTCATTCGTTGTTGCTATTATTGAGGGCAATCCAAAGGAATTTTTCGAGCCCGTACTTATCCTGCTTATCGTTGTTCTCAACGCTATAATGGGTGTTGTACAGGAGAGCAAGGCTGAAAAGGCTCTTGACGCTCTGCAGAATTTGTCAGCACCTCACGCACGAGTTATCAGAAACGGTGCAGAAAAGGTAATTGATGCCTCTGAACTCGTTCCCGGCGACGTTATTCACCTTGAAGCAGGCGATTTCGTTCCTGCCGATTCCCGTCTTATCCACAGCGTAAGCCTTAAATCAGAGGAATCCGCCCTTACAGGTGAATCAGTTCCCAGCGAAAAGGACGCATACGCTCCCGTTGAAGAAAACGCTCCCATAGGCGACAGAACAAATATGGTATTCTCCGGCTGTTCCGTTACATACGGTACTGCTACAGCAGTTGTAACAGCTACAGGTATGAATACCGAAATGGGTAAAATTGCAAATCTCCTTGACAACGAGAGCGATTCCCAGACTCCACTCCAGCAGAAGCTTGCACAGCTTGGTAAATACCTCGGTATTATGGCTCTTGCGGCTTGTGCTATAATTTTCATTGTAGGTCTGCTCAACAATATTCCTGCTCTTGAAATTTTCATGACAGCTATTTCTCTTGCTGTATCAGCTATCCCCGAGGGACTTCCTGCAATTGTTACAATTGTTCTCTCTATCGGCGTTCAGCGTATGGTTAAGAAAAATGCTCTCATCAGACGACTTCCCGCTGTTGAAACTCTCGGTAGTGCATCTGTTATCTGCTCCGATAAGACAGGTACTCTCACACAGAACAAAATGACAGTTGTCAAGGCATATATCGACAACGCTGACGATGTTGTTCTCGTTGACGAAAACTGCCCCGAGGATATCAAAAAGCTTCTTATGATTGGTGCTCTCTGCTGTGACGGAAGCGTATCATTTGAAAACGGCGAAGAACAGCACATCGGCGACCCTACAGAAACAGCAATTGTACTTGCGGCTCACAAAAACGGTATGCCCAAGGACGAAATCAATGCACAGCATAACCGTGTAGGCGAAATTCCTTTCGATTCCGACAGAAAACTTATGACTTCTATCAACAAGTTCGGCAATAAGAACATCGTTATCGTAAAGGGTGCTTTCGATATGATGGCTGAACGCTGTGTAGCAGGAAATATCGCAAAGGCAAAGGAAATCACCGAAAAGATGAGTGCTGACGCTCTCCGTGTTCTCGCTATCGGCTACAAGGAAATTGACACAATCCCTGCTGAACTCACATCAGAGGAAATCGAAAACGGACTTACTCTTGCAGGTCTTGTTGGTATGATCGATCCTCCCCGTCCCGAGGCAAGAGACGCTGTTGCAGTATGCCGTCAGGCTGGTATCCGTCCTGTTATGATTACAGGTGACCACGTTATAACAGCTGCCGCTATTGCAAAGGATTTAGGCATTCTCGTTGAGGGTGACAGAGCTATCACAGGTGCAGAGCTTGACGCTATGACTGACGAGGAACTTGACAAGCAGGTTGAGTCAATCAGCGTTTACGCACGAGTATCTCCCGAAAATAAAATCCGTATTGTCAAGGCTTGGCAGAAAAAGGATCAGGTTGTATCTATGACAGGTGACGGCGTTAATGATGCTCCTGCACTTAAAGCCGCTGATATCGGCTGTGCTATGGGTATCACAGGTACAGACGTTGCAAAGGGTGCTTCCGATATGACTCTCACAGACGACAACTTTGCTACAATAGTTGACGCTGTAAGAGAGGGACGCGGTATCTACGCAAACATCAAAAAGGTAGTTGGATTCCTCCTCGGTACAAATATCGGTGAAGTTATTCTGGTATTCTTCGCAATGCTTCTCTGGCACAAGACACCTCTGCTTTCAATGCAGCTTCTTATGATTAACCTTGTAACCGATTCACTTCCTGCAATCGCACTTGGTATGGAGGATGTTGAAAAGGATATTATGACACGTAAACCGAAGCCCAAGAAAGAGGGACTTTTCGCAAACGGCTTCGGTGTAAGAATTATCTTACAGGGCTTTATGTTCGGTATACTTTCACTTATTGCATTTAAGATAGGCGATTCAAATCTCGGCTTACAGAGCGGTCAGACAATGGCATTCTTTGTACTTGCTATGTCACAGGTTCTCCAGTCATTCAATATGAGAAGTGACCGTTCACTGTTTAAGACAGGAATATTCACAAACAAGACTCTCAACAGGGCTGTGCTTGCTTCTGTTGCACTTGTTGCACTTGTACTGTTCACACCTGTACGCACAATTTTCGGACTTACAACACTCCCTGCAATGTATTATCTTATCTGTGCCGGATTATTCTTCATCCCCACAGTTGTTATGGAAATCTCCAAGGCAGCAGGTCTTATCAAGCATCACGAAAAGTAAACATCAAAATGAAAGGGCGGAAAATTCCGCCCTTTTTGTCTGTTGAAATAACTGAATTTCGCTTTGATATTGCGAGCGGATAATATCCGCCCCTACTTTTTCATACAAAAATGTGCGGCAAATCTACCGCACATTTTTTCTTATTTCATAATTCTAAATTCTTAATTAAAATTCACTCCGCATCGCTGAATGTTCTCGCCGCTTTCAGCATTATAGCACATTCAAGACGCTTCTTTTCAAGCTCACAAGAAATCTTGTGTGCAGAGCGAACATCGCCCATATACTGGTAATTATTTGCATTACAGCCGCCGCTGCAATAGAACTTCGCCCAGCACTTGCGGCATTCAGGCTTTGAATAAACGTGACAGTTTGCAAAATCGGACTTCATCTCCTGATTGAATGTACCCTCATCGATGTTGCCCATTTTGTACTCCTCCATACCAACAAACTGGTGGCATGGGTAAATATCACCATCAGGAGTAATTGCCACATAGTCGTTACCACAGCCGCATCCTCTCAAACGCTTGATAGCACAAGGTCCCTGGTCAAGGTCAATCATAAAGTGGAAGAAGTTGAATTTACCGCCCTTTTTCTCGTTTTCGAGAATACGATTTGCAAGGTTCTCATACTCCTTGAATACAGCGGACAGTTCCTTTTCTGTAAGGGCATACTCGTCACCCTCGCCCACAACAGGCTCAATGGAAATCTGGTCGAAGCCTGCCTCATAAAGGGCAAATACATCGTTTGAGAAGTCGAGATTTTTATTTGTAAATGTACCTCTCACGTAGTATTCCTTATCACCTCTGCCTGCAACAAGCTTCTGATATTTTGGGAGAATCATGTCATAACAGCCCTGTCCGTTTGGAAGTACACGGAAATAATCGTTTATTTCCTTACGTCCGTCAATGGAGAGAACTACGTTTGACATTTCCTTGTTGATAAAATCAATCTTGTCATCATCAAGAAGAAGTCCGTTTGTAGTAATAGTGAAGCGGAATTTTTTGTTGTATTCAGCCTCACGGGAACGTGCATACTCCACAATCTGCTTAACTACCTTGAAGTTCATCAAAGGCTCGCCGCCGAAGAAATCAAGCTCCAGATTTTTTCTGTCGCCCGAATTTTCAAGGAGGAAGTCAATAGCATTCTTACCTGTTTCAAGAGTCATAAGCTTGCGTCCCTGCCCAAAATCGCCTGTTGAAGCAAAGCAGTACTTACAGCGAAGCTGACAATCGTGGGCGATATTAAGGCACATAGCCTTGACAGGAGAAGCTACGGAGTACTTTGCATACTTCTCGTAATCATCTTCTGAAAAGAGAATTTTCTCATTGTAAAGCTCCACAATTTCGCCATAGCAGGACTCAATATCCTCAACTGAATAAACCTTTGAAAGCTTATCCACAACTTTCTGCGGACACTTATCCTCAAAGGGAGGCTCAATATTGTCAAGCAGGTCATATGTCAGTTCATCAACGATATGAACACCGCCGCTGTTGACATCAAGAACTATATTAAAACCGTTCAATTTATACTTATGTATCATACAAACACACTCCTCTAATGAAAAAAACAGGGCAGCATAACACTGCCCTTAAAGATTTCTGAAAAAATCTCTTATCTCTCGCACTTCTGGTTAGCAACAGTGCAGGATGTCTTGCAAGCTGACTGGCAAGAAGCCTGGCAATTGCCACAGCCGCCCTTCTTTGCGGACTCCTTGAGATTAGCCTTGTTCATTGTCTTGATATGTTTCATAACAGAAACCTCCTTTTTTCGAAAATAGCTTGTATTTATTATATCATATCTGCGATAATTTTTCAATAGTTTTTTCGTGCAATCGTCATTTTTGGCATTTCAGACAATTTCTGACAAAAAATAATGTTGAAATAGCACCACATAGCAAAAAATGATTATTCATCCAGTTCAATAAGCTTTTCAAAATTCTCGTCAATCTGTCCCTTTAATTCGTCTATTTCACGACATTTTGCGTTCATCAGTTCATAATCGGAGTATACTTCTTCCTTTGTTATCTCCTCGCTGAGAACATCAATTTTCGCCTGTAATTCGTCAATTTCCTTTTCAAGGCGACGCATTTCGTTTTTACGGGCTGCATCGGCACTTCTCTGCTGTTTATTGCGGTAGGTTTTAGCCTGCTTTTCCTTTGCGGCTTCTGCGGCTTTTGCAAACTTTTCAGCATCGGCAGCACGTTTTTCCTCCGCCTGTTCAGCACGGAGAACATCGAGATACTTTTCAAAGCCGTAGTTGTGCTCACGATATGAGCCGTCGGTCAGTTCAATGAGCCTGTCCGCAATTTTACTCAACAGATAGCGGTCGTGTGACACAAAAATAATCGTGCCCGTATACTCCTCCAGAGCTGTTTCAATAGCCTCTTTAGAGCTTAAATCAAGGTGGTTTGTCGGCTCATCGAGGATAAGCACATTGCCGTGCTCCTGCATCATAATGGCAAAACAGAGCTTGGCACGCTCACCGCCGCTGATAACTCCCGTTTCTTTGAATACATTTTCGCCCACAAAGCGAACCTGTGCAAGAAGATTACGCACCTCTAAATCCGAAAGTGAGGGGTAGCGACTGTGAAGCTCCTCCATAACCGTCAGTTCACGGTTGAGATTGGTGCTTTCCTGCTCAAAATAGGATATTTTAATATTGGTATTCCAACGGACAGTACCCTCATGGGAGTGAAGTCCCTGTATAATTTTCAGCAGAGTTGATTTTCCTATGCCGTTATCGCCGATAATGCCGATTTTTTCCCCTCTGCGGACATCAAAGCTAACGCTGTCAACGAGGGTTTTACGGTTCATCCCCTCCCCTACAGAGATATCCGTATTTTTGACTTTAAGTACATCAAGAGGCGGCTCTACAGCATATGTAAACTTGATTTTAGCGTGTTTTTCCTCGTGAAATGGCTTTTCTATACGCTCGATTTTTTCAAGCTGTTTTCTGCGGCTCTGTGCCATTTTCGTAGTGGAAGCTCGGACGAGATTTCGTGCAACGTAATCCTCCATTTTGGCAATCTGCTTCTGCTGCTGTTCATATTCCTTTTCACGACGAGCGGTATTTTCCTCACGCTGACGAACAAAGGCGGAATAGTTGCCCTTGTACCGTGTGAGAATACCCCTCTCGATTTCGCATACAGAGGTGCAAAGCCTATCAAGGAAATATCTGTCGTGGCTGACAATGAGAACTGCTCCACGGTAGCTGCGGAGGTAATCCTCAAGCCACATAATTGTCTTAAAATCCAGGTGGTTTGTAGGCTCGTCAAGAATAAGCAGATTAGGCTCCTCAAGAAGCAGTTTTGAAATGCACAGACGCGTCTTTTCGCCGCCGCTGAAGCCCGATACGGTACGGTTGAGCTGCTCCCCCGTAAAGCCCATACCATTGAGAACGGTGCGGATTTTAACATCGGTATTATAGCCGTCATTGGCTTCAATCCATGAAGAAAGCTGCTGATACTCGTCGGCAGAGGAATTATCCCCCAGCTCAATTTCAAGCTCAATATCACGAAGACGTTCAATCGCCTTATGTATGGGCTCAAAGACCTTGTTCATTTCCTCCATAACGGTACTTTCGGAGTCAAGTCCGCCCATCTGCTCCAGATAGCCTATGGTCGTTTTTGCGGCAAATGAAATTATACCGTCTTTTTCGCTGAAACGATCAGGCTCAACGGATCCTGTGAGGATTTTCAGCAAAGTGGACTTTCCGCAGCCGTTATTGCCCACAAGTCCGATTTTATCATTTTCGTCAATAGTAAGAGATACATTAGTGAGTATCTGCTTTCCGTTATATATCTTATTTATATTATTCAGGCTGACAAGCATAATATCTTCCTTTACATCATTAATATTATAATGATACCATATTTTTATTTTTCTGTCAATGAATTAAAACGAAAAACTCCCCGAATTAACGGAGAGCCTTTCAGAAAGGGTATTATGATAGAAATAGGATTACTTTATTTTTCAGGGAGGGCAGTTATAAGTCCTGCATCAAATTTCTGAATAGCAATAGCATCGGCAGCTGTAATACCGTCGCCACCGCCCGAAACATCGGCATTTTTCTCGCCCTGCTCCGATAAAGCATACTTATCGGAATTTCCTATGCACTGGAAAATCGCAGCTGCATCCGCAATTGAAACAACTCCGTCACAGTTTGCATCACCTGCAAGTCCCTCTGTAGGAGTTACAACAGGTGTTGTTGTAGTTGTTACAGGAGGTGCGGTTGTTGTGGTTGTAGTTGTAACAAGTGCGTCCTCCTTGACGAGAACAGCATAATTCATTACGTTATATGAAGTTGTATTTGTACCAAGTGAAACAATTTCTCCAGCCTTTACGGACTTTTCATAGATATCGAAAAATACATCATTGCTGCTGGCTGCCTGCTCGGAAGTCTTTGTCCAGCCGTTGAGCCATTCGGGAATTGCACCCATGGACTCCTGAACTCGTGTATCAAGAAGTACATACACCTTGATATCCTTTGCCGCTGTAAACTCTGCAAGCTCATTTGCACTGTTTTTGGAATCGCAGGCTGTCTGTATCATTTCAGCTCCTGAGAGGGTAGTGGGAAGCTGTGTATAGGTGAAATCTCTGTCACCATAGATGAGAGAGCCTACTGCTGCATTGCCTGTAATTTTCCAGTCGGCATTATTTTCCATATCCTTTACAGCAAGCCCCTTTACAAGCTCGCCGCTGATTGTATTATATTTAATTTCCAGAATCCACTTCTGGTCGTCACTGTCATTACATTCCCATTCAATAACGTTCGCACCTGCTTCTGTTGAAGCACCGTTTACACCAATACAGCCTGCATCCTTTGTAACCTTTGTACATATTGCATATGTACCATCACCGTTGTCAACAAGCTTGAAAAGCTGTGCGTCGCTATTGGTATTATCCCAAATTCCGATGTTTGTTCCATTCTCTGCCTTTGCAGAGTCAACATCGAGTAAAAATGTTTTCCCGTCACCTACTTCGGAGTAGATGTAATAATAACCTGGTGCTGATGATTCAGCAAATTTCCATACAGTACCGCCTGTTGTACCCTGCTGAACATTTGTGCCGTTTTCAGCCTTTGCGTCAGCAACTTCCAGATACAGCCCGCTTTTCTTATTCTTTATCTTGTAGTTGTATCCTGTGTCAATTACGGCACCTGTCTTTGAGGGGTTGACTGTGACTCCGTCTGTGTTGACCGTGTCTGTAGGTCTTGCAGGGAGGTCATAGCCTGTGCCGAGGAAAAAGCTTGTATGTGGAGGCTGATTGTATGCGGTATTCTGCGATGATACCTGCATACGATACTGTGCGTCGTGCATAAGAGTTGTTATGCGGTAATCTGTCTGATAAGGTGTGCAGTAAATTCTCACTGAATTATTATCTGCGGCTCTTACGATAAGTTCCTCACGCCAGTCGCCGAAAAGGTCGGCTGAAAGGCAGGGATTAGCCTTTGTGGAGTTATTTGTGATAAATCCAGTAGTTGTAAGAAGTGTATCAATTTTACCGCTTGCATTCATCTTTGAAATTGTGGCTGGAGAAGCATCTCCGCCGTCAAGGTATTCTCTTTCAAGATCACCGTCCCAGTAGATGAAGAAATTCTGTGCACCCTTTGATGAGGATACCTGTCCTCCAACTACATTGATAGTACCGTTTGTGTATGGTCCCCAGTATTCCGAACCGGCATTTGCGGCAGTCACGTTAGCCGCACCGCATCGTCCTGTATCCTTTGTACCGTTTTCGTGGTAGATTGTCTTACCTGTTGCGGCTTCTAAAATGCTTACGCCCCAGCCTGATTTCTGTTCTTCGTGGCAGACAAAAAGCTCCAGACCTGGTCTGTCAGGTTCAAAATCAGAAAGGTGCATAGCGTCACCGTGTCCTAAATCAGTACACCATAAAACCTTGCCGTTATCGTCAATACAGGTTGCACCTGTGATGATTTCCTGCTTTCCGTCGCCGTCAACGTCAGCAGGCATACTGTTGTGGTTTCCGTCGCCATATCCTGCAGCAGAGCTGTTAAAGCCCGTATCGAACGCCCATTTCTTTACAAGCTTCTTATTTTCTACGCCGTAGCAGGTTGCTGTCATACGTGTGTAATAGCCTCGTCCTGTGATTACGCAGGGGTGAACGCCGTCAACGTATGCAACAGAGCCCCAGAATCGGTCTACACGGTTTCCGTAATTATCGCCCCAGGTGTTTTTTGAAACCTCGCCTCGTGCAGGCTCATAGTCAACTGTATCAAGAGCCGCACCTGTAGCACCGTCAAAGAGGGTGTAATACTCGGGACCGCTTAAAATATAACCGTCGGAATTGCGGTAATCCTTGGAGCCGTCGCCTATAACTTTTCCTGTACCGTCCTTTGTTCCGTCGGCTGTTTTACAGGTCATTTCAGCCTTGCCGTCAAGGTCGAAGTCAGCTACATAGAACTGTGTGTAATGTGCACCTGCACGGATATTGACACCTAAATCAATTCTCCATACTCTTGTGCCGTCCAGCCTAACGCAGTCGATAAAGACATTTCCTGTCTTGCCGCCCTTGGAGTTATCCTGTGAGTTGCTTGGATCCCACTTGACAAAAAGCTCATACTGACCGTCACCGTCAATATCGCCTACGGACATATCATTAGGGCTGTATGTATAGCCTGAACCTGTAGGCGGAGTCATAGGGATATCGAAGTAAGCATTGTTTGAAGTGAAACGACAATTCTCCGAGCTTAACAAAGCACCGCTTGATGAGAGGGTATCAACACGATATTTTGATGAAGCACTTCCCTGTGCGTCGAGGTAACAGGTAGCCTTACCTGCCTCGCTTGTGTAAATCAGAGTGTTGTCACGATAAAGCTTATACACGGCATTATCGTCATCATTGGCAAGGTAACGCCAGCTTACGAGCATTCCGCTGCCTGTATTGACAGCAGTAATACCTCTGTCGAGATATTCCAGCATTACATTTGAAGCGGCATTTGCTTCAAGGGTGTAATCCGCCGCAGGAACAGCAAATGAGGGGGCTGCTGCAACTGCAAGGGCTGCTGTTGCTGAAAGTATGCGTTTGAATTTGTTCTTCATAAGAAATCTCCTCCGTCTGACTGTTTTACGGATAACTGCACTGAAAAATAATCCACAAAACAGGCAATAACTCCGTTTAAGCTTTTATGACATTTCCTGACTACTTTTATATTATACACAATATTTCACATCATTTCAATGAATAAAAATATTCAATGTAAAGGATTATTTTACGTTTTATAATCGAATGTGTATTTTTGTCTTGCAATTCATTCTGATGTATGATATAATAATACACAGCAAGATGCAATCGACCTATTTTGCCACAATAATATTATACCATAATATCATGAATAAATAAATGACTTTTTGTGTCTTTTTACTAACATTTTATCTCAAAGGCGGTGAATTATGAAAAAACGTCTACTCATAGGTGTTATAATGGCTGAATGTCAGATAAGCTTTCAGGAAGATATGCTTAAAGGCATTATTTCGCAGGCATTCAAAACCAAATGTGACATAGCTGTACTTGCTCCTCTCCATAACTTTTATGTAAACGCCCCTCACAAACTGGCAGAAAAAGAGATTTTCAAGCTTATAAAATCTCACCGCTTTGACGGTTTTCTTTATGATCGCAACACTTTCTACGACGAGGATATAAAGACTATGATAGATAATCTTCTTATAGCCTCAGGAAAGCACGTAATGCTCCTTGACAGCCAGGAGCACAAGCTGTTTGAATCCACCGCAATTGACGACTGTACCGCATTTGAACAGATTACCGATCACCTCATTGACGTTCACGGCTACAAAAAAATATACTGCCTTACAGGACCAAAGAAATTTTTCGTTTCAGAGGAACGTATGCGGGGCTTTGTAACCTCCATGAAAAAGCACGGACTTGACTTTAAAAAGGAACACTGCCTGTACGGCGACTTCTGGAAAGCTGCCGCCGAGGAACTTGCCGCAAAGATAATCAAAGGGAACATCGACCGCCCTGAAGCCGTTGTATGCGGAAATGACATTTCAGCTATCGCCCTTACAGAGGCACTTATCCGTGGGGGGATAAAAGTCCCCGAGGATATAGCTGTTACAGGCTATGACGCTTCCGAGGAGGGAAAAAGCAATATTCCACGCATTGCAAGCTACCGTCGTCCGAATTTTCAGCTTGGTGCAGAGGCGTTCCGCCGAATTTACCGCATGATTACGGGAAAGATATGCCACAAAGTGCGTGATGAAATGGGAAATTTCTGTCCTGCACAGAGCTGCGGATGTAACAATCCGCCTCTGCAGGCTCCATTACGCAGGGACAGAATGCTCCGTGCCTATGAAAATGATATCCTCCACAGGGATATGCTTTTTGACATTACAAACACTTCAAACCCCGAAGAATTTGCAGACAGGCTTGACAACTATACCTACTACCTTTATAAAATGAGACATATGAACATATGCCTTACAAAAAAATATATCGACTGCAAAAACGGAAAATTCACAGACAGCCTTACCTTTGAAACGGGCGACGAAATGAAAGTTATACTCTCGAAAGACGGTGCATTCCGTCGTTTTGACAATATCAGTTTTTTCTCCTCCGAGGATATTCTCCCCGACTACAGCGGAGAACTCCCCTACCCTCTTGCATATTTCATTACACCTTTGCACTTCAACGACAATTTCTTCGGCTACTCTGCTGTATCATTCGGAAAGCTTCCTATGAGCTTCAGCGAACTTTACCTCCACTGGATAAATTATATAAACGTGGCTCTTGAACAGGTACGGATAAAATCCATTCTCGACAAAACCATAATCAAAGCAAGTCATGCTATGCACTATGATAACAACACGGGACTCCTCAACAGAACAGGCGTTAAAAAAGAGTTTTCCAAGCGTATTACCGATTTCCGAAAAAAAGGTGCAAATGCCGAATTTATCCGCATACAGCTTTCAGGGCTCAACGACGCACAATATCAGGGTGACGATGACAAATGCAGCCGTATCACATCGGCTTTTGCAGGCTTTATCCGTGAATGTATCAAGGAGGATGAAATCTGCGGCATATGGTCTGTCTACTCCTTTGCAATTATTACCCCCAGAAAAAACAGAAGCGAGGAGATTTTCGCCCACCTTTCGGAAAAAGTAAAAAACTCACGTTTCAGTGAAAACAACAACTGCAATATAAACTTCACCATAGGAACGGATATTCAGCCACTTTCCGCCGAAATTTCCCCTGGAACTTGTCTGCATAAGGCGGCACTCAATAGAATTCACAGCTACACTGTAACAGAATCGGCAGAAAATCCGCAGTATCAGAAGCTTTGCATTCTCCGTGGCAGGATTATGAAAAATCCCGAACTGCCGTGGAATGTAAATGATATTGCATCAGAGCTTTATTTAAGCAAAAGCTATCTGCAAAAGATGTACAAGCAATATTTTGGCAAGAGCATAATCATGGATATGATTGAATGCCGACTTGAAAAAGCCAAGACACTGCTCACCTCCTCGGATATGACAGTTACTGATGTATCAAGAGAATGCGGCTATTCCTCCTACAACTATTTTGTGCGGCAGTTCAAGGCCGCAGAGGGTATGTCGCCAAGTGAATACAGGGAAAATAAATAATTGGTGTCGGGGAAAAACAAAAGCAATATTACCACCTCTGTGCCAATCGGGTTTCCAAAGGACTCAGTCCTTTGGCGGAGTCCAGAGGCAGAGCCTCTGGCAGGGTATGGGACAGAGTCCCATGCAGAGCAAAGCTCTGCGATGCGTTTAAGCGCTCTGCATGGGGTGAATTTCAAAACAGTCCTGTGGACTGTTTTGAAAGAAGGGACGCTCTGCAAGAGAGAGCGTCCCCTTATTTATGCCGTCAAATAATAACTAAAAGGACGCTTGTCACCGAGCGTCCTTTTTATTCATCACAAACAACTTTCCGCTATATGGCGGCATATCAGTCGTAAGCTTTCCGCCGCAAAATGAAAATTCACTCTTTTGAGATCCTCCCCCGAATTTATCCCAATCACTGTCAATAAGCAGTTCAACAGATGTACAGTTCCCGATTTTTACTGTATATCCCCTTTTCTCCCAATCGGAAAAATTGAACACCGCCAGAATATCCTCATATTCTCCCCTGCGTAAAAAGACATATACGCAATCCTCCTCGGAGCAGCAGTCAAGCCATAGGAAATTTCCCTCCTCATAGTCACAATGCAATGCTTCATGCTCCAGATAAATATGATTTAACGACTTTATAAACTCGTTAAACCGCCTGTTTTCAGGATTTTCAAGGAGCACCCAGTCAATATGGCTTTTCTCGCACCACTCACTGAACTGCCCTATCTCGTTACCCATAAAATTAAGCTTTTTCCCCGGATGTGCGTACATATACAGATACATTGCCCTTGCCTGCGAAAATTTCTCACTGCCGTTCATTTTTTCAACAATGCTTCCCTTTCCGTGCACAACCTCGTCATGAGAAAGGGGCAGGATAAATCTTTCATTTTTAAAATATACCATGGAAAATGTCAGTTTGTGGTAATCTCTGCTACGGTACATAGGCGATGTACGGAAATATTCAAGGGTATCATTCATCCAGCCCATATCCCACTTGTAATCAAATCCCAATCCGCCATTTTCAGCCGATTTTGTCACATCGGGATATGCAGTGGAGTCCTCCGCTGAAATTATTACTGTGGGGAAACGCTTTTTTAGTCCGCTGTTCATGCTCCGCAGAAAATTTATGCCATTTGTATTTACTCCTCGTCTTTCATCGCCCTGCCAATATATGAGATTACGCACAGCGTCAACACGTATGCCGTCAAAATGGTACATATCAAGCCAATATGCGGCGGCTGATTTCAAAAAGGACTGTACCTCACCTTTAGCATGGTTGAAGTTACGGCTGCCCCATTCGTTATATCCAACGTCAGCAGAGGGATATTCATACAGCGGTGTACCGTCATACTCCGCAAGGGCATAATCGTTTACCGCAAAATGAACTGGTACAAAATCCATGATAACTCCAATGCCATTTTTATGGCACTTGTCAACCAGATTCATAAGCTGTACCGCTGTGCCATAGCGTGAGGTTGGGGCAAAAAATCCCGTCCCCTGATATCCCCATGATTCGTCACATGGATACTCGCCGAGGGGCATAAATTCTATATAATTATAGCCGTTACCCTTTACCCAGCTTATCAGTTCATCGGCTATTTCTGCGTAATTGTACCACTCACAGTTGCCTTTTTCGGGTTTACGCCATGAGCCGAGATGAACTTCGTATATATTCAGCGGCTTATTTTTGCAATCCATGCGGCTTTTAAGCCATTCAACATCACCAAATTCATACTCTAAACAACGTATAACAGAGCACACGTCGGGGCGGAGCACACTGCCGTATCCATATGGATCGCTGTGGTCTGTGAAATCACCTTTTTTCTTGTATATACGGTATTTGTAACGCATTTCCGCCTTTGCCGCGGGAACGAAAATCTCGTAAAATCTGCCGCCATTTACGGGAATCATGGGCAATTCCTGCCACTGTGAAAAATCCCCGATAAGTGATACTTTTTCCGCATTAGGTGCATATGTTCGAAATGTCGTCCCCTGTCCGGTGCAAAAAGCACCAAGGTATTTATAAGCGTCGAAACAATTTCCGTTATAAAAATCATGAAAATTCAAAAAAACGCCCCCTATAGTTAATTTTTTAGGCAAATTTACGTATATTTTAATAAAAAACTATCAAATTTACAAAAACTTCTATTGACTTTTGACGAATAATATACTATAATAAGTATAAGGTATTAAGTACAACACCGTAACTACAAATTCTAATATTCAATCAATATCAGAGTTTGTAAAAAACATTTTATTTTACAAAGAATATTATAACGAGGTGAGAACATGGATTTACGTATTACAAAAACAAGAACAGCCGTAAAAAATGCTTTTCTGGAATTAAGAGCAGAAAAACCTGTTGAAAAAATCACCGTAAAAGAACTTTCTTCGGTGGCAAACATCAACAAAGCAACATTCTATCTTCACTACAAGGATATTTACGATTTATCGGAAACTCTTGAACGTGAGCTTATCTGTGAATGTCTGAACAGCGTACCTAACACCTATGACATTTTTGAAAATGTCAGTTCATTTGTCCGTTCTTTAAGCGACTCTGTAATTGCCAACGAAGAACGTATAAAGATTCTTTTCAACGGTTCAAGAAGCAACAGCTTTGCAGAACTTTTCATTGACGAGCTCTACAAGCTTATTGCTGAACTTTTCCCAGAGTACACACCCTCACTTGAGGACAGAATGAAGATGACATTCCTGGTTGAGGGAACATACCACACATTCTTCAAATACTCCGAGCAGGGAATCGACAAGGTGCTTGAACTTCTTGAAGAACTCTCGTCGGGTACAATTGTTTCAATAAGAAAGAAATGATGTCAAACGCAGTCCGTTATGGACTGCGTTTGTTTTTAATCATAATTCTGTGCAATGCGATAATCAATCGATTCGGTAAACGGATCATATATTATATCCTCATTGGCTTTGTTGGCTATGAGATATGAGTTCTTGTAGAAAATCGGCACAAAACAATAAGTGTCAACTATCGCCTTTTCAGCCTCGGAGTATTTCTCCACAAGCATATCAACACTGCTGCACGTAAGTACACTCTCACTTGCGGCTTTTATTTCAGGTACTTCGCCGCATACGGCACTTTCTTCAAGCTCACGTATAACAGCACTGCCTGTCGCTGCCTTACCTTTAAGTGGATAAAGTGCAATTGTATATTCGCCGCTGTTTATGCGGTTTTCAAATTCATAGCCCGATACTTCCTCGATACCGATATAAAATCCGAATAAATCCTGCCATTTTCTTGTTATGATATGAAGATATGACGAATCAACCGTTTCGCCGCTGACAAGTATTTTCAGGTCGCCAATTGAAGCAAAATTCTCCTCTTTTCTGGCTGTTTCATAGCACTCCGCTGCCTGTGCTTCGTCGTAAACTCCTAAAGGACGGTCTGATATGAGCTCACGGTAGCTTCTGCCATGTACCTTTAAGGCAGGGGGAATTATTCCCCTCGCCGCCTGCAAATCGCTGTCAATTTTTCCGCTTAATTCATCACGGTCAATAGAAAGTGCGAGTGCCTTTCTCATATTTATATTGGAAAAAATCTCATTTTCGGGATTGAATACAAATCCAAGAGTAGTAGCAGGAATTCCCTCTATAAGATATTTTTCCTCGTTGTAGGGACTGCTGTTGAGAGTGCTAAAGCACTCTGTTTCACCCTCTTTGAATACTGCACGGATATCGTCCTCGTTATCCTCGATTGAAAAGCTGAGGAATGAGGGCATAATATCGTATGTGGTACTCCAGTTCGCGTCGTTACGCTTCATATAAAGGATATTATTGCTGCCGTAAGGATCATAGAACCACTGCCTTACAAAAAAAGCTCCGTTTGACATAACCGAACGGTCGTCAAGTCCGTACCTGCCCTTGGTGGAGTTGAAAAACTCCTCATTGCAGGGATATGCCGCAGGTGATGCCATAAGCTGCAAAAACTCCGCATTGGGCGTTGTCAGAACGATTTTGAGAGTCTTTTCATCGTCTGCATGGATTTCCGCAAAGTCAACAGGTTCAAGCCCGTTCATAACCTCATACGCTCCCACTATACAGGAAAAATCATCACGGTAAGGGGATTTCATACGTGGATCAAGGACTCTACGCAGGGCAAATGCGTAATCATAAGCCGTAACGGGAAAATATTCGTCCTCTGAAATTACATCATCATCATTCACATCAAAAAACCAGAAATTATCGTCCTTCAATGTGAACGTATACACCATTCCGCTGTCGGAAACTTTGTAATTCGCCGCATTGCAGCATACCACATTTCCCGATTTATCCACTCGCATAAGTCCGCTGTAGAGATTTCTTATAACCGTATTTGAAGCGGAATCATAGGCAAACTGCGGATCAAGGCTTTCGGGGTTTCCGTTCAGGGATACGTTATACATATGCCCCGAACCGTCCTCCTTATCATCGTTGCCGCAGGAAGTAAACACTGCGGCACACATTAACATACTTAAAAATAATGCTGTTTTTTTCACGTTCTTCTCCGTTTATTAATCAACAGTAACAGTTACAATAAATCCGCCTGCGTTACATCCCGAAACAGTATATTCCTTGCCTGTGGGAACAGGAATATCTGTACCGCCGTTTTCAGCCATAGGAACGTAATACACCTGATAATTGTGTCCGTCTGCGGATATTTCAAGAGGCTCCTCGTTAGTATGTCCCTTTACCTTTTCGATATACTCCTCAAGACAGAGCTGGTGGAAGTTGATATAGGACGCATGGGGAATACCTACATAACGGTAAGTGTATGTTCTTGAATTTTCGCCTGTCTTATCCTGCTTGCCCTCGGGATATCGGAGGATAAATCCATAGCTTCCGCAGTTCTGGCTGAACCAATCGTCGGCTGTAAAATAAGCATAACCCGAGCCGCTTTCGCTGTCCATAAGGAACATATCAAAAGTACGGCCTGTATGGTAATCGGTATGACCTGCACTGAATGTCTTGGATTTTCCGCTGCTGTGACGTACAACCTGCTCATCATATGTTCTGAAACCGTCCTGCACGAAAACATCTGTTGTTCCCGAGCCGTCAGACATTGCGTAAGCCTCCATAAGAGCATTAAGCTGAACAAGAACTTCCTTATCAAGCTTTGTTACGTAGTCGCCTGCCTGATAATAGTCGTTTCTGTTGCCGACAATAGTAACAGCATCGATATCGCCCTCGGGGAAGATATACTCATAATCGTGGTTTACAAGAACAAGATCACCCTTGTAAGCTTCCTCGGGAGCATATGAAACAGTTGTGAACTGTGAATCTGCCACAGTAGTTTCTGTTGTATTCTCGGGAGCTGAAACGGAACTGTCTGCCTTTTCGGTAGTCTGCACATCGTCTTTTGACGGAGCCGTTGTCGTTATCTTCGGCATTTCGGGGGCATTTGCTTTATTGTCCTTGCCCTTGATTTTATTAACGCATGAAGATGCGAGAACTGCAATTGTTATAATAATAAGCAGAAATACAACTATTCTGTCATATCTCACACGATATTTTTTTCGTCCTCGTCTGTTGTCGCCCTTTGCCATAATTTTTCTCCTTACATCTTTTCTTTTTTCTGTTTTTACGGCATATTTTACCGCTTTTTAATTATATCACAATTAATACCGTATGTAAAGAGTTTTTATGCCTTAACAACTAAAAAATTTTATTTCTGTACTGGCTTGGGGTGCAGTTCATCTGCTGACGGAACTGCTTCATGAAAAAGGACTCATTTTCATAGCCACATTTTTCTGCAACAACGCTGACGGATAACTTCGTTTCCGTAAGAAGCTGACAGGCACGGGATATACGGCTTTTTATTACGTCCTGTCGGAATGTTATACCGAACGCTGCTTTATATATCTTATGGAAATATGTTTTTCCCACACCAAGCCGCTTGCACAGCATATCCACAGACATCTGAACGGCAGGGTTGTCGTATATTTCACTTCGTATCTCCCGAAGCTGATTAAGTCGTGGAATATCGCTTATTTCCGTTTCATCGCCGAGATACCCCTCCTCCAAAGCGATAAGTATAAGACGCATATAGACTTCGCCAAGCTCACTGCGGTGCTTTCCTGCCGATTGGAGATGAAAGGAAAAATTTTTAATGGTTGTGGCAAGTATATAGCTGTCCACAATTTCAATCGGCTTGTTCAGAGGGAAATCCAGTCCGCCTATATACTGCTTATCTGCGGAGGAGGGGCGGAACTGAACAAGGTCGTATTTAAGCTCTCTGCCCCCTGCACCACGGAAAACCCTGCTGACTCCCCCCTCATAGAGTATTGCCGTACCCGAGGAACATACCGTTTCCATTCCTCCGAGAGTCAGTATAACGGGACTTCTGAACAGATACAGGCAGTGATCCTGTATCGCCTTGCCTTTCATTTCAGCTGATTTGCTTTCAGCTGTTTTAATTCGTGTTATCTTCATATAATCACCTTGAAAAGAGGCAGGTGTTGCCCTGCCTCCTTATTTGTTATTTTACTTTTGCAAGTTTTTTCTGAATTGCCACAGCATCGTCAACGGTTAAACCGTTGTTGTCGTAGTCTGCGTTAAATTCGCCCATATCTGACAGTGAATATTTATCGGGGTTGCCTATTGCCTGCATGATTGCGGCGGCATCGGCGATTGATGTTGTTTTGTCACGGTTAGCGTCGCCGTTGAGGTAGTCGGTGAGGTCGAGGGTTACACCGCCAAGAGCAGGAGTTGCACTTTCTAATGAGTATCGTAGGGGTTGACAGCCTGTAGCCTCATAAATCTCTTTAGCAAGTTCAAGATGCTCTGTTCGTGTAAGTTCTTTTTTTGGTTTGAGGTATATCATATCAAATGTAACACAAAAACCACGAAAATCTTCCTTTCCACTCTGATACATAACAAGCTCAAAATCTTCGTTGTGACTATCGGCATATTCACGCAACTTTTCTTCTTGGTCTATTGTTATTATTTCATTTGTTCCGTCTTTATAAACTCGTTCTTTTGGCTGGTAGCCTGTCAGATACTCACAAATTATATTCTGATAACGATACTGGTTGTAATTGTAACTGGTTTCCGAATCCACATCTTCCACTATTTCACATATTTTTTTTGCAGTTTCGGGAGATATTAGGTCTGCACTGACATCAAAACGATATTTGTTTTCTAATTTAGATAATACGTATGAATGTATATACAATTCTTCATCAACAGCCTGTATCTTTTCTTTAATTTTATCAACGTCATTAGCTGCATCAACTGTAATATAAATACGGTCTTTATCCCTGTATACTTCATAGAAAAATGTTGTGTCATTTTTTTCAGGAGTCAGATACATAAATTTAGTATTATGAATTCCGAGCCAGTCATAGCCTTCAAGTTCATCGTAATCTCCGAAAGTTTCTTCTACTACTTCTTCGTCAACAACGCCCCAGTACCACAGTGCATTTGCACTCATAGCCGATACAGCAGAAATAGCTGTTACCGCTGATAAAGCAAGTGAAATTATGCGTTTTTTCATAGTAATTCCTCCTTAAAAAAGTCAATACCAATAACCAGTGAGTATATTATCCCTCATACTTATTATACCCCCCGTATACGCACTTGTCAATTCGCAGATTTAACAAAAATCCTCATCAAATATCGGCATATCGCAAAAAGCCCCCGAAAACGAGGGCTTTTACACTTATTTAAGCTTAACAGCTTCCTTAACCTTTGCAACGATATTATCAGCACAAAGACCAAATTCTTTAAGCAGATCAACAGCAGGACCTGAATGACCGAACTCATCGTTAACGCCAATCTTTACAACGGGTACAGGACAGCACTCTGTAACTGTCTCAGCAACAGCAGAACCAAGTCCGCCGATTACGCTGTGTTCTTCAGCTGTAACAATAACTCCTGTCTCCTTTGCACACTTGCAGATAAGCTCCTTATCAAGAGGCTTGATTGTGTGGATATTTACAACTCTTGCAGAAATTCCCTCTGCTTCAAGTACCTTTGCAGCCTCAACAGCCTCGTTTACAAGAAGTCCAGTTGCAACGATTGTTACATCACTGCCGTCCTTGAGAACAACGCCCTTGCCAAGCTCAAACTTGTATGTTTCAGCGTCGTTGATTACGGGAACTGCAAGTCTGCCGAAACGCATATATACAGGGCCCTCAAAATCAAGAGCAGCCTTTACAGCAGCTTTAGCCTCAACGTCATCGCTGGGGTTGATAATTGTCATGCCGGGGATAGTTCTCATAAGAGCGATATCCTCATTGCACTGGTGAGTTGCACCGTCCTCGCCTACGGAGATACCTGCGTGTGTAGCACCGATTTTCACGTTGAGGTGGGGATAGCCTATAGAATTACGAACGATTTCATAAGCACGTCCAGCCGCAAACATTGCGAATGTGCTTGCAAATGGGATTTTACCGCAAGCTGCAAGACCTGCTGCAACACCCATCATATTTGCCTCTGCAATACCGCAGTCAAAGAATCTTTCGGGACAAGCCTTCTTGAATACGCCTGTCTTTGTAGCTGCCGCAAGGTCAGCGTCAAGTACGATTAAATCCTTATATTCTCCTGCAAGTTCTTTCAGAGCCTCGCCATAGCTTTCTCTTGTAGCCTTTTTGATTACATCTGCCATAGTATTAGTCCTCCAATTCCTTTAACTGTGCGTTAAGCTCTGCCATTGCCTGGTCGTACTGCTCCTTGTTGGGAGCTGTTCCGTGCCAGCTTACCTGATTTTCCATAAAGGAAACGCCCTTGCCCTTTGTGGACTTCTGGATAATAGCAACAGGCTTGCCTGTAACTGTTTCAGCCTCTGCAAAAGCAGCGTCAATGCTGTCGAAATCGTGAGCATCCATTGTAATTACGTGCCAGCCGAATGCTGCAAATTTATCTGTGATAGGCTCGGGTGAGCATACCTCTGTGATAGGTCCGTCAATCTGGAGACCGTTGTTGTCAACGATTGCAACGAGATTATCAAGCTTGTAGTGAGCCGCAAACATAGCAGCCTCCCATACCTGACCTTCCTCGATTTCACCGTCGCCTAAAATAGAATATACCTTGTAAGACTTGTTATCAAGCTTTCCTGCAAGTGCCATACCTGCAGCAGCAGAGATACCCTGTCCGAGTGAGCCGCTTGACATATCAACACCTGGGATATGAATGCAGGGGTGTCCCTGTAAAAGTGCACCGATGTGACGGAGAGATTTCAACTCCTCCACGGAGAAATAGCCCTTCTGTGCAAGAACGGAATAGAGTGCAGGTGCAGTGTGTCCCTTTGAGAGAACGAGTCTGTCTCTGTCGGCATTGTCTGCATCAGCAGGATTTACATTCATCTTGTTGAAGTAGAGATAAGTGAGTGTGTCGCTGATTGAGAGTGAGCCGCCGGGATGTCCCGATTTAGCGTTGAAAGTTCCCTCAATAACGCCCATTCTTACCTTGCAGGCTGTTTTCTGCAGATTTTTTTTGATTGTAACGTCCATAAATAACCTCCGTTAAGATTTTTTTACATATTTATTTTAACACTAAAAAAGCTTTATGTCAATACAATACTTGCCTTAATTATGTTCGGAAATTGCTGAATTTTCTTCACCGCCGATTATATTACTGCGGCTTATTATGTACTCGATAAACTCCGCCACAGCTCCCTCGTCGTTGGTATGTTCAAGGATAATATCAGCCGACTGCTTTACTGCGTCCTCTGCATTTGCCGGGCAGGCACCGATATCCGCCGCCTGTAACATCTCAATATCGTTATTGAAATCACCCACAGCAACAAATGTCATATCCTCCATATCCCCAAGTCGGCGGTATTCATTGAGTGCCGAACCCTTACTGCTGCCTTTCGGGAGCATTTCAAGGAAAATATCGGAGGACTTCACAAAATCAGCTTCCTTATCATAGCCCAAATGACGGACAAGAATTTCAAGATTTGGTATATCCTCTGGAGCAATAGTAAACAGCACCTTAAACCAGCCATTGTCGGGGATATCGTCAATATCCGCAAATTTTGGCGTTATGCCGCATATCCTCGTGTGGTACTGCATATAGTCCGTGTTGCTGAAAACATACGTGCCGTCCGTGGTAAGCACCTCACCGCCCAGTTCAGGCATAAGTCGAAGCAGTTCTGCGGCTATTCCCCTTGCATTACAGGGGAGAAAACGGCTGTACAGCATTTTTTCATTGGCATAATCGTATATACCACCACCGTTGTACATCACAACAGGCATAGGCAAGTCAATCATATTGCGGTACTGCTCAAAGGACTGGAGTGTCCGCCCCGTGGCTACGGTAAATTTTCCGCCCATTGCGGTAAATTTATCAATAGCCGCCCTGTCAGTGTCGCTTATTTCTTTTTTTGAGTTGAGGAGTGTTCCGTCCATATCGCTTAAAATTATAACTTTTCTGATATCCAAAACGCAACCTCCTACTGCTTTTCAAGCTTATTTAAAATCGCCGTGAAATAATCGGGTAAATCGCTTGTAAACTCCATATACTCCTCGGTTGAGGGATGAATAAAGCCGATTTTACGTGCGTGCAGACACTGCCCCTCAATGCCCTTATATGGCTTGCCGTAAACGTCATCACCAAGAACTGCATTGCCGATATACGCCATATGCACGCGTATCTGATGAGTACGTCCCGTTTCAAGTCGGCATTTTATGTGGGCATATCCGCCAAACTGCCGTATAAGTGAATAGTGAGTGACGGCATTACGTGAGTTTTCCGCTGTAACGCACATTTTCTTGCGGTCTGTCTTATGCCGCCCGATTGGAGCATCAACCGTCCCCGACTCCTGTTTCATAGAGCCGCTTACAATTGCCTCGTATTCACGAGTAAAGCTGTGAGCCTTAATCTGTTCCGCAAGGTGTAAATGTGCCTTATCATTCTTCGCAACTATTAAAAGTCCGCTTGTATTCTTGTCAATACGGTGGACAATTCCGGGACGGATTACTCCGTTAATTCCCGAAAGGCTGTCGCCGCAGTGATAAAGCAAGGCATTCACAAGAGTTCCGTGATAATTTCCGTGGGCAGGGTGGACAACCATACCCTTTGGCTTATTCACAACGAGTAAATCATCATCCTCGTAGACTATATCTATGGGGATATTTTCGGGAACTGCATCCATTGGCTCGGCTTCGGGAATTTCCACCTCAATGATTTCCGTTCCCCTGATTTTATAATTCTTGCTGACGGCTTTTCCGTCGGCAGTTATGTCGTTTTTGCCGATTATTCCCTGTACCGCAGAGCGTGTAAGCTCCGCAATATTGTCCGAAATATACTTGTCAATACGCTTTCCGCTGTCCTCGGCTGTGCATTGGAGAGTGAGCAAATTACTCATTATCCTTTACCTCCACAGCGGCTTTTTCCGCCTTTTTCTTTGCCATATCCTTTTTCAGTTCAAGTAGCAGATAAACAATCATCATACCCTCGGCAACTGTTACGCAGATATCAGCAACATTGAACACAGCAAAATTGAAAAGCTCTATATCAAACATATCAACAACATAGCCAAAGCGTATGCGGTCGATAAGATTTCCTATTCCGCCCGCTACGAACAATGCCGCTATAACGGCGAAAAATCGAGATTTTTTCACGATATAAAACATGAAAATCAAAGCCGCAATTATAAGAATTGAGGTAATTCCCACAAGAAACCACCGCTGTCCAGCCATGCTGCCGAATATAGCACCCTGATTTTCCACATAGGTAAGGTCAAGGATTTCTAAATCGCCGATACGAAGAAAATCCATATTACCAACGGGTTTAAGATTTTCAACCGCCCAGTATTTCACAAGCTGGTCGGCACCAATTAAAACGATAATCGCCGCAATAAGCAGAATAATCATTTATTTTTCCTTTCGCAAATATTGCCTGCTGCGTTAAAACAACAGGCAATATAGTACAAATTCTTATATTTCAATAGCAACTGCACATCTCTTGCAGAGTGTGGGGTGATTGCAGTCTGTGCCAACTGTTGTGGAGTAGCACCAGCATCTCTCACACTTGCCGCCCTCGGCTGTCTCTACAACAAATGTAGTTTCGCCCTCTGCCTTTTCAACAGTAACATCTGAAACGATAAGTACTTCTGTAAGCTGCTGTGCAAGCTCTGCATAGCGGTCGTAGTCAGCGTCAGCCATAATCTTTATCTTCGCTTCAAGTGACTTACCGATAGTCTTTGCGTTACGAGCCTCCTCAAGAGCCTTGTTTGCAGCCTCACGAGTGCCGTAGATAAAGTTCCACTTTTCAATGAACTCGTCGCTGTACTCAATACCTGACTTTTCAGGCATATCGTTGAGGAATACGCTCTGTGTATCGTCCTCGGAGCCGTGGGGCATAAACTGCCAGATTTCCTCGGCTGTGTAGGAGATAATAGGAGCCATAAGTCTTGTAAGCGCACTGAGTATACGGTACATTACTGTCTGTGCTGCACGACGGATTTCAGAATTTTCCTTTTCGCAGTACAGTCTGTCCTTGATGATATCAAGGTAGAAGTTGGACATATCAACAACGCAGAAGTTGTGGATTCCGTGGAATGCTACGTGGAAGTCATACTTCTCATAGCCTTCCTTTACAGTATCAATGAGAGCGTCAAGCTTCATCATTGCCCACTTGTCAAGCTCTGTAAGCTTATCATAGGAAACGCAGTCAGTATCAGGCTTAAAGCCATCGCCGTTGCCAAGATTTCCAAGGATATATCTTGCAGTATTTCTGATTTTCTTATATGCGTCAGAAAGCTGTCCGAGAATTGTCTTTGACATTCTGATATCGCTGTGATAGTCGGAGGAAGCAACCCACAGACGGAGGATATCTGCACCATACTGGTCGATAACCTCGGAGGGAGCAATACCGTTTCCGAGGGACTTGTGCATAACCTTGCCCTCGCCGTCAACTACCCAGCCGTGAGTACAAACTGCCTTGTAGGGAGCAGTACCCTTGTATACAACTGATGTAAGAAGTGCAGACTGGAACCAGCCTCTGTACTGGTCAGCACCCTCAAGATAGAGGTCAGCAGGCCATGAAAGGCTGTCGAAATCGTCCATAACAGCAGTATGTGAAACGCCGCTGTCAAACCATACGTCCATGATGTCGTATTCCTTTGTGAACTCACCGCAGCCGCACTCGCACTTGATTGAAGCAGGAATGAACTCGCTTGCGTCCTTAATCCACCAAGCGTCAGAGCCCTCTGCACGGAACAGGTCAGCGATAGCCTTGATTGTTTCATCTGTGAAAATAGGCTTTCCGCAGTCCTTACAGTAGATAACAGGGATTGGCACACCCCATGTTCTCTGACGGCTGATACACCAGTCGCTTCTGTCACGTACCATACCCTTGATACGCTCCTCGCCCCACTCGGGAATCCACTGTACTTCCTCGATAGCCTTAATTGCCTCATCCTTGAAGCCTGCTACTGAGCAGAACCACTGTTCTGTAGCACGGTAGATAATCGGGTTGTGACATCTCCAGCAGTGTGGATACTGGTGAACGATTTTCTGTGTAGCAAGCATAGCGTTAAGCTCAACAAGCTTTGCCGCAATAGCCTTGTTTGCAGTATCTGTATCCATACCCTCAAACTCGCCTGCCTCGGCAGTCTGCTTGCCCTTTGAGTCAACGCATACGATAATGCCGATATCATCGTACTTCTTGCATACCTCAAAGTCCTCAACACCGTAGCCGGGAGCTGTATGAACACAGCCTGTACCGCTTTCAAGTGTTACGTGGTCGCCTACAATGATAGGTGAGGGACGGTCGTAGAGGGGGTGCTTTGTTTTCATACCCTCTAACTCTGCACCTGTAAAGATATGCTCTGTGGTATACTCTGTGATACCTGCAGTTTCCATAGTTGTCTTTACAAGCTCTTCTGCCATAACGTAGTATTCACCGTTGGCATTTACGAGGGTATAGTTATACTCGGGACCAAGGCAGATAGCCAGGTTTCCGGGAATTGTCCATGTAGTTGTCGTCCAGATAACGAAATAAATCTTTGAAAGGTCAAGACCGAGATTTGTGAAGATACCCTTATCATCGGTAACATTGAACTTTACGTAGATTGAGTAGCAGGGATCGTTGGAGTACTCGATTTCAGCCTCTGCAAGAGCGGTGTTACAATCAGGGCACCAGTAAACGGGCTTTAATCCCTTGTACATATAGCCCTTCTTTGCCATTTCTCCGAATACCTCAACCTGTCTTGCCTCATATTCGGGACGGAGTGTGAGATAAGGGTACTCATAATCACCGAGTGCACCCATTCTCTTGAAGCCTTCCATCTGCTTTGCAACCTGTGTCATAGCATAGTCGTGGCAGTGCTTTCTCAGTTCAACAGGGGGAATTGCACCGTTTTCAACGCCGATTTCCTTCATAGCCTTTAACTCGATAGGCAGACCGTGAGTATCCCAGCCCGGAACGTAGGGGGCATAATAACCCGTCATATTCTTATACTTTACAATAAAATCCTTGAGAGACTTATTGAGGGCGTGGCCAAGGTGAATTTCACCGTTGGCATAGGGAGGGCCGTCGTGAAGTATAAAACTGGGCTTTCCCTCGTTCTTTTTAATTATGTTGTAGTAGAGTCTTTCGTTCTCCCACTTCGCAAGGGTTTCAGGCTCTCTTTTGGGAAGATTTCCACGCATGGGGAAATCTGTTTTCGGTAAATTAAGGGTAGCGTTATAATCCTGTGCCATTGTATCACCAATCACCGTATCAGCGGTGATTCTCCTTTCGGTTAAAATATTAGGGGTTCTCTAAAAACCGGAACACGAGCGAAATTTCGTATATGACATGTATCAGTTACAAGG
Source organism: Ruminococcus sp. (assembly GCA_045659945.1). Taxonomy (GTDB): domain Bacteria; phylum Bacillota; class Clostridia; order Oscillospirales; family Ruminococcaceae; genus Ruminococcus. The sequence goes on along the minus strand of JAZRCW010000004.1, from coordinate 94,092 downwards.
CGACAAACCGCAGTAATACTTGATGTATTGCAAGGTTTGTCAACGCAGTAAATGATATTTGTCATAGAAAGTTCGCTGTGAGGGAGGTTTTTAGAGGTTCCCATTACTCGTTTTCAGCTGCAACAGCTGCTGCGATTTCCTCAGCTGTCTCTGTTTCAAATTCCTCGTCAAGAGCGTCGGGCATTGTAGAAATCATTTCAAGGTGAGTCTTGTACATATCGAAAAGGTTCTTCTTGAACTCTGCAACCTGACGGCGAGCCTCTGTAAGGCTGTCTTTCTCCTTTGCGATTTCCTGTCTGTTTCTCTCCATAGCTTCAGCATGCTGACGAACAGCCTCGTCCTCAAGTTCAGCAGCCTTAGCCTGTGCAGCAGCGATAATTTCCTCTGCCTTTGCAGTAGCCTCATTGATAACGAGGTGTCCCTGCTTCTGTGCACCGAGAAGTGCGTCTTTAAGGGCTTCTTCGTCCTTCATATACTCTCTTACCTTGTCAGCAAGAATCTGAATCTTGTTGTTTGCTTCCTGACGCTCACGTTCCATTTCGTCAAGTTCTGCTTCAAGCTGTGCGAGAAACTCGTCAACTTCCTCCTGCTTAAAGCCAAAAGCAACTTTTTCAAATCGTTTATTTCTTACATCTTTTGAAGTAATCATACCATTCACCTCTAAATATATTTTTTCAGAATTATGTGTATACGGCCTTTTTTTGATATGCCGTTTATACCCGAAAGAACAAATCTTCCGCAGCCTCTTATGGAGAGGATATCCCCCTCTTTCACTTCCGAGGAAAGAGAAGTCACGGGAAGATGATTCACCTCCGCCTTTTCGGTACGGATAAGTGACGCTGCTTTGTCACGGCTTATGCCTGCCGCAGCAGCAACTACGCAGTCAAGCCGCAGGGAAGCTACTGTACAACCGATTTCCCTGAACTGACAGGTTTCTTCAAGAGTAAGCTCAAATGGGCGGCTGTCGGTTACCTTAACCCCTGCCCTGCCTATTCTTGAAATGCTTGCGGTAATATCCCTTGCAGCCGTTTCCGTAACCGCCGCCTGGGCAAGACCGTCTTTAATAACAATATCGCCAATGGTGTCACGCTTTAAACCAAGAGCCATAAAAGAGCCGAGAAAACTTCTGTGGTCGAGCCTGTCCTCACTGCGGAAAGTAAAGGTAAGGCACACAATAGGCAGCTCCTCGTTTATATAGTCGGCGGAATAGTCGTGATAGAGGGCGAGGATTTTTCTGTTAGCGTCGGGAAATCCGCCGAAAAAGCCATAATTCAGCCCTCCTGCATTTTTCCTGCACCACAATTCAGCCTCTGCACATTCCCTTTCATCGAAAAAACGTGAAAAGACGCTGCAGCCGTCCCTTTCACACCGACGGAGCATATCCGCAAGCCTTGGAGCAAAAAGCGTTTCCGACGAATTATTCATCAGATGAATACGCCGTTGTTTTCAAGCTCTCCCACTAAATCCTCACCGATGAAGCCTACATTGTAGGGTGTGATGATGTATGTGAGATTAGCAACGGGCTTAAGACTTCCGCCGTTTGCATAAGCAACACCGCCGAGGAAGTCAATAATTCTTCTCTTGTTGTCGGGTGAAGCTGTTTCAAGGTTGAGAACAACTGTTTTCTTTGAAATAAGGTGGTCAGCAATCTGCTTTGCATCTGTGAAAGCGGAAGGCTTTACAAGAACAACCTGAAGCTGTGCTGTAGCCTGTATATTTACAACCTTGTTTCTTCTTGTAACTTCGTTCATAGCCTCCTCACGCTCCTGTGCAGTTGTGCCATAGGATGAAGAAGATGATGAAGAAGATGAGTAGGAAGATGTTGAGGAAGATGAACTTCTTGCAGGTCTTTCCTGACGGGGCTCATCATCATAAGCCGCACTCTCGTTCAGCTCGTCCTCCTCGTCGGAAGAAAGAAAGAAATCCTTTGCCATATCGAATAATTTCATAGTATACTCCATTCTCCGCATTTACCTTTACTGGCTTTCAGGGAATAATGCGGAAAATCCCTTAATAACCTATCTTACGGCAACACCGCACAAGTCTGTGCTGTATCGCCTTACGTATAATACGCTGTTAGATGTATGTCCGTCTGCCGAAAATGCCTGTGCCTACTCTTACAATGGTAGAGCCGAATTTTACGGCATTGACATAGTCGTGTGTCATACCCATTGAGAGAACATCCATTGAAACTCCCTCAATATTTCTGTCCTTCATCTTATTAAACAGCTCCGCCATTCTTCCGAAGTAAACATCGCTGTCAACAGGGGGAGGTATAGTCATAAGTCCTTTTACTCTTATGCCCTCCATAGCGGAAAGCTGTTCGAGAAGGCTTATTGTATCGGCAGGGGTGATTCCTCCCTTTGTGTCCTCACCGCCGATATTCACCTCGCAGAGCACGTCCATAACCTTATTATGAGCAATTGCAAGGCGGTTTATTTCCTGTGCAAGCTTTAAGCTGTCCACAGATTGTATCATATCAATATCATCAATGATATATTTGACTTTATTTGTCTGGAGATTTCCAATAAAATGCACCTTCGGCACAATACCGTCATGCTCCTTTAAATCATAGCTTTCTCTTTTCCCGAGATACTCCTGCACTCTGTTTTCACCGAGAAGATACAGCCCCTCTCCGAAAACAAGATTTACAACCTCGGGGGGGACGGTTTTTGTAACCGCCATAAGCTCCGTGATTTTTTCATTGCCGTACTTTTCGCAGGCTTCAGCTATATTTTCACGGATTACTCTTATATTCTCCCTTATTATTTCAGGGCTGTAATTATCCATTAAGCTCATCACCCTCTGTTTCAGTCAGAATATCGTCATAGAGTGCAAGATATGAGGAATCGTTCTCATGAATCTTCGACAGAACATAATTGCTTCCCTCATATATAACATCAATCTTCTTGAATATTATCTGCTCGCCCTTCATGATGTACACGCCCTTTGAATTGACAACAGCGGTACCTGTAACCTGACCGTTTTCATCGACTATATTCTGCTCTACATCGTCAAAGCGTATAGCCTCACGGGGAACTTTAAGCCCGCTGTAGCTGCCTCTGATAAGGCTGCATTTTCCGACACGATGTGCCACGAAATCCTCATTGAAATCGCTGCATTCAAGTATGATGACACTCTTTGAAGCGTCGCCCCGGTCACGGATATCTTTTATAACCGCTTTGTAAAGTTCTTCCGAGGAATCAAGACTTATCTCAATACTGTCACCTATATTATAGAGCTTTCTGCTGTTGTCGATAACACCGGCAAGATGCCAGTTATAGCCTCTGATAAGCTTTCCCACCACCGACGGCTCATCGCTTTTGCTGTCGGTTACACTGCTTATCTGTTCAGCAGTAAGCCTGTCCAGCTTATCGGGGGTGAACTCCGTTTCATAGCCGTCGCAGTAGCTTACAAAATAAGCCGACTCCTTCGACTTTATTGTTTCCATGGGAGCGTCAGTCTTTGCTTTAAGCTCCGCAAGGCGTGCATTGAGGTCAGTAATCTGCTGGTTGAAGCCTGATACCTGCTGTGTGGCAATCTGGTATGTACTCATTCCCACAAGAAGCTCCTCAAATTCTTCTTTCAAAGTGCTGTAGTCCTTCTTATCCCTGCTGTATATCAGGGCACGGTAGCTCTCGCTTATTTTATCGGAAAGGCTTGCAGGCTGTGCAGATTCCAGTGTTCCGGGATTCTGTATCTTTTCAAGAATTGAAAGCTCACGTTCAAGCTGTGCTATTTCACGGTTCCTTGTTATCTGCGAATCATCGTAGTAAACGTGGGCGATAACAGTATCAATTCCCACTTTTCCGCCGTCAGCCACATTATAGCTTAAAACGCCCTTTCCGCTGTAGGTAACGGGGACTTCGTCACGGATGAACACACCCTGTATTTCCTCCGAAAAAACTGCGTCAGAGAGCAGGGCAGTTTCTGTTTCTACCGCCTTGTTCCTGAAATTGTAAACGATACTTATAAATACAATAAGCAGGAGAATGAGCACGAAATTTCGCAGGAATTTTACGATACCCCCGCCGACAGACCGTCCTTCTCCCGATTTGTTTTGCTGCATTATATCACCGCTTATTCAGCCTTGTCAGCTGTATCGAGAATAGAAACGGATTTTGAGGGGATAATTGTTGAAATAGCGTGCTTGTACACAAGCTGCTGCTTGCCGTCGCAGTCGAAGATAGCTACGTAGTTATCGAAGCCCTTTACAAATCCCTTGAACTGAAATCCGTTTGTAAGGATTATTGTAACAGATATTTTTCCTTTACGGCACTGATTAAGGAAAACGTCCTGTAAATTAATTGCCTTGTTCATTTTACATTCTCCATTCTTTTTATTCCCATTCCGCAATATTCCGCCGTTTCAGCGGCAGAATGGGTATTTCCTTGTTCTACATTTTATGTACTCTTTCACCTATAATTTACCCATAGATAAAAGTACACACAATACATTATATCACATTATTCCGTATTTTGCTATAGCTTTTTCGGATTTTTCGAAAATTTCACATTTTTTACTAAAATCATCCGTAACAACCCATTCAATACTGTCATTTCTTCTAAACCAGGTAAGTTGTCTTTTGGCATAACGACGGGTTTCCTGCTTGATTTTCTCTATACATTCCTCAAGGGACATTTCATTTTCAAAATAGGGTATAAGCTCCTTGTAGCCTATAGCATTGGCAGCTGTTTTCATGGGTGAGGACTGCCACAGCTGACGAGCCTCCTCAACAAGTCCCATTTCCACCATAATATCAACACGCTGATTTATTCTTTTGTAAAGCAAGCTTCTGTCAGCGGCGTTAAGTCCGATTATCACCGAATCATAGGGACTTTCCACAAGTCGGCTTTCACCTTTCAGCTCGCTGAATTTCCGCCTCGTAACGTGTATTACCTCAAGAGCACGGATTACACGAACAAGATTGTTCATGTGTATCAGTTCAGCCGCTTCGGGATCGGCGGAAACAAGCCTTTCATAAAGAGCCTCATTGCCGTTTTCAGCGGCATAGTCGTAAAGGCTTTTGCGGTATTCCTCGTCATTTTTCATCTCGGAAAAATTGACGTTATTAAGCAGAGAGTCGATATAAAGCCCCGTACCGCCAACTATAATGGGCAGCTTTCCCCTGCCGAGAATTTCACCGATTTTTTCATGGGCAAGGCGGACATAATCTGCGGCACTGAAAGTTACATCACGGTCGAGGAAGTCCATGAGGTGGTGAGGGATTCCTTTTTTCTCCTCCTCTGTGGGCTTTGCGGAGGCGATATCCATACCCTTGTATATCTGCATAGAATCGGCGGAAACTATCTCCCCGTTATATTTCAGAGCAAGCTCCACACCAAGCCATGTTTTGCCGCTTGCCGTAGGGCCGCATACAGCAAGGAGTTTTGGTTTGTTTTCGGTCATAATATCCCTCCTTATCTAAAATTTGAGTCTTTTTGTGTAGAGGGCGGATATCATCCGCCCCTACAGCTTTCAAGTCCTCTTAAACTGGTGGTCAATATTTGCCTTTGTCATTGTAAACATAACAGGTCTGCCGTGGGGACAATGGCGGATTTTTTCATCGGCAAAAACCTGCTCTGCAAGGGCTTTCATCTCCATTGGAGAATTCTTGTCATTTGCCTTTATAGCCGCCTTGCAAGCCATATTGTGCAGTACATCGTCAAGATACGAGGACTGGGGATTAAGCTTGTGACTGCGGAGATTTTCCGCAACCTCGCATATTATGGCCTCCGCGTCGCAGTCCATAAGGAAAGTAGGCAGAGCCGTTGCCGTAATATAGGGCTTTTCGCTGAAATCAAAGACAAAACCCATATCTTCAAGTAGTTCCGCATTATTTTCAAGTGCGTCAATTTCATCTCCTGTCAGCAGCAGAGTAACCCCTACAAGGAGTTTCTGGCTGTACTGGCGGCAGTTTCGGCTTTTCAGCCGTTCAAAGATTATACGCTCATGGGCAGCATGCTTGTCTATCATAACAAGCTTGCCCTCGGTTTCAACAATGATATAAAGTCCGAAAGCCTCACCTATCACCTTTATTTCGGGGAGTTCAGGCTTTTTCGGCTCCGGGGCAGGCTGTGGAACTACAGGCGAAGTTTTCACCTCAAAAGAGCCTGCATTGAGATATTTAAAGCCGTTTGTTTCCTCTTTTTCCACACCGGGAACGGGAATATCCTCATCGCTTGGTTTACTTTCAGCGATTTCCTCTTTCACATCGGAAACAGACACAGACACATTTTCCTGTACCGTTTTTTCAGCAGCTTCAACGGCAGGAACTACTGGCTTTACCGCAGGCATAACAGGCTGTGAGATAACCTCGGTTTTAAGCAGCTCTTCCTCTTTTTTTACGATATCCGTAATGGGAGTGAACATAATCTCCTGCTGTACAACAGGCTCGGGTTCAGGCTTTGCAAACCAGTCACGCTGCTGTTTTGTTTCAAATTCATATATAAGTCCACCCTCTGCAAATGCGTTCTTTACGGCGAAATATATGGCATTTGTAACCTGCTTTTCGTTGATGAAACGCACCTCCGCCTTTGTGGGGTGGATATTTACATCCATTTGCGAAGGATGCATATCAATCATCAGAACGCAGGCGGGGAATTTCCCCGTCATAATCATATTTTCATAGGAATTTTCAAGTGCTACGGAGCAAAGCTTTGATTTGACATATCTGCCGTTGACAAAAAAATTCTGGAATGAACGGTTGAACTTGGCATACAGTGGCTTTATAGTGTAGCCGCTTACTCTTATGCCGTCCGCTTCGTACTCCACAGGGAGGAGGTCACGGACGAAATCCTTGCCGAAAATGGCATATACTGCGGAATACAGCTCACCGTCGCCACAGGAGTTGAACTCCACACGGTTGTCACGTATCATTTTTATGGCGATATCAGGGTGCGACAGGGCGATTTTCTGCACGATACTGCTCACGGCGTTAGCCTCTGTTACGTCCTTTTTCATGAACTTTGCACGGGCAGGGACATTGTAGAAGATATCACGGATGATTATAGTTGTACCGTCGGGACAGCCGCTTTCCTCGTGGGCGATTTCAACGCTGCCTTCAATTAAATAGCGTGTGCCGTAGACATCATTTTTCTGCTTTGTCATCAGCTCCACCTTTGAAACGGCACAGACAGAGGCAAGCGCCTCACCTCTGAATCCGAGGGTGAAGATGTTGTCAAGGTCATCCTTTTCAGAAATCTTGCTTGTGGCATGACGAAGAAAGGCTTTCGGAACATCGTCAAAGGCAATTCCGCAGCCGTCGTCGGTAACTCGCATATACGTTGTACCGCCGTTTTTTATTTCAACGGTGATATGCCTTGCACCCGAATCTATTGAATTTTCCACAAGCTCCTTTATAACCGAGGAGGGACGTTCAATAACCTCTCCTGCGGCAATAAGCTCTGATATTTCCTTGCTTAATACATTTATCTGCGGCATACTTCCCCCACTTTTTTAATTAAGAATTATGAATTAATTCTTAATTCAGTCTGTTATGAAAAGTCATATTTTACATCGGACACGGCACGCCGTGACCTCAATTTCAGAATGAAATTCAGTTTTTTCGACAATCTTAATTCAACAACCCTGCCATGTCACGGAGTAAATCACGGCATTCGCTGTCTGTCAATTCGTCTATATTCGTTCTTTCAAGCATATCCAGAGCCGCTTCACGGTTCATACTGCCGAAGCTTATCTGGTCGTCATTTGTGCTGTTTACGGCATTTTCAGCCTTGTGGGTACGCTCCATTTCCGCAAGAAGCTCCCTTGCACGACTTACCACCTTTGAGGGAAGTCCTGCAAGCTTTGCTACATCGATACCGTAGCTTTCATCAACTCCGCCGCGGACTATCTTACGCAGAAAACGAATATTTCCGCCGTGTTTATTTACGGCTATGCTGTAATTCTTAACGCCCTCCAGTTCATTCTCCAAGCCGATAAGCTCGTGATAATGGGTAGCAAAAAGAGTTTTACAGCCAAGCTTTTTACTGCCGCAGATATGCTCTGCAACGGCACGGGCTATGCTTACGCCGTCAAATGTGGACGTTCCACGTCCCACCTCGTCAAGAATAACAAGGCTGTTTGGAGTTGCGTTTTTCAGTATATCCGAAACCTCGCTCATTTCCACCATAAAGGTTGACTGTCCTGCGGTCAAATCGTCGGAGGCTCCAACTCGTGTGAAAATCTTATCCACCACGGAAATTTTTGCAGAATCCGCAGGTACAAAACAGCCTATCTGTGCCATAAGTACAATAAGTGCCGTCTGTCGCATATATGTAGATTTACCCGACATATTGGGACCTGTGATAATCGACATTCGGTTTGATTTGTTGTCAATGTAAATATCATTGGGCACAAACATCTCATCATTGAGCATAAGCTCCACAACGGGGTGTCTGCCGCCCTTTATTTCAACTGCTCCGTCAATGGCTATATCAGGCTTTACGTACATATTACGCAGAGAAGTCTCCGCAAATGCACATAATACGTCAACCGCCGCAACCGCCGATGCCGTCTGCTGTACAGAGGCAAGCTTTGTTGCAAGGAAATCGCGGACTTCGCTGAAAATATCAGCTTCAAGGGAAAGTGCCTTGTCTTTCGCTCCAAGAATGGAATTTTCCGCATTTTTCAGCTCCTCGGTGATGAATCGCTCTGCATTGGCAAGAGTCTGCTTGCGAATCCAGCCCTCGGGGATAAGGTCGTAATAGGAGCGTGTAACTTCAAGATAATAGCCGAAAACGCGGTTAAAGCCGATTTTCAGATTTTTTATGCCTGTAGCTTCTTTTTCACGCTGCTCAATTTCGTCAATTATCTCCTTGCCGTGAGTCATAATGTGGCGGAGGTCGTCCAGTTCCTTATTGAAGCCATCCTTGATAACACCGCCGTCCTTGACGGACACAGGCGGCTCGTCCATTATGGCATTTTCCACAAGGCGGACAATTTCTCCCAGGTCGGAAATTTCGCTGTTATATCGTGCTAAAAGCTTTGAATTTTCAAGCTTTGCAAGCTCCTGTTTCAGCAAGGGTAGCTGCATTGCCGTTGCCGACAGGGATTTCACATCACGGGGATTTGCCGACTTATACATAATCTTCGTCATAAGACGTTCAAGGTCATATGTGCGGTCGAGAAGCTCCCCTATATCGGAGAGGACTACGCTCTTTTTATAAAGTGAATCCACAGCGTCAAGACGCTCGATGATACGTGCAGGGCTTTTCAGCGGCTGTTCAATCCAGCTTTTCAGCATACGTCTGCCCATTGATGTGCGTGTGGAATCAAGCACCCACAGCAGAGAGCCTTTTTTCTCCTTATTTCGCAGAGTTTCCGTAAGTTCAAGATTTCGCCTTGCATTGAGGTCAAGTCCCATAAATGCGTCGCCATTGAGGAGATTAAGAGCTGTAAATCGTGAAACGGAGGTTTTCTGTGTATCGCGGATGTAGTCGAAAAGTCCGCATACAGCGGCACAATCAGCACCGTTTTCAGAAATGCCAAGCTCCGCAACAGAGTTTACTCCAAACACCTCACAGACGTTGGAACGCTGTTTTTCGGGGGTAAAGCAATCCGCATCACGGAGAGTTACGGCACAGTTTAAGCGAGTTTTGATGAAATCCGCGACTGCTTTAAGAGAGAGGAAGCTTTCGGGGAAAATTACCTCCGCAGGCTGACAGCGTGACAACTCGTTTATAACTCCCTGCTCCATTTCTTTGCCCTCGTAGAAGCTTATATCAGCCTCGCCTGTGGAAATATCCGCAGAGGCTACACCACAGGTTTTATCAGCTTCATCGTAGAAAATGCTACATATATAATTGTTTTCGCCGTCCTCAAGCATACCCGATTCCGTAATTGTACCGGGAGTTACAACGCGGATAACGTCACGGACAACGATTCCCTTTGTTTCCGCAGGGTCGGTAAGCTGCTCGCATACAGCTACCTTTTTGCCCATATCAATGAGCCGCTTTATGTACATATCCGCTGAATGATAAGGGATTCCGCACATAGGGGCTCTTTCTTCAAGTCCGCAGTCCCTGCCTGTCAGGGTGAGTTCAAGCATTTTCGACACTGTAACAGCATCGTCAAAGAACATCTCATAGAAATCTCCCAGACGGAAGAACAGAATACAGTCCTTATATTTATCTTTCACCTCGAAATACTGCTGCATCATAGGCGATAGTTTTTTTCTGTCGATTTCGATTCCCATAAGATTTTCCTTTCGTTTTATAATTTTGAGTCGTTAGTCTTTATTAGTGGCATCCTCCGCAGGATTCACAGCTGCCTGTGCATCCCTGTGAGGGCTGGCAGGTATCAGGATCCTCGCCGTTTGCACAGAGGGTGATAATCTGGTTGATGTTATTCACAAGTGCTTCAAGTGCACCCTGTGCGGCAGAGAATACCACCATATTTTTATTAGACATAATCTTCTTATAGTTGTCTTTTATACCCTCGTCAAGCTCCTTGATTTTGTCTGTGTCCTTATCCTCTTTAATAAGTTCAGCGTTAAGCTCGTTTCTCATTCTGTCGAAATCGTTAATCTGCTGCTGTAATTCAGCGTCATTGTCGTTTACCTGCTTTGCCAGATTGTACGCAATATAGCGGTCATCTGCCTGTAAAGCCTTACCTAATTCTCTTGTCATTTCCATAATATCCATAATTCTTTTCTCCTTATATATAAATTTATTTTACTAACTTGCCAAACACCGCCCAATTCATTGCGTCGGTGATTTCAACTTCTACAAACTGCCCGATAAGTGATTCATCACCCTCGAACTCAACTATTATGAATTCTTCTGATTTTCCCGATATACAGCCGCTTTTCTTCTTTGAAACATCGTCTGCAAGAACTCTCATACGCTTTCCTATAAACCGCTTATAATGCTCCGTGGAAATCTCACGCTGCACCTCTAAAAGCCTACGCATACGCTGTCCCTTCACGTCCTCGGGAGTTAAATCCTCCATTTCAGCCGCCTTTGTGCCTGTTCGCCTTGAATAGATAAATGAGTAGATATTGTCGTATTTCACGCGTTTCATCATATCAAGCGTAGCCTCAAATTCCTCGTCGCTTTCGTTGGGGAATCCCACGATAATATCCGTTGTAAGGGAGAAATCCTCGTCTTTTTCGCGGATATAGTCAACTATCTCCAGATATTTTTCAGCTGTGTATCTGCGGTTCATGCGGTCTAAAACGTCACTGCTGCCGCTTTGCAAGGGTAAATGCAAATGATTTGCAACCTTTTTACAGTCGAAAATTGCGTCTATAAGAGCCGTTGTAGCGTCCTTGGGGTGGGAGGACATAAAGCGGATTATGAAATCCCCCTCTATCTTGTCAAGCTCACGAAGAAGCTTCGGAAATGCCTCTGTTTCGCCGAAATCGTTGCCATAGCTGTTGACGTTTTGACCAAGAAGCATAATTTCCTTATAGCCATTCTGCACAAGCTCACGCACCTCTGCGATGATGTCCTCCTGCTTTCGGCTTCGCTCCCTGCCTCTGACGTAAGGTACAATGCAATATGTGCAGAAATTGTTACAGCCGAACATAATCGGCACGCTTGCTCTGAATGTGCTTTCACGCACCTGTTCCACTGCCTGCGAAAAATCGGCATATTCTGCGATATCCATACCGAATTTCTGACCTTTTAAGCAGTCCGCAAGAAGCTTCGGCAGGCTGTTCAAAGCCGATGTTCCCACTACTATGTCAACCTGTGGGTATGACTTTTTAATACGCTCCGCAATATGCTCCTGAGCCGTCATACAGCCCGATATGCCGATAATCAGCGAGGGTTTCTGCTCTTTCAGCTTTTTCATACTGCCCACAATGCCGAATACTCTGTCCTCGGCATTTTCACGGACGGCACAGGTGTTGAGAATAATCAAATCAGCCTCGTTTTCGTCCTCCGTAAAGGTGTAGCCTGCATTTTTCAGCAATCCCTTGATTTTCTCACCGTCTGATATGTTGAGCTGACAGCCAAAGCTCCGCACATAGGCTTTTTTTCCGCCAGCAGATGTATATTTTCTGATTTCTTCCATATATGTATTCATTTCATCAACTCCTTGTGTTGAATTTTAGCAATACATATTTATTATAGCATATTTCCTGGGATTATGCAAGTACTGATTTCTAAAATCACATTACACCCACTTTCCACATTCTGTTGAAACTTTTGTGCAAAATTCCAAAAATGTGTAATACCTCTTGATTTTATAGAAAAAGGTGGTAAAATATAATTAGCACTCATATCATAAGAGTGCTAAACACACATCGAATAACAGGAGGTACACTTATGAACATTAAACCCTTACAGGATAGAGTAGTTGTTAAAATGGCAGAGGCTGAGGAGACAACAAAAAGCGGAATTATTCTTTCAGGCTCCGCAAAGGAAAAGCCAGAAATCGCAATAGTTATGGAAGTTGGCCCAGGCACTTCCGAGGTTAAAATGGAAGTAAAGAAGAACGATAAGGTTCTCATTTCTAAATATGCAGGAACAAACGTAAAGCTGGAGGGCGAGGAATTTATCATCGTCCGCATGGAAGATATCCTTGCAGTTGTTGATTAATTATTAAACTATGTAGGGACACGGCGTGCCGTGTCCGCAAAAAAGCACAATTCCAAATAAATCAAAAGGAGATTATTATTATGGCTAAAGATATTAAATACGGCGAGGACGCAAGAAAGTCATTACAGGCAGGTATCGACAAGCTTGCTGATACAGTAAGAATTACAATGGGCCCCAAGGGCAGAAATGTCGTTCTTGACAGAAAATTCGGTGCTCCCCTTATCACAAACGACGGTGTTACTATCGCAAAGGATATTGAGTTAGAGGACGCTTTCGAGAACATGGGTGCACAGCTTGTTAAGGAAGTTGCTACAAAGACAAACGACGCTGCAGGTGACGGTACAACTACAGCTACTCTCCTTGCACAGACTATCGTTCACGAGGGTATGAAGAACATCGCAGCAGGTGCTAATCCCATGATTCTCAAAAAGGGTATCGCAAAGGCTGTTGAGGTTGCTGTAAAGAACATCATCGACAACTCAAAGGCTGTTGAGGGCTCCGAGGATATTGCAAGAGTCGGCACAGTTTCCTCCGCTGACGAGGCTGTTGGTAAGCTTATCGCAGAGGCTATGGAGAAGGTTACAGCTGACGGCGTTATCACTATCGAGGAAAGCAAGACTGCCGAGACATACAGCGAAGTTGTAGAGGGTATGCAGTTCGACAGAGGCTACATCTCACCCTACATGGTAACAGATACAGACAAAATGGAAGCTATCTATGATGACGCTTTCGTTCTCATCACAGATAAGAAGATTTCTTCAATTCAGGAAATTCTCCCCCTCCTCGAGCAGATTGTAAAAATGGGCAAGAAGCTTGTTATCATCGCAGAGGACGTTGAGGGCGAGGCTCTTACAACAATTATTCTCAATAACCTCCGCGGCACATTCAAGGTTGCTGCTGTAAAGGCTCCCGGCTTCGGTGACAGACGCAAGGAAATGCTCAAGGATATCGCTGTTATCACAGGCGGCGAGGTTATCTCCTCCGAACTCGGTCTTGAACTCACAGAAACAACAATCGACCAGCTTGGTATGGCAAAGCAGATTGTTATCCAGAAAGAAAATACAATCATCGTTGACGGTGCAGGCGATAAGGACGCTATCAAGGGCAGAGTTGCACAGATTCGCGCATCTATCGAAACAACAACATCTGATTTCGACCGTGAAAAGCTTCAGGAAAGACTTGCAAAGCTTGCAGGCGGTGTAGCAGTTATCAAGGTTGGTGCTGCTACTGAAATTGAGATGAAAGAAAAGAAGCTTCGTATCGAGGACGCTCTTGCAGCTACAAAGGCAGCTGTTGAGGAAGGTATCGTAGCAGGCGGCGGTACAGCATATATCAACGCAATTCCAGCTGTTGAGAAGATGATTGCAACTCTTGACGGCGATGAAAAGACAGGTGCAAAGATTATTCTTAAAACTCTTGAAGCTCCTGTTCGTCAGATTGCTGCAAATGCAGGTCTTGAAGGCAGCGTAATCGTTGACAAGATTCGCCGTTCACGCAAGGCTGGCTACGGCTTTGACGCTTACAACGAGGTTTACACAGATATGATTCCCGCAGGTATCGTTGATCCTACAAAGGTTACACGTTCTGCACTCCAGAATGCTGCTTCCGTAGCTTCTATGGTGCTTACAACTGAGAGCCTTGTTGCTGATATCCCAGAGGTTAATCCTGCTCCTGCAATGCCGGCAGGCGGTATGGGCGGAATGTATTAATTCAGAATTAAGAATTATTTGGGCGGTGGAAATTTTTCTGCCGTCCGTTTTATATATATTGCTGTTTTCTCAATGATTTATACAGGGAATTTTTTTCTTGCATTTTACGAAAGCATATGATATAATATATATGCATATATGACTTATCACATTAAATCACAAAAATAATATGGAGGAATTTAAAATGAAGAAAATAAAAAGAATTGCGGCTATGACAGCGGCTCTGCTGATTTGTTCAGGAAACATGGGCTATATGCCTGAGGGAACACTGAAAATCGGTGGTTTTGCGGCAAGTGCAGCTGGGGTGGCTGTCGCTGAAAGCGTGGAAATCAATAAAACAAACTTTCCTGACGCTGTTTTTCATGAATATGTAGCTGCATGTTTTGATACAGACAAGAACGGAATTCTTTCAGCGGAGGAGATTTCTGCTGTAACTACGATTGATGTACCAGATAAAGGTATTTCTGATTTAACAGGAATAGAACACTTTACCGCATTAGAAACGCTGTCTTGCCAGAACAATCAACTCACTTCCCTTGATGTAAGCAATAACACTGTATTATGGCACTTGAATTGTAGTAATAATAAACTCATCACACTTGATGTGAGCAATAATACTGCATTAGAATCTTTGTTTTGCGATTTGAATCAACTCACTTCACTTGATTTAAGTAATAATACTGTATTATGGCACTTGGATTGCTATAATAATCAACTCACTTCACTTGATGCAAGTAATTGTACTTCATTAGAAGAGTTGTATTGCTATGAGAATCAACTCACTTCCCTTGATGTAAGCAATAATGCAAAATTGAATACATTCTATTGTGATGACAATACATACAAAATTCCCCTTACAGACGGCAAATTCGATCTTTCAACTCTCCCTACAGGCTTCGATATAAGAAAGGCTTCCGACTGGACAAACGGTACTGTTGAGGGAAATATTCTCACAGTTGAGGACGATACAAAAGCTATTACATATAAATACAACTGCGGATATGGTGAGACCAGAATAACTTTCAGCTTAATAACAGAAAATTATGTCGCTCCCCTCGCCCTCGGCGATGTAAGCGGCGATAACACAATTGACTCCAGCGACGCTACATTAATTCTCTCCGACTATGCGGATATTGCTGTAGGCAAAGCAAGCTCATTCACTGATGATCAGGCAAAAGCCGCTGACGTAAACGGCGACGGAAAATATGACTCTATCGACGCTTCACTTATTCTCGCTTATTATTCACACATTCAGACAGGCGGCACAGGCACACTCGAAGAATTTCTCAATGCGTAATTAAAATTATATGGACGGCGGATTTTTTTCTGCCGTCTGTTTTTTGTGATGATAATTTTTCACGCGGACGCGCGGAATGCGTCCCTACAAAACAATTACGAATTACGCATTATAAATATCCTCCCCTGCACAATTACGATATATAACCGATTTGTAGTAATAATTTTCAATTACTATTGCAAAAATGTTCGGAATGTGGTAAAATAAAATTGTACCTATTTCAGGTACAACTACTTTTAAAAGGGCGTGTAAAATATGTCTGTAAATTATGATGTAATTATAGCCGGCTGCGGAGTTGCAGGTCTGTATGCCGCTTTAAATCTGCCACAGGAGCTTAATATCCTCATTCTTTGCAAAAAAGATTTGTCCCTCTGCAATTCTATGCTTGCACAGGGAGGTATCGCAGGTGTTTACAACTCCGAAACCGACAATATCCAGTATCACCAGAACGATACCCTTATTGCAGGAAGCTTCAAGAATAACGTGGACGCTGTTCATACCCTTGTAAGCGAAGCCGCACAGGATATCGAACGCATAATCGAAATGGGCGTCAACTTCGACAAGAATCCTGACGGCACTTATCACCGCACCCTTGAAGGCGGTCACAGTCACCACCGTATTTTCCATAAGGCTGACTCAACAGGTAAGGAAATTACTACAGCACTTCTTGAAAATGTCCGCAGACTTCCCAACGTGACTTTGCTGGAAAATACAATCATGTGCGAAACAAGACGTACATATACAGGCTATTCTGCACTCCTGAAAGATACAAACGACAACTATTCAACTGTAAACTGCCACTTTATGATACTTGCCACAGGCGGTATCGGCAGA
Organism: Ruminococcus sp.; assembly: GCA_045659945.1. GTDB lineage: Bacteria > Bacillota > Clostridia > Oscillospirales > Ruminococcaceae > Ruminococcus. The sequence continues at coordinate 77,704 of JAZRCW010000004.1, read as the reverse complement.
GTATATCAATTTACTACAAACTCCGCTATCGCTACAGGCGACGGTATTACTTTCGCCTATGAAATGGGTGCTAAAATCAAGAATTTAAGCTATGTACAGTTCCACCCTACGGCTTTCAATAACCGTGCAACCCGTGAGTGTTTCCTCATTTCCGAAGCTGTACGTGGCGAGGGAGCGTATCTCCTCAACTGCCACAAGGAGCGTTTCATGCACAACTACGACAAGCGTCTGGAGCTTGCTCCCCGTGACGTTGTTTCTCATTCAATTATTCTTGAATCGAGAAAGCAGAACTCCACTGACTTCTACCTTGATATAAGCTATAAGGATAGCGATTTCCTGAAAAAACGCTTCCCTATGATTTACAAAAATCTCCTTGAACAGGGCTATGACCTTACAAAAGAGCCTGTGCCGATTTTCCCCTGTCAGCATTATCTCATGGGCGGAATTGACGTTGACAGCAATTCAGAAACAACTCTGCCAAACCTCTATGCCTGCGGAGAGTGCTCACATACAGGCGTTCACGGCAGCAACCGTCTTGCAAGCAACTCACTTCTTGAAGCTCTTGTATTCTCTCGCAGAGCCGCAGAGCATATTGTTTCAAAGCTTGATACGGTTTCCGACAGCTTTGAAGATGTTAATTTTGACGCACATCTTGAAAATGACCATATACCCGCTGGTATCCGCACTGAAACAAGAAAAATCATGCAGAACAGCTACTTTGTAATCCCCGATAAGGAGGCTGCTGCCGAGGGATTAAAGCGTGTAACTGAAATCCGCAATGACCTTTTAAGCGGAAAATACGTGGTTGACACTGATTTCATCCTTGCAAAGTCAATTGTTACAGTTGCATATATCATTCTGAACGAGGTTATACAGTAAAGGAGAATTTATTATGAAGCTTTTACAATGCTATATTGATAATATAATTACAAATGCCCTTATGGAGGATATAAATTATATCGACGCTGCGGCTGATAATCTTATTCCCCCTGAACACGAAAGTTCCGCTTATTACGTGGCAAAGGACAGCGGAGTTGTCTGCGGAATTGAAATTGCAAAGCGTGTTTTCGAGCTTTCAGGGGAAAATGTGACATTCAAAATCCTTATGGCTGACGGCACAAAGGTAAATAAGGGCGATATTATTGCCGAACTGGAGGGAAGCACCCTCACTATGCTCAAAGGCGAGAGAACTGCCCTCAACATTTTACAGCATATGTCGGGAATTGCTACGGCTACCAATAAATGCGTGGAGCTTGTGGCAGGCACAAAGGCTGCTGTTACCGATACGAGAAAGACTCTCCCCGGACTCCGTGCTTTGCAGAAATACGCTGTAACAGTGGGCGGAGGAAAAAATCACCGATATAATCTTTCAGATGCGGCAATGCTGAAAGACAACCACATTGACGCATACGGCGGAATTACAGCGGCTGTAGCAGCTCTCCGTGAAAAAATCGGTCACACGGTAAAAATCGAGGTTGAAGTGCGTACCCTTGACGAGCTGAAAGAGGCTCTTGCAAACAAGGTTGAAATTATTATGCTTGACAATATGTCCTGCGATGAGATGAAAACTGCTGTTGAAATTACAAATGGTGCGGCACTCCTTGAAGCATCGGGAAATGTAACCGCTGAAAATATCCGCTCCGTAGCTGAAACTGGTGTTAACATCATATCTCTCGGTGCGTTGACACATTCCGTTAAATGCTTTGATATTTCAATGAAGATTAAGAAAAAATAAGCCTTTAGCCTTTCGGCAATGCGTAATTCGTAATTATTTGAAAGCTATATATCGTAATTTCATTTTGGAATTACGAATACAACACGTCATATCCGTTATATAATATAAAGGACGTTCCACAGCGGAGCGTCCTTTTTGCATTAAAACTCGTAATAATCAACATTTACCGCCTCGCAGAAAGTCTTGTCATGCTCCACGATAAGCATTGAGGGTTTGCAGGCGATAATCAGTTCTTCAAGCTGTTTTCGGGAATATACATCAAGATAATTCAGCGGCTCGTCCCAGATATAGAGATGTGCAGGAGTGCAAAGACTGGCGGCAATCATAACTTTTTTCTTTTGCCCGTCGCTGAAATCCTCAATATTCTTTTCAAACTGCTCCCTCGAAAAATCCAGTTTTCGGAGAATTGCCTTGAACAGACTTTCATCAAAGCCGTGATTTTCGGCATAGTCGGAGAGATTGCCCGAAAGTCCCGAAAAATCCTGCGATATACGTGAAATTTTCAGCTGACAATTCATGGAAATTTCGCCGCTGTGGGGAACATCTTCGCCGCAGATAAGCCTGATAATACTTGTTTTTCCGCAGCCGTTTTTCCCCGAAAGTGCAAGGATTTCCCCCTCATTGATGTCAAAGGAAACATTGCTGCAAACTACTCTTTCATCGTAGCTTACGGATAGATTTCTCACGCTTAACATCTTTTTGCTGTGGAATTTCAGCACGGGGAGTTTTAAAACTGCCGTTTTTTCGATATTTTTCAGCAATCCCGATTTCTTTTCAATATCCGCTTCAATACGGTTTTCCATAGCCTTTGAGCGATTCATCAGCTTTTTTGATTTCCTTGCAATTGAACACCGCCTTGATATGGATTTTTCCGATTTATTGGGGTCAAAGCCGATTTTAGTACTTTCAATTCTGTCGGAATGTTCAGCGGCACGGCGTGCGGCGGCTTCAAGGCTTTTTATCTCCTTTTTCAGCCTGTCATTCTGTACCGCCTCGAAATTATCCCTTGCCGCCTTATTCTGCTCCCATGACGAGTAATTTCCCTGCTCAATCTCAATATTTGCCCTGTTGATTGACAGCACATGGTCGATACATTCATCAAGCACCACACGGTCGTGGGATATGAGAATAAAGCCCTTTTTCCGCTTTAAATAGCGGCTTACGATTTCTCTGCCCTTTCGGTCAAGGTGATTTGTAGGCTCATCAATAAGCAGAAAACAGTTTTCACGGAGAAAAAGCATAGCAAGCATAACTTTAGTTCTCTCACCTCCCGAAAGCGTGGAGAATGGACGATACAGCACATCATCGCTTATTTCAAGGAGAGAAAATTCCCTTATAATTTCCCAGTTTTCGGCATTTGGACAGATTTCCTCCGCAAGAAACATAACGAGAGTATTTTCATCAGCTACGGGAAAGGGGAAATATTCAAAATCAACGCTTGAAATGATTTTTCCGCTGTATTCCTGTTCTCCCATAAGCAGCTTCATAAATGTTGTTTTACCTCTGCCATTCCGCCCTGTGAAGCCTAATTTCCAATCCGTATCAATACGGAAGCTTACATTTTCAAAAATATTATCCGCACTTCCCTCATAGCCGAAAGTGAGATTTTCTACACTTATAACAGACATATTATATACCTCCAACAATAAAAATAGCCGCAGGATATACTGCGGCTCATAGTTTATACGTCGGAAGTTCCGCAGAATGGCAGAATATAGCCGTCCCACGGAATGACTGTATTTTATGAAAAGACCGTAATATTTCCTGCAGGACATAACAAATCAGACGGTACTGCCGCCATAAATTTATTCGCCCGATTAATTATTAGCAGGAAATTTTACGCATCTTTCCACCTCAATTCTTATATGATACATCAATTATAGCATACTTTTAGCTTTATGTCAAGGCTTAATGTAATCCTTTAAAGATAAAGTTCCTCCTGTTGAGATATAGCTGTAATATGCAAGAATACAGCTGGCATCTGAGGCGTCTGCACGGAAATCATTGTTGACATCTGCCGCAGACTCCTGTTCGCTTGTAAATAACGTCGTGCTGCCTGTGGATTGTCTTGCATAGAATTCAAGAATACTGCTTGCGTCAGATGAATCTATAGTGCCGCTTCCGTTTACATCCCCCAATGCTATTTTGGGAGCAGAGTTTATTGCTACAGTCTTTTTCTGAATAACATTTGATTCAACAACATCAAATGTTACAATTCCCGGATTGAGGTATCCTTTAGGCAAGTTTGTAAATTCAAGTGAATATTTGCCTGCCGGTACTTCAAAGATATTAGTACCTGTTATAGGAAGATTCGGCACACCGATGTTAATATTATATTCCTTGCCTGCAATAATCTCTGTAGTGTCAGATGCTCCGTCCCTTGTGACAGTTCCGCTGTTAGTCTTGACTCTGTAATGCACCTCCGCATCAAATTTACGGCTGTTCTTTTCAACGTAAAACTCTATATTTCCATTTGCATCAGGCAGTGCAACTGTAAGACAAACACCGCTTGAAACAACTACTACAGAACTTGTGGTTTTTCTGTCTTTTTTCGGGTCACAGACGGAATTTTCAAATAGGAAAGTGCCGTCATCTCTGAATTGCGGATTTTGTGATTCTGTAAATATATCTTTTAGATTCATAGTCCATTTGACATATTCCGTTGTTGCACTCTGATATTCCAGATTGTTCAAAAGGGAACTGCACAAGCCAACTTTGCTGTCCACACCGATACCAAGCTCACTAATGGGATTTTTAGGGGAAATTACTTTGAGTTTGCCTATCATATCCTTTTTGGAAAAATATTTATTACTGCCTTCGCCTACGTAATAATATCCCTCGCCCTCTCTTGAACTCCACTTTGCATCAACAAATATGCCTGCTTTATTGGCAGGAATTGTAAATGCTGTTGTTTCCCCTGCATTTGTTGCAAGGATTTTCATCTGTTCACATTCGGCTGATTCGTATTTTCCTGAAAGCACTACCTTTACATTGGGGTCATATTTCTCATATACGTAGTATGATATTGATGATTGGGGACTTGTGTTAACCGTATAATCACTTGCCATAACAGGCATATGAGGTGATACAAGGTCACCGAAAGTTTTCATTGGGACTTCCCACTCAATATTGTCATTTATGCTTGAAACCATGCTATTATCTTTATAAAAGTATTCATCGCCGCCTTTGTGGGTTTTTGTAAAAATTCCCACAGTTTGTCCTGCCGAATTTCTGATCGTTGCACTGTAATACTCCATTACTGCTCCGTTACTGTCGGTACAAGAGAAATTCACAGTATTTCCGCGATTAAGCACTATGAACTTACTTTTATTCATTTCTTCTTCTAAAAATCCGCCCAGACCAGTTGAAAGTGCATTGCAGTCAATACAATTAACAACAGCTGACACTGAAATAATTAATGAAGCAATAACAGATACTATTTTTTTAAACAATAAAATCAACTCCATTTAGGGAAACCCTTTATATTTTTGCATTTTTTATTATACCATAAATAAATAATAATTGCAACAGTTTTGTTTAGCACTCTTTTCATACGAGTGTTAGCACTCTAACCACGAGAGTGCTAAATTTCATTTCATTTTCACATATTCATTATCAATCACACATAAAACAGGGGTATTATAAATACATCGAAAGAGAAAGGACTGATTCCGATGGAACAGGTATATCACAAGTAAAAACGCATAAGATAACAACACATAGATATTTTTCAGGAGGTAAATTATTATGATGTACGGAATGACACCATTTGCAAGAAACGCTTTTAGTATTTTCAATGCTCTCGATGATTTTGACAAAGACTTTTTCAGCGGCACAATGCCAATGAATACCTGCCGCACCGATATCCGTGACGCGGGCGATAAATATGTTATGGAGTCCGAGCTCCCCGGCTTTGAAAAGGAGGATATCAAAATCGATATCAACGGGGATTACCTCGTTATCTCCGCCGAGAAAAAGGCTGAAAAGGAAGATACTGCGGAAAACGGCAGATATATCAGACGTGAACGCACTGTCGGCTCATTCAAGAGAAGCTTCGGCATTTCCGATGTAAACGCTGAGGAAATCACAGCGGAATACAAAAACGGTATTCTCGTTATAGGTCTTCCCAAAAAGAAGCCACAGGAGCCTCTTTCAAAAAGACTTGAAATTATGTAATACAAAAACAACGGGCGGAAAAAATTTCCGCCCGATTTGTTTATCTGCCATATATTATATCCATAACTCGACAGCCTGCTTCATGGTAATATACTTTAAGTTCAACGCTGCTTTCAGTGCCAAAATCGTCTATAAATTTAATTACTGAAAATGTTTCATCATCCGAATTTATAACGATTATTGTACCAACATACTGAAAACCGCCTGATGTCGGTCTGTAACGGACATACAGACCGTTATTTTCAACAAGCATACCGCTTCCGTCAAAGAAACTTCCATAGTATTTTTCAATGGCGTCAGGTGTAATATATGTTTCAAGATAACGTCTTACATCATCAATAGTATTGAATCCTTCTTCTGTTATTCTGACATAAAGCTGACCGTTGTCATCGGTAAAGCTGTCCTCCATATCATAAGCAACTCCTGGGGCATTTGCTCTTAACTGTTCTGCAAAATTAACTGCATCAATAAGCTTTTCTGCGTCCTCGGCAGTCAAACCCTCGGCATTTGGTACAATTTCTTCCCATGTTGTAATTTCAGCAGAACTATCCGTCGTAGCTTCTGTCTGCGAATTAACGCCCTGACTTACAACTACCTTTACAACACTTCCGACAGATATATTCGTATCAGGCTGTATATCCTGTGCTATAATTATACCCGCTTCATAATCTTCGCTATATTCATAGCTATCCGCAACAACCGTGAAATAATCTTTATATTCACTTTCAACGGAACTGAAAGATTTTCCGATAAGTTCAGGCATTTTCATCTCTCCGCTGTTGTTTTCAGGATCCGCTGTTGTCGTCTGTATATCCGCATTCATTACAGATGTACTGTCAACAGTTGTTTCAGCCGCTGCCGTTTCTGTTGTGGTTTCAACAGCTGTAATCGGCGGATTATCAGGGATATTCGGCACTCTTTCCTTTCCATTAAACAGCGTCATAATTCCTATGGTACTTCCCAGAATCACGGCAAAACAGGCGGCGGAGGTCAGCCATGGATTGCCATACCACGGCATATTGCGGACCACTTCAACCTTTCCCTGTTCTTCGTTTTCGTTGATGTTTTCAACATTATCTTCTTTCATTTTCAACTTCTCCTCGCACAATGCGTTAATTCTCTTTAATGCGTCCTTATCGGGAACGGGATATTTTCTTGCTATTTCGCTTATTTTTTTGTCGTCCACAGCTTTCAGCTCTCGGAGAAAATCATATTTATTTCTTTCATTCATAGCAATTCTCCTTTCCGTACTCCCTTTCAAGAATTTTTTTCATTCGCTCTCTTGCCCGTATGCTTCTTTTCTGCACAGCGGCGGCAGTCATAGCCAGTTTTTCCGCTATCTCGCTCACTTTCAGCTCATAGAAATACTGCCACACAATTATAGTTGAGTCAGGCTCTCCCAATGAGTCAACAATTTCCCACAAACGTTGTCGAAAAAGCTTTTTCTGCACATCATCGTCGGGACTTTCCACAGATACGGGTATATCCGCATTTTCCTCGTCTGTTGATTGTGTAACATTTCTGCGGTAGGTTATCCGCTGAAAGGAGTTTATAGCTTTACGCTTGGCAATTACCGAAATATAGCCTTTTAAAGAACCTTTACTGCTGTCGTAGCTGTGGATATCCGTAAACAACTCAACAAAGACATCGCTGACGCAGTCCTCGATTTCCTCGCTGCTGCAAAGGCTTCTCAGCTTGTCGATAACAACGGCATAGACATAGCCGCCGTACTTTTCAATAAGCAGACTTCTTGCTTTTTTCGGCGATTTTTCAAGCATATCAAGCAATCGCTCGTCGGTCATAGTATACTAATCCCCCATTATTTAGAATCGATTCAGGGATTCTCTAAAAACCGAAACACGAGCGAAATCAAGCCGTGAGGGAAGTTTTTAGAGGTTCCCTTCAATTATACATTCAAATGAAAAGTTGAAAAAGGACATATAAAATAATAATTTTATTTTATAACAAAAGCAGGCGGATAATATCCGCCCACAAAAAATCACGTATTAATTCTTAATTATACAGGTGCAATAGCAGGAATAAAATTCCGCACCACAAAATACACACAGAACACGCCTATAACAATAAGCCATATCCAAAGCTTTCGTGGCAGAATTTTTATCTTCTTGCCGAAAATATCTGCCACAAGCTCAATATACAGGCACAGAAGCAGAAGCAGCAGAAACGGCAGCAGAGCATTATTTCTCACCGCAAGGAAAAAATCACCGTTAAGCAGTGCCCTTATGCAGCGTGTATTTCCACAGCCGGGACAGTGTATTCCTGTCAGAGTATAAAACGTGCATACTCCAAGATATGGAGCAAGCCCCAGTATCTGCTCTTTAAAAATACATATTAAAATAACTGCCGTGGGAGCTGCTACTGCCACGGCAATTTTTTGTTTTTTATTCATTACTTGATAATGAGCTGAATTGCACTTTCAAGACCGTCAGCAAAACCATCCATAAGTGCATTATAAACTTCGTTGTTGCCATTAGAAATATTAACAAAGTTTACAATTGTCATGATAAGTGTTACAATTCCACCGATAGCACCGCAGATAATACCTGCGATAGCCATTCCTCTGCCCTCGCCATTCTTCTTGAGTGTAATGATACCAAGGATAATAGCGATTGTACCGCAGATAATTCCAACGTATGTGCAGCAGCAAATATTAACAGCAGCAACAATACCAAGTACCAGTGAAGCGATAGCCATACCCTTGCCGCCCTGGGGCTGATTTGCGTCAAACTGATTGTAAATCTGGTCAGGCTGAACATAGTCGTTGGACTGGAAATCTGTGTTGAAGCTGCTTGCAGGCTGTTCAGTCTGTGCAGGAACTTCGTTTACAGGCTCAGATGAAAAGCCATTATCAAAATTGTTTGTGTTGAAATCTTCCATTTCAAAAATCCTCCAATAATTATTATAAGTGGTATATAAAACCCATATTGGTATTTTATCACATTTTTTTGCCGTTGTCAATACATTATGCGACTTTTTTGCTTTTTATGACAATTTTCGGCTTATTCAACAATAATTTTGCCGCCCTTCCAGTTCTCAAAGACGTATTTTTCCATAGCCTTATCCTGTGCTTCGTTTTTGAATATATCACCGTCAATATACATGAAATCAACGGGATATTCTGTTCCGCTTGCCGCATCCTCGGGAACTTCAAGGAAAAATGTCACAACATCACCGTTGAGTCCATAATCCCCGTCAAATATCTCTGTAAAGAAAATACAGCCTAAATTGTTTGAAATAAGGTATTCCGTTTTATTGTCAACCCACTGCATAGCAATATTACCTGCATTGTACTCCGAAGCATCGCCAAGCTTCTTACGTACCAGACGTTCTTCAACATTCATCATTTCAGGTTTCAGCTCGTCGGGATATGTTATATGAAATCCGCACATATTCCACTGTCGCTCTGCATTTTCAATATAAATTGTAACCTCTGCGGTTTCGCCAGCCTTAACGGTAGTATCTCTTATAAAGAGTCTAGGACCGTCTGCCGCAGCTTCTACTGGCTCTGTAGCCTCTGTAGGAGCTGCTGTAGGTGTAATCGTATGGTCGTTCTGTGAGGAACTTGATGATGACTCATTCTTATCACTGCAGGCTGTCATTGCAAAAGCCATTGTCACAGCTGCTGCAGCTGCAAAAAATCTGCTGAACTTCATTTTCAATTCTCCTTTTTTCTGTCCTCGGCAATTATTTCGCCGTCCTTGACGCATAAGGCTATTTCAGCTATGCCGTAACCCTTATCTATGATGATATCCGCAATTTTATCCTCAATATCCTGACGGATTACTCGACGGATATCTCTTGCTCCGTATGGCTTTCCGTATGCCCTTTCAGCTATAAGCTCCAGCACCTCTCTGTCATAAGTGAGTGTAATCTCCTTTTCGTTGAGAGGCTCTTTCATCTCATCAAGCATAAGTGCAGCAATATCTGCAAAATCTGCCTTTGTAAGCTGTCTGAACACTACAACCTCATCAATTCTGCTGATAAATTCAGGACGGAGGAACTCACGAAGCCCTTTCATTGCCTTATCTGCGGATATTTCATTTTCAGTGCGGTTAAAGCCAACGCCTATACTCTTATCAGTAGATCCTGCATTTGAAGTCATACAGATTATTGTATTCTCAAAGTTGACAGTTCTTCCGTGCGAGTCGTCTATTTTACCCTCGTCAAGTATCTGCATGAGAATATTCATGACATCGGGGTGAGCCTTTTCAATTTCATCAAAGAGGATAACGGAATATGGCTTTCTGCGGACTTTTTCAGTAAGCTGTCCTGCTTCGTCATATCCCACATATCCGGGAGGTGAGCCTATCATTCTTGCTACAGAGTGTTTCTCCATATACTCCGTCATATCAAGGCGGATAAGGGGCTCTGTCGAGTCAAAAAGCTCCTCTGAAATCGCCTTTACAAGCTCCGTTTTACCTACGCCTGTAGGGCCTACAAATACGAATGACGCAGGGCGACGGCGTTTGTTAAGTTGAACTCTTGTTCGCTTTATAGCCTTTGTAAGAACTGCTACAGCCTCGTCCTGTCCTACGACACGCTTTTTCAGAGCTTCTTCAAGACGGGCAATTTTAAGAAATTCTGTTTCCGCAATTTTGCTTGCAGGAATACCCGTCCAAAGTTCAACAACCTTTGTAACGTCAGTCTCTGTTACCTGTATATCGGCAACCTCGTCGGCAAGCTCCTTTTCCTTTGTCTGCTGCTGGATAAGCTTGCCACGCATTTCAGCAATTGCCTCATAATCGGGCTCGCTTTCCTCCGACATACTCTGTATCATATCCTCAAGGACTTTTATTTCCTTTACAAGCTTTGCGTGCTCGCCAAGCTTCGGATTACGTATACTTGCATATGCACAGCTTTCGTCAACAAGGTCGATTGCCTTGTCAGGGAGGAAACGGTCTGTGATGTATCGCTCTGAAAGAACGGCACATACACGAATGAGATAATCAGAAATATGAACTCTGTGATATTCCTCGTAATATTTCTTTATACCCGAAAGTACACAGACTGTATCCTCAATTGTCGGCTCCTCAACCGTAACAGGCTGAAAACGTCTTTCAAGGGCGGAGTCCTTTTCGATGTATTTTCTGTATTCGCCGAATGTAGTTGCACCGATAACCTGTACCTCGCCTCTTGAAAGGGCAGGTTTGAGGATATTCGCAGCATTCATTGAGCCCTCGGAGTCGCCTGCTCCCACAAGGTTATGCACCTCGTCAATAAAGAGGATAACATTTCCCTCGCTCTTTACTTCGTCCACAAGTCCCTTTACACGGCTTTCAAACTGTCCGCGGAACTGTGTGCCTGCCACAAGTGCAGTGAGGTCAAGGAGATATACTTTTTTATCAGCAAGGTTAAAGGGAACATCTCCTGCGGCTATACGCTGTGCTATACCCTCGGCTATAGCAGTTTTACCAACACCTGGCTCACCGATTAAGCAGGGGTTATTCTTCGTGCGGCGTGAGAGAATCTGTACCACACGGGCAATTTCCTTATCTCTGCCTATGATATTGTCAAGCTTTCCGTCGGCGGCTTTCTGCGAAAGATTTGTACAGTAGCTGCCAAGGAAACGAAGTTCCTTTTTCTTCTTGTCTTTCTTATCCTTTTTGTCCCTTGACTTCTTGTCAGCCTTGCGGTCACCGTTGTTTTCGGAGATTGACTCAACCTCCTGAAAATCGTCCATACCGCCGAACATCTTTGACATAAAGTCGGGCATAAGTCCGGAACCGCCCATTTCAAAAGCGTCCCCGTCAAGGAGATTTGTCATATGCTCTGAAATCTGCTCCATTTCCTCATCGGAAATTCCAAGCTTTTCCATGTACTCTGAAATCTGTGGTATGTTCGACTCCTTTGCACAGGTCAGGCAATATCCCTCGTTTTTCTTTTCGTTACCCTTCATTGATGTTATAAATACAACAGCTGGACGCTTGTTGCATTTGCAGCACATTATCATCTGTCATTTTCCTCCCGTTAATACAATATCATATTTATCCCTTGTGACCGAACATCACATTTTCATTGCAAATTCATAGAAATACTTGAACACATAGGACTTTTCAACAACCTCGTTATTGAAGAAAAGCATCTGGTTATTTCCCGTAACAGCCGAAATTCTCACCCATACAGCAACCGCAAATACTATAGCAACGGCTGTAAGCAGACCAAATATTCCTCCTGCAAAATGGGATGTAACGCTGATTGCGTCAACTTCCTTGTGGCTGAAGAAAGCATTTATGCCCCATACAAAACCAAGTGCACAAACGCCGAATATTATAAGGAAAGATACAAGCTTGCCTATGGTATTATACGCAGGGGCAGCAAGATTTTTCGCAATATACAGCGAAGCAGGATGAATATTCTCATCATCTCTCAACAGAGGAATAAGCTCTGTCATAATTTCAGGATTTTCTCTTACGATCTCCCCTGCCGTCAATGCGGCATATTCATTGAGTGAACGAGAAACCATGTCGCTTATAACGACAGCGTATCCCTCATGCACCTTTTCAAGGAGAACTTCCTTTTTGTCAATGGAATGGCCGTTGACGCTGTTGAGGTAGAATATCAGATCTTCCTCGATGCTCTCCTGTGAATCAAGAGCTTTTCCAAGCTTTTCGTTGTCAATTCTTATGCTGTACCCCATATCTTCAAGATACGCTGAATACAGAGATGTGAAAGTACTTCCGTCAATGTTTTCGGTAATTTTCTTTGCATTACTCTCGCATACAATTCCGCTGCTTACCGTATCACCAATTGCACCGCTTATAGCATATGAGAGTATAGCCGCAATAATAACTCCGACAAATCCAAAGGCACTTTTCATAACGCCTTTTTTACTTCCTATGAATATACATACAAGGGCGATTGCCGCAACAATCACATCATAAAACCACCAGTATTGTGAACCCATTTTATAAACCTCAGCTTTCGTAATTTATTCTGTCGATTTTTTCAAATCCTTTTAGGTAAACATATCCGTCAGCACGAGCAAAACCCGTGTATGAGTCGGATATCTGTGCTGTAGATCTTAATCCCCCTGAAAAATCATATGCCTCAATGGAATTTTCTGTCATAATGTATGCAAGTCCGTCCTGTACTGTAATATCTATAAGGGGACTTTCAAAATTAAGCTCCAGAGGCTCTTTTCCGCCGCCGTCAAAAAGGGCAGCTGTATATTTTCTTGTTTCATCACTGTTTATGGCTACGGCTGTTTTTTCGTTTTCGCAGGAGCCCTCCACAAAATCACCGTCATAGTGATACATTGAAGTTATATTGCCGTTTCCGTCAACATAACCGCAGGCATCCATACCGACAACCGAAGCACCGCCGCTGAATCCGCACACCTGAATACCAGCGGTATCAAGTCCTGCAGATGTCCATTTTTCCTTTTCTTCCGTAAAGGATATCTCCTGAACAGAAGTTGCAAGAGAGCCGTTTTCGGCGTATATGTAGCTCACAACACAGCCCTTGCTGTCCTCTGTGAAGCATATATCACTTACTCTTTCAACGCATTTACGTTCGTATATTTCTTTTCCGTCACGGTCGAATACAGTAATTTTACAGTCGTAATCCTGAGGTGTAGTTACCACCGCAGTATAACCCTCCGCACTCATACGGACAAACATGATATTTTCTGTAAAACTCTTTGTGTAGATAATATCATTCCTGTCCTCAACGCTGAAACGGTAGCCGCCGCTTTCGTAAATAAGTATACGCTCCCCTGCGGTATTCATTATTACGTTTGAATAAGCGTGCTGACGTTTTTTTATAAGTCCGCCCTCGCTGCTGTACATATATATATTCGCATCGCTGAGCACGCAGAGGACGTTGTCAGCACAAAGCATACGGTAGCTTTCACTGTCGGTTATTTCGATAGGGAAATTTCCCTTTGCAAGCTTACCGTCATTTACAATTGTGGTATACTGTTTGCCAAGTCCGCGAAGCTTCGGGAGCCATGTTTCATGGGTTGCATATATAACGCCGCCCACAGCAAGAACAGCAAGTCCTATGCCGAAGCGTATAAGATTTTTTTTTCGTTTTGCTCTTTTCTTTTTTTCAACTATGTCGTCGGTTTCGTACATAGGCATAGTAAAAATCCTCCGTATTACCGATTTTTCTTTTAATATCTTTTTTATCACGTACTACGGACACGACACTCCGTGTCCCTACAAATCAAATTCAACCGCAATATAGGGCAATGCTGGCATCGCCCCATACTGAAATCAATAATAAACTTTATTAAGATAAAGTCCGTGAGCCATGGCAGTTCTGCCTGCCTTTAATCTATCTCTGGCTTCAAGGATTGCAGGTATATCATCGGGGGAAATTCTTCCCTCGCTTACGTCCATAAGCGTCCCTGCAATTATCCTAATCATATTATACAAAAAACCGTCGCCTTTTACAAGTATTATCACAGAAGTTCCATTATTTTCTATTTCAAGTGAATATATTGTTCTCACAGTTGTTGAAACAGATGTACAGTCGGCACAAAAGGAAGCGAAGTCGTGAGTGCCTACAAGATGAGCCGCTGCCTTTCTTGCCGCCTCAATATCAAATTTTCTGCGATAGTGATAGGCAAGGTCTGTGCCGAAAGGATCTTTCGACTCGCTGCAGTGCATTTTGTAAATGTACTCCTTGCCCTTGCAGTCATATCGTGCATGGAAATCAAGGGGAACGTCCTCACAGCTTAAAATTGACACATCGTCGGGGAGCTCACCGTTGACTCCCCTGCAAAAGCCGATATTGCGTATATTACTTTCGGTTTTCACATTGAAGCAGAACTCGTTTGCATGAACTCCTGTGTCAGTTCTCGAACAGCCGATAATCGTTACAGGCTCGTTAAGCACCTTTGATACAGCCTTTTCAAGCACCGCCTGAACTGTCAAGGCATTGTTCTGCCGCTGAAATCCGTGGTAATTAGTTCCCCTGTACGCCGTCAGAACTTTCAGGTTTCTCATTGTTTTCCTCCGTAATCTCACTGTTGTCAGACTTTATAGCTGCGGCAAATCCAAGGTCATTCACAGCCTTGGCATCGCCTAAATCGTCCATTTGTCTGCTGTCAAAGGTTACTACCGCCGGCTCTGACGCTGCTTTCTTTTTACGTTTTGACTCAACAAAGGCAAACGCAACAAAGAGAAGAAGTGCACTGCCGCTTGCGATAAGTCCCACAACAAAGCCATCGGGAGCATATCTCAGCTCGATTTCATGCTCTCCTGCGGAGGCATTGACTCCAAGCATTGCATTAAGTACAGGGAAGGTTTCTGCCTTTTCACCGTCGATATATACGCTCCAGCCCTTCTCATAAGGGATTGAGAGATAGAGCACACCTGCCTTTTTCGCATTGATTCTGCCCTTTATCCTTGTATCGGAAAATTCAGTAATTTCAAGCTGTTCGTCAACAATCCGCTCATACATCTGCTTGAAAATTTCCTCGTCAAGAGAATAGGCAACAATGCTGTAATTGCCGAAATCAGCGTCATCCTCAAATTTGAGAACAACCTCGGCAGTATTTCCCTCGTTGAAATCTCCCAGAGGGAACGAAATACTGTAACCCTCCGACTTAATTCCCGACTCAACAGAAAGAGAACCGTTATTTACATCAATTTCCTTGATATTGTTTCCTCTGAAATAGCCATAAAGGTGTCCGCCCTCAACGGGAGCAAACTCATAGGAAGCCTTTGCCGAATGGTCTCTGTCATCCACACTGAAAGTATACTCGCCATAGCTTTGCTTTTCAGTAACAACATTTGTGTAGCTTGCCATATGAACAGGCTGTGCCGTAAAGAGGTTGAGGTCAATTCCTGTAGCATAGCTCATAACGTCGTTTTTGTACTCAAAAGGATTAACGCCATAACCCGACATTTCAAGGATTTTATCGTCCATCATAAATCCAAGAGAAACAGGATACTTATTTTTATAAAGCTTTACAGAGCCTTCCTCTGATGCAAGCTCCAGAAAAGCAGAGTTGCTTTCAAGCTTTCCAAGCTTCGATACAAGATAATTCACACCGAGAAGTGAATTTGTAACAGGGTCAGCTATGCGGTAATAGAAGCGGTTTCCTGCCTCGGAAGCATATAATCCAAGCTTCTGGAAGTACTTCGTAATGGACACATTTGCCGATGAGGAGAACTGCGAAAGTCCGTTGTAGCCGTAAAGTGAGCTGTCGTTGAGGGTGTAAGTCGTCGTCATTTCTGTACGGTAGAACAAATCATCCTCATTCTCACGCATATCAGAAAGCATCTTCTGGACTTCCTCGTTGTAGGAGGGATAGCTGTTATAGTTGGAGCTTCCCACCGTTTCAACGCCTATTACAGCGTTTGCACTCATCTCTGTGCATATAGCTGCGGCAACTATAATATTCATTACAGCCCTGTGCATACCCTTATCCTTTATAGGAATAAATTTCATACATACAAATATGAGTATATACGCACCTGTTATAAGCAGAGAGCTTTTAAGAGCCGCATCGTCAAGAGAGAATACCTCTCCTGCATTTTTCTTTGAAAGATAACATATATATCCCAATGCGGCAGGGCCGACTAAAAACATGGGGATATGATAGAGCTTTATGCCCTTTGTTGTCAGAATATCATATGCACGATAAGTCATTACCGCAAGGACAAAGCTGAATATAAACGAATATCTGTAAGGGAGCTGATTTGTTGCGTGGAAGCCGTGCCATATGAAGTTAAGCTGGTTCATATTACAGCTTACGGCAATAAGTGCAAGGAGAAGAACTGACGCTACCTTTTCACGGATTTTTATGCCTCCTGCAAAGAGAAATACTCCAAGGAGGGTTATTGCAAGCATACCGCAGGCAAAGTTGGGAAGTCCCTCTTTTGCAGTAGGCTCGTTGTAGGAAATGAGATTTGCAAAGAGGTCAAACCAGTCGTTCTCCCATTTCATATTTTGGGGGAAAGCATTGTTCACGCTGTAGGTCAGCTGTAACGCCTTGTATGCAGGGAGAAGTATAAATCCGCCAAGGGCAATACCGATAACAGATGAGCGGAAAATGAGCCATAATCTGCCAAAAAACGCCTTTATACCCTGCCACTCGATTATAGCAGAAGCGGCAAACATGAACACTGTGAAAATGCAGGTAAAAAAGCCTACATAGTAATTTGAGATAAGCGATAAAGCAAGTGCAACTGTATAAAGCTTCCACTTTTTCTCACGGCACATTGCCACAACTCCAAGCATAACAAGGGGGAAAAATGCAACTGTGTCAAACCACATTAAATTCCAGTAGTAGCCGAGAGTGTAGCTACAAAGAGCGAATATTGCTGAAAATCCCACGATTGAGAAATCCTTGCGTTTGAATGTGTATCTGAGGAAACAGCTGAAAAATGCTCCGCAGAAGCCGATTTTTGCGGCAAGTATATACATCAGTGCTTCACGGGTATGAGCGTCGTCAAAGAATATTGACAGCCAGTTCAGCGGACTTGCAGCATAATAGGCAATAAGGGCAAGAAAATTCGTTCCCATGCCGTTCTGCCATGAGTATAAGAACGAGCCGCCTGTGAGGAGCTTTTCCCTTACTACACGGAAGAATGGGTAATACTGATGCCACAGGTCAACTACGAGGAACTGCTGTGGGCCTGTTTCCTGCAATTTTCCGTCAACCCACCACAGCATATGCATATTATTCTTACGAAACGCAATAAGCATTATCACAAAGGGAATAATAAACGAAAGGAGAAAATACAGTATTCCCTTTTCATATATTATATCATATAACTTGTTGTTTTTCAGTTTATCAAGACCGCCTGCCGACAGTTCCTTGCTTTTAGCAGGTTTGGTGCTTTTTTTATTCGCCATAGTTAACTGTCCTTTCTGTGAAATCATTTCA
This sequence comes from Ruminococcus sp., assembly GCA_045659945.1. Classification (GTDB taxonomy): domain Bacteria; phylum Bacillota; class Clostridia; order Oscillospirales; family Ruminococcaceae; genus Ruminococcus. The sequence continues at coordinate 59,930 of JAZRCW010000004.1, read as the reverse complement.
TAATTATTCCGATTGCAATGTTTACACCATAAAATACAAGAGAAACTGCAAGTGCAATGTAATCTCTCGGGGCAGATTTAAGCTGTCGCAGTCTTGTTCTTCCCTCGCCGCCACGGTAGCAGCGGCATTCCATAGCCGTTGCAAGCTCGTCTGCACGTCTGAATGAGGATATGAACAGTGGCACAAGTATTGCCACCATATTTCTCGCCCTCGTCATAAAGCTTCCACTGTCGATTTCAGCACCTCTTGCCTTCTGTGCTGACATAATCTTTTCCGTTTCTTCAATAAGAGTAGGTATAAAACGGAGGGCAATTGACATCATCATTGCAAGCTCATGAACGGGAAGCTTTAATTTTTTCAGCGGCGACAAAAGCCTTTCAATTGCATCTGTAAGCGTTATAGGCGATGTTGTGTAGGTCAGCAGAGAGCTTCCCATAATAAGGAGAATTATCCTCACAAACATAAATACGCTTATGCTTACAGCTTCGTCGGTTACTTCAATGAATTTCCACTCAAAAATAACTTCGCCGCTTTTCACGAATACAAGATTGAAAAATGCCGTAAGTACAAGAAAAGGCAGCAGCGGCTTAATTGATTTTAGAAACATTTTCAGCGGAATCTTCGAAAGAATTATCGCTATAAAGGTGAATACTGCACCTACACCAAGGCATATGATACTGTCACCTGCAAAGAGCATGAGAATATATATCAGCGTTATAACTATCTTAAAGCGTGGGTCAAGGCGGTGGATTTTGCTGTCCCCGGGAAAGTACTGTCCAATTGTTATATCTTTAAGCATATCAGACTCCCCCCCTTTCGGAGAGCTTTTTCAGCAGAAGATTTTTCGCATACTCCATAGTATACACGTCTTTGCCGAAATCCAGTCCCTGCTCTTTAAGCTTCATAAATACCTTTGTAACTTGCGGCACATCAAGCCCTATCTGCGATATCTCCTCTGCACGGGCAAAAACCTTTTCTGTTTCATCATAACAGAAAAGCTTCGACTTGTTCATAACGAGAATTTTATCTGCAAAGCCTGCAATATCCTCCATACTGTGGGATACGATGAGGATTGTGTTCTTCGTTCTCTCGTGGTATTTTTTTATATGCCCCAGTATTTTATCTCTGCCTGCAGGGTCAAGTCCTGCTGTAGGCTCGTCAAGAATAAGCACACGTGGGTTCATCGCCATAACTCCTGCAATGGCAACACGGCGTTTCTGTCCGCCTGAAAGCTCAAACGGGGAACGGTTGAGAAGCTCCTCTTTAAGTCCTAAATCGTTGGCGGTTTCCAGTATACGGCGTTTTATCTCTGCCTCGTCAAGCCCCATATTCTTTGGACCGAAGGCAATATCCTTGTATACCGTTTCCTCAAATATCTGATATTCGGGGTACTGAAAAACAAGGCCCACTTTAAATCTTACGTCACGGATTTTCTTCTTATCCGCCCATATATCTACTCCGTCAAGGAGAACTTTGCCCGAGGTAGGCTTTAAAAGTCCGTTGAAATGCTGGATAAGCGTTGATTTTCCCGAGCCTGTATGGCCCATAACTCCCACCATTTCGCCCTCATCTATTTTAAGATTGACATTATCAACAGCTGTTTTCTGAAAGGGCGAACCCTCGCTGTAGATGTATGTCAGTTCCTGCGTTTCAAGAATAGCCAATTTTTACTCCCTTTCAAAAAGACGTTTTATAGCCTCGGCACATTCGTCCTCGGTTATGATATCCTGCGGTATGTCATATCCTGCCTTTCGCAGTTCCCATGCAAGCTCTGTAGCCTGCGGAACGTCAAGACCTATAGCCTTTACCTGCTCCACATGGGAAAATACAGCTCTCGGGGTATCATCAAGAATTACTTTTCCCTTGTCCATAACAACAACACGGTTGCACTGTGCCGCCTCGTCCATGTAGTGGGTGATGAGAACTATAGTTATGCCGTGCTCACGGTTCATACGCTTTATAACCGACATTACCTCTTTTCGTCCCTGCGGGTCAAGCATAGCCGTAGGCTCGTCGAGAATGATACATTTCGGCTTCATTGCGATAATTCCTGCAATGGCAATACGCTGCTTCTGACCGCCCGAAAGCTGTGCAGGAGAGTGATTGCGGTAGTCGTACATATTTACATCTTTCAACGCATCATCAACACGTTTACGCATTTCCTCATAGGGTACGCCCAGATTTTCAAGGGCAAAGGCAACATCCTCCTCAACAACAGACGATACAATCTGGTTGTCGGGATTCTGGAACACCATACCTGCACGGCACCGCAGGTCAAAAATCTTCTCCTCATCGGCTGTACTGATACCGTCAACAGTTACAGTTCCCGATGTGGGGAGAAGAATACCGTTAATATGCTTGGCGAGAGTGGATTTTCCCGAGCCGTTATGCCCGAGAACAGCCATAAACTCGCCCTCTTTTATTTCAAGGTTGATATTGTTCAGCACCTGTACGGGTGTTTCGTCCTCCTCCGCAGGGTAGCTGAAACAGAGATTTTCAATTTCAATTATATTTTTCATTTTTATCCTTTTATACGCTGTTTTCACAGAGAATTGCTGCGGATATTATATGCCGCAATTTGTCGAAAAACTTGAATTTCTTTCAGAAATTGCGGACACAGCACGCTGTGTCCGTATTATTAATAGTCGCAGGCAGATATTATCACTGTTTACTTCGCCCATATTGCTGTAGAGCCGCAGGGCAGTGTCATACCCGTAGACTTTACAGGAAGTCCGATTTCGTCAAAGGTTACTTTTCCCCCGAATTTATCCGTCAGCACAGAGCCGAGGATATATCCCATAACAGAGGGAGAAAGTCCCGTTGTATAGCTGTTTATGAGGAAAAACAGCGGATTGTCGGAGAGAACCCCCGAACACAGCTTTACAAGGTCATAGACGCAGTTTTCAAGCTTCCACACCTCGCCCCCTGGGCCTCTGCCATAGCTGGGCGGATCCATGATTACAGCGTCATATTTTCTTCCACGGCGGATTTCACGGGCGATAAATTTTTCACAATCGTCCACAATCCAGCGTATGGGCTTGTCGGAAAGTCCCGAAGCAGCGGCATTTTCTCTCGCCCACTGCACCATACCCTTTGAAGCATCAACATGGCAAACAGAAGCACCTGCCTCCGCACAGGCAAGGGTTGCCCCTCCTGTGTAGGCAAAGAGGTTGAGCACGCTTATCTCACGTCCTGCGTTGCGTATCTTATCAGCCATATAATCCCAGTTTACCGCCTGCTCGGGGAATAATCCCGTATGCTTAAAGCCTGTGGGCTTTATATTAAATGTGAGATTTTTATAGTTTATCTGCCAGCCGTCGGGGAGGGAGCGTCTGAACTCCCACTTGCCGCCGCCCTGATTTGAACGGTGATAGTGACCGTCGGCGAATTTCCAGCCTGACTCCTTTTTCTCCGTTTTCCATATAATCTGAGGGTCGGGGCGTACAAGGGTGATATCACCCCATTTTTCAAGCTTTTCGCCCTCTGAGGTGTCAAGTATAATATAATCTCGCCAATTATTTGCTGTTCTCAAATTTAAAACATCCTTTATTTTTTATTCTTCTGAAAGCTGTTCCTTTATGGTATCCGCAAGCTGTAAGGCCATAGTGTTTATGGCGGAAAAATCCCTGCCCTCAATGCGTATGCGTATAACAGGCTCAACACCTGTTTCACGGACGATAACACGTCCCTCGTCGCCGAGGATACTTTCAAACTCGTCAATCATACTCGTTATACTGCGGTTATTTTTCCACACCTCACGGTATCTGTTTTCAATGGGTACATTGAGCATAACCTGCGGACATTTTTCAATAATTCCTGCAAGCTCGCTCATTTTCTTCTCCGAAGCCTTCATAGCTTCAAGAAGCTTTATAGCCGTAAGCTGTCCGTCGGCAGAGGGCATATCATAGGGGAAAAGTATATGTCCCGAGGGATCGCCGCCTATGCTGAAATCACATTCAAGCATACGACGCATCATGGCTCTCTCTCCTGTGGGAGCAGCCGCTGTGCCGATACCTCTTTCCCTCGCAAAGCGGATAAGGCCTATATTATTTGCATGAGTCACCAGAACAGAATTGTTGTGGAGCGTTCCCTGTTCCTGCATATAGCCTGCACAGGCGGCAATTATAACATCACCGTCCACAAGACCGCCGTTTTCGTCAACGGCAAGACAGCGTTCACCGCCGCCGTCAAAGGCAATTCCGCAGTCATGCTGATTTTCCGTTATATATTCCATAAGACTGTCAATTCTTGCACTGCCGCTTGTATTGATATTCGTGCCGTCGGGAGTGTTGCCAAGCATGGAAACCTCCGCACCAAGCTGTGTGAAGATTTTTTCTGCTGTGTGTGATGTACAGCCGTTTGCACAGTCTATGGCGATTTTCAGTCCGCTTAAATCAGCAGGGGCGATTTCAAGAATATGTTCAATATATTCATCAACAGCATTTTCACATCGTGTAATACTGCCGTAGCGTTTAAGCTGAACAGGCTCGATTTCATCGGGGGTATCAAGTATAAGCCGTTCAATTTCCTCCTCACGGTCGTCACGCAGACGGTAGCCATATGAAGAAAACAGCTTTATACCGTTAAATTCAGCACCTACGTGGGAAGCTGTTATCATAATTCCGCCATGTGCCTCACGGTTCTTTATCTGCCATGCAAGAGCGGCTGTAGGAACTTCTCCAAGCAGTTCTGCGTCAGCACCTGCGGAGCAAATACCTGCACATACAGCGGCTTCTATAGTATCAGCGGAATGGCGTATATCCCTTGCTATGAGGATTTTCGTCCTGCCGTTCGGTGCAGCCATAATCTTTGCCACCGCCCTGCCTATCTGCATAGCAAGCTCGCAGGTTATCTCCGTAACCGCAAGACCTCGTATTCCTTTTTTACCGAATAATCTACCCATTTGAAATCACCTCTTTACCATTATGTAGGGACACGGCGTGCCGTGTCCGTGTATATTTAATTATAACTGGCGGACACAACACGCCGTGTCCCTACTTTTAATTTATTTTATAAATCGCTATTATTCTGCAATTCTCAAAAATTTTTTCTATAGAATTATAACATCTTTCGCAGGCTGTGCCGTTATATCTGTTGTATACTTTTATCCTGCCCCCCTCACGGACGCAGAAAACGGTATGAATAGTAGACATAAACGGTCTGCCTGTCCACGATGACAGTATAAAGGCATTTCCTGCCGAATTTATATCACATCTGCGGCTGTCTATGCCGTAATGCTTCAATGCACGCCCTATACAGAAAGGATTACAGCCGAAAAATCCGAAAAGCATTGAGTATCTAAACATAAACCTCGCAACAACCTTTACAGGCTGGGGCTTTCCTGAATATTCAAGGGCATTGCACACGGATATTACCTCACAGCCGTTAAAGCTCATTGGAAACAAGCCGTATTTTATCTTTGCGACCTCGCCTAAATCCTGTCCGTTTATCATAATTTCAGCTGTCCCTCATCTGCGGCAGTTTGCTGTTCGGGAGGAAGTATGCCAAGATGTTCATATGCAAGTCGTGTGGCAACTCTACCCCTGGGGGTACGTCCCAGAAATCCCAACTGCATGAGGAAAGGCTCGCATACATCTTCAAGAGTAACCGATTCCTCACCAATAGCCGCCGCAAGAGTTTCAAGTCCTACAGGGCCGCCGCCGTAGCCTTTTATAATCATAGTAAGCATACGTCTGTCAAGGCTGTCAAGTCCAAGCCTGTCAATTTCAAGTCGGCTTAACGCTATGGACGCTATTTCCTTTGTGATACTGCCGTTGCCCATGACATCGGCGAAATCACGTACTCTTTTCAGCAGACGGTTAGCAATTCGGGGTGTACCTCTTGCCCTGCCTGCTATTTCCTCCGCACCGTCAGCCTCGCAGGGAATACCAAGTATCATAGCACTTCTGCGGACAATATCAGTAAGCTGTTCCGTGTTGTACAGCTCCAGACGCTCAATAACTCCAAATCTGTCACGGAGAGGTGCAGAAAGCTGTCCTGCCCTTGTAGTCGCTCCTATAAGTGTAAACGGACGTAAATCCATACGAATAGACCGTGCAGAGGGACCTTTGCCGATTATAATATCAATAACCCTGTCCTCAAGGGCAGGATAAAGAAGCTCCTCTACAGGCCGTGAAAGACGGTGTATTTCGTCGATAAAAAGCACATCGTTGTCATTGAGTCCTGTCAGAAGCGATACAAGATCACCCGGCTTTTCAATGGCAGGACCTGTGGTCACACGGAGATTTACGCCGAGCTCATGGGCGATAATGGAGGAAAGCGTAGTCTTTCCAAGTCCGGGAGGGCCATACAGCAGAACATGGTCAAGGGGCTCACCTCTGCCCTTCGCCGCTTTGATATAAACGGCAATTTTTTCCTTGACCTTATCCTGTCCGATATATTCATTAAGACTCTGCGGGCGGAGAGTAACCTCCGCCTCGCCATCCCCTGCTATATTTTCGGGGGACATCACATTGAAATTCCCGTAAGCCCCCCCTGCGGCAAATTCCATATCTTCTGTATGTATCAAATCATTTCTCCTTTTGTCAACGCCTTTAGTCGTTAGCTATTAGCTTTTTAAAATAACTATTAACGCTCAAAATAACGCTTTTTGCGGACATAGAAAGCGTCCGTAACCTTTGCCGCCTTTCTGCCCATATCTTCTTCCATTGAGATAAAGCAGAGATCGTCGCCTGCCTTTGTATAGCGTGAGAGATACTTTGAAAGAGGCACAAACAGTTTTCTTGTACTTCCAATCATGTCAACAACCATAAGCAGCTGCGGCTTTTCACAGCCCTTGACCATTTCAAGGATATATGCAGCGTCAACGTTATCCTGCTTTGCAAAGAACTTGCACGCCGCCTTTGTGATGTATCCCATTGTTCTTTCACAGCGGCGGTAGTTGATAATCTCCTCCTCGTTGTAGGAAATCGCCTTAATGCGGAGATTACGGGCAATCATAAGGATACTTTTCATCTCCTGTGAAGAAAACTCCTTGCCGTAGGAATTTGGGTTAAGTACGGCGGAAGCTGACTGTATCAGGTCAAACAGTCTTAAACAGTTGATTTTATAGTAATCAACATATCTTTTAGCAAACTGCTGTAGAGCTCTGTGGCTTGAGAAAAAGGGAATAAACACTTCACCATTGGGATTTTTAATGGTGATGAGCTCAAGCTGTATTCCGCCCTCCTCTCTGCTGCGTTCCTGCCTTACAGAATTTTTGCAGATAACGTAAACATCGCTTTTAATAAGCGTCTGCAGGAACAAAGAGCGTTTTGAAGGATCTGTTATTGCAGCTTTCAGAAGTTCGTCGAGATTCATCATGAGAATCACGTCCTTTCAAAATAAATAAATAAAATAAACAATTATCAATCACGGGAAGCCATAATTCTCAATGCTTCCTTTATAAGCTCCTGTGTACCGAGTGTGGGATCGAGTCTGCGGAGCACTGCAGCCGCCTCGCCCTGCGAATAGCCGAGCACCATAAGAGCTTCAAGAGCCTCTCCTGCCGCCGAGGGAGCGCCTGCCATACCCGTGGGAATTGCCCCTGCCGATGTATCTGCCGCACTGCCGCCGAAAGCGTCGGAAGAAATTTTATCTTTCAGTTCAAGCACAATACGCTGTGCCGTTTTTGTACCGATACCCTTTGTACGGGTGAGGGTTTTACTGTCACCGGAAGCTACGGTAAAGGCAAACTGCTCCGTATTCAAATCGGAGAGAATAGCCGTAGCCGCCTTGGGCCCTACGCCTGAAACGGATATGAGCAGGCGGAAGCAGTTGAGCTCCTGCATATCCGCAAAGCCAAACAGTTCAACGCCGTCCTCCCTTACTGCAAGATGAGTGTACAGCATAACCTCACTGCCCGTATCGCCAAGTTTCATTACTGTGTTATACGATGTACGGCAGCCATAGCCCACACCGTTACATTCAACTACGGCAAAACCCGTTTCCTTATGTACAAGCTTGCCTCTTACGCTATAAATCATAAATCAGTCCACCTTATTGTATGTCCGTGGCAAATTGCAATTGCAAGTGCGTCTGCGGCATCGTCGGGACGGGGAATACAAGCAAGACCGAGAAGATTTTTCGTCATCTCCATAACCTGCTGTTTTTCCGCCTTTCCGTAGCCTACTACAGCCGATTTGACCTGCAGCGGGGTATACTCATAAACAGGCACGCCCCTTTTAGCCGCCGAAAGCACGGTAATTCCCCTTGCCTGTGCAACGTCTATGGCTGTTTTCTGGTTTGTGGTAAAGAACAGCTTTTCAATTGCCATACAGTCGGGGCGGAATTTTTCAAATATAAATTCTATATCCGTATGTATATCGTTAAGACGCTTTGTAAACGGTGTATTAGCCTCTGTCAGAACTGCCCCGTATTCCACAGGGGTAAAAGTTCTTCCGTCATAGTCAACAACACCGAAGCCGACGATTGCATACCCGGGGTCAATCCCCAATATTCTTATATTTTTCATATCAGTTTCTGCTCCACGGGAAACAATGCCCCATATTATTTCATACTACTTATTATTATACCACAAACCTCACTCATTTTGCAATACCCGTTTTATATAAAAATAATATTATTTTATGTTCACATTGACAGGAGAATTAAGAATTAAGGTTATAAACTATTGTGTATTAAATTCTCAAAACAGTAGATTATAGTGCATATTCCTGTGTACAAAAATGCTTCACCCCATTCATATTAAGTAGAATTTCCCATTGACGAAAGGCATTTCAAAATGTTAAAATATACTTAAAGGGGAAATGAAAACACATTTAATCAAATGTTAAGCAAATTTTGATTAGTATTAAAAGTTAACAATCACATCAAAACATATGCCGAAAAAAATATGGCAATAGCTGTTCTGAATTGTGATTAAATATATTTCAGGAGGAATACACAAATGAAAACTCTCAAAAAAATGGCAGCTGCTGCGACAGCATTCTGCCTCGGTATTGCCTGTTTAGCACCCGGCAGTATCATCTCACCCGACGACGCTCTTGCGGCTGACCTCACAGCCAACATGAAATGGGAGGCTGTAAAAATAGGCGGTGCAGGCTTCGTTTCCGGTATCGTTACAGGTCAGAAGGAAATGTATCTCCGTACAGACGTTGGCGGTGCTTACAAGTACAACTACGAAATCAACGAATGGGAGCAGCTTTTCGCTTTCATTAACGAGGCTGACAGAGGATATCTCAGCGTTAAGGGTATAGCTATCGACCCCACGGACGACAATACAGCCTATTTTCTCTGCGGATGTGCTTATTTCTCAAATGCAAAAACTGTTATTTTCAAGACAACTGACGGCGGCAAGACCTTTACTATGTCAGATGTTACAGAGCTTATTCAGATTCACGGAAACGGCGACGGCAGAGAGTGTATCGAGCCTATTGCCATTGACCCTGATAATCCCGATACTATCTACGCAGGCGGCGATGTTACCGCAGGCAAATCAGCTCTTATCAAGTCCACAGACGGCGGTAAGACATGGAATGCCGTTGAAGGCTATGACGAGCTTGGTCTTTTCACAACAGAGCTGAAATATCCCATGTGGACAGAGCATATGGTAAGAGGTACTGAAAACAAGGAATATAATCAGCAGAACGGTATCGGCTGTATTCTCATTGAGGACGGCAAGGTTTATGTCGGTACTTCCGTTACAGGACAGGCAAATATCCACGTTGCAAGCGTCAAGGATGACAAATTCTCCGTACTTTCAAAGGATCTCCCCACAGCAAATTATCCCTGCACATTCTCCACAGACAAGAATGGAAATCTATTCTTCACATATATTGCAGGCCTTGCTTTCAGCGGTACAGCCGGCGGTGCTTTCAAGTATGACACAGCTACAGGAAAAGTTACCGACATCTCTCCCACAGGCAACGCTTTCGGTAAAATCGAGGTTGACAGAAACGATCCCAATAAGCTTGTAACAAGAACCTGCGGTGTATGGTCCGACCAATGGTTTGAAGAAGAATGGACCGACGGCAGTATTGCATGGGGCGACCACTTCTATCGCTCCGAGGACGGCGGTGCTACATGGCTGGATATTACCCCCGGTCAGCAGGCAGGACAGTATACAGACAATCACTATTTTATTTCAAATCCAATTGATACAAACGGCTACGACTGGATATACGGCAAGGCTTGCCACTGGGGAAGCGGTATGATGTTCGACCCCAGAAATCCCGACAGAGTTGTTATGACTTCGGGTAACGGCGTTTATGCCTGCGATAACGTGTGGGACGAAAAGGGTATTCAGTTCTACTTCCAGCCCGACGGTGTCGAGGAAGTTGTATGCCTTGACTTCGTAAGCGTTCCCAACGGTGAAAATTACTCCGCTATCGGCGACTACGACGGATTTATCCACAAGGATATAAACGAAATCCCCGAGCAGTACAAGCCCAATATTGGCTCTACATCTGCTATTGCTTACTGTCCCTCTGACACAAAGGTTATGTGCCGTGTAGGCGAACACGAGGGCAAGGCTTATTACACTCTTGACGCAGGTGTAACATGGCAGGAGCTTAAAGTTCCCAACGGCGGTGGAAAAATGGCTATAACAAAGCTTGATGACGGCTCATACCGCTTTATCAAGGCTGATTCGGGCAACGGCTCACTCCAGTACTCCGACGACTTTGGTGCAAGCTGGTCAAAATCCGAGGGACTTGACGGCTCCAAGACAACATATCCCCTTGTTGATTTGAATAACCCTGCTGTTGTATACGGTTCAGGAATAAAGCACAACGATTACTGGGCATCTGACCCCAACAAGAAAGAACCTACTCTTGAAGAATCACACTACTCATTCTATATCAGCACAGACCACGGTGCAACATTCAAGGAAACTGTAGTAAGCAAATATGACCAGTGCGACCACACAGGCGACCTTGCATATCTTGCCGAAGATAACCTCCTTATGGCTGTAGGCTGGAATGGTATGTATTCAATTACAGAGGGCGGCACAAAGATTGAAAAGACAGATGTATTCTACTGCAAGACTCTCGGCTATGGTGCTCCCGAAAAGGAGGGCGGTCTGAATACCGTTTATATGTACGGCAGACCTGCTGAAACAGACGCAGAAGGTATCTACCGTTCAACTGACGGCGGTAAGTCATGGGACTGCATAAACACCGACAATCTCTACGGCGGTACAGGTAACGGAAACTTCCTCGTTGGCGATATGGACGAATTTGGTACTGTATTTATGTCAACTGTAGGTGCAGGTATTGTCTGCGGTAAGCTCTCCGACGGAACAGTGCCCCCCACAACAACAAAACCTGCCCCCACCACAGAACCAACTACAGCAGAGCCAGCAGGGGACGCTGTATACGGTGACGCTAACAATGACGGTACAGTTTCAATTGCCGACGCTGCTGCTATACTCCAGGCTATCGGCAACCCCGACAAATATGCTCTTACAGAAACAGGCAAAAAGAATGCTGACTGCTGTGACCCCGGAAGCGGCATTACAGCTGCTGACGCTCTTGCTGTACAGAAGCTTGACGCAGGGCTTATTGCGAAGCTGCCCGAAATAACAAAGTAAATTTGAGCTATAAGCTATTGGTCGTTAGCCATTAGCTTATAAATCAAGATGACATTCAAGATACCAAGATACCACACACATAAAAAGTGGTATCTTGGTATCTTCTTTTTGCACAAATAATGATGTTGTGTTTTGTATGTTATGTACATATAATTGTAGGTGCTGCCCAAGGTAGCCCCTACGGTGTGTTATTTTGATTTTTACATTATTTCAGGCGGATAATATCCGCACCTACAATATAATGACGGTCAGCCAATAGCTAACGACTAATAGCTATAAAACCTTGACAAAAAGCCGAAATTTTGCTATAATTATATAGTAAGTATTATGCAGTTTGCTATTTCGGAGGTGTGTGCGTTGAAATCAAAAAAAACATGGGGCAGATTTACAGCTGCCTTTCTTTCGGGCCTTGTTACTGCCGCACCTTTAACGGCTTACGGTGAATTGCTCTATGACGATACATCCCTGTATATCGCCGAAAACAGCGGCTATTATACATTCAAGCCAATTGATACCACCACTCCCTCTTACATCGACTACCTCACTATTCACGGCGATAAAAACCACCCCGAAAGCGAAATTATCCTCAAAGGCACCGATTTCACCGCCACCGACAACGGAAGCTTCTCCATAGGCGGCTACAGCGTAGGCGATACCGCCCGTGACAACGTGCTCATCTGGGAAAGCAGTACGGGAGATGTTACATATACAATTAATGTCCCTGAAACAGGTCTATATGCCCTCGGCATAAGCTATGCCCCCCTTGTTTCCAACAGCAGTAAAATCGAATTTTCGCTGAAAATTGACGGCAGACTCCCGTTTGACTCCGCTTCAAGACTCGCTCTGAACAGGATATGGATTAACGAAACCGATATCAGTACAGACTCACGAGGAAATGAAATCCGTCCTGCACAAATTCAGCATTCCATGTGGCAGGAAACTGTTATAAGCGACCCCGACGGACTCGTTTCAGAGCCCCTTTTATTCTGCCTTGAAAAGGGCAGCCATGAAATCAGCTTTACCTCGGAACACGCTGAATTTGCTGTTGAGTTTCTGAAATTTTTCGCCCCCGAAGAACTGCCTTCATATGAGGAATATGCAGACTCGATAAACGCTCCCCACAGCGATAATTCGCAGCTTATACGCATAGAGGGCGAAAATGCCGTTTATAAATCGGACGCTTCACTCTCCCCCTCATGGGATAACACAAGCTACCTCACCTCCCCCTCTGACCCTGTAAAACTGCTTTGCAACACTATCGGCAAGGGCAGCTGGAAAAAAGCTATGCAGGCTGTCACATGGGAGATTTCAGAGGAAGAAATCGGAAACGGCGGCTGGTTCAGACTGGGCATAAAGGCAAGACAAAATCAGATGCGTGGATTTTTCTCCAACAGGCGAATTTACATTGACGGAAAAGTCCCCTGCAAGGAGCTTGACTGCGTTGAATTTTTCTACGACAGCGACTGGAACAGCGTAACTCCGCAGACTGACAGCGGCAAGGATATATACGTATACCTCGAGGGCGGACAGTCACACACAATTACTATGGAGTGCGTTACAGGTGCAATCGGCGATTCCCTCCGCCGCCTTGAAAACTCCGCAGACGAACTCAACGACTGCTACAGAAAAATTATAATGATTACGGGAACTTCTCCCGACAAATACACTGACTATTACGTACACGAAAAGGTTGACGGACTTATTGAGGATTTCAGCCGAATTTCCGCCGAACTCAAAGCAATACAAGCGGATATTGAAGCTCTTTCGGGCACCTCGGGTTCAGAGGCGGCAATTCTTGATACCACAGCGGCAATCCTTGACAAATGCGTGGAAAAACCGCTGAAAATCCCCGATTATCTCTCACAGATAAAAAACAACATAAGTTCAATTACAGCATGGGTGCGTGAATACCGTGACCAGCCCCTTGAACTTGACTATATTGAACTTGCAGGGAAAAATGCGGAATTTACCGACTGTGAAGAAAAATTCGGCAAATCATTAAGCTTCGGACTGAAAAGCTTTTTCGGCTCATTTTTCGAGGATTACACCACCCTTTCCGACGTAAAGGACGAAGAAGCGGTGGAGGTCTGGGTTGCTTTAGGGCGTGACCAGGCACAGATTGTAAAGGAAATGACAGAGAATGAGTTTATTCCCGAATATGACATTCCAATTTCCATAAACCTTGTAACAGGCGGCATTATGGAAGCCTCCCTTGCAGGAAAAGGTCCCGATGCGGCACTTTTTCTCGGCGGCGAATTTCCCGTAAACCTTGCCGCCCGTGAAATGCTTGTGGACGTTTCACGTTTCCCCGATTTCAACAATGTATCGGCACAATTTCAACAGAACGCCCTCACTCACTACGAGTACAGCGGCGGCACTTATGGTCTGCCCATAAGTCAGAGCTTCCCCATGATGTTCTGCCGCACAGATATTCTCTCGGAGCTTGGCTATAACTCCCCTCCCGAAACATGGACAGAGCTTATTGATATGCTCCCTGCAATACAGCGGAATTACATGAACGTAGGACTTGTTCTCCCCCCTGCAAATATTTCCCCTGCCACTGAATCGGGGCATACTTTTGCCATGCTCATGCTCCAGAAAGGCAAGAACTACTACAACGACGGCCTTACAGCGTCAACTTTCAACTCTGTGGAGGCTGTCCAGTCCTTTGAAGAATGGACTGATTTCTATACCAAATACAGCTTTGAACAGAGCTATGACGCTTTCACACGTTTCCGCACAGGCGAATACCCCATAGTTATACAGAATTACACCTTTGCAAATCAGCTTGAAGCCGCTGCTCCTGAAATATCGGGGCTGTGGGAGTTTTTCCCTGTCCCCGGCACGGTACAGGCTGACGGAAGCATATCCCATGCCGCAAATTCAGTCGGCTCGGGTGCCGTTATATTCAACAGTGCTGAAAATAAAATTGGTGCATGGAAGTTTATAAAGTGGTTTACATCGGCTGAAACACAGGCTGAATACGCCATGCGTGCAGAGGGACTTCTCGGCACTCTCGGACGCTTTGACACGGCAAATACAGCGGCTCTGTCGCAGCTTTCGTGGTCTGCAGAGGAGCTTGACCGCCTGTATGAACAGCAGTCAGAGCTCGTGGAAATCCCCGTTATTCCCTCGTCATATGCCGTTACAAGAAATATTATGAATGCTTTCAGAGAAACGGTAAACGAGGGCGAAAATCCCCGTGATACGCTGATATGGTACAACCGTGACATAAACGGCGAAATCGAGCGTAAGCGGGAAAATCTTGAGAAATATGAGGATTAATACCTGAAAGGAGGTAGTTATGGCTAAACTTACCGCCGATGAAATCGGCAAGCGTACAAAAAAAGAAGAACGGGCAATGATGTGGCGTTCAGTTAAGCAGAATAAAGCCTGCTATGCCATGATTGCCCCCTTTATGATATTTTTTATCCTGTTTACGGTAATCCCCGTACTTATGTCCCTGCCTATGGGATTTACGGATTTCAACATGGCACAGGCGCCCGAATTTGTGGGACTTTCAAACTATACCGCCCTTTTCCTGTCGGATAAGGTGTTCATTCAGTCAATTCGGGTTACACTGATTTTCGCCCTGTTTACAGGGCCTGTCAGCTATGTGCTGTGCTTTCTTCTCGCATGGCTTATAAACAGCCTGCCCTCAAAGCTTAAAACCATTTTCACCCTTATTTTCTATATTCCCTCAATGGCAAGCGTTTACACCGTCTGGCAGCTTATTTTCAGCGGCGATATAAACGGCTATCTCAACTCTTTCCTCATAAATCTGGGGGTTCTCAACGCCCCTGTGCAGTGGCTGACGGACTCACGTTATATACTCGGCGTGTGTATCATCGTTCAGCTGTGGATATCTCTCGGTGCTGGCTTTCTCGCCCTCCGTGCAGGCTTTCAGAATATCGACAAGACTCTGTATGAGGCAGGAGCAATTGAGGGTATACGCACAAAGTGGCAGGAGCTTATATATATCGTTATTCCCTCAATGAAGCCGCAGCTGCTCTTTGCGGCAGTTATGCAGATTGTCGGCTCGTTTACCGCAGGCACGGTGGCACAGAATCTTGTGGGATTTCCAAGCACCGACTACAAGGCACATACAATTATGACTCACGCCCACGACTACGGCTGGGTACGCTTTGAAATGGGCTATGCCTCGGCAATCTGTATGATTCTCTTTGTGGCGATGTTTATTTGCAATAAGGTGATAAGCAAGGTATTGGGAAGCAATGATGATTAATGCGTAATTCGTAATGCGTAATTACTATTTACGGTTAAATTACGTGATGTTCTCATTAATAAAACGGACACGGCACGCCGTGTCCCTACAAAACGGCTATTCTGCGTAATATAATGTAGGGTCACGGCGTGCCGTGACCGCAATTTCAGAATGAAATTCAGGTTTTTAGAGAACCCAAATATTAATTATGCATTACGAATTATAAAAAAGGTGGTGGAAACATGAAAAACACAGATAAATTAAAAGGCACAAGCCGTCAGGCGGGCAGAAAACACGGCGGTACTGTGGCTGTATTTCTGATACTCCTTATTACAGGACTTTTCATGCTTCTGCCTATATATCTCACTATCGTTATGTCACTCAAACCCGTGGAGGAGCTTTTTATTTTTCCGCCGAAGCTTTATACCCTCCGCCCCACCCTCGACAATTTCAGAGATATGTTTGACGTGATGAAAAGCAATCGTGTGCCCTTTTCACGCTACGTTTTCAACTCCGTTGCTGTTACGGCTACTGTTACTGTATTGCAGTGCTTTTTCGCCTCTATGGCGGCTTTTGTCCTTGCAAAATGCAAATTCCCGGGCAGTAAGCTTATAAACAGCATTATCGTTATTGCCCTGCTCTATCAGAGCAATGTAATCTATATCATGCAGTATATGGTCATGTCAAAAATGGGGATAATCGACACTCCCCTTGCACTGATTTTCCCTGCTGTAGCCTCGCCTATGGGACTTTTCCTTATGCGTCAGTCAATAAGTCAGATTCCCGATTCTATGATTGAAGCCGCAAAGGTTGACGGTGCAGGACTTTTCCGCATATGCTGGCAGATTGTTATGCCAAATCAGAAGCCTGCCCTTATGACGCTTATTATCTTCGCCTTTCAGGGTGCGTGGAATATACAGGCAGGCTCCGTTGTATTCCAGGAGCAGTATAAAACCCTCCCCACTGTAGTGACGCAGGCGGCGGCTTCGGGACTTGCACGAGCAGGCGTTGCCATGGCGGCGGCTGTGTTCATGCTTATCCCCCCTGTTATCGTGTTTATGCTTGCACAGCGGCAGGTTATCGAAACCATGGCTCATTCGGGCATAAAGGATTGAGGTGGCGGCTATGAAGAAAATTTTCAAAAGAGCCGTTACAGCTGCTCTCACATCGATTTTATGCGGATATACCGCAGTTTTTGCCGCATCCGCAAAAGAGCCCTACGATGTGTACAACTATGACCGCTGGGGTGAACCTATCCCCTCACAGGCAGGCTATACCGCTGAACGTGCCGTGTCAGGATACGATTTAGGCGTAGGGGCATTTGATATGCCCTCGGATATATTCTATGCCTTTGACGGCAATTTCTATATCACCGACACAGGAAACAGCCGTATTATCGCCGTTAACAGCGATTTCACCGAAGCTGTAAAAACATACGACAGCTTCACTATGCCCGACGGCACGAAAACTACGCTGAAAAAACCCTCTGGTATATTCATATCTGCGGAAAATCAGCTTATGTATATAGCCGATACGGATAACTCACGTGTACTTGTGTCTGACCTTTCGGGCAGGGTAGCTATGGAAATAACAAAACCCGACTCCGAAATATACGGCGGACAGCGTACATTCAACCCACAGCGTATTATAGCCGATAAAGCCGGTAATATCTATGTCGTGCTGAACAATATCACCACAGGTGCGGCTATGTTCTCCCCCGAGGGAGAATTTACCGGCTTTTACGGTGCAAACCGTGTTCAGCCTACTGCCGAAATTATCGGTGACTACGTTTCAGGTCTTTTTATGTCCGAGGAAAAGCGTGCAAGACGCACACGAAACGTCCCCTCGGGTATCACAAGCTTTGACATTGAGGGAGATTTCATCTATACCTGCACCTCATCCTCAACGCAGACTACAGATACAGTAAAAAAGTTGAACTCTGCAGGTAAAAATATATTTGCAAATAACGAAAATATTTTCGGGGATTACTCCCCTATGTATGATACATCACAAAACAGAGTTCTCGCCTCTGCTATTGTGGATATTGACATTGCAGAGGACGGAAATATCAACTGCCTTGACCTTACAATGGGACGTATTTTCCAGTACGACGAGGACTGCAATCTGCTGTTTATCGTGGGTACAAATGCAAGTCAGGTGGGCGGCTTCAAGCAGGCGGCTGCTCTTGAATCCTGCGGCGACAGGCTCTATGTCACCGATACTATGAAAAATACCGTAACTATCTTCAAGGAAACAGATTTCGGAAAGGTTGTCCACAAGGCTTCAACCCTGCACAATGAGGGATACTACGAAGAAGCACTTCTCCCATGGCTGGATGTGCTGAAATATGACGGCACATACAACCGTGCATATCTTGGCGTAGCCGCTGCAAAACTCCGCTCGGAGGACTATGAGGAGGCTATGAAATACGCCAAGCTTGCAGACGCAGGAAAGATATACGACAAGGCTTTCGAGGGCTATCGTATGGACTTTATAAAGAATAACTTTGAGCCGATACTCCTTGCGGTTATCTTCGGCTTGATTGCCATTGCAGGCTCTGTGAAAATCCACAAAGACAAAAAGGCTGCCCTTGCCGCTGAAAGGAAAAAGGAGAAAATTGATGTAAAGGAGGAATAGTGTATGTGGAATTTGACCCCTGCACAGTGGGTAATCCACGCCATAACTCACCCTGTAGAGGGCTTTGAGGATATGCGTTGGAAAAAATCAGGCTCGCTTAAAATAGCCTTTTTCATAATTTGTATGCTGTTCCTTGCAAACATTGCCAGCGAACGGCTTTACGGTTTCAACCACTATATCCCCTATGATAAAATATTTAACGTAGTACCATATATTGTCAGAAGCTTTGTGCTATTCGGTGCGTGGACGGTGGGTAACTGGGCGGTGTGTACCCTCCTTGACGGCGAGGGAACCATGAAAAACATCTGCATATACAGTGCCTATGCCCTTATTCCCTATGTGTCACAGATGTTTATAAATACACTCCTGTCACATTTCCTTATACGTGACGAGAATATCTTCCTCACACTTATTGCAATTATCGGCACAGGCTGGACGGCAATACTGCTCTTTTCCGCTGTCCGTTCAGTACATCAGTATTCAGCTGTAAAGACCATTTTCGCCATTATTCTCACAATTGCCGCTATGCTTATAATGCTCTTTCTGCTGATTCTTCTCCTTTTTCTCATTCAGCAGGTGGCTATCTTCTTTTCAACCCTGTTTATGGAAATTTCCTACAGGATAAAAGGGTAAGGGGGGCGGATTATGAAGAAAAAACTGAAAACATTTCTCCTCTGCCTACTTGCGGTATCAACTGCCGCTGTATCGGGCAATTCCTTTGCCGATGAAGATTTCCCTGCTCCCGATAATTCCATTGAGGAAAGTACAGAGGAAAAATCCTCCGTTTCCGCAAAGCTTGCCGAAAGCGTTGAAAAGGTTGATGTCCCCTATGCCGATATTACGGAATATCTGCAAAAAATCGGCACTGTTGAGGGTATTGACATATACTTCAAGGCTAAAGATATTGACGATATCATATGGGAGAAAAACGGCGGCAAACCTGATAAAAAGTCGGATTATACAGCAAAACAGGAACAGCTTGCAGATAAAATTGCCGATATAAAAAAGCTCGGGGACTTTGTAGCCGTTGATGAAAAGACAAAAAAAGTCCTTGCAGATTTTGAAAAGGGGCAGAAATGCGACACAGGCAAAGTATATATAAGCGGCGGCGGACGTTATCTTCTCTATGTAAACGAGGATATGACAAAACCGTTGAATATACGTCAGATTATCTCAACTATTGATAATCCTTTCCTTTTCAGCTCCCTTGACGGAAAAACTCTGGAGCTTATGGATAACGATTACAAAAACATCCTTTTCACCTATCAAAAAAGCGGCACAGAAGATGAAAAAGTCGTATATTATACCGCCGACAAAAAAGGTTTTGTGTGGCTTACTGCTGACAGCAAGCAGGTAATTGCGGTTTCAAGGGTATGTGCTGAAAACAACGATTTGCGGCTCCTTGTTGACGACCGCCTTGGAAATATCGCTGTTGAAAACAAGAAAACAGGCTATATATGGTGGTCTGCTCCGCTCGGAGCTTCACGGGATAAAAATGCAACTCCCCTGCTTATAAACGAACTCCGTTCCTCAAATAAGCTGACCTACGGCATACCCTCGAAGCATTCGACAACTATACTCCGTTCGGCAGCTGATGAGTGTGAAATATCCGTAAAGGATATTGAGGGCGGTGTGCGTATCACCTACAGCTACGAAAAGGGGTTTGAAGTCCCTGTGGAGTACACCCTCGAAAGCGACCATATCCGTGCAAGGCTTAAAATAAGCGATATAAAAGAGCCTGACAACGAAAATATCATCACGGAAATGAATATAATGAACAGCTTCGGGGCGGCTGATATGACGGAAAATGGCTATTTCATAATCCCCGACGGCTGTGGTGCTCTCGTGCGTTTCAATAACAGGAAAACTATGGAAACAGACGCTTATTCACAGCCTGTCTACGGCAGGGATATCACCGCTGTTCCCACACACAAGGGTGCTGTCACAGAGCAGGTTTACCTCCCCATGTACGGCATTGTCAAGGAGGATAACGCTATGCTTGTTATCGCCGAAAAAGGCGATACGAGTGCAACTCTCTCCATAAGCGTGTCGGAGCAGTCAAACAGCAGCTATAACCTGTGCGGATTTAATTTTACTCTGCGTGGCACCGACACTTTCTATATGTCGGGAAGCAATGATAAATTCACCGTATTTGAAACGGGCGACATAAAAACAGAAGATATTGAACTGCTCTACTATCCCATATCTGCTGAAAATGCCGATTATACGGACGTTGCGGCAAGATACCGCCAATACCTCATTGAAAATACAGGGCTCGAGAAAAAGACAGTTTCACTACCCCCTATGTATGTATCGCTTTACGGCGGTGTAGAAAAGAAAAAGCCTGTGCTTGGCATTCCCGTGACCATGAAAACACCCGTCACAAATTTCAGTCAGGGCAGAGAAATTCTCAATGATTTAGCTGAAAGCGGCGTTGAAAATATTGTTGCAAGCTATAAAAACTGGACTGATGACGGCATTGAAAATAAGGTTGATACTTCTGCTTCCCCTGCCTCTGTTCTCGGCGGAAATGACGAATTTTCGGCATTATCTTCATTCATCGAAGACAACAGATTTGAACTTTACCCCGTTTCCGACAACCGTGATTTTTATTCGGGAAACGGCTATAACTCCATAAATACCACCTGCGTCCGCATATCTGGCTCGTATTCACGCATTGTAAGCTATGACCGTGCATACGATATCCCTGACGGCTTCAAGGATAATATGTCCCTGCTCTCGCCCTATTACTACAGCGATGTTTTCGGCGATATTGCAGAAAATTACTACAACGCAGGCATATCGGGAGTTTCAATCGGCAATCTTACATCTTCCCTCTACGGCGACTACGGCAAGCGTGAAATATCCCGTGCTGACGCAAAACAGCTTGCAGTGGAGGGCTATAAACTGCTGACGGATAAGCTTGAAAAGGGCATACTTGCAGACACGGCTAACGCCTACGCTATCCCCTACGCAAGCCATATAACAAACGTCCCCCTCACTTCAAGCCGTTTTGACATCTTCAACGAGGATATACCCTTCTATCAGATGGTGCTTCACGGCATTGTGCCCTATTCCTCAACGGCTGTAAATGGCAGTGCAGACCACAATAAACAGCTCCTTATGGCGGCGGCTACAGGCAGCTATCTCAACTACGATATGCTGTACGAGGAGGCAAGCGAGCTTAAAGATACGGATTTTGACGTATATTTCTACGCAAACTATGATAACCACATACTCTCTGCGGCGGCTGAATACAGACTTTTAAAGCCGCTGTATGAGGAAATTGCAGATGATTGCATCACTGGCTTTAAGACTGACGAAAAGGGCAATATTACCGTCACATACTCGGGCGGAACAGTAGTAAAAGCCGATTTTACGGAGAATACTTTAGCCTTTGGCGGTCAAACAATCGACCTTGATGAAATCGGAAAAGGAGGTTAATTTCACTTATGAGTAAGAAAAAAAGCGAAAAAAAGCCTCCACGACTTTCCTATGAGAAAAGAAAAGCACTCTACGGCTACGGGTTTATAAGCATATGGCTTGTGGGCGTTATCAGCTTTTTCCTTGTTCCCCTGCTGACCTCTTTTATATGGTCTTTCTGCGATGTCACCATTGACACAGGAAATACTAACCTGAAATGGGTAGGACTGAAAAATTTTGAGCACTCACTTATGGTTGACCCGAAATATACGGAATGTCTTAAACAAACGCTTCTTGAAACACTGTGGAAAACTCCGCTGATTGTAATTTTTTCGCTGTTTATAGCGGTTGTTCTCAATCAGAAATTCAAGGGCAGAACTTTTGCAAGAGCCGTTTTCTTCCTCCCTGTAATCATCGCAACAGGCCCTGTATATGCCATTATAAGCGGCGACATAAAGTCCACAGGCAACACAGGGGCAGCACAGTTTTCAACTATGTTCTCCACAAATATGGTTGGTGAGCTGCTGCAATTTTTAGGCATATACGGTTTAAGCGACAATATGGAAGCTATGATTTCCGCTATATCCGACAATATTTTCAGTATTGTCTGGTCAAGCGGTATACAGATACTCCTTTTCCTTGCGGCATTGCAGACTATCCCCACTTCTGCCCGTGAAGCGGCACAACTGGAGGGTGCTACGGCTTGGGAATACTTCTGGAAAATCACTTTCCCTTACGTAAGCCCGTTTATACTGGTGAATTTTATCTTCACCGTCATTGACTCGTTCACCAATCCCACAAACCCCGTTATGAAGCGTATTCTCGCCCTCCGTGACGACTGGCAGTTCGGCAAGATATCAGCTATGGCATGGCTTTATTTCGGGATTATCCTCACAGCAATCGGCATTGTGACATATGCGTCAAATAAAATGATTTACTATGAAACAGAATAGGAGGTGCAGAATATGGCAGAAAATTCCCCGAAAGGACTTTCAAGGGAAGAAATCGGCTATTTAAGGCGAAAAAAGGCGGCTGAAAAAATCTTTCCTATTTTCCGCTTTATTATACTTTTCGGACTCGGCTTCGTAATTCTGTACCCTCTTATCTATATGATAAGCTGTGCATTCCGTGAAAGGGGCGATATGAACGACCCGACGGTTATGTGGATTCCCCGTCATTTCACCCTCGACGTAATGAAAGAAACCCTTGACGCTATGGGCTTTCCGCAGACGCTTTTCACAACGCTGTTTCTCAACGTAGGCTGTGCATTGATGCAGGTTATCTCCTGTGCGGTGACAGGCTACGGCTTTGCAAGGTTTAAATTCAAGGGGCAGAAACTGCTTTTCGGTATCGTTATAATGATGATACTTGTTCCGCCCCAGGTTATCGCCCTGCCGCTGTATTCGCAGTTCAGATATTTCGGAATAGGCGATTTTACGGTTAATCTTATTGATACGGCATTCACCATGTACCTCCCTGCCATGACGGCAAACGGCATACGTGCAGGCTTAATGATACTGATTTTCCGCCAGTTTTTCAAGGGACTTCCGAAAGAAATAGAGGACGCTGCGTATATTGACGGCTGCGGGCCTTTCAGGACATTCGTGCAGGTTATGGTGCCAAATGCTTCAGCGGCATTTCTCACGGTTTTCCTCTTTTCCGTGGTGTGGTACTGGAATGACTATTACGTCAGTGCAACATTTTTCACCGATACACGAACGATTTCCCTTATGCTGCGAAGTCTTGACACGGAGCTGAAACAAAAGCTTTTCGGCACGATTTCAGCGGAAATATCTCCACGTGAGCAGATTGTCTGGAAAGAGGCAGGGTGTCTGATATCCATAACGCCCCTGCTGATACTTTATGTATGTCTGCAAAAGCATTTCATCGAGGGCATTGAGCGTTCGGGAATTGTGGGATAGTGGTAATTCGTAATTCGTAATTAATTTGTGCGGTAATGCCTTAATTTTACAGTTGCTTAAAACGGGGTTTCCAAAGGGTACTACCCTTTGGCGGAGTCCAGAGGCAGAGCCTCTGGCAGGGCATGGGACAGAGTCCCATGCAGAGCAAAGCTCTGCGATGCGTTCAAGCGCTCTGCAAGGGGTGAATTTCAAAACAGTCCTGTAGACTGTTTTGAAAGAGGGGACGCTCTGCAAGAGAGAGCGTCCCCTTAATGTCGATGTTACTTTGTTTTACACTTTCAGCCGTTAGCAATAACGGCTGAACATTTAAGCATTTCTCATAAATACTCCCCCTACTTTTTGTGCATATATACAAACCGCATTTTTTCTATTGACTTTCGTTGAATTTTATTCTACAATATAAGTAGAACTAAATTAAACAAGACGAAAGGGGTTATTTATGAAAGAGCTTATCAAAAACTATAAAGTGAGCTGTGATATGGCAATGGAGCGTATAGGGGAACTGCGTTCACAGCGGAATACGCTCCGCAGAAAAAACGATGAAAACACCATAAAACAGCTTGATTTAAACCGCCGTATACAGCTTCTTTATACGGAATATGCCGATATGAGAGAAATCATTGACAAACTTGAAAAACACGAAAGAGCCGTTCATAAGGGGCTCTCTAGAAACCGGAACACAAGCAGAACTTCGTAAATGACGAATATTAGCTGCAAGGAAGAAAACCACAGTAATACTTGATGTATTGCAAGGTTTTATGACGCAGCAGATAATATTTGTCATAGAAGTTATGCTGTGAGGGAGGTTTTTAGAGGTTCACATAATTGAAAGAGGTGATATCTTGTCAAGACGAAAAAGCTACAATGATTCCTCGACAGGCGAAGCTGACAGTTTTATACGTGATTTTCTATCATGCGATGAAAGTTCGGGAAGAAAGAAAATTCTGCTTAACATCATCAGAAACGAGCTGACCGCAAAACAAACAGAAATAATCGTGCTATACTATTTCAAGGAGATGTCGGTCACGGAGATATCTGCGGCACAAAACGTAACTCCGCAAGCCGTTTCAAAGGTTATGGCAGCGGCAAGAAAAAAGATTTTCCGATATATGAAATATACCTTCAAGGAGTTTTTATGAATACACCAATTTACGATTTTTTACGGAATTACAGCGAAAAAAACGCCCTCCGCTGTCATATGCCGGGGCATCACGGGCGATACACAGCCGAGGAATTATTGGAACTGTACCGCCTTGATATAACGGAAATAAGCGGTGCGGACAGCCTTTTTGAAGCCGAAGGGATAATCCTTGAAAGTGAAGAAAATACTGCAGCCCTCTACAACAGCGGAGCAACACTGTTTTCCGCAGGGGGCTCAACAGCCTGCATACAGGCTATGCTTGGGGCAATGCGTCTTGAAAATCGGCGTATTATAGCCATTCGCAACGTCCACAGAGCATTTCTCAACAGCTGTGTACTGCTGGGACTTGATGTGACTTGGATAATGCCCGATTACACCGACGGTATTTTGTCAGGAGTAATTGATATGACAGCGGTTGAAACGGCACTTGCAGAAAATCCTGATAGCTGTCTGTATGTTACCTCTCCCGATTATACGGGCAGAATTGCCGATATATCGGCATTGGCAGAACTTTGCCACAGATACGGAGCAAAGCTTCTTGTAGACAATGCCCACGGTGCACATCTGCACTTTCTCCCGAACAGTATGCACCCCATTTTTCTGGGAGCCGATATGTGCTGTGACTCCGCCCATAAAATGCTGCCTGCACTGACAGGAGGAGCGTTCCTCCACGTAAGAGATAAGCGATATAAGCCGATTTTAAAGCAGACAATGGGAATGTTTGCCTCCACAAGTCCGTCGTATCTGATTATGATGTCACTTGACCTGTGCAACAAATACATTGCAAAACAAATCTATGAAGATATCGAGGATAATCTGCGGTATATCCGTGATTTCCGTGAGCATTTCTCGGGCAGGCTCATATTTGCGGAGAGCGAGCCGTTCCACATCACCATAAAGGCGGCAGAAAGCGGCTTTGACGGTGTAGAATTTGCGGAAAATATGCGTATATTCGGGGCTGAATGCGAATATACCCACAAAGATACAGTAATTCTGCTTATGGCACCCATGAATACCATGTCTGATTATAAACGGCTTGGTGAAATCGTTGAAAAAGCCCTTGAAATGACAAAAAAACGTGATATTAAGCCACTGAATGTGCCCCCTGTTCTGCCTGTGAAAGCAATGAGCATAAGAGAGGCGGCACTGTCCGAAAGCGAAGAAATCCCCATAGAAAATGCGGTAGGCAGAATATGTGCTTCGGTGAAAGTACCCTGCCCCCCTGCTGTGCCGATAACCGCCAGCGGAGAAATTATTGATGAAAACTGCGTAAAAATTTTCAAAAGCTATGGCATTTCTTCTGTAATTGTGGTAAAATAGTATTTGGAGCTGTTAGCTATTGCTCCACCAATTATACCTTGCCAAAAAGGCGAAGGCAGAAAGGAAATTTATCAAGGAAGAAAAACGCAGGAATGCTGTCGCATTTCAAGTTTTTTCTGACGCAGAGAAATTTTCTTTATGCCAAGTATTTGACGGCAAGGTTTAGTTTGGGGAGCAATATTAGCTGATAAAACATCGATTAAGACTGTTGGCTTTATTTAAAAGGAAAATATTATGAAAAAAATCTATGGTAACAGGTACCTGTTGAGTACCCTTGATAATATGCGGAAAAATACCCGCCTTGCACAGTCCGTTATATTCTACGGCGAAAAGGGCAGCGGCAAGAAGCTTTTTGCCGATTATTACGCCTCGTTGCTCCTTTGTGAAGCACCCGACGGCGACGCTCCCTGCGGAAAATGTCCTGCCTGCCGCACGGTTGACTCCCACTCTCACCCCGATGTGACATATGTTCCAACCGAGGGCAAGCTGGAGGGCTACACCGTAAAAATTGCCCGTGCCGTAAGCAATGATGTATTCATTAAGCCGAATAACAACACCGCAAAAAAGGTGTACATCTTCCGTGACTGCAAAAATATGAACGTGCAGGCACAGAATGCCCTGCTGAAACTCATTGAGGAGCCACCCGAGTATGCCTGCTTCATATTCACAGCCGACAGCAAAAGTGAATTTCTCCCCACTATAATTTCACGCTGTGTCTGCTTCGGAGTATCTGCCTGCACCGAGGAGGAAGCCCGTCATTCTCTCATTGAAAGCGGCTTCAAGGCTGATGAAACGGCGGCGGCTATAAAATGCTTCCACGGAAATATCGGCAGATGTACAAGCTATATCGTTGACGAAAATCTAAAAAATCAGGTAGATTTGACAAAACGCATTGCAAATAGTATAATAAGAAAGGACGAGTATGAACTCAACGCTGCATTCTTTACTGTAGGAAGCGGCAGAAATGATATATACAACATACTTTCCATGATTGACAAGCTTGCAAGAGATGCGGCGGTGTTGAGCCGTGACGCAAATGCTCCCGTCATAGGCTGCTACAAAGAGGCTGCGGTGCGGCTTTCCTCAATGATTACAGCATATCAGGCTGTCAATATACACAACGCTATTGAAAGAGGCTGTCGTGCCATAGATGCCAACGTAAACAGTGCCCTTGTGCTTGCAGGGGTATGTGCTGAAATTATGGAAATTATGGCATAGGCAAATCAAATATTAATGAGGTATTTTATATGAAAGAAATTGTAGGAATCCGTTTCAGAAAAGCGGGAAAGATATATTATTTTTCGCCCAATGATATCAAGTTTGAACAGGGCGAAAGTGCAATTGTTGAAACTGTAAGAGGTGTTGAGTGCGGCGAGGTTGTCCTTGAAAACCGTGAAATTGCCGATAATGCCATTTCCTCTCCCCTCAAATCAATTATCCGCAAGGCTGACAAGAACGATTTGAAAATCGTTGAAAAGAACAGAATAAGAGAGCAGGAGGCTTTCAAAATCTGCGTTGAAAAAATCGAGGCAAGAGGACTGAAAATGAATCTTGTTGACGTAGAGTGTACTTTTGACAACAATAAGCTCCTTTTCTACTTCACAGCAGAAACTCGTATCGACTTCCGTGAGCTTGTAAAGGATCTTGCGGCAGTATTCCGCACACGTATCGAATTAAGACAAATCGGAGTCCGTGACGAAGCAAAGGTGCTTGGCGGACTTGGTATATGCGGCAGAGAGTTCTGCTGTAAGGCACATATGGGCGATTTCAATCCCGTGTCAATCAAAATGGCAAAGGAACAGGGGCTTTCCCTCAATCCTACGAAGATTTCAGGCACCTGCGGCAGACTTATGTGCTGTCTTAAAAATGAGCAGGCGGCTTATGAGGACTTGCTGAAAATCACCCCCAAGGTTGGTGCTGTTGTTGTAACTCCCGACGGCGACAAGGGCAAGGTTATTGACGCTAACCTTATTACAGGCAAGCTCCGTGTAAAAACCGAAAAATCGGAAGTTCCCGTAACTGTCGACAGAAGCGAAGTAAAACTCCTTAAAGACGCTGAAATCAAGCTGAACAAAGACGAACTCCGTGCTTTGAAAGACCTTGAGGACAAATAATGCAGAAGATAAACTACGGCAGAATACTCGATGAAAAGCTTGCGGAGCTAAAAAAATCGGGAGAAAAGCCCACGCTTCTGCTCCATGCCTGCTGTGCTCCCTGCAGCAGTCATACTCTGCTGTTTCTCTGCGATTTTTTCCGTATTACGCTGTATTTTTTCAATCCGAATATCGCTCCCGAAAGCGAATACATATACCGCCGTGAGGAGCTTAAACGGCTTGTATTAGAACTGGGACTTGATGTAGATATAATCGACGAGGATTACGATTCTGCACCATTTTATGCCCTTGCAAAGGGATATGAGGACTTGCCCGAAAGGGGCGAACGGTGCCGCAGATGTATTGAATACCGCCTGCGTAAAACGGCTGAAAGGGCGAAAATGCTCAATTCCGACTATTTCACCACAACGCTGACAATCAGCCCTCACAAGGACTGTGAGTTTATAAACCAATGCGGCGGAAAGCTGTCGGAGGAAATGGGTATAGCCTATCTGTTCTCCGATTTCAAAAAGCACGACGGCTACAAGCATTCCATTGAATTATCAAAAAAATACAATCTCTACCGACAGGATTACTGCGGCTGTGTATACAGCAGGAAGGCAAAGGAAAATGGCTAAAGAACAGAAAACCAACGCTATGCGTTTTCTTGAAAAATGCAAGATAAGCTATACCGTTCAAACCTATGAATGTGATGAGTTTATTGACGGCATACATACCGCTGAAAAACTCGGTCAGCCTTTGGAGGAAACCTTTAAAACCCTGGTTGCTCATGGTAAATCGGGAGCGTATTACTGCTTTCAGCTGCCCGTTGCGGAAGAACTGGACTTAAAAAAAGCGGCAAAAAGCGTCGGTGAGAAGTCTGTGGAGCTTATTGCCGTTAAGGATATTACCAAGATTACAGGGTATGTCCGTGGAGGCTGTACTCCTATCGGCATGAAAAAGCAGTTTATGACCGTCGTTCATAATACCGCCGAGAATATGGAGCTTTTCTACATAAGCGGCGGAAAAATCGGCGTTCAGATTCGTCTTTCACCTGCGGAGCTTGTGACAGCTATCAAGGGTAAGTTTGAGGATATTGTTTTGAATTAAAGTTGTGGCAATGCGTAGCATTACTTGCTTTTAGCTGTGCTATGTCAAAACAACGTAAAATAGACTAAAAAAGTGTGCGATAAATTCACCGCACACTTTTTTTATAATTCTTAATTAACTATGAATTACATTCCACAATTCCTTTGCCGTTTCAAGGGAAATTCCTGCTGTAGCGGCAAGTTCTTCCACTGTGGCTTTTTGGAGATTTTCCTTTGTCTTGTACTTTATGAGCAACTTTGCGGCTTTTTTCTCGCCAATGCCCCTGACCGACAGCAATTCGGAGCTATAGGTCTTTTTTTTGTGCTTTGAGTGCATAAAGCTGACGGAGAAACGATGCACCTCATCTTGTATCTTCGTTACAAGATTAAATGCCGCCTGCAAATTATTTATCTGTATCTCCCTGCCGCCTGTGGCTATGGCTCGTGTGCGGTGCTTATCGTCCTTGACCATGCCAAAAAGTGGAATATCAAGTCCCAGCTCCTTTAAAAACGGCTCAACAGCGTGGACATGACCTGTTCCGCCGTCAAGGAGTATAAGATCGGGAGTTCGTGTGAAATACTCGTCCCCCTCCTGATTTACAATGTGAAGCAGTCTCCTTTTCAGCACCTCACGCATACTGCCGTAGTCGTTCTGATATTCCTGTTCTTTTATGGTGAATTTCTTGTATGCCTTTTTCTGCGGTCTGCCCCCTGCAAATACTACCATACCTGCAACCATTGACTCTGATGAGAGATTTGATATATCGTAAGCCTCTATAACCTCGGGAGGTTTTGCCAATCCAAGGCATTTGCCAAGCTGTTCAAGGGCGATGACCTCTTTGCCCGTGCGACTACTTTTCAGTGCCGCATATTCTGCTGAATTATTCTTTGCAAGCTTTATAAGGTCGAGAAGTCTGCCCCTCTGCGGCTGATAAAGCTTTACATTTCTGCCTGCCTGATTTTCAAGAAGCTGCTGGATAAGCTCTGTTTCTGCAGGCATAACCTCAACGGCTACTGTACGTGGAATATCATTTCTGCCATGGTAAAACTGCACCATAAAGGTACCGAGGATATCCTCGTCCTCCTCGTTTTTTTCAACATCAAAAACAGCCTTGTCGTAAAGGCGGTTATCACGATACATCAGTACAGAGATATAAACTCCGCCGAGATATTCCGCAAAACCGATAACATCAGCCGAGTCAACGCCGCTGTCAACCATTTTCTGCTTTTCCGAAGCCTTTTTAACAGCAGCTATACGGTCACGGAGCATAGCTGCTTTTTCAAATTCCAGTTCTTCGGCGGCTTTGTTCATCTCCACTTCCATACGCTCCACAGAGGCGGCTCCACCCGATCGGATAAAATCCTCTGCTTCGGCGATAATTCCCATATATTCGGCAGAGGATATCTTACCTCTGCAAACACCCATACACTGCTTTATGTGGTAATTCAGACAGGGACGCTCCTTTCTGAAATCACGGGGGAATTTCTTGCTGCAGGTCGGCAGCATAAACACGCGGTTAGCCTCGTTTACAGCCTCTTTTGTGATGTATGAGCTTGTGTACGGTCCAAGATATTTTCCCTTTTCCGTGGTATTTTTTTCAGTTGTGATACGCGGATATTCCTCGTCGGAAATGCGGATGTAGGAATATCCCTTGTCGTCCTTCAGCAGAATATTATATTTCGGCTTATGCTGTTTTATAAGGCTGCATTCAAGGACAAGGGCTTCAAATTCGCTGTCGGTGACGATAAAATCATAGTCGTGGACTTTTGAAACCATAGCCGCAACCTTTGGCGTATGGTCGGGATTTTCTCTGAAATAGCTTGTAACACGCTTTTTCAGATTTTTCGCCTTGCCAATGTATATTATGCCGCCCTCTCGGTTTTTCATTATATATACCCCTGGAGAGGCGGTTAATTTCGAGGTCTTTTCCCTCAAATACGGTAAACGTGGGTTCATAATCTCATCCCTTTTTGATTGTTTTGTGTAGGGCGGGGGTTACTTCCGCCGAAATACTGCATGATATAAATGAAACGGCGGGAGCAAGCCCCCGCCCTACATATATTATTGTCTGTTAAAATAATCTATCCCTGCACTGGGACGGAAATAAGTTCTGATATATCCGTCTGTGGAGAGTACAACAAATTCATTTGTTGCCTCGATATAATACACATGGTCGCCGTCCTCGGCTTCTGTTTTATACAGAGCGTTGGGGTTGTTTATAACAGCGCTTGCTCCGTTTTCGTAGTCCTCGGCTGTTTCGTAGTCAAAATCCCCCTCGAACTCATAACCGTGCTTTGTAAAATGCTGGTCAAGCTGATTTTGTGAACGGAAGTAGTATTCAATATAGCTGTCGGGATATGTTGATTCAATATGCTCCTCAACAAATGGCTCTGTAATATCCACTACAAACATATCTGTAACAGGCTCTGTTTCCTCAACAGCAGGTGCTTCTGTAGCTTCTGTAACTTCAACGGGAGCTTCTGTCTGAACGACTTCGGGAGTTTCTGTTTCCTGCACAGCAGGGGCTTCTGTAATCTCTGATTTATCCACTATATTTATGGAATATTCACTGCCTGTGGAATCATATGAATATTCGCTTACAGTACAGCCTGTGAGAGCAAATGCCGCCATTAAAGCAAGCACTGATTTAACAAAAATATTTTTCATACTTATCACCCGATTACTTATTCAATGTGCCGTGTGATAGGGATTTCAGATAAGCGTTGATAAATCCGTCAATATCGCCGTCCATTACAGCCTGGATATTTCCGTTTTCAAAGCCTGTTCTGTGATCCTTGGCAAGGGTATAGGGCATGAATACATAGGAGCGGATCTGGCTGCCCCATGCAATCTGGTTCTGAACGCCCTTGATATCCTCGATTTTTTCAAGATGCTCACGCTCCTTGATTTCAATAAGCTTTGAACGGAGCATTTTCATAGCGTAATCCTTATTCTGGTACTGGCTTCGCTGTGTCTGACATGATACGACAATGCCTGTAGGCTTGTGGATAAGACGTACAGCTGAACTGGTCTTGTTTACCTTCTGACCGCCTGCACCGCTTGAACGATACACTTCCATTTCAATATCCTCGGGACGGATATCAACCTCGATAGAGTCGTCAATTTCGGGCATAACTTCAAGAGCCGCAAAAGATGTGTGTCTTCTTCCCGATGAGTCAAAAGGGGAGATACGCACAAGACGGTGAACTCCCGACTCGGATTTCATATAACCATAGGCATTTTCGCCCTCAATAAGGATTGATGCAGATTTAACGCCTGCGTCGTCGCCATCAAGATAATCCATAAGCGTAACCTTATAATCGTGACGCTCTGCCCACATATTGTACATACGGTAGAGCATTTCTGTCCAGTCCTGTGCCTCTGTACCGCCTGCACCAGCGTGGAATGTGAGGATAGCGTTGGAGTTGTCATATTCGCCTGTGAGAAGTGTGGAGAGCTTTTCCTCCTCAAGCTTCTTCTTGAAATCCTCGGCTTCTGCCTTGATTTCCTCAATGGAGCTTTCGTCCTCCTCCTCGATTGAAAGTTCAATGAGAGTAATAACGTCCTCAAGCTGACCGTTAAGCTTGTTGTATTTCTCAATTTTACGTTCTAAAGCCTTTGTTTCCTGTAAGACTTTCTGTGAGTTTTCTAAATCGTCCCAGAAACCGTCCTTGGCAGTTTCGGCATTGAGTTCCTCAATACGCTCCTTTGAAGCTTTTATGCTTAAAACATCGGCAAGCTCCTCCATTTCCTTACGGCAGCCTACCAGTTCAAGTCTTAATTCGTCAAGAAGTATCATAAAATTTATCCTTTCTGTAATCATCGTTTCTGCATACATCATTATTATATCACAGATACCTTATATTTGTCAATATTTTGCGAAAAATTCATCTTGACATACGCTGAAATAAATGATATACTTTAATAGAAAAATGTCAAAGGAGAAAATATATTGAAAAAGCTTCTATTTATAGGGGATGTTGTGGGACAGTATGGCTGTGACTTTCTTCACACAAAGCTCCGCAATATCAAACAGAATTATAAAATCGACATAACCATTGTAAACGGCGAAAATTCGGCACAGGGCAACGGCATAACGCCAAATTCCGCCGACGCTCTTATAAACGCAGGCGCTGACGTTATAACTACAGGAAATCACGTTTTCCGCAGAAAAGAAATATATCACGTTCTCGATTCATCAGACTGCATTATCCGCCCTGCCAACTATCCCGAGGGAGGTGCTTACGGTAAAGGCGTGTGCACTATTGACATGGGCAGTTATTCCGTAGCGGTGGTAAATCTCATGGGTACGGCTTATATGGAACCGCTGGATAATCCTTTTACGAAAATTGACAACATACTTGAAGATATTTCAATGTCCAATATATTCGTGGACTTTCACGCAGAGGCAACCTCGGAGAAAAAGGCTATGGGGCACTATCTGACGGGTAAAGTCACGGGAGTATTCGGCACCCACACTCATGTGCAAACCGCCGATGAAACCATTTTAGGCGGACATACAGCCTATATCACCGACGCTGGAATGACAGGAGTTGAAAATTCCTGTCTTGGCGTAGATTCGGGAATTATCATTGATAAATTCCGATTCCATATGCCTGCAAAATTTGCCGAAGCCGAGGGCAGCTGTTTTCTCAACGGTGTCGTTGTGGAATTTGATGAAAAAAGCGGAAAGGCTGTAAGTATAGAAAGAATTATTATACGATAAGCTTAAATATGTCTAATAACATACCGTACTCTATTATTACGACAAAAATATTGTATAATATGCACAAAAAACCTATCAAAAAAAGGTACAGTTAGAACATTGAAAAATGTTTTCAATTGTGGTATAATAATATCAAGGATAAAGCATGGATTTCATCTGTGCTTTTCCTTAATTTATCAAATTATATTTTAAACCAAAATTCAGACAGGAGGCTACACTATGGAAATTTTAAAAGTGTCATCCCATTCAACACCCAATTCAGTTGCAGGAGCTATTGCAGGAGTTATCAGAGAACACAAGTCAGTAGAAGTACAGGTTGTTGGTGCAGGTGCTGCTAATCAGGCTATTAAGGCTATTGCTATCGCAAGAGGCTATCTCGCACCTATCGGAATCGACCTTATCTGCATCCCTGCTTTCGCTAACATTCAGATTGAGGGCGAAGACAGAACAGCTATGAAGCTTATCTGTGAGCAGAGATAAGAGGGCAGAGACCTATAACTGAAACTATGCGGTGAGCTTAAATCTCACCGCATTTTATCTTTAGAAATCAAATTACTACAATACAGGAGTAAATTTATGAATATTGAAGTTAACAGAATAAATAAAGGAATATGCGGAAATCCAGAAGAATACACACAGCAGACAAATGAAGTATTCATGTATCAGCTTAAAGAGATTGCGAAGAAAATCGCTTCAAATATCGAAAACAGACCTGTTATACTTCTTGCAGGCCCGTCGGGTTCGGGCAAGACAACGACAGCCTTTATGATAACAAAGCTTCTTGGGGAGCTTGGCTGCGGCTGTCATACCATATCCATGGACAACTATTTCAAATCCCTCACAGACGAGGAAAGAGAGCTGTCCGCACAGGGCAAGGTTGACCTTGAATCCCCTGACCGCATTGACAAGGATTTGCTTAACGAGCAGATCGAGGCTATCGAGGACTGTCTGCCCATAGAAATACCCAAGTACGATTTTGCAAAATCTGCCCGTTCCGAGGAAACCATGCACTTTGAGAGAAAACACGGTGATGTGGTTATATTTGAGGGCATACACGCACTTAACCCCGATGTTATAACAGTTCCCGACAATAAGCTGTACAAGCTTTATGTCAGCGTTCGCACACGTATCACAAAGGAGGGGCTTGTGCTTAATCCTGCGAAAATACGTCTTATGCGTCGCATGATACGTGACAGGAATTTCCGAAAGAGAAGCCTTGAAGAAACTTTGAGTATGTTCCACAGCGTTGAGGCAGGGGAAAACAAATACATCATGCCCTATAAGCGACGCTCCGATTATGATATTGATACTTTCATGGCTTACGAAATGAGCGTATATCGCTATAATCTCCTTGACGATTTAAGGCTTATGGAGGATAAATCAGAGCTTTCTGACGTTATTGAAATCCTGTCCGCACTCGCGCCTCTGGACAATGAGTTTGTACCGAAAGATTCGCTTATACGTGAATTTATCGGCAAGGGAGAGTTTAAGTATTAATTTGTTGAGCTATTAGCTGTTAGCTAATAGCGGTAGGCAATACCTGCATCTCTCCGCATTCTGTAAAAACAATCACAACGATTATTCAATTAAAAAAGCTGCCCGAAAAGGCAGCTTTTTGTTATTTCTGAAGATATTCACGTACAAGCACCTGTAAGAGCTCATCACGGTCAATGCGGCGGATAAGGCTTCTTGCGTTGTTGTAGGTGGTTATGTAGGTTGGGTCCTCTGAAAGGATATAACCTACAATCTGATTAATCGGATTATAGCCCTTTTCCACAAGAGCGTCATAAATCGCAGTGAGATTTTTTCTGAGTTCAGCTTCTTTGTCCTCTGTTACTTTGAAAGTCATAGTCTGGTCAAACATATCAAATGCACCCTCCTGTAAAAAATTATAAGATATTATTCTTATTATATTATTATAACCGATAATCAAAAAAAATGCAAGCAAAAACGGATTTTTTTACAATTTGTCTATATTTTTTGTCGGAAAATCAAAGATTAGAGGCAAGAGATTTACAAATTCTAACCTCTTACCTCTAACCTCCGCCTTCTAATTAGCAGCAGCCTGTACGCTTTACAAAACTGTTGCAGTCAGTACACTCGGGAACTGTGGGATTTGATTCGTGAGTACCAACGGAGATACTACCGAGAGAGCAATAATCCTCTGTTACCATGTTGTACTTACACTGTGAAACAGTACATCTGATGCAATCGTTTTTCTGCTTGTTATTCATATCCATAATGAAAAACTCCTTTTCTTTTTTTGCTGCGTGAGCAATATTATTATCGGTCTGCAAATCGAAAAATATTCACGTATAAAAAAATTGTTGTGTGAAATAATATCAACATTACATTTCTGTATCGGACACGGCACGCCGTGTCCCTACAAACTTTATCGATAAAAGGAGTATTTATGTCAATTATTCTAATCCGTTCTCTTATACTTTATATCATCGTTGTATCTGCTGTGCGGCTTATGGGTAAACGGCAGCTTGGGGAAATGCAGCCCTCGGAGCTTGTTATAACTATCCTTATATCAAATATAGCCACTCTGCCGCTTGAAGATACGGACATACCTCTTATAATCGGCGTTACACCCATACTCGCCCTTGTGTGCTACGAGGTGTTTGTTTCGTGGCTTATTCTCCGCCTGCCTTTTTTCAGAACGATAATCTACGGCAGTCCGAAAATTATCATCAGCAACGGAAAAATAAACCGTTCCGTCCTCCGTGAGCTTCGGCTCTCTGTTGATGATATTATGACGGCTATGAGAACACAGCAGATTTTCGACATATCAGAAGTGCAGTTCGCTATCGTTGAAACTACAGGCAGTATATCTGCGATGAAAAAGCAGACAAAGGATACTCCCGAACGTGAAGAATTGCGTGTGGACGCTGTCAACTCTGACCCGCCGCAGGTGATTGTATCCGACGGAAAAATTCTCCCCGTGACACTGAAATCTATGGGATATAATGAGAGATTTGTGGAAAACTCCGCAAAAAAAGCAGGTCTTGACATATCTGATATTTTTATCATGACCGCCGACAATCAGGGAAAAATATTTATCGCCCCGAAAAATGAAAATAAACCGCCATATCAATCTGAAACGGAGGAGCAGAAATGACACGGCTAAAAATCAGTATTATCGTTATTCTCACCCTTATAGGTGCAAGCATTTTTCAGAGCATGTGGATAAGCGAAAACTGTGCCGCTCTTATGGCTCGGACTATACAGGCAGAGGATTGTTTCCGCATGGGCGAAATTGAAAAATCGGCAGAACTGACTGCTCAATTGCAGGACGAATGGGAGAATTTCCGCACCCCTGCATCTGTTTTCGTGCGGAATAACAAGCTGACGGAGCTTGACCGCCTTTTCGCCCGTGTTCATCATCTTGCGGAGGGCGAAAGTGAAGAACTGCCATCAGAGCTTACGGAGCTTTATCATCTTCTTGAACTGCTGAAAAACAGCGAAATACCACGGGTTACAAGTGTGTTTTGATATTCAGTCTTTAGCTTTTAGCAGTTAGCCATTAGCTAACGACTTCATAAAAAAGAAAATATTCACACATTATATATTGACAAATCCCTCTGAAAATGGTAAGATATAATTAACAGGGTGTATATTGTTGCAGGAAATGGATTTTCCTGTGCTTAAACCAAAAAATTCACACCCAAAAGAGAGGGAATCTATCATGAAGAAATTATCAAAGGCAATTGCGGCATTAGCCTCCGCAGCAGCCATAGCTTTTACAGCTACAGCTTCCGTTATGCCTGCGGACTATAACGAGCTTGTAAATGCAAAGGCTGTAGACACAAACAACGATGACTGGCTTCACGCAGAGGGCAGCCGTCTGTACGACATGAACGGCAACGAGGTATGGCTCACAGGTGCAAACTGGTTCGGTTTCAACTGCTCCGAGAACTGTGTTCACTACCTCTGGAGTGCTGACGTTGACGACGTTCTCAAAGAAGTTGCAGACAGAGGTATCAACGTAATCCGTTTCCCCATTTCCACAGAGCTTCTCGTTTCATGGATGGAGGGAAATCCCAACCCCGTTTCAAGCGTATCAGGTAACGCTGACCCAGCATTCACAATCAACCCCGATTTCGTTCTTGAGGACGGCAAGACACTCAAAGACTCAATGCAGATTTTTGATATCATCATGCAGAAGTGCAAGAAGTACGGTATCAAGGCTTTCGTTGACATCCACAGCCCTCACTCCGACAACTCAGGTCATAACTACAACCTGTGGTACGGCAAGGCAGGAGTTACAACAGAAGTATGGATTGAAACTCTTGTATGGCTTGCTGACAAGTACAAGAACGACGACACACTCATCGGCTATGACCTTAAAAATGAGCCTCACGGCAAAGGACAGGAGGGCGATGAGGCTGCAAAGTGGGACGGCTCCAAGGACGAGAACAACTGGGCTTATGCTGCTACAAGATGTGCAGAGGCTATCCTTGATGTAAACCCCAATGCTCTTATCTTCGTTGAGGGTGTTGAGCAGTCCATGAGCGGTGCTATGGAGGGCGACTACTGGGGTATGCCCGACAGACGTGACAACTCACCTTATATCGGTGCTTGGTGGGGCGGTAACTTCCGTGGTGCAAGAGAATATCCCATTGTTCCCAAGCAGGGTACAAGCCAGATTGTATACTCTCCTCACGACTACGGTCCGTCAGTTTACGCACAGACATGGTTTGACAAGGACTTCACAGAGCAGACTCTCCTTGACGACTACTGGTATGACACATGGGCATGGATTAACGCAGAGGACGTTGCTCCCCAGCTTATCGGCGAATGGGGCGGACATATGGAAGGTGACAACCTCAAATGGATGCTTCTCCTCCGTGACTACATGATTAAAAATCACATCAGCCACACATTCTGGTGTCTGAATACAAACTCCGGTGATACAGGCGGACTCTGGGACAGCCTCGGATTCCAGCAGGGTGCAGGTACAACTATCGACTGGAACGAGCCAAAATACGAGATGTTTGAGGTATCACTCTGGCAGACACAGAGTTCAGGAAAGTACATAGGTCTTGACCACGAAGTAGCTCTTGGTAAGAATGGTATTTCTCTCGGCGATTTCTACGCAAACTATGCAAACAGCGAGGGAAGTAACCTTGACGGCGGTAAGAAAGGCTCTGGCGGCGGAGATATAGTAACTAAGCCCCCTGTAACAACTACAAAGCCTGTTACTACAACTACGACAAAACCTGCAACAACCACAACAACAAAGCCTGCTACAACTACAACAAAACCTGCAACAACTACAAAGCCTACGACAACAGTTCCTGTTGTTACAACTACAGCCAGTAGTGATATTGTTACTCTTATCGGTGACGCTAACTGTGACGGTACGGTCTCGATAGCCGACGCAGCTGCTATTTATCAGGCAATCGGAAACGCTGATAAATACTCCTTATCCGAAACAGGTTCCGCAAATGCTGACTGCTGCAACCCCGGCGGCGGAATTACAGCCGCTGACGCTCTTGCAATTCAGAAATTTGACGCTAAGCTTATTGAAACTCTTCCCGTAGAAGAATAATTATAAAAAACAGCCGTCCACTATGGGCGGCTGTTTTTCATAATTCTATGATACAGGCAATGTGTCACAACATGTTATATTTTGATTTATTACGTGCAAAAGGGCGAGCACTGCTCGCCCTTACTTTGTTCTATTGTGGTTTTACGTATTGTCAGGGCAATACGGGTGTAGCCCCTATAAATTAAAGTGCTGTCTTTTCTTCAAGGAACTTAACGAGGTCGTCAATAGCAACACGCTGCTGCTCCATTGTGTCACGGTCACGAACTGTTACGCAGTTATCCTTTTCAATTGTGTCAAAGTCAACTGTGATACAGAAAGGTGTACCGATTTCATCCTCACGGCGGTATCTCTTACCGATAGTACCTGTTTCGTCAAAGTCACACATAAACTTCTTGGAAAGCATTTCGTAAACTTCCTCTGCCTTGGGTGTGAGCTTCTTAACAAGGGGAAGAACTGCACACTTATAAGGAGCAAGAGCAGGATGCAGACGCATAACTGTACGTGTTTCTCTCTTTTCGTTGCCGTTCTTATCTGTGGAAACGAGTTCTTCCTCGTCGTATGCCTCAGTAACAACAGAGAGGAAAAGTCTCTCAACGCCGAGTGAGGGCTCAATAACGTAAGGAATATACTTCTCGTTTGTCTCGGGGTCGAAGTATTCAAGGGACTTGCCGCTTGTGTTGATATGCTGTGTAAGGTCGTAGTCTGTTCTGTCAGCTACACCCCAGAGTTCGCCCCAACCGAATGGGAAGAGATACTCAAAGTCTGTAGTAGCCTTTGAATAGAAGCAAAGCTCCTCTGGATCGTGGTCACGGAGACGAATATTCTCCTCTTTAAGGCCAATATTGAGGAGGAAGTCCTTGCAGAAGCCTCTCCAGTAGCTGAACCATTCAAGGTCAGTACCGGGCTTGCAGAAGAATTCAAGCTCCATCTGCTCGAACTCACGTACACGGAAAATGAAGTTACCGGGAGTAATCTCGTTTCTGAAAGATTTACCAATCTGTGCAACGCCGAAAGGTACCTTTTTACGTGTTGTACGCTGGATATTAGCAAAGTTTACGAAGATACCCTGTGCTGTCTCGGGACGGAGATACAGCTCGGACTTGTTATCCTCTGTAACACCCTGGAATGTCTTGAACATAAGGTTAAACTGACGGATATCTGTGAAATTCTTCTTGCCGCAGTTGGGGCATACGATATCCTTTTCGTTGATGTAGTCAGTCATCTGCTGATTTGTCCAGCCTGCCACGTTTGTGCCATCAAAGTCCTCGATAAGGTTGTCAGCGCGGTGACGTGTTTTACACTCCTTACAGTCCATGAGGGGGTCAGAGAAGCCGCCGATATGTCCTGATGCAACCCATGTCTGGGGATTCATAAGGATAGCGGAGTCAAGTCCAACATTGTACTTATTCTCCTGCACGAATTTTTTCAGCCAAGCGTTCTTGATGTTGTTCTTGAGCAGAACGCCGAGAGGGCCGTAGTCCCATGTGTTTGCAAGTCCGCCATAGATTTCAGAGCCTGGGTATACATAACCCTTGGATTTACAAAGGTCAACGATTTTATCCATTACTTTTTCGTTATTCTTAAGCATAATTCTTTTCTCCTTCTGGAAATAATCATCTATTCTATTTTACAGCATATCGGCGGATTTGTCAAGAGCTACCAGCCATTTTGTTTTTTGTTTATATATTATCACGAATTTATCACTATTATTAAATTAACTATTGACAAAAATTGAATAAACCATTATAATATAATAAGCTTATGCAGTTATATAAATTTTATAAGGAGGTTTCATTATGAAACAGTTAACCAAACGCTTTATCACAATGGTTTTAAGCCTTTTTGTGATAATGTCATCAATACCGTTCACAAATTCGGTATTACCCAATTTAATTCCTTTAAATCAGATCACAACAGAAGCTGCCAATTATCGTTCTGATTACTGGACTTTTCCCGTTCCAACAAGAAATCTTAAGAAAATCAGCCCCAATCAGAGAGGAAACGACGTAAAGTGGTTTCAGAGTGCAATTAACAACCTTATTACCAACGGTGACAAATCCAACAGCAGACTTTCAATCGTCAAGCTTGATGTAGACGGAGTTTTCGGTACTGCTTCCAGAAATGCAACAATCACTTTCCAGAGAAAGTATGGCCTCACAGCCGACGGTATATTCGGACCTGCTTCACGTGCAAAGATGCAGGCTGTTTTGAAACCACGTAATATATCACATACTCATAATTATGTTTTACAGAAGACTGTTGCGGCAACTTGTGGAAATTACGGATATAAAGAATACCGTTGCAGTTGTGGACTTACCCAGAAAACATTGACAACTAATCCTACTTCAAATCACAATTACCAGTTTCAAAGAATAGGATTAAATCTTAACGCAAAATGTTCTAATTGCAACTATGAGGAAAAAGCGATATCTTATCAGAGATATCTTACTATCATAAAACAAAATCATAATATGACTTATTTTTGTAATTATCTCAACTCTCGCGGATATGTTGACCTTGCAAAACAATATAAAACATCAGATGGAATCCCAAGCGTCTTCTTATATTACAGAAGACAAGACTACGAAGATAAAATCAGTTGTTTAGAAGAAGAATGCGATTATATGATTAATTATCAAAAAATAAATGGTGGAGCTTATAATAACTATGTTAAAATCTGGGTGCGTGATGCCGCAGAATTTAAAGAAGTCTGGAACAATCTTATACCGCCAACTATAAATCATGCACATATGTTTTTCCATGGCGATACTGGAAAAATATATTTTGAAGGAGTAGACAATTTAATCACAGCCAAGGAAATCGAATCACTGAATCCAAAGACGGTAAATTACGGATTGTATTTATATTCATGTAGCGGAGCAGGTTCAACCTCAAATTACTTTAATAATTCTCCCGCTAAAGCATTCAGAAATATCTGCAGTAAAGGTGTAGTAGTAGGTTGTGCAGATAGTGGTGTTAATTATACAGGAGCAGCACAATACCTTCCTCCAAAAATAAACGATGTTATACAAGCCTGGGATTATGTCGTAACTCATGATTACTATCCAGTTCGAAAGGACACCAAAAATGGAAAGTGGGTTACATTTAAGAATGACGGTTCTGTAAAAATCACATACAAATTAGTATTCTAACCACAAAAGAGCCGTATGCACTCCGCATACGGCTTTAGTTATTTATTCACTTCTTTCTCCACTTCAACAATATAAACGCCGCAATCGCCGTCACAGCCACCGCCAGCGCGCTGGGAAACCATGTGTACGGAATGGGCAGGCCAGCCGTATTCATACCGTAGAAGCCGAAAATCATATTTGGAATCTGCATAATAATTGTGACAATAGTTAATCGCCACATGACGATATTCAGATTATTTGATATAATCGACGAGAAACTACCTGTCATACTGGAGAGGATTCCCGTGTAGATACTCGCCATTTCAATAGCCTGCTTCATCTCAATGAGCACATCTTCAAGCAAATCCTGATCTTCGTCATAGAGCTTTACAACTCTGCCACGGAAAATCTTCTCAATTGTCGCCTCATTAGCTTTCAGAGATGTCGAAAAATAAACCAGCGACTTTTCAAGAGCAAGCAACTGCATAAGGAGCTCATTCTTCATAGCGTTGTGGAGCTGTTGTTCCGCCAATGATGAAATTTTATCGATTTGTTTCAAGTAGTACAGAAACATTGCGGCAATACGCAATAAAAGCTGTAAAACAAATCTTGTCTTAAACTCCGGACGAAGGTTGCGGATAGTTCCGCGGACAGCCTCCTCAATAATCTGGGCATTGTTGAGAGTAACGGTAAATACGTTTTTTTCCGTAATGATAATACCCATAGGCATTGTGTAAAATATTTTCGTATCGTCCTTATCGGTGGAAGATACAGGAGTATCGATGATAATAAGAGTCTGGTCGTCCTCTCGCTCAATACGGGACGATTCCTCCTCGTCCAATGAGGATTTTACGAAGCCGCTATCAATGCCGTAATCCTCAATAAGTTCCTTAATCTCCTGCGGAGTAGGGCTCACAACAGATACCCAACAGCCCTCGGAATATTCATCAGCAAGAGACATTTTGCCGTTTGTGTAAGTATAGAAATAAATCATAGCAAAGCTTAGCCTGCAATGCAGACATTCCTCCTTTCGCCTGTTACCGGGAATATACAGGCACGGAGAATCAGCTTATACGCAGATACAAAGGTGCAGTATATATCCCATAAACATAATATTCATACTGTTCCCGTAAGGGTCGGAATTCATAACCGCACCACCTTTTCATAAAATCTGTGGAGATAATACTCCTTATATATTATATCACATAAATTATTTTTTTACAAGTAATTTTTTGAAATTTGCTGTACAAATAAAAAACCACCGCAAAAACGGTGGTTTAAGAATATTAATCAATATCAAGTCTCTCTCTTAAGTTATGATCCTTTTCAGCAGCATGAAGATATTCTTCTTTCCACTTCTTTATGTGTTCTATATCATAACCCTCTTTTTCTGCTATTTCCTCGGGACTTATTTTTCCGCTCAACATTTCATGAGCGAGCCTGCGTTGTTCTTTTTTATCCGGATCATCTTTAGGTTTCGGAGGTGCACTCTGCCCTCCGGGTAGACTCAGAATCCAGATAAAGAATGTTACTATCAGAATAATTATTACCGCCTTTTCAGATGCAGGCATAAAATCACCCCATTTCAGAAATAATCAATCAAAAAAGTATCAGCATAACAATGAAGCCGCAATATCTACCGCCTGTTTAGCGTCTTTAGCGTAGAAATCGGCATTTATTTTCTTTGCATAGTCCTCGGTAAGAACTGCTCCGCCCACGATTGTCTTACAGTCGGGGCACTTTTCATTAAGCAGGGAAATCGTCTTTTCCATTGCACCTAAAGTCGTAGTCATAAGTGCAGACAAGCCCACAAGCTTCACGTCTTGTTCAACTGCCGCAGATACGATAACCTCGGGAGCTACGTCCTTTCCTAAATCTATAACCGTAAATCCGTAGCTTTCAAGAAGCACCTTTACTATGTTTTTGCCTATATCGTGTATATCTCCGTGAACGGTAGCAAGTACGATTTTTCCCTTTGATACTGTTTCTCCGCCCGATACAGCCAGCTTATCCTTTATGACCTCAAAGCAAGCCTGTGCCGCCTCTGCGGACATAATAAGCTGCGGCAGGAAAATTTTACCCTTTTCAAATTTTCCTCCCACTGTATCAAGAGCAGGAATGAGCGAATTATTTATTATTTCCATTGGTGAGATTGTTTCAACAAGCTGTTTTACAGTCTT
Organism: Ruminococcus sp.; assembly: GCA_045659945.1. Taxonomy (GTDB): domain Bacteria; phylum Bacillota; class Clostridia; order Oscillospirales; family Ruminococcaceae; genus Ruminococcus. Next base: position 14,935 of record JAZRCW010000004.1, on the reverse strand, counting down.
TACTGCGTCGGCTTTAAGCCCGTTTTCCACGGAGTATTTCACATCAGGAGCACCTGTATCAACCGTTACAGCCTTTACAGGAGCCGTTTCCTGTCCGTATACCGCAATAAACTCCGCAGAATTCTTATCGTGGCAGGCAAGCAGGCGATATGCACGCACCGCACCTATGATAGTATCAATATTGGGATTGATAATAGGCAGGTCAAGTCCGCTGTGAAGTGCCATTGTGAGAAATGTCCGTGTAATCGTCTCACGGTTTGGCAGTCCGAATGAGATATTGGACACACCAAGGACTGTTTTAAGTCCAAGTTCCTTTTTGACACGGCTTAAAGCTTCAAGAGTAACCATTGCCGCCTCCTGCTCCGCTGACGCTGTAAGCGTAAGGCAGTCAATGTATATATCTTCCTTTGGAATACCGTATTCCATAGCTCTGTTGAGTATCTTTTCAGCAAGTCTGAAACGTCCTTCGGCTGTCTTTGGTATGCCGTCTTTGTCAAGAGTAAGTCCCACAACTGCCGCACCGTATTTCTTAACAAGGGGAAGAATTGTATTCAGCGATTCCTCCTCTGCATTTACAGAGTTAACGATAGGCTTTCCATTGTACACACGAAGTCCTGCTTCAAGGACATCAGGGCGTGTTGAATCAAGCTGCAAGGGAGCATCACAAACACCCTGTATAGCCTTTACAGCAGCTTTCATCATTTCAGCTTCGTCAATTTCGGGAGAGCCTACGTTTACATCAAGTATCTCCGCACCTGCATTAATCTGCTCGATAGCCTGTCCCAGAATATAGCCGATATCCTTTTCAGCAAGAGCCTGCTTGAAACGCTTCTTGCCTGTGGGATTTATACGCTCGCCGATAACTCTCGGCTGATTTATTTCAACACAATTCACAGCGGAACATACAACGGATTTGCGTTCAACCTCGTGAGGAATAAATTCCATACCGTCAAGAGCATTTACAACAGTGGCAATATGTTCGGGAGTTGTACCACAACATCCACCGAATATCTTAACGCCTAACTCTGCAAGCTTCACAGCACTTTCCGCAAACTTCTCGGGAGTAACATTGAATTTATTTGTAACAGGGTCAGGCAAGCCTGCATTCGGCTTTGCAATAACGGGAAGTGTTGTAATACTGCACAGCCTTTCAAGTACTGGATAAAGCTCATCAGGGCCAAGAGAGCAGTTAACACCGATAGCGTCAATGCCAAGTCCCTCTAACGCATAGACAGAACATTCGGGGGAAACACCTGTAAATGTACGCATATTCGCCTCATATGTCATCGTAACAAGAACAGGCTTGTCGGAATTTTCCTTTGCCGCAAGAACAGCCGCCTTGACCTCGTACAAGTCAGTCATAGTTTCAATTATGATAATATCAGCGTCAGCACCTGCAAGGATTGTTTCCTTGTGTATCTCGTAAGCCTCCTCGAAAGTAAGCGTACCCGAAGGCTCTAAAAGCTGTCCTATGGGACCTATGTCAAGGGCTACAAGAGCCTGTCCCGATGCGGCTTTTTTAGCGTTGGCAATACCTGCGGACACCACCTCCGCAACGGTATATCCGCTGTTTTTCAGCTTGTAGCTGTTAGCACCGAATGTATTTGCACAGAATATATCAGAGCCGCTTTCCACATATTGTCTGTGGATGTTGATAATTGCTTCGGGATTTGTAATATTCAGCAGTTCGGGAATATGTCCCGTTTCAATTCCTGCCGCCTGTATCATAGTACCCAGACCGCCGTCAAGAAATACAAAACCTGAACGGTCAAGGAGGTCGTAAAATTTATCGTTCATAGTTATTCACCCGTTGATTCATTCCTGAAAGTACCGAGAAATCTGAAATACTCCAGATTTTCCGTTAAATCGTTCAATAATGCCTTTACTCTCGGTTCGTCAATATGACCGTCAAAGTCGAGATAGAACATAACATTGAAGCTTCCGTCTTTGAGGGGACGGCTTTCAATGCGAAGCAGATTCATGCCGTTAACGCAGAATTTTGTCAGCAGACGGTACAGACTTCCTTCTGTATCGGGGATTTTCAGCATAACGGAGATAGCGTCTGCATCGGGAGAAATCTGCAAATTCCGTGATATACAGATAAAACGTGTGCGGTTAAGCTCGCAGTCAGCAACATTTTCCGCAAGGATAGTAAGTCCAAGCTGTTTTGCACAGTCAACGGAGCATATAGCTGCAATTTTTTCACCGCTCTCCGCCACCATAGCCGCCGCAGTTGCAGTATTGCCGTACTCCGCAGTTTTTATGCCGTGGGCGGTGAGGTAGTTACAGCACTGTGAAATAGCCTGCGGATGCGAATAAACCGTAGTCACCTCATCAATTGAAGCGGCATTTTTTGAGGCTATGCAATGGTTTATCTCAACGCACACCTCTCCTACCTTGTAAACGCTGTATTTCGCCATAAGGTCGTATGTACTGCTTACAGAGCCTGCTGTTGAGTTGTGGACGGGGAGAATGCCGTAGTCAAGCTCACCTGCCTGTACAGCGGCGAAAACATCCTCAAAGGTTTTATAAAAAATCGGCTGTATATCGCCGAAAATAAGTTTTGCGGCAGTTTCGGAATTAGCTCCCGAAGTACCCTGACAGCCGATACGCTTTGCATTTCCAAAATCGGGGATATCATACACGTTGTCGGTGTTGCTGTGGATTTTCTTATTCTGCAAAATCTTGCTTATATCCATAATCGACATAAACAGTGAAGCCGTACCTGCTTCAAGTTCCCTGTCGTTAGTAAGAGCCTTTATACGGTCGATTACTTCCTTTTCACGATTTCCCTGAAATACAGGGAGATTGTGCTCTTTTTTGTAGTCTGCAACGCCCTTGCAGAGCTCCATACGCTCCATAAAAAGGGCAAGTATCTGCTCATCTATTTTATCAATTCCGTTGCGAAGTTCCTGTAAATCCATATTTACCTCCATTACATTCTGTCTACTTCCTATTATATCAGTTTTTACCGAAGAAATCAAGGTTTTTGGGAAATTTTAGCATAAAAGTACTGTAGAAAAGTAAAGGGGTTCTCTAAAGTTTAAGATGTTACAAGATTGTAAGGGCGGATATTATCCGCCCGCACTACGCTATAACAACAGGTTATCAACTAAAGACTAATAACTAACGATTAACAGCTAATTAATTATAAATTATCGGCCTTAACTGAATACCGTTAAAAGCTGCAAGGACAGCTTCGGGAATACGTTCAAACTGTGCAACAAGAGAAGCAGGCTTTTTAATAATATCATCCTGTAACATAGGCACGAAAAAGTAATTCTTCCTGTTGAAAAGCTCACCGATGTTTTTAGCCGAGGCAAGGAGCGAATCATTTGAGGCTATAGCAAGAACGACAGGCTTGCCGCCACGCAGATGCGATTTCACCGCCATTGTAACGGCTGTATCAGTTATGCCTGCCGCCAGCTTTGCCGCTGTATTTGATGTGCAGGGAGCAACCACCATTATATCTGTCATATCTTTCGGCCCTATAGGCTCGGCAGCAGATATATCCGCTATAACCTCTCTGCCGCATATATCTGAAAGACGCTTCTTATTCTCCTCATACGTGCCGAAACGGGAAGAAATCCCTGCGGCATTCTCTGACATAACGGGTATAAGTTCAGCACCCATTGACACAAGTGCCTCCGCCTGTGCGAAACAGCGTTCAAAGGAACAGAAAGAGCCTGTCATTGCAAATCCTATGCGTTTTCCTGTGATATCATCTGTCATAAGCATTTCCCCTTTCTATTTATAATGGGTATAATCGTGTCAGCCAGGTCGTAGCCTGCGGTTATAGGTGCTTTTTTCGCAGGAAGTCCCTGTGCCTGTATAATTTTTCTGTTGATACTTTCAGCATAGTCAAGGTCAAATCCGCCGGGCTTTGATGCAAGTTCAATAAACAGCGTATCTTCGGGAAATTTTTCAATTATCTCCCCTGTAAACACAAGATTGGGTGCAGTATTGAACACCAGTGCATACTCCCCTGTTATCTCCTCTGTGGAGATTGATTTGACTCCCAAAAGTGCCGCCTTTGCCATGCCCCTGCCGTTTCTTACAGCGGCGGTTATGTCTGCACCGAAGCCTTTGAGGATACTTACAAGAGCCGTGCCAATCCTGCCCATTCCAACCACAAGAACAGGCAGACCGTTCAGCGTTACTGAAAGCTTCTCCAAAGCAATCTTGACAGCTCCCTCGGCGGTGGATATAGCATTTTTCAGTGCAAATTCTTCCTGTGCAGTATAGGAAACCACTTTGCATGAGGGAAAAAACTCCGCAGTTTTTTCGGGATTTATCCCTGTGAATATCACAGCGTCATCAGCGAGATATCGGGCAATATCCGCTGTGTAAATCTTTTCGTCACCAAGTGGAGTGAATATCTCACCTGTTTCTGTCGGCGGCGGCACAGGAAGTATGGCAAATCCACATTTTGTTCCGTCGGGGATTTCCTCCGATATGTCGGCATTTTCAAAGCCTTTGTAATACACATCAAATAATCGGCTCAATTTTCTACCGCAGTAAATCTGCCGTATATCTCCGCCGACAATTAAAATCGTCTTATCGCTCATATATTGTTGTGCTCCTTGAAAAATATTCCACGATTTATTATATGGTGCAGGAGAAATTTTTGTTAATTCGTAGTTGAAAGCCGTTAATTTATAAGTTTTTTGGCAAACAAAAAAGACGGCTGAAAACTCAACCGTCTTTGTTCATTAATAATAATTGTTATAATTATTGTACATCGGAACACCTTTAGGTCCTACATACTGTGTAGTCTTGTCAAATCCCATAATGATAACCATAATCTGCGGAAAGAAAATTGAGAGAATGCAGAACGCCTGCGATTTACCGTAGGATTTAGCAAACATATAGCTTACATAGCCTGCTATAATACATATCGGAACAATGATAACCACGCATAAAATCATAGCGATTACTGTAATAGTCATTGCTGTATCAGGGCTGTCTGCAAGCTCCGCAAGAGGTATTAAACAGCACACCAGAGTATAAACAGCCGACAGCCCGAGATATATCCAGGCAAGCTTAAAGCTTCCCGTAGCAATTTTTATCTGCTGCATATAGTAGTATATGGGGACAATAGATGACCACCCAGGCTCCCCTGCCTTTTCGTAGAGTTTCCATGTCGCTATAATCTGAACAACAGCCACAGCAAGGGATGCAAGCAGTATTATACCATAAAATACAAGAAAAAATATAACAAATACAAGTGAAGCACCTGCCATAATTTACCTCCTTTAAAAAAAGCACGGGCGGATAATTACCGCCCGCTATCTTTTAATAATAGTTGTTGTAATTATTAAAATTATTATACTGCGGCACACCTTTAGGCCCTACATACTGTGTGGATTTATCAAAGCCCATGATGATGAATGTGATACCGCTGAAAAAGATTGAAAGAACGCAGAACAAATCTGATTTACCGTAGGATTTAGCAAACATATACGCTGTATAGCCGCCGAGTATTGCCATAAGAATCGCTATAGGAAACATAACCATTGCTACACCCATAGTAATAACAGCTCCACCCTCTGAATCAGTTGCAAAATTTGTCAGAACTGAAGATATCATATTTAAAACAAAATATCCGCCGTACAAGCCAAGATATACCCAAGCAAGCTTAAAATCGCCCGTCGCTATTTTAATCATCTGCATCATATTGTAAACGGGTACGATTGCAGACCAGCCAGGCTCTCCTGCTTTTTCGTAGAGCTTCCAGTTGGCAATAATGCCTATAATACCAATTGCAATAGATATGAGCGAAATAATTCCGAGCACAATCAAAAATAAAACTATAAATGTTACAGTAGATTCACGATCCATAATAATTTACCACCTCTCTGATTTTATCGGGGCGATATGGGCATCGCCCCCTACAGAATCAAGGCAAAACAATAATTCTTAATTCTTAATTATTTCAGTTCCCTGACGTGTTTCCTTTACCTCATAGCCAAGAGCCGCAATCTTGCCGCGAAGCTCATCGGCAAGGGCGAAATTCTTCTCCTTACGTGCAGCCTTACGCTGTTCCACAAGCTCCAGAACCTCTGCAGGGATATCGCTTGTATTGTCGGAAGCTTCGAGGGATTTCTTTGCAGTTTCAACCATATCAAGGCCAAGCACCTTGTCAAACTCATTGAGAAGTGCAAGCTTTGTAGCCGCATTTGCTGTGGATTTCAGTACGTCATATACAGATGTTACTGCAAGGGCTGTATTAAGGTCATTATCGAGAGCAGATACAAATCCACCCATAAGACGGTCATATTCAGCCTTGTCAATCTCCCCTGCCGCCTCTGCTGTAAGAGGTGCGATTTTAGCAATGAGCTTGTTGAATGTAAGCTTTGCATTGTCAAGGTTTTCCCAGGAGAACACAAGATTTTTTCTGTAGTGAGACTGTAAGCAGAAGAAACGGTATACAAGGGGAGAATATCCCTTTTCTTCAAGAAGTGATACTGTGAGGAATTCTCCGCTGGATTTACTCATTTTTCCGCTGTTTGTGTTGAGGTGATGAACGTGGAACCAGTAGTTGCACCACTCATGGCCTACATAAGCCTCGCTCTGCGCGATTTCGTTTGTGTGGTGGGGGAATGCGTTGTCAATACCGCCGCAGTGGAGGTCGAGATATTCGCCTAAATGCTTCATGCTGATACATGAGCACTCAATATGCCAGCCAGGGTAGCCAATACCCCAAGGGGAATCCCATTTAAGCTCCTGATCGTCAAATTTTGACTTTGTAAACCACAGAACAAAGTCAGCCTTATTTCTCTTGTTGGAGTCCTCCTCAACGCCCTCACGAACGCCTACAGCAAGATCCTCCTCCTTGAAATCATTGAAAATGTAGTATTTGTCAAGCTTTCCTGTGTCAAAGTAGATATTTCCGCCTGCCTCGTAAGCGTAGCCCTTTTCAATAAGTGCGGAAATAACACGGATAAAGTCGTCAATACAGCCTGTTGCAGGCTCTACCACATCGGGAGTCTTGATATTCAGCTTTGCACAGTCAGCGAAAAAAGCGTCAGTATAGAACTTTGCAATTTCCATAACTGTTTTCTTCTCACGCTTTGCTCCCTTGAGCATTTTATCGTCGCCTGTATCACCGTCGCTTGTAAGATGTCCAACGTCTGTGATATTCATTACACGCTTTACATCAAGACCTGTGAAGCGGAGATGCTTTTCAAGGGTATCCTCCATGATATAGCTTCGCAGGTTGCCGATGTGTGCAAAGTGATAAACCGTAGGGCCGCAGGTATACATTGACACCTTGCCTGCCTCACGGGGAATAAATTCTTCTTTTTTTCTTGTTGATGAATTATAAAGCTGCATAAAATCATAATCCTTTCAGATAGTTTACCTTTTTATTATATCACGGCCGTGGGAAAATGTCAATTGATTTTGTTGACACACATCCCCGATTGTGTTATAATAATGTATATTGTTCCACCAAGAAAGAGGTAAACAAAATGAAAAAACTTATAACATATATCGCTGTTTCGCTTGTTTTATGTATGCCTTTCACTTCATGCAGTGACAAGAAAAAGGAAAGCGAAAGCAGCAAAGCAGTTCCGACTACAGAAGCCCCACGCCCCACTGACCCGTATATTGACGACGCTGTTGAGGCAAAATCGGGAGAAGTATATCTTGCGGTTGCCGATTCCCAGTGGAAAGCACAGTATCTCGGTTCAAGCGACGGTGTTGGTACTTCCACTTTAAGCTATGACGCAGGCGTTGTTGAAATCAACGGCAACGGCAATTATACCGTAAGCGTAAACGCCGATACAGAGGGATTCCGCTATGCCATAAGCGGTGACCCGAATGATACAGGCTTTGTTCCCAAGGGTATGGAGTTTATGGCTGTAATTATCAAAGAGGGCGAAACTAAATTCCCCGAGGCTGTAATCACAGTCAATGAAATAAGAGTTGACGGAGAGCCTATCGAGCTTACCGCCAAGGCTTATACCTCCTCTGACGACGGCATAAACACAAGAGCAAATCTCATAAACAGGTGGACAAGCAAGCCATCTCCCGATGCTAGATGTATTGACGGGGCGTTATACGACGCAAACGGTGAGCCTTTTGAAATCTGCAAGGACTACTCCCCTAAAATCGCCGACGACGAAGCTTTTGAAAGCTGGACTAATGTTGAGGTTGATATTACTATAAGCGGTATTGAATAACGAACGAACCCCCACTGCCTGCTGCAGTGGGGGCTTTTTTCACTTTTCATATTTATCGATGATATTTATTGTCCTCTTATTTTTGGATAAAACGGCGAAAAACCATACAACCGCAGATACTGCCGTAAAAATAATCCCCAATGTGATATTATTGAATATCACAACCCACATAACCGCTATAGCCAGAGCCATAACTGCATAAACAGACATACCATTCAGATTGTTTTCGTTTTTCATAACATTTCACCTCAAAAATATTTTTGGACAGTTCCCAAACCCTATATCATAAATCCCCTTTTACTATATCATCAATTCCCTTTTCTATATCTTGTTTTCGCTCGTTCTGTCTTTGCGGAAGTTCACCCCTGAACCTCCGCCTTTAATGTCAGCCCCTTATGTCATTTTCCAATAATGACTATATCATTACCCCGTTTGAGTTATTCCCCAATAACCCGTTAATCATTACCCCTTATGCCGCTATCGTGATGTCATGCCCGATTGTCCAATAACCCTATATCTGATTGCCCGTGTGGGCATTATTCCTTCCGTCCCTCAAAATAAGTCGTGAATTATGCTGTTAATTATGTCTGTGTAATTATGTCGTTATTTATGTCATTATATAAAAGCTTACCCCTAAGCTGTTATATCTTATTTGAGAAATCCGTCGTTGTTATTGTTATGATAGCTGCTGTAGTCATATGAACTGTTGTATTCGTTTCCGCCGTAGCTGTTATTACTATTGAAGCTCTTGAAACGTGGAACACCGTTAGGACCTACATATTCTGTGCTGCTGCTGAATGCCATAATCATATAGATAATGGGTCCAAAGAAAATTGCAAGAATACACATTCCTGTTGACTGACCGAATGACTCTGTGTACTTGTAGTATACATAGCATGAAATTACCAATGAAGCCAATGAAACGAGTAAAGCTATCGCATTAAATGCTCCGTTGTCACTTTCAATGTTTCCAAGTACTGTGTTTAAAATTGATAAAGATACATAAACCCAGCAGATTGTTTCATTGCCTGTGCCGATTTTTGCCATCTGATAGCTGTTGTAAAACGGAACAATTGCCGACCAACCGGGTTCTCCTGCCTTTTCAAAGAGCTTCCAGTTGGCAATAATTGTGAGTACTGCCAATACAAGCGTAATAACTAAAACAATTCCTAAAAACGCTGCCATTCCTGCAAACATTTCTTCCATAATAAATAACCACCTTTTTTTAATTTTGTTTATTTGACTTTCCCCAAAGCCGTTATATCATATATAGCAAACGACAAAATCTTTTGGCGTTTGCTATTTGCCGATCCGCACGGAGCAAACTTTAGTTTGCGGATGTGCGAGGCACTTTAAATCATTAATTATAGTGAATATCAAATTATATTTGACGTTCACTATAATTTTCGTGCTGACTAAAAGTTTTAGATACGTCTGTCCTTTTTCTTTAAAAGTGCTTCGGGATTTCTAACATAACTTCTCACAACACTTCCGCAGCGTCTGCAAATGGTATGATACAATTCTTGTCCACCCCATATGTTTTCAACACCCATAATGCCGCCTTGATACGATTGCATTGCTTGAATAAATTCAGTATTGCCGCAGTACGGACATCGTTCATCTTTTATAGGATATGCCATAATATTCACCTCTGTTTCGGACTGCCAAAGGCAGCCCCTACAAAACTTTCCCATACCATTAGCTAATGGCTAAAGGCTCACAGCTAACAGCTTTGATTTAAAATCCCTTATCATTATATATTCACGGAAGATTTTCAGAATATGCATTCAAAGAAAAGTTCTAATGCACCTTCAATTAAATCTGCCGTAAAATTCACGAAAGAAAATCTTCGTCGTCTTTTAAATCTCCTCATAATAATCCCCCATATCATTCAGAGTTATTTCTTTTATTCCCCTGTACTGTCCTGTGTTGAAGACTGTACGGGAGGAGTATAAGGTGCCGATGAACCGCCTAAATCCTCGGGATCAATGTTTATCAGCATGCCGTTGCTGTCACCGCTTACAACCTTGGGCATTTCACCATTCCACTTTGTTATCTGCTCGTAAGCAATAACCTTATCGGAAAGGGACGCTTCAAGGAGTCTGTTAGCCTCCGCCTGTGCCTCTGCCTCTGCGAGAATTGCGTCAGCATTAGCGTCGGCAGCAATAATCTTCTGTTTAGCCTGAGCCTCGGCAATAGTTATTGCCTGCTCCTGCTCTGTCTTTGTTTTAAGTAAATTCTGCTCTGCAACCTGCTTTGCTTCAATAGCTGTATTAAATTCAGCAGAGAAGTCAAAGTTTACAATGTTGAATTTCTCTATGTAAATACCGTAGCTGTTGAGCTTTGAATCAAGAGCCGCCTTAATTTCATCACCAACTGCTGTACGCTCTGTGATAAGCTGTTCAGCGGTATATTTTGCTGTTACCGATTTCATACACTCCTGTACAACGGGAGTAATGAGTACTGTCTGATAGTCTGTACCAACATTCTGGTACATATCAGCCGCCTTGTCAGATACAAGTCTGTAGTTTACGGCGATACTAGAGCTTACTGTCTGTAAGTCCTTTGATACCGCCGAAGCAGGTGACTCATAAACCTGAATTTTGTTGGACATATTTTCCACATTCTGTATAAAAGGCACTTTCAGATGAAATCCCTCGGAGTATGATGTGCTGGACACCTTGCCAAGAGTAAGGATTACGCCCGTATGACCTGCGGGGACAATTGTAAATGCACTTGTGAGCAATCCCAGAGCAACTACTCCTGCTACACAGCCGCCTATGATTTTACCTGTGCCGTTTTTCTTAACTGTACCGTCTTTTCTGATTTCCTGAAATGTTCCCATAACTTTTCTCCTAATAATACTTACCGATTCTTAATTTAAAATTTCTCCAGTTCCTCGCGTGGTGTTACAACAGGCTTTCCGTTGCTGTCAAGAAGCACTGTAAGTCCTGCACCATAGCCGTCCAGATGAAATAAATAATTTACCCCTGTAACCCTGTCAATCCATATTTCTGTTGCTGATGTGAATGTTGATTCCTTGTGTGCTTTGATAAATCTCTTGTTATCTTCCATAATAATTCCTCTTTTCTGAAATACCCCTTTTTCTGCGAAGCGATACCCCTATCGCTCCGCAATTGAAATCCTCTATAATCCTTATATGTGAGCCGTTATTTAAGCTCCCCCAAATTCCTTTTTTGTTTCTTTATATCCTTGAATAATCCCGTTAACGTGCCAATTGCTGTCCCGAGGGTTATACCTGAACATACCCCTATGAACATTCCCCACGGAACAACACACCCCAGCACTACCCCAATACCGAGTCCGATACATAATCCCTTTGCTGCACCCTCATCGGTATATCTGAAAGAATTTCCCATATAATCCATATCATACCCCTGCTTTCCCAATAATCCCTGTTTTACCCCTTTGAAATCTCCGCAAATCCCTTTTTTGCTGAAATTGAAGCAGAGGAAAAATCTAACTACTAACCTCTCACCTCTAACCCCTGAAGGAAATCCCCATTTCCTTAATACTTAAAGCAGATTAATCTCCGCTAATCCCTTTTCCATTTCATTTTTGAGGCAGGAGCTTCTGTAAGCCATTACCATAATGTACATAGCCTTTGAAAGCTTATCCTCGCTTGACTGTACAGGTAAAGCACAATCCGCAAGCTCCTCTGCAATAAGTTCCCTTATTCTTTCAGGAGCGAATGCACCCTCTTCAACAGCTGTGAAAATAATTCTGCAAAGTATGTTATAAAGTGTTACATCATCAATGATGTCATCGGTCGTATCATCCACATCGCCGTTTATATATGTCATAAGGTTGGCAATCTGTTCGAGCTTCATAACACCTTTCAGCATATTGATAAGGATAATTCTTATAACCTGCTTTTCGGAATACTTCTTGCTTTTGGGAGATGCTACCCAACCACGTTTTATCCAGTTCTGTATAGTGGAGCCTTCAAGAGCTGTAAGCTTTGAAAGCTGTGAAAGGGTAAGTCCTCCGGTCGCATCAAGTACAGGAGATACTAACGAGAAGGCTGTATATCTGCCCTGCTCGGAATAGATAATCGCTGTACCAGGTATCGTTTTTAACATAGTCACACCTCTCTCTCAACCGATGATATGATTATACCACAGGTTCACATGAACTTCAAGCGTCGTCTACGGACGTTTTGGCGTGTTTTTAAGGATTTTTTTGTATTTATCTTTCTATTTCATTATTTTTCATAAAATTTCATAATTTTTCAAAGTATTACAAAACTGTTAAATTTACCTTTTTTCTCTTGACAAATCGACATTACTGTGATATAGTTATTTTACTGTGATAAATCAGTTATATATCACGGTATAAATATGATATAGAATCTATTTAAGAAAAGGAGTATTATTATGGCGGATATGGATTACAATTATTCAGGTGACGTAGTAACAGGTGTTGAACCTGCGAAAAAACGCAAGGGTGCAATTATAGGAGGTATCACAGCCGGGGTATTGGTTGTGGCTGTAGGCGGCGGCATTGCTGCGTACAATCTCTCCGACTTTGTAAAAAATCAGGTAAAGCTCACTATAAGCAAGCCAGAAGATTACTACACATGGGTTACTGAAAAAAATACAAGTGAGTTTTCTTCACAGATTACCGAGGCTTACCGCACTTACATCGAGGAACAGAAAAATGGAGCTGTTTCTGATGTTGTGCTGAATTTCGACCTCTCCGAGGAAGCAAAGAGCCTTATGAGTGAAGATATGGGGGAAATCCCCGAAATCAACAGCGTTGCACTTGGTGTATCCTCAAAATTCAAGGATAAAGCCCTGAATGCTGATGTGTACGCTGAAATCAATGGCAATAACGTTATCAACATTGAAACAGCAATGAATTATGACGCTATGGAAGTTTTCTTCCGTCTGCCAGGACTTTCCGACCAGTGGATTTTTGCTTCTGAAGACATTGATGAAGAAGATATGGCAATGGCTCCAAAGGATATGGAGTCAATCATCACTCCCGAGGAGCTCGAATCACTTATTGTAAAGTATGCAGACCTTTACAACAGCTGTATTTCCGATATCGAGATTGAGAAAAAGGAAGAAATCGCAATCAGCGATATCACTGTAACATATACAGTGGCTGAAATGACACTCACAGAGGAAAAAACTGATGAAATCGCTGAAAAATTCCTCAACGAATTCAAAAATGATGAACTTATAAAGGATATCCTCGTTGAACGTACAAAATCCATGACAGAGGAAGAATTCAACGAAGAAATCGACTCTGCCATTGAAGACATAGAGGAAGTTTCCGAGGCTAATGACATCGTTGTAAAGACATACATTGACGCAACAGGTAGTATCCGTGGTATGTCCGCAACAGATACCCAGAACGCAGAAAATGATATGCATTTCATTATCGGTCAGCAGGAATCAGAAATCCGTGGAGAATTTTTAATTTCCGATGAAGTTTCTATGGACGATACACGTATGGATATCTCCCTCACGGAAAAGGACAAGAAGTCCTATGATGGTACAATCACAATTCTTGCAGATGGCGATGAAATCTCCGCAGAAATTGCAGATTTCACAGTTGTTGACGAGAAAAAGGGCTATATGTCTGGAAATGTCAGTGTTACTGTTGAAGAAAACACATTCGCCCTCAACCTCTCCACAGAGGAAAATGTACAGGTTGTTTCAAGTGATATCGTTGTTGACGGCACAAATTACGGTAAGCTCACAGTAAAACTTTCAAACGAAAGCGGTGCAGAGCCTGCATTACCCGACAAGTCTGCGGCTTATGATATGTACGGCGATGAAGCTGACTTCCCCAAGGACTATATCGAGCAGGACAAAATGGTTGAATTTGCAAAGAATGTCCTTCTGAATATCGGTCTTGATGAAGAAACAGCTGACGAATATGCGGTTGAATTTGGCGAGAGTATTTATTACACCTATGAAGAATGGGAAGATGACGAGTATATCAACGGCTGGGACGATGAAGAAATCATTGGCGGTGCAGATGAAATCGAAATCGAGGACGAAGACCTCTACTGGGAGGATTTTGAGAGCGACGACCCATATGCTGATGATATAGTTTATCCCGAGGATAACGATGCATATATCCTTATAATGGACGAAAGCGGTGCGGCTTCTTATATGGGATACGGCGAGTCACTTTCATATAACGCAAAGGTTGCGGAAATCAAGGGTGCAGGAACATACACAGTAAGCGTTTCAGCTGACACAGAGGGATATAAAGAGAACACGGGAAACTTTATGCCCGACGGTTTCTCAATGCTTGGCTTTGAAGCATATGGCGACGCTATCACAGCTGATACAAAGATTTCAGTCAAGTCCGTAAAGGTAGACGGCAAGGAAATCAGCCTTACAACAGAGCCATACGCAGAAATTGAGGACGGTTTGCTTTCCGTACTCCTTTACCTCGACCAGGAAATGTTCGGCTTTGAAGATGTTGAAAACTGTCTCAACCTCAAATCATTCGGTGAATGGACAGATGTTGAGATAACATTTGAAGTTAAGTAATTATTCGTAATTAATTATGAATTAAGATTTAAAGGGACACGGCATGCCGTGTCCCTTTAATTATAGAAAAAACGTAACTATTCAGTCCCCCAGAGAATTCAACAATAATGAAAGGAAAAGGGTGGAAGAAAAAAATCGTGAATTTGTCAATTTACAATAGACCTCAAATTTGCTATACTAAAGAAAAAAACAGGTGGTGAAAAGTATGGCAGC
>JAZRCW010000003.1:0-25538 GCA_045659945.1 Ruminococcus sp. | reverse complement strand
AAGAACGGAAGTCGCTTGACTTCCGTTTTTCATATTCAAGGGCCATTAGCTCAGTTGGTTAGAGCATCCGGCTCATAACCGGACGGTCTGGGGTTCGAGTCCCTAATGGCCCACTTTTACTCCCTCTTTAGGGAGTTTTTTATTTGTGAAAAAATACTCCCCGAAAAAATCGGGGAGCTTTTTGCATAATTATGGTTTTGTTATATCTCCCAATCATCACAAAGACGATTGATAGCCTCTGTAAGCTTACGCATATCGGCGTTTGCTCTGCCGTCGGATATCTTGATAAGGCGGCTGAGACGGTCTGCGGCAGAAATGAGGTCGCTGTAAGTGGGACTGAGGTTTGAGCCCGATGTCTTTTTCTTTGCAATAGGCTTTGGCTGTGCGTCAACAGTGATTTCTCCCGATATAAGGTCAAATTCCGCACCGCTGTAAGGTGCATAAGAGTCACCGCCAAGTTCCTCACGGATACGCTGTGCAAGGCTGTCTGCAGAGGGAGCGTCGCCGTGAACAACGAAATATTTCTTTACATCGGAAACTGCCTTTGCCCATGCCATAAGTCCGTCAACATCAGCGTGACCGCTTACGCCTGGGAGTTGTAAAATTTCAGCTGAAACTGTAATTGACTCGCCGAACAGCTTGACGTTCTTTGCACCCTCAACAAGGCTTCTTCCGAGCGTATTTGTGGACTGATAGCCCACGAAAAGCACAGTATTTTCAGCACCCCACAGGTTATGCTTGAGGTGGTGTTTGATACGTCCTGCCTCGCACATACCGCTGGCAGAGATAATAACCTTTGGACGTGAATCAAAATTGATAGCCTTTGAGTCGTCGCTTGAAACGGCACGGATAAGCCCGTCGAACACAAGGGGATTTATGCCCTCACGAACGTAGCTTAAAGCTTCTTCGTCGTAGCAGCTTTCACGGTTGCTTATGAATATATTTGTAGCCTCGTTTGCAAGGGGACTATCAACGTATACAGGGAAGTTCTCATGGCCTTTGATAAGTCCCTTATCCTTAATCTGGCGGATGAAATAGAGCATTTCCTGCGTTCTGCCGACTGCGAAAGAAGGGATAATCACATTTCCTCCACGGTCAAAGGTACGCTGTAAAACGTCAGCAAGAGCCGTTACATAGTCTGTGGGACGATTGTGCTTGCGTTCACCGTAGGTTGATTCCATAACCACATAGTCAGCCTTGTCGATATACTGAGGGTCACGGATAAGCGGCTGGTCGATGTTGCCGATATCTCCCGAGAAAACAACAGAGCGTGTTTCACCGTTTTCCGTCATTGTTACAATAATACTTGACGAGCCGAGAAGATGACCTGCGTCACGGAAATAAACGGAAATACCCTCGCAGATTTCGTCTGTTACATCGTAGGGGTGGGGTACAAACAGGCTTATTGCACCGATTGCGTCGTCCATAGTGTACAGCGGTTCATAGTCAGGCTCACCACGGCGTTTAGCCTTACGGCTTCGCCATTCTGCTTCAAACTCCTGAATATGTGCGGAGTCACGGAGCATAACGCTGCAAAGGTTTGCAGTTGCTGTTGTGGAATGTATTTCGCCCTTGAAGCCGCCTGCAAAGAGGAGAGGGAGCAGTCCAGAATGGTCTATATGAGCATGAGTGAGGAGAACAAAGTCAATATCCCCGGGAGCAACAGGAATCTGTACATTCTCGAACATATCCTGTCCCTGCTGCATACCGAAATCCACAAGGAATTTCTTTCCGCAGGCTTCAACATAGGTGCAGCTGCCTGTAACCTCATGAGTTGCACCGATAAACATCATTTTCATAATAAATAAACACCGCCTTATAATATTTATGTTGTTATAATTTATATTTTTATTCTTTTGTATAATTATAACACATTTTATATCATTTGTCTATATGTTTTTATGTGAAAATTTGGTGATGATATGTAAGTCAAAGAGAATACGCTTTAATGGTTTAAATTGTTCAAGATACCAAGATACCAAGATACCACACACATAAAAAAATAGCATCTTGGTATCTTCTTTTTGCATAAAAACTCGTGTTGACATTTAGTTAAAACGTAGAAAATAAAAATTATTTTTCAATATTCAACCATTTTTGGTTGAAAAATCTCCCGTTTCAGCCCTTTATTGAGGGGATATTTCTCAATAATTAAAACGGAGGTATTTATAATGCAGTTGATATCACTTAATGAAATTCAGTCGTCAACTACTCAGTGGATATGGGAGCCTTATATTCCACTGGGAAAAATCACAATAGTACAGGGTGACCCCGGAGAGGGTAAAACTTCCCTGATGCTTATGCTGTCAACCCTGTTATCGAGAGGTCTTTTGCCCCATGAGACCGAAAAGACTTTTGAGCCATTTGAGGTACTGTATCTCAATGCAGAGGATGACTATAGCGACACTATCAAACCAAGGCTTGAAGCCGCAGGAGCTGACTGCTCCCACATACATGCACTTTTTGAGGATATACACGATGATATGCTTACTCTTGATGACCACAGAATTGAGGGGGCAATAAGAGGACTTAACGCAAGACTTCTCGTAATTGACCCTATACAGGCTTATCTCGGCTCAAAGGTGGATATGCACAGAGCCAATGAAATACGTCCTGTTATGAAAAGACTTGCTGAAATTGCAGCAAATACCAACTGTGCTGTTGTTCTGATAGGTCATATGAATAAGGCACAGGGTATGAAATCCACTTATCGAGGACTCGGCTCAATTGATATTACAGCCGCCGCAAGAAGCGTTATAGTTGTTGCCAAGGACAAGAGCAACCCTGATATACGAGTAGTTGCACAGATTAAAAACAGCCTTGCACCAATGGGAGAAACTCTCGGTTTCAAGTTTTGTGAGAATGGAGTTTTCAAAAGCATAGGTCCTTATAATTGCGATATAGACGACGTTCTTCTTGGTATAGGTACAAAACAAAAGTGTACGGCTGTTGAAGAAATGCTGAAAGATGAACTTGCAGACGGTGGAAAGCCGCAGACAGAATTAGTTGTAAAGGCAGGTGAAATGGGAATTTCAGTAAACACCTTGAGAAAAGCAAAGGATAAGCTTGGTGTCAAAGCAGAGAAGAAAGGAAATATATGGTATTGGACTTTGTCATAATATACAAATTATAATAGTGTTTTTTGTGCAAAAAGAAGATACCAAGATGCTACTTTTTTATGTGTGTGGTATCTTGGTATCTTGGTATCTTGAACAGTTTAAATCGTTAAAGTGCTGCGGGTGCAGTAATTTATACTGGACAAATCCTCGGAAATATGATATAATAAATCCTGCACAAAAAAACAGCCTTACAGGAGGTCATACATATGAACAAAAAGGAAACAGCAGAGATTAAAAAGAATTTTTCCGATAAAAGCGGATTTTTTATCATGGACAGAGTTCTCACAGGCTTTGTGGACGCTGAAAAAAACGTTCGCTTTGTGAAAACTTTTTCATGCCTTACTATGTCCGTTGAGGAACACGACGTATACGATGAAACGCTGAAAAAAGTCCTCAACACCAATGTTGGAAAGAATTTCTGCGAGTATCAGTTCCCCAACGAAGCCTACGAGGAGGGACAGCCACAGGAAATTCTCTACAGCCTGCTTCGTTCAGAGCTTAAAGATGAGCTTGTCTGCGAGAATTTTATGAACCATATCGCAAATAATTTCGCTCACGAGGGGCCCTATGCCGTTATTACAGCGTATTGTTCATATACAATCCGCCGCAAGGACAAAAACGACGAGTTTTCCAACAGTGAGGACGAAATCTACCGCTATATCCTCACAGCTATATGCCCCGTAAATACAGGCAGCGACGGATTTGTTTTCGACAGCTTCAACAACGAGATTACAAAGAAAATTAACACAGAGCTGATTATCAGTAAAGCTCCGTCAGAGGGCTTTCTGTACCCCGTTTTCAGCAACAGAAGCCCTGATATAAACCATGTCATGGCATATATGAAAACCGCCTCAAAGCCTAATATATCGCTTATAGAGGACGTTCTCGGCTGTACATTTGTTATGTCCGCCGAAAATGAAAAAGCAAGCTTTCAGAATATTCTCAAAAATGTTGTGGGCGATGACCTTGACTATATGGTTATCAAGACTGTCAACGAGAAAATTCAGGAAGTTGTCGAGGAGAACAAGGACGATACCGACAAAACAGTTATCGACAACACAAAGCTGAAAGATATTCTCACAGATATCGGCATACCGCAGGAGCGTGTGGCTATGACTGACCCTGTATATGAGAAATTCTGCGGCGATGCACCTCTCACAGCGGCAAATCTTATTGAAACAAAAACAGTTCTTACATCTCCCGGAATTACAGTAAATATCAAGCCTTCCGCAGCTGATAAGGTGCGTACAAGCGTAGTGGGCGGCAGAAGATGTCTGCTTATCGACATTGACGACCCCACCATTGAAATAAACGGCTTACCCGTCAGACTTGAAGAAAAAGCAAGCGATGTAGAGCCTGTGCCTGTTGGTTGATTGTTATGGTTGAAATGGATAATATACTTAAAAATGAACACGTAAAGGAAACGAAATTCTTCCTTAAATGGATGCTTATAGGCATTATTATGGGCGGAATTATCGGACTTGTGGGAGCTTTCTTCCACTTCTGTTCTGCCGAAGCAGAGCATTTTCGTGGGAATAACACGTGGCTTATATATCTGCTTCCCGTGGCAGGTGCGGCTATAGCCTATTTCTACGACGCTCTGAAATACAGCCACGACAAGGGCACAAATTTAGTGCTCCTTGCAGTTCGTGACAATAAAATAATGGGTATACATCATGCTGTATGTATATTTGTGGCAACTGTTCTCACTCATCTCTGCGGCGGTTCCAGCGGCAGAGAGGGTGCGTCCTTGCAGATTGGTGCGGCTCTCGGCTCATTTTCGGGACGCAAGCTGAAATTCGGGGACGATGATAAGCGAATCATGACAATGTGCGGTATGAGTGCCATGTTTGCGGCAGTTTTCGGAACTCCCGTAACTGCGGCGATATTTTCAATGGAGGTTGTAAGCGTAGGAATTTTCTACTATTCAGCAATTATTCCCTGCGTTACAGCGGCTCTCACTGCAAGCTATATTTCCTCACTTTTCGGAAATACCCATATACAGGTCAGCGTAAATGTTCCTGAAATTGACCTGCTTTTGTATCTGAAAGTTGCCCTGATAGGTGCATTGTGTGCGGTTATAAGCGTTATTTTCTGCTATGTTCTCGGAAAAATCCACAAGCAGTTCAAGAAAATAAAAAATCACGCAATCCGTGCGGCTGTGGGCGGTACAATTGTAGTTGTGCTGACTCTTATAGTGGGGGATTATACCTACAACGGCACAGGCGGCGATACGATAGTATCAGCGTTTACGAAAAGCCCGTTTTTTGCGGCATTTCTTATCAAAATGGTGTTCACAGCTGTTACTCTCGGCTCTGGTTTCAAGGGTGGAGAAATATTTCCCGTGTTCTTTATAGGCTCATCATTCGGCAGTGTATTTGCACCATTGCTGGGACTTGACTGCTCCGTTGGTGCGGCTGTGGGAATGACAGCACTTTTCTGCGGAGTCACAAACTGTCCTATAGCTTCAATTTTGTTGAGTATCGAGCTTTTCGGCAGTGAGGGTATTGGTATGTACGTCCTTGTATGTGCGGTAAGCTATATGCTGTCGGGCTACGGCGGACTTTACAGCGAGCAGAAAATTCTCTATTCCAAAAAGCGAATGAAGTTTATTAATAAGCGTACAGGAAGCTGAGATAATTAAGAATTTAGAATAAATGCGTAGTTATATTGGGACAAAGAAAACATATGTAGGGGTGAGCGTTGCTCGCCCCTTGATTATTCCTTTTTCTGCTTACAGCTAAAAGCTAACCACCTTAAATATGAATAAATTGTAAACATTCTTGTATCGTCTTGACATAAATCGAAAAAAGTTATATACTATATATTAGCACTCGAAGTAGTTGAGTGCTAAATATTAATTGGAGATGTAATAAAATGGAACAGAAACAGTTTAAAGCCGAATCAAAAAGACTTCTTGATATGATGATTCATTCAATATATACCCACAAGGAAATCTTCCTCCGTGAGCTTATTTCCAACGCCAGCGACGCTATTGACAAGCTCTATTTCAAGTCCCTCACTGATGATAAAGTAGGACTTGCAAAGGACGATTTCGCTATCTGGATTTCCGCTGACAAGGACAGCCGTATCCTCAAAATCACCGATAACGGTATTGGTATGACCGCCGAGGAGCTTGAAAATAACCTTGGTACTATCGCAAACAGCGGCTCTCTCAAATTCAAGACAGAGAATAAACTTGACGAGGACAACCAGATTATCGGTCAGTTCGGCGTAGGCTTCTACTCTGCATTTATGGTTGCAAAAAAGGTAACGGTTATCACAAAGGCATACGGCTCTGATGTGGCTTACCGCTGGGAGTCAGAGGGCGTTGACGGCTACACAATCAGCGAGGATGATAAGGCATCTGTAGGTACTGAAATAATCCTTGAACTCCTTGACGATACAGACGACGAAACATATGGCGAATTTCTTGACACATATCGCTTAAAGGGACTTATTACAAAGTATTCTGATTATATCCGCTTCCCCATTAAAATGGAGGTAACTCACAGCCGTCCCATTGAGCAGTCCGAGGAGGACAAGGAGGCTGGAAAAGCTCCCGAATACGAGGATTACATCGAGATTGAAACTCTCAACAGTATGGTTCCCCTGTGGAAAAAGAGCAAGTCCGAGCTTAAAGAGGAGGACTACAAGCGTTTCTACACAGATAAATTCTACGACTACAACGAGCCGCTGAAATATTCACACGTAGTAAACGAGGGTATGCCAAGCTATAACGCTCTGCTGTATATCCCCTCAAAAGCTCCCTATGACTTCTATTCCAAGGAGTTTGAAAAGGGCTTGCAACTGTATTCAAACGGCGTTCTCATTATGGACAAGTGTGCAGATTTGCTCCCCGATTACTTCTGCT
The DNA here is from genome assembly GCA_045659945.1 of Ruminococcus sp. Lineage (GTDB taxonomy): Bacteria > Bacillota > Clostridia > Oscillospirales > Ruminococcaceae > Ruminococcus. The sequence goes on along the minus strand of JAZRCW010000003.1, from coordinate 18,545 downwards.
TTGTAAAGGGACTTGTGGACAGCGAAGACTTATCCCTTAATATCTCAAGAGAAATGCTCCAGCACGACAGACAGCTTAAAGTTATTGCAAAGAGCATTGAAAAAACAGTTTCCAGCGAGCTGAAAAAGCTTCTGAAAAACGACCGTGAGAACTATGAAAAGTTCTGGAACGAGTTCGGCGTACAGCTTAAATTCGGCGTATACAGCGGCTATGGAATGAACAAGGACAAGCTGCAGGATTTACTTCTCTTTACATCATCACAGGGCAAGCTTGTAACTCTTGACGAGTATGTAACAGCAATGCCCGAGGAGCAGAAATACATTTACTACGCAACAGGCGAAACTGTGGCACGTATCGAACAGCTCCCACAGACAGAGCTTGTAAAGGACAAGGGATTTGAAATTCTCTATCTTACAGACAACGTGGACGAATTTGCATTGAAAATGCTTATGAACTACAAGGAAAAGGAATTCAAGAACGTTTCCTCTGATGATTTAGGCATTGAAAACACAGAAAAGCAGGAGGAATTAAAGGCTAAAGAGGAAGAAAATGCCGATATGCTTAAAACAATGGCGGATTCTCTTGGCGATTCCGTGGCAAAGGTTGTGCTTTCAAAGCGTCTGAAATCCCACCCTGTATGTATTTCCAGCGAGGGCGAAATTACTCTTGAAATGGAAAAGGTGCTTAATTCTATGCCTGGCGACCAGAAAGTAAAGGCACAGAGAGTGCTTGAAATCAACCCCGACCATGAGATTTTCAGCAAGCTTACAGCGGTTTCATCCGACAGTGAAAAGCTTGAAAAATATGCGAAACTGCTCTACACACAGGCACTTCTTATCGAGGGTATGCCCGTTGAAAATCCTGTTGAATTTTCAAATCTTATTTGTGAGTTAATGTAAAGTCAATTAAGATTTAAGAAATTTTTATGCAGTGGGATTTCAGGTTAACTGAAATTCCACTGTTTTTTATAGAGGTTAATAACTTAAAAGTACTTGACAAATTGATAACTTTGGAGTATAATATAATTAGGAGAGGGGGAGAATAAACTTGCATAAAATATATTTTTACAAGGACAAAAACGGTAATGAACCTGTAATAAAATATATGACGGAATTATCAAAGAAAAAAGATAAGGACAGTCGTATTAAGCTAAATAAAATAGGCGACTATATCGAAATGCTTCGTAATTATGGTACACAGGCAGGAGAGCCGTATATCAAGCATCTTGACGGTGAAATATGGGAATTAAGACCTCTCCGTGACAGAATTCTTTTTGTAGCTTAGATAGACGGTGGATATGTACTTTTGCATCAGTTTATGAAGAAAACGCAGAAAACTCCAAAAAGGGAAATAGAAAAAGCCAAACGTGAACTTGCAGACCTTATAGAAAGGGGCGTAAAGTATGAATAATACAGAGAAAAATATTATTAATAACCCTGCAATCGGAAGAAGCTGGGAAGAAGTAAGAGCAGAACTTTTCACTTCCGAAGAAATTGCCGAAAGCAATTTAAGAGTTGCTATTATTGGGGAGCTTATTAAAGCACGACAGGAAAAAGGCATCAGTCAGAAGAAACTGGAAGAACTCAGCGGAGTGAAACAGCCTGTTATTGCCAGAATGGAAAAGGGTTACACCAGTCCGCAGCTGAAAACATTTTTAAAGGTTCTCGAACCACTGGGCTTGACATTAAAGGTTGTGCCTATTTCAAAGGAATAACAAAAAGGGACGGAAAAACTCCGTCCCTTTTGATTTGAGATATGGTAAAAAATATAAACACTTACTTGCACATAACAGACAAAATATTCAAAGTTCTACATGTTCGTTAAACACAAACTCTCCATTTATATTTTTATAAACAGATAATGCCTTATATTTCCCTTTTTCATCGACATTTATGATATATTTCCATTGAGTAGCTGGCGAACCTTTATAACCAATAGGGACATCTTTTGATGAGCCACTTAATCTGCCTACATAATAAGTAAAAATACAAGTTACAACACCTGATTCGATTTCACTATAATCGTACTCTTCAGCCATTACTTGCAAAGAGTTTCCCGCATTCATTTTGTAAAATCCTTTAAGACGCTGTTTATCATCATACACAATCTTAAAGTGTTCATTAAAAAGACCTCCGCTTTCAGAAAACCACGCAGTCCAGACAGCATTGCCATATTTCACAAAATATCTTGTTCCGCTTTTTTCAACATCTGCATTATTAGGCGAGATTACATCATAGCTTTCAACAGCAAGCGGAAAGTCATTACTATCAAAATATGTTACCTTGTATAACTGACCGGGTTTTACATTTTTGATAACTCTGCCACATTTATGTTTTTTAACAATATACTTAGTCATTTTACTTGGTGACGCTATTCCTAAGTCGCTTCCATATGTTGATATAATTTTTCTGTATTTATTTTGTTCAAGCTCTGTTAGAAATTCTTCAAAATGATTCCATGCATACTCATGAAAATCATCACACTCATTAGAAAGTGCATCCCAATATTCATAATAGTTCATGTGTATACCCCGTTATTTTTTAATTCTTAATTTTCACTGCCGTTGCAATTACAAATTTTCCGCCTTCAATAATATATCTGCGGAACTCATAATCCTCGATATTGCTTGTTATTTTCCCGTCCTCGATGAGAAATTCAGCTTCACTCATAGGATATGACAAACCCTTGCCTATTGCCTTTATATAGGCTTCTTTCAGCGTCCATAAAGTGAAAAACAGCATATCCCTTTCATTTTCGGGAGCTGATTCAATCAAAGCCTGCTCTTTATCTGAAAAGGCACGTTTCATAACGTTTGGACGGTATTCACGGACTTTTTCGCAGTCTATGCCGCATTCCTGATTTTCAACGATACAGGCGGTTATTCCCTCGGAGTGTGAGAGGTTGAAGCATATATCAGGATGATTCGCAAGATATGGCTTACCCTGCTCTGTCTTTTTTGTCATTTCTTCCGTATAGTCGATATTATAAAAGCCTTTCAGCATATCTTTCAGCAGACTATGTGCAAGGCTGTGCTGTTCTTTATGCTGAACAGCTTCAAGTGAAAATTTTATAGCCATAATTATTTCTCCCAAAATAAAAGCAACAGCCGACGAATAAACGTCGGCTGTGAAATTGTGTTAATTAGCCAATAACTCTTACACGGATAACACCGTCAACAGCGTTAATCTTGCCCTCAACAGCAGCAGGAATATCGCCTGTAACGTCAAGCATTGTGTAAGCGAAATCGCCCTTGCTTGCGTTAGCCATGTTCTCAATGTTGATACCCTCGTTGCCTACAACAGTTGTGATAGAAGCAATTGTTGTGGGAACGTTCTTGTGGATAATGCAGATCTTTGTGCCAACTGCATTCATTGAAAGGTTAGGATAGTTTACACTGTTTCTGATATTACCGTTTTCGAGGTAGTCAATAATCTCGTCAGCAGCCATAACAGCACAGTTGTCCTCACTCTCGGGAGTTGAAGCTCCGAGGTGGGGGAGAACGATAACGCCCTCTTCGCCGAGAACGATATCATCAGCAAAGTCTGTAACATACTTTGCAACCTTACCAGCCTTGATAGCCTCAACAACAGCAGCACTGTTGATAAGCTCGCCTCTTGCCAGGTTGATAAGACGAACACCGTCCTTCATCATAGCAATCTGCTCTGCGTCGATAGTGTTCTTTGTCTGGGGTGTGTAAGGCATATGAATTGTGATGTAATCGCTGTTCTTGAAGATTTCGTTGATTTCAGCAACGATCTTGATAGCAGGGTTCATCTGGAGAGCTGCACCAACAGAGAGGTAAGGATCGTAACCGATAACCTTCATGCCGAGAGCCTCTGCAGCGTTTGCAATCTTACCGCCGATAGCACCAAGACCGATAACACCGAGTGTCTTGCCTGCGATTTCAGGGCCTGCAAACTTGGACTTGCCGCTTTCAACAGTCTTGGGAGCGTCCTCTGTGCCCTTGAGTGAAGCAGCCCATGCAGCAGCCTCTGTAATCTTTCTTGAAGCAAGGAGAAGTGCACAGATAGCAAGTTCCTTAACAGCGTTAGCGTTAGCACCGGGAGTATTGAATACGCAGATACCCTCCTGTGCACATCTGTCAACAGGAATGTTGTTTACACCTGCACCTGCACGAGCGATACAGAGAAGCTTATCGCCGAAAGTCATATCGTGCATCTTTGCAGAACGAACCATGATAGCATCGGGATTTGCACAGTCCTCTGTAATAGCATACTTGCTCTTATCGAAGATGTCAGTACCGATAGATGAAATCTTATTGAGTGTATAAACATTAAACATTTCAATTACCTCTTTCGATTTTTAATAAGTGGGCGGAAATAATCCGCCCATATTTACTTAGGTGATTAAGCGTTTTCAGCCTCAAACTTCTTCATGAACTCAACGAGCTTTTCAACGCCCTCGATAGGCATAGCGTTGTAGATAGAAGCTCTCATACCGCCAACACTTCTGTGGCCCTTAAGGTTCTCAAAGCCAGCAGCCTTGGATTCCTTGATGAACTTTGCATCCAGCTCATCGCTGCCTGTGATGAAAGGTACGTTCATGAGTGAACGATCCTTCTTCTCAACTGTAGCCTTGAACATCTTGGAGTTGTCAAGGAAATCGTAGAGGATAGCAGCCTTCTTCTCGTTGTGAGCCTTCATAGCTTCGAGACCGCCCATCTTCTTAAGCCACTTGAATACCTTGCCGCAGATGTAGATACCGTAGCAGGGAGGTGTGTTGTAGAGGGAGTCATTGTCAGCCTGTGTCTTCCACTTGAGCATTGTAGGAGTGCCGGGGAGAACGTCATCTGTGATAAGATCCTCACGAACGATAGCGATAACAACGCCTGCAGGTCCGATATTCTTCTGAACACCGCCGTAGATTACAGCGTACTTGCTAACGTCAACGGGCTCTGAAAGGAAGCATGAAGAAACGTCAGAAACGAGATCCTTGCCCTTTGTGTCGGGGAGCTCCCAGAACTTTGTACCGTAGATTGTGTTGTTCTCGCAGATGTAAACGTAGTCTGCATCCTCGGGAATATCGAGGTTTGAACAATCGGGAATATAAGAGAATGTCTTGTCAGCAGAAGAAGCAACAGCAACAGCCTCACCGTACATCTGAGCCTCCTGGTAAGCCTTCTTTGCCCACTGACCTGTGATTATGTAAGCAGCCTTCTTATTCTTCATAAGGTTCATGGGAACAGCTGCGAACTGCTGTGAAGCACCGCCCTGAAGGAAAAGGACCTTGTAGTTGTCGGGAATATTCATAAGGTCACGGAGATCCTGCTCTGCTTCCTTGATGATGTTATCGTATACCTTTGAGCGGTGGGACATCTCCATAACGGACATACCGCAGCCCTGGTAATCCATCATTTCCTCTGCTGCTTCTCTGAGAACTTCCTCGGGAAGAACAGCGGGGCCTGCACTGAAATTGTAAACTCTGCTCATTGTAAAAACCTCCATAATATATAGTATCAAACAGCGTGACATTATTTTGTCAATCCATTCGATTAATAAAAACAGCATTTGCCGTACATAAATATTATACTCCTTTTATAATAAGAAGTCAATATATTATGAGGAATTTTTTGAAATTTTTGCAGGGGATTTTCAATTAGTTGTCATAATCGGGCGATGGAGAATGAAAAATAATCCGGGGGATGTGAAAGATATCAGAAATTGCTGAAAAAATCGCAAAAAAGTTGTTGCAAAGCAATAAATGGTGTGTTATAATAATAAAAGATAAATAATTCGTGTAAATTCTGATGAAAATATGTGAACATTTGATGAATTGTATTGCAAAACGAAATCTTTAAGATTATTTTAAGATAACAGGATTATAATGGATTATAGAAAGTAGAGTATTACGTGATTACGTGAAAAAGAAAAATATGAAAGGAGTTGTTTGTATGGCTATATGCAGCTTTGCCCGAAAGGAAATAAAATTTCTCCTTAATATGGAGCAGTATCACGGTCTTATGGAAGTTATAAACGAACATATGAATCCCGATAAATACTGCGTTGGCGGCAAGGAATACGGTATCTACAATATATACTATGATACTCCCGATGATTTTCTCATAAGGGAATCCCTCTCAAAACCCTACTATAAAGAGAAAATACGCCTGAGAAGCTATTATTCTCCTGCGGATGAGGATTCGCCTGTATTCCTTGAAATAAAGAAAAAAATAGGCGGTATTGTTGCTAAAAGACGTGTGTCAATGACTCTTGGCGAGAGTCAGGAATATCTTGCAACAGGAAGAAAACCACAGTCGGATAAGTACATACAAAATCAGGTATTCAAGGAACTTGATGCTTTTCTCGAGCATTATCCTGTTTCTCCAAAACAGTATATAAGCTATCAGAGAGAGGCTTTTTTCGGTAAGGATAACAAGGATTTCCGACTTACTTTTGATAGAAAGCTGACGGAGAGAAGATACGATTTGAGCCTTGGATGCAAAAGCTATGGTAATTTTATTATCGAAGCCGACCAGAGAATTATGGAGGTAAAGATATCCGATTCAATTCCCGACTGGCTCCTTCATAAGCTTTCGGAGTTGGAGATATACAAGACCAGTTTCTCAAAATACGGCAGGGCTTATATGTCTTATGTACAGGAGCAGGCGGTAAAAAGCCGTATTTATATATCAGGAATATCAATGATAAATAATCAGAAATTAATTAACAGGAGCGTGTAAAATATGTTGGCGGCAATCAACTTTTTCGGAAATGTATTAAAAAATGAGGCGGAGGCGACAGGTACTGATATTTTTGCTTCACCTTCCGCACAGGCAATAACCGATATTACTCTCGGTCAGTTTTGTATATGTGTAGGTGCGGCACTTGTTATCGGTTTTCTCATAAGCCTTGTGTATATCTTCTGTCACAGAAAAGAGGGCTATTCACAGAGCTATGTTTTCACTATAATTATGCTTCCCACAATCGTTTCACTTATTCTTCTTCTCATTAACACAACGGCAGGAGCGTTGAGCCTTGCAGGTGCATTTACCCTTGTGCGATTCCGAAGCGTCCCCGGCGATCCGAAAGACATAGCGTATATCTTCTTCTCCATGGCGGCAGGTGTTGCCTGCGGTATCGGATATATCGGCTTTGCAGTGGTTTTCTTCATTGTTCTGGGCGTTGTAATGTTCGTGCTTTCAGAGATGAACTTCGGCGGATGTAAGACAAGACATATGACGCTGAAAATCACAATTCCGGAAAACCTCGATTATCAGGGAGTTTTTGACCCTGTGCTTTCGAGATACACAAGATTCCACAAGTTAAGACGAGTTAAGACAACTAACTTCGGCACGCTTTTCGAGCTTATCTATTCTGTAGATGTGACCGAGGATATCGATCAGAAGAAGTTTATTGACGAGCTTCGTGCACTCAACGGCAATATGACAATCAACCTCGTATTCTTCAAGTACGACGATAAAATTTACGAGGGTTAATAACAATAACGAAAAACTGCACAATATTCTGTTGTGCAGTATTTTCCATAAAGGGGAGTTTATATGAATTACAAAAGAATTATTGCGGCTGTAATGGCTGTATTTATAGCGGTAGCTTCAACCTCGTGCGGAGAGGACAAACAAACTTCTGTTGATACTCCTGCTGTGTCTGATACATCGGAAACAGAGGAAACTACGGAAGCTGACGTTTTAGAAGAAAAAACAACGGAGAAAAAATCTGAAAAGACAACCGAAAAAAAGTCGGAGAAAACAACGGCGGCTGATGAAAAATCAGACAAGGAAACAAAGACTACAGCTGCAAAAACTACAAAGAAAACTGACGAGGCCGAAGAAACAACTGAGGCTGAAAATAACGAAGAAAATAACGAAAATACGGAAAATGAGGAAAACGACGAGGAAAAGCCCCAGTCTACAAAGGCTACTGAAAAAACAACTGTCGCAACAACTACAACTGTTGTGACCGAGCCTGAAAAGACTTTTGACGCTGAAATCACTTTCAACGAAACGGTTTCTGTAAAGGGTGTAAACGCAGAAGCAAGCGGCTCTGTTGTGAAAATTACAGCAGGCGGCGATTATATTGTAAAGGGCAGCACTTCGAACGGACAGATCTACATAAATACCGCAACGGAGGAAAAGGTTGAAATCACCCTTGACAATGTGGATATTTCCTGCGGCGGCGGTCCTGCTATTTTCGTTAATGAGGCAAAGAGATGCGTTTTAAAGCTTAAAGAGGGCAGTGTAAACTATTTAAGCGACGGTGGAAATGACAAGATAAACGATGGTGTTATTTTCTCGAATGATACGTTGAGAATAAAGGGTGAAGGATATCTTGAAATCAACGCAGGCAACGCACACGGAATTGCAAGTGATGACGATGTTATAATCGAAAACGGCGAGTATGTGATAAATTCCATAAAATCGGGAATTATTGCAAATGACAATATAACCGTAAACGGCGGTGAGCTTACTATATTCGGCGGTACTAACGGTATGAAATCAAAGGGTACAATGTGTATAAACGGTGGTACTGCATTGATTTGCGGCGGAAGCAAGGAGGAAAAAAGCTCCCTTTACGCTGCAGCAGGGCTTTATTACAGAGGCGGATATGTCTATGCGGCAGGAAATCAGGTAACTCCGCCCTCTGAAACTCCTAATCCTTATATAGTTGTGAATTGGCTTAATGGTCTGCCTGCGAATAGTACTGTAGGCTTTGTTCTTGGTGGTACTGAATTTGCTTCACTTACACCTAAAACAAATTTCAGATGTGTAATGATGCTTGCACCTGATATTCTTGTGGGTGACGGATTTACACCTGTTGTTGACGGGAACGGCAATGGCGATTTTACTGTAGCCGAGGGACAGAATTTGTTTGTGGTTGAATAATTATTGGGGACGCTCGAAAGAGCGTCCTTTTTGTCAGGTGATCAAGTAAAATATAATTCCTCGATTGGATTTAATAAAAAACAGTTAAGGGGTTAATATTTCGGAAATAGATTATCAGATTATTAATACATAAAAATATAAAACATATTAAAAATGAATTTATATTATTTTTGGGTGAAAAAACGCACGAACGAATAAAAGTGTAGAATTGTGAACTTTTGTGCATTGAATAGAAGCGGAATTTGCAATATAATATAATCAGCAATTGAGAATATTGACGTTCAGGGCTGAACATCCTTCCCTCTCATGTGTTTAAGGCTGGACGTTAAACAACTGCTTACTGCAGAAAACGAATTGGTTATTTTTTGAACTAATTCCTTTCATTTGTGATTTTTTCATGTTTTCTATTCTCAATAACTTATTTTAACTTATTATTTATGGCTTGCTCCTCAGTGCTAAGCGGTGGAAACCGCATGGAGTGAAACCGACACCTCAAAAGAGGTGTATTTTTTTATTCTGTGAAACTTGCGTGAAAATTTATATAAATCCATTGACGAGTTATTTAAACCGTGATATAATATAATTAGGGAGGCGGTAGAGTGAATAAAAATGTATATAGTATCGTTCTTACAGATGACGTGATACGTGCCGTTGATGCAGAGGCTTACCGATTGGGGACAAATCGTTCCAATCTCATAAATCAGATACTTGCGGAGCATTTATCATGTGTAACGCCCGAAATGCGTATGCGGGAAATATTCGATTCTGCGGAAATGCTCCTGCACAGGGAATTGCTTCTCATGCAGCAAAATTCACCGTCGGTGCTTATGCTTCGCACGGCTTTGCAGTATAAATACCGCCCAACGGTCAATTATAGGGTTGAACTGGAGCGTGAGCCCGATATTTATATGGGCAGGCTGAAAGTGCAGATACGGACGCAGAATATGCTGCTTACGGAGTGTTTCAATGCTTTTTTCAGCGAAATTGCACTTGCAGAAGAAAAAGTATATGCCCGAAAAGGAATAGACGGCTATAATGCCTCACTTTCGACAGGGTGCTTCACAAGAGTGCTGTTCAATGACAGCAGATATACAAACGAGGAAAAGGGCGGAATTATCGGGGAATATCTCAATATGCTCAACGGTGTTGTCAGGGGATTTTTTGCTGTGCCGAAAGAGCTCCACTCTTCAATAAAAGCTTACAGTGCCGAATTTTCGGCATTTATAGAAAAATACATAATATAGGGGGTAAAAATTATGAATGCAGAAAAACTTACACAGAAATCAATGGACGCTGTGAGAAAAGCCCAGAGTCTGGCTGTAATGCGTGCTAATTCTGTTATTGAGCCTGTTCATATTCTCGGGGGACTTCTCAAACAGGAGGGCGGACTTATTCCCCAGCTTGTGAAGAAAATGGGAATTGACAGCGATATGCTTGAACGTGAAGCGGACAAGCGTCTTGACAGCCTGCCAAAGGTTACAGGCAGCGGCAGAAGCAGTAATATCGGGATATCCGCAGAATGTGACAGAGTTTTTGTATCTGCGGAGGATATCGCCGCAAATATGAAAGATGAGTATATCTCCGTAGAGCATATTATGCTTGCTTTAATTGACAGCAAGGACAGAGATGTTTCCGCTGTTTTGCAGATGTTCGGCATTGAGCGTGACAGATTTCTCACGGCTCTTATGTCAGTGCGTGGGAATACACGTGTTACAGGGGAAAATCCCGAGGAAACATATGATGTTCTGGCAAAATACGGTCAGGAGCTTGTGGGACTTGCCCGACAGAACAAACTTGACCCTGTTATAGGCAGAGACAGCGAAATCCGCAATGTTATGCGTATTCTTTCGAGAAAGACAAAGAACAACCCTGTTTTAATCGGTGAGCCTGGTGTAGGTAAAACTGCTATTGCAGAGGGACTTGCACAGCGTATAGTCGCAGGGGATGTTCCCGACAGTCTTAAAGACAGAAAGTTTTTTTCCCTTGATATGGGTGCTCTTATTGCAGGGGCGAAATATCGTGGTGAATTTGAGGAGCGTCTGAAAGCCGTTCTCAACGAGATAAAAAACAGCAGCGGTCAGATTATACTTTTCATTGATGAGCTTCACACAATTGTAGGTGCAGGCAAGAATGATGGTGCTATGGACGCAGGAAATCTGCTTAAACCTATGCTTGCAAGAGGTGAACTCCACTGCATAGGTGCGACGACTCTTGACGAATATCGCAAATATATCGAAAAGGATGCGGCACTTGAACGTCGTTTCCAGCCTGTTATGGTGGACGAGCCTACGGTTGAGGACACTATTTCAATTCTCCGAGGACTCAAAGAACGTTATGAGGTGTTCCATGGTGTGAAAATCAGCGATAACGCCCTTATATCGGCGGCTGTGCTGTCTAATCGTTACATCAGCGACAGATTTCTCCCCGATAAGGCAATAGACCTTATCGACGAAGCTTGTGCTACTATACGCACGGAAATGGATTCTATGCCGACTGAACTTGATGTTATATCGAGAAAAATAGTTCGCCTTGAAATCGAAGAAACTGCCCTAAAAAAGGAAAGCGATACTATTTCAAAGGAGCATTTAGAGGAAATACAGAAAGAGCTTTCGGAACTTCGTGAACAGTTCAATGCTATGAATGCGACATGGGAGAATGAGAAAAATGATATATCTGCAGTTCAGAAGCTTCGTGAGGAGATTGAAAGCGTTAACGGACAGATTGAACAGGCTGAGCGTGAATACGACCTTAATAAGGCGGCAGAGCTGAAATATGGCAGATTGCCCAATCTGAAAAATAAGCTTGCGGAGCTTGAAGCACGGGCTGAACGTGACAGCGTCGAAACTCGTCTGCTTCGTGACAAGGTTACAGAGGACGAAATTGCAAAAATTGTATGCCGCTGGACGGGTATTCCCGTTTCAAAGCTTATGGAGGGCGAAAAGGAGAAGATACTGGGACTTGAAAATCTGCTTCACAAGCGTGTTATCGGGCAGAATGAGGCTGTAGAAAAGGTCAGTGAGGCTATAATCCGTTCAAGGGCGGGTATTCAGTCACCAGAAAGGCCAATCGGCTCATTTATGTTCCTTGGTCCTACAGGTGTTGGTAAAACGGAGCTTGCAAAGGCTCTTTCGGAGATACTCTTTGACGATGAAAAGAACATTGTCCGCATTGATATGAGCGAATATATGGAGAAATTCAGCGTTAGCCGACTTATCGGAGCACCTCCCGGATATGTGGGCTATGACGAGGGCGGTCAGCTTACAGAGGCAGTCCGCAGAAAGCCTTATTCCGTGGTACTCTTTGATGAAATCGAAAAGGCTCACCCTGATGTGTTCAATATTCTCCTGCAAATACTTGATGACGGACGCATAACAGACTCACAGGGCAGAACAGTTGATTTCAGAAATACGATTATTATATTGACTTCAAATCTCGGCTCTCCTTATATACTGGAGGGCATCGGCGATGACGGCGAAATTACTGCGGAGGCAAGAGAAATGGTGGAAAGTCTGCTGAAACAGCAGTTCCGCCCCGAGTTCCTTAATCGTCTTGATGAGATAGTTTTCTATAAGCCCCTTGCAAAAGGTGAGATTATGGGCATTGTTGACCTTATGCTTGAAAGTCTGCAGAAGCGTCTTGATGATAAGCATATCCGTATAAATGTAACGGAAGAAGCCAAGAATTATATTGTGGAAAATGCCTATGATCCAAATTTTGGAGCAAGACCGCTGAGAAGATATATTCAGCGTAATGTTGAAACTGCTGCCGCAAGACTTATTCTCGGTGGTGGTGTATCGGGCGGTGATACGATAACAATAGATGTTTACGACGGTAAACTTATTGCGGAATAATAGGGAAAAACAGCGGTTTTATATAGTCGGATTTTATAAAAACGGCAGAAAATATGCGGTAGATTATGGCAAAATGTCATTTTTTTGAAAATACCGCTTAAATCCCTTGACAAACGGGGAAAATAGGTATATAATGCAATTATCTTAATGAAATGGAGGAAATATGAAATGACAAAATCTGAACTTATCGCTGCTGTAGCAGGCAAGACAGATTCCACAAAGAAGAACGCAGAGGCTGCTGTAAACGCAATGGTTGAGGCTATTACAGAGGCACTCGTAAACGGAGACAAGGTTTCTATCGTTGGCTTCGGTACTTTTGAGGTGCGTGACAGAAAGGAAAAGCAGGTTATCAATCCTCAGACAAAGAAGAAGATGATTGCTCCCGCTTCAAAGGCTCCTGCATTCAAGGCAGGTCAGGCTCTCAAGAGCGCTGTTAACAAGTAATAACGGAGGAAAAGATATGGCAAAGAAGGCAACAGCTGCAAAGGCAGCAGAAGTTAAAGAAGAAGTAAAGGCTGTTGAGGCCGTAGTTGAAGCAGTAACAGAAGCTGCTCCTGTTGAAGAAGCTCCCAAGAATACAGCGGCTAAAAAGCCTGCTGCAAAGAAAGCGGCTGCGAAGAAGCCTGCTGAAAAGAAAACAGCAGAGAAAAAGCCGGCTGAAAAGAAGACTTCTACAAGAAAGACAGCTCCTAAAACTAATCTGTTTATTCAGTATCAGGGTGCAGAGCTTTCCTATGCCGATCTTATCGAAAGAGCAAAGATTGATTCAGGAGTTGAAGCTCCCAAGAATATCAATCTCTATGTAAAGCCTGAAGACAATATGGTATACTATGTTGTTGATGAAAAGGTTGGCGGATTTGTTATAGCATAATCAAATAGCTATGATTAATTCAACACCCCCGATTGATTTCGGGGGTGTTTTTTACGCTCTGCTGTTTTACGAATAGTATATTTTAATGTAAAATATACTACATATTAATAAGTAATTTTACTCTTTTGTGTGTGTTGTTGATTATTTTTCAGTATTAAATTGCTGAATAGCGATATATGTGCAGATATATTTGTGAGAAATTGACAAAAAAGGAGATGATTTTTATATACAGATAGTTGTTGGCGTGTATTGCGTTTTTTGTGGGTTTATGATATAATTATAGTGACAAAATGTGGGACTATGTGCTTATGAAGGGAATTTGTTGTAGTCCTCGTTTTTTAAAATATATTAATATCAATTTTAAGGAAGGGTGATTTTTATGAAAAAATCATTGGGGAAACGCATTATAAGCGGCGTTACCTCGCTATTAATAGGTATGTCTGCATTCACGCAGGCAGTACCACTCAGCAACGGTGGATTGCTGAAGGCAAGGGCGGTAGAGTCCGGTTCTGACGAATTGCCGACACTTACCGTTTCATACGAAAATTCAATGTGGTACAGAGAAAACCCTCTGGGGGTTGCAGGAAACTTCCATTATTTTGCTTTTGACTCTATAGATGTCAGTGAGCATACTAATGGTAACTTTGCTGCTAAACACGTTATAGGCGGTTCTTGTTATCCCAATCAGTTTGTAGGTAGATTGGTAAACGTAGTCGGTGAAAGCTGGACTCCGGGTGACGCTAAACTCGGTAAGATATCCGATTTCGTAATACCGGAGGATTATCAGGCGTTTGCAGATAACGGATTGACATTGGATTATCCTACAGAAAAAAACAACTTTAAAGTTTACAGAGATGATGGTACAAGCTTTACAGTTAATAATACAGACCGTCCAAATGATCTTGGTGGCTCTTATATTTCTCATGGTTCAAAGGAATTTATGGATTTTGACTCGCTCAGAAATGACTACAGAGAGCTTTCAAAACAGTTTGCAGCTAAAGAAACAAATGTTGAAAGCTACTCTATAGAAGACGGAAATATTAAAATTGCACTTAATCCATCTGGCGAAAATGTCATTAACCTTAAACACAGTGATCTAACCGGAATGACCAGTGGTGAAGACAGAACTATTGAGATTACAGGGTTGAATATCACTCCTGGTTCAGGTTCTACTCCCGGAAAAATTAATGACGGACAGTATCTTATAATCAACCTTGATATGACAGATTTTACAGGATCAGCTGTAAGTCTGGCAAGATCGGGAATAAGTGCAAATCTGACAAAATATTTCGGAACAGGTCTCAAATGCAAGACTATTGACGGAATTGATCTTGCAAACGGCGGAGAAACGGTATTCGTTCACGGTACAAACATACTTCTTAATATTGTGAATGCCCCCGCACTTTCTTCCACAGGAGAACCACAGCTTGCTGTTGATATCGGTGTAGCATCAATACAGATACTTGCTCCTGATACACATGCAAGACTTCATGGTACAAACGGTAATGCTATTGCAGAAGATGTATCCAATGAGGGTGAAACTCATATGGCATTCTTTATGAATCCCGTTGAAGAAAATCCCAAAGAAGTTCTTGAAAATTCTGATATCACTGTAGTTAAAGAGTGGAGTGACGGAAACGAAAACCATGATGGTGAATCCGTAACGGTTTCGTTCTATCGTTCTGATGAAGCAAATGCTGATATCGGTACTTTTGGTAATACATCTGCTTTGATTGATTATTACAAAAGCCTTGGTATCTGGGAAAAAGCAATTGAAAAGAAAGACGGACTTATTGAAGCTTATAACAAGGATACCACACCTGTTGTCAAGGTGTTCAAGCTTAAAACAAGCGGTACAGATATAGGCGAAATTGATACTAATGGAGATATTCTTTCGAATACAGAGTTCCAGAAAGAAAACGAAACATATGGTGTTTATCCTTTTGTAAAGAAAACAGTAATTCCTCCTTCCATGTGGCAGCAGGAATATACTATATACGATTATAGTATTGAAGCTGTAGTAGAAAAGAAAATTGAGGAAACTACAGAAGCAACTACAGAAGCAACTACAGAAGCGACTACAGCGGAATCGACAGAGGTAACATCAGAAACTACTATAGAAGAATCAACAGAAACTACAGAAGCAAAATTTAAAGAGTCTGAATACAAGCCTCTCGTAACGCTTGATGAAGAGAATAATGCAATCTATTTCAATGCACCTGTTGATTTAAGCAGTACATACAGAGGTGCTGTATGGATTTGTTATGCAACTAAAAAGGATGACGGCAGCTGGGATTACAGTAACGGATTCAAAGCAACAATCCAGGAAGATAAGGATGAAAACGGTAATGTTGTATCACGCAGAATCGTAAAGATTAATGGTGAGCCCGGAAATGTTGTCAAGATTGGTTCTGTTGAACTCGGCAGTGAAAACAACTGGTCATTCACATGGACAGATCTTCCTGCACTGGATGAAGTAACAAAAATGCGTTATTATTACTATGCAGTAGAAGATACAGTACCGGACGGTTATGTTGCAACATACAAGCAGAATTGTATGCCCGGCGGAAATGACGGAACAATTACTGTTGTTAACCGTAAACCTGAACCATTTAAAATCAGTAAAGTTGATGCTTCAACACAGGCAGAACTTGCAGAGGTAGAACTTAAAATTGAATATGTACCAGCATGGGGCTCTATGACTTCTGTAGATTTGTCAGGAGTTACAGCTGTAAGAGATACCGATGAATATGGTGTGACAGAAGAAGTTGCTCTCAAAATAGAGAATGGCAATGCAGGTCCTGGGGGAATGTGGCCTGGTATGGGTCCGGGAGCTAATACTACTAAATCAATCACGTTTAAAACGGGTAAATATCCTACACAGATAATCGGACTTCCCCAGGGAAAATATAAGCTTGTGGAAAATAAAGCTCCTGACGGATATTCTATAGCAGCAGAAATTAATTTCACTGTTGATGAATATGGTGTTGTTAAAAGAATTACAAGTTCTAATGGTTGGTATGATGTAACTGAAAGCGTAAAGAACAATAAGCTTATTATGGAAGATAAGCCTGTTGAGCTTACAATCAGCAAAAAGAATATCACAGGTGAAAAGGAACTTGCAGGAGCAACGCTTAGAATCACTGCTAATAAACCCGATGCAGATCTCAGCGGAGTATCAGCGTTCCAGAAGAATGAAAACGGTGTAAATACACCTGCTAACGGATTTGCTGTAAGTGATGATAAGAAGTCAATTGAATTCAAATCTGTTGCTACTGGCGAAACAGTTCTTTCAAAGCTTCCGGATGGTGACTATACTCTTGAAGAAATCTCTCCTCCTAATTCATATATTGCAGTAGAGGGTACATGGAAATTCAAAATCAAGAATGGTGTTGTTGAAGCTGATAAAAACAATCTAACATATGCTGAAGGCGTATCTTATGTAAAGCTTGATGGCGAAATAGTTAATTACATTGTAGTAGGAAATGCAGCACAGGATGGACCAAAACAACTTGTAATCAGCAAATGGGATATCACAAACAGCACAGAGCTTGCTGGTGCGGTAATCAAGATTGAAGCACTTGACGAAAATGCAGATCTTACAGATGTAAAGATTGAAAATGCAGAAATCAAGTTTGAAACAGAAAATGGGGAGACAGAAGGAGAAGTAACAGTAAAAGACAAGACTTACTTCACATATGTTTCAACTGATAAGTCTGCAATAATCAGCGGACTTCCCGCAGGTGAGTATAAACTCATCGAGGATACAGCTCCTCTCGGTTATACAAAGTTTACCGAAGTAGAATTCAAGGTTGATACAGACGGCACAATTCTTGTAAAGGGTGTGGACGGAGTGTATGCAGCCGATGATGATAATGTTCTCAAGGTAGACGATGCAGTTATCACAGCTACAATCAGCAAACAGGAACTCGGCGGCGGTCCTGAAATTCCTGGTGCAAAACTTGAAATTATCTCACTTGACGGCAAGAGCCTTGAAAATGTAACAGCAAAGCAGGGTGGAACTGATATAACTCCTGATTTCGGAAAGAAAACAGAGGGCGAAACAGAGGTTGAAGACAAGACAGTAATCAGCTTCACATCAGGCACGGATGCAACAATACTTTCAATGCTTCCTGTTGGTAAGTATGAGCTTAAGGAAACAACTGCTCCTGACGGATTCCTTATAAAGGAAGAATCCATGTTCTTTGTTGTTGAATCTGACGGCAGAATTTTAGTTGCAAGCGATGCAGACAACGACGGAAATATAGACACAGATGCCAACGGCAACACAATTTACGTTGAGAAAACTGACAAGACAGTTGTTATGGAAGATAAGCCTGTTGAGGTGACAATCAGCAAGGTAGATGTTGCAGGAACTGATAATACAGAAGTTCCTGGAGCAAAGCTTGAAATCAAATCTGTTGACGGAAAGAGTCTTGAAAACGTAACAGCTGAACAGGGTGGAAATACTGTAACTCTTAATTTCGGAAAGAAAACAGAGGGTGAAACAGAAGTTGAGGATAAGACAGTAATCAGCTTTGAGTCTGGCACAGCTCCTACAGTTATTTCAAAACTTCCTGACGGTGAATACACACTCAGCGAAACATTAGCTCCTGGAAATTATGAAGCAATAGGCGAAAGCTGGAATTTCACAATTACAGACGGTGTTGTTTCAGCAACAGATAAGACATATGATAATGAAACATATGTAAAGCTTACAGGTGAAAATAATATCGTTGTCGGAAATAAGCTTGCAGAGTCTAAAACAATCACAATCAGCAAGAACTTAATCGACGGTAATACAACTGACGTAGCAAATGCAGAACTTTCAATCAGCGGTGATAAAGCAATCACAGATGAAATGGTAGCAGAAAGCGACTATGAAAAGGTAGAAACTGCAGCCGAGCTTGTAACAGGTAAGTATTTCATTGATGAAAATGGAAAGCTTACATGGATATCTGCA
>JAZRCW010000002.1:0-6728 GCA_045659945.1 Ruminococcus sp. | reverse complement strand
ACGCTCTTTTAATTTTTCTATGGTAAGAATGAGTTCATCCTTCATTTTTTCGAGCCTTTCTATCATTGGTTGAAGGTCTGAACTGTCGTTAAAGTATTCACGGATTTCATCAAGAGAGAGTCCCAAGTTTTGAAATACCCGGATTGTGCGGATTTGCGTAAAGGTGTCAATGGTGTAATATCTGTTGCCTGTAGTCCCGTCTTTTTTGTCAGGTGTGATAAGTCCTTTTGTTTCATAATTCAAGATTGCTTTTCTTGTAATACCAACGGCTTTTGCAATTTCGCCGATAGAAAATAAATTGTAATTATCCAAAAAAATATCCTCACTTTTTGTTGAAAATAAATAAATTTGAAAAAATTCAAAAAAACGCTTGCATCGTCCCTAAAGGGACGGTGTATAATCATTATAGCATAGTATATATAATTTTTCAAGATGTAGAAAAAAATAGTTGCTAATCACCGTATTTAGTGGAAAAAGTGCTATTTGTTTCACAAACAACAAACAATTGCAGAAATGGAAGATGATAAAATTGAAACTAAAAGACTATTGCATTAAAGAAGGAAAGGAGTATTTATTAGACGAGTGGGATGAAGAGAAAAATCTGCCGTTCACACCCGAAACCGTCAGCAGCGGAAGCAACATACCTGTATGGTGGAAATGCAAAGAAGGTCATTCGTGGCAGACGCAGGTGCGAAGCCGTGCGAAAACACTTACACGATGTCCCAAATGCCTTGAAATCGAATTGGCAGCAAAAAGAGAACAGCAAATGGAAATGTTCAAAGAGCGATTCGTCGCTAAAGAAAAGCATCCGAGAACCTGAAGATGCTAAAACAATTTCGGATTTTGCGGAAGCGTAAAAGCTCTGTTTAATCATAATAAATTTTTAAAAAGAAGGGATATTAAATGAAAAGAATTTTAAGTACAGTTTTTGTGCTATGTATGATTATCAGCATATTACCGTTACAAGCAGTAACAGCAACAGAGGTAGATGCAGAGACTAACACCGCAACTTTAGAGAAGTTCGGTTTTGCACCTGACCCGAGTACATATGACACCAATGCGTTGAAGCCCGGTAAGCATATAGTAGACCAAAGGTATGACCTGTATGCAGACTTTGGTAACAAGGTACAAAAGCGCCAATTCAGCAAGAGAAAAAATACCGGAGCGGGTAACACCTATTATGATTATGCTATAGATGGCGGAACAAATTATACCAATGGAAAGAACGACGTATTCTTTACTTCAACAGCCTTTGATCCTACAGGCAGCAGATCGGATAATTATCTTGCAAGAATTACTCTGGCAGATAATATATGGGGCGGTCAGTTGAAACTCAGCGTATTTGATTCTGAAGGTAAAGTGGTTATAGACAACTATGTCACAAGTGGTCATATCTCCACATCTACGCAAATTCATGTATGGGATCTGGAAGGTTTGATTGCGATAAAAGCCGGTGACTTTGATGGCGACGGCAAGGATGAGCTTGCAATTTATACTCCGAATAACTACAAGGAAACATCATCAGGAAGTATCCATGCAGATATTTTTGTAAACATATATAAAATTGATGTTAATTCGAAGTCTGTTTCCAATACACAGACTATTGATCTTTCCTCAAGGTCAAGTGCAGGAGAAATATGCGAGTGGGAATATACCTATAAAGACGGTAACAAAAGATACTACTGTCTGCCTTATGTAGCACTTTCGGCTGATGACCTTAACGGCGACGGAATAGACGACCTTATGGCAACTATCAGCTTTTCTACATATTACCGTGGAACTTCGTACAAAACAAAATACACAACCAAGCAAATCCTGGATCACAACACGTATTTTGCATCCGTGCTTGAAGCATATGAGGGTAGCTTGGGGGGTAAGCTCAATCAGACAGTTAAACATAAAATGCTTGTGACCAAAAAAATGGGTGATTATCGCTATGTACTGCGTAATGCGAATGCAATAGTGGCAGATGTAACCGCAGATGGCAGCAGAGAAATCGTAATCGGCGGTAACTATACAAGAGTTACCTACAGGTCCACCCATTCATCTACTACAGCTAACGAAAACCGTTGTGTATGGATAGACGAAAACGATGCGGCAAGAAACATAATAGGCTTTACAACATACGAAGACTTGAAAAATTATAATCCGTCAGATGAGAACACTGCATATCAATGGACTATCCGGGAAACCGGTGTTGCACAGTTGCATTATTATGAAGAGGATGATGGCGATCCTGTATCTGAGCCTGTATCTTTGTGCGGATACAAGCCTTATGGAATCGGAACATCTGACGATATATTCCTTGAAGGTCAGATATTCACCTACGATTCAAATAATAATAATCTGGTATACTCTTATTCCTATGTTGACGGAGAGGACGACAGCGGAATTACCAATATATGGCTCGGAGGAGCGGTTGCAGCAAATGTCGGAGATGATATGTTCTCAAGAGAAGTGCTGATGTTCATCTATGGATATAAAAAATCCGGAAAGGATCAATACGGATGGAATCTTATATCTCATTACGGACTATATAGGCGAGGTTTTCTGGGTGTTGATAAAATAAAAGGAACTCAAACCACCTCACTGCTCGGAATGACAGCAGGAAAGAGCCATGTTACACTTGCTCTGGTAGATAACGGTAAACAAAGCACTTATTTAGAGTATGCAAAGGGTAATACCGATGTATATTTCAGTGATGTTGAAATACTTGCTGTTATGCAGGCACCGCCTGTTTACGAGGAACTCAATGACGACAGCTATATAGGTAATTCCGGTACGAGCTTTACAAAATCGGAAGGCACAAGTACAGGTTCATCCTTGGGCGGCTCACTTACAGCAGGCATTGTGACAGGCTTTGAACAGGAAACAAGCTTTTTGGGACTGTTCAAATGCGGTGGTGCGGAATATGAACTCAAGGTTACAGGCAGTGTATCATACGACGACAGCACAGAAATCAGCTACGATTATTCCACAGGTTTTGGCACATCCGGTACAACGGATGCGGTAGCGGTATTCACTGTTCCTTATGTACGCTATAATTGTACAATGTTTATGCCGGGATATACTCTGCCGACAGAGGCTCAATATACCGAATTATGCGGATTCCGCGATGAGCTTAAAACGCATCTTGAACAGTGCCTTAAAACAGGGCAGACACAGGACATGGGAAAATACAGACTTGGCTGTGACTACTATGAATATGCATATAATTCTAATGTAGATTCCTCAAATTATAACAACCAGCTTAATGTGTACAAAAATGTAACAGAGCAAATAAATGCCATAGAAAACTCTATTGCCAGCTTTGGCAAGGGCGGAACTAACACATGGGGTGAGGTTATAGCAGAAGCAGTGGTTCCTTACCACTATTGCGTACCGCAGACACCTATGGTAACAACTCTGGACATAAGTGCTTATGATGCAATAGCAGAATGCACTCCGGGACTGGAAAAATTATCCGGAAGAGTGTTTGGTGTGAATTACAAAGCTGGAGATCCAAGCTCATATGCACACGATACGAGCGAGCTTCCTGTAAGCAGCGGTCTTCTTACAGCTAAAACAAACCTTGACTCTTCAGTAGACGGATTCCTTACAAACAGCGGTGGCTCATCCTCTGCAACTCAAAAGTCACAGACTATATCAGTAGAAAAAGGTGATTCAAAAACTCTCGGCTGGGGTGTTGCTCTTGAAAACACATCTGTTGCAAATGTGGCAGGTATAAAATTAGGTTTTACTTTAAGTGCAGAAATTAACGGAAGCAGTGTATGGACCACTACATCCGGCAACGAGTATTCCGGTACTGTTGTTGACCTTCCGTCGGGAACTCCGGCAGACTATGCATACGGCTGGAAACTTGTTGCCTATAACACAAAAATAAACAATTCTGAAGTGCCTGTTGTTGGTTATCTTACAAAGCTCACCACAACACCTCCTCCGTCAATTGCGCAGAATATTTCTGTTGAAAATCTGACAGATACATCTGCAACACTCACATGGGAAAACGGCGAAAGAGCAGCTGACTTTTACAAAATTTTAAGAGTTGATGAAGACGGAAACAACCCCGTAACGATTGCAAGCAACATAGTTCCCGTTGGCGGAAAATGTTCTTACAATATATCAAATCTCAAGCCATCAGGCACAACACCAAGTACATCATATTATGTGATAGAATCTCACAACTCAAGCGGCAAAAAGAGTATTCCATCCGAAATAATTTCTGTTACAACAATGCCCGAAGGCTTTGCAGTTGTAATGTCGGTTGAGGGCATCGAAAATGTGATTTACAGAGATGGCAAAAACCTCTCTGCAAAATTAAATATCGACGGGAACCAAAGCTATGACACATTCTATCAGTGGCAGGTATCTGATGGTAATGAATGGATTGACCTTGACGGAAAAAACGCAAAAACCATGAACTTCAAGATTTCAACATTGGACAATAACAAAAAAGTTCGTTGCGCAGTTACTATGTTTATTGGCTCTCGTTCTTATAAGATTTATTCTGCTCCGAGTACCTTGCATTGTACTAACTCTTACAACGGTTACAGAGTTGATTGGGCTGATGATGGAAAATCAGTAACAATTACAGCTGAAGAAGGTGCTACACCTGCTAATATTTACTTAAAAGCAGAAAATGCAAACGGAATTTCAAAAATTATGTATGAACCTTCATCAGCAAATGGGGTTACATTTAATACATCGGATGTGGCAAGTGATGATATGAGAATTTACATATGGGAAAATAATTTGGCTCCTGTTACCTATCCATTTGTAAGATAATTTTAAACAGGGAAAGAAGGAGAGAAAATGAAAAAAATTCTAAGTATTCTTTTGTGTTTGAGTATGCTTGTAAGCGTCTTTTGTGTATCGGCATCTGCTAAATCGCCTGTAAACATTTTTAATGTTACGGTTGAAGTACCGCAAGTCGGCAACAAACCCGATTACAACGCATATGTTCCATCAACTGCCAGTACAAAGGTTGTTAATGTGGAATGGAAAGGCGAATTAGATGCAAACGGTTGCTTTAAAAGCGGCACGGAGTATACTGTTTATGTTACCGTGAAGCTCAAGGATGAACACAAGGACACCAAGTATATCAAGTATGTTAAGGACACTGTAAAGGTAAACGGCAAGATTGCAAAGCTTAAAGATATTTCGGCAGACACCACACAAGCGGTTGTTTACTATACTTTCAAGACCGAGGAAGAAATTCCGCAGTTTTCTGAAGTGCCCGAAACTGTAACGCAACAATCCGATACAACTGTAGAAAATCCCGTAACCTCGGCGAATGTAATCAAAGAGGCACATATTACCATTACACCTCCTGAAATTGGTAAAGCACCTACACAGACCGGAACAGTTACCGGTGCATCGGGTGTTACAGTGGCGAAAATTCAATGGGATGGCGAATTCGACGAAGACGGCTTTTTTGCAGATCACAAGGACTATGTTGCCTATATCGTATTGAAGGCAGATGACTCGGCAGGCGTTTTTAACGCAAAAAATTCCGATAACACATTCACGGTAAACGGCGATCCGGTAATAATTCAGACAGAAGATTCCTCAAAAGACTCCAAAGCGGCTGTGATACAGTTTGTTGTACGAACCGAGCAAGTTAAAGGCTCATCAACCTACGGAAAAGCAACACCCGTAGAGATGATTTCCATTGAGAACCTGCGTGAACCGGTTGTGGGCGAAAAGCCCGACTACGGAGCTAAAACACCAAACAGTGCAAGTACCTATGTCACAAGCGTAAAATGGGAAGGCACTTTTGATGAAAACGGTTGTTTCAAATACGGTGAAACATATAAATTCATTGCCGATGTTGCTGTAAAGCCGAGCCTCAATATGTTTATTGATGACTGGTATAAATATAACTTTATGGTAAACGGTAAGCAGGCAGGATTTTCATATAAGGGTGAATCTGATATCGAAGGAACGATATATTTTACCTTTGCAAATGTGGGTATGCCTCATCAGAATCACTGTTTCTGTGGCGGAAATATTCTTCTTGGAGAACACAAAAGCCATTCAGCGCAGAGCTTTCAGCCTTGGGACGGTAAGAGTAAAATTTCATATACCGACAATAAAGCATTTGTGTATCTGACAGGAGATGTAAAAAGAAGCGAAACCTTAAATGTTCCCGGTAATAAAGAGCTTACAATCTGTCTTAATGGCTACAAAATTCAAAAAACAGCTATTGATGACCCACAGGGCAATCGTGTAATTAACATAAATTCAGGCGGCAAGCTCCGTCTTTGCGACTGCTCCGCAATGCAGACAGGTGTAATAACGGGTGGTTCAAACCAAATGGGCGGAGGTATCCATAACGGCGGTACTTTGGTTATGTACGGCGGAAAGCTTAGGAATAACAGTGCTGCCTATGGTGGCGGACTTTGGAACAACTACAATTTCTATATGTACGGCGGTGAAATCTGCTACAACGATGCTACCTACGGCGGCGGTCTCTGGAACGCAAACAGCGGTGATGCACAAATGATTATCTATGGCGGAAGAATATATCACAACAAAGCAACATATGGTGCAGGTGTATGGAATAATGATAACGGTAATATAGAAATGCAGGGCGGTGAAATTTCAGAAAATGTTGCCGGCAAATGCGGCGGTGGTGTATGGAATCAGGGTAAAAATTTCTATATGACAGGCGGAAACATAATTAGAAACTTTGCTCAGCACGGTGCAGGTGTATGGACACAAAGCAC
>JAZRCW010000001.1:0-2155 GCA_045659945.1 Ruminococcus sp. | reverse complement strand
TATGACGGGTGACAGAAAAACGGCTCTTTTCCTCATAATGTCAGATACGGATGCAACCTTTAATTTCCTCATCTCAATGATTTATACTCAGCTTTTTAATCTGCTTTGCGAAAAGGCTGACGATGTTTACGGCGGAAGATTGCCTATACACGTCAGATGTCTTATTGACGAAGCTGCAAATATCGGTCAGATACCGAATCTTGAAAAACTTATGGCAACAATCCGAAGCCGTGAGATTTCAGCTTGCCTTGTTTTGCAGGCACAGTCACAGCTCAAAGCCTTGTATAAGGATAATGCCGATACAATTATCGGCAACTGTGACAGCAGAATATTCCTCGGTGGTTCAGAGCCGACAACATTGAAAGAACTTTCAACGGCTCTCGGTAAAGAAACCATTGATACCTTTAACACGGGCGAAAGCAGAGGCAGAGAAACCTCGCACAGCCTTAATTATCAGAAACTCGGAAAAGAACTTGCATCAGTTGATGAACTTGCAGTCTTGGATGGCTCGAAATGTATTCTTCAGCTCCGTGGTGTCCGTCCGTTTATGTCAAACAAATATGACATAACAAAGCACCCGAAATACAAGTTGCTCTCCGATTATGATAAGAAAAATGAGTTTGACATCGAAAAATTCGTGTCAACAAAACTCAGAACAAAGCCGGATGATGTCTATGAAGTTTATGAAATAGATGTATCCGACGAACAACAGCAGTCACCGTAATAACGGTGGCTTTTATATATATCAAGACAAAATGTTCGTATCAACAAAAATTATTAAATATTGAAAGGAGAAACGTTATGTAGCGAACTAAAGACACGTAAAATCTATACGTATTTTTTAAATGGCATTTTTCAACTCAGCAGTAGATGTACTGCAGACACTCGTAGTCGCTCTCGGTGCAGGTCTTGGCATTTGGGGCGGCATCAACCTCCTCGAAGGTTACGGTAACGATAACCCCGGTGCAAAGTCGCAGGGTATGAAGCAGCTTATGGCTGGCGGCGGCGTTGCACTCATCGGCATCACTCTTGTACCCCTTCTTTCGGGTCTGTTCGGTTAATAAAAGACGGACAGAATTTGATTGAGTAATATCAAGTGGCTCTCGTGCTTCGGCACGGGAGCCAACCGAAAGGAGTGACTTGAGCTATGGATACGATTATTCAGGCTATTGAGGATTGGTTTCGGGAAATATTAACCGAAGGAATTACAACCAACCTTACAGGCTTGTTCGACCAAGTTAATGAAAAGGTCGGCGAAATAGCAGGACAAGTCGGCTCTACTCCGCAGAATTGGAATACTGCAATATTCAATATGGTTCACAACCTTTCGGAAAATGTAATGGTTCCGATTGCAGGTGTGATTCTCGCCATCGTTATGACCCTCGAACTGATACAGATGATTGTTGAAAGAAACAACTTTCACAACGATGTTGATACATTTCAGTTCTTCAAATGGGCATTCAAAACGGCGGGTGCCGTTCTCATTGTGACGAACACGTGGGATATTGTAATGGCAGTATTCGACCTCGGACACGAAGTTATAGTCGAATCTGCGGGTGTGGTTATCGGTGATACTTCAATAGATATGACCGATTTCATAACCGATCTCGAAGGCAAACTCGAAGCTATGAGCATAGGCGGACTTATAGGACTGTGGATGCAGTCAGGTATCGTAAAAATCTGTATGGGCATACTCCAAATCTGTATTTTGGTAGTTGTATTCGGAAGAATGATAGAAATTTATCTCGTAACTTCCGTTGCACCCATTCCTATGGCAACAATGATGAACAAAGAAAGCGGACAGATGGGACAGAACTATCTGCGGAATCTGTTTGCACTTGCGTTCCAAGCATTTCTTATCATCGTTTGTGTTGCGATTTATGCGGCACTTGTTGAGAACATCACAGTTACCGATGATATTTCCTATGCAATATGGACTTGTATGGGATACACCGTTCTTCTCTGTTTCAGCCTTTTCAAAACCGGGTCACTTGCAAAATCTATCTTTAACGCTCATTAACGGAAAGGAGAGATTTCGTGGCTTACGTTCCCGTACCCAAAGATTTAAACGCAGTCAAAACAAAGGCAATGTTCAATCTCACAAAGCGACAGCTTATCTGTTTTGGCAGCGGTGCTGTAATCGCTATACCCCTTT